>NZ_JRUQ01000026.1 GCF_000773975.1 Erwinia typographi
CGCACCAGCCCGTCGTTTATCCGGAAAAAATTCAGCGTGGTGCTGGAGCGGACCGTGCGTGAGCTGAACGGGGAAAGCTGCATCCCGCTGGAAGAGGCGCCGCCGCCGAAGCAACAGATTGTGGTCAGCCGGAGCTTCGGCGAACGCATCACCGACTATGACGACATGCGTCAGGCCATCTGCGGCTACGCGGAGCGCGTGTCGGAGAAGCTGCGGGAAGATGGCCAGTACTGCCACCATGTGGCGAGCTTTGTCCGCACCTCGCCGTTTGATGCCGGTAAGCCGGGTTACGGCAACACCGCCACCATAAAGCTTGGCACCGGAACCCGCGACAGCCGGGACATCATCCGGGCGGCTGTGCAGGCGCTCGATGCCATCTGGCGCCCGGGGTTCAGGTATGCCAAAGCGGGCGTGATGCTGAGTGAACTGAGGCCCGACGGCGTGGCGCAGCTGAACCTGTTCGGTGAGCAAACGCCCCGGCGTGGCAGTGATGAACTGATGGATTTGCTGGATGCGATGAACCGGTCCGGGCGGTTCCGGATCGGCTTTGCAGGGAAAGGCATTGAGCCAGCCTGGCAGATGAAGCGGGAAATGCTGTCACCGGCATGGACGACTCGCTGGACAGATATTCCTGTGGCAAAAATTAGATAGCTGCAAGATTGCAGCTATCTAATCGAAAGATAAAAGCAAGATTGCAGCTTAAAAATCAATATCCCCTTTTTTCTTTAAGAGCTTGAAGAGCTTCTTCCAAAACTTCAACTAGCTTTAGACCTTCCATGTCAGCTATATCTCTAATTTGCCTGTCAAAATCTTCAGTTACACGCGTAGCAAACGCCAGCGTCCTGTTGGTTTTTCGTGCTGAGCGCCCATCACGCCTGACATAACTTTCTGCATTAGTTGAAAGATGGCCTGCATCTGGAATTGCTGGGGCCACTTCCGGGGCGTTAAGACTGGTTGCTGCATCTTCAGGTGTTGGAGGGGTACCTAAATTCTTTCTACGGAGCCTGGACACATCAGCCATTTTTAATCTCCCATCTTATTAATTAGCGCCTGAATCAGTTCATCCGCCCGCGTATTTAAGCCTTTGTAGCGTGTTTCGGTAACAGATAATCCGGCATTTTGCGCCTGCCTGTAGGCTGGTTTTTCAAACATACAACCGTCAAGAGTGTCATAGCCTGCTTGTTGGATATAATCTCTTGCATCGTTTTCTTCAGCTTCAGTTCCAATACGGCTTAAGGCAAAAACAAGTTTTGAACGAGGTATTCCCGCCTTAACAAGTCCATGGAAAACTTTCACAGCAGGAATGAGATCATCCAGGGAAGCTCCTGTAGGCTGAACGACTAAATCTGCAACCTTAGCAATTTCAGTGGTTCCTTTGCTGGCACGGGCAGGGCCATCTATAACCAATAAGTCATAGTTATCTGCAGCAGCAAGAGCCTGTGCAGCTGTAGAGAATACTTCAACAGAAGCAGCTGGCTGCAATCCTGCAGCTAGACGGCGACGATGCCAATCAGCTGATGTAGCCTGCTCAGTATCCAGGTCACCAATTTTTGTTTTCAGCCCTCCGGATGTTGACTCCCGAGCTAATGCTCTTGCCAGAGTACTTTTTCCAGGACCACCTTTCTGAGATACAAAAGCAACAATCCAAGCCATAGCAACCCCTCATGCTGCAATCTTGCAGCTATCTAAAAATTTACTTGTTTAAAAAATTCCCCAGCCCAGCAAGCTATAAGAATGATAGCAGCTTGCTGCAAGATTGCAATATAAAATATAGCAGCAATATAGCAGCAAGATTACATCCTCAAAATACCAACCATTAGCCTTCATCATCTTGAAAAAAGTAGCGTAAACACGCAAAAAAATTAGCTGCAATCTTGCAGCTATAATCATATGGTGCAAAAATTTCCCATATCCAAACTCACCACATAAACGGGGCCGATTGGATATAAATAATTATTGTACGGCGAGCCTGTTTTTTGAAGAGGCTTTCCTATAACAATAGGGGACTCCCTATTGCTATAACAGATCCAAGTAAATGGCAGGTCTACTAACATCACAACTAGAACAAGGAGATGTAATGACTACAGTACTCAACAATAAGTTTAGTAATTCAACTATAGACATTATGAAGAACAATTTCTTGACCGCTGTCCGCCTTGATAGACTTTTAGCTGGCCCAAATAACTTTGACCTTAACCATCACTTTGTAAATAAGAAGTTTAATATAATGACTCTGGATCCCCCCGGTATGTCCACCCCTCTTGAAGGGTACTGGGTTCCGCAGGGTCAATCTTGTGTTATACCCGCGAACCCAGGAACACGAAAGTTTGTATTTACCCCAGACTTCAGCGGTTGCTCACTCATGGTGGATCAGATTGACAGGGATAAATATCGAGTATACCACGTACAGGGAGGTTCCAATTACTATAAGGAAGAATACGAACAGAATAAACACGGACTGGGACTTGCTGCTTCTATGGTCTTTAACGATTATGGTGATGCAAACGCTCCCCGCGCCTTTGCATTGATGAAATTCGAACATGCACGGTGGTGGATCTACTACCAGTACCAATATGGCATTGGTATTAACTTTAGCAATGAACGTTTTAACACCATAGGCCCTCAAACTGTACGTGGTTTCCACGCCATAATGGTTAAAAATCTCCATCAGAGTTGATTTGTTGGATAAATTGAGTAGTAGGGGCAAATCCAGCCGGAACCTCCACAATTTCCGGCCGTGATTTTTTTCTCACACAGAAAACCTGTCAAAATAGCGCTTTGGCCGTGAAATGACACTCAGTTGGAAAATCAGTTTATGATAACAAGCCGGCAACATAAAAAACGGCCGCTTTTGCCGGGGAAAAGGTGATCTTTTAGTGAGGGGAGGGCGGTTTCGTCACGAACCCGGACCGGCCGGGGCGCTTAAGAGCCATTATGTTATTAAGTGCCGATTATGCAAAATTTTGGAGATTTTCCACTTCCAGCTCAGATCCGAAATCTCTGGCTCGTTGGCAAACTGTGTTTGCTGAAATGGTACCCCTATAAAACCATGTCACATAACCTCAGCTCAGCACCCTTTACACACCTTAGATTGAATGACGGATTAAGTGACTACTTTTGATATTCGAAGTGTTCTGATGCAGACTGTCACATAATCGAACGTATTTGTGACAGGTGAAAAATGTTAATTGGATATATGCGGGTATCAAAGATAGATGGCTCTCAGACGACCGATCTCCAGCGCGACGGTTTACTGGCCGCTGGCATTAACCCGTCGCATCTTTATGAAGACTATGCATCAGGTAAAATTGAAGACAGACCCGGTCTGATTAATTGCATGAAGGCACTACGGGAAGGCGACACGCTGGTTGTCTGGAAACTGGATCGCCTGGGCCGTGATTTACACCATCTGATAAATACTGTGCATAATCTGACGGGGCGGGGAGTAGGGCTCAAAGTACTGACGGGACACGGGGCAGCGATTGATACCACGACCGCAGCGGGTAAACTGGTTTTTGGTATTTTTGCAGCCCTGGCTGAATTTGAGCGAGAGCTGATATCTGAACGCACCCTTGCCGGGCTGGCTTCAGCGAGGGCCCGGGGAAGAAAAGGCGGCAGGCCGTTCAAGATGACGGCGGCCAAATTGCGCCTGGCGATGGCAGCAATGGGAAAGCCTGAGACACGGATAGGTTATTTATGCAAAGAGCTTGGTATCTCGAGGCAGACGTTATACCGTCACCTGTCGCCGACAGGTGAACTGCGGCCTGACGGAAAGAAACTACTCAATCAGCTCTGAGTTGTCGCCGTGGGTAGCCAGTGCAGCCCGCTTCTGGCATTTGGTGCTGTTTTTTTCTGAAAATGACGTGAGACTGACTCGACATAAGCGTGCAGCTCTTTGGCAATACCTTGTCGGTCATCCCAGGCATGGCAAAGGAAGACATCACGCAGATCAGGTTGCTCAACGGCAAGTTTCTCAACCGCTTGTCGAATTGGTGTGAGTGATTGTACTTGGGCCGCTGTGTAGGAAACGGAAGCCCCTGATTTTGACCAGCGTGGCTTCGCGCTGCTGCTGGATCCGCCACTGCCTCCATAACTTCCACCACCGCTAGAGCCTGATGATGAGTAAGAAGGGTAACTATCATAAATGTAGCTACTGCGGCGATAACCACTGCGATTACGACATGCGGGACAGGCAGCAGCTGCTGCTGCTGAGCTGTGTCCACGTACAGGAGCCGTACATCTTGCCATACTCTTGTTTCCCCCTAAATAATCTGGAAAGTAACTGCTGCACCATTAAACCAGACTAGTTATGGGGACATTTGAGCGTAAAGCAACTGCCGTATTTTCTGAACGATGCGCTTCATCACACTGCCGACTAATTATCACATCCCCGTCAATACGCCCCCCGGTGGACGCTTACGCACATTCCAGTTTGTCAAACACCTGATATTTGAATGCCTGTGAGCCGTCCGGACAGATTAGAGTCTTGAGGCGTGGTGTAAATTCGGGAAGATGGTGAGAGCCCCCATGCCAGGGCTGTTGTCGCCACTAAATGACCATTTAACTGTGTTTACTGTTCCGTTGTTCTCCAAATCCCAGTAACGTTTTTTAGCCTGGACTGAGGCGGAGCACAGCGCAGTGAGCACCGAACAGCCCGGGCTAAAAAACGGAAGAATGGCGCAGCCCCTTCACAACAAACTCGTTATCCATAATAACCAAAAGGTTTTAATTACTTTCCGTTTCAGTTTGATTTACCGGATATCTGCCAGAATCCGTGCACCGGAAGATATTTCATACAGATAAGGAAGTCAGGTGTCGTGACCGCCTCTGCAACCGAAACCACCCCATGCTTCAGTCAGCATCCCGCTGCCTTTATGGACGTCATTTTTCAGGACACCTGGCTTCTGGCGCTTGCCATCCGTAACACGCCAGGCGTGGTGGTGGATAAACAGCTTTACCAGTACTGCCTTAAGCAAATCGAAGCGGTTCAGGAAAAGCTGCAGCAGGCGGGGGCCACCGAGGCTGTTTGCGAAGAAATCAAGTTCGCGCATTGTGTCTTTCTGGATGAGGCCGTGATGACCCAGAAGGATGTTGACGTCTCGTTCTGGTGGCATGAATCGCCACTCCAGTCGAGGTTGCTGATGCACCTTCGCGGCGGCGAATACTTCTACGAACACATCAAAAAGCTGCTTCGCGAGCCTGCACCTTCTGTTGCCATTACAGCCTGTTACCACCGGATGTTACTGCTTGGCTATAAGGGCAAATGCCGGACCGAAGATAACGGTGAGCGTTTATCACTGATGCGACAACTGGAGACGTTACTCCCTGACGTTCCGGGCAACGAACGTCACCAGGATATTGTCGTCAGTACCGGCCCCCGGGAAGGTCAGTGGTGGCATTCGCCGCCGGTGGTCCTGATGGCACTGGTCTTGTTTACGGCGGGGATGTGGGCTGGCCTGAGGATGTTTTTACTGGCTCAGTGACTGGACTGATACAACACGATAAGGACGGGAAGCAATGGGAATTGCGGACTACATCATTACGGGTGGTAAATACGGTACCTACAACCATTACCAGCTCCGCTTAAAAAAACTCAACCGTGAGCATCCGGATATTCAGATTTCCGTGCTGAAATTCAGTGGGCAGGAGGCCATCAGCCAGATACCCCGCTATGAAATAGAGTTCACCAGCACCACCTGCGATATCCCCGCCCGGCTTCTGATTAACTACTCTGCCGAGCTGCTGATGTACCCGGACGGGCCCCCCTGGGAGACACTCACGCCGCGTATTGTTCCCGGCATTATCACCCGGTTTCGCCAGCACGGGACCAGCGCCGACCAGACCCGTTACAGCGTGGTGCTTGAACACAAAATGGCCCGCATGACGCAGGGACGTAACAGCGCGGTATATCTCAACGACAGCATCATCAGCCTGACGGAAAAAACCTTTGAAAATCACCTGATCGACCGGCTGGGTTTCGCCCTGAAGCTCAGCACCCGGTATCCGCTGCGCGACTTCATGATGCAGTATGAAGAGTCGGATTATGCCCACATCGCCCGGCGACTGGCCGATTCTGGCGTGGCGTTTTATCGCCAGTATGATGAGGAAAGCCTTGAGGATGCCATTATCCTCACGGATCACCCGGGTGGCTGGGTAACCGGGCCGGCGATTCCGTACCGTCACCCTTCCGGTCTGTTTGATGGCGGGCTTGAGTCGGTCTGGGATATGCAGGTTGTGCGCTCGGCGGTACCAAAGCAGGTTGGCGTCAATGATGACAATTACTGCGATGCCCTGAGTGATATGAAGGCAGAGGTGAAAACCAGCGAAGAATACCGGGCGCTGCGCGGCGTTGATAACCGCTGGGCTGAGCACTACCCCGAAGCAGGAAAAGCCTACGAAGAGCAGCCGGGGCAGGGGATATGGTACGCCGGTATCCGTAAGGAACGACACCTCTGTAAGCTGGTGACGTTTTCAGGCAAGTCCAACTGTATGACGCTGCGGCCGGGAATGATCATCAACACGCGGGGTAAGGAATGGCCTGATGCCCCTGACGGCCTGCTGATTGTCTCGACCACCTGCGAAAATATCGCCCGCGATTCGGCCTATTTCATCACCTTCACCGCCGTCCCGTGGAACGCTCACGCCACCTACCGCCCGGAAGAACAGCCCTGGCCGGCCATCAGCGGCACCTTACCCGCCCGTGTCTCCTCGATGCAGGAAAACGACCTCTACGCTCACATTGATGCACAGGGGCGCTACCGCATCCGCTTTGATCTTGACCGGGCAGAATGGCAGAAAGGCTTTGAGAGCGGCTGGGTTCGTCTGGCGAGACCGTATGCCGGAGGAGAATACGGTTTTCACTGGCCGCTGCTGGAGGGCACCGGCGTGATGGTGGCGTTTGAAAGCGGGGATATTGACCGCCCCTACATTGCCCATGTGATGCACGACTCCCGCCACGCAGACACAGTGGCGCAGCAGAACCATAAACGCAATATTCTGCTGACGCCGGCGAAAAACACCCTGCTGATGGATGACTGGCGGGAGCATGAGTTTATTAAACTCAGCACGCCGCATTCCGGCACCAGCGAGCTGAACCTCGGCAGCCTGGTCGATAAAGACAAAAATCAGCGCGGCGAAGGTGCGGAGCTGCGCACCGATGCCCGTATTGCCCTGCGCGGCGCAAAAGGCGTGCTGCTCACCTCTGAGGCCCGGCCCGGGGCCGGAGGTCAGCAGCTGGATATGACGGCGACCATTGCGCAACTGGAAAAAGCGCTGGCGCTGGCCCGGACGCTGGAGCAGACAGCCAGTACAGCTCAGGCTTCACCGGCGGACACCGCCCCACAGCAGGAACTGAACACCGCGCTTCACACGCTGAAAGAACCGGGCGTTCTGGTGCATGGTGAAGCGGGGATTGCCTCGACCACGCCGGCATCACTGCAGCAGTCCGCGGGGAAAAACCTGATTGCCACAGCCGGTCAGGACGCCAGCTTCAGCGTCTTCCGTCAGTTCTCCGTGACGGCGGGTCAGAGGGTCTCCCTGTTCGCGCATAAACTGGGTATGAAGCTGATTGCCGCGGCGGGCAAGGTGCAGATACAGGCCCAGAAAGACCAGATGGAACTCACTTCCTTTGCGGATATGCAAATCAGCAGCACCAGTGGCCGGATCGTACTGAATGCCAAAGAAGAACTGCTGCTGATGTGCGGTGGGGCAGGGATCCGCATCAAAAACGGCGTGATTGAAGAACTCGGCCCGACCCGCATTGTGCAGAAAACCCCGAATCTGGTGTATCAGGACGGCGACAGCATCAGCCAGGCAGTGCCGTCGTTCAGGAACGGAGAGTTTTCCCGCCGCTATGTGCTTCACGCCGAGGGTGATCCCGGACATGTACTTAAGGATCAGAAATTCCGCATACGGCGGCAGGACGGTTCGGTCACTGAAGGCGTGACGGACGGGCAGGGACAGTCGTCTCTGCTGAATATGCATGAGCTGGAAAAAATGGCAATTGAGATTATCAGGGACTAACCAATGAACGGAACGGAACCGAAAAATATCAGAACACGCGGCGTTATCTCGAAAGATGATATTGGCGTATGCAGCACCGGGGGAGAGATGGTGAACCGGCGATGTGCAGTTCATCGCCCGTTACCCTGCATTGTTATTCTGGTTCACGGTGTTAATGACGTGGGTGAAGCCTATCAGAACCAGGATGAAGGCATCTGTGCCGGGCTGAACCATCGTCTGGGCCGTGACGATCTGCATCCCCATGACTGGACAGAGCATGAGTTTATGATCTCTGACGCAGACGGAAATCTCTCAACACAGACCTGCTCTGTCGAAAAACAGACCTGCATTGGCGTGGTCAACCGGTCGCCCATTATTCCCTTCTACTGGGGCTATAAACCCGTGGATAACGCCACGTTTACTGCCGACCAGCAGCGCTACCGGGATGAACTGCAGAAAAAGGGAAACAGGGCCGACCTGGCTTACGATACCTACCAGCAGAATGATGCCGGAAAAAAAAGAAATCACGATAACCAGAACACCGACAACCTGAATAACTGGCTCGATACCGGTTTCGCCAAAGGCGGGGGAACCTTTGCCAATGCCACCACCAATATTCCGGATATGTTTGGCCCCGGTGCCAGTGGCGCGGCGCTGGATATTATCGGTAAATTCTCCCGCTCCCGGATGAACGGCGGTGACTGGAGTCATCCTATTTATCAGAACCCGCATCGCATCTATCAGGCGTATGCGGCAAGGCGGCTGGCGGATTTGATTATCGCTATCAGACTCAATGAACCGACCAAATACGACACCATCAATATTGTTGCCCACAGCCAGGGCACCATTATCACCCTGCTGGCAAATATGTGGGTAAAAGCGGCAGGGTATGAACCTGCCGACTGCGTAATTCTTAACCACTCACCCTATTCACTGGAAAGCCGCATCCTGGAAAACGCCCAGCCGGGAAAACATCAGACCAGCCAGGCGAGACAGGAAACGCTGACGAACTTCTGTAAGCTGATGGCAACCAACGCCCGCTATAACGGCGGAAAAGCGCATGATGCTACCGATATTCAGCAACTGTTTGACAGCACCTGCCTGCACCGGGTCAATCGCTGGAGCGATACGGCATTCAGCCGCAATAATTTTGGCATGGTGTACAACTATTTCTGCCCGAATGACCTGGTGGTTTCGATGCTCCCGGTTAAGGGCTTTGGCTGGAGCGGTGCGCGCGACGGGGTTCGCAGTCAACTGGGCGATAACTTCCGGCAGCGGGTATTCTGCAAAGGGGTGACGGTCGGGGATAAAACCGGCTACCACTTCACTATGCCACCACGGCAGATGGACGACCAGAAAGTACCGTTACAGGATGCCAGCTGGGAGTTTAATGATGTCACTGTAAACGCTCCGCTCCTGCCCGAGCCGTTTGAATTTAAGCTGATGACTGAGCAGGGTTACAGCTACAGGTTGTCGGAGTCTGACAAGCTTATTTCCCGCGCGGCGATAAAAGCAGAACGGTTTATTACGGAAACGGTCAGCGTGCCAAACACCCGATCGTTCATCGCCCTGCGTGACGGCCAGATGCTCAGCCCGGAGCAGGTAAAAGAGATTGCGGCGCGTAAGCCGGGTAATCCCGAAATCGTGGATGGCCGGGTGACAGGTCACCCTGACGGTCCTGTACAGAAATTAACCCTTCGCCGCAGGATGACAGACAGTGAGCTGGATAAAGCCGTTGAGGTCCTCTCATCCTACAGCCAGCACTCATCCATTGTATGCAGCCAGTACGCCCCCAGAATGGCCATGGCCTATGACCTGGCAATCGGGCAGAACAAAGCGTTCGAGAATGAGAAATTCTGGGATGGTTTGTTGTTGCAGGCAGACTGGCGCAGACCCGGAAACCCGGAGCCTAAAATCAAAAAATACTATCAGGAAGGTATTCTGCCGCCAGACTTCAAGCCCCTGATGAATAAACCGGAAACGGGCGAAAAACCAATGCCAACCAGTGAGTTTGGCGTGGTGAATGATTACGGTCCACGCCAGCGGGTTCAGCCCGGCACAAAGCGGGATATGGAAAATAAAATGGTGGATGTCCTGCAATGGGAAATGCCAAAACCGCTGGTATAAATTAAGGAAGGCAGGATGAGCAGAAAAAACTGGTTTCTAATTATAGGATTGCTTGCGCTCAGTGGCTGTCATGCCGCCCCCAGAAAAGTACCCACCCAGGTAGTGTATCGCTTTGACGACCACCGCTATCTGGAGCTGACAGGCTTTAACTGCGAGGGTGAGCTCTGGTTCACTGATACCCAACGCAATATACATAGCGAAGTAACATCGCAGTTCTACCGTATTTTTACCAAGCCTTATCTTCACCCCTCAGAACGTTATATCGCCGTTACCATGTATGAAGGGGCCGGTTTCTTTGTTTCAAAAGACTATGGTCAGACATGGTATCTGGCCAGATATACGCCGGGGGGAGGCGCAAACCAATACGGTTCTTCAAATCCTGAAAGCGACGAAATTGTTTCCTTCACCGTCATAAACGATCAGGGTTTTATCCAGACCAAAACCGGCGATCTCTATATGAGTTCAAAACCCTTTGACGATCCCCGCCTGCAACCAGGTGGGGCAGGAATTCCCTATACCTACCGTGATTATGACGGTTCTGTGCAGCACGCCCGTTTGAAATCAGGCTCTGCCGGCCTGGACTGGGGGAGAGAATATATCTCATGGAATGCAGTAGATGGACCTGACCATTGGGGGGTTATTGCACACGATCCCAAATGGCAAAACATCCCCAATAACGTCCCTGAAGTGAAAAACTATACCGGATGGGATCATATGCAGTGCAACCCGGATCTGGGTGAGTATTAATGCTGCCCATCGATATTTACCGAATGAGTAACGGAAACTGATTATGCGCGGAGTCATTCGCCTTGGCGACCCCCATTCACACGGCGGTACCGTCGCCACCGCCTCCGGCGCGCTGTTTGCCGGTAAAAAGGTGATGCTGGCCGGGGATACGGTTTCGTGCCCGCAGCACGGACAGTCTGCGGTGACGGAAGGGCACCCGACCTGGATAATGTCCGGCCGGGCGGTCATTGTCGATGGCTGTAAGTCAGCCTGCGGGTGCGTACTGCGCACCACGCTGCCGGGCGCAGGAGCAGAGTAAGTGATGCAATGGATTTTGCCGCCGCTGGCGCGTAAAACGCGGCCGGCGTTTCCGGCCTGGTGGGCGTGGCTCATTCTGCCGCTGGCCTGTGTGGCCGTTGCCGGCGTGATACTGCTGTTCACCTGGCCGGTTGAGCGGGGCTTTGCCAGCCTGCGCTTCTGGTTCTGGCTGGTGACGGCGCCCCTGCTGGTTGCGGGGACGCTGGGCCTGTTCTGGCTGAGCCACCTGCTGCACCGCCGGCGTGAGATTGCGTGGCGGCATCTGTTTCTTGACCGTAAACGCGCGCAGTGGATGGTGCTGGGCCGTCGCGCCCTGACGCTGGCCGCCTGGCATCTGGTCACCCCGGAGCCGGACCTGATGTCTCGCATCACCGGCATGAGCGGCACGCCGCCGGACGCGCCGTCCGCCACGCTGCGCTTACCGCCGGATGCCGGCAGTAAGCTCGGGGAGTCGCCGCTGCGCCCGCTTTTTCTGAGTTTACTGGCTCCGCTGACGCCGGCCCTGACCGCCCTGCCGGTGGTGGAGCTCTGGCTGTCCGCCGCCGGACAGGAGGAAGAGGACTGCCGTCTGGCGCTGGCGCAGGGCTGGCAGTCGCTGCTGAACCGCCCGCTCGCTGACGCCCGCGTCCACTGGCTGGAACAGCCTGCGGATGCCCTGCTGTTTGACCGCTGGTGTGATGAGCCGTCGGATATTCCCCGGCTGGTGCTGTGCCTGCATCAGATTCAGGATGACGCTAAAGCGATGGAGTTCAGCTGCGCCCTCCTGTTCATGCCGCGTAATCAGCGCCTGCCGGAACGGCTGCCGTTTCGCCCGGTGCACGTATTCCGCCCGCTGCTGACGCCCCGTCAGGCCCCCGAGAAAAAACTGACCGCGCTGCTGGATGTTCAGCAGTGCCCTCCCGGTCACCGCCGCCATCTGTGGGACGCCGGGCTGGATGCCCGCGCCCGCAACACGCTGCTCGCCACGCTGGATATTTACGGCGAGCCGCTGCCCGCCACCGGTATGCATCTGCTGCCGTCACGGGTGGGCGAACAGGGGCCCGCGGGGTTTATGCTGGCGCTGACCCTCGCGGCAGCGGCCACCGATACCGGTCAGCAGGGGCAGATGGTGGTGGCGCCGGTGGGGGACAGTATCGCCTGCGTGCAGGTCAGCGTCCGGCCGGCGGATGCCGTGCCCGCGCCGGAAGACCGCATTTCACGCTACCCGCTGGCGTGGCTGGGCGCGTCAGCCTGCCTGCTGACCCTGTACGGCCTGCTGCCGTCTCCCGCCATCCGCCTGGCGCTCTGGCCGTGGCTGCTGGCGGGCTTCGCCCTGTATGCCCTGCTGCTGGCCTTTGCCATTCCGCTGGCGCTGACGCTCTGGCAGTACCGGCTGGAAGAGGAATGGCTGACGGCGGAAACACGTTCTCATGAGTAAAATGGCCTCCCTGTTCTGGCTGGTGACGGCCCTGCTGCTGCTGGCACTCTGCCAGATACAGGCCCCGCACTGGTTTTCCGCCCCGGGCACCGTCCGGATTGTGCAGGCCGGCATTCTTCTGGGCTGGCTGCTGGTCATGCGCTTTGGCTTTGCCGTACAGCTGCTGCCCTGGCTGCGCCCGGCGGACAGACAGGACGACGACGCGGAGCGCGTCCTGGGGCCGCTGTGTGACCGGCATCCTTCGCCGTTCTGGCAGGCGCGTAAAAAGCGGCTGCCGTGGCTGCTGGTCACCGGGCAGGCCGCACTCGTTGAGTCGCTGATGCCGGGGCTGATAACCGAACGCTGGCAGGTCAGCCGCCGGGGGATACTGCTGTGGTGCGGTGAGCCCGGCCAGATAACCGGCGCGGATATCGCCTGGCTGCGCCGCCGGCGCGGGCGACGGGCCCTGAACGCCGTACTGTGGGTAACGGACGCCGGAGAGGCCGGGCGCGGGGATGACATCACCCGCCACGCGCTCTGGCAGCAGCTGAAACGCACCGGGGCGCAGCTGGGCTGGCGGCTGCCGGTGTATGCCGTGGTACGGCGGGAGAATGAGCACGACCAGTACGACCGCCCGCTGCAGGGGACCGGCCTCTGCTGGACGCCCGGCACGTCAGTGGACATCAGCGCCCGGCTGGACGGGCTGGTCCCGGACCTGGTGGCGCAGGGGATGAGACAGGTGCAGCATAACCGGCGCTGGAGCTGGCTGCTGCAGCTGGCGCAGGATATCCGCCACGCCGCACTGTCGCCGCTGGCCGCGACGCTGCAGCCGCTCGTGAATGTACAGAGCGGCGTGCTGCTTTCCGGGGTGTTTTTTATGCCGCCCCCGCCGCCGGGCCAGCATGCCGGTTACCGGGACATCAGCCTGTCACCCGCCTGGTACGCGCTGCTGCATCAGGCGCGTATCCGCCGCGGGCAGCGGGACCGGCTGATTTTCCGCGACTGGCTGTACCGGGGCACCCTGGCCGCCATCGCTGTGTGGTGGGCCGGGATGCTGACGTCGGCCTGCCTGAACGCCCGCCTGATTAAGGAAAACAGTGCGCTGCTGGCGCAGACTGCCGCCGGTACGGAGACGGCGGCCCGGCTGCGCCATCTGCGCGGGCTGCAGCGTCAGACCGCCGTGCTGCTCTGGCGCAGCCGGGAAGGGTCACCGCTTCTGTACCGCTCAGGACTGGACCAGAACGCGCGGCAGCTGAGACGCCTGTGGCCCGTCTGGCAGCAGCAGGCTCAGCAGCTGATGCTGGCGCCGGTGATGGCGCAGCTGACCACCCGCCTTCGTCAGTATACCGACCTGCCGCCCGGCTCCGCCGCGCGCCGCAGCCAGGCCGGCGAAACCTACCGGGACCTCAAGACCCTGCTGATGCTGACGCAGCCGCAGCGGGCAGAGCCCGCGTTTCTGCAGCAAACCCTGACGCCGCTGTGGCCCGCACCGGACCCGCGTATTCCGCCCGGTGAATGGATGATGCTGTCCTCAGGCATGACGGCGTTCTTCAGCCACGAGCTGCCCCGGCATCCTGACTGGCGGCAGGCGCCGGATGACCGGCTGGTTGCCGCCGTACGCACGCTGCTGCGCGGCCAGAAAGGCCTGCGGAACAGTGAGAACGCCCTCTATCAGTCGGTGCTGCTGCAGGCGAAAAAGCACCATCCGGCCCTGTCGCTCAGCGCGCTGCTGGACGATGACGCCGCCGCCGGCCTGCTGGTCACGGACCAGGCGCTGCCGGGCATCTTCACCCGTGAAGCCTGGGAGAGTGAGGTACGCGGCCTTATCGCAAAGGTCTCCGCCGCGCGGCAGGTCACGACGGACCCGGTGCTGGATGAGGCCGGAACGGCGGCGTCGCCGGTGCTGAGTGAAGACGCGCTGCGCCGGCGCCTGACCGCCCGCTATTTCGCCGATTATGCCGGCGCCTGGCTGGGGTTTCTCAACAGTCTCCGCTGGCAGCAGGGCGCCACGCTGAGCGACACCCTCGACCAGCTGAGCCTGCTCGGCGACAGCCAGCGCTCGCCGCTTATCCGGCTCGGCAGAATGCTGCGCCGTCAGGCGGGCGTGGGACAGGAAGGCCGGACCATGGGCGACACCCTGCTCCGGTCGGCAAAACAGCTGGTCGCCGGAGCAGGCGCAGGTACGCCGGAAACGCCGCCGGCGACGGCCGGGGAAGACAGTCCGGAAAGCCGGCCTGCAGAGGTGGTGGCACGGACCTTCGCGCCGCTGCTGGCCATTCTGCCCGCAGAAGAGGGCCAGAAAGACTCCGCCACGCCGCCCGGCGGCCTGACCCTGCAGGACTACCTGCTGCAGGTGACACAGGTGCGCCTCCTGCTGCAGCAGGTCACGACGTCAGACGACCCGCGGGGCGGAATGCTGGCCCTGATGCAGGAGACGCTGCACAGCAGGGACAGCGCGCTGTCCGTTGCACGCACACGCGGCTCACTGATGGCGGCAAGCCTCGGGCAGGACTGGAGCGGATTTGCCACCGCCGCCTTCAGCGAACCGCTGGAGCAGGCCTGGCAGAGCATCCTGACCCCGGCCGCGCAGGCACTCAATGACGCCTGGCAGCAGCGGGTGGTTTACAGCTGGCAGACCGCGTTCAGCGGACGTTACCCGTTTACCGCCGGCAGCGGCGATGCGTCGCTGCCCCTGCTGGCGCATTTCATCGCGCCACAGCGCGGCGTGGTGGAGCAGTTTATCAGCCAGCAGCTTCACGGCCTGGTGGAAAAACAGGGTGATGAGTGGGTGCCGGTTGCCGCCACACAGCAGGCCATGACGGTCAACCCGGCATTTCTGGCGGCCGTCAACCTGCTGGCCCGCACCGGCCGCCAGGCGTTTGCGCAGGGCGAAGCCCGCCTGAGCTTTGCCGTTCAGATGCGGCCGCTGCGCGGTATTGTGGAGACAACCCTGCAGCTGGATGACGCGCAGCTGAAATACTTCAATCAGCAGGCCGAATGGCAGGCCTTCACCTGGCCGGATAAGCAGACCGCGCATCCGCAGGCGGTGCTCAGCGTCATCCCGGAGAACCGGAACGGCGATGCGGTACTGCCGCCGGTGACCGTCGCGGCCGCTGACGGCCCCTGGGCGCTGCTGAGGCTGCTGGACAAAGCCCGCCCTGAGCAGCTTGACAGCAGCCGCTGGCGGCTGAGCTGGACGGATAAAAACGGACAGGTCATTTCGCTGCTGCTGCGCACAGAAAGCGGGGCCGGGCCGCTGGACCTGCTGGCGCTGAAGGGCTTCACGCTGCCCGCCACCGTGTTCAGTCCGGCGGAGGGCGCTGACCATGGGCAGCCGTAGACACCTCCGGGCCCTGCGCGGCCTTTCAGCACTTATCCTGGCCGTTCTGCTCAGCGGATGCGGCCTGACGCAGAGCGTGAAAAAAGGGGCGGGCAGCGTCACCCGCGCCATTTTCTACAAAAAAGTGGACACCCTGCAGCTGCAGCTGGCGGCGAGGAGCGCGCTGAATACCGATGAGGCGCAGATGTCCTCGCCGGTCGAAGTGCGCATCTGGCCGCTGCGAAAGACCACGGCCTTTACTCAGGCCGCCTACGGCGCGCTGCTGAAGCAGGATGCCGCCACGCTGGCGGCGGACCTGTCGGGCAGGGCGCTGAGCGTCAGGGTGCTGCCGGGCAACACCACCACGGTAAATATCCCGCTGGCTGACGACGTGCAGGCGGTGGCGGTGGCGGCGTTCTTCCTGTACCCGGATATGCAGCGGGACAGCTGGCGGCTGACCCTGTCCCGCGATGATATGGTCGCGGACCGGCCGGCAATTATTGAACTGAACAACCGGGAACTCCGGATACGGGGCAGGGAGTGAACATGTCAGACCACGATTTTTTACGCTACTTTGACGGCGAAATGCGCTGGCTGAAAGCCGCGGCCAGAGAGTTTGCCGCGCAGTACCCGGACGCGGGGCGCCGCCTCGGCGTGGACAGCCTGTCGCTGAGAACGGACCCGTCCGTGGAGCAGCTGTTCCAGGGCTTCTCGCTGATGATGGCGCAGGTGCGGCGCCGGATTGATGATGACGTTCCCGAGCTGACCGAACCGCTGCTGAGCCACCTGCTGCCGGTGGTCAACCGCACGTTACCCTCCACCGCCGTGGTGGAGCTCTCGCCGGCTGACCCGCTGACGCACCTGCAGGCGCAGACGCTCCCGGCCGGAACGGAGCTGCTGAGTCTGCCGGTGAAGCCCCGTGAATACCATAACGGCCTCCGCTGTCCTTACCGCACAACCGGGGACCTGGTGCTGCATCCGTTCTCGCTGGCGCGCCTTACCCGGCATACCCGCCCTGACGGCACCCAGGCCCTGACGCTGCGCTTTACCTTTCCGGTGCAGAATGAGCCGAAAACGCTGCGGCTGCAGGACATTCCGCTCTGCATCACCGGGGACCGCGTACAGCAGTCGCTGCTGTACCTGGCGCTGACGCAGCAGGTCCGCGGGGTGCGTCTGCGCCACAGCGGTGCCCCGGAGGCGTTGCCGTTCACTGCCACCTTCACGCCACGCTGGCTGCATCAGCATCCGCCCCTGTGGCCCGACAGCGACAGCCCGGCGCTGTGCGGTGAAATCCGCCCGCTGCTCGAGTACTTCACCTCCCCGGCGCGGTATTTCTTTCTGACGCTGAACTGCCCGGAGACGGTCAGCGTTGCACCAAACGCCACGCATATCGAACTGGAGCTGGCGCTGGCCGTGCCGCTGCCTTACGACACCGTGATACCGGAAGATGCCCTGCGCATGCACTGCGTCCCGCTGATTAATCTCTTTCGCCTGGCCGGCGAGCCGCTGCTGACCCGGCCGGCAGAAACACGCTACCGCCTGCGCCCGCACCGGATGACGGACGGCCATACCGAAATCTACAGCGTCGACACCGTGGTGCAGAAGGATGAGGAAGAGGATGAGTCCCGGCCTTACACCCCCTACCGCCACTTCCGGCAGAAGGGCGGGATGCTCAGGTATGAGAATCAGTGGCCTGACCGTTACTTTCACACCCGCATCTGGCGCGGCGTCAGCGGCCTGCATGAAACCGTGCTGATGCCGGGCGGCCGGGCCCACGAACAGCAGCCGGGGGTGAAGCTGCTGCTGAACCTGACCTGCAGCAACGGGGCCTTCCCCCGGATGGCGCTGCAGCAGGCGCTGTTTGACGCTGATTACGCCACGGGCAACCTCGCCCTGCGCGGACAGACCCGCGGACTGCCCTCCATGCCGTTTTACCCGCCCACCACGCCGCTGTACCAGTGGCACCTGATGGCGCTGCTGCATCCCCGGGCGCTGAGCCAGATGATTAGCGATGCGGAAAACCTCAGGGCGGCGCTGTCGCTGTTCAACTGGGGCGATGATGAGCATAACCGCCGGCGCATCAGCGGTATCCGCCACGTCAGCTGGCGGCAGGCATATAACACGTCGTTCCACTGGAACGGGGTCCGCATCCGCGTGATGCTGGACGAAACGCAGTTCAGCGGAACCGGCGACGCGCGGCTGTTCTGCGAGCTGCTGGAGCAGTTTCTGACCCAGTACGCCAGCGTTATGCGTTTCACCCAGCTGACCGTCCTGCTCACCGGCTCCGGCACCGAATGGGCCTGGCCTGAGCGCCGGATTGACCGGGTGCTGATGTGAACGACGCAGAAGACCAGAAGCCCCTGCCGCCGTTCTGGCTGGACGACGAAGGCAGTGACCAGACGGCGCGGTTTAACTTCTACCGCTTCTGTCAGCTGACGGAGCGGATAACCGGCAGCCGGCTGGGTACGGGGCGCACGCCTGACGGCGACCCGGTCCGCTTTCGGCCCAACCCCCGGCTGGGCTTTCCGTCAGGGGAGCTGAAATGCACGGAAACCGACCCGGAGAACCCGGACGCGCCGCCCTCCGTCAGGACACAGTTCTTCGGCCTGTACGGCGTGGACTCGCCGCTCCCCACGGCCATCATTGATGATATCAACCAGGGACGCGACGGGGCGGACGCGATGGCGGCATTTCTGGATATCTTCAACCACCGGCTGATGACCCAGTTTTACCGCATCTGGCGTAAGTACAGCTACCCGGCCACCTTTGAGCCCGGCGGCACGGACTCCGTCTCGCAAAGCCTGATGGCGCTGACGGGGATTACCCGCAGCCGGGAGGTGCCGGCATCACGCTTACTGGCCATCCTGTCCCCCCTGCTGCACCCGACGCACACGGAGGAAGGCATAGCGGCAGTCATCCGCAGCCAGGCCCCCCACACGCAGGTTGACGTGTACCCGCATCATCCGGTAACGGTGCCGGTGACAGAGCGGGCCCGCCTCTCCCTGCGGGACGGCATGACGCTCGGTGAACACCCGATACTGGGCGATGAAACCACCATTGCGGGGTACTGTTCCCGGGTTGAACTGACCACGGACGATCCGGATGAAGCCAGAGGCTGGATGCCGGATGGTCAGCTCAGGCAGGACGTGATGACATTATTACAGACCAGCCTGGGCTGCGATTATGACCTGCGCCTCTGGCTGACCATTCCCACCCGACTGCTGCCGGTTCCCCGGCTGGGCGCTCCCGGGCTGTTCTCCGGCTACAACATGATGCTGGGACTGAGGGACGATAATCTGGATGAACTGCCGGCAACCACGCGGATAAAGGTCGGCCGGCTCAGGAAAACTGACGCCACATTCGGCCGTGAATAGGGGGCGGTGAATGTTTTATCAGGGGGTTGCCCTGTGCGTTCACGCATGAAGGCAACAGAAAGGGTCACAGGTCACCGCTGAAAGGACACCGGCATGGACAACAAGCTGCAGTTTATCATCGACGAGGGCACCGGCAGGTTCATTTACCCCGACGGGCGCTTCAGGCAGGTCATGAATGGCGTTGATGCGTTACTGAAACGCTATCAGACGGGGACAATCCGGGACACAGACTACCTCACGGGCCTGAAAATGCTGATCAAAAGAGAGCCTGATTTGATTGATGCCCACGCGCACCTGTCGCTTGCCTTCAATGAATCAGAGGATAACCCCAAAAAGGCGCTGAAGGCCGCGCTGGCCGGCGTAGCCGTGGGAAACAGGCTGATCCCCGGGGGCTTTCATGGCCGGATTGAATGGAAACACGTCGCCAACCGCCCCTATTTACGCGCGCTGCACAGCGCGGCCGTCTCGTATATCCCGCTGGGTCGTGGCAGAGCCGCAAGTCAGATGATGGAAAAGATGCTGGCGTATAATCCGGTCGATCAGCCGGGCGTGCGCTACCTGCTGGGGTCACAACAGTTACGCTGTGGAAACATCGACCGCGCCGGTGAGCTTTTTATCGCCTGGGCTGACGACTATCCCCCTTATTATTATGAACTGGCGTTGTTTGGGGTTTGAGGGTCAACCGTGTAAAAAACCACGCTAAGGAGATAAGGGACTATATTTATAGTGATTTACACTACATTCTTTATGAAGAAAACCCGGCGATCGCCAGGTTTGTTCTGAGGATTACTTTGCTGGGTTTTGTGCTGTTTCTTGTCTGACTTCGTCAATCGTGTCACGCATATTGCTCAGACATTCTGCGGCTGGATTTCCAGCCTTTTCCAGCACGGGTTCTGCCTTCGCGAAATAGGGGTCTGATGCTCAGTCGAACGAAAACTCACGCCAGGCGAGAAAGGTCGTCCGAAAAATCAATTAGTGGGCACTGGTGTCCGTTCAATACCATTTTCCGATTAAAAAGACAGCGTTTTTGGCGCATTTTTCACTGTCCATAATATTCTGATTTATCGGACAAAATAGGCTTAACGTGTGAAACCGCTCCGTTGAGCGTCAACCCCCTTAACTGAATGTACCATCAGAATATTGTCTTATGCGTTCACGCATGAAGGCGACAAATACACTTCCATGAATCGCGAAGGGTAGGGGTCGCCGGTGACGCGGCTTTGCCGCTCCGGTTTGATAGATTTCACCAATCCCAGCCCCCTCCCTGCAAAGCCAGACCCGCTTTCAGCCATGAAGAAGCTTGATTTGCGCTGACGGAGTGGTCACGGCAAGGCGTAGCCGCAGCCGGGGCGTATCTCCGCGTTAGCGGGCCTTGGGGGCCGCTTACGGGCGTGTATTTTATTCTCACAGCGACACTCCCACACATCCTCAGAGGTTCAGTCGTGGCACTGATTAGTAAGCGGCAGAGTATCCAGCCTCCGATCGGGGGGCTATGTGAGTGTTGTAACTAAAATGTTCGCCGGACTGATGCCCCGGACGTGTCCGGGGAGCTACTTCATACTGGTGTGGGAGTGTGTGCACGGTGGCCGGAGGGATAATTTTGCCCCGGGCGAAGCCTGGGGTGCTACTCCTGATGCCAGGCGGCAGGCTGGCTCAAGAGTACTCCCTTTTTAAAGGGCATGTTTTGTTCAGAAGTAACGTTCGAAATTAGCGTTTTTACCTGCAGGGACTTCGAAGTTAACTGCAGGCAGTCTGCGGGCATGGCCACAGTTCCGAATTTAACTGCTTTAATTGTGTTCAGGGATGGCCACGGTGCCGGTGCGGGACTCTTCCGGGTGGCCATTATGATGCCAGGAGGGCTGTTACGGGCGTGTGAATGCCTGCCGGATGCGCGGTTTACCGCTCAGCGCCAGCACAAAAACCGCGAAGGACGCGGTAAGTTAAAAAAGGGGTGTTAAAGGGGGACGCCAGCGCGTTCCAGCAGCAGGCGGTAGTACGTTTCAGGGTCAGTATGGTGCATCAGCGGGTGGTCCGCCTTCAGCGCGTTTTCCAGCGTCATCTGCATGGCCATCGTGCACTGGCCACCGGCAATAAACCGGCGCCATGCACTTTCGTACCGGTTGCCGGTGCTGCGCGGACGCAGCTGCCGCAGCTTGCGGGCCTGCTCATCGAGCACCGCGCCCAGGTCTTCCTCCACGCGCTCCCGTTCAGCCCTCAGCTCCGGGCTGACCACCCAGCGCTTTATCTTCTTCAGGCGGTTTTTAAGGGAATGGTGGCTGTCGATATTAATGCCAAGCCTGGCCATCTTCAGCTGATGACGGGCGTACTTCTCGCGCATTGACTCGGCCACGCCGGTGGCCACCGCCCACTGGCGGTACTTGTGCAGCCACTCCCGCACGTTCTCGACGGTCATCCCGCGTGAGGTGAAGCACCGCTCCGTCAGGAAGATGCGCACCGGCTTGTTCTGGCCGGAGTCGGTATCGCGGTCGCGGTGAACCACGACGTAGTCCAGCTGCTCGAGGACGCGCAGCGCATGCAGCAGGACGTCGTAGGCTTTACGGCCGCTTTCGTAGACATGCAGCACCCCCATCCGCCGGGCAATCTCTTCCACCGGCAGCATCACTTCGAACATATATTCACTGTCCGGGCTGTAGTCGCAGTTGGCCGCCAGCACCAGTGACAGCGCGGTGAGCGCTTCCCGGCTCTCTGAACGCGGGGTGATACGCATCGGCTTCGGCCGGAAGGACGGATCGAACATGCGGGTGTAGGGCGTGTAGCCCTGCTGACGCAGCGCAATCAGGTCATGATTACGGCACCAGTCGTGGCCACGGAAACAGGCAACGACTTTGGCCGCCATGCCGCGCGGGGTTTTACCATTAAATACGGGCTGATGATTACGGTGGGTTTTGGACAGTCCTTTCCGGAGACGGTTGGACTCGCCGCGCCGTGAAGGCCGGTATGAACCGGGGGTGTCAGAATGAGGTAAAGCAACAATCTGGTCAGCCACTCCTGCCTGCGCTTATGTCGCGCAGAAGGAGTAAGCACAGAAGGTATTGTCTTTTTCTGAGCATGAATCTATACTCCCCGCATAGAGCAACAGCTTCTATGCAGATTATGTGATGCCCCGTTAACCTTCTAGAGTCGGCAAACTTCGAAAGGTTATCGGGGTTTTCTCTTTTCTGGTTCCGGTAAATCTTCTTCAGAACCAGTTCCATGCCACCTTACGGCGTGGCCAGCCAGAATATCTAAACGATCCGTAATCTATCACCACACCGGAGTGGGATCAAGGAATGTCAACCCGGAAGTCACTTCTTATTTTCAGCATGCGCTTTTATAAGCCGTTCCAGAACAACAGCCTGACTCACTCCTTGCTCCTTACACATATCCATCAGGATGGCTTTGACATCCGGATCAACAAAAACTTTGATCTCTTTTTGATGATTACGTTTGCGGGCAATTGAGGCAAGTTGTCTTTCTGTACCTGACAATGGATTACCTTTTCTGTAAGGGCGTTTCTGTTTAGGCTGCGCAGCTGATGACTGTTGCTGTGGCATGAGGCCTCCTCAGAAAAAATGAAAACTTTTCCGCAGGATAGCACAGCATTTAGTCAGTGGGTTCACTTTTTACCGGAAAGGTCAGTTGCCGTACAGACCTACCCGACGATTACGTGATCGAGTACTTTTTACCGTTCAGATTAGCGACTTTACTCTTCCTGCATAAACGTCAGCACCGCAGATGAGTGCGGATCGCCCGGCAGATACGGCGCCAGCCGGTACACCCGTGCCAGCGACGTCACCAGGATCAGAATGTCCGTCACGTCCTGCAGCGAGATCTCCAGCAGCGACAGGCGGACATTGTCCGGGAGCAGCGGGGGCAGGCTGAGTTTCCCCTCCCAGATGGTCAGGCAGAGCTGGCTGCCCTCGCTGTGATACATCACCAGCTCGGTGACCGCATTACCGGCCCGGTAGCAGGTCACCTCAATTTTCTTCACCCGGGGCAGGTTAAGCCGGATGCTGCGGATAAAATCCTCGTACGCCTTTGTGTGCTCAATTCTGTCCGTGGTCGTCACGTCAAACAGGTAACGTTCTTTAGCCATCGATCCTCCCTCTGTCCTGTTCCGGGTTACAGTGGTTATGCGTTATGTCAGTCATGGTAAGCGCCTGATTAGGTTCAATTATCGGGGGTGAGTCAGTACGGAAGGCGGTAATCATCACCGCCGTCCCAGCGGGACTGCCAGTGTGCGAGGTAGCGTTCTGCCAGCTCCGGCATGTCGCGGATGACCAGCGCGTTCTCGCTGTTCCGCTGCTCAGCCGACCGCGTAAAATTAAATGAGCCGGTTTCCACCGTGCGGCCGTCGGTGATGAGGGTCTTGTCATGGAGGATCGCGTAGCGACCGTTGGTGCGCACCGGGATGCCGTTGCTGACCAGCAGGTTCATGGCCGCCAGGCTGGTTTTGCTGCGGTTGCCCTTCTCATCGAGCACCACCTTCACGTCCACGCCCCGTGCCTTCGCGCGGATAAGCGCCTGCACGATATCGGGCGCGGTGAAGCTGTAACCGGCGAGGCGTATCTGCTGCGTGGCGCTGTCGATGACGTTCAGCACCAGCGTCTGTGCCGTACCTTCCGGTGAGAAGCCCACGCTGACGCCGGGGGCGGCCGGGACGGTCAGCGGGCAGAGCAGTATCAGGCCGCTGAGTAACAGCGGCAGGTGACGTTTGTGCATGGTATGTCCTTTCAGGGGTCGTGAGCAGACAGCGGTTTTCAATCGTGTCTGTGAGGGACCGGCCAACCGCAGGGCGGCAGGCCGTCAGTGTTTCCCGGTCAGCACCAGGTTAATCAGGCTGATATCTGACAGCGCGTTTTTCAGCAGAAACCAGCCCATCGCGAAGGTGACGATGTCCGTCAGCGGGAACACCCACAGCGGCACGTCACCCAGCGCGGCGCCGACCGTCGGCGGAAATATCAGCCCCAGCCCGGCAAGCCCCGCCAGCAGCAGGTTAAACGCGCTACCGCGCACAAAGCGCGTGCCGTCATAGCGCACCAGCGCCGGATGAATAAGCAGCGTCACCGGCACCATCGCCGGACGGCTGCTCATCCCGTTCAGCAGGGCGGTCTGCGTCTCAGTGAGCGCGTGCCGCGCCGCAAAGCGGCCGGTGGCGGCGGTCACCACGGCATCAACGGCGTGGATGCCCGCCGGGTTACTGCCGGTCCGGCTCCAGCGCCGCAGCACCGGCGCGGGGTCCTGCAGCTCCGGCAACCAGAGCAGCAACATGTACACAAACACGGCCACGGTGGCCGGGGCCAGTAAGGTCATCATCAGGGTTACTCCAGGGTTTTCTGTCGGTTGGGTAGACGGTCCGCTTCCGGCTCAGGCCGGTCGTGGCGCATGATGTTCACTTCATCGTTCAGCCGCTCAGTTGCGTGTTTCTCCTCCTGCTTCTGTTCGTGTTCAGGACTGTGGTCATAGTCATTCGCCTGCGCCAGCTCGGCGTCCTGCTCCAGCGCCTGTGCGGCCTCTTTCAGCAGCGCCTCCTCTGCAGTGAGTTCTGCGTCAGGCTCTTCCGTGGATTCAGGCTGCAGCTCCGGCTCCAGGGTCTTCAGCGCGGCGTCAGCGGCCTGCTGCAGCTCTGCCTCACTGCGCACCCGCTCATCTCCGGCAGGCGTCGCGTCCTCCTGTGCGGCAGGCGGGTCGTTACGCAGCACCACCGGACTCTGCGGGTTTTCCGCCATCAGCGCCAGCGCCTCATCCGGCGTGGCCGCCTCCAGGACGGCAGCGCGCCCCTCGCCCTTCTGCAGCACGATGCGGGTGCCGTCAGACGCCCCTTCATAGTGCGCGTTTTCCAGGCTGAGGGCGCCGGTGGCGGGTGAGACCGGTACATGCCAGTTGCCCCGCTGCCGCCCGTGTTCGTTGATGACCGGCCACATCACCTCCGGCGCCTTCCCGGAGAGGAACCGCGCGTCCGCCGTCAGCTCACTGTCGGTACGCTGCGCCAGTCGCGTTTCCGCCACCGGCAGGCTGGCCTCCCACAGCTGCACTTCCCGGCCCGCCCGCAGGTCTTCCGTGCGCATCATCACGTCATGCACGGTCTGGCGCCTGCCGCTGTTGCGCTCAACCAGCCCCGTCCATTTGTCCAGGTTTCCGGCATACAGCTGCACATGCTCTTTTGCACGGGACAGCGCCACGTAGGTGTTGTCCAGCGTCGCCATCATGCCGCTGGCCCTGTCGCTGCCCACCATGGCAATGACGTACGGCACCGAGGCGCCCTGGGCGCTGTAGGTGGTGACGGCGTAGCCGTAGTCCAGGTGCTGGTCAGCCAGGGATGCCCGGGGGTTCAGGGTCAGTGACCGGTCGCCGGTGTCCAGCGTAATCTGCCCGTCCCGCGTGACGCCGGTGACGGTGGCCATGTCGCTCGCCCGCACGCCCCGCTCCCGGTCGGTGGCGGTCAGGCGGATTTTCTCGCCGGTGCTGATTTCCACTGACCGGGACTCAAACACCGCCACGTTCTCCTTACGCAGCTCCGGCGGCATGAACCAGCGGTCGTCAGCGCCCTCCAGCCCGTGCAGCCGGAAAATGCCGCTGAGGTGCTCAAAGGCGCCCACCTCATAGTACGCCTCACCCATGCGTACGGTATTGCCCCGGTTCTCCTGCCAGAATGAGCGCCGCCCGAGGTCGGCATTGCTGTTGCCGACGCGGACCAGCTGCCTCACCGTGACGGACTCACCCAGCTCACCGTTCTTTTTCAGCCCCTCATGCACCCGGTCGTTCACCAGCCGCCGGTCAGCGTTCAGCGGGGTCACTATCAGCGTGTCGTTGCGGGCCTCCGGCGTTCTGCCGGTGAAGTCGTCCGCCACGAGTTCGTAAATGTTCACCGCCGGAACAGAGATTTCATCCTCCGGCAGTCCCGCCCGGATGCCCGCGTCACGGGCTTCTCTGGCTGCCTCAGCCTGCAGGGCCGTCACGTCCACCATGCTGTTGCCGGGCACGTAAGCCGCTGCCTGGCGGGGCACGGTCTGTGGCGGCACCTGCTCTGCCACGGTGACGGCCTCCTTCACGTTGCCGGCAATGATGGCCTCAATAGCCGGCTTCAGCGCCGGGGTCTGGCGCACTATCTCCTTCATCACCGCCACGTCGGCGGCGCTGCGCTCCAGCGCCAGCGCAAAGGGCACGCCCGACTCCAGCGATTTCAGCTGGTCACGGTCACCGCTCAGCACCGCACGGCCGCCGCCCTCGGTGATGGCCGTCAGCAGGGAGGCCATCTGCGCATTGCCGTTCATCGAGGACTCATCGATAACGAACAGCGTGTTGCTGTAATCCCGCGCCTCGCCGGAGGCCTGCCACTGGCTGTTCTCGCTCAGGAAGCTGGCGATGGTCTGCGCCGGTATCCCGGCGCCGTTCAGCTCGCTGACCGCCCGGTGCGTGGGTGCCAGACCGGCAATCACCGGCGGGCTGTCCAGCGCGTTAAGTGCAGTGGCCACCGTGCGGAACTGGGTGGTTTTCCCCACCCCCGCATAGCCCTGGATGGCGGTGATGCGGTCCGGGGAGGTCAGGATAAGGTCAGCCGCCTGCCGCTGGCCGTCCGTCAGCGTCCCGGCCTGCTCTGTCGTCAGCCCGCCGGGCGCCAGCGGCACCACCGCGTTTTTCCCTTCTGCAACGTGGCGCAGGATGGTCAGCTCGTTGCTGAAGTTATCGCGGGAGATGTACAGCCCGGCCGCGCCCTGCTCCGCGCTGAGCGGAATGATTTCGCCCCGGCTCTCCAGCAGTTGCAGCTTAAGAGCCGCATCCTGCGTCAACATCGACTGGTCATCAACGATGGCCGCCATCACACTCGCGGTGCTGAAGGTCACGTTACCGCCCGTCACCTTCTCCACGGTCTGGCGGACAATACGCTCACCGTTCGTCATCTTTCGCGACTCCAGCGTGCGCAGCGCGTCCGTCAGTTCATCATGACCGCTCAGGGACGTCACGCTGCCGGTGACGGTGACGGAGGGCCGGTTCTCCTCCAGGCGTTTTGCGATGGTCTGCTCATCCAGAGGGGTGAATGCGGTGACGCTGTCACCGCTTCGCTTCAGCATGTTGACCGTGGTGTCGCTGACGTCTTTCCCGGCCAGCACCGCAATCACGCTCCCTTCCGTGCGCCGGGTGGCGCCGAACGATTCCGCGTAGCCGTACCCGGCATACAGTGGGGCGTCAGGACTCACCTGCAGCCGCTGGCCGCTGCTGTTCGCCATCACCAGCTTATCCCTGAACAGCCAGCGCCCCGTCTTCAGGCCGGTGACCGTCAGGGTCTCACCGGCACCGGCTTTCGCGTGAATGTCTGCAAAGGTGCGCAGCCGCTCGCCCTCGCGCAGCTCCAGCTTTTTCTCGCTGAACAGGCGGTAATGACTGTCGATGTCGCTGATTTTCAGCCCCTGCGTCTGGCCTTTCTCATCCGAGAGCGTCAGCAGATTGTGCCTTTCGCTGACGCCGGTGATGGTGAAGTCCGCCTGCTCCCCCTCACCGGTGTGGTGCTCCAGCACCATACCTTCCCGGTATTTTGTACGGTCGTTGCGGCTGGCGGCATCGAGCCACACCGGCTCGCGCACGGTCACCTGCGTCAGCACCCGGCCGAGCGAGCCGTCTTCCGTCATCGCCTCACGGATTTTGCCGGTCAGCTGCGCCCGGGCCTTCGCGTTACCGGCCTGCGCGCTGACCTGTTTCCCGGCCGCCGCTTCCTGCGCGTAGTACCGCGCGGCCACCGTCAGCCGGTCGTCGACCGTGTCCTTCTGCACCAGCGTGACCGCCACCGCGTCACCGGCGGCGCTGGCGGTAAAGCTCTTCACCCCGGCCGCCTTCAGCACCTCGGTGGCAAAGCCGGTGGTGCGCCGGGCGTGGGTGTCCGCCACCACCGTGGTGGCGCCCTGCATGCCTGCGGTTTTGAGCACGTCGTGCATGGCGGTGGTGCTGAAGCGCTCGGCCTCACTGACCAGCACCAGCGCATTCTCCGGCAGCGGCGTCTCCGCGAGCTTTGCGGGGGTGGTCAGCGTGACGTCACGCTGCTCAGCAAACAGCGCCGCCTGGCGCTTCACCCCGCCACCATCGGCGGCCACCACAACCAGCGGGCGGTCATTTTTCTCCGCCATCGCCGCCACCGAGGTGCTGAACTGCTGCAGATACGCCTGGCTGCCCCGGATGTCCACCAGGGTGACGGCGCGGTTCGCCTCCGCCAGCTGCGCCATCACGCCCCGCTCACTGCCCGGCGGCTGCAGCGTGCCGTCCCGCTCAGCCAGACCGGCGGCCACCTGCGACAGGCGCTGCTCATCGCGCAGGTGGGCGGCGGAGGTGAACAGAGTCTGGTTTTTGTCGACCGCCAGCATGGCGCCCCGGGAGATGGCCTCATCCACGGCTGTCCGGACCTTAAACAGCACGCCACCGTCGACCGGCACATGCGTCAGCACGCTGGTCAGCACGCTGTCGTAGGTGAAGCGCACGTTTTTCTCCGACAGGCGGGCGATGGCGCTGCTCACCTCTGCGTCAATCGCTGTCCGCTCCGGCCGGGCCTCCGCCCGGACGCCGGTGGCTTTTCCCTTACCGCTGCCTGACTCCTGTGACGGCACGCCATGCTCCGGCTCCTGCTCTGCCTGACGCTGCGCCCGGTTCTCCGCCACCCGCTCCCGGAGCGCAGCCGCATCAAAGCCGGTGTCCTGCAGCGTCGCCTGCCAGTGCTCCCTGACGGACTCCATCTCGCTGAAGTCCTTTTTCTGCCGGGTGTCCAGCGCGGCCATGCTTTTGGCCTTCGCGCTGGCATCCGCGCCCACCACGTCGAGAATGTCCTGGCGGCGGGAGGAAAATTCCTTCACCGGCACGCCTTCAATGTCCCACTCCCCGCGCTCACCGGTGGTGACTATCGGGTATCCCATCCCCTCAAGGTCATTGCGTAAAAAGCCCCGGTACAGGGCGCCGTAGCTGACCTGCAGCGCCCACACCTGGTCGGTGAAGCCCTGCCGGTTCTTTGTATCCGTTGAGAGCGTCTTCCAGCCGTCCTCCGCCAGCGTGGCGTTGGCCACCACCGCATGCGTGTGCAGCTGCGGGTCCAGATTACGGCTGGTGTCGTGCAGGAAGCGGGCAACCAGCAGGTTACCGGTCTGCTCCATCACCGACACCCCGTCCTGCATGGTGCGGGTGGTGGCTATCTTCTCTATCTCATCAAGGGTCTTTTCAACCGCCCGGTTGTGCGCCTCAGTCAGATAGCTGTCGCCGGTGACCAGCGCCAGCACCGACACGCTTTTCGGCGCCGAGAATGTGAGGTCGTAACCGGGACGGTGTTTATTGACGCCGTTCTCCATACGGGACAGATCGGTCCCGTCCGGCAGCTGGCCTTCCAGCACGGCGGTGAACACCGCCTTATCAACCGGCCCCTCCAGCCCCAGCGACTCGGCACCGGTGCCGTACCAGCCCGTGGACTGCTCACCCAGGAAATAATAGTTGTCTTCAGCGGTGTAGTAATTACCGGCACCGCCCGCACTTTTGACTGTGGATACTGACAGCATGGGTCACCTCAGAAACGTTCGGCATGATCGATATGTTTGTCCGGATGCCGGACGTCCAGCTGCGCACCGGTAAGGTCCGGCGGCGGTGGGGATGACGGGGTGCTCTGTGCCGGTGTGGCTGGCGGAGCAGCGTCACCGGCGCTGACCTGTGGCAGGCTGACCTCGCGCCCGTCAGGCTCTTCACTGGCAGCAGGCGGTGTCTCTGCGGGCGGGCCGCTGGCGGCCGCTTTCGCAGCCGGTGGCACGGTTCCGGCAGTGGTGCTGTCGCCGTCACCAAACAGCCGCCTGACCACGACGTCCGTCAGCACATCCGCTCTGGTCAGCTGCGTCTCCAGGTCCGCATCGAATACGTCCTCCACCTCACGGGGAATACGGTCTTCAGCAATGGGCCGGTACGCTTTCCAGGGCAGCTTCATGCGCACCACCGGCCAGTCGCCCGGCAGGGTGACGTAGCATTCAAGATCGTTAAGGCTCTGCACGTCGGAATAGCTGACCAGGAACTCATTCACCTCGGGCTTGGAGAACTGCACGCCGTCACGAATAATGTCGACGCCGTAGCTGTAGGCGTCTTCGAACTTTTTATGGCGCCGCTCGCCGATTTCCTTCTGCACCCAGTCGGCCACCGTGCCGCTCGGGGCGCGGTAGAAGACGCGGGTGTTCAGCAAATCCCAGACAGAGCGGGCGGCGTTGGTGCCATAGATTTCTTCCATCTGCGGGAAGTTCTGCAGCCCCACCACCGTACAGGCCCCGAACTTACGGCCTTCAGCCAGAAATTCAGGCAGGATGGGCAGCTTGTGCAGCGACGGCAGCTCATCCAGAAAAATCCAGATGCGGCGCTGCCGGTCAGCCTTCAGGCCGAGAATGCCGGACATGGTCATATAGAGCCACGCGCTGAGCAGGGGCTTGAGCGCGTTGTGATTCTGGCCGTCGCTGGAGATGAATATCCACGGGTTGTCGCCGGAGGCATCCTCCGTGTGCAGCCAGTCGCGGATGTTAAAAGAACGGCCGCCGTTCTCCTCAAGCCCCTGCAGGTAGCGCAGCGAGCGCACGTAGGTGGTCAGGATGGTGCGGATGGTCATCGCGGTTTTCTCGATGCTGCCGTCCACCAGGTTGGCCGCGTCTGTGCCCTCCAGGTACTGGCGCAGGTCCGCCAGGCTGATGGACATCAGTTTTTTCAGCAGCTCGCCGATGCTGCGGTCCTTTTCACGCGCCATGCGTCGCGAGGAGGCCACCAGGATGGCACGGGCTGACAGCACCCAGAACGGGTCACTGCTGCCGCTGCTGTCGGGCAGCAGCGAGGTGGCGAAGTTTTCATAGTCACCGACGGTCCTGCACTCTTCCCACAGGTCCCAGAACGGGCAGCGCGCGTCGAACGGGCAGAGAATTTTGTCTTTATCCTGGCGGTAGAACGTCGGGATAAAGTTATTGCCCTTGTCGTAGATGATGACGCGGTCACCGCGTGCACGCAGCTGCTCCAGCAGGCTGTTGAGCGCGGTACTCTTTCCTGAACCGACCGTCCCGTGCAGTCCAAAATTCTGCATCTCGGCGTCCAGCAGAAGATGCAGGTTGCCAATGCTCAGCGGTGACTGTTTCCCGGCTTTCTTCAGCAGCCGGTTGAGCGCCTGCGGATTGTCCACCAGGTCACGGCCGCCGGTCTGCTCGTTGTCGCGCTGTTTTTTGCCCTTCTGCCCCAGATACCAGGTGATGGCAAAGATGGTGCCGACAAAGGTGAAGGCGGCGATGCCCCAGCCGTAGAAGGCGGCGTTCTTCACCTCCTGCCCCATCTGAATGAAGTAGGGGTCGGTCATCACCTGCAGCGCCGTGTGCTTAAACGTCACCACCTCGCCGGTCGGACGCTCAAAGTGAAACGTCCAGCTGCCGCCCGGGGTTTTACCGGTGACGTGCTTAAAGGGCATGATGAACCACTTAATCAGCCAGTACGCGCTGCCGTGAAGAAACGCCTGCAGCGTGAGGCGCAGTAACATCCAGGCAAGGAAAATAACGAGGGTGAACATCATCACCCAGTAAGAGGCGATGTTCATGATTTGCATGAACATGCCAATCATGTACTTCAGGACCTGGCCACCCTGGGTGAAGTCGCGGGCATTAAGGCTCATACGGGCACCTCATAACTGGCGATGTCAGGGTCACGGTCAAGGGTCTGAAAACTGCCCTGCCCGCTGACCGGGTCGTAGTCCGGGTTAATGGCATCCTCAAAGAGCCGGAATATCTGCGCACACACCGCGTCAGGCTCCTGGCCGGGGGCGGTGTCGAAGTACACGACGCTTGCAGCGTCAGCAGCAAAGAAGGCGACAGGTGCGTTCGGGTCGCCGCAGGTCACCTGAGTGACGCGGATAAGACTGGCAGGCATAATTTATCCCCCGCAGGGTGTGGGTTCAGTGTTAACGTGCCCGGGTACGGGCGGTGGTGATATTCCGCCTCCTCGTCCTGACAGGGATGTCAGGCACTGCGGCGGGCGGGTCGGGTTTACAGGCTCAGAGGGTGTGGCGACAGAATTCCCTGAACAGGACGACGTTCAGGCTGATGACGGTGCTTAACCACAGGGTGTTTCTCAGCAGCGCGATAACATCGCCGGTGGTTTTTATGGTTTCCCGGATATCCGCGGCCGGGAGGCATATCAGCATTACGGCCAGCAGCAGTGCCCATCCCGTGGCGTTGAGCTGAATAAAACTGGCGGTGATGTGGCTGGCAGACGTCACCAGCTGCCCGCTCCGGTACAGCACGCGACCGGAGAGATTGCTTATTTTGCGCATGGACTGACTCCTGTTTCGGGTTGGGGGACACAGTCAGAAATCTGAAAGAGAGGCTGGTTAATCTGGCTTTCAACAAAGGCTTTACCGGCGTCAGGCAATGCCCGGAAGCGCGGTGAAAAGCAGCGGATGCTGTCCATCAGATTGCTGGTGTTGGTGAAGAACACCGGGCAGCGGGCGCGGATATCCTCCATGACCGGAGCAATCAGACGATTAAACGCCTCCTCCAGCCCTTCCCGCGTCAGGTCGTCCTGTATCAGCTGCAGATGCTCTGACAGAGGGCAGACCGTCACACCGGGACCGGGATACAGCACGCGCAGCGTGTCAGGGCAGTCCCTGACGGTGGCGATAAAGGCCTCATCCGGGACAGGCAGACGCCGGTTCCACCATCCCTCTGTGGTCAGACGGCCGGGTTCAACGGTCGGCACCGGGTAGAACTCCGTCTGCTCGCGGATAAGGCCAGCGGGGTCGGCCCTGCGCCAGATGGCAGTCTCACGCTGTGAGACCCGGTCTGCGGCCGCAACGCTCAGCCGTGGCTGACAGGCGGCGGGTATCCACTCCCTGGAGTCAGGCGATGACCGGTCACCAAATGGCGTGCGGGCGTGCGCAGACCAGAGGTGAATGACGTCGGTCACCGCATCGTCAGTGCCGGTGATATGCATATGCACCCGGTGCAGGCACACCGCACCGCGCACGGCCCAGCGTGTGATGAGGGTGAGATCATTCACAGGACGGTCGGTCTCAATAAAAATGCCGTATACCGCTTTACGGCCTTTTTTGCGGCAGACGTAGTGCAGCCGCTTATTGGGTGCAGGAAAGCGGACGGTCACGTCCCTGCCGTTCTCCAGCACCAGTCCCAGCTCAGGTACGGAGACATCGATCAGCTCCACGGACACGTTGCAGTACTGCAGGAAATACGACGGGGTCAGATGAATCAGCATGTTCACCTCGTTAGTTGGGATAAATATGAATTTTGTGTACGACACTGAGGCGCATATCCGGAAAGGGAATGCACGAAATGACGTTGAAGGTTTTTTGAAGACAGGAACGTTCTTCTTGTTATTGCTATTGGGAATCTAGAAGATAATCTTTTTATAAACTTGCTGCTCTACATTAATCCGATATCTTTAATTAAAGTCATCGAATTTCAACGCTTTAACAACTCACTATAGTTCTAATATTTAGTGTCTTCATGAAAATTATTACCTGAGGAACCCCACGCATTATTTTGAATATCAACAAAACTATCAAACATTGGTAAGCCATTCGCTGAATTATAACTTCCAACATCTGTTAAGTTAATATTTCCTTCACTATACTCATGCGTCACATTAGCTTGCGTCCCCCTAGCGTTACCCTGTACATCTATTGCTGAGTTCAACATAGGGATGCCATTTACTGGATTTATGTCGAACATGTCATCCAACTGATGGTTTCGGTGCTCAGAGAACAAATCTTTTAGAAGGGAATCACGAACTTTAGCTAGTAAGCTCCTTTCTCTAGCGAATTTAATCCAATTAATCATCATAACAAAAACAAATAAAGCTGGAATAACCACATGACTTGTCTCAATCGAAACTCCGCTTAACAAGCCCAGTAGTGAAAAAGATACTACCAACATCATGACAATACCACTAACTCTCATGTAAGAACTTATCTTCTTAGCCCGAACTGCCTCCTTCACTTCTAAAGGAGACACAGTATAAGCGGCAACATATGTAAGGATTGGAATAATAGTGAAAGTTGCCGTTAAAAAAACGGCTAAACTAACCAAGCTTTTTCCTTCAGAAGAAGGGGTAAGGAAAACCTCATGAAGCACGACTCCAAACCAAGACACAACGATTATGATTGGAATTTTTTTTATTCCAGAAAGCAAAGAGGGCAAATCTGACCGATCATTACCCTCATCCTGCCTGTGAACTAGGAACTTATCAAGACCATCCATTTCACACCTCTTTTAGGAATAGTTATTTGTTAGGATCATCAAGGTGATCTTTATAATCACCCGGAAGTATTGATTCCTGATTTTTTTCAGCCGCCTTGTGACTCTTTCCAAATTCATCTCCAGCATTGTTAAAATCAGTACGCCTGTTATCAATACCATCGCGTGTCATTTGATTGCCTTGTTCCATTTCAATTCTAGCATCCTCTGCTTTATTTTTAACCACACCCGGCATTGCAGCAACATCTTTTTTCACATCCGTGTGAATATTTCTTTCAGCGATATGACCGTCGATCTCCGCATTTGCCGTGTTATAGGCGCCGCCGAACTGTGCACCGGCAGTATTGGCCGGAGCGCCCATGCCCTGCCCGGTCTGACCGGCGTTGCGCTCATAGTCACTGTCAATGCGGCCACGCAGCTTCTCATCCACAAACTGCTCAACCAGCCCTTCACGTCGCTGTGAAACACCAGGGTCAGATGCGTTGGTGAGAACAGTCTGTGCCTCATCCGGCGCACGCTCTTTAACCCACTGCACGAACTGCTGGTTGTAATTCTCCTTCGCACCGGCACTGAGCGTCTCTGTTTCGGATGCCATTTTCTGCAGCTCATGGGTATGGGACTGACTTGTGGTGTACTGCTGATAGGCACTGTCTGATGTGCTGATACCGGCAGAGATCTGGTTCATCAGACCGGAAGCATTATTGTCCACATGCTGGCCGTTATGGGTCACGCTGTAATTACGTAGTACATCCATTCCCTGAGAGAAATCTGTAGCTTCACGCGCTGAGAGTGTACGACTGTTATCTTGTCCTTGCTGCCCCCCTTCAGAAGTTTGCGAAGTTGCACCAGTTCGCGTTGTCACATCCGCACCTGCATGAACATCACCTTTAATTGATGCCCCTGTTAACCATTGTCCAGGTTTACCCCAAAGCGACTTGCTTGAATCTGCCCCAACTTGCACCCTCGCGCCAACATTTGCAGATTCGTTTCGTGCTTTATCCTGCAATTCGCTATAAGCCTGATTCAGGCCTACGTGATTTCTGTTTGCATAGTCCTGCGCCACATTCTGCATGCGGTTAACTCGCTCAGCTTCATTCACGCTCATGCCGGTCTGCGCAGACAGTGACTGCGTATCGCTATTGCCATACTGATCGTGGAACTGCCGCAGACTGGAGGCGGTTTGCTGCACCGAGTGGTTATAGCCCTGCATCGCCGTTTCGGTCTGACTCATGCTGTCGCGGGTCATTTTCTGCGCTGCGCTGGACAGCTGACGATCCCAGTTCAGGTCAACCGGCAGACGGCTCATCCCCTGAGAGGCGTCGTAAACGGTCTGCCCGTCGGCGGTATGGGTTTCCACCGCCCCGTTCCCCAGCTGCAGGGTGGAGCTGCCTTCACGGTATTCCCGGTTCAGGTTGGTTTTGAACCCGTTGATGTTCTCCATCTGCATGTTGGCCATGTTGTAGTTACCGGAAGCAACCGCCGAGGCGTCTGCCGTGCTGGCGCCGCCCAGCGCACTGCCGAGGCTGGAGCTGAGGCTCGCAAAGTTCTGCCCCAGCTGGGTGAACAGCTTAAAGGCAAGGAACGGGATGGAGAGCATCAGCCAGCCCGCGATACCGGCCGTGGTCGAACTGGTGTCCATCAGCCGGTTCATGTTGGAGAGCGTCGGGCCGGTGGCATTAAAGCTGCCCTGGGTGCCGTAGTTGACCGCGAAATTGAATATCGCAAACATCACCGGCCAGAGCATCAGGCTGCCCATAAAGTTCAGGTAGTTTTTGCACACCCCCATCGAGATTTCGCGCACAAACAGCGCCAGCACCATCACCGGGAAGATGCACACGCAGAACAGCAGCAGTACCGTGTGCAGCTGCGGCAGCACCTCGGTGGCAATGGTGTAGCTCACCGCATGCGACAGGCGCAGCTTCATCAGCGACTGCTCGGAGGCGATGTCGACCATCGAGGCGGTATCGTTCATCCCCTTGACGTAGCTGTTCAGCCCGCGACGCAGACCGGCGACGGCCACGTTCTGCAGGATAATGTCTTTGGCCGCCTGACTGCTGTTAAAGAAGTAGCTGTAGCTGCCCGCCAGCTGGTTAGCGTAGGCCGTGGCCGGAGTGGTGCTGCCCGGCAGCATCCGCGACGCATGGTACATAAAGGTGCTGCTTTCCGGCGTGCCCTGAATGGCCAGCAGGTTCTTAAGCTTCGGCGCCGCATCCCGGCAGTACATAAAGGTGCTGCCGCTGGCATCGCGCCAGTAAATTGCACGTACAGGGCTGGGCCTGCTGAAGATAACCGACTGCACCTCCGTCGACTCCATCACGTCCTGCATGCTGTACTTGTGGTTGAGCGTGATGTCCGGCACCACGCAGTTTTTGGTGTAGGACACCATATTGATGGCCACCACCGGGTCACGTCCGGCGATGGTGAAGCTGTCCTGCATCAGCTTTGAGGCGAACATCATCCCGGTTTTGGTGTAGGTGCGCTCATCCGGGAAGTGGAAAAAGTCCTCGTAGGCGGTGGTGATGGTGTAGCCGGTGCCGGTGATTATCCACAGCGGCGCCGCCAGCCCCAGCGGCACGTTATCCACGCGCCCGATGGTGTCAGGTGCGGTCAGGTCGTTGACCACCACCGTGACTTTGGGCGTCAGCAGCAGCGCGGTGACCAGGGTAAAGGTCAGCGCCCAGTAGAACATGATGCGCAGGTCGTGGGTCTTCAGGTAGCTGTAAGCGCAGGTGAGGATACCCAGCACCTCGGCAATCCACATCACGGTCTTCCAGCCGCTGTTCATCATCATCGCGGCCACGGCGTTCAGGCCCATCGTTATCATACCGCCGCTGCTGGTCACCCAGATATCAAGCGTCATGGTCAGCCTCCGAAGTCATAGTTGGACATCATGGTGTCAGACACGTCCGTGGACAGCTGCTGACGGAGCTGCGAGAGGTTGCGCTCAAACTCACCCAGGCCGTTCTGCTGCACCTGAATCCGCCCCACCCGCTGGCTCAGTTCGTTGCGTACCTGACGCAGGTTCTCGCGAAAATGTTTGTTCTCTTCCTCGGTATCGAGCGTTCCGGCCGCCCCGGTCTGCGCCACGTCAATCAGCCCGTTGATGTAGGACATCACCATGTCGGCCGCGACGTATTCCGCGAGGCTGCTGACCACGCTCTGGTCAAGACCAACCGAGGCGGAGTCGATGGTGTAGCGCAGCAGCTGCACGCGGGTGCTGGATATCAGCGCCTTCTCGTCACTGGTCAGCGCCGCGTCGGTGGTGCTTTTCTGGAAGATGTCGTTGAGCATCTCCCGCACCCGGCCGGTCATCGCCTCATCCTCCGTGAAGGTGAACTCCGAGATGGCCGGTTTCAGGCAGGTGTCGTTATCGTTGCAGCGGTAGATTTTCTCGGTCCCGCCGTTCAGCAGGGTGTTGAACATCGCCTCGCTGCCGCCGCGCGGGGACAGGAACGTCGGGTTGCCCTGGCCGTCATAGATGACGGTACCAACCATCGACATGATGAACTCCTTCAGCGCCCGGTCGTTGCTGAAGAACTGGTTGAGCTTCGTGAACGTGTCCCAGGTGAGGTTACGGTTGCGCGGAATACGCTGTTTCTCCTGGTCGTTAGCCTTGTTGTAGACGTTGTCGTTTTCCCCGCCGACGCCGCAGCCCTGACGGGACGCCGCCCAGTCAGAGAACACGTCGTGCGACGTGCCGAGGTCCTGGCAGATTTTGGCGCTGGCCACCTGGCTTTTAGGCCACAGGCCGCCCACGATGGACTGCGCCGCCTGGCAGGTGGAGATGTTCATGTTGTTGGTGTCGGAGGCGAGCTTCTGCAGGTAATCCTTCACCGCCTTGCACTGCGGGCAGATGGTCTCCAGCCCGAGGTCGAAGGCATAACCGGCGGCGTTACTCAGTATCTGTTTGCCCATGATTTTGATGCTGTCGCTGTTGATGAAGCTGAACGAGCCAAGGTAGGCATCGATGCCGCCACAGCCGGATTTGATGTCGGGCAGGGTCACGGATATCAGCTGGATATTGCGCACCGGGGTGCGGATAAACAGGTTGCCGCCGGTGAGGTACCCGGCTGACTGGCCCTGCCAGGCTGCCGCCTGGGTGTAATTGCCACCGCCGCCGCCCATCTGGTCAAAGAACTTGTTGAGGTCGCTGTGGACGTCCGCCACAGACGCGGCAGAGCACAGCAGCAGGCCCGCGCCGGTCATGGCGCTCAGGAGCATAATCTTCATCACAGCACCCCCAGCCGGACGGCCAGCGTGAAGGACTCATCCAGCCGCTGCTTCAGCGCCTCCTCACTCATCTCACCCTGTGACAGGGGAATGGTGACCAGCGACTGCGTGTTGACAATAAAGTCGGTGGGCGTGGCCTGCGGCAGCTCGGCAAAGAAGTCTTTGAGGATGCCGTCATTGACCGGCGCCACGTCAGGGAACACCGCATCACCCGCCCCGTCAAAGCTGTAGACGAAGACCTTTATTCCGGCCTGACCGGCTACGGCCTTCAGCACCGGGTTAAAGCGGTGGCAGTACGGGCAGTCGGAGCGCACGAAGTGGACTATCTGCCACTGGCGGACATCGATACTGCGGCCGTCCTGCAGGTGAAACCAGACCGGCGCTGTGGGCGCCGCCGGTTTCGTCACCGGCGTCACGGCAGGCGTCTGCACCTGCGCGGTATCCTCGCCCTTGCCCTGTTCCAGCCGGGCAATGTCATCAATCGTTCCGGCCACCGTCAGACCCGGGGCCAGCATCATCAGTACCACAAGTAAGTTTCTGAACACGGGTCAGTCCTCCGGTTTAAAGTTGGTCACAACGTTGAGCATCCTGCGGGCCAGGTCATCCTGGGTGATAAAGCCGTAGCTCAGCGGCTTGTACTGTTTCTTCAGCGGCTCCACCAGGAAGATGGCCGGGAAGTGGGTGATGTTCATTTTTGCCGCCTGCCCCGCATCCGGACGGCTGTCAGGCAGGTCGGCGCTGATACGGCCGTCAACCGAGATGGCCACCACCGGCAGGTCATACTGCTGGCTGAACTCCTTCACGATGGCGCCGAGGCGGTTGTCCAGCGGTTCACTGCCCCGGTAGAAGAAGAACACCCCGTAGTGCTGGTTAACGTAGCGGATGGCCTGCTGCTGCTTCTGCCGCTGCTGCGTGTACTGGATGTTGGCGGTGCCGTTGTAATAGGAGTGCTGCAGGTTGTAGTCGAGGTCCGGATTCTCCAGCAGCACCCGCTCCCAGTTGGCCGCGAACTGGCTGGCCTGGTTCACCATCCAGTCCTGGACGATTTTGTAGCGGCGGATGTTGGCGGGCGTGGGGTTGAGCATCGCCTCATTCATCACGTTGTCGCGGAACGCCTGCAGGCGCTTCATCCGGGCGGTCGGGCTTTCCGGCGCCGGTGAGGACGGAGGCACCTGCGACGCAGGGTCGTCCTTTTTCACCGGCTCGTTGTACCAGTACCAGCCCACCGCCGGGTCATAGTTGTACCCGTCCGGCTTTTTCTCCTCTGCGTGCAGGGGCAGCAGGACGGATAACAGGAGCAGACAGAGCTGTTTTTGTAATCGCATATCAGCCGCCTCCGTTTGCGCTGAGGTTACTGTTGATGCTCTCCTGAATGCGCTTTGTCAGCGCATCCTGGTCCGGGAGGGCCACCTGGCTGTTGAGGTCGGCATAGAAATCGCTGAAGTCGATAGCGTCGAACCTGATGCCCTGCAGCTCCGCGATTTTTATCCCCCGGCAGTCAGGGCTTTCGCCGGAGCCAAAGCTGATACCCAGCTGGTCGCGGCGGCCCTGCTCCTGGACGATGCGGGCGAGCTTGCTGTCAAACACGCAGTAGCCCTCTTTCTTCTCCAGACAGACGCCGAGCACCTTCTTCGCGCAGTACGAACCAACCTTCACCGTGAGCAGCTTCTCTTTGGCCGTGCCGATTTCCTTTTCTTCCGTATTGCAGTGCGCCAGCCCGGTATCCTGTCCCCAGCCGCCGCTCTTGCAGCAGTTGCTGAACCCGGCGGCGCTCTTGCGGCACGCCATCGCTTTGCCGGTGAACGCGGTGACCTTGTCCGGGTCCATCCCGGCAAAATCCTTCCCGGCGGCGGCAAGGGCAGCCAGCTGCGAGACCGCTTCCTCAAAGTTCTGGTTCTGTCCGGCTTCCATCGCCGCGCAGCTGCCGTCAGAGCAGTAAAACTCGCTGCCGCAGACGTAGCCGGTGCTTTTTACCGTGTGGGCGCACTGGTACGTCAGGCTCTGCAGGATGCAGTAGTCACCGCTTTTCTGCGTGCAGGTGCGGGTGCCTTCGCTGCAGTTGGGGTCACCGATATAGGTCTGGCAGGTGTTGGTGTCGTCTTCGTTCACCATCCACTTCTGCGTGTATTCCCAGCAGTCGCTGTAGAGCGTGAAGGTTTTGCCGCTGACCGTCACCGTGCGGTTGCCGCCGGGGTCGGTGCAGCTGTCGCTGAGCTTCACCGCATCCCCCATGTCAGCCGGGCAGCTGCTGGTCCAGACAATCGCCGCCTTCAGCGTGTCGCGTTCGGCCTGCATCGGCAGGGTGATGCGGGCAACAAAGGTGCCGCTGGCCAGATTGTCGCGCAGCGTGTCGGCCGCCTCATCGTTGTGACCGTCCGTGTTGGTACGGATGCGGAAGGTGATGACCTGGCCCGCCGTGACGCGCTGCGGCGTGATGGAAAAGGTGCCGGAGTTATTGAGCTTCACGGTCATGCTCTGCCCGAGCACCTCCAGGGTGTACGTTGTCCGGTCACCGTGATAGCTCGGTGATTTGGGGTAAAGGAACTCCCAGGTGCCGCTGCTGATAGTGCCGTCCTGCGGCACGGTGAGGTTCATCTGCACCCAGTAACCGTCGGTGCGCTGCCCGGTGGTGCTTCCGGCATTCAGCACCAGCTGGGTGTCGTAGGTTTCCCGCGAGCCGGTGGTTTCAATCGTCGCCTTACGCGAGCAGGTCTGCATCAGGGTGTTGCCCATCACGCAGCTGTGGATGGTGTACGTGGTTTTCGACACCTCCTGCTCCACGCACTGCCCGGTGGTGCCGCCCGCTATCGCTTCCGCGTTGCCGCGCAGGTCATCGCTGTGCTTTATCATGTCGGAGTCATAGCTGATGCTGTCCACCGGGTTATTCACATACGACTCCTGGGCGGTTTTGCCGAGGTCAGAGGTGCTGAGTTCGGCCTGCCCCGCCACATCGATGCTGGTGTCGGTCTGCGTGCCGCCCTTGTAGTAATCCTTCTGCGGCGCATCCGCGCTGTAGTTATCGAAGTAGCCGTTCGGATCGGCACTGGTGATACCGCTGGCCGCCTTCGCGGCATCCACGCCTTCCTTATTGGCGTCATCCATTGATGAGGCCTGCACGGCGCAGGCGAACAGGGCCGCCATCAGGGCGGCGCAGAGGGAAAATTTCATTATCCACCTCGGTGGGTTAAGGTCTGACGGCAGCAGCCTTCGCGCAGTCGCCCTGCGTGTCCATGATGCGCAGGGCATCGTTAAAGGAGAGGTTGCCGTAGAGGATGTCGGACTGACTGCCGCACTTTCGAACCAGTGCAGGCACCTGCTTCACGCCGTACTTCTCAAAGCGCACCGGGTCAACCTGCACGCCTTTAACGTGATACGTGGTGACCAGGTGCATCATGTACCGCGCGGTCTGCTCCATGCTGTCGCCGACCAGCCCCCGGAAGTAGACCGGAATGTCACGGGCTTCAGCGCCTTTTATCAGGAGGGCCAGCTCTTTCTCCGGAATGGAGGACGAGAGGAAGTAAGCCATCTCGTTCTGCGTTTCACCGACCTGTGACGGGCCGGACGGTTCCGCTGCCTGAGCAGCAGGAAAGGTCAGCAGGGCCGCCAGCATCACAGCACCACGCAGTTGCGTTTTTTCCATATCAGGTACCCGTAGTTTTTTCTGGACACCGGCATCTCTTTACCGGTCTGCCAGAGCATGACGTTACGTCCGAAGGGGTGGCAGGCCGCCACGTCCGGGATGGTGTTCACCATCTGATAGCGGTAGCGGCTTTTCGGCATGATGGCGGTGGGATATTCGTAGCAGACGGCGGTGTTGACCCCGACCGAGTCCAGAATGAGACCCTCGCGGTGCAGCTTGAAATCCATTCGCTCACTGAGCAGCGCCGAGCTGTTCAGCCCGCTGGACTCGTTAACGATGTTGCCCGTAAACGGATACATCGAGCCGTGCGACCCGGCACACCAGAACAGCGCATCGAGCGGCTTACCGACGGCGGAGGTCACCGCATCGGCCGCACAGGCCATCTGCGCCACCGGGTTGGCAAACAGCATCACCTCCGGGTTAATGAACAGCGACAGGTTGTCGTCCTTCCACATCGGGTCCAGCTCCGAGAGGTAGCCGATGTCGTACTCCCCGCCCTGCATGCACATCTCCGAGGTGATGATGTTCAGCCAGCTGATGAGCGGGTACTTGTACCAGTGAACGTGGTAGAACGTGCCCGGGTGCTCGTTGGCGGTTTTGGTCCCGGCGCCGGTGCCGGTGTGCGGGATGCTGATGGAAAAGCCCCCCATGTTCACCATGCAGCCCGGCGCCCGGGTGACATCGGTCATCGCAAACGGCTCCCAGAAGCCAATCGCTATCCCGGGACGCTCAAATATGGGCGGCGGTGCCGGGCAGAACTGGATGGGTGAAGACGGGTTCTCCGTATCCGGCAGGCTGCCCTGTGAGACCTGCACGCTGCCGATGCTCATCGGAAACAGGCAGTCCCAGCAGACGTCGGTGATGGGGTTCATCCACCGGCCGTCACAGGTCGGGTCGGCCGCCCGGGCTGACAGGCTCAGGCCGAGTGCCATCAGCAGAACAATGACCGTACGCATCTCAGCCGCCCTGCTTCGCGGATGCGCGGGCTTTATCCACCGCCGCCTGCAGCGCTGCCTGGCTCACCGCGCCGGGAATGACCGAGACGTTATCTGCACTGGCGCCGGTCACCGGCATCACCACAAAAGCGGGGGTACCCTGAATACCCAGTGCCTTCGCCAGCGCGTTGTTACGGTCAAGGGCAGCGGTGGCGGAACCACCCTCTGCCGTGGCCGTGGTGCCGGACTGCTTCACGGCCGCGTCAATATCGGCCGCCGTCAGCTCACCCTCAATATGCCCGGTGGCGTACAGCGCGGCATGGTAGCGGTGGTAGGCTTCAGCACCGCCCAGCTTCCACACTCCCACCCCGGTCTGCGCAGCCGTGGCGGACAGTGGCCACTTGCCGCCAAAGATGGGCCACTCCTTCCAGACCACGCGGACACCCGGATTAGCCCGGATAAGCGCCTCAACCGCTGGCGCGGTGCGGGAGCAGTACACGCACTGGTAGTCAAAGAACTGCACCACCGCGACGTCGCCCTGCGGGTTCAGTACCGGGCTGTCGGGGTCACCGAGCAGCTGAGCCTGCTGTGACAGCGCCGCCTGCACCGACTGCGTGGCCTGTTTCTGCTGCGCCTGCGCCTGCAGCTTCTGGCTCATCTCAATCAGCAACTCAGGGTGGGAGCGCAGATAATCCGCCGCGATTTTGCCGATGGCATCCTGCTGGGCAGGGGTGAACGTGCTGTCAGCCGTTTTTACCGGCGGGGTGGTTTCTGCGGCGCCCGACAGGCTGATGGCGGATGGGGTATACAGACTCACCACGCTCACCCCGACGATCACGGCGGCGGCGAGGGATGCGACGATAATTTTTGGATTCACAGGTTATTCTCCGTAGCTGAGGGATTAACGGTCTGGCAGACCGTATTCAGTGATGCTGAAAAGTTTCTTCCCGGGCGCCTGAGTCACCCGCGCCGGGATCTGTTTAATGCCGAACTTGCGTACCAGCGTGCCGGTCTGGTCAAAGAACATCTGTTCGCCCAGCGCTCCGGCGCTGTCGCGCACGTTGCCGTTCACCAGGATGACCTTGCGTACGGCGGTGGTGGTCTGCTGCGCTTTCATCCAGGCAATCTGGCGTTCGTCGTCTCCGTCAATGAAGTACAGCGTCTCGTCAAACACCGGGATAATGTCGAAGGGGTTCACCTGCTGGCCTTTACGGGCGAACACCGTGCCGTTCTGGTCGGCCAGGTCTTTTGTCACCGTGAAGGTCGGGTCAAACAGCCGGGTGTGCGTCTCTTTCGCGGTGACCAGCCCTTCCACCGGCGGTGGCCGCAGCGCGTCCTCCTCCGCCCGCTTCTGCATCTCCTGCTGCACCGCCTCCGGGGACTGCCCGGCGAAGTGCTGCTGCAGGTTGTTTTTCATCACGCCAATAAGGTCGTGCTCGGCAATCCCCCAGGTGTCGCCATAGGTACCGAGGTTCGCGGCGGTCGCCGGAAGCGCGGCGGCCAGCAGCAGCGCGGTGAGCATCGTCTTCATGCTGTATCCTTATTTACCACCGGGCGTTTAAGCCGCTGGCAGGTCGCCTTTGCCTGCTCTGTTGCCGTCATGCAGGCAACGATGGCGGTCACCGGCACCTCCGGGCGGCGGCACAGGCGGCGGTATTTCACCATCAGGGCGCGGTAGCGTATCTGCGCCATGCGCCACGCCTGCAGTTCAGGACTGAGGGTTGTTTTCATCGCGGTGTCTCCTGTGGGTTCCTGTGACCGGGCCGCGTTACGGCGCCTTTGCGGCCGGGGCGGTTTTTTCCTGCATGGCGCTGGCCAGCCGCGTGCGGATGTCCGCCGTCACGTCCGGCACGCCCCTGACGGCGGCAGCACTGACCAGAATGCTGGCGTGATGCTGCTGTGCGTATTCCAGGGTGACGGCATTCATGTTGCGGTCAAAGCGGGTGAGCAGCTGACGCCGCTGCGCGTCGTCCAGCTCCAGCTTCGCGCTCTGGCGGATAAAGGCGTTGACCGTGCCCTTCATGTCGAAAGTCACCAGCACCGGCGGGCGCAGCAGGTAAAACCAGGCGGCACAGCAGCAGACCAGCGAGATAAGGACAGACAGCAGGATGGTGACTAATGGGCTGAGCGTTTTCACAGTGGCATTCCCCGCAGCACGTTAAGGATGTCCCGCTTGTGCGGGTCGTTCTGAGCCATTTCAAAGATGATGTCCTTGATATCCGCCCCTTCCTTCAGGCGCTTTTCCCGGTACATGAAGTCTTCCCCTTTTGACGAGAACAGCCCGTCGCTCAGCGGGTCGAGCAGCAGCCGGTGAAAGCTGGAGTACTGCCCGACGCTGACCAGAAAGGCGCTGTAGAGCGCTTTCTTGGCTTCGGGGAACTTGCGGATCATCGCCCACTCCATCTCGCTGAACGCCTGCGGCTCCTCCCGCTCAAAGTCGGTGAAGTCCTTCGCATCCTGCATACAGGTGAATTTGAAGGAGGAATTGGAGTAGGCCGCCAGCGCCGCCGTGGAGAGGTTCTTGTCGCGGATACCCTGGGTCACCGTGCCGTAGGAGCCGCCGTGACGGCGCACGGTGCGGTAGCCCTCCTCAATGAAGTCTTTGATTTTCTCGCTGGAGCCGCCGAGCAGCTTCCAGCCTTCATCAATGATGTTGAGCTTCTTCTGCGCACGCGAGGTGCTGTACATCATGTTCTCGTTCCAGATCATGATGGTGAACAGGATGGCCGCCAGCAGGTCGCGCTGCTTGCGCATGTCGCCCAGCTCCGTCACCACAAACTGCAGGTCCGGACGCAGCGTCGGCTCCGAGGAATTGAAGTAGTGTCCGTACACCCCCTTCGTGGAGAACTTGGCCAGCAGCGTGGTGATTTCCTCAATGCGCCCGCCGATCTGCGCGGAGTACTGGCGGGTGACGTCATTCTGGCGTTTCTTCAGGTACTCAATGACGTGATCGATACGCATGTCCTGCTGGTACTGCGGCCAGGACTCGGTGATTGACTCCAGGATAAGCGACTCATGCACCTCATCCAGCAGGCCGTTGGGGCTGGCCAGAATGCACAGCTGATCGCGGATGCGCTCGGCGGCCTGGCTGATATCCGTGACGTTGGCAAAGGGGTTAAAGCGCAGCGTCTCGCCGTTGATGTAGGTGCCGCCCATACTGCTGCAGAACGCCTTGTAGCTGTCGCCGATATCCTGAATCGACACCAGCCCGCCCGTGTCCAGTACCGAGCGGGCGATGGACTGTGCCAGTACCGATTTCCCGGCGCCCGAGGTGCCCGACATAAACCAGTTAAAGTTAGTGTTGGGCAGGTTCGGGTCAAACACGTCAATAAAGGCTATCTGGTTGCGGAAGCTCGGGATAAGGATGCCCGAGGCGCACAGCTTGTTATCGCCGATAACCGGCAGCAGGTTGACCGCATTAAAGGTTTCGGCCCGCTGGATGGCGCCGGTCTTTTTGCAGTCGCCCCACAGCTTCTTACTGGACATTGCAAACGGCAGGGTCGCCAGCAGGTTACGGATCTGCATAAAGTCGGCACGCACAACAAAGCGCAGCCCCTGCGAGGCAAAGCTGTTGCGAGTCGCCTCCGTGTAGCGGGAGGTGAGATCGTCGTCGTCCGGACAGAACAGCATGATGCCGTAGAAGTAACTGCTCATGGAGGTCTGGTTTGCCAGCAGGCGCGTGCGGGCATCCTTCCACTCCGCGTGCTCACGCACGATGGAGGGGATGAACTTGGCGTAACTGGTGTTAACCCGTGAATCCAGCGCCAGAAAACGGCTGTTGGCCTCCCCGATACTTTTTTCCTGCTTTTCGGTGTTCAGCACCATCGAGAAGATGAACGGACAGGGAATGCCTTTTGTCGGCGACATCAGGTCGGCGATCAGGTCACCGTTCTGCCACAGGTAGTGCTCTTCGGGATTTTTTTCAAGGTTCAGGTTCACCATGCGGGTGACAAACGGCTTTTCCTGCGGGTCAGTGCCTTTAATCCGGATATGGGACGGTTTGATCCGCCAGGACGTTGATCTGTCCACGAACTGAGTGTTCAGGTCAGCACCCGGATCGTAGGGGACGCCGTAGCCGTCCAGTCGCTGCGTGTCGTGGTTAATCAGCCCGCGCATGATGCCGCTGAACTCATCCACCCCGATGGCCCGGGTGAAGATATCGGCGGAGACCAGCGCGTTAATCAGGTTGCGCCGCACGTCGCGCACCCGGATAAAGTCCGTTTCACTGACGTTTTTCACCGGCTGCGACCAGATAAAGAACAGCCGGTAGTCGCGTAGCGTCAGCGGGTGGCCCATCCCGTTACTGAAGGTATTTCTGGCGCCGTTCAGGTAAAAGCGGGTGGTGATGTCGTTACACTCCTCCGCCCGGTGGCCCTGCCAGGAAAAATCCTTCAGGCCATACTGCACCTGGTCTTTTATGGCGCTGCTGGAGACCAGCATTACCTGCAGCGGGGTGCCACGCGGTACGGTGTCCCGGGCCAGCGTTTCCAGGCTTTCGGCCAGCTGCTCGTTGGCGCCAATCAGCGGCTGGGATTCAAGTACGAAGCCGAGGGAACTGCGGTTGACCCAGATCTGCGACTCACTGTCATAGTCGGCGAACGGCAGCAGGTCACGGATGTGGGGAAAGTCCAGCTGCTCCAGCTTTTCGCGGGTCTCGGCGGTGGTGTCGCGCTCGCCCAGGATATCGGTGACGGTGTTCACCACGCTGAGCGGGTCAAAATGAAACTTGGGTATTTTCATTCAGTGGCGTCCTCGTCGGTGTCGGGCACCCTGCACAGGGTCATGCGGTCGATACGCTCTATTTCGGCCAGGATAAGGGCCGCGGCTTTGATCAGATCACGACGGGGTGTCGTGGACCGGAACAGGTCATGACGCCACGGCCAGGCAGCAGGCACCGTATTATTGTGTGGGTTAGCAGCCTGAAGGGCATACGCTGCGCCAGCATTGGCCAGCACCCCATGACGGTATCTGTCGTCACCGGCTGGCGTGTGTCCGGCGGTTGTCATCTGACGACGGCGTTCATTTTTTACGTCGTTAAGGACATCTTCAGCGATCAGTTTGCTGACCGGCACCTGCTCAGGCATGCCCGGCGGGTTCATTTTTTTTCGGACTTTACGCATGCGTGTTCCTTACATCACGATGCCGTTCCAGTCCGACGGACCGGAGACGGTGTAAATCACCTCACCCATGTGGGCGTTGTTGTCGGGGGAGACGTAAGGGGCTATCCAGATACGCTCAACGCCGTCAGGCTTGCGGAACGCGGAGGACGGCTCCGGCCAGCAGTGCAGGGCGTTACAGGTGGCGGGCGCATCGCGGCTGACGTAACGCTGGTTATTCACCTGCGTGAACGGCCGCACGCCTGACGTTCCGTCGGTGCGCAGGACGATGGGCGCCGGTGAGGCAACAGACACCGGCTGGCCGGAAATCACCGGCTGCACGTCGAGCCGGATATCACCGGTGTCCATCAGCCGGTACTGCTCCAGGGATATCCCTCCGGCGACGGCCGTGGCCGCTGCCCCTGCGGGGGCGTTGCGGCTGGCACCGGCAGACATATCGTCGGCCTGCGACATCCAGATGCCGGAGTCTTTCGCCGGTTTGTCGAACTCAAAGTCGCCGTTCATGCCCGCGCAGCCGGTCAGTACCAGCGCCAGCAGACAGACGATAACGCTGCGTGCATCAGTCATGGTGTTCTCCAGTTTGATGATGAATGAGTCAGATGTTGTGGAGCAGGCGCTGTTCACTGCGCCCCCTTCGGTTGCTGCGGAGCCTGCCTGCCCGGGGTGACAAAGTCATCCATCTGTAGGGTCTGTGCATCGCCAAGCTTGCCGACCAGCTCCGGCGGCAGCCCGCTGTTACCGGCGGCCTGGGTGGTTGTGTCGGCCACCTTCGTGGTGGCTTTCTTCGCCAGCTCTGCAGCAGCTTTGTCTTCCACGAACTCCGCCTTAAAGCCCTCAATAAACACCACCTCCACGCGGTTGGCGGCACCGATCGGGATGATGGGGTGATACTGCTCGGCGCGTTCGATGTAGTAATCCGCCAGCTTGTCGGCCGCCTTACTCACCCCGCCGCCGATGGCGCCACGGGCCACATCGCCGCCGCTGACGCTGGCGGTGGCACCGACGCCGACGGCGGTCTGGCCAACCTGAGAGACTGAGTTACCGAGGCCACCCAGGGCACCGGCGGTAAAGGCCAGCCCGAGGATTTTGCCGTTACGCATCACCGGCACGCCCTTAATGCCGTTTTTGCCGTAGAAGGCGACGTGTCCCTTCACCGCCTGGTCAATGTGCTTACCGTCAATGATGCAGGAGAGGCGCTGCAGCTGGACGATGGCGCGTTCACTGGAGATATCGCCGTAGGCGGCAGCGGTGACAAAGCAGTTATCCAGTCGGCCGAGCTTCTGGTTGCCGGGCAGGTGCGCCTGACCTTTCAGCTTGAACTGCATCGGCACCAGGTTGTTCTCCCCCCTGACAGACGCGTTGGCGTCGGCGCCCTCGATGGTGATGGCATCCGAGAAGGTGCCGGTCGGTATCCAGAACGAGGTGTCCTTCACCGGCGGCTTCCACTGGTCGGTGTCCAGCAGCGCGTTGTCTATCTGACCCGGCACCACCGGCGGCGGCCCCACGCGATATTCCGTACGCACGCCCGCCGGAGTGGCGCCCGGCGCTGCCGTCTGCGCCCCGGCCGGGGGCTGTTTGTCCAGCTTCGCCTGCAGGCTGGTCACCAGCTGCGTGAGCGTCTGGTTATTCTGCGCCATCTGCTTCATCTGCTCTTCCAGCGAGCCGAACTGCTTCTTCATGCTCTCCAGCCCCTCCTTTGCCTGCTTCTCCCTGAGCTGGGCATCGAGCAACACCGAGTTCTGCCCTGCCCCGTCGAAGGTGTTGGCCACGGAGCCGCCGGTCAGGTCCGGCTCAGCCGTCGCGGCGTCACCGGCAGGCTTTTCTTTCGGGGCGCTGGCCCGGTGGTTAAGGAAGTAAAGCGCCCCCACCACCAGGATGAACACCCCGGCGATGATGGCCAGCAGGCGGCGCTGCTTACCCTGAATCAGCCGGTTAATGTTCATCGCTCACCTCCCCCTTCGTGCGGTAGAGCACGATGACCGACACGCGCCCGCCCGGCTCCAGCACGTCCAGACGGGGATGGAAGGCCACCGCCATGACGCCGGGTGACCAGAAGTAGCGCTCGCTGAGTTTGATGCGCTGTGAGGTGATGCCGGTGATATCGGTGCGCACGATGCGCACGCTCCGGCCCTGCCAGGCGCTGACCGGCCGCAGGGAGAACGACTGCAGCACGCTGTCGCTGACCGGCATCGCCGTGTTCTTCGTGTACACGTAACCGGCGGGCAGCCGGTTGTTGACAAAGCGGCTCACGAGAGTGCTGACCAGTCCGCTGTAGCCGGTCTGGGTCTGCTCCCACCTGGCCGCCTCCTCCGTTCCCCGGATGGCCGGGTTATCGACGGTCAGCGTCAGGCCCGGACGTTTACCCGGCGTCGCCTGCGCTGAGAAGCTGTAGCCCGAGGCGGTCTGCACGAACAGGGTGAAGGGCTTCTGTGAGACGGTGGAGAACAGCACCCCGCCGTCCGGCGTCGGCGATTTTGCCGTCAGCACGCCCTGCGTGGCCTGCACGGCAACAATCCGGTCATCGTTCACGCGGATGGCGTTGGGGTCGGTGTTACTGACCGCAAGCACCACACGGGCGCCCGGGTTGAGCGTCAGCTGCTGGGCCAGGGCGGGCAGCGCGGATAACAGCAGCAGCGTGCCGGTAAGGAGACGTTTACTGCGCATCAGGAACCTCCAGGAAAGCGCTCCAGCAGAGCCGGTCGTTACGGATATCGGTGCGGATGCGGTAGTGCTTCGGCACCGGGGCGGCGGTGTGCATGCCGTAGGTCAGGGAGAGCTGGCCGGTGATGTCGACCACCCCCGACCCGGCCCACACCCGGAAGTCTTTCGGGTAGAACACCGAGCCGCCGTCGTTGGTGGTGACGCGGGCCTTCTCCTCCGCCAGCACCGGCTTCAGGGTTTTCTCCGCGCCGTCACAGGCGGACGCCAGCAGCATTTCATGGCTGTCGGCGGCGTTTTCACTGTTGATGTTGAGGCGCAGGTTCAGCCAGCTCAGCGCCATCAGGCGCAGGTAGCGGGCATCGCCCCGCTGACCGGTGAAGCTGAACGGCGTGTCTGCGCCATACGGGATAAGGATGGTTTCGCGGTTATTCACGAGCCGTGCCATCAGCGCACGGTTGTCGCTGTACATGCGCCAGCACAGGCCAAGCGCGAGGATAACCATGACCAGCAGCACCATAAGGGCGATGGCCATGTTGCGGTTGCCCGCCGTACGCAGTCTGTATTCCATAGGACCTCAGTGGTCAGGAGACCCAGTGCCGCTTGTAGCTCTCCGGCAGCGCGTTGATGAAAAAGCGCATCACGGAGGTGGGCAGACACCAGTAAGCGAGATTGAGAAGGTACTGAGAACCACGGCCTTTTTTGAGGTGACGAATTCCGACAATGGCGATAAGAAGCGTGGGGCCGAATATCCACAGGTTCATGAATATTGCCATCAGCGCGAGCGGTACGTAGATACAGAACTCGTCCGGTGGCAGCCCCACAAAGCGCCTCTGTCCGGAAAACGTAGCCGCGTACTGATACCGGTTACGTTTGTCCATCAGGCACCTTTCAGTTAAGATGGGATAATGCTGAACGCGATATTGATGAAGACCATGACCGCTGCAATCCCGCCAAACATAATGAGATTTTTAGTTTTCACGTAGGTGAAGACGGCCATCAGGATCTCAAGCAAATAAAGCACCCACACAATTGTACTTGAGCCGCCGAACGTATCGTTAATCGTTGTTTTTCCACCAGAAAACAGGTCTTCTGCGTGGGCTGACAACGCCGGTACGCTGAGCATTGCAACCGTCAGCATTAAGGCCTTTTCCTTCACCTTCTCCCACGCTACCGCCCCTGCCTTGCGACAGTCCTTCATAAACAACAGAGCCTTGCCTTTCATATTCAGATCCTCAGAAAGGGGTTATAGTTAACGTCAGTTTTTTCTTAATGCGCCGGACGTTTCCGGTGTGTTCATCTCTCATTTCAGGAATGTTGTGATGTCGCCCTCCCGCGTTTTCGTGAATGATTAATTACAGTTCTGAGCGGTTTCTTTACGAAACAGGGAAGATTTACGCCCTTTTTTTTGGAACATCAAATTAGTTAAATCGATCTTATAGATCGATGAAATTGATCGATTAAACGAAACAACACAGAAGAATAATTAATAGATTGATATATAAGGGGAATTAATGCTTAGTCGGGCTGAGTTATTTGTGCACACCGCCGGAAAAGTCCGGATTACCGCCACGTTTTTTCAAAAAAAAGATGAGGAATGCTTATATTCCATTCTCATTTATGCGCTGCTCCGTTACCACCGGACCCCCGGCTGGTTTGAGGTAAAGCATGACGGAGTGACCTGGAACGTCTGTAAAGTGGTACCACTTCCTTTCATTTATTTTATGGAAAACCGCCCGGGCGGTGAGATGGCCGCAGAGTATTTTCGCCGCACGATGGTCCACATCGATCTGTCCTCCGGCGCCACCGACCCGGATGTGTATATCGGTATCCGGGCGGACTTCTTCAGCCCAATGGTAAGGACTGTCCCGTTCGCCCGGGAAGCCGCCGCTCTGACAAAAAGCCTGACGGGTGGAGACATGATCCCACCGTCTGAAAATACCCCGGAACGGCCCCTTCCCCACCTGATGCCGCCGATTGTTCCGCCTCCACCGGAGAAAAAAGAAAGGAAAGTCCGTAAGGTCAGCACGCGTAAAAAGAAAGTGGATGATTACCTGCTGATGCAGAAATTCTACGAAGGGAAAACGGTGCAGGAAATTAAAGATGAGGTGAACTGCTCAGAGGCTTACGTTTACCAGACCATCAAGCGGATAAAAGGCATATCCGCGATGGATCTGCGTTATCAGCGCTGGAAAATGATTGCGGACCTGTATTTCGCCAAACCCCGCCGGACCGTGGACGAAATAGAAAAACTCTGTAACGTCAGCCGCTGGCAGATATATAACGCGGTCAGGAACGTGGCAAAGAAAGAAGGTATAACGCTGTCAGAAGAATACCGCAATAAAAAGCTCACGGAAGATGATGTCGCGCATATCCGTCAGGCGCTGAAGGATGGCGTGACGCGTAAAGTTATCTGCTGGGCCTATGAAATAACCGGCGCCACGCTGATTAAATATATTGGCCCGGATGAGAATCACAAAGTTTATCCACAGGAGTATCAGGAAAAAGTCGTTAAGCTAAGAGTCGCAGGAAAGACCCTTGCCGAAACAGCCAGCCTCCTGAATGTCAGCGTGGATTACGTCAAGGAAGTGTGGAAAAAATACCGGAACAGTGATGAGGTCGTCAGTAAAAGAGTGAAATATGACAACCGTAACAGACTGAACAAACACGATCAGGACCGGGCAGTCAAGGCCGTGCTGTTCGAAGGCATCACCCGTAAAAAGATCGCAGAGCAGTACGGTATTAATGCACTGACGTTGAGGCGGTATATAAAGAAATTTAAGGATCGCGAAGTTGAGGCGATACGTAATATTACCGACAAGATCGGTGAAAACAATCCGCAACCAAAAAAGAAGAAGCCATAGCGTTTAAAAAACGATAACAGTCAGAACAAAAACAGCACGGAGAGGAAGGCAGAAAATAACCGACCTCTCCTGGTGACGTAAAAACAGTTTATTTAAAATACTCTTTGAGTTTACCCGCAACTCTCTCCTCTACCGCTCTTATCCATTCAGGATCAAGGAATTGTTCGTTTTTAATTACTTTTTCAGTGTCAACAGTTTCCTTCTGAATAGCAAAAATGGCCTCGGTAATGAATCCATTGATGATGACATTTTTGGCGATCAGCTCCAGCTTCTGGTCGAGTGTTTTTTCGCTGGCATCTTTATTAATCTTGTTTTCATATACGCGAAGCCCGAGCTTGAACATTTCAAGGACGAATGCTGACCGGTTAGCCGTTTCGCGGGATTCACCATCCTCAAGCTTCTTTTCTAAATGAAAGTCCACCTTCTCCAGCAAAGAGTAAGGAACGGTCAGATAGATACGGTTTCTTTTTGTTGAATCTTCAAAATTGCTCATCGGATATTTCCTTCGGGTTTAAAGGTGAAACTGGTACATGGTCAGACCTCTGATGCTGAGAGATACCTGGCAGAAAAACCGCCAACTACTGGCCACCACATGGCCCCCATCAGGCAACCTTAAAGCAACTTTATGGCATCCCGCAAGCCCCTGCATGGCAACCATAACGCCCACTCCTTGTGATAAATTACATATCTAATTGATAAATAACAACATGCCTTATGGTTGCCGTAAAGCAACCTTGTGGCAACTTTAAAGCCTCCCCGTGGCAACCATTAAATTGATTAAATTTCATACGATTTTTAATCATATCACTGTTTAAAAACGGAAAAATCTGCAAAAAAACTTTTGCGAGTGGTGTGGTTTTATTTCGTCTTAATTTTATTTTCCTGGTATAATCTCTGCACGCCCTTTTCAAAACCGAGGCCCCTATGCGGATATTTTTCTGCGTTGCCGCCCTGCTGGCATCAGGCATCTTTTCACCGATTGTGATGGCGGACTGTTTTTACCGTGCCGGGGTCTGGTATCAGATTGACCCGGATTATCTTCGCGCCATCGCCTGGCAGGAATCCCGTTATAACCCTGGCGCCATAAACAGTAACCGGGACGGGAACGGAAAAATCACCAGTACCGATTACGGCGTCATGCAGATTAATAGTATGACCGTGAACGGATTCCGGCGAGAATACCCCGGACTGACCACACAGAAGCTGCTGGACGATCCGTGTCTGAATATTTTTGTGGGAGCGATGGTGCTGCGCCGTAATATGAATCAATATGGCGCATCATGGCTGGCGGTGGGGATGTACAACGCAGGGGTAAAAAACAGAAAGGAAACTATCGCGAACCGTCATAAATACGCCATGCTCATCGACAGCCATTACAAACGGATCAAAGCGGGCAGCATACCGAGGACGGCGATCGGAGAGTGACTGTGTATTATCAGGTTGAGTAAAGAGAACGCCCCGCCCGTTGTCGGCACATTAATTTTTCAGTCCGGTGCCATGAAAATAATTTTAATCACCACAAATATAATAACCACCCGGTAATTTATCATATGTTTTATTTCCGTTGTTAAATTAAAAACACCAGGCAACCCGTCCGACTCAGGTTCAACCAGGTTATCCGTTACCGGTTCGATGCCGGAAACGGATAACAGCGCGGCATAAAAAAAGGGGCCGTATGGCCCCGGTTATCATTCAGTCTGATAAAGAATTTTATTTATTTCCGTCTGCACCGCAAAACCGTTGCGGTGAAAATAGTGCCCCTCTTTCCACAGTTCGCCACGTTTCAGCATCTCCGGCGTTTTTTCTTCCCCCGTAAACGCATGACCGTATTTCTGCATAAAAATGACATTGGCTTTTTCTTTCAGTCGCCCGCTGTATTCGCGCTTAGTGAAAACGTACCCCACCCCGCCATAAATTTCATTAAACCGGGAGCGGCAGGAAACGGCCAGATCCTGCATACTGTCAAAATAACTGTCGCGGTATTTATCTGTTATAGCTTTTACCCGTTCTTCCGTCACCCCGTCCGTCCACTTAATGTTAACGCAGTCGCAGCTGCGCGTTGTCACGGAAAATTTAACGCCGGGGAAAGCCTTTTTTAATTCCCGGCGGATATTAACGGCAACCTGAACCGCGCCGTTTTTTTCCTGTGACAGATGTTTATATTCCGGGGCGGCTTTCAGGTAGTCTGTTTCTGCCCGGTATACCGTCACCTCTGCGTCCTTATTGTCTGCCGCCGGACGGGACTCATACGGGTTATGCATGTGCATGATGATGATCCTCTCAGTCAGTTTCACTGCAACCGGTTGAACGTAACCAGCCAGTCGGTGTATTCCGTACAGCTCAGCAGCGGGCTTATCCGCGTCAGGTTAACAGCCACGCCGTTCATTACCAGGATGCGCTCGATCGTGGTAAATACATCCTCTTCCGGCGCCAGTGGAAACCACAGGTTGTAATTACTGCCGGTCAGCAGCGGATGATTGCAGAAATGAATGCCCCGGCCGCGTGACGTGTGGGTCTCCAGCACCGTCAGCACGCCCCGTCCGGTTACCGCCGGTTCCCCGGCGGCCTCCTGCATTGTTGTCCTTCCGGTGAGTTCCATGATCGCCCCTACCATTCGTATACAGGCCAGCCGGGCAGCACCGCTGCGCCGATTTCAAACTGGATATGCTGCACGTCATAATCCCGCGCCACCGTCTCCAGCAGGTGGCACAGTGCGGCAGACAACCCGTTTTCCTCCAGCCGTTCGCAGGCATCAGGGCAGGCATTCAGGCGGAAAATAAAACCGGCGGCCGTCTCGTATATCCAGCACCAGTCCTCCTCCTCCGGCCCTTCCAGATTGGTGAGCATGGTCAGCACGGCGTCATCTTCAAAGGTCATATGTGATGCACTCAGCAGCATACAGCGGACGATTTCCGGCCCGCGATCACCAGCTTCAGTCATCCCGTGCTGTGGTTTTTTCAGCGTGTTTTTCATGCGGCAAGTTCCTTCTGGCAACGGACGGCAGTCATGAACTGCTGCCACTGGGCGAAGCGCAGCGCCGGAACGTGCGCGTTTTTTCCGGCCTTAAGGCCATTTACAAAGGCTTTCGCGTGTGCGAGGATTTCCGGGTCATTTTTCATATACTTCCTCCGTGTGGTTATGAAAACGGTCAGCTCTTTCAGCGGACTGACCGGTGAAGAAGCCGGGCGTATGCCCGGCTTTTTTACGCCTGCTGTTTCCCCTCCCCTGACGTGGCGAGCCTGGCCCGGACATCAGCCAGCGCCGCCGGGATAACCGTGTAGCCGGTATCAAACTGAAACACCGCCACCGGCCAGCCGTCGGCCATGTAAACCGTCAGCGGCTCAGGCAGGTCACCCGGCTCGCGGATTTCGTTCAGATGGCTCAGCTCCTGCCAGTCAATGCCCGCCCAGCCGGTATATTTCCCGTGTTCCCGGATGTGGGCGCACAGGTCAGAAAACTGGCCGCCGGTCAGCCCGCTGGTGTTGACGTCGTGTGTCTGCATACTGTTTTCTCCTGCTGGTTGAGGGACTGCCCGGCCATACCGGACAGACCGTGTTTTGATTCAGGCCACGTCTGCGGTGAACATCGCGTGCCCGGCAGCCAGCTGCACGCGCAGGTGACGCACCGCGTAATCCCAGGCTGCCTCGCCCAGGTCACCAAAATTCGCCAGCACAAACTCACCGGCGGCCACCCAGGCACTGACAGCGGCCAGCGGCAGCTGCGGACGGGACAATGACCAGTCAGTGACCGTTGCGCACAGCGCCTCTGCCAGGTTGCACAGCGTGCCCGCCAGCAGCTCCGCCCGGTCATCCAGAGGCATCCGCTGCTCACGCAGGTAAATCAGCTGCGCCAGACTGTCAGCCATCACCGGGCTGGAGTCCTTAAGCCCATATCTTTCCGAGGGTTCCTGAGCGGCGGTTTTGACGTTGACGTTGTGTGTGTTCATGCTGTATCTCCCCTGTCGGTGGTTATGTTTATCTCTCGTCGGGACCTTTCGCGGCGAAGGGCGAAGTGGCAACGGATGACAGATGAACGCAGGGGCGTCACCGGAGGCCGCAGCGCAAGCGAGCAGAGCGAGTGCGAACGGGCGAGGAACGGCGAAGCGGACCCTTGCGGGCAGATGGCAGACGGTGCGACGAACAGCCCTCCGCGTAAGGACTGATGAGAGATGGCCACCGTACCCGGAAAGAGAATGAACACACCCGGACCACCGGAACGGGGGGACGACATGAGAGCACCGGCAGCCTTACCGCCGGTGTGGTGAAAGCGGCGCGGCCGGTACGGCCGCAGCAAGCGTCAGGTGTTGCGTCAGGATGGAAGCCCGCTGCTCCCGCAGGGCCGCAGGGCCGGAGGGGCCGGGCAGAGACAGCCCGCTGGCTCTGTGCGAAGCACGACAGCCGTGTCCCGCAGGGATGACGCCCGCACCAGGACAGCGGAAAGGTTCAGTAAGGAAAGCAGTAAGAGAAAGAAACGTCAGGGAAGAAGGAATAACAACATGTGGCATCAGCCCCGGAAAAGGCACAGCACGCGGACGGAAAAAAGCAGCGCGTCAGCGCTGCCTGTATCCGGTGCCGGAACGGCACGCGGGGTTACCGGCCGGTCAGCTCCTGGCTGAAGATATCTGCAATTGTGGCGCCATAATGACGCCCCACAACAGCCCCTGCCGCCAGCGCCAGGAGGATAACGACGGAGAGACCGGGAAATTCTTTACTTTTCATGACTGACTTCGTTATCAGTGACCGGCCAGTTAAGGGTATTGATCAGACTCTGTGTCACATTCAGCGCGGATCTATCAAATCCACCACGACAGACAGTATCTCATCCATGATGTGAGGCTCTACTTTTGCCGCATAGGTTGCCCTGCGGGCGCTGAGATCGAGAGAGCGCAACTGGTAGCACAGTGCCACCCCGGTGACATTTCCCGTATCGGTACTGTCACCGTCCAGATATACCGTCACTGCCCTTGAACGGGCGGCCGCACCGCCACTGGTGACCGGGATGCAGACGGCAGTCCCCAGGGCAGCCACAAGCTCACGCGGGGAAATGACCAGATAGTAGTGCGGCCCTCTGAACTCCCGGCCCTCGACAGGATCACCGTTGATGTGCCAGATCTCGCCTTTTTGCGGTACCCTCCGCGTCACCATCAGATGGCCTCCCTGCCCTGCGGCGTATCTCCGGCACCGTCGGCAACGGCCGCATTAAATGCCCGGATTTCCGTTTCATCAATCCCGGCCAGCAGCTGAGAGAGCGTTTTTCTTCCACGCGCCACGCGGCCGGACGGCCTGATGCTGACCGCCTCGCCCTCGGCCGTCACATCCAGTTCGATCCCCACGGCCCATCCGGCCTTTGCCGCAATTTCACTCGGTATGGTCAGAATGACCGCACCACCCTGCTGACGTAATCGTGTTGAGGCCATAACCCCTCCGTAAGTGTAACTAAGTCACACAACAATAACACAGGTAACACAAAGTGCAACTCCAGTTACAGCATCGCTTCAGGCAGAACCGGAAAGTCGCATCGCCGCCTGAATTTCGGCCGGACGGGTCAGGCCCGCCTGCGCGTAAGTGTCAATACGCGCCAGCAGGCCGCGCAGCAGATCCGGGCGGAAAACGTCCTGTGAATACATCACCACGCAATGACCATCCGGATCGCACAGGCGCAGCTGCCAGCACAGCGCCTCACCGCCGGGGCTGATTATCTCTACCGTCAGCCACGCACACAGCGGATGCGTCAGCCGCAGATGCACCGGCCACTGGCCGCCCCACTCCTGGCGAAACTCACAGTCGGCATTCCACACGTCAGGAATGGCCAGTAAACGCACCGTGGTGCTGTTCAGCCGCTGGCGGAACTCATCGCCCCGGTCGCGGTACTCGTCAAACTCAGCGGCGCTGAGACGCAGAAAGCCCTCCAGCGTGAACACCTCATCATTTCCCATACAGTCTCCGGCATACCCTGCGGCAGCCCCTCCGTTGTCAGCTAATGTCCCGTTGCCGGGGCAGTTACGCCATCATCTGACGTCCAGTATATCCAGAAATATCCGGTATTTACCTCTGCACACATCCGGGGTATTCTCACTGCCCGGCATAGTGGTACCCCAACACCCGCCGTTATGCCCGCCGTCCTGTCGCCAGGTTACGGCACTTCTCTGAACTTTCCGGCCTGATTAAGCTGTGGCTGCACCGTCTCTGAACCACCAACACCGGGGCGGGACGGTGCATTTTTTTTTGCTCAGGAAGGCCTGTCACCCTCGCGACGTCCGCCCAGCATCTGCATCGTGCCGCTGCGGTTAATCACGATTTCGGTCACGTAATGCGCCACACCGTTGTCATCATCCCATTTACGGGTCTGCAACTGCCCCTCCAGGTAAACCTGAGACCCTTTTTTCAGGTGCTCCCCGGCGATTTCGGCCAGCTTCCCGAACACCACCACCCGGTGCCATTCGGTTTTTTCCTTCATTTCACCAGTGCTTTTGTCGGTCCAGCTTTCAGACGTCGCAACGCTCAGGGTTGCCACCGCGCCGCCATTGGGCAGGTAACGGACTTCAGGCTCCTGGCCCAGGTAACCCACGATAATCACTTTATTCACTCCACGTGCTGCCATGATGCATACTCCTCTCTGCGTTGACGGACGGGGCATTACAGTGAGAACCCTGTCCGCTGATATGGTCCCCGCCGTATGGCGGAGAACCGGTAATCGTTATTTTCAGGCCACGTCCGCGCTGAACATGGCGTACCCGGCAGCCAGCTGCACGGCCAGATAACGTACCGCGTAGTCCCAGGCACCTTCACCCAGGTCACCGAACGCCGACCGCACGTACTGACCGGCAGCCACCCAGGCACTGACGTAAGCCAGCGCCAGTAGCGGACGGGGCTGTGACCAGTCAGTCACGCTGGCGCACACCTGCTCCGCCATCCCAACCAGGACACCGCACAGCAGCTCTGCACGCTCTTCCAGAGGCAACCGCTGCTCACGCAGGGAAATCTGCTGCGTCAGACCGGCAGCCATCACCGGGCTGAAGCCCTTAAGCCCATATCTTTCCGAGGGTTCCTGAGCGGCGGTTTTGACGTTGACGTTGTGTGTGCTCATGCTGTATCTCCCCTGTCGGTGGTTATGTTTATCTCTCGTCGGGACCTTTCGCGGCGAAGGGCGAAGTTGCGACGGATGACAGATGAACGCAGGGGCGTCACCGGAGGCCGCAGCGCAAGCGAGCAGAGCGAGTGCGAACGGGCGAGGAACGGCGAAGCGTACCCTTGCGGGCAGATGGCAGACGGTGCGACGAACAGCCCTCCGCGTAAGGACTGATGAGAGATGACCACCGCCCCCGGAAAGAGAATGAACACACCCGGACCACCGGAACGGGGGGACGCCATGAGAGCACCGGCAGCCTTACCGCCGGTGTGGTGAAAGCGGCGCGCCCGGAACGGCCGCAGCAAGCGCAGGTGTTGCGTCAGGATGGAAGCCCGCTGCTCCCGCAGGGCCGCAGGACCGGAGGGGCCGGGCAGAGACAGCCCGCTGGCTCTGTGCGAAGCACGACAGCCGTGTCCCGCAGGGATGACGCCCGCACCAGGAGAAAGCCTGTCTGTATCCACCACAGGAAAAAGAATCAACATCATCAGTACCACAGTAAATAACGGTGACCGGTTCAGATATTCACCTGATAAACCGTGCTGAAGGTGTGCCCGGCGGGTGGCGCCGCAGGCGCGGCCGGAAGGCACACCGCCGCCGCAGGCGGCAGGGTTTTACGCCGGTGCCGGAGTTATCCACAAGCGCTGGGGATATGCAGGCCGGAATTCTGTTAATAAGTGGCTCATGTGTCTGGAATAATTCAACTGAAACGCGGGTATCATAAAATGGTCATATTACGAACAATTAACCACGACCAGATAAAGGGCTTCCCTGCCCGCACGGTTAATCTTCCAGCGTCCTTCTTATCTGCTGTATCGCCTCCCGCGTGGCCGGGTAGAGACGTTCAGCGGCCCCCTCCCCGCTTTCTGTGTCGGTACGGCGCAGAAACTCCCCCGCCAGCGTGACGACGCGGCTGAGCACCTCAGCCGGGACGGTCACTTCACGCTGCGCCCTGACCTCCTCACGCTGGCTGCTGACGAGTGCCTGTATGGTTGTCATGCTCACGCCGTACTCATGCACGTCGTCCAGGTCATTAATCTGGCGCACAACGTCAGCCGCCTCCGTTCCCGTCAGGTTGTACCCCTCTGCATAATCCCTGACGGCCGCCTCAGACCAGACAATCAGGGTAAGCCGTTCGTCCGCCCGCCAGTTCTGCAACAGCTGCGCGCATAATTCGTTAATCGTTCCGTACATGGTTTCTCTCCGCTAATGTGGGCGGCCACCGCCGCCCCGTGGTTGTCAGTCAAGTGCGCGAAATATCGCGGTGGCTTCGGGGTGCGTTTCAGCAAAGTCCATCAGCTGGCGCCAGCGCAGGGTGAAATGCGCGCAAAGCGCCTCCTGGTCATGCCGCGCATAAAGGTGGCTGCGGTGATTGAGCACCAGCGCGGTGATGATGATGCCTGCCGCGTCGGCGGATACGTCCGCCACCGCCCCGTTATCAGGATTTTCGAAGCGCCACGTTCCCGCTGGCGGCACCATGTAGCCGCCCGTTCCCGCCAGGCGCATAAACGCCCATTCACCGCCGCTGTAATCAGTGAGGTATTTCCCGGCATACACGTACGCGCTGATTTCGGCACGCAGATAATCCGTGGAGAATAAGCGGGGCAGAAAGCGCGGGCGCTCTGCGGGTGAAACTTCATACGCGTCAGGATGTACTGTGGTGGTCTGCATGGCAGCCTCTCCGTGGTTAAATGTGATGCGGCGCGGGCTTGCGCCGTGACCACACCAGAGACGGGCGAAAAGCGGAGAGCGCCAGAGCACCGCCGGAAGCCGCAGCGCAAAGTTTTTGCGGGCTGAATGCCCGTAAAAGCTGCGAACGGGTGACCAGGTGGCTTGCGTACTCTTGCGATCGCAGCGGCCCGGCTAAGGTTCGGGCACGGCGTAAGCCCTCACAACGCCGGTGCGGGCAGAGGTAAATTCCCGGAAGGACGCGGCCCGCAGGGTGGCGGCCGGGCAGACAGTGGAGCGACGCGACATCCTTATACCGTCACGGCAAAAGCGGGCCAGCTCACCGGCCCGTCTGCTTTCAGTCCTTAAATGCGTGTTCCATTTCATTCGCCTGTTTATACAGCACCAGTAGCTGCTCATTCATCTGGCTTATTATCTGTCCGGCCAGCCGCGCGGTAAGGTCGGAGCACCCGTAAAAGTAGCGGGCTTCAAGCCCGCGCATCTGCTGACGCAGTTCAAAGAAAGCCGCTGCCAGCGCGGCCACGTCTGCCCTGAGTTCTTCATTTCCGGTGTAATTCATGACGTTATCTCCTGCCGGTTATGCCACGCGGGCCATGCGGGCTTCTGCCAGACGGCGCTGGCCTGCCGCGTGGTACTGCTCAAGCATCTCGATGCCAATCCACCGGCGCCCGGTCTGCTCCGCCGCCACGCAGGTGGAGCCGCTGCCAGCGAATGGGTCCATGACGATGGCGCCGGGCTGCGTGAAGCTTTCAATCAGCGGCCGCAGGATGCTGACCGGCTTTTCCGTCGGATGGTGACGGTTGCCGGTGTACTCCCAGGGCATCACGTCCGGCAGCGGTTTCTGCGGCAGCGGCGGGCGCCCTTTGGCGAGCACGTAGGCGCTTTCGTGCTGGTAGCCGACGAAGGCGGATTTCGAGGCATAAGGTTTGGTAAACACCAGATGACCCACCACGCGGAACCCGGCTGCCTTCCACGCCTGCATAAACAGGTCAACCCGGTTCCAGCCGTAAAAGCTGACCATCAGGCTGTTATCTTTCAGCACGCGGTACATCTCGCGGCTTGCGGGTGCCAGCCAGTCGCCATTTTTATCGTTGGCGATGGTGCGACCGGAACGGTCGGTAAAGCC
>NZ_JRUQ01000027.1 GCF_000773975.1 Erwinia typographi
GAAGGGTGGCCTTTTTGCGTACAGGTCATTCCGAATCCCCGGAAAGCAGTAACGGGTTATCCGGGGCAGTTCGCTACTCTCAGAGAGTAGGACAGACAAACCGGGAGGTGCAGTCTGAACGTTGCAGAGCAACGGCCCGGAGGGTGAACGTGAGTTCATCAACTGCCAGGCATCAAACAAGTAAGAAGGCCACCCGGAAGGGTGGCCTTTTTGCGTTTAAAGCCTCCTGAATCCACAGGATGCTCAGCGTCTGGACTGATATGTCGCGAGATCTTCGGCATGTTCAGCGCAGTAAGCGTATTTTCCTTTGGTAATAAAAAAGCCCCGGTTACTCACCGGGGCTTGACCTTGCTACAGGTTGTTATCAATTAACTCACATCAATGGATAACTTGAGAAAGGAAGGCACGGGTACGTTCTGATTTCGGATTAGAGAAGAACTCTTGTGGCGGTGCCTGCTCAACGATCTCCCCACGATCCATGAAGATCACCCGGTCCGCTACCGTACGGGCAAAGCCCATCTCGTGCGTGACGCATAGCATGGTCATGCCATCTTCTGCCAGACCTATCATGGTATCCAGCACCTCTTTCACCATTTCCGGGTCCAGCGCGGAAGTTGGCTCATCAAACAGCATGATTTTAGGTTTCATGCACAGCGAGCGGGCAATCGCCACTCGCTGCTGCTGGCCGCCGGAGAGCTGACCGGGGAATTTGTGCGCATGTTCAGCAATGCGAACTCGATCAAGATAATGCATCGCCAGCGCTTCAGCTTCCTTCTTCGGCGTTTTACGCACCCAGACGGGGGCCAGCGTGCAGTTTTGCAGCACGGTCAGATGGGGGAACAGGTTAAAGTGTTGAAAAACCATGCCCACTTCAGTCCGTACGCGCTCAATATTACGCAGGTCGTCATTCAGGTGAATGCCGTCGACCACGATCCGGCCCTGCTGGTGCTCTTCAAGGTGATTGATGCAGCGGATAGTTGTCGATTTACCTGACCCGGAAGGGCCACAAAGCACGATGCGCTCGCGAGGTTTTACGTGCAGATTGATATCTTTCAGTACGTGGAACTGTCCGTACCATTTATTCACGTTCTCGAGCGTAATCATCATCGCGTCGTCGGATTGGATCATAGTTTGGGTCATTTTAAGCCTCAGTGCGGTGTACGCCCGGTGTGAAAACGCTTCTCCAGATACTGGCTATAGCGCGACATGCTAAAACAGAAAATCCAGTAAACCAGCGCGGCAAAGACATAGCCTTCTGTTGACATCCCTAACCAGGTAGGGTCAACCGTTGCTTGCTGTACGCTGCTGAACAGGTCAAACAGGCCGATGATGATCACCAGGCTGGTATCCTTAAACAGGGCAATGATGGTGTTCACCAGCCCCGGAATAACCAGCTTTAACGCCTGCGGTAGGATAACCAGCGCCTGCGTCTTCCAGTAACCCAGCGCCAGCGATTCGGCGGCTTCATACTGACCTTTTGGCAGGGCCTGGAGCCCACCCCTTACCACTTCAGCGACATAGGCTGACTGGAAGAGAATGACCCCAACCAGCGCGCGGATCAGTTTATCAATACTGCTGCCTTCAGACATAAACAGCGGCAGCATGACCGAAGACATGAACAGCACGGTGATCAGCGGGACGCCACGCCAGAACTCAATAAATATGATCGACAGTGAGCGTACGACCGGCAGGGTTGAACGCCGTCCCAGGGCCAGTAAAATGCCCAGAGGCAACGCACCGGCAATGCCGACAGAGGCGATAATCAGCGTCAGAGTCAGACCGCCCCACTGACGGGTCTCAACCCGCTCCAGCCCAAAGAATCCCCCATACAGCAGCAGCCAGACAATCACCGGATAGGCCACGGCCCAAACGGCGATATACAGCCCACGGCGAGGCATACTTTTCAGGAACATCGGCAAAATGGATAGCAGGCCAACAACCAGCGCCAGATTGATGCGCCAGCGCAGCTCGTGCGGGTAAAGGCCATACATAAACTGGCCGAAGCGTGCGTGGATAAACACCCAGCAGGCACCCTCTTTAGTGCAATCCGCTCGCGTTGTGCCAATCCAGTTAGCCTGGAAGACCAGCCAATTTAGCGCAGGGGGAATAACCGTCCAGATGACCCAGAGACAGAACAGGGTCAGCAGCGAGTTCCCCCAGCTGGAGAACAGATTTTTTCTTACCCAACTGACGGTACGTGAAAAGGCAGTCGTCGGCACGGGCGGCGTTTCGTGAGTAGCTAAAGTCATAGTGATCCCGTTCTCTTAACGCTCAATCAGGCGGATTTTGCGGTTATAGATATTCATTAACAGCGAAATCAGCAGGCTGATGATCAGATAGACACCCATCGTAATAGCGATGGTCTCTATTGCCTGACCGGTCTGGTTCAGTACCGTCCCGGCGAACAGCGACACCATATCGGGGTAGCCAATCGCTGCGGCGAGCGATGAGTTTTTCACGATATTCAGGTACTGGCTGGTTAACGGTGGGATGATGACGCGCATGGCCTGCGGAATGATAACCTGACGCAGCGTGACCGGATTTGGCAAGCCCAACGAACGTGCGGCTTCGTGCTGTCCGTGCGGAACCGACTGGATACCGGAACGGATAACTTCAGCAATGAAAGACGACGTATAGATCGACAGTGCCAGGGTTAACGCCGCCAGTTCGGGGATCAGGGCAAAGCCTCCGCGGAAGTTAAAGCCACGAAGCTCAGGGACATCCCAGTGCATAGCCGCACCAAACCCCATCTGGGCAATGAGCGGAAAGACGATCAGCATCGCGAGGGCGGCAGGCCAGGTCCGGCGGAGCTGACCCGTTTTCAGCTGGTAGGCTCGGTTATAGCGAAACAGCGCGACCATTCCCAGTACGGCCAGGGCAATAGCAATGATAAATGGCCAGGTACCGGCAGCGTACTGCGGCCAGGGAATATAGAGCCCCCGGTTACTGACAAACGCTAAATCAAAGGCGTTCACTGCCTGGCGTGGGCCTGGCAGATTGCGTAACACCGCGAAGTACCAGAAGAAGATCTGTAGTAACGGGGGGATATTACGGAACGTTTCGATATAGATATTGGAGATTTTTCGCAGTAGCCAGTTGTCTGACAAACGCGCCAGGCCGATGAAAAAGCCCAGGAAAGACGCGAAAACGATACAAAGAGCAGAAACCAACAGCGTGTTGGTCAGGCCGACGAGAAACACGCGAGCGTAAGTATCCCCCTCTGTGTACTCGATCAGATGCTGAACGATACCAAAGCCAGCGCTACGTTCAAGGAAACCAAAACCGGAAGTAATGCCGCGGCTTGCCAGGTTGATGACGGTATTGTGGATCAGATACCCCGCCACGGCTAAAACAGCGACAATCGCAATGATCTGGTACAGCCAGGCGCGCACCGCAGGATTGCTGAATGAAAAATCCCTTTTTACGGTTGGGCGTTGAGACATGTTGAAACCTCAGTGACGAAAATTCTGGCGAAGGCACCGGCAGGCCGGTGCCCTGTTAACGGTGGGAATTAACGTACTGGCGGAGCGTACTGGATGCCGCCTTTGTTCCAGAGGGCGTTCTGACCACGAGCAATTTTCAGCTGGCTGTCTTTACCGACGTTACGGTCAAAGACTTCCTGATAGTTGCCAACCTGCTTAACGATGTTATACGCCCACTTGTTGTCGAGCTTGAGGTCTTTACCAAAATCACCCTCGGCGCCCAGCAGGTGAGCCATATCAGGAGTGGTTGGCTTAGCCGCCATCTGATCAACGTTCTTAGAGGTGATACCCATCTCTTCGGCATTCAGCATGGCGAACAGGGACCATTTCACGATGGTAAACCAGTCATCATCGCCACGACGCACCACTGGCCCCAGCGGCTCTTTAGAGATCACTTCTGGCAGCACGATGAATTCGTCAGGTTTGCCCAGTTTGATGCGCAGCGCGTACAGCTGTGACTGGTCGGAAGCCAGGGTATCGCAACGGCCGGTATCCAGCGCTTTCGCGGATTCGTCAGAACGGTCGAAGGTTACCGGGGTGTACTGCATATTGTTAGCTTTGAAGTAGTCCGCTACGTTCAGTTCGGTATCAGTACCGGCCTGGATACAAACGGTTGCGCCATCCAGCTCTTTAGCGCTTTTCAGCCCGGCTTTCTGGTGAGTCAGGAAACCGATGCCGTCGTAGTAGTTCACGCCAGCGAAGATAAAGCCCATGCCGCCATCGCGCGCAGAGGTCCAGGTGGTGTTACGAGACAGAATGTCCACTTCGCCTGACTGTAGCGCGGTGAAACGCTCTTTTGCCGTCAGCGGGGTATATTTTACCTTGGTGGCATCGCCAAACACGGCCGCCGCTGCCGCACGACACACGTCCACATCAATGCCACTGAACTTGCCGCTGGCATCGGCAAAGGAGAAGCCAGGCAAGCCATCACTGATACCGCATTGAACAAAGCCTTTCTTTTTAATGGCATCCAGGGTGGCGCCGGCATGTGCCTGATTTGCAACGGCAAACAGCGCTGCAGCGGCAACCAAAGTGGAGAGCATCATTTTTTTCATAAAGCATCCTGTGTGGCGAAATCATTTTTATGTTTAACGCACGCTGTGGTGCACTTTTCCTGTCTGTGGCCTGAGCCATCCACGACACTGCAAAGGTAATGCCAAAATTGCAGAGCCCTGAATTTGTTGGAAAGGGTTGCTAATAATTAGTAGCACTTTGAAAGTTTGCCTAATGTCGCGCACTACAGGGGGGCAAAAATAGATGGATTGGTCACAAACGGTGCAAGGTGTTTCACTATATGAAAGCAATGTGAGCAAAAGCGCAGATTATGTTATGGATATGTAATGAAACGGGCGCGGCCAGCTCCCAAAAATGTGAGCTGGCTTCAGAAAAGGAGAGGGCAGGAATTAATAAAGAGAGTTAGCACCGGTTGGGCGGGTCTTAAAACGACGGTGGAGCCACATATACTGATTCGGCGCCCGCATGATTTCACGCTCGATCACCTTGTTCATGTAGGCCGCGGCCAGCTGCTCATCGCCGATAGGATAGTCTTTGAGTTCCGGCTGGATGACCAGCTCGTAGCCGCTGCCGTCTTCATTACGAATTAGCACCACGGTGATCATTGCGGGCTTAGCCATGCGGGCAATCATCCAGGTGCCGCTGGTTGTTGCGGCCTGGGGTACGGCAAACAGTGGCGCAAACACGCTGCCTTTGGGGCCATAGTCCTGATCGGGAGCGAACCAGACGGCCTCTCCCTGCTTCAGCGCCTGCACCATTCCTCGCAGGTCGCGGCGGTTAATCATCGCTTTGTTGGAGCGCATACGGCCTTTGGTTTGCACCCACTCCATAAGCTTGTTGTTGTGGGGACGGTACATGGCCATCATCGGCTGGCACAGGCCCATCGCCCGTCCCCCCAGCTCCAGAGACATGAAATGGACGCCGATGATCAGAGCGCCACGTCCTTGTTCCTGTGCCGCTTTCAGGTTGTGCAGCCCGTTAACGGTAAACCAACGTTTCACCCGGCGATCCGACCAGAACCAGGCCATGCCCGTTTCCAGCAGGCCCATACCCAGTGACTCAAAATTTTTCACGATGCGCATTTCGCGCTGATCGGCAGGCATCTCCGGGAAGCAGAGCTCAAGATTCCGGCGAGTAATACGGATGCGGCGTTTCAAAAACCGCATAGAGGTCCGGCCCATCCATGTGCCCAGCTTTTGCAGAAGCGGGAAGGGCATCTGAACCAGCAAAAACAGAAGTCCCAGTCCGGCCCAGGTTAACCAGTAACGTGGGTGCATTAAGCTGCGGGTGAATCGGGGTGAAGACTTCATAATTCTCTCTTTAAGCGTGCATGGGGTATGTAGCGCATAGAGACGTTAATCAGCAGCGGTACATAGGATCTGACAACATTATCGACAGGAAGTTGAAGCAGACGTTGATATTTTACACGATCAAGACAATTCTGGCCCTGTAAGGCAATAAAAAAGGCGCTATCGATAGGGTAGCGCCTTCATCACAATGAACCGAAACTTAGTTCATGCCGTATTTTTTCAGTTTCTTACGCAGAGTGCCACGGTTGATGCCCATCATCAGGGCCGCACGGGTCTGGTTGCCACGGGTGTATTGCATCACCATGTCCAACAAAGGCTGTTCTACTTCAGCCAAAACCAGCTCATACAGGTCATTGACGTCCTGACCATTCAGTTGAGCAAAATAGTTCTTCAGTGCCTGTTTGACCGAATCACGCAGTGGCTTTTGCGTCACCTGATCCTGTGAGTTAACGGTTGAAACGGTCAGTACGTCAGAATTTACGCGTTGTTCGAACATAGTTCTGTCAGCTCTTTATTTCTATTAGGCAAGTTTTTCGAAGTATGCTTCCAACGCCTCCAGCTGTTCGCTGGCATCCTCTATGGCGTTGAATGTGCGCCGAAACTGGTCGTTTGGGGCATGCTCCTGGAGATACCAGGAGACGTGCTTCCGGGCAATACGGTATCCCTTGCGATGACCATAAAAGTCGTGCAGTTCCCGTAGGTGCCCGATGAGCAAGCGCTTAACTTCAGCCAATGGCATCGGTGCCAGCAGCTCCCCAGTGTCCAGATAATACTGGATTTCCCGGAAGATCCACGGTCTTCCCTGAGCCGCACGTCCTATCATCAGGGCATCAGCCCCCGTATAGTCAAGTACGGCTCTGGCTTTATGCGGGTCAGTGATGTCGCCATTCGCGATAACGGGAATGGAAACATTCTGCTTAACTGTCCGAATGCTGTCATATTCAGCTTCGCCGTTGAACAAACACGCGCGAGTGCGTCCGTGAATGGTCAGGGCCTGAATACCGCAGCGCTCAGCCAATTGGGCAATCTCAACACAATTCCGGTTGTCTGGATCCCAGCCGGTGCGAATCTTCAGCGTGACGGGAACGTCCACCGCATTCACCACCGCAGAGAGGATAGACTTCACCAGCTCCGGATGTTGCAGCAGGGCCGAGCCTGCCAGCTTGCGATTCACCTTTTTAGCCGGACATCCCATGTTGATGTCAATCACCTGCGCGCCAGATGTAGCATTGATGCGTGCGGCTTCAGCCATCTCATGAGGGTCACAACCGGCAATTTGCACGGTACGGATACCGGGCTCTTCACTGTGAACCATACGCAACCGGGATTTGTCGGTGGCCCAGACTTCAGGGTTAGACGACAACATCTCGGAAACGGTCATACCAGCGCCCATTGCATAACACAGGGTCCGGAAAGGCCTGTCGGTTATTCCGGCCATTGGTGCTGCAATCAAACGATTACGAAGCTGGTGGTTTCCAATGCGCATGAAAAAAAAGTGACCATAGTGTATCCACAAGGCGGCGTATATTACGCATTTTTCGAAGAAGATGAAAGGACAAACTTTGAACAATTCACTGCGGAAGATCAATGTTAAGTGGCAAGTCTTTTAGACTGTCTTTTTTTGTTGTTGTTTTTCAATTGATTAATGAAAGTCGATTAAAATACAAACTAATTTTTTTCTTTTTTTATGGGCTTTCTGACCGGATAAAAGACACCGCATACCCCGATTTACGGGACATGCGGCGGATGAAATTCCTAAAACCAGACGATCCCACCTTTCAGGCGGCTGAAAGGTTAGCTTACGATTATGCAGCCGTTAATGGGCTGCACCGGCCGGTTATTTTTGCTGACCCTGGGCGCTGGCAACACGACGTTTCTAAAGCTTAACGCCGGTGATCCTGCACCACTCTTCTTTCTCCGCCACCGCATCGAGCGTAAACAGCGCCTGATAGGCTTCACACACGCTTTCTGCCTGGCTTGCCAGCACGCCGGACAGGCCGAGATGACCCCCTTTGACTGGCAGCACGCCGATCAAAGGCGCAAGCTCGCGCAGCGGGCCAGCGAGGATATTGGCAACAACCACGTCGGCGCTCAGGTTTTCGGGCTGCTCATGCGGCAGATAGAGCGAAAGACGGTCCGAAACGCCATTACGCTGCGCGTTATCGCGACTGGCCTGGATCGCCTGCGGATCGATGTCGATCCCAATGGCGCTGGCGGCACCCAGCTTCAGTGCGGCAATGGCCAGGATCCCGGAGCCGCAGCCAAAATCGATCACCGTTTTGCCTTCCAGATCCAACCCGTCAAGCCAGCTCAGACAAAGTGAGGTAGTAGGGTGCGTGCCGGTGCCAAAGGCCAGACCGGGGTCCAGCATAACGTTGACGGCATTAGGGTCCGGCACGTCGCGCCAGCTTGGACAGATCCACAAGCGTTGACCAAAGCGCATCGGGTGGAAGTTATCCATCCACTCACGTTCCCAGTCTTTATCCTCAATCTGTTCGATTTTATGCGCAAAGCCGCTACCCAGCAGGGGACAAGCTTCCAGGCCAGCAATGACCAGCGCCATATCCGTTTCGGCATCGAATAAACCGATGGCATCGGTATCTCCCCATAGCAACGTTTCGCCGGGCAGAGGTTCGAAAACCGGATTGTCGTGCGTATCCTGGAACGTGACCGAGACAGCCCCGTTCTCGATCAGCGCATCGCCCAGCTCTTCAGCCTGGGCGCCGGTGGTATTAATTTTCATCTGTATCCAGGGCATGGCAATTCTCTTTATTCAAACAGGGGGGACGGCCTGCGCTGCCGGGGCAGCGTCATGGCCAAAACGATTACCGATCGCAAAAGCAATCAGGCTAAGAAGTAGCGACGGCACAATCGGGTGGAAGCCCCACGGCTGTAGCGAAAGGCTGGCCAGCAGGGTATAGCAACCGGCGCCGATAATCATACTGCTAAGCGCGCCAGTGGCGTTGGCTTTTTCCCAGTATAGCCCCAGCACCAGCGGCCAGAGGAAAACCGCCTCAAGGCCGCCGAAGGCCAGCAGGTTCAGCCAGATAATCATCTCCGGCGGATTCCATGCGGCCAGCAGCAGCAGCAGCCCAAGTATCAGGGTGATCGCCCCGGACATCTTCTTCAATAAAGGCTCGTTATCCATGTGCTGAGGACGCAGCCGTAAAAAGAGATCTTTGACGATGGTCGCCGATGATTGCAGAAGCTGGGCATTGATCGTCGACATGATCGCCGCCATCGGCGCGGCAAGGAAAATCCCGGCGGCGACAGGCGGAAGAACGCGGATCATCAGCGTTGGGATCACCTGGTCGGGAATGGCCAGATCCGGCATCACCGCCCGGCCAAGCGCGCCAGCCAGGTGCATACCAAACATCAGGACCGTCACCACGATGGTTCCCAGCACGATCCCCCGGTGGACGGCCTTGCTGTCTTTGTACGAGATGCAGCGCACGGCGGTATGCGGCAGGCCAATAACGCCAAAGCAGACCAGCACCGAGAATGAGGCAAGGAAGGTCGGGCTGAGAATATTATCAACGCCTTCAGGCGATACCAGCTGCGGGTCAATTTGCTGAAGTTTATGTACCGCGCTGTGCATCCCGCCAGCGGCATGGATCACCGCAAACAGCAGCAGGAACGTGCCTGCCAGCATCACCAGCCCCTGCATGGCATCATTCAGCACGCTGGCCCTGAAGCCGCCAAATGCGGTATACAGCGCGATTGTGCCGCCAAAAATCAGCAGGCCCGTGTCGTAGGGAATGCCCGCAGCCGTTTCTAACAGGCGCGCTCCGCCAATAAACTGCACGGTCATCGCGCCGATAAACGCAATCAGCAGGCTGAGGCTGGCGAACCACACCAGCAGCGGGCTGCGATAGCGGGCGTACAGGGTGTCGTTCAGCGTGACGGCGTTATAACGCCTCGCGAGGATAGCGAATTTCTTGCCCAGGATGCCGAGTGAGAGCCAGACGGCAGGCACCTGCACCATTGACAGCAGGACCCAGCCAAGGCCGTACTTGTAGGCGGCGCCCGGGCCACCAATAAAGGAGCTGGCGCTGATATAGGTGGTCGTCAGCGTCATGGCCAGCACGAAGCCTCCCATTGAGCGGCTACCAAGGAAATATTCGGTCAAAAAATTGCCTTCGCTGCGCTGACGCATGGCATACACCGAGAGGCCGGCAACCAGCAGCAGATAGGCAATCAGGGGCAGGATGATTTCAAGCTTCACTGTTCATCTTCCAGAGAGATATCACGAAATACCAGCCTGATCATCAGCCAGCAGAGCACAATAAACAGCGCTGGAACCAGCAGGCAGGCTAACTCAAACCAGTGCGGCAGGCCGGTAATGCCCTGCTTATCATCCGCCAGCAAGGGCACCAGCGACCAGGCCGCAAGATAGGCGACGGCCAGCCAGAATGACCAGCCGGCCTCGCGATGAGCCTGAACGAAACGGTTATCCATCTACTACCTCAGCTAAAAAACCAAAGAAAAAGGCCGGTCAGACCGGCCTTTTTTCAGACGTCAGCCCGATCAGGTTTCCTGCAGGCCGAGTTTCTTCTCCAGATAGTGGATATTGGTGCCACCGTGCTGGAAGTTCTCGTCGGACATGATCTTCATCTGCAGCTCAACGTTGACCTTGATGCCGTCGATGATCAGCTCCGCCAGCGCATTTCTCATGCGGGCGATAGCTACTTCACGGGTTTCGCCGTAAGCGATCAGTTTACCAATCATCGAGTCGTAGTACGGCGGCACGGTATAACCAGCGTAGATATGCGACTCCCAGCGCACGCCAAAGCCGCCGGGCGCGTGGAAACGGGTGATCTTGCCAGGACTTGGCAGGAAGGTGTTCGGATCTTCGGCGTTGATACGGCATTCAACCGCATGGCCACGGATTACCACATCTTCCTGTTTGATCGACAGAGGCTGACCGGCAGCGATACGCAGCTGCTCTTTGATCAGATCCACGCCAGTGATCATCTCGGTAACCGGATGTTCAACCTGGATACGGGTGTTCATTTCAATGAAGTAGAACTCACCGTTTTCATACAGGAACTCGAAGGTGCCTGCGCCACGGTAGCCAATTTCGATACAGGCTTTAGAGCAGCGATCGCCGATAAAGCGACGCATCTCTGCGGTGATCCCCGGCGCTGGCGCTTCCTCGACCACTTTCTGATGGCGGCGCTGCATGGAGCAGTCGCGCTCGGCGAGATAGATCGCGTGGCCCTGGCCGTCAGCCAGCACCTGAATTTCGATGTGGCGTGGATTTTCCAGGTACTTTTCCATATAGACCATATCGTTGTTGAAAGCCGCTTTGGCTTCCGCACGGGTCATATTGATGGACTGTTCCAGATCTTTTTCGCTGCGCACAACGCGCATACCACGACCGCCGCCGCCGCCGGAAGCTTTGATAATCACCGGGTAGCCGATCTGCTTGCCGAAGGCACGGTTTTTCTCCATGTCATCGCCAAGCGGGCCATCCGATCCCGGTACGCAGGGGACGCCTGCTTTTTTCATCGCGTTGATAGCGGAAACTTTGTCACCCATCAGGCGAATCGTTTCGGCTTTAGGACCGATGAAGATGAAACCGGAACGCTCTACCTGCTCGGCAAAATCCGCATTTTCGGACAGGAAGCCGTAGCCTGGATGAATGGCGACGGCGCCAGTGATCTCGGCAGCAGAGATCAGGGCAGGAATGTTCAGGTAGCTTTTCACTGACTGGGCAGGACCGATACAGACGGTTTCATCTGCCAGCAGCACATGTTTCAAATCGCGGTCCGCGGTGGAATGAACGGCGACAGTTTTGATGCCCAGCTCTTTACACGCACGCAGAATGCGCAGCGCGATTTCACCACGGTTAGCTATTACAATTTTATCCAGCATGGTTCGCCTCGTTATTCGATGACTACCAGCGGTTCGTCAAATTCAACGGGTTGACCGCTTTCGACCAGAATCGCTTTCACAACGCCGGATTTATCGGCTTCGATCTGGTTCATCATTTTCATCGCTTCAACGATGCACAGAGTGTCACCAGCATTCACTTTCTGCCCCACTTCCACAAACGCCTTAGCGTCCGGGCTTGGCGTGCGGTAGAAGGTGCCAACCATCGGTGAACGTACGATGTGACCACTGATCTCTGCGGCAGCCGGGGCTTCCATTACCGGTGCGGTAGCCGGCGCAACGGCGTTAGCCAGGGCTGGCTGCTGCTGCTGCATCATAGGCGCGGCATAGTGCTGCATCATTGGGTAGCCAGGGTTGGCAGGCGCACGACTGATGCGAACGGACTCTTCACCTTCAGAAATTTCCAGTTCAGCGATGCCCGATTCTTCAACCAGTTCGATCAGTTTTTTAATCTTACGAATATCCATGAGTGTGGTTCCGTACTCTGTTTAATTAGATTGTGACAGGCGTTTAACCGCCGTCTGTAAAGCCCAGGAATAACCGTCGACACCAAGTCCACAGATTACGCCGGCAGCAATATCAGAAAGATAAGAATGGTGGCGGAAAGGCTCGCGAGCATGCACATTCGACAGGTGAACTTCAATGAATGGGATACTTACGGCTAACAAAGCATCCCGAAGCGCAACGCTGGTGTGAGTGAATGCCGCCGGGTTAATAACGATGTAATCGACATTGCCTTTTGCTTCATGAATGCGGTCAATTAACGCATGTTCCGCATTGGACTGAAGATGGCTCAGCTGCACGTTAAGCGCATCAGCCTGCGAGCTAAGATCGCTGACGATTTCTGCCAGGGTCGTACTTCCGTACTTTTCCGGCTCACGCGTGCCGAGAAGATTCAGATTGGGACCGTTCAAGAGCAGTATGTGAAACTTATCAGTCATCTTGCTGCTATCTCCTGCGATAATTGAGGCATCGCACAAAATACAACGCGAAAAGCCATTTGTCACCCTTCCTGGTGAAATTTGGCCTTTCTGCCAGTATGAGGTCGGGCATTATAACGATTTCGTGGCAATTAGCAGCTAAATACTGGTCTTATCAGCGAAGATTATCAACCACCTGGCCAAACGGGCAGGTGATTTACTGTCGGAGTTGTGGGGCAGGACACACTCCTGGCGGTGATTCAGCGTAGCCACTGGCGAAATTTTTTGTAGCGCCATACCAGCAAGATCGCCGCAATTAGCGCGTAAATCCACGGTTGGGGAGAGAAAGTCTTCACCGACCACAGATAGTGTATGGGAGCAAGGATCAGCACCAGATAGACGCCGTTATGTAAGGTTTGCCAGCGTCTTCCCAACCTGCGCTGTGCTCTCTGGAAGGAGGTCAGCGCCAGCGCCAGCAATACCAGCCAACTGATGATGCCTAACGTCAGATAAGGACGCGAGATCAGTTCCGAGCCGAGCAGGCCGAGATTGCTGATACCCAGCTCCAGCACGGAGTAGCTGACCAGATGTAGCGTCGCCCAGGCAAAACACCACAGGCCCAGCAGGCGGCGCACGCGAATCAACAGTGGTTGTTTGCCGTAGCGCGCCAGCGGCGTGACCAGCAGCGTGCCGAGCAGGAATTTAAGCGCCATTCTGCCGGTAAAATGCTGTATATCTTTTGCCGGATCGGCGCTGAACCAGCCCTGATCTATCGACAGCAACAGCCACAGCAGCGGCAAAAAGCCCGCCAGATGCAGGGCAACCTTCAGCCAGGTAATTTGCCTGGCGCTTAAGCGTACCACTAGAAGTTCTCCCGAAGGTCCAGGCCACGATAGAGCGAGGCTACCTGTTCAGCATAGCCGTTAAACAGCAGCGTCGGCTGGCGCTTAACGTCGAGAATGCCGCCGGACCCGATAAAGCGTTCGGTTGCCTGTGACCAGCGGGGGTGGTCGACATGCGGATTCACGTTACCGTAAAAACCATATTCGTTAGACGCCAGCAGATTCCAGGTCGTTGGCGGCATATCTTTCGCCAGCGTGATTTTGACAATCGATTTAATGCCTTTGAAGCCGTATTTCCACGGCACGGTCAGGCGAATTGGCGCGCCGTTCTGCGGTGGCAGAGCCTTACCGTATACGCCGGTCGTCAGCAGGGTCAGAGGGTGCATCGCTTCATCAAGACGCAGGCCTTCAACATAGGGATAATCAATCCCTCCGCCGATAAAGCGGTCTTTCTGTCCCGGCATTTCATCGGGCGCATAGACCGTCTGAAACGCCACGTAGCGTGCATTGCTGGTGGGCTCAGCCGCCTTCAGCAGCTTGCCCAGTTCAAAACCTACCCACGGTACTACCATCGACCAGGCCTCAACGCAGCGCATACGATAAATACGCTGTTCCAGCGGGAAGCGCTTAAAAATGTCATCCATCGACAGCGTCATCGGTTTGGCAACTTCTCCACCGATTTCGATCTTCCAGTCCGTCGTTTTTAACGTCCCGGCGTTAGCAGCAGGATCGGCTTTATCCAGACCAAATTCGTAGAAATTGTTGTAGCCGGTCACTTTATCTTCCGGCGTCAGGGTCAAATCAGCCTGATATTTGGCAGGCTTGCTGAAGTCAAGCGGCTTGCCTGACGGCGCTTTGGGGCGATCGTTGCCTTTGAACCAGGAAAGGACATCGGCATGGGCCACGGAGGGCAGCGCCAGGGCTGCTGCGCTGATGCCAAGCGTTTTTAGCATATCGCGACGGCGGGTATTAAAAATGCTTTCGGGAGTGACATCGTTTTCAGTGAGTTTATCAAAGGGTTTCATCAGGCGGCCTCCACAGGCTCTTTCTTCTCTTCCCTTCAGCATGACTACTGACTCACTTTTCTGCGAGTTAAGGCCGGAAAATATGAAATTTCCTGGAAGAAAGACCCCCTTCCTCCAGGAAGGAAGGGAGGAGGACTAGCGGATTTTTACCAGCGTTCGCCCCTGGATCTCGTTATTGAGCAGCCGGGCTGCGCTTGACGGCGCTTCTGCGAGAGAGATCTCCAACGCGGCCTGTTGATAAAAGGAAGCAGGCAGCGTTTTTACCACGCGTTTCCAGGCTTCTGCCCGGCGCGCCGATGGCGTACTGACGGAATCAACGCCCTGCAGGCGCACGTTGCGCAATATAAAAGGCATGACGGTGGTAGGCAAGGCAAAGCCTGCCGCCAGCCCGCAGGCGGCAACCACGCCTGAGTAATGCATTTGTGCCAACACGTTGGCTAATACCTTGTCACCGGCGGTATCTACAGCGCCAGCCCAGCGCTGTTTATCCAGCGGCCGTGGCTCACCGCTGAACGCATCGCGGGAGAGAATCTCTTTTGCGCCAAGCTGCCGGAGGTAGTCATGGGTTGATTGTCGTCCGCTCACGGCAACAACGTGATAGCCCAGCGCGCTAAGCAGCGCAACGGCGGTACTGCCTACGCCGCCGCTCGCTCCGGTCACCAAAATTTCGCCGCTCTCCGGCGTAATGCCGCCTTCTTCGAGCGCCATCACGCAAAGCATCGCGGTGAAACCAGCGGTGCCGACGATCATCGCTTTGCGCCCGTCCAGCCCTTCCGGCATGGACACCAGCCAGTCAGCGTCCACCCGCGCCTGCTCTGCAAGGCCGCCCCAGTGATTTTCGCCCACTCCCCAACCGGTGAGCAACACCGCTTGCCCGGAGTGGAAGCGGGGGTCTTCGCTGTGGTGTACCTTACCGGCAAAGTCGATGCCCGGCACCATTGGGAACTGACGGATAATTTTTCCTTTGCCGGTAATGGCCAGCGCATCCTTATAGTTCAGGCTTGACCAGTCGATATCGACGGTAACGCTGCCAGCGGGAAGATCGTCGGAAGAGAGTTGCCTGATGGCGGCTACGGTCTTACCTTCTGCTTGTTCAAGAACCAACGCTTGCATGAGAATCTCCTGAAAGTGAAGTCAGCAAATTGAGAGGTAAAGTGACTGACAACTATACTCCCGATAATGGTGACTATTCTGAGATCCGACAAGTAAACGTCAGGCAGGATGTGGTATTTTCAGCGGCAGCCTGTTTTCTGGGCGGAAAAGATACAACCATTTTTAACGGCACTGGTTGAGCTCGCGACGGCGGTTCTCAAACCACAGAATGGGCACAGGGATGCGATTAACCACCAAGCTTTCTACAATGATCACCCTTTTTAGCGCACTGGCAATGTTACTGATGCTGGTGGGCTGCATTGTCAGTTTTTTTTACCTCAGTATGCAGCGATCCGAAAACCGCCTGGAACTGATGGCGGAAGAAGTGGACACGGCGCTGATAACGGAATCACCGGAGCAGATTTCTCAATGGCTACGCAATGTTATGGGGCCGCTGCAAGTTGTCCGCACGGAACTGATTAAGGATAATCAGCCGCAGCTTACCGTCGTACATTATCAGGGGCCGGTGCTGAATGATGAGCCGAACCAGTACCGTGAAACGATCCTCCCTTTGCAAAATCATCCCGGCTATTCGCTGCAAATTCAGTGGGTCGACTCGACCAAGACCTGGGTGCAATCCTTTATTGGCGCCTCCATTCTCAGCGTGGTGATCGTGGTCGTCGCCATGCTCGCCATTATCCTTTTTATGACCCATCGCTGGCTGTACCGTCAGTTGGAGGGGATGGAGCGTCTCGAATCCAGAGCGGGCAAAGTGATTAAGGGCGAAAGAAGCACGGTTAAGCCTGGAACCGTGCTTGAGTGGCCCCCCAAAGCCAGCAGCGCCATTGATTTGCTGTTGGCCGATCTGCATGAAGCTGGAGAACAGCGCATCCGGATTGATACGCTGATCCGCACTTTTACCGCACAGGATGCGAAAACCGGCCTGAATAACCGGCTGTTCTTTGATAATCAACTGGCGACCATGCTGGAAGAGAACGACACCGGCGGTTCACACGGCATGGTGATGATGATCCGCCTGCCCGATTTCGACACGCTGCGGGACAACTGGGGGCATAACCAGACCAAAGACTATCTGTTTGCGATGGTCAATTTGCTGTCAACCTTCGTGATGCGCTATCCCGGCGCTTTGCTGGCGCGCTATTTCCGCAGCGATTTTGCCGTACTCCTTCCTCACCGCAGCCTGAAAGATGCCGACAGTATCGCCTCCCAGCTGATCACCGCCGTGGATGCGCTGCCGCCCACGCGGATGCTGGATCGGGAAGATATGATCCACATTGGCATCAGCGCCTGGCACAGCGGGCAGGCAACGCAGCAGGTGATGGAGAATGTTGAGCTGGCGACGCGTCATGCGGCGCTGCTGGGAGGCAATAACTGGTCGGTGGGGGAAGCCCCGCAGCAGGAACTTGCTCGCGGTAGCGTGAAATGGCGAACGCTGCTGGAGCATACGCTGCACCGTGGCGGCCCAAGGCTCTATCAGAAACCGGCGGTGACCAGGGAAGGCCGCGTCCATCATCGGGAAATGATGCCGCGGATTTTTGATGGCGAAAAAGAGCTGCTGGCCGCAGAGTACCTGCCTTTTATTCAGCAGATGGGTATGGCTGAAGGTTACGATCGCCGACTGGTCAGCCGAATTCTGGCCCTGCTGCCGATCTGGCCTGAGGAGACGCTGGCCGTTCCGCTGACCGTCGACGCGCTATTGCAGCGTCCTTTCCAGATTTGGCTCAGGGATATGTTGCTGCAATGCACTAAATTTCAAAGAAACCACATTTTATTTGAACTTGCTGAAGCTGATGTGTGTCAACACATCAGCCGTTTGGGTAATGCTTTTCGTTTGCTTAAGGGATTTGGCTGTCGAATCGCCATCAATCAGGCTGGATTAACGGTAGTGAGCACCGCCTATATCCGCCAGCTTGAGGTGGAACTGATCAAGCTTCACCCCGCGCTGGTGAGAAATATTGAGCGCCGCACGGAGAATCAGCTTTTTGTCAGGAGTTTGCTGGAGAGTTGTACCAGGACTTCTACCCAGGTTTTTGCCGCTGGCGTCCGTAGTCGATCGGAGTGGCAAATCCTTATGGACCTAGGTGTGGCGGGCGGTCAGGGCGATTTTATCGCGTCCTCACAACCGCTTAATACCAGCATGAAAAAATATTCGCAAAGATATCAAGTTTAATCTGCCGTTATGCTGGATTTCACGTAGAATAGCCGCGCGGCTGTGGTGCCGGCATTGGGCTACTGGTCAGCCAGTGACCCAGAAATGTTAAATTTTATGTACGTAATAGTCGTCCGTCGGCTCTCAGCGCTTCGCGTTTGGCCTTAATGCTGGCTGGTTTGTAACGCGGTTTAACTGGCGCGACGCTGGCGCCGGATAGCGTGATTTTTCACCGAAGTAGAACGTTTTTGCGCCTTGCCGCTGCTTCGTGTGGTTGGTAAAGTAAGCGGATTTTATTTTTCGCCCCCAGCTTGCAGGATTATCCTTTAGTATGTTTAAAAAATTCCGTGGCATGTTTTCTAACGACTTGTCCATCGACCTGGGTACCGCCAATACCCTGATTTACGTGAAAGGGCAGGGTATCGTGTTGAACGAGCCTTCCGTCGTTGCCATCCGTCAGGATCGTGCCGGTTCCCCTAAGAGCGTTGCGGCAGTCGGTCATGATGCAAAGCAGATGCTGGGGCGTACCCCCGGTAATATCGCCGCTATCCGGCCAATGAAGGACGGCGTAATTGCCGACTTTTTTGTCACCGAAAAAATGTTGCAGCACTTTATTAAGCAGGTTCACAGCAACAGCTTCATGCGCCCAAGTCCGCGCGTGCTGGTCTGTGTGCCGGTAGGCGCTACTCAGGTGGAACGCCGTGCTATTCGTGAATCCGCACAGGGTGCAGGCGCGCGTGAAGTGTTCCTGATTGAAGAGCCGATGGCTGCCGCCATTGGCGCAGGCCTGCCCGTTTCTGAAGCGACTGGCTCGATGGTGGTGGATATCGGTGGCGGTACGACTGAAGTCGCCGTGATCTCTCTTAACGGGGTGGTTTATTCCTCTTCCGTACGTATTGGTGGCGATCGCTTTGATGAGGCTATTATTAATTATGTGCGCCGTAACTACGGTTCGCTGATTGGTGAAGCTACCGCTGAGCGTATTAAGCACGAAATCGGCTCTGCTTATCCGGGCGACGAAGTGCGTGAAATTGAAGTCCGTGGCCGTAACCTCGCTGAAGGAGTGCCGCGCGGCTTTACCTTAAACTCTAACGAGATTCTGGAAGCCCTTCAGGAGCCGCTGACCGGCATCGTCAGCGCCGTGATGGTTGCTCTGGAACAGTGTCCGCCAGAACTGGCATCTGACATCTCCGAACGCGGCATGGTCCTGACCGGTGGTGGCGCCCTGCTGCGTAACCTCGATCGTCTGCTGATGGAAGAAACCGGAATTCCGGTTGTGGTCGCAGAAGATCCGCTGACCTGCGTTGCACGCGGTGGCGGTAAAGCGTTGGAAATGATCGACATGCACGGCGGCGATTTGTTCAGCGAAGAATAATTTGCCTTAAGGAGTGTGGGCAAGCCTGGTTCTACACTCCTTTTTCAAGATGTCGAGGAATACGCCGAGTTTATGAAGCCGATCTTCAGCAGGGGGCCTTCCCTGCAATTACGCTTATTTTTAGCGGTTATTGTGGCCATAGGCGTGATTATCGCCGACAGTCGTATGGGCGCTTTCAGCCAGATACGCACCTATATGGACACGGCGGTCAGCCCATTCTATTTTCTGGCCAACGGGCCACGTCAAATTCTGGACAGTGTTTCTGAAACACTGGCCTCCCGCCAGCAGCTAGAACTGGAAAATAAAGGCCTGCAGCGCGAGCTGATGCTGAAGAACAGCGAACTGTTAATGCTGGGGCAGTTTAAGCAGGAAAATGCGCGCCTGCGCGAGCTCCTCGGTTCACCGCTGCGTCAGGACGAGCATAAGATGGTCACTCAGGTGATCTCTACGGGGACCGATCCCTACACCGATCAGGTGGTGATTGATAAAGGCAGTATGAACGGCGTTTACGAAGGCCAGCCGGTCATCAGCGATAAGGGCGTGGTCGGTCAGGTGGTCGCCGTCGGTAAAATCACCAGCCGCGTGATGCTGATTTGTGATTCTTCCCATGCTTTACCCATTCAGGTGCTGCGTAATGACATCCGCGTGATTGCGGCGGGCAACGGCTGCACCGAAGATCTTCAGCTGGAGCATCTGCCTGGCAACACGGATATCCGCGAGGGCGACGTATTGGTGACTTCCGGGCTGGGCGGCCGTTTCCCGGAAGGCTACCCGGTTGGCGTAGTTTCCTCGGTCAAGCTGGACACCCAGCGCGCGTATACCGTTATTCAGGCCCGACCTGCCGCCGGTTTGCAGCGCCTGCGCTACCTGCTTCTGCTGTGGGGAGCCGATCGTAACGGCACCATGCCCATGGCGCCAAATGAAGTGCATCGCGTGGCAAACGAGCGTTTGATGCAGATGATGCCGCAGGTATTGCCTGCCGCCAGCGAACTGATGGGGCCGCCCGCTCCGGGGCAGCCTGCTGGTCAGGCTACGCAAGGCCAGATCGCGCCCGCCGTGGTGCCAGCTTCCCCTCGTCAGGCCGATCCTGCCGCCCGCGGAGGCCAGCCTTGAGTAACTATCGCAGCCATGGACGTTGGGTTATCTGGCTCTCGTTCCTGGTCGCGCTGGTTCTGCAAATTATGCCCTGGCCGGAACAAATCTACATGTTCAGGCCCTCGTGGCTGCTGCTGATCCTGATTTACTGGGTGCTGGCGCTGCCTCATCGCGCGAATGTTGGCACGGGCTTTGTGATGGGATCTATACTGGATCTCATCTCTGGTTCGACGCTGGGCGTGCGTGCTCTGGCATTCAGCATCGTGGCTTATCTGGTGGCGTTCAAATTCCAGCTGTTCCGTAACCTTGCGCTCTGGCAGCAGGCGCTGATGGTAATGGTGCTGTCCCTGGCTATGGATGTCATTGTATTCTGGGTTGAGTTTTTAGTGATAAACGTCTCGTTCCGCCCTGAAATTTTCTGGAGCAGCGTAATAGACGGTATCCTCTGGCCCTGGCTGTTCTTACTGATGAGAAAAATACGCCGCCAGTTTGCCGTACAATAAGGAAGATTATGGTATCCCTTTATCTGGCCTCTGGTTCTCCTCGTCGTCGCGAGCTGCTTACGCAGCTTGGCCTGCGCTTTGAACGCCTTTCCACTCAAGTAGAAGAACAAAAAAGACCGGACGAACGGGCCGAACAGTACGTTCGCCGCCTCGCCTGCGAAAAAGCCCGGGCCGGGGTCGCTGTGGCCGCTCAGGACCTTCCGGTGCTGGGCGCTGATACTATAGTCGTGCTAAATGATGCCGTGTTGGAAAAACCGGCCGATGAGACTGCCGCAGCGGAAATGTTGGCTAAACTCTCCGGACAGACACATCTGGTGATGACCGCCGTCGCGCTGGCCGATACCCGGCGCACGCTTGACTGCCTGGTGGTGACGGAAGTCACTTTTCGTACCCTGACCGCCGGGGATATCGCCGCCTACGTTGCCAGCGGTGAGCCGATGGACAAAGCCGGAGCCTATGGCATTCAGGGGATGGGCGGCAATTTTGTCCGCAAAATTAACGGAAGCTATCATGCCGTTGTCGGGCTGCCGCTGGTGGAAACCGCCGAGTTGTTCAGCCATTTTCAATCACTGCGGGAAGTAAGGGAGCAACATGACCGCTGAGCTGCTGGTAAATATCACTCCTTCGGAAACGCGGGTTGCCTATATTGATGGCGGCATACTGCAGGAAATCCATATTGAGCGTGAGGCCCGCCGGGGGATCGTAGGCAATATCTACAAAGGGCGCGTTAGCCGGGTGCTGCCGGGAATGCAGGCCGCCTTTGTCGATATAGGTCTTGAGAAGGCGGCATTCCTGCATGCCTCCGATATCATGCCCCATACGGAATGCGTTGCGGGCGACGAACAGAAAAACTTTTCGGTGCGCGATATCTCCGAGCTGGTTCGCCAGGGCCAGGATTTGGTGGTTCAGGTGGTGAAAGATCCGCTGGGTACTAAAGGCGCGCGCCTGACTACCGACATTACCCTTCCGTCCCGCTATCTGGTGTTTATGCCCGGCGCCTCGCATGTGGGCGTCTCTCAGCGCATTGAAAGTGAAGCCGAGCGCGATCGCCTTAAAAAAGTGGTCTCTTCCTACTGCGACGAGCTGGGCGGCTATATTATTCGCACCGCTGCTGAAGGCGTTGGGGAAGGTGAACTGGCTTCCGACGCGGCCTTTCTTAAGCGCTTGTGGACCAAGGTTATTGAGCGCAGAAAGCGCAATCAGACCCGCTGCCGCCTGTACGGCGAAGTGGCGTTATCCCAGCGTATCCTGCGTGATTTTGCTGGCGCGGCGCTGGATCGTATCCGCATTGACTCCCGCCTGTCCTATGAGCAGCTGGTGGAATTCACCGGCGAATATATCCCGGAAATGACCGCAAAACTGGAGCTGTACACGGGCAAGCAGCCGATCTTCGATCTGTTTGACGTTGAAAACGAAATCCAGCGCTCGCTGGATCGTAAAGTTGAGCTGAAGTCGGGCGGCTATCTGATCATCGACCAAACCGAAGCGATGACCACCATTGACATCAATACCGGGGCCTTTGTCGGCCACCGTAACCTTGATGAGACCATCTTCAACACCAACATTGAGGCCACGCAGGCGATTGCCCGGCAGCTACGCTTGCGTAACCTCGGCGGAATTATCATTATCGACTTCATTGATATGACCAATGAAGACCACCGTCGAAGAGTGCTGCACTCGCTGGAGCAGGCGTTGAGCAAGGATCGGGTAAAAACCGGCATCCACGGCTTTTCCCAGCTTGGGCTGGTGGAGATGACGCGCAAGCGCACGCGGGAAAGTATCGAGCACGTTCTTTGCCAGGATTGCCCGGTTTGTAAAGGGCGCGGCACGCTGAAAACGGTAGAAACCGTCTGCTACGAAATCATGCGTGAGATTGTTCGCGTGCATCATGCCTACGACTCGGATCGTTTCCTGGTCTACGTGTCGCCAGCGGTGGGCGAGGCGCTGAAGACCGACGAGTCACATGCGCTGGCCGAAGTGGAAATTTTTGTCGGTAAGCAGGTTAAAATTCAGATTGAACCGCTCTATACCCAGGAGCAGTTTGACGTGGTCATGATGTGACTGGCACCAGGAGAAGTGCGTGAGGAGACTGCCGGGAATCCTTCTGCTAACTGGCGCAACCATCGTAGTGGTGATTGCGCTGCTGGTCAGCGGGTTGCGTCTGGCGATGCCTCACCTCAACAGCTGGCGTCAGCCGCTGCTCGATAAGGTTTCTGCGCTAGCCGGGATGCCGGTTCAGGCGAGCGCGATCAACGGCAGCTGGGAAAATTTCGGTCCGGTGCTGGAGATTAAAGGTCTGCACGTCAGCCTGAAAGAGGGTGACGACCTCAAGGCCGACCGCATTACTCTGGCGCTGGATATCTGGCAGTCGATGCTGCATTTGCGCTGGCAGTTTCGCAACCTCACTTTTTATCAGCTTAACCTGGCGACCAGCCAGCCGTTGACCTCGGGCGATGGCGAGAAATTGCAGCTGGAACCGGGCAAATTCAGCGATCTTTTCCTGCGTCAGTTCGATCATTTCGATCTGCGTGACAGCCAAATCAGCTTTGTCACCCTCTCCGGGCAGCGGGCCAGGTTGGATATCCCTCAGCTAACCTGGCTTAATGAAAAGAACCGCCACCGCGCGGAAGGGCTGGTTAATCTTTCCAGCTTCACCGGCCAGCATGGCGAAGTTCAGGTTCGCCTCGATTTGAGCGACAGCAACGGCTATCTGGATACCGGCCGCGTCTGGATGCAGGCTGACGATGTGGACGTGAAGCCGTGGCTGGGGCAGTGGATGCGGGATAATACCAGCCTCAGCAGCGCGCGGTTCAGTCTGGCGGCATGGATGAGCCTGAAAGAGGGGGAAATCTATGACGGCGATATTCAACTGAAAAAAGGCGGGGCGAGCTGGCAGGGCGACAGTCAGCAGCACCACCTTACCGTTGATGACGTTACCGCGCATATCGCCCGCTTTAACAGCGGCTGGAGTATCGAACTGCCGCAAACCAACCTGGTGACCGATGGACAGGCCTGGCCGAAAGGGCAGCTCTCGATCCTGTGGCAGCCGGAAAACGGTATCCTGCCTGGTCCGAACCACAACGAAGAGGTTCGCGTTCGCGCCACGCAGCTGGATCTGGAGCGTCTCGATCCGCTGCTTCCCCTGTTTGCGAAGCTGACGCCGACGCTGCTGGAAAACTGGCGCGAGCTACAGCCGAAAGGCCGACTGACCGCGCTGGCGGTGGATATTCCAGTGGAGCAGCCCGAGCAGAGCCGCTTCCTGGCAAAATGGCAGGATCTGAGCTGGCAACACTGGGAGCTGCTGCCGGGAATGGCGCATTTTAACGGCACTCTGTCCGGCGGTGTGGCTAACGGACGGGTAGATTTTAACGTCAGCGATGCCAGCCTGCCTTACGGGACGATGTTCCGCGCGCCGTTAGAGATTCAGCAGGCCAGCGGGGCGCTTAACTGGCAGTACGCCAACGACCACTTTACCCTCGCAGGGCGCCAGCTTGACGTGAAGGCCCGCTCGCTGTGGGCCAAAGGCGACTTTACCTACTCCCAGCCTAAAGATTCGCCCCCCCGGCTGGACATCCTCGCCGGTATCAACGTTACTGACGCCGGGGATGCCTGGCGCTACTTCCCCGAACCGCTGATGGGCAAGTCGCTGGTGGACTACCTTAGCGGAGCGATCAAAGGGGGCCAGGTGCAAAATGCCTCGCTGATTTTTGCCGGCAACCCGCATCTTTTCCCGTTCAAGCATAATGAGGGGATGTTTGAGGTTTGGGTGCCGCTCAAGCAGTCCACCTATCAGTTCCAGCCGGGCTGGCCCGATCTGCAAAATCTCGATATTAATCTCGATTTTGTTAACGACGGGCTGTTTATGAAGGCTGAACGGACCAGGCTGGGGCAGGTTGAGGGTAAAAATATCTCCGCCGTTATCCCGGATTACCTGAAAGAGAAGCTGATTATTGATGGCGATATCAGCGGCGCAGGAAAGGACGTCGGCGACTACTTCAATCAGACGCCGCTTAAGCATTCGCTCGGTGCCGCACTCGATGAACTCCAGGTCGGCGGAGATGTGAGTGGTCACTTACATCTGGATATCCCGCTGGATGGCGAGCTGGTCAGGGCGACTGGCGATGTGAATATGAACAATAACACCCTGTTCATCAAGCCGCTGGAAAGCACTATCAGGCAGCTGAGCGGGCGTTTCACCTACGATAATGGCGATCTTAAAAGTGGCCCGATGACAGGAAACTGGTTCGGTCAGCCGCTGGACGTCAGCTTCAATACTCTTGAGGGCGAGAAGAACTATCAGATTGCTGTCGATTTGAAAGGCGACTGGCAGCCGGGGAAAATGGACGTTATTCCTGCGCCGCTGCGGCAAAAACTGGAGGGAACCGCCAGCTGGAAGAGCAACGTTGCGATCAATTTACCGCATAACGGCAGCGCTGATTACCAGGTCTCGCTGGACGGCGATCTGAAAAATGTAAGTAGTCACTTACCTTCTCCGCTTGATAAACAGCGGAGTACGGCAATGCCAATCAAGGTGGCTGCCAAAGGAAACCTCAGTAGCTTTACCCTGAGTGGCGTAGTGGGCAATAGCCATCGTTTCAACAGCCAGTGGCTGCTGGGCAAACAGCTACGGGTCGATCGCGGCATCTGGGAGAACGACGCAAAAAGTACGCCTGCACTTCCTGCCGCCAACGGCATGGTGCTGAATCTGCCGCCGCTGGATGGCGAAGCCTGGCTGAGCCTGATGAATAGCCAGGGCGCTGGCAAAAATACTGGCGTCTCGTCAGCGGTGCAAAACCCCAAAAGCCCGGCTTATATTCCCGGCAATATCACCCTGCGTACGCCATCCCTGACCTTGGGAGGGCAGCAATGGCAGGATCTGGAAGCCACGCTTAGCGAAGGCGTATCGGGAGAGACCCAGATTCAGGCCAAAGGTAAGGAAATTAACGGCACGCTGAAAATGAACCAACGCTCGGCGTGGACTGCTCACCTCAATTACCTCTATTACAATCCTGAGTGGGCGGCCTCGGCAGGCAGTTCACCTCTGCCTGCCGGTGACGCGGCGATTGATTTCAGCCACTGGCCAGCCCTGACGTTAACCTGCGATGAATGCTGGCTGCGCGGGCAGAAGTTTGGCCGCATGGCGGCCAATCTCAGCCATACCAGCGATACCTTGACCCTGAAAAATGGCCTGATCGATAGCGGAAATTCCCGCCTGACGGTGGAAGGCGAATGGGTTAATCGCGCTGGAGCGCAGCGTACCGCGCTGAAAGGCGTGCTGAGCGGCAAGAAAATCAATGATGCGACCAACTGGTTTGGCATTAACACCCCGCTACGCGACTCTTCGTTCAGAACCGAATACGATCTTCACTGGCAGTCCGCGCCGTGGCAGCCTTCCGAGGCTACCCTGAGCGGCGTGCTGAAAACGCATTTTGGCGCGGGGCAGATTGCCGACGTGAACACCGGACGGGCGGGCCAGCTGCTGCGTCTGGTCAGCTTTGATGCGCTGCTGCGCAAGCTTCGGCTGGACTTCAGCGATACATTCAGTCAGGGCTTCTATTACGACTCCATCGGCGGCACCGCCTGGATTGATAAAGGCGTGATGCATACCGACAACCTGCTGGTGGATGGTCTGGAGGCCGATATCGCGATGAAAGGCAAGGTGGACCTCGTGAAGCGGCAGATCGATATGGAAGCCGTGGTAGCGCCGGAAATTTCGGCCACCGTTGGCGTTGCCGCCGCCTTTGCCGTTAACCCGGTGGTGGGGGCTGCCGTGTTTGCTGCCAGCAAAGTTCTTGGTCCCCTGTGGAACAAAATTTCGGTGCTGCGTTACCATATTTCCGGCCCTGTCGATAAACCGCAGATCGACGAAGTCCTGCGTAAACCGGCGGAAAAGAGCGCGAAGTGAATTTGACGTGACCGGGGAATTGCCTCAGGCTATAGCAATGCGATGCCAGCAGTGACTGGCTCATTCAAACAGAGCGAGAATACATGAGTCTGAATCTGGTAAGTGAGCAGTTACTAACTGCTAACAGCATTAATCAACAGGATCTCTTTTCCCTTCTCGGCCAGTTATCTGAACGTAAGCTGGATTACGCCGACCTCTATTTCCAGTCCAGCTATCACGAATCCTGGGTGCTGGAAGACCGCATCATTAAAGATGGCTCGTGGAATATCGACCAGGGCGTCGGCGTGCGCGCCGTCAGCGGTGAGAAAACCGGTTTTGCCTACGCGGATCAGATCACGCTCAATGCCCTGACCCAGAGCGCAACGGCGGCCCGCAGCATCGTTCGTGAGCAGGGGAATGGTAAATCACACACCCTGGGCGCCGTGGTGCATCGTTCTCTGTATTCCACGCTCGATCCGCTGCAAAGCCTGAGCCGTGAAGAAAAAATTGCCCTGCTGCACCGGGTGGATAGCGCGGCTCGCGCGGCAGATAAGCGCGTGCAGGAAGTCAGCGCCAGCCTGACCGGCGTTTATGAGCTGATCCTCGTTGCCGCCACCGACGGCACGCTGGCAACCGACGTTCGCCCGCTGGTTCGCCTCTCCGTTAGCGTTCAGGTTGAAGAAGACGGCAAGCGCGAACGGGGCTCAAGCGGCGGCGGCGGCCGCTATGGCTATGAGTTTTTCCTGGCCGATGAGTCTGGTGAAACGCGGGCGGAAGCCTGGGCGCGTGAAGCGGTGCGCATGGCATTGGTCAACCTGAGCGCCGTAGCGGCCCCGGCAGGGACCATTCCGGTTGTGCTGGGCGCTGGCTGGCCGGGCGTGCTGCTGCATGAAGCGGTAGGCCACGGGCTGGAAGGCGATTTCAACCGACGCGGTACTTCGGTCTTCAGCGGGCAGATGGGGCAACTGGTGGCTTCTGAGCTGTGCACGGTGGTAGACGACGGCACGATTGAAGGTTTACGCGGTTCGCTGGCCGTGGATGATGAAGGCGTGCCGGGTCAATATAACGTGCTGATTGAGAACGGTATTCTCAAAGGTTATATGCAGGACAAGCTCAATGCGCGGCTGATGGGTGTAAACCCAACCGGAAATGGTCGCCGTGAATCTTACGCGCACCTGCCGATGCCGCGCATGACCAATACCTACATGCTGGCCGGTAAATCCACGCCGCAGGATATTATCGAAAGCGTGGAGTATGGCCTGTATGCGCCGAACTTTGGCGGCGGCCAGGTGGATATCACTTCCGGAAAATTCGTATTCTCTACCTCAGAGGCTTATCTGATTGAGAAGGGGAAAGTCACCCGGCCGGTGAAAGGCGCTACGCTGATTGGCTCCGGTATCGAAGCGATGCAGCAGATCTCAATGGTTGGTAACGATCTGGCGCTGGATAAGGGCGTTGGCGTCTGTGGCAAAGAGGGGCAGAGCGTGCCGGTTGGGGTGGGTCAGCCAACGCTGAAGCTGGATCGGCTGACGGTTGGCGGCACGGCTTGATGGCAGGACGGGGCAAAATGTTTTGCCCCGTTTTTAACATCCCCACAGAACTGAGTTAAAGCCTTTCTGTCTCCCACGGCTATTGCCGCGATTCCTGATAAATATCCGTCATTTTGGCGAAATACTCCGTCAGATAATTGATGCACACCTGAACCTTCAGCGGCAGCTTATCTTTCTGCGTGTACACCGCATAAACCGGTCGGGGCGCGGACTGATAGCGGGCAAACAGGATTTCGACCCGTCCGGCGTTAATCTCATCAATCACCCACATCAACGGCACGTAAGCAATGCCCGAACCTGCAACCAGCCAGCGAATCAGCGTTTGCGAGTCGTTAGTGGCGAAGCGTCCCTGCGGAGAGAGGCGGATGGAAATGCCTTCCGGGGAGGTCAGTTCAAAATCATTATCGTGGCGGACGCTATACTCCAGCCAGGAGAATTTGCTGACATCGGCGGGTTTCTCCGGCGTGCCGTGCTGCGCCAGATAGCTTTTCGCTGCGCAGACCACCATCGGCATCGACCCGAGCCGACGAGAAAACAGGCTGGAATCCTGCAGCACGCCAACGCGGATCGCCAAATCCAGCCCGTCGGCGATCAGATCGGGGGCCGGGCTGCCGGTCACCAGGTTCACCGTCAACCCCGGATACTCTTTCAGCATCTCCGCCGTCATATTGGCCAGCACGTTCTGCGCCATGGTCGACGAGCTACCGATGCGTAAGGTTCCTACCGGCGTGTTATTAAAGGCATAAAGTTGTTCATGAACATGCTGAGCTTCAGACATCATTCGGCGGCAACCCTGAAAGTAGATCCTTCCCGCTTCCGTCAGCCCGATACTGCGGGTACTGCGATTTAATAATTTTACCTGGAGCTCATCTTCCAGCCTGGCGACAGTCTGGCTTACCGCCGAGACGCTCATCTGTAGCCGGTGGGCCGCCGCGGTAAAGGAGCCCAGTTCCACCACCCGTGCGAAGACGGACATGCCCTTCAGTCTTTCCATTATTAACCCTGGCTTAAAAGTGATTTAGATCACATTAGGTAGAAAACACATAGTCAGGCGCGTTACTATAGCGTTGCCGGGTTACCCTTCCGTAACTCAACTCGCCAGCATGCTGGCTACTGAATACGCTATTATTCAATGGGCGTCGGTTATGATTATCTGACAGCATGTCTGATACTCTATCATCATCAATCTGTAAAACAGCACCCCCCAGTGAAGGGAGGTGGCTTAAGTCTGCCAGAAGGTGTCCATCCGATAAGAGGGATCGACAAGGAAAAAAGATGAGTGTGCTTCCGGTTATTGTGATATTTGGGCTCTCCTTTCCGCCCATATTCTTTGAAATCATTGTGTCACTGATGCTGTTCTGGCTGGTGCGTCGCCTGCTAACGCCCACCGGGATCTATGACCTGGTCTGGCATCCTGCACTGTTTAATACGGCACTCTACTGCTGCCTGTTTTACCTGGTTTCCCGATTGTTCGTCTGAGGTCATAGTGAAAGCGCTAACAACAAAAATTGCCCGATACGCCATAACTTTTATTCTGGTTATCATCGCCGTAATCGTTATTTTCCGCGCGTGGGTGTTCTATACCGAATCCCCCTGGACGCGCGATGCCAAATTCACGGCTGACGTGGTGGCGATTGCCCCTGACGTCAGCGGTCTGATTTCCGATGTACGCGTTCAGGACAACCAACTGGTGAAAAAAGACCAGGTGCTGTTTGTGGTCGATCAACCCCGCTACCAGCAGGCTTTAGATGAAGCGGAAGCGGATGTGGCTTATTACCAGGCACTGGTAAACGAGAAGCGTAAGGAAGCGACGCGCCGTAACCAGCTGGGCGTGTCCGCCATGTCCCGTGAAGCCATCGATCAGTCCAACAATGATTATCAGACCTCGGTTCATCAGCTGGCAAAGGCCGTCGCCACTGAGGCTACCGCCAAACTGGATCTGGAGCGTACCGTGGTGAAAGCGCCATCGGACGGCTGGGTCACCAACCTCAACGTCTATCGCGGGGAATTTATTACGCGGGGATCGACGGCGGTTGCGTTGGTTAAGCAGCATACCTTCTACGTGCTGGCCTATATGGAAGAGACCAAGCTGGAAGGCGTGCGCCCTGGCTACCGTGTGGAAATTACCCCGCTGGGCAGCAACCGCGTGCTTCACGGCACGGTTGACAGCATCGCGGCCGGGGTTACCAACAGCAGCAGCACTATCGACAGCAAGGGTATGGCGACTATCGATTCCAACCTTGAGTGGGTGCGTCTGGCCCAGCGCGTGCCGGTGCGTATCCGTCTGGATGCGCAGCAGGGCAACCTCTATCCTTCAGGGACTACGGCTACGGTCGTGGTGACCGGAGCGGAAGATCGCAAGCCTGAAAATATGTCGCCGCTAATGAAGCTGATGCATCGCCTGCGCGAGTTTGGCTAAGCTGGGGCCCATGATGCAGTGGCACCGTTTGCGGTTCCCGATCAAGCTGACCTTCGCCATCGTGCTGTCGCTGCTGGTCGGCTTCCATTTTAATCTTGAAACGCCCCGCTGGGCGGTGATGACCGCCTGTATCGTGGCAGGCGGAACCGCTTTTGCCGCGGGCGGCGATCCCTTCTCAGGGGCGCTGCGCTATCGTGGGATGTTGCGTATCATCGGCACCTTCCTGGGCTGTTTCGCCGCGCTGGTTATTATGATCGCGACCATCAGGGCGCCGGTGGTGATGCTGCTGCTCTGCTGCCTCTGGGCCGGGTTTTGCGTCTGGCTCTCTTCCCTGATTAAAATCGAAAACTCCTATGCGCTGGGCCTGGCTGGCTATACGGCTCTGATTATTGTGGTCAGCGTGGATGCCAACGGATCGGTTCTGCTGGCTCCGCAGTTTGCGGTTGAGCGATGCAGTGAAATTATCATCGGTATCGTCTGCGCTATCCTTGCCGATATGCTGTTTTCGCCTCGCTCCATCAAGCAGGACATCGACCGGGAAATCGACACGCTGCTGGTCGATCAGTACAAGCTGATGCAGCTTTGCGTCGCGCGTGCTGACAGGGAAGAGGTCGACAAAGTCTGGACGGGACTGGTTCGCCGTACCTCCGCGCTGAACGGTATGCGCAGCAACCTGATGATGGAATCCAGCCGCTGGCAAAAGATTGATCGGCGTATGCGCGCGCTGAATACCCTTTCGCTGACGCTCATTACCCAGGCGGCCGAAACGTTTCTGATCCAGAACAGCCGCAAGGAGTATGTGCCGTCGCAGTTTCATATCTTCTTTGACAAGCCGGTGCAGAACATCGGCGACATGCATAAGCGGATGAAGATCATGCGGCGGGTTATCACCAGCAGCGGCAGTAAAAACACGCCGGTGACCATCCAGAACTGGGTGGTTGCCGCCACGCGCTACCTTCTGTTGCTCAAGGGGATCCACACCAACAGCAGCATCAGCCGTATCGAGCAGGAGGTGCTGGACGAAGAGCCGGTGGTAAAAATGCGTTCTGCCGAATCTCGTCACGCAGTGATCAATGGGGTCAGAACCTTTGTCGCCACGGCCGTTGGTTCACTTTTCTGGCTGTGGACCGGGTGGAACTCGGGCAGCGGCGTGGTGGTCATGCTGGCGGTGATCACCGCGCTGGCGATGCGTATGCCCAACCCGTTAATGATGGCTAAGGATTTCCTTTACGGCATGACCGTGGCGATCCCGTTAGGATCGCTCTATTACGTGGTGATCATGCCCAGCACCCAGCAAAGTATGCTGCTGCTCTGCATTGCGCTTGGCGTGATGGCGTTTATTGGCGGGATTCTTATTCAGCGCCGCCAGATCGGCACGCTGGGTGCGCTGGTGGGCACCATTAACATTCTTACCCTCGATAACCCGATGACCTTCAACATCAGCACCTTTCTGGATAATGCGCTGGGGCAGGCCATTGGCTGCTTCCTCGCGCTGATGGTGATTTTATTAATCCGCGACAAATCGAAAGCCCGTACCGGTCGTATCCTGCTTAACCGCTTTATGTATGCGGCGGTGTCAGCGATGACCACCAATCAGGCGCGCCGCCGCGAAAACCATTTACCCGTCCTCTATCATCAGCTTTTTATGTTGCTGAATATGTTCCCTGGCGACATCAATAAGTACCGCATTGCCCTGACGCTGATCATTGGTCATCAGCGCCTGCGCAATGCGGAGATCCCGGTTAATGCTGACCTGTCCGCTTACCATAAGCAGCTGCGCCATACTGCCGACCGGGTGATTGCCGCCAGAAGTGATGCCAGACGGCTGCACTACTTCCTGCGGCTGCTGGCCGAGCTGGACATTTACCAGCAAAAACTCCGCGATTACGAAGCGCCGCTAAGCGTGACCGAACCGGTTCACCGACTGGCGCTAATGCTGAAAAAGTACCAGAACACGCTCGTCCAAATCTGACTTTACGCTGATACGTTACGCTATCAGCGCTTTCCCATTCACGTTTCTCTCTGACGGGTTCATACAGGGATAAAGTGTGCCATCTATACTTATTGTATCAGGATGGCAAACCACTCAGGAGACGACGATGAGTACCTTATTGCTTCAGGATCACGAACTATTTCAGACTGGCTATTTTGCTGATGGCCAGTGGCAACGCTGCTCGTCCACTTTTGACGTACTCAACCCCGCCACGGGCGAAGTCATTGCTCAGGTGGCAAAGGCCGGTAAAGAGGAAACGGAAAAGGCAATTGCCGCCGCCGCGAAAGCGTTCCCCACCTGGCGCGCCAGAACGGCGAAAGAGCGCAGCGAAATCCTCAACCGCTGGTATCAGCTGATAATCGACAATAAGACCTGGCTGGGGCAGCTGATGACCGCCGAGCAGGGCAAGCCAGTGAAGGAAGCCGAAGGCGAAGTTGAATACGCGGCCAGCTTCATTCAGTGGTTCGCTGAGCAGGCCAAGCGCGCCAATGGGGAAATTATTCCGCCTGCGAAAGCGGGGTCCCGCATCCTCGCCACGCGCGAGCCTGTTGGGGTGGTCGCGGCCATTACTCCCTGGAACTTCCCGATGGCCATGCTGACTCGTAAGCTCGGTCCGGCCCTGGCGGCGGGCTGTACCGGGGTGATTAAACCGGCCAACAATACGCCGCTGTCGGCTTTTGCGCTGCTGGCGCTGGCGAAGAAAGCTGGCGTCCCGGACGGCGTATTAAATGCCGTCGCGGGCGATACCCAGGCGATCAGCGAGGCGATTATGGCCAGTAAAACGGTCAGAAAAATCTCCTTCACCGGCTCGACAGCCGTCGGCAAGCTGCTGATGCGAAATGCGGCGGAGACGATGAAAAAAGTGTCGATGGAGCTGGGGGGCAATGCACCTTATATCGTGTTTGAAGATGCTGATATTGATGCTGCAGTGAAGGGGGCCATTGCCAATAAATTCCGCAATGCCGGGCAGGTCTGCGTCAGCGTTAACCGCTTCTACATCCACAACAGCGTGTATGACCGCTTTGTCAGCCAGCTGGCGGAGGAAGTGAACAGGCTGAAGGTGGGAAATGGCGTGGAAGAGGGCGTTATCGTCGGGCCGCTGATTGAAGCTTCTGCGCTTGAGAAGGTGGAAGAGCACGTTAAAGATGCGGTGGCGCACGGGGGTAAAATCGTTGCTGGCGGCGCACGACACGCGCTTGGCGGCAATTTCTGGCAGCCGACGGTGATAGCGGAAGCCAATGAGCAGATGAAGCTGGCGAAAGAGGAAACGTTCGGTCCGGTGGCGGCCTGCTTCCGTTTTGAGCAAGAGGATGAGGTCATTCGCCGGGCGAACGACACCGAGTTTGGCCTGGCTGCCTATTTTTATACGCAAAATCTTCAGCGAGTGTTCCGCGTTTCGGCCGCTCTGGAGAGTGGCATGGTCGGGATCAACGAATGTGCCGTTTCCACCGAACTGGCGCCGTTCGGCGGCGTGAAAGAGTCCGGCCTGGGGCGCGAAGGCTCGGTACTGGGCCTGGAGGAATTTTTAGAAGTGAAAGCCCTGCACATCGGGGGGCTGTAACGTAATGGGCGGCGCACGCCGCCCAACCATGTGCCTCGTGGAGCGGCCAGCATGAGAACAGAGACTTTTGATTTTGATGAAATTGTCGATCGGGCGCATTTCTACCGCCAGTTCAGCGAACGCTTTGCTCTGGCCGATTTGAACGTGACGGATCTGGACAGCTTGTGGGAAGCGGTAACCGCGTTGCCGTTACCGCTTGAGGTGGAGTTTATTCATCTGGGAACGGGACAGAAGCGGCGTTACGGGGCGCTAATCCTGCTATTCGATGAGGCAGAGGAAGAGTTGGAAGGGCAGCTCCGCTTTAACGTTCGCTAACCGCAGGCATAAAAAAAGGCCCCGGCGAGCGGGGCCAAAGGGTTCGTCATACTGACGAGGAATAGCTTACAGATGTAGCAGTGGCAAAAACCGGTGGAGGGGGTATGCGCGTCGACTACACGCATTCACCGGCATTTTTATTGTTTCTGTTATTTATACAGCTCTGCGGTTGCGTGGTAGTTGCCGTTGTTATAGGCCTCAATCACACGATAAGAGCTGGCGCCCTGACGATCCGCTTTCTGAGAAAGCTCCTGACGGATATCGGTAGGGACGCCGTCAATCCCACTGACGCTGATGGTGCCCATTGACTGCAGATTTTGTTCTGTAGCCTGCTGGTTGGTTACGAGATTCGCGGCGCTGGCGCCGAAAGAGAGAACGGAGGCCAGGCCCAGTACTGCGATAGCTAATTTGGTTTTCATGATCGATGCTCCATATAGGGTTGAGGGGTAACCGAAAGGGCTAAAAAGCGATTATTATTCTTGGGGTTACCCTTGTTTTCGTTTCTTGCTGCGTCTTTATTGCTTATTTGTACAGTTCTGCCGTCGCATGGTAGTTACCTTCGTTATAAGCCTCTATAACGCGGTAAGCCTTCGCACCCTTCGCGTCCGCTTTCTGGTTCAGCTGCTGGTTAATTTCCATCGGTGAACCTGCTGTGCCGCTAACGGTGATCGTGCCGACTGATTGCAGATTTTGCGCCTGATCCGCGTTGACAGATTCAGCTGCAAAAGCACCAAATGACAGCGCGGAAAGGACGGATAAAGCCGCAATACTATTTTTAATGTTCATGGTTATTTCCTCGGAGTATGTTTTTATCTTTTTGCATAGTGTGATTTTCATCACGAAAAGAAGTATAGATCTGATAACGTAAAAAATTAATAGTCTGCTAATAATCTTTTGTTGGGATACTTTAACCTTAAAAGGGGTTTTAATAACCAGTGGTTATAAAAAATGCTTATATTTTACCCTTTCCATGTTAAATTCATGTAAAAACATACGGATAGGCGACTTTAACCATTTGTGCGTTAGTTTATGGTCGATCGCTTTGCGAGACGAGAGTATCCAGACTTTATAGCTGCATATAAGCCGCTAAGGCAGTTCATCATGCTGATTGTTGCGCGCGTGTTTAAGCGAAGGGCAGCGCCGGCGGGGGCCGGCTTACCGAGAGGGTGAGGATACCGTCAGGTTATCCAGAAGTTAATATTTATGCGGATATAGCCGGTGCTTATAACTCTTGTTCAAAGAGAACCAGGATGGCGTCACGCAGCTGTTTTACCGTAAAGGTGCGGGCAGGCGTGATAAAGATAGTATCGTCACCCGCGATGGTGCCGAGGATACCTTCTGCCTTACCCAGCGAATCCAGCAGGCGTGCAATCAGCTGGGCGGCGCCGGGGCTGGTATGAATCACGATCAGCGCATCGTTATAGTCGATGTCCAGCACCAGGTTCTTCAGCGGGCTGGTGGTGGTGGGCACGCCCAGCTCGGCGGGCAAACAGTAGACCATCTCCATTTTAGCGTTGCGAGTGCGCACCGCGCCGAACTTGGTCAGCATGCGCGAGACTTTTGACTGATTAATATTATCGAAGCCATCTTCCTGCAGCGCGGCGACAATCTCACCCTGCGAGCTGAACTTCTCTTCTTTTAACAAGGCTTTAAAGGCCTTAATCAGATCTTCTTGTTTTGATGGATTACGCATAGGCTTCCGATAAAATGTCAGAATAAAAGGAGATCCTCGCAGGGATATGCCATTATTATGCAATTAAATGAATTTTTATGCAATGGCAGCGTGAGTTTTTGCCCGCATGAAGGATAAGGGCGTGAGTACGACGGCGAATAATCGGCCGCGCTGAGCTGAGTCCTGATCAAAAAGTAAACGATTTGTTATAAAATTGGTGTTGTTCAGTTTAGCGCTAAGGGTGTAATGTAACGCCGAATCATGTTGTCTGCATACGGCTAAGAACAGCGTGCCACTTAATGCGGCCAATCTCACCCGCTTCAACGATTTTGGGCGTGAGCGCCCAGATCGGGTCGTAAGCAATCGCAAAGACCCTTCAGGTCGTCTATGTTTGTAACCAGATGGATTCACCGCACTTTACGCTCACTATAATAAGGAGTTCAGGATGAAAGTTGCAGTTCTCGGCGCAGCTGGCGGTATTGGCCAGGCTCTCGCACTTCTGCTAAAAACCCAGCTTCCGGCGGGTTCAGACCTCTCTCTCTACGATATTGCTCCCGTTACGCCTGGCGTAGCCGTCGATTTGAGCCACATCCCTACCGCCGTCAATATTAAAGGTTTCTGCGGCGAAGACGCGACGCCAGCTCTGAAAGGGGCCGACGTGGTGCTGATTTCAGCTGGCGTGGCGCGTAAGCCAGGCATGGATCGTTCCGATCTGTTTAACGTCAACGCCGGGATCGTACGTAACCTGATTGAACAGGTTGCCAATACCTGCCCGAAAGCGCTGATCGGCGTCATCACCAATCCGGTCAACACCACGGTCGCTATCGCGGCTGAAGTGCTGAAAAAAGCTGGGGTTTATGACAAAAATCGGCTATTTGGCGTGACCACGCTGGATATTATCCGTTCCAACACCTTCGTTGCCGAGCTGAAAGGTAAGAACCCGACGGAGCTGAACGTGCCGGTTGTCGGCGGGCATTCGGGCGTGACCATCCTGCCGCTGCTGTCTCAGATCCCCGGCGTCAGCTTCTCGCAGCAGGAAGTGGCCGATCTGACTAAACGCATTCAGAATGCGGGTACTGAAGTGGTCGAAGCGAAGGCGGGCGGAGGCTCGGCTACGCTGTCAATGGGTCAGGCCGCGGCAAAATTTGGCCTTTCACTGGTGCGGGCGATAAATGGCGAAAGCAACGTGGTGGAGTGTGCCTACGTGGAAAGCGACGGTGAACATGCCCGCTTCTTCTCACAGCCGCTGCTGTTGGGCAAAAACGGCATCATTGAGCGCAAGCCGATTGGCACGCTGAGCGCGTTTGAACAGCAGTCGCTGGACGGTATGCTGGATACGCTGAAGAAAGATATTACGCTGGGCGAAGAATTCGTTAAATAAGCCTGCCGAAGGGCCAGCTTCGTCTGGCCCTGTACCTCGTACCACCCCTTCCTGCTTAATTCCCCGGATATTCCAGCACCGTAACAGGCAGCGACATTTTTTTGTCATTGCGAATGATATCCACATTGATCACTGTGCCTGGGCGGATTTCAGCCACCTGATCCATCGTTTCTACGGCAGAAACGGCAGGCTTATGATTGACGCTGGTGAGCACATCATTCACCTGTAAACCGGCTTTCGCGGCGGGCCCACCCTGAGCGACGTTGGTCACCACAATGCCCTGGATATGGTCGAGGCTGCTATTCTGCCCGTGCATCTGCGGGATCTCCCGGCCGCTGATGCCGATAAAGCCGCGGATCACCCGGCCGTCACGAATGAGCTTATCCATAATTTTCGCCGCCAGCGCGGTAGGGATGGCAAAGCCAATTCCCTCAGGCGTTTCACCATCGTTACTTTTATCAAACGACAGCGTGTTAATCCCCATTAGCTCGCCAAGTGAGTTAATCAATGCGCCGCCCGAATTGCCTTTGTTGATCGAGGCATCCGTTTGCAGGAAATTCTGGTAGCGGGACGGGCTTAATCCTACGCGCCCCGTCGCGCTGATAATTCCCTGGGTCACGGTCTGGCCGATGTTATAGGGATTGCCGATAGCCATCACCAGATCGCCAATATGGGCGATACGCTTAGGATTGATAGGGATCACCGGAAGGCTGGAAGCAGTGATCTTCAGTACGGCAAGATCCGTCAGGCTGTCTGAACCGACCAGCATGGCTTCAAAGATACGGCCATCCTGCAGGGCGACGATAATCTGATCGGCATCGTTGATCACATGTTTATTGGTCAGAATGTAGCCGCGCTCGTCCATGATCACCCCGGATCCCAGCGTGCGGATCTCAAGATTATCGGCCGAAGCATTGGCGCTTCGGTTATAGACGTTTACCACGGCGGGAGCCGCGCGTCTGACGGCGGAGTTATAGCTGACTGGCGTTTCATTAGCGCTGTCATCTTGGTGCGAGATAAAGTCACTGCCAATCCTCAGTGCCGGCAGGGCTACCAGCAGAAGACCCGCAACCACAAGGCCAAGAAGCACTGAACGCAAAAGTTTAGGAAACATGGCTTTAAAAGGTGAGTAAATGAACGTTGGGCAGGATAACACGAGTTAAGCGGACACGCAGGTGTCCGCATCAATGATTTAGCGTAAAAGCAGATAGATACTTTCGTCGCCGCGAATAACGTTCAGCGCGATCAGCGACGGCTTGGCTTCCAGCAGCTTGCGCAGCTCGGCCAGGTTGCCGACCGGCGTGCGATTAAGGCCCACGATGACGTCGCCCTTCTTCAGGCCAAACTGTTCTGCCGGGGTGGATTTCTCTACGGCATCCACCACGACGCCCTTCGTGCCGTCCTTCGCCGCGCCGTCGCTGAAGGTGGCGCCCTGCAAGGCTGGGGTGGTCTGTTCTACGCTGGCGGCTGTCTGGGTGCTGGCATCCAGCTTGACGCTAACGCTGACGGGTTTACCGTCACGAATCAGGCCAACCTTCACCTCTTTGCCAGGCGGCGTGGTGCCGATTTTTACGCGCAGCGCCGCAAAGCTGTCGACTGGCTTGTCATCCAGGCTGGTGATGATATCGCCCGCCTTAATACCAGCCTTAGCCGCCGCCGACCCCGGCAGCACTTCGTTGACGAAGGCGCCGCGCTGGGCGTCAACCTTGAAGGCCTTGGCCATGTCCGCCGTCATCTCGGTGCCTTTAATGCCCAGCTGACCGCGCTTCACTTCGCCAAAATCAATCAGCTGCTGGGCCAGGTTCATCGCCATATTGCCTGGAATGGCAAAGCCAATGCCGATATTGCCGCCCGCCGAGGAAAGAATGGCCGTATTCAGGCCGATCAGTTCGCCATTGAGGTTTACCAGCGCGCCGCCGGAGTTGCCGCGGTTGATCGCGGCGTCGGTCTGGATGAAGTTCTCCAGCCCTTCAAGATTCAGCCCGCTGCGCCCCAACGCGGAGATAATGCCTGAGGTGGCGGTCTGGCCAAGGCCAAACGGGTTGCCAATCGCCACGGCGAAATCTCCGACCCGCAGCTTGTCAGAGTCAGCGACTTTTATCTGGGTCAGCCCCTTCGCCCCGCTGATTTGGATCAGCGCGATATCGGTCTGCTCATCGTGACCAATCAGCTTTGCGTCAAATTCCCGGCCATCGCTGAGCTGTACGCTAATTTTGTCCGCGCCGTTCACCACATGATTGTTGGTCAGCACGTAGCCTTTCCCGGCGTTAATCACCACGCCAGAAGCTAAACCTTCAAAAGGCTGAGGCTGGGCATCTCCGCCCTCCTGGCCGAAGAAACGTTTTAGCGGCTCCGGGATCTCCTGGCTTTGAGTCTGGCTTCCTTCGACATGCACGCTGACTACCGCAGGAAGCACTTTCTCCAGCATCGGGGCCAGGCTTGGCAGCGGTTGCCCCTCGATTTGCGCGGGGAGCGTAGCCGAAGCCTGGGGAGCAACGGTCAGATTCATGCCAATACTCAATGCCAACGCGCTTAACAGTAAGGATTTTTTCTTCATCGCTACGACGCTCTCGCTTCCGAAGGGTGGGGGGAATCTGGATATAAGACTACAACTCAGGGTGTGGTGACCTGGTTGGACGGAAGGGGCGCGGCGCGCCCCTCCTCAGGTTACTGCTTATTTTTGCGCTGCGCGATCGCCGCGAAGTAACCCTGACGCACTGTCGGGGTAGTCGCGCGGCATCTGCACCGGCACCTGGTCATTATCTGCTTCCGATTCAGTCAGCTGATAAGCAAAGGGATTTTTTTCACCCGGCAGGTTCGGCAGCAGATCGTTAGACCCTTTAGCCATATGCTGGTACAGCTGGCGATAGTCACGGGCCATGTTGTCCAGCAGTTCGGCGCTCTGGGCGAAGTGGCTGGTCAGCTCTTCACGATAGTCCGCCAGCTCCGCTTTGGTTTTTTCCAGCTCATACTGCTGGCTTCGCTGTTCGCGAAGCTTTTTGTTGCCAAAACGCATGGCCACCGCGCCGATGATTAATCCAACTACCAAGCCAATAAGCGCGTATTCCCAGGTCATAATAACTCCCGTGTTGTCTTCGTTGTTCCGTATGGGCTACTGGCCGACGCCAGTTCACTACCTGCCACTATAACCGCTAATCTGATGGAAGTGGAATCCTGAGGCAGCATCGCTTAGTGTATAACGGCCCTTTTTTTGACAATCAACCACCTGCCGCACCGAATTTTTCAGGGAATGTGACGAAATTATGCAAACGATGTCTCCGCTAGCCCTTTACCAGCAGGCGCTGGATAAGGGCGAGTTTCAGCCTGATGCAGTGCAACGTGAAGCCATAACCCGCCTGGACGGGATACACCGGGCGCTGACCAGCGCTCAGCCGGTTTCCCCTCCGCCCGGCAAAGGGCTTTTTGGCAAGCTGAATAAGCTGATGGGCAAAGGGAAAGCGGAGACGCCGTCGGCCGTCCGCGGACTGTATATGTGGGGCGGAGTCGGCCGGGGAAAAACCTGGCTGATGGATATGTTTTTTCAGGCAATTCCTGGAGAGCGTAAGCAGCGGCTGCATTTCCACCGCTTTATGCTGCGCGTCCACCAGGAACTGACCGAGCTACAGGGGCAGAGCGATCCGCTGCAAATTGTAGCCGATCGTTTCAAAAGCGAAACCGATCTGCTGTGCTTCGATGAGTTTTTCGTCTCCGATATTACCGACGCCATGCTGCTGGGTACGCTGATGGAAGCGCTGTTTACCCGTGGAATTACGCTGGTGGCGACCTCCAACATTCCGCCGGACGATCTCTACCGTAACGGCCTGCAGCGCGCCCGCTTTTTACCTGCGATTGAGATGATCAAGCAGCATTGTGAGGTCATGAACGTTGACGCGGGTATTGATTACCGACTGCGCACGCTGACCTCGGCGCATCTGTGGATGACGCCGCTGAACGAGGCGACCAGTAAAGAGATGGAGCGGATGTTTGTTGCGCTGTCTGGCCAGGCAAGGGAGGAGAAGCCGGTGCTGGAGATTAACCACCGCGCCCTGGCGACGCAGGGGATGGCCGAGGGCGTTGTCGCCATGGATTTCCTGACGCTGTGCGGCGAAGGGCGTAGCCAGCACGATTATATCGAGCTGTCGCGACGTTTTCACAGCGTGCTGCTGTTTAACGTGCCGGTGATGATCTACAAAACGGAAGACCAGGCGAGACGTTTTCTGGCATTGGTGGATGAGTTCTACGAGCGGCATGTTAAGCTGGTGGTCTCCGCCGAGGCCTCGCTGTTTGAGATTTATCAGGGCGCGCGGCTGAAATTTGAATACCAGCGCTGCATCTCCCGCCTGCAGGAGATGCAAAGCGAAGAGTACCTTCGGCTGGCGCATTTGCCCTGAAGCCGGGCGGGGCGCCGGGGCGCAATTATTATAAAAAAAGAGTCGCGCTTTTGGGCCGACTTCTCTATAATCTTGCGACCCCACGTTACAACAAAGGTTTTTTTCCCAAAACTCTTTGTGTTCCAGTAACTCTATCCGAAGGGGTGGGCTTGCTGGTCAAGATGGTCGTGTGAGCCTCAACCGTTTATTCAAGCGTTTGGGATCTCGCCAACGTGTAACTTAATTTGGGTAAGCTTTTAGATGAAAACTTTTACAGCTAAGCCAGAAACCGTCCAACGTGACTGGTATGTTGTTGACGCGACAGGCAAAACTTTAGGTCGTTTAGCGACTGAACTGGCTCGTCGTCTGCGCGGTAAGCACAAAGCGGAATACACTCCGCACGTCGATACTGGTGATTATATTATCGTTCTCAACGCTGAAAAAGTTGCCGTAACCGGTAACAAGCGTAACGATAAAATTTATTATCATCACACTGGCCACATCGGTGGTATCAAGCAAGCGACCTTCGAAGAGATGATTGCTCGCCGTCCTGAGCGTGTGATTGAAATCGCGGTTAAAGGCATGCTGCCAAAGGGCCCGCTGGGTCGTGCTATGTACCGTAAACTGAAAGTTTACGCGGGCAACGAGCACAACCATGCGGCACAGCAACCGCAAGTTCTTGACATTTAATCGGGATTACAGGCAATGGCTGAGAATCAAAACTACGGCACTGGTCGCCGCAAAAGCTCTTCCGCACGCGTCTTTATCAAGCCGGGTAGCGGTAACATCGTTATCAACCAGCGTTCATTAGAACAGTACTTCGGTCGCGAAACTGCCCGCATGGTAGTTCGTCAGCCGCTGGAACTGCTGGACATGGTCGGTAAATTCGATCTCTACATCACCGTTAAAGGTGGTGGCATCTCTGGTCAGGCTGGTGCGATCCGTCACGGTATCACACGCGCTCTGATGGAGTATGACGAGTCTCTGCGTGGCGAACTGCGTAAAGCAGGCTTCGTCACTCGCGATGCTCGTAAAGTTGAACGTAAGAAAGTCGGCCTGCGTAAAGCACGTCGTCGTCCTCAGTTCTCCAAACGTTAATTTGTTCTGCTTCGGCAGAGTCAATTATCGGAAAACCCGGTGCTCGCACCGGGTTTTTTCTTTTTCGCCATCGGCAATAATGGTTGAAAACGCGACGGGGATTAGCATTTTCCGGTCAAATCCACGTTCCTGCCCCCACAAGCTGTCTAAAATCTGGTAAACTGTGTGTCACTTTACGCCCATTAGCAGGGCACTGATGCATGAAATCCTGAGTGGATGCTGGTTCGGCTTCACATCATGCTAATGGCAATTTATTAAGCAGGTTAGTCGCCACCTGGCGGGCTTGCGCAGTAATTTTCTGGATAAACTTGGAGGTTTACATGGCTGTCGCTGCCAACAAACGTTCGGTAATGACGCTGTTTTCTGGTCCGACGGACATCTTTAGCCACCAGGTTCGTATTGTCCTGGCGGAGAAGGGTGTTAGCGTAGAGATCGAGCAGGTAGAAATGGATAGCCTGCCCCAGGATCTGATTGACCTCAATCCGTACCGTACCGTCCCTACGCTGGTCGATCGCGAGCTGACGCTGTACGAATCCCGCATCATCATGGAATACCTTGATGAGCGCTTCCCGCATCCGCCATTAATGCCGGTGTACCCGGTCGCCCGTGGTGAGAGCCGTCTGATGATGCACCGCGTGGAACAGGACTGGTACAGCCTGATGCGTAAGATTGAAAACGGTACGGCGCAGGAAGCCGAAGCGGCGCGTAAGCAGCTGCGTGAAGAGCTGCTGGCGATTGCGCCGCTGTTCTCCCGCACCCCGTTCTTTATGAGCGAAGAGTTCAGCCTGGTAGACTGCTATCTGGCACCGCTGCTGTGGCGTTTGCCGCAGATGGGCATTGAGCTGGTTGGCGCAGGTTCTAAAGAGCTGAAAGGTTACATGACGCGTGTCTTCGAGCGTGATTCCTTCCTGGCTTCCCTGACGGAACCAGAACGTGAAATGCGCCTGCAAACGCGGGGCTGATTATCATGGAAACGTCGCAACTAACCGCTCGCCGTCCGTATTTACTGCGGGCGTTTTATGACTGGCTGCTGGATAACCAGCTCACCCCGCATCTGGTAGTTGATATTAATCTACCCGGCGTGATGGTGCCGCTGGAGTACGCCCGTGATGGTCAGATAGTCCTGAACATTGCGCCGCGTGCGGTAGGCAATCTGGAGCTGGGAAATGAGCAGGTGACTTTCAATGCGCGTTTCGGCGGCGTGCCTCGCCAGGTGACGGTTCCGCTGGCGGCCGTAATGGCTATTTACGCCCGCGAGAATGGTGCAGGCACCATGTTTGAGCCTGAGCCGGTCTATGAAGAAGCGGGAGAGTACAACCCGGATGCCGAACCGAACAACACGCCGGAAACGGTGATGTCGGTGATCGATGGCGATCGCCCTGATGACAGCGTGCAGAACGATGATGACAACCCGGATGATGAGCCGCCGCCGCGCGGTGGTGGTCGACCGGCGTTACGCGTCGTGAAATAAAAAATGGGCCTTCCGGCCCATTTTTTTGTCTGTTAGCCGCTGGCCCGCTAAGCAGGCCAGCCAGAAGGTCGATCAGTAGACGTCACGCAGGTAGCGTTTTTCTTTTTTGAGCTGGTCAACATAGTCAGCCGCACGCTCAACGGACATCCCGCCAAACTGAGCGACGACCTGGTACAGCGCCTTATCCACATCTTTCGCCATGCGCGATGCATCGCCGCAAACGTAGAAGTAAGCCCCTTGTTCCAGCCAGGCGAACAGCTCGGCCCCCTGCTCAAGCATCCGGTTCTGCACGTAGATTTTCTTCGACTGATCGCGAGAGAAAGCCAGGTCCAGACGGGTCAGCAGGCCGCTTTCCTGCCAGGCCAGCAGCTCATCCTGATAGATGAAGTCATGTTGCTGGTGCTGATCGCCAAAGAACAGCCAGTTTTTACCGCTGGCGCTGACGGCCTGACGCTCCTGCAGGAAGGCGCGGAACGGCGCAATACCGGTCCCCGGTCCGATCATGATCAGCGGCGCTTCGTTATTGGCCGGTACGCGGAAAGCTTTGTTTGGAGAAATAAAGATTGCCGGTTTTTCACCGCGGCCTACGCGTTCAGCCAGGTATGCCGAGCAGACGCCGCTACGCGTGCGGCCAGAGCTATGATAACGCACGGTGGCGATGGTCAGGTGAACCTGGTTTGGATGCGCTTTCGAGCTGGAAGAGATCGAGTAGGCGCGATGCTGTAACGGACGCAGTAACGCAACGAATTCAGGGATACTCAGCGAGCGGGTCAGCTCAAGCTGGAGCAGATCCAGCGTGTCTTTCCCCCACAGCCAGATGCCGAGGGTATCCTTATCGTCGTGTTGCAGAACGTGGCGCAGTTCCTGGTTGGTGGTGTTTTGTCCTACCCACTCGATCAGCTTACGCGAAGGTTCGGAGATCTCGAACTGGTAGGTCAACAGGTCGCCCAGACTGCGGTCAAAGCCTGAAACCGGCGTATCGTAGTCTGCGTTCAGCTGGGAAAGCAGCAGCTTAACCAGCGTCGGATCGTTCACCGGGATCACGCCAAGCGCATCGCCGGCTTCGTACTTCAGCCCGCTGTCGGTCAGATCGAATTCGAAATGGCGGATGTCTTTGCCGGATTCGCTGCCGGAGAGGCGCTTGTTGGTGACCAGCGCGGCGGCGTAAGGATTCTGCTTGTTGCTGCCGGGAATGACCGGCGCTTCTGGAAGGTTTTCCAGCGCGGTGCCGCTGCTGCCAGCGCTCGCGGCAAACTGCGGCATGGAGGTGGCAATCCACTGATTAGAAGGTTCTTCGTAATCGATGTCGCAGTCAATACGGTCGCTGACGCGCTTAGCGCCAAGCTGTTCCAGGCGCATATCAATGAATTTACCGGCCTGGCAGAAGCCATCGTAGCCGGTATCGCCGATAGCCAGCACGGCAAAGTGCATCTGCTCCAGCCGGGGTGCGGTGCTGGCGGAAATGGCCTGCCAGAACAGCTGCGCGTTGTCCGGCATTTCGCCTTCGCCATAGGTAGACGTAACGACCAGTACGTGACGCATGGTGGCGAACACGTCGATATCCACTTCGCCCAGTCCCTGTACTACCGGGACCAGGCCCTGAGCACGGGCTGCTTTCGCGGCGCTTTGCGCCAGAGCTTCTGCATTGCCGGTCTGGGAGCCGAACAGAATGTGCAGCTGCGTGGTGGCTGCTGAACTGGTCCCGCTGGCAACCTGCTTACTGTCTTCCAGCACCATCAGGCGCGAGTGTAGCCCGGCGAGAAACCCCGCCAGCCAATATTTCTGATCGCCGTTAAAGGGCGCATCTTCAGGAATGTAAGGAATTTTCATCGGTTATCTGTACTCAATCCCGTTTCGTCGTATTCAGTAATAGTCACATTCGGTTCGCTATACCGTCAGGATAATTTCCCGACGGCAGCAGCAATTTCAGGCAGCGCGGCGCGGGCAAACAGCTCTTCGAAGTTTGGTAACCCGCCGAGCACTTCTCGGTTACGCGTATCCTGATAGATGATCCAGCCATAGGTCGCCAGGCTGTCCATCGAGCGGATGTTACGCTGCGTCAGGGCCGCCTTGTAGTCCGCCATACGCTTGGCCGCAATCAGGCTGGCCAGCTCATCATCGCTGTAGTTTTCAATCGCCGAGCGGGCATGACGCTGCAGCTTGCCGATCAGGGCGAAGTCCTCGGTCATTAACAGGTTACGCACGGCTTTTTCTACCGCGGCATCCTCAACCGGCGTTCCTTTCGGCAGGCGAGAGAGCGCCAGCTGCTGGGCAAAGCTGAGCACGGTATAGTTGTTCAGCAGCACGAACATCTCCTGCGTGTCGGTGGCGCCGTATTCCGGGACTGCACCGTTAGCAATGGTTTTTTTGCTGCGCCATGCCGCTTTAAACTTCGCCACCTGATGGCTGGCCAGCGCGGTGGAAAGCTCTTCCAGCAGATCCTTACGGGCTCTGGCCTTGAGGATTTCCGCACTGTCCTGGTACAGCAGCAGGGAGCGTGGCATCACGTAAACAAAGTGCTGGCACTCGGTTTCCCAATGCTCAAGCAGCCAGGCTGCGCGAGGCGAACGGGTTGCTTCCAGATGCCAGTTAAGCATCGTCAGCACCGCGTCTTTGTGTACCCGCGCCATTTCGTTGTCGTCGGTAATCCCGCCAAACAGGACCGAATCACCCGCAGCCGATCCGGCCAGCGTGCCGTACGGGTCGTACTGATAGGCGAACCCGCCGCTCATGCCGTTCCCGAAGCCGGTGCCGTATGTGCCGAGGTTAAGGACCGCGCCGTTGGTCATGTATTCGCAGCAGAAATCGCCAACGCCTTCCACAACTGCCGTCGCGCCAGAGTTACGCACGGCGAAACGGTCGCCAGCCTGACCCTGAATGAACATCCGGCCGCCGGTCGCGCCAAACAGGGCGAAGTTACCGATCAAGACGTTGCCTTCAGCGTCCTGAGAGCCGCCGCCGGGCGACATCACGACAATTTCGCCACCGCACTGACCTTTGCCCACGCCGTCGTTGCAGGTGCCGTAATGCTTCAGCTGCATACCGTCATTGCAGAATACGCCGTAGGACTGACCTGCCGATCCTGACGTTGAGATGTTCACCGTGGCCGGTGCCAGATAGCGACGCCCGCGATCGTCCAGCAGGGCGGCCGGGATGTTATTCAACTGCTCGCTATTCAGCTTGTGGTTCAGCAGGCGCTCGATATCGATAGCCAACTGGCCGCCAACGCTCTTATTACGGTTATTCAGGACAATACCGTTGCCGAACTGAATGTCGGTTTTAGCCCGATCGACCAGCTCAAGTTGCAGACGATCGCCCCAGTCAGTGTCCAGTTCGAAATCTTTTTCCAGATAGACCGGACGCGCGATTTTCAGCTCTGGCACCACGGTCAGCATCGCGCGGAAATCAAGCTTGCCCACTTCCAGAGGGTGGTCCATCAGGTGCAGCAGGTCGGAACGCCCGCGAGCCTCGCGCAGCGAGCGCAGGCCCAGACGGGCCAGGATTTCACGGACTTCATGAGCGACGTTGATGAAGTACTGCGCCAGCTGGCGCGGATCGCCATCAAAGGCTTCGGCGTTGGTGGTCAGGCCTGCCGGGCACTTCACGTTACAGTTCTTTGCCATTACGCATTTCAGCATCATCAGCGCGGTGGTGCCGAACTCAAAGCTGTCGCCGCCCAGCAGGGCCGATTTCACCACGTCGCTGCCGGTCTGCTGTGCGCCGGAGCAGCGTAAAAGCACTTTTTCGCGCAGGCCGTTGGCGCACAACGCCTGATGTACTTCGGCGATGCCAATTTCCGCCACGCGGCCGGTATATTTAAGGCTGGTTACGGACGCAGCACCTGTACCCCCGGTGTTGCCCGCGACGTTGATCACGTCCGCGCCCGCTTTTGCCACGCCCACCGCGATAGTGCCAATCCCTTCTGAGGAGACCAGTTTAACGATGACCCGCACGCGTGCTGCTTTGCAGTCATGGATCAGCTGGGCCAAATCTTCAATTGAATAGGTATCGTGATGCGGTGGCGGAGAAACCAACTCCACGCCCGGCGTACCGCCACGAGCCGCGGCAATTTCTACCGTTACCTTAGCCGCCGGTAGCTGACCGCCTTCGCCCGGTTTTGCCCCCTGGCCAATTTTAATCTCAAGCTCTTCCAGCATTGGGTCAGCCAGATAAGCTGCCCAGACGCCAAAGCGCCCTGAAGCCAGCTGCTTGATGCGTGAAGCGCGGATAGTGCCGTGGCGGGAGTAGTGCTCGCCGCCTTCACCACAGTTGCTCATCCCGCCGACCATGTTGGTTCCGTGAGCCACCGCCTCGTGTGCGGGAGCGACCAGCGCACCGTGGCTCATCGCGCCGGAAGCGAAGGTGCGGGTGATTTCACTGGCAGGCTGGATTTCGCTCAGCGGCAGAGACGGCGCCGAGGTGAAGATACGCGACAGATAATCTGCCGCTTTGCCCGTTGCCGCGAGCTGAAGGCTACCGGCCACAATCTCACTTTCTCCGATCTCATCGGTGAAGCGGGTTTTCAGCGCGCTGAACAGGGCGGCAAGACGCTCATTTTCCGGCTTCAGCCCGACGATGGTGTCGGTCAGACGCAGGGTAAAGTGCCCTTCGCGGCCTGCTGTTGCTTCGCATGTCAGGCCTCTGGTGGCGAAGCCGTTGTTGGTCAGCGAGTAGCGGCCCAGCTTGCGGGCGAACTCGGCCTGGCTGTCCACATGGGTCAGATCGGCAGGGAAGGCCAGAATATCACGCAGCGCCGCCGGACGACGTTTGCGCTCATGATGCATCAGACTGGAGAATTCGCGATAGTCCGCCGTGATGGTGAAGTTATCAATCACCTCATTGGGAATTCGCTCAAAGCTGCTGTCGGCAAACGAGCCCGGCTTGATGTTAAAGGCATTATCCAGCTTAGCCAGCGTCAGCAGGCGGATGAAGCGATCCTCTTCGCGCGGCTTATCGGCAAAGCGAATTGGCTGCTCCGTCATATCAATAAAGGTTCGTACGGCAATGGTCCCGTAGGAGTGCCCCGCGCCTTCAGCACGCTCTTTAAACAGGCCCAGCAGCGGCACTTCAGACTCGCCCTGGATTTTCAGGGCGCTTTGGTGCCAGTCCACGGCCATCTGCGCGATAGTGGCAAAACCTGCGCCGCCAACCGGGGTTTTGATATTCGGGAAATACTTCTTCAGCACGCGGTCTTCGGTATCGAGGAAGTTTGGCTCGAAGAACTCACCGCAGCTGTAGCTTTCAACGGTACACAGGCCCACTTTCCCCATGGTTTTCATCAGGGCTTTTTCAGCGGCTTTGGCATAGCGCTTAAAGGCTTTATTGCCTTCTTCACCTTCACCATACTTCTCTTCCGCACGCATCTGCACGCCGAGAGGGTAGATAGCGGAGGCCCCAAAGCCCAGCGCTGCGGCAATGTGATGCGAAGAGATGCTCTGGCCGCTTTCCACGACCAGCGAGACGTCCAGGCGTAGCCCTTCCTTCACCAGACGCTGGTTGATGGCGGAAACCATCAGCAGCATCGGGATCGCGGCGCGGGTCGAGGAGATGTGGCGGTCGGTCAGCACCGCAATGCCGCCCTGTTCTCTGGCGAAGTCCACCACCTGCTGAGCCAGATCGTCAATGGCTTTTTCCAGCGCGCTGGCGTTATCCAGTCGGTTTTGCGGCTCAGTGCCGATCACCGGCTGATAAAGCATGTCAAAGCGGGCGTACGGCGCGACATCCTGTTCACGCAGTTGCAGCATATCCAGATGCGTCAGAATCGGCGTAGGTACGATAATCTGCCGACCTTTGCTGCGACCCAGATGCGGTTTGGCGCCCAGCGCCACGCGCAGGGTCATGCCGTCAACTTCACGGATGGAGTCCAGTGGTGGGTTGGTTACCTGGGCAAAGCGCTGGGAAAAGTAGTGCGCCATCCCCCCTTCATGATCGGACAGACCGTTGATCGCGTTACCGTAACCCATTGCGGAGATCTTCTCTGCGCCGGTGGTCAACATCGGGTCCATCATGAACTTGAAGCTTTCCTGGTTGTAGTAGTAAGCCACAAAGCGCTGGTAAGTTTTCAGGTCACCGCTGTAGCGTAGCGGCGAGCCTTGCTTCTCGGCTGGCACAACCGGCAGATCCTGGAGCGTGACGCGAGCCTGCTCAAGCAGCGTTGGGTAGTCTTTCTCAGCAGCCAGCTTTTCCAGCGCTTCGTTAGTGGTGTAGCTGCGCTTCTCGCTGTGATCGTAATAGAGCATACCGCCCGCTTCGATACGGCCGCGGCGCAGGACGCTTTCCGGCGGGAAGGCAATCTGACCAGCTTCTGACATGGCTCCGATATAGTCAGCGGTCTCAACCGAGCGCAGCGGACGCAGGCCCAGGCGATCGAGACGAGCGCCAATCACTTCGCCGTTCCCGAAGATCAGCGCTGCCGGGCCATCGTTCTTCTCTTCATATAAGGAGAAGTACTCCAGCATGGCGCGAACTTCGGTAGATAATGAAGGATCGTTCTCCCACGCCGGTGGCATCATCGAAACCACTGCGTTGATCAGATCGAGATTATCTTCCATCAGGCGGCTGTGGATACTCTGATCCAGACGCGAGCTGTCGGACTGTCCCTTAGGACGCACGATCGTTTTGCCGCGAGCCAGCGCCAGCGCCGACTCGGCAATGCGGTTTTTACGGTCGGTGTTCAGCTCGCCGTTGTGCGCCATCAGGCGGAAAGGCTGCGCCATGGTGGTGTGTGGATCGGTATTAGTAGAGAAACGGGTGTGGAAGAACAGCCCGCGGACCTGATGATCGGGATCGGTCAGATCTTTAAAGTAGGGGATCACTTCGTTGGAATTCAGGCGTGCTTTCAGCACCTGAGTGCGCGAGGAAAGCGACAGCGGATAGAGGCCGCCGAACTGGCTTTCGGTAAAGGCACGCGCCTCGATATCCAGCAGCGCACGGTAGATGCGTTTTTCGAAGTCGTTTTGATTGTCCACATCCTGCGGGGCGGCAAACACCCACTGCACGATAGGCAGCTGGAAAGAGAGCGCGGCCGGGCGCAGGATGCTGCCGTCCAGCGGCAGATCGCGCTTCAGCAGCACCGGCAGGCCATATGCCGCCAGCCGGTCTTCAACCAGTTGCTCGGCGTTCGCGCGCAGCTCGACATCTTTAGGCACAAAGAAGTTGCCTACGCCAAAGCGGCCCAACTCCAGCGGCTGGCCAGTGATTTTGCGGAAGAAGTGCAAAGAGATATCCACATTGACGCCAGCCCCATCACCAACGCCTTCCGCCGACATCCCCCCGCGATGAGGAACCGTGCACAGGGCGCTGTGCGCCATTTGCAGGATCTCATGAGTCTGCTCGCCGTCCTTACGCGTAATAAAACCTACGCCACAGCTATCGCTGCCCTGAGTCGGATCGTACAAGCCATAGGGAAAAGGTTTTATGTTGGACATCGGGGGCCTCCTCAACTTCTTTTTGACATTACCTGTATTGTTTCAAGCACAGAGTGCAACTGAGGGGAACTCTCCCAGGCTCTGTCTCATTTTCCTGACCGCTTAATGCGGACGCCGTTACCCCGAGCACGTTCTCTTCAGACTTTTTTCAAACGTCCTTGAAGGAGAACTGCTCTCAAATTTCCGAATCTCTTAAATGGAGATAACTTGCATCACGAGGGAGTCTTCTTGCTGCATAGATATGCCGAGACACTGGCCCGTTAGGAAAGCTTCCAGCGGATCCCCAACTTATCGGGAAAGCGTACTCAGGTCAAATAGCGTTCTTACTGGTGCTTTTACTGCCTTTGTGCAGGCTATATTCATGAATTTTAAGCCATTGTCAGGGGTTTTTCTGCCTGACGTTTGGATGCAATGACCGGAATAAGTGTGAGCTGTCTCACTATAGTGCAGGCGCCAAATCTCTGCACCATGCTGGTGCTGGGGTTATTGGTAGCAGAATATTCTGACAGTGATAGCTTACCCGATGAAAAATACTGTTTTTAACCTTGTGGCTTATTTGAATTAAACAGCCGCTCATTATTAGTAAAATTAATCATGGTGAGCGTGATTAAACTCTCACTTAATGTGAATTATTATTCGTAACGGAGGTGCAGCAAGCCAGCAGGGAATGCCCCGGTGCTATGCATTGCCGCCGGAAGAGAGGTAAAGCAGGTTGGCGGAATGACCTACAGGTTATGCAGTTATAGAAATTAGTCAACAGAATTGCGACAGGAAAATGACAGCCAGGCCGACCGGCGAAAGGGTCATCCATAGCGGCCATCCTTTTTTAGCGGCGGATCCAGCAGGAATGCCGCCTGCCGTGCCATGACTCATGGCTATACGGACGGCTGATTCGGCTGTTTTTCTCAGCGTTAGCACCTGCCGGAACCGCTCATAAGCATCGGTGAAGGAAGGGGATTGTGCCAGCGGCGGCCGGGGACAGACAGCAGCATAAAGTGGTCCTGTTGCACCTGAGGGGCTGAGCGACTCAGTGCGTAAGCAATCATTCAGCGTGGAACTGCACCAGTCTGGTGCGCTGCAATCTTGTACGGCTGAGGTGGGTCTTTTACGCTTTTACGGTATGATTGTGGCTATCGGCCCGGAAGGAATCCTTTATGAAACAAATTCGTCTCTTAGCACAATATTACGTCGACCTGATGGTCAAGCTGGGGCTGGTGCGCTTCTCGCTGCTGCTGGCCTCTGCGCTGGTCGTATTAGCGATGATCGTGCAGATGGCGGTGACCATGGTACTGCGCGGGCATGTCGAAAGCATTGATATGGTGCGTTCGGTATTCTTTGGTCTGCTGATCACTCCCTGGGCGGTCTATTTCCTTTCGGTGGTGGTTGAGCAGCTTGAGGAGTCGAGACAGCGTCTCGCAAAGCTGGTGGATAAACTGGAGGAGATGCGCCATCGCGATCTTGAGCTGAACCAGCAGATGAAAGAGAACATCACCCAGCTCAATCAGGAAATTGCCGATCGTATCAAAGCGGAAGAGGCGCGTTTGCAGGTCATGGACAAGCTCAAGGAGGAGATGGCCAGGCGTGAAGAAGCGCAGATTGAGCTGGAGCAGCAGTCTTCTTTCCTGCGCTCGTTTCTCGACGCCTCGCCCGATCTGGTTTTCTACCGCAATATTGACCAACAGTTCTCCGGCTGTAACCGCGCGATGGAGCTGCTGACTGGCAAAAGCGAGAAGCAACTTATCGGGCTGTCCCCGCGCGACGTCTACGACAACGACGCGGCCACTAAGGTGCTCGAAACTGATGATAAAGTTTTCCGCCATAACGTCTCGCTGACCTACGAGCAATGGCTCCAGTATCCCGACGGACGCAAGGCCTGCTTCGAGATCCGCAAGGTGCCTTATTACGACAGGATCGGCAAGCGCAGCGGGCTGATGGGCTTTGGTCGCGATATAACGGAGCGTAAGCGCTATCAGGACGCTTTAGAGAACGCCAGCAGGGAGAAGACCACATTTATCTCTACGATCAGCCACGAGCTTCGTACGCCGCTTAATGGCATCGTCGGACTGAGCCGCATCCTGCTGGATACCGACCTCAATCAGGAGCAGCTCAAATACCTGAAAACCATTCACGTTTCGGCCATTACCCTCGGCAACATTTTTAATGATGTGATCGAGATGGACAAAATTGAACGGCGGAAAGTCCAGCTGGACATTCAGCCGGTCGACTTCACCGGCTTCCTCGCCGATTTGGAAAATCTCTCGGGTTTGCTGGCTCAGCCGAAAGATTTGAAGTTCGTGTTGGAACCTCAGCTGCCGTTACCGCACAAAATCCTGACGGACGGCACGCGGCTGCGGCAAATCCTGTGGAACCTGATCGGCAATGCGGTGAAGTTTACCCAGAACGGGCGCATTGTCGTGCGGGTGGCTTATCTTGACGAAGACTGCCTGCGGTTTGAGGTGGAAGATTCCGGCATGGGCATTCCTCAGGATGAGCAGGACAAGATTTTCGCTATGTATTATCAGGTGAAAGATCAGCACGGCGGCAAACCGGCAACGGGAACCGGAATTGGCCTGGCCGTTTCACGCCGCCTGGCTCAGAGCATGGGCGGCGATATCAGCGTGCGCAGCGCTCCGGGAACCGGCTCCTGCTTCACGCTGACCGTCAATGCCCCGCGTATTTCAGAGCAGCACGAAGACCAGCAGCCTGTCGACGATCTGCCGCTGCCCGCGCTTCATGTGCTGCTGGTAGAGGATATTGAGCTGAACGTGGTGGTTGCCCGTTCGGTGCTGGAGAAGCTTGGCAGCAGCGTTGAGGTGGCGATGACCGGTGAGGAGGCGCTGGCCAAGTTTGATCCTGACGAGTTTGATCTGGTGCTGCTGGATATTCAGCTGCCGGATATGACCGGGCTGGATGTGGCGCGCGAAATTCATCAGCGTCATGGCAAGCAGCATCTGCCGCCGCTGGTTGCCCTGACGGCCAACGTGCTGAAGGACAAAAAAGAGTATCTGGATGCCGGGATGGATGACGTCCTGAGCAAACCTCTGGCGGTGCCGGCCCTGACCGCGGTGATCAGAAAGTATTGGGACTTTCAGCAGGATGAGGGGGAGGAACAACAGGTGGACGAGAAAAAACTGGGATTACTGGATGTCACCATGCTTGAGCAATATATCGAGCTGGTCGGTCCGCAGCTGATCACTCAGAGTCTGGATATGTTTGAGCAGATGATGCCGGGCTATCTGGCGGTGCTGGACTCCAATATGATGGCGCGCGATATGAAAGGGATTGCGGAAGAAGGCCATAAAATCAAAGGCGCTGCCGGGTCCGTAGGGCTGGCTCATTTACAGCAGTTGGCAAAACAGATTCAAAGCCCGGAGCTGCCTGCATGGTGGGACAACGTACAGGAATGGATTGACGAGTTAAAACAGGAGTGGCGGAACGATGTGGAAGTACTGCGGGAGTGGGTTGCGGGTGCCAGAAAAAAATGACCCCGACCGAGGCCGGGGTGCGCGAATACTGCGCCAACACCAGGGAAAAGGGTAACCTGCGCTATTCTGAGAAGAAGAGTTTAAAAGCACAGGCGTGGTATTGGGTAAAACGCTTAGCAACTACATTAGCAAATCTACCGTCACCTGTTACCAGATTCATTAAAATCTGTGATGTTGAGCAACGATTTCAGACAGAAAACATTAATTTGATAACACAGTCAAGCTGGAAATGATTTTTTGCATCAATTTGGCTGTTTTTTGAGCAATTGTGGCGGTTTTTATCGCATTCGCATTGACGTGTTAGCTTTACTTCTGCACCTGGGGGCTAGCAGCGATGCTAATGAAAAATAGCTCAACGCCGATAATTATTAACTTGCTGTATATCATGTTTTTTTTACGTAGTCAGCGTAGTGAAAAACAAACGGTTTAGCGGACGACGAAGAAAAGCTCAGCTGCAAGCTTTTACCGATTAATTGCGCTGATTCTAATAATTTTCCTGATCTGGACAAACCAGCCGTTCAGTGGCCCCTGGAAAAGCGCTGGACAGGAATCTTCCCTTAGATTAAGGCGCTATAAGGTATGATTTGCAAAAGCTCTGTCAGTTAACTTATAAGCGCGGCAAATCATTCGTTTTTAACTGCATTAGGCGCTTTTACGCTCAACCTGATGGCAGAAGAGGAGTCGTTTAGCCAATGGAACCGATTCCTGATGTGCGGAAGTAGTTGAAGCGCTTAGGACATTTTAAATAATAAACAGGATCCATTAGTCACGCGCATTTTAGCGGCAGCAATCGCTTCAGCGTGTTGTCTATAAGCAAAATGGGCTGGCAGCGGCTCCCGTTACAGGAATTGATAAGATAGTCATGGACAATATTATATGAAACAGCGGAATAAAATGGGTTTTCAGCGCATCAAAGCATGGGCATTGCGCGCCGTTTTGACGGTGGTTGGCGTGTGGATCGCCGGAATTCTACTGTTCTCTTTTCTGCCGGTCCCGTTCTCCGCTGTTATGGTAGAACGTCAGCTGGGTGCCTGGTTTAGCGGTGATTTCAGCTATGTAGCCCATTCGGACTGGGTGAGTATGGATGATATTTCGCCGTGGATGCGGCTGGCGGTTATCGCCTCGGAAGATCAGAAATTCCCCACGCATTGGGGGTTCGATGTGCAGGCGATTCAATCCGTGCTGGATAAGGGGGAGGGAGGCCAGATTCGAGGGGCTTCCACCCTGTCGCAGCAGACAGCTAAAAACGTATTTTTATGGGATGGCAGAAGCTGGGTGCGTAAAGGCCTTGAGGCTGGCCTGACGGTGGGACTGGAAACCGTCTGGACCAAACGACGTATCCTGGCGGTCTATCTCAACGTGGCGGAATTTGGCGACGGCGTGTTCGGCGTCGAGGAGGCCGCCCAGCGCTATTTCCATAAGCCGGCCAGTCGCCTGACCCTGTCCGAAGCCGCTCTGCTGGCCGCCGTTTTGCCGAATCCTATCCGCTTCAAAGCCAGCTCGCCTTCCGGCTATATTCGCCAGCGTCAGCAGTGGATAATGCGTCAGATGCGGCAGCTGGGAGGAGAGGGGTATTTACGCGAGCACAAGCTGCTGTAAGCCACCCTCTCCAGCGGGCTGCGAGTGAATATCTGGTCGGGAAAAGCGTTAATCTTCGTCGAACCCGGCGTCAAATAGCTCGATTACCGCCTTGAGCGCCTGTTCCTCTTCAGGCCCGGTCGCTTCAATTTCGATGTGCCCTCCCTTGGCTGAATCCAGCATCAGCAGCGCGATAACGCTGCTGGCTTCAGCCTCGGTGCCGCTCTCATTACGCAGCAGAACTTCCGCATCAAAACTCTGCACCAGCTCGAACAGCTTCATAGCCGGACGGGCGTGCATACCCAGCTTATTTTTAATCTCAACGGTTTGCCTGACGGTCATGATTTGCGTTTTTCCAGCGTGCGATGGCGGGACTGCACATTTTTACCGCGGGAGCGGAAATAGTCAGCCAGCTGTTCAGCAATATAGACGGAGCGATGTTTACCACCGGTACAGCCGATGGCGACGGTAAGGTAACTGCGGTTGTTGGTTTCCAGCATCGGCAACCACAGTTCCAGATAGCTGCGGGTCTGATAGATAAAGTTATGCACTTCCGTATGGCGATCGAGGAACGCCGCTACCGGACGATCCAGACCGGTCATGGGACGCAGTTTAGGGTCCCAGTGCGGGTTAGGCAGGAAACGCACGTCAAAGACGTAATCAGCGTCAATCGGGATGCCGTGCTTATAGCCAAAAGATTCGAACACCATGGTCAGCTCGCGCTCGCGCTTGCCAAGGAGACGGGTTCGCAGCATCTCTGCCAGCTCATGTACCGACATCTCAGAGGTGTCGACAATCAGATCGGCCCGCGAGCGCAGAGGCTCCAGCAGTTCGTTCTCCTCGTCGATAGCGCTCTCCAGCGAGAGATTTTTACTGGAAAGGGGGTGAAGACGGCGCGTATCGCTGTAGCGGCGGATCAGCGTATTGCGATCGGCATCGAGAAACAGTAGCTGCGGAGAGAAGCTGTCCGGCAGGCTGGTCAGCGCCTTTTCAAAAATTTCCGGCGACTCAGGCATGTTGCGCACGTCAATGCTGACAGCAGCAGACATATTCCGATCGGCCAGTGAGTTCGCCAGCTCAGGCAAGAGCACCACGGGTAAGTTATCCACGCAGTAAAAGCCCATATCCTCCAGAGCTCTTAGGGCAACAGACTTACCCGATCCCGATCGACCGCTGACAATCATCAGCACCATGGCTTGTTCTCCTGATTTAGCAAAATGAGTCGACGCTGGCCGACCCGGTGAGATCAGTGGTTCTCCTCAGGGCTTTCCGCCATGATCTCATAAAGCTCTTCATCACTCTGCGCGGCCCGCAGGCGGCGGCACACGGTTTTATCGGCCAGACGCTTAGCGACCAGCGAGAGCGTGTGCAGGTGTGTTTTACACTGATCGGCAGGGACCAGTAAGGCAAACAGCAGATCCACTGGCTGATTGTCGATGGCATCAAAAGCGATCGGCTGGTCGAGGCGGATAAACACCCCTACCGCACGCAGCGTATCTTCAATCAGCTTACCGTGCGGGATGGCAATGCCATTGCCTATGCCGGTACTGCCCATGCGCTCACGCGTCAGGATCGCCTCAAAGATGGTCTGGTGCGGAAGGTTAAGCTGCTTAGCCGCCAGCTCGCTGATGATCTCCAGCGCCCGTTTTTTGCTCTGGCAATGTACGCCGCTGCGGGTGCAGGACACACTCAATACCGAGCTCAGTTCCAGTGTTAATTCATTGTTCATCATAGTTTCACTTACGTGTTCACTTCTGCCTGGCAAAATAACGGGACGTATCCGCGCCTGAAGAGGAGCGGAAGGCGTCGGTCGACTGCACAGCCTGCCTGATTAACGGCTCGCCCCTGATGAAAGCGGACGAGTCGGTTTATCTTACGTCACCTGATACCCTTAGATAGGGGTGGCGAAGAAATAATCAATGCCTGAGTGAAATTTAGTGCTGCTTCAGCTTGTCTTTGTGTTTATTGAGTTGGCGCGTCAGCTTGTCAATCAGGCCGTCAATCGCCGCGTACATATCTTTCCCTTCTGAGGTGCCATGCAACTCACCGCCGTTCACATGCAGAGTAGCATCCGCTATTTGCGTGACTTTTTCGACCTTAAGAACAATATAGACCTGATTAATCCGATCGAAGTACTGTTCCAGCTTGGCAAATTTAGTGGTCACGAATTCACGGAGGGGCTCGGTGATTTCTACGTTCTGCCCGGTAATATTGAGTTGCATACGCTCTTCCTTATCTGTTCGTTCAGACCAGCTGTTTGCGCTGGTTTGAGGGCGGGATGGATAAAGACTCTCGGTACTTCGCGACAGTCCGGCGCGCCACCATGATCCCCTGACTGGAAAGCAGGGTGGTGAGCTTGCTGTCGCTCAGAGGTTTGGCGGGATTCTCCGCCGAGATTAATTTCTTCACCAGCGCGCGTATCGCCGTGGAGGAGGCTTCGCCGCCGCCTTCGGTGTTGACGTGGCTGGAGAAAAAATATTTCAATTCAAAAATACCGCGCGGGCTGTGCAGGTACTTCTGCGTGGTCACCCGGGAAATGGTCGACTCATGCATGTCCACCGCGCTGGCAATATCCGCCAGCACCATCGGCCGCATAAATTCTTCACCCTGCTCGAAAAAAGCCTGCTGCTGGTCGACGATACAGCGCGTCACCTTGAGCAGCGTGTCGTTACGGCTTTCCAGGCTTTTAATCAGCCACTTGGCTTCCTGCAAGTTGCTGCGAATGAACTGGCTGTCGCTGTCGTTCCGCGTGGTGGTGCCGAGCGAAGCGTAGTGCTGATTGATTTTCAGGCGCGGCACGCTGTCTGAGTTCAGCTCAACCGTCCAGCGGTTGCTTATCTTGCGCACCAGCACATCCGGGATGACGTACTCCGGCTCGCTGGTATTGATCGACTGACCCGGACGCGGGTCGAGCGACTGGATAACCTGCATCGCGGTTTTTAACACCTCTTCTTTCAGGCGCGTGACCCGCATCAGGCTGCGAAAATCGTGGTTAGCCAGTAAATCCAGATGCTCGCTGACGATCAGCCGGGCTTCTTTCAGCCAGGGCGTTTCCGGCGAGAACTGGGAAAGCTGTACCAGCAGGCAATCCCGCAGGTCTCTGGCGCAGACGCCAACCGGATCAAAACGCTGGACGCGTTTTAACACCGCCTCCACCTCATCCATGGTCAGTTCATCATTGCCAATGCTGTCCAGCACCTCTTCCAGAGAGGCGGTCAGATAACCGGTGTCATCAACGGCATCGATGATCGAGGTGGCGATTGCCCGGTCAGTATCGGTGAACGGCGTCAGTTCAACCTGCCACATCAGGTAGTCCTGGAGTGACTGGGTCGTTTCGCCCTGATAGACCGGGAGCTCGTCATCATGGTAATCCGTGCCGGTACCGGACGGCGTGCCAGCGGTATAGATTTCATCCCAGGTGGCATCCAGAGGCAGCTCTTCCGGCATCTCTTTCTGCTCCAGCGCTTCCCTGGTATCCAGGGCTTCTTTCTCCTGATAGTCGCGTGCGTCCACTTCTTCGTGGAGGTCGGTTTGTTCAAGCAGCGGATTACTTTCCAGCGCCAACTGAATTTCCTGCTGTAGTTCAAGCGTAGAGAGCTGCAGCAGACGGATCGCCTGCTGCAGTTGTGGCGTCATGGCAAGCTGTTGGCTAAGCCTGAGCTGCAAACCTTGCTTCATATTCAGGATACAAATTCCTCGAAAATCTTACCTGGTATTAACACCTTATCAGAGTCTGAACTCTTCGCCTAAATAGACTCGTTTAACCTGCTCATCCTCCAGAATTTCGCCTGGAGTACCATGAGCAATCAGGTGTCCCTGGCTGACGATGTAGGCCCGCTCACAGACCGCCAGCGTTTCACGTACGTTGTGGTCGGTGATTAGCACGCCCAGGCCGCTGTCGCGCAGATGTTCGATAATTTTCTTGATATCAATCACCGAAATCGGGTCAACGCCGGCAAAAGGTTCGTCCAGCAGAATAAATTTCGGGTTGGCGGCCAGCGCACGGGCGATTTCGACGCGGCGGCGTTCCCCCCCTGATAAAGCCTGGCCCATGTTGTTGCGCAGATGCGCGATGTGGAACTCGTCCATCAGCTCATTGGCCCGGTCTTCGCGCTGTTCGGTCGTCAGATCTTCACGGATCTGCAAAACGGCCATTAAATTGTCATAGACGCTTAGCCGACGGAAAATCGACGCTTCCTGCGGCAGGTAGCCAATTCCACGGCGCGCGCGGGCATGTAGCGGCAGGATACTGATATCTTCGTCATCAATGATGATGCGGCCTGCATCTCGCGGCACAATGCCCACCACCATGTAAAACGTGGTGGTTTTACCGGCGCCGTTGGGGCCAAGAAGGCCGACAATTTCGCCGGATTTCACCTGCAGACTGACGTCTTCGACCACGCGACGGCCCTTGTAAGCCTTCGCCAGGTTTTCCGCAATTAAAGTAGCCATAGCTGATTAGTTACTCTTTTTTGGTCCGGTTGACTGGGTGCCCTTGTCCTGCAACTGGGAAGGAACCAGCACGGTAGTCACACGCTTGCCAGCGCCGCTGCTGTAGGCCTGCATTTTCTGCTCTTTCACCAGGTAGGTGATCCGATCACCCTTAACGTTGCTGTCAAGCTGCTCCAGATAAGCATTATCCGTCAGCTCAACAAAGTCTTTAGCCAGCTCATAGTGCATTTTCTGCGCGTGGCCTTTTACCGGCTTGCCGTTGTCCTGCATCTGGTAGAAGGTGGCAGGGTCGCCGTAGGCATCAACGATGGTTTTGTTACTGTCGCCGCCGGGGCGAGTGACCACGACCTTATCGGCAGTGATTTTGATTGAGCCCTGGGTGACGATCACCTTACCGGTAAAGGTCGCGACGTTGCCCTGCATATCCAGCGCCTGATTTTCAGAATCGACGTTGACGGGCTTATCCGAGTCTCCGGTTAAGGCAAAGGCCGGCAGGCTGGTCGCGAGGAGCAGGCTGAGCGTAAGAAACTTAAGGTTGTTTTTCATTTTGGATTTCATAAGAGGTTTTGACCTTTTCAATCAACTCGGCAGTTTTCTTCCGTAAATTTCCACGCATTTTCATGCCGGTAGAGTTAAAACTCCGGCCGTAAAGCGTCACCTGATCTTGCGAAGTGACATCCTGCGTCACGAGGTTTACTACGGCATTATCGGTCTTAATCCGCTCAAGTTGAGCATCTTGCGTCAGGCTGTTGACCTCCACATGACCATAAAGATACAGCATTCGGTCGTTGGTCAGCTTGGCTTTATCCGCCCGGACGGACCAGGTAGGGATTTTATTCTCATCAAAGGTGGTCATCACCGGGTTATCGAACCAGCTGACGGCCTCGGCTGAAAAATAGGTCACTTTATCCGAGACAAGCTTGTAGTTCAGAGCGCCCTGCGGGTTATATACCACGGTATTTGAGGTCTGGCTTGTGTAGGTCGGCTCCTGGTCGTTACTGGCCACAGGAGTGTCGCTGTCATCTGTACCGGTCAGGTTCCAGCCAATCAGCACAATGGCCACCAGAGCCAATAACAGCGTAATCCAACGTCTGGTTTTACTCATACAGACTGCCCTTTGGCCTCATCAAACTTATCCTGTGCTATCAATATCAGATCGCAAATCTCGCGTACCGCGCCGCGCCCGCCCGCAATTCGGGTTACATAGTCTGCACGGGGCAGCAGAACCGGATGCGCATCCGCCACGGTGACGCTGAGGCCCACTTCGGCCATTACCGGCCAGTCAATCAGATCGTCGCCAATGTAGGCGACCTGGTCGGGGCGAAGCGCTAGTGTATCCAGAAGTTCATGGAAGGCCAAAAGCTTATCAGATTGTCCCTGGTAAAGATGCGTAATACCCAGGGTCGCGCAGCGATCTTCCAGCAATTTTGCCTTGCGGCCGGTAATAATGGCGACCTCCACGTCTGAAGTCAGCAGGCAGCGGATGCCATAACCGTCGCGAACGTTAAAAGCCTTAAGCTCTTCCCCGTTGTTGCCCTGATAGATCACACCGTCCGACATCACGCCGTCCACGTCGCAAATTAGCAGCCTGACGTTTCGCGCTCGCGTCATTACCTGCTGGCTTACTTCGCCATAACAGGTTTCAACCCACTCTGAAGCAGTACTCATTTGTCTTCCGATCCTTGTTAAACCACGCCCGCGCGCAGCATGTCATGCATATGGACTACGCCCAGCAGCGTATCGCCATCGGCGACCATCACCGAGGTGATGTTCCGACTCTGCATCAGATTGAGCGCATCCACAGCCAGCAGGTTAGGGCGCACCCGGATGCCGCCAGGCGTCATCACGCTGGCAATGCTGGCCTTCTGGATATCAATGCCCATATCAAACACCCTGCGCAGGTCACCATCGGTAAAGATGCCTTCAATCTTCATCAGATCGTTACAGATTACCGTCATGCCCATGTTTTTGCGGGTGATTTCAAGCAGCGCATCGCGGAGCGAAGCGTCGCGGCTGACGTGAGGGATCTCGTCACCGCTGTGCATAATGTCATTCACGGTTAGCAGTAGCTTACGACCCAGCGCACCGCCTGGGTGGGACAGGGCAAAGTCTTCTGCGGTGAAGCCGCGCGCTTTTAGCAGCGCCACCGCCAGAGCATCGCCCATGACCAGCGTCGCTGTGGTGCTTGAGGTTGGCGCCAGGCCCAGCGGACAGGCTTCCTGCGGTACTTTAACACAGAGATGGATATCCGCCGCACGCCCCATTGCGCTATCAGGCTTGCTGGTCATGCAAATTAGCGAGACGTGCAGCCGTTTCAGTACCGGGATGAGCGCCAGAATTTCAGAAGACTCGCCGGAGTTTGAGATCGCAATCACGATATCGCCCGCGCTGACCATGCCAAGGTCGCCGTGGCTGGCTTCGGCAGGGTGCACGAAAAATGCCGGGGTGCCGGTGCTGGCAAAGGTCGCCGCCATTTTTTTGCCGATGTGGCCGGATTTCCCCATCCCCATCACCACCACTTTGCCCAGGCAGCCGTAGATGCGCTCGCAGGCCAGTGTAAAATCGTCGTTGATGTACTGATCGAGCTGCTCCAGGCCCTGACGTTCGATATTCAGGACATCTTTCCCAGCCTGCTGAAAGTCGAAGCCGGGGTTGAAATTGCCAGGTGCCATAATATCCATTCCTTTTACCAGAGGGTAGCCGAGGGCAGCCAGTAAAGCAGGGCCACCCAGGCAACAAAGCCTGAGAGCAGCAGCGCGCCGGCTACTCGTCCGATACGGCGGCTGCGTTGCAGACAGATTAAGGCAAACAGCGCGCTGACGCCCAGCATGACCCAATAGTCACGGGCAAAAGCATGCGCATCAATATCGCCCGGATGTATCAGCGCCGGAACGCCAAGCACAATGGCAATATTGTAGATGTTAGAACCGATCAGGTTGCCGATGGCAATGTCATCTTCCCCTTTCAGCGCCCCGGCAATCACCGTAGCCAGTTCTGGCAGGCTGGTGCCGACGGAAATCACGGTCAGGCCGATGACCAGTTCGCTGATGCCATAAAAGTCCGCCAGCACGGTGGCATTGTCGATCACCATCCGTGTTGACATGGGCAGGATAATCAGCGCCACCGCGAGCCATAAAAAGGCCACCGTATTGCCAGCATCGTCACGCGGCAGTTCGGCCAACTGCTCGCGCGTCAGCGAATCGTTGTTGTCACGCTCGGCCCTGCGCGCAATTTTGATAATAAAAAGGAGATAGGCGGCGGCAATGGCAATCAGCGCCAAACCGTCATTGCGGCCGAGATTATTATCAAACAACATGACGCCGCATAATAATGTGACCAGCAGCATTAAGGGCAGTTCACGGCGCACCAGATTTGAATGAACGGTCAGCGGATGAAGCAGGGCGGCGCCACCGAGGATCAGCAGAATATTCGTAATGTTAGAACCCATGGCGGTGCCAACGGCAATATCCATCTGGCCATGGGTCGCGGCAGAGAAAGAGACGATCAGTTCGGGCAGCGAGGTGCCAATGCCGACCACGGTCATGCCAATAATCAGAGGGGGAATGCCCAGCGCGCGGCTAAGTATGGCAGCGCTAAAGACCAGACGATCTGCACCATATACCAGTAGAACTAAACCGATAATCAATAGTGCTATTGCTACGAGCATGAAGTGTCCTTTGAATCGGGTCTTATCGTCGGCTCGCCTTGCGCGACGAGTAAAGCAGAAAAGTTAAGTTAATGTGCTGATTTTGACGTTCTGAAAGCAAAAAGTAAAACTTATGCCAACTTTAGCCACGTCTTCGAGGTAAGTTTCTGTAAAAGTGTCCAGTCCACCAGGTAATACGCTACCATCGGAGGTAAATTATATGCCTGAAATCCTGGAGAGATTATTATGAGTCAGACGGAGACGAATTTGGTAGATGTCCGCGGCGTAAGCTTTTCCCGCGGAGAGAGACCCGTATTCGATAACATCTCGCTGACGGTGCCAAAAGGGAAAGTCACGGCCATTATGGGCCCATCAGGCATTGGAAAAACGACCTTATTACGCCTGATTGGCGGCCAGTTGCGCCCGGACAGCGGGGAAATCTGGTTTAACGGTGAAAATATCCCCAGCCTGTCTCGCTCGCGGCTGTACGAAGCCAGAAAAAAAATGAGCATGTTGTTTCAGTCCGGCGCGCTATTTACTGACCTCAACGTCTTTGATAACGTCGCCTGGCCGCTGCGTGAACATACCCGGCTTCCGCCTCAGCTGCTGCACAGTACGGTAATGATGAAGCTGGAAGCGGTGGGGTTGCGCGGCGCCGCGCTGCTGAAACCCTCGGAACTCTCCGGCGGCATGGCGCGTCGTGCCGCGCTGGCTCGTGCCATTGCGCTGGAACCCGACCTGATCATGTTTGACGAACCGTTTGTCGGTCAGGACCCGATCACTATGGGCGTGCTGGTGAAACTGATTGATGAGTTGAACCACTCACTGGGAATGACCTGCATTGTCGTATCGCATGACGTACCGGAAGTCCTGAGCATTGCCGACTATGCCTATATTATCGCCGGGCAGAAAGTGATTGCCCAGGGCACCGCCCAGGCTCTGCATGACAATGAGGACGCGCGCGTGCGCCAGTTTATTGATGGGATCGCAGATGGTCCGGTGCCGTTTCGCTTCCCGGCAGGGGATTATCTGCAAGACTTAACCGGTTCAGGGAGTTAATTAACTGATGTTGCTACGTGCACTTGGGGCTCTGGGGAAACAGGGAATCAATACCTGCGCTTCCTTTGGACGTGCCGGATTAATGCTCTTTCATGCGCTGGTGGGCATTCCCCGCTTTCGCCAGCATGCGCCTCTGCTGATAAAACAGCTCTACAGTATTGGGGTACTCTCCCTGCTGATTGTGATGGTCTCCGGGCTGTTCATCGGGATGGTGCTGGGCTTGCAGGGATATCTGGTGCTGAACACTTACGGCGCGGACAGCAGCCTTGGGATGCTGGTGGCGCTCTCGCTGCTGCGCGAGCTGGGACCGGTGGTCACCGCGCTGCTGTTTGCCGGCAGGGCGGGTTCTGCGCTAACCGCGGAAATTGGCCTGATGAAGGCGACAGAGCAGCTTTCCAGCATGGAAATGATGGCGGTCGATCCGCTGCGTCGGATTATTTCTCCCCGTTTCTGGGCAGGCTTTATCAGTATGCCGCTGCTGGCGCTGATTTTCGTGGCCGTGGGTATTGTGGGCGGCGCTATCGTTGGCGTGAGCTGGAAAGGGATCGACAGCGGCTTCTTCTGGTCGGCGATGCAGAATGCCGTTGATGTACGCAAGGATATTGTGAATTGCGTCATCAAAAGCGCGGTCTTCGCCTTCACGGTGACCTGGATTGCTCTGTTTAATGGTTATGATGCGATCCCCACTTCAGAAGGGATTAGCCGGGCAACCACTCGCACTGTGGTACATGCTTCTCTGGCTGTACTCGGTTTAGATTTTGTGCTGACTGCACTGATGTTTGGGAACTGATTCAATGCAAACGAAAAAGAGCGAAATTTGGGTAGGGGTATTTTTACTGCTGGCGCTGTGCGCGGCCCTGTTCCTGTGCCTGCGGGTGGCCGATTTAAAATCTCTCGGTAATGAGCCCACCTGGAGGCTGTATGCCACTTTCGACAATGTCGGCGGCCTTAAAACAGGCTCGCCGGTTAAGATTGGCGGCGTGTTGATTGGTCGGGTTTCAGCTATCGAACTGGACAGCAAAACCTACTCGCCGCGCGTTTCGATGGATATCGAACAGAAATATAATCAGCTGCCGGACACCAGCTCGCTGGCGATAAGAACCTCTGGTCTGCTGGGCGAGCAGTATCTGGCGCTGAACGTCGGCTTCGACGATCCTGATATGGGAACGGCTATGCTTAAAGACGGCAGCACTGTTCAGGACACCAAATCAGCGATGGTGCTTGAAGATCTGATTGGCCAGTTCTTGTATAAGAGCGGCGATGGTAATGACAGTAACAAAGCTTCGTCGGCGGCACCGGAAGCAAACGGGCAACCCGCGCCGGCTGCAACGACTAATCCAAACGAGGACAAGTAATGCTTAAACGTTTTCTGATCATGGCAATGCTGATCGTTGCCCCGCTGGCGGCCAACGCTGCGGCGGATCAAACTAACCCTTATCAACTGATGAATGAGGCGGCGGGTAAAACCTTCACCCGTTTGAAGACCGAGCAGCCTAAAATCAAGCAGAACCCCGATTATCTCCGCCAGGTCGTGCGTGAAGAGCTGCTGCCCTATGTGCAGATTAAGTATGCTGGCGCATTAGTGCTGGGGCGTTATTACAAAGAGGCCACGCCAGCCCAGCGAGAAGCCTACTTCACCGCGTTCGGCGATTATCTGGCCCAGGCCTACGGCCAGGCGCTGGCGCTGTATAACGGTCAGACCTATCAGATTGCTCCTGAACAGCCTTACGCCGATAAAAACATCATCGCTATCCGCGTGACTATCATCGATCCTCACGGTCGCCCTCCCGTTCGCCTGGACTTCCAGTGGCGCAAAAACAGCCGCACCGGCGACTGGCAAGCTTATGACATGATTGCCGAAGGGGTAAGCATGATCACCACCAAACAAAACGAGTGGAGCGATACGCTGCGCCAGAAGGGCATTGACGGCCTGACCACTCAGTTGAAATCCTATGCCAGTCAGCCTATCAAGCTGGATAAGCAGCAGTAATGAGTGAACTACTGAGCTGGCGCCTTGACGCTAACCAACTGCGGCTCTCCGGGGAGCTGCAGCGTGAGACGCTCTTAGCGCTTTGGCAGCAGCGTGAAACGGTAATGACACAGGTCGATACAATCGACGTTTCAGCCCTGGACAGGGTCGATTCTGCCGGTCTGGCGCTGCTGGTGCATTTAAGGCAGATTGCGCTGAGCCAGGGGAAAGCCCCGCAGTTCACCGGCATCACCGACAAACTTCGATCGCTGATCGATCTGTATAACCTGCAGCAGATCATTGTTTCACGCGGTTAAAACGGCCGCCTGGAACGCAACAGAACCAGCCCCTGACCCGTCAGGGGCTTTTTGCTTGTTTAAGATAGCGGCACTTTCTACTACTATGTGTGCCTGTTTATCATCAACCAACTTTAGAGCCTCATGGAAACTAGTGAAATTCAAGCCGTGCTGATGGACGCGTTATCGTTGCAGGAAGTCCACGTAACTGGCGATGGCAGCCACTTTCAGGTTATCGCCGTAGGCGAACTGTTTGGCGAGCTGAGCCGGGTCAAAAAACAGCAGACGGTCTATGCGCCGCTGATGGCCTACATCGCTGACAACCGCATCCATGCCGTCTCGATCAAAACTTATACCCCCGATGAGTGGGCGCGCGACCGTAAATTAAACGGTTTCTAAGCTGCTTTACTACGCTCCCCGGCCACACTATGGCGAGGCGGGCAGGATTTAATTTTTAAAAAAGAGAGCTGGTGTAATGGATAAATTTCGTGTGCAGGGTCCAACCCGTTTAAGCGGGGAAGTCACAATTTCCGGCGCTAAAAATGCTGCGCTACCGATCCTGTTCGCCGCTCTGCTGGCCGAAGAGCCCGTAGAGATTCAGAATGTCCCTAAGCTAAAGGACATTGATACCACCATGAAGCTGCTTAGTCAGCTGGGGGTTAAGGCTGAACGTAATGGTTCTGTGCATCTCGATGCCAGTCATGTCGATATCTACTGCGCTCCATATGAGCTGGTGAAAACCATGCGCGCCTCGATTTGGGCGCTTGGTCCGCTGGTGGCGCGCTTTGGCCAGGGACAGGTCTCTCTGCCGGGCGGCTGCGCCATTGGCGCCCGGCCTGTTGACCTGCACATTACGGGGCTGGAGCAGCTGGGCGCTGAAATTAAACTCGAAGAAGGCTACGTGAAAGCGTCGGTCGATGGCCGCCTGAAAGGGGCGCATATCGTGATGGATAAGGTCAGCGTCGGCGCTACCGTGACCATCATGAGCGCCGCCACGCTCGCTACCGGCACCACCGTGATTGAGAATGCCGCGCGCGAGCCAGAAATTGTGGACACCGCCAACTTCCTCAACACGCTGGGAGCGAAAATCAGCGGCGCGGGCAGCGATCGTATCACTATTGAAGGCGTCGAGCGTCTGGGCGGCGGCGTTTATCGCGTGCTGCCTGACCGTATCGAAACCGGCACCTTCCTGATTGCCGCCGCCATTTCTGGTGGTAAAGTCGTTTGCCGCGCGACGCAGCCGGATACGCTGGATGCGGTGCTGTCGAAACTGCGCGAAGCCGGTGCGGATATCGAAACCGGGCCGGACTGGATCAGCCTGGATATGCATGGCAAGCGCCCTAAAGCAGTCAACTTCCGCACGGCGCCGCATCCGGGCTTCCCGACGGATATGCAGGCCCAGTTCAGCCTGCTGAACCTGGTAGCGGAAGGGACGGGCATCATCACCGAAACTATCTTCGAAAATCGCTTTATGCACATCCCTGAGCTGATCCGCATGGGCGCACACGCGGAGATCGAAAGCAACACGGCGATCTGCCACGGCGTTGAGAAGCTTTCCGGGGCGCAGGTGATGGCTACCGACCTGCGTGCTTCAGCCAGTCTGGTGTTAGCCGGTTGTATCGCGGAAGGCACTACCATTGTCGATCGTATTTACCACATTGACCGTGGCTATGAGCACATTGAAGATAAGCTGAAGGCGATGGGTGCGAACATCGAGCGGATAAGCGGCGAAGAGTAATCTGCCAGCAATCAATAACGAAAGGCGGTAGATAACTACCGCCTTTTTGCTATTTCCTGATTAACTTTTTACGGTCAATCAGGTCTTTGGTCACGGGATCGTAATAGCGACTCGGCCAAATCTCAGCGGGATGGATGTTGAGCGCCTGCGCAATCAGCCACTCCCCTTTAGGCCACGGGCGAAATAGCGCGTTGGCCAGCGTAGACGAACTCAATCCCGCTTCCCGTGAAACGCAGGCGAGGTTGGTTCCTTTTTTTCGCAGGCTCGCGATAATGTCGGCGTTATGCCAGTCTTTTTTTATATGCAACATGCGTGTCTCCTCCTTGTACACTTGATCTCATCTGGACATCTCCAGCAAAGTCTCGGCATGATTTACGGTTAATGCCCGGTAACAACTCTCGATTACAGAGTGATTTTTATAGCAATAATTGGATTAAAGATTCCAGTAATTTCCAAATATTTGATTGGATTTGTGCTACAGCGCGCAAAAAGTAGCAAAAAGTCTTCTGTTGTTACATTTGGCAAATGACAGGGAGAGGGACATGGCGAGGTGCGCGTCAGCAAAAATCGGGAAGATGCAGAGTACAGCGCGGAGTGCCGCGCTGTGCAGGTTAAAACTCGCGCTGTACTGACATATGGGCCAGCGCCTCGAGGGCGCTACGCCACGGGGACTCAGGAAGCGTTTTCAGGGCGATAATCGCCTTATCCGCTTCATGTTCAGCCGCCTGCCGCGTCCATTCGAGGGAGCCGCACTGGCGCATGGTTTCCAGAACCGGCTCCAGCAAATGACGGCCGTTGCCTTGCTCAATCGCGGCGCGGATCATCTGCGACTGCTCTGGGGTGCCATTGCGCATAGCGTGGAGCAACGGCAGGGTGGGTTTACCTTCGCTCAGGTCATCACCGACATTTTTACCGAGGGTCTGACCATCGGCGCTGTAATCCAGCAGATCGTCGATCAGCTGGAAAGCGGTGCCGATGTAGCGACCGTAATCCTGTAGGGCTTTTTCCTGCTCCGGCGTGGCCTCAGCCAGAATGGCCGAGGACTGGGCGGCGGCTTCAAACAGGCGGGCGGTTTTGCTGTAGATGACCCGCATGTAGCTCTCTTCCGTGATGTCGGGGTCGTTGCAGTTCATCAACTGCAGCACCTCGCCTTCGGCAATCACATTCACCGCTTCTGACATCAGGGCCAGCACGCGAAGCGAGCCGAGGCTGGTCATCATCTGGAAGGCGCGCGTGTAGATAAAGTCGCCAACCAGCACGCTGGCAGCGTTGCCAAAGGCGGCATTAGCCGTCGCTTTTCCCCGGCGCATATCCGACTCGTCCACCACATCATCATGAAGAAGGGTGGCGGTGTGGATAAACTCAATCAGAGCCGCTACGGTAACGTGCTGTTTTCCAGTGTAATTTACGGCGCGGGCCGCTAAAACGGCAATCATTGGGCGGATGCGTTTACCTCCCCCGCTAATGATGTAGTAACCCAGCTGATTGATGAGGGAAACCTCAGAGTTCAGCTGTTCGAGGATGGTTGCATTGACGTCCGCCATATCCTGCGCGGTGAGTTCGTTTATCTGTTCTAAGTTCATCAGTCTGTTCAGCTATTGCTCAGTATGCTGCTATGATAAGCGTCTTTACCCGTGCCTGCGGCATAATAATGTATAACAGATTGTACTGGAAAATCGGCGGAGCGAAACAATTGCCTGCGCTTTGCGTTTTTTTTCTGCAATACCCCGTATCAGGCACTTGTCATTCCCCCCGAACTTGCGTAGAATTCGCGCCCTATTGTGAATATTTATAGCGTAGCCTGAAACCAAGACGGCAAACGCGAGAGCGGAGTTTTATATGTACGCGGTTTTCCAAAGTGGTGGTAAACAACACCGAGTAAGCGAAGGTCAGACCGTTCGCCTGGAAAAGCTGGACATCGCAACCGGCGAAACGATTGAATTCGACCAGGTTCTGATGATTGCTAACGGTGAAGACGTAACGATTGGCGCGCCTTTAGTTTCAGGTGGCGTGATCAAGGCAGAAATCGTTGCCCATGGTCGTGGCGAAAAAATTAAGATTGTTAAGTTTCGTCGTCGTAAACACTACCGTAAGCAGCAGGGTCACCGTCAGTGGTTCACTGATGTGAAGATCACTGGCATCAGCGCCTAAGAGGAGATCTGACAAATGGCACACAAAAAGGCTGGCGGCTCCACTCGAAATGGTCGCGATTCCAATGCAAAACGCCTCGGCGTTAAGCGTTTCGGCGGCGAAGCCGTTCTGGCAGGTAGCATCATCGTTCGTCAGCGTGGCACCAAATTCCACGCGGGCACTAACGTAGGCTGCGGCCGTGACCACACCCTGTTTGCAACTGCAGACGGCAAGGTCAAATTCGAAGTGAAAGGCCCGAATAACCGTAAATACATCAGCATCGTTGCTGAGTAAGGTTTTCGTGCCCGAAAGCGGTACCTGATATCGCTTTCTGCAGCGAATCGAAAAGCCCCGCTTTGATGGCGGGGCTTTTTACATTCTGCATTTTACCCCTGCGTAATTGCGCCTGAGGGGTCACAGCATACGCCGTTTTTGCTGTACACTTTATATTCAGCTGCACGATGTCTTAAGGCGGACCCCCTTTTCTGGAAATGACGCGAAGACAGATTTTGCGGCGACAGACACCCAGTTTCCGTCATCAGGCATCAATGCTTGCCACGACGGATCACTCCCGGACTTGCCTTACCTTGTCACTGCCGGGCGAATGATTTACGGAGAAGTAACATGAAGTTTGTTGATGAAGCGACGATCCTCGTTTCTGCGGGCGATGGCGGCAATGGCTGCGTCAGCTTCCGTCGTGAAAAATATATCCCAAGAGGCGGTCCGGATGGCGGTGACGGCGGCGACGGCGGCGACGTCTACATGCAGGCCGATGAAAACCTGAACACCCTGATCGATTATCGCTTTGAAAAATCTTTCCGTGCCGAGCGTGGCGAAAATGGCCAGAGCCGTGACTGTACCGGCAAGCGCGGGAAAGACATCGTGATCAAAGTGCCTGTCGGCACCCGAATCATCGACCAGGGCACCGGCGAGACGCTGGGCGACATGATGACGCATGGTCAGGTGCAGATGGTGGCTAAAGGCGGCTGGCATGGCCTGGGCAACACGCGTTTTAAATCCTCGGTAAACCGTACGCCCCGTCAGAAAACGATGGGAACGCCCGGCGAGAAGCGCGATTTGCAGCTGGAGCTGATGCTGTTGGCCGATGTGGGTATGCTGGGCCTGCCGAATGCCGGTAAATCGACCTTTATTCGCGCCGTCTCTGCGGCCAAGCCAAAAGTAGCTGACTATCCGTTCACCACGCTGGTGCCAAGCCTGGGCGTCGTGCGTATGGATACCGAGCAGAGTTTTGTGGTTGCCGATATTCCAGGGCTGATTGAAGGGGCTTCTGAGGGCGCCGGTCTGGGTATTCGCTTTCTTAAGCACCTTGAGCGCTGCCGCGTACTGCTGCACACCATCGATCTGGCACCGATTGACGAGTCCGATCCGATTGAAAACGCCCGCATCATTCTGGGCGAGCTGGAAAAATACAGCGAGAAGCTGTTCAGCAAGCCTCGCTGGCTGGTGTTCAACAAGGTCGATTTGCTGGATCAGGAAGAAGCGGAATCCCGTGCGAAGGCGATTGCTGAAGCGCTGGGCTGGACCGATAAATACTATCTGATCTCCGCCGCTAACCGCTCAGGCGTTACGCCGCTGTGTTGGGATGTGATGTCCTTTATCAATGCCAATCCGAAAGAAGCGGAAGTCGAGCAGAAACAGCCTGAGAAAGTTGAGTTCATGTGGGACGACTACCATCGTCAGCAGCTCGAAGAGGCCGAAGCCGAATCTGGCGTCGAAGTGGAAGACGACGACTGGGATGATGACTGGGATGAAGAAGACGACGAAGGCGTCGAAATCATCTACAAGCGCTAAGCCGAACAGGGGACACAAAATGTGTCCCCTTTTTTAACGCTGGTGCGGCATTGCTGCCGGAGGTGGATGCCTGCGGCTAATTCAGCTTGTGCGGCAGCCAGCAGGTGGCATCCAGCCCGCTGCGATCGCGGCGGTTAGCCAACCTCAGCTCACCATGATGGAGCTGAGTAATGCGCTGTACGATATTCAGCCCTAATCCGCTGCCGCCATAGCGCTGATCCATCCTGCGAAATGCCTGCGTCAGCTCTTCAGAGGTGGAAGGATCAATTCCTGGTCCCTCATCGCGGACGGTCAAACTGCTGCCGCCCTCTTCGCTTTGGGCAATGAGGGTGATAAGGCTGCCTTCCGGGCTGTATCTTGAGGCGTTTTCCAGCAGATTACGCACCATCAGCCTTAGCAATACGGCGTCTCCCTGAGCCTCCAGCCGCATATCGCCCGTGACGCTTAGCGTTTGCTGACGCAGAGAGAGCATCTCGGTCATCTCCAACTGGAGAGGCTGGTAAACCGTCTGCCAGCTCACCACATGATAATGGCCGCCCGCCAGCGCCTGCCCGGCGCGGGATAGCATCAGCAACTGCTCAATCACATGCATTAACTGGTCGATGCGCTGTACCAGCATCGGGCCCTGAGCCACGCCCTGTTGTTCCAGCAGTTCAAGGTGCAGCCGCAGCCCGGCAAGCGGCGTACGCAGCTCGTGGGCGGCATCGGCCGTAAAGAGCCGCTCCTGCTGTAGCGTATGATCAAGCCGTCCCAGCAGCTGGTTTAATGCCTGCGTGACGGCGGCAATCTCATCCATATCGGAGAAGTGAGGAAGCGGAGTGAGGTTATCGGCTGAGCGTTCAGACAGGCTATTTTGCAAAGATTTTAAAGGCCGAATGATCCAGCTAATAGCCCAGAAGGAGAGCAGCAGGGTGAAGCAGACCATCACCAGCGAAGGCAGCAACAAGGAGGCGATAGCCTCGCGGATTTCACCTTCTACGCGCTCATTGCGGGCGTGGGCAGAGAGCGTTTCGTTGACCAGAAAGCCGATCTGCTCGCGGCTTTCGTGCCACAGCCAGGCGGCGCTCATCATCTGACAGGTCAACAGGATCAGGGCCAGCATTATCAGCAAACGCCGACGCATACTGTTCAAGAGCGTTCTTCCAGCCGATAGCCCACGCCCCGGACAGTTTTAATACGGTCCTTGCCCAGCTTGCGGCGTAAATTATGGATATGAACTTCCAGCGTGTTGGAGCCGGTATCATCCTGCCAGCTATAGAGATCCTGCTGTAGCGTTTCGCGGTGCACCGTCTGCCCCACGCGCATTAAAAGGCGGGTGAGCAGCGCAAACTCCTTTGGCGTGATCTCCACCGGGCGGCCGTCGAGACAGACCTGCTGAGAAGAGAGGTTAAGCGAAAGATCGCCATGCTGTAGCAGGTTATCGCTGTGCCCCTGATAGCGGCGAATCAGCGCCCGCACCCTGGCCTTCAGCTCAGCGAGCGCAAACGGTTTGACCAGATAATCGTCGGCACCGGCATCCAGCCCCTCAACCCGATCTTCAAGGGCATCGCGCGCGGTCAAGATCAGCACCGGCAGATCGATATTCTCCTTGCGCCACTGGCGCAGCAGCTGGCCGCCGTCACGGTCCGGCAGTCCGAGATCGAGCACGATCAGGCTGTACTGGCCGCTCTGCAGCAACGCGCAGGCTTCGGCGCCTCTGGTGGCGCTATCCACGGCGTAGCCTTCGCTGGTCAGCGCCTGTACCAGGCCAGCCAGCAGCAGGGCATCATCTTCAACAATCAGCAGTTTCATGGTCGTCAGTTGTTTTGATAAACATCCTTATAGAGCCGGCTCTCAAAGCGGACCAGTGGAATACGCCGCTGACGCTGATCTTCCGGCGGAACGGCATAGCCAGAAAGATACTGGACAAATGCCACACGCTGCCCGCTGGCGGTGGTCATAAAGCCTGCCAGGTTATAAACTCCCTGCAGGGAACCGGTCTTGGCCGACACCTTGCCGTCCACGCCAGCCTCATGAAGACCACCACGATAGCGCAACGTTCCGTCGTAGCCTGCCAGCGGTAACATTGAAATGAAATTCAGCTGTTGATCATTTTGTGCAATGTATTGCAACACTTGCATCATGGTAGCAGGGGAAATCAAATCGTGCCGTGAAAGCCCCGATCCGTCTACCTGAATGCTGTTGCCCAGATCGATATTCGCCTTCTGACGCAGTATCTGCCGCACGGCATCGGAACCGGCTCGCCAGGTTCCCGGTACGCCAAAGCGCTCATGACCAATGGTGCGGAAGACGGTATCCGCAATCATATTGTCCGATTTCTTCAACATCACCCGCAGCAGGTCGTGTAGCGGCGCGGACTGCGTTTCAGCCAGTACTTTTGCCGGTGGCGTCGCCTGAGTCTGGCGCAGCAGGTGGCCGGTGTAATCGATACCCGCCGCCTGTAGCTCGGCTTTGAGCAGCGCCCCGGCATAGCTCGCATCGTCCTGTATGGCAAAGGCCAGCGGCAGCGGTTCGGCGCGCTGCGTCATGCAGCCGGTCAGCGTAAAGCGATTAAGTTCGCCGGGCACCACGTCCAGCTCACAATATTGCGCATCCGGAGAGCCTTTAGCCAGCGTGCGAACCTCGCTGAACATATTGACCGGATAATAAGAGGCCACGCGAATAAATGCCTTATCGCCAGCATTGGCGGCGCTGTAGAGCGACACGGAGAAACAGTTACGGTCAACGATGGCGGCGCCCGGTGGGGCGCTGAAGCACTGGGTCAAATCGTTCCACGGCCAGCCTGGCGCTTTGTCATGACTGGCAAAAACGGAGGTATCAATTACCAGATTGCCCTGGATATGCTTCACGCCCTGTTTTTTGAGGGTGGCGACCATATTGCGCAGATCCTGGCGCGTCAGCGTGGGATCGCCGCCAAAGCGGGCCACCAGATCGCCCTGCAAAGTGCCGTCGTCAATCGATCCTTTACTCTCCAACTGCGTATGGAAACGGTAATCCGGACCCAGTTGCAGCAGCGCCGCCAGGGCGGTTATCACCTTCATGGTACTGGCAGGAAGCGCCATCTGCTTACTGTGGTAATCAATTGAGGGTGCGCTTGCGCCTATTTTTTGTACAATCAGCGCCAGATTCGCGCCGTCAGGTAAATATTGGGTATAGTCTTCAACCGAAGCAGCGTGGGCATTCAGCATAAATGCACAGGCTAACCCGGTAACAATTCGTGAAAATCGCATAATCTCGCGTTAACTGACAGGTGATGCTGACATACTACGGTGCATCGTTGTGGAAAGTAAACGATGACCCACAAGGAACTCTGGGTTAAAATACGTATCAAAATGCAAAACCGCCAGGCTCTGAGCATCCCTCCGGGCCAGGTTTATTTCGTTTGTAATTCAGTGGTAAGCGCCGCAGAACGCTTTTTCTGCATTAACCTGTCAGGATGACGAAATTTTGCACAGGACAGAGTTTACGAGGTATTGAGATGAATCAGATTCCGATGACGTTAAGGGGCGCGGACAAACTGCGCGAAGAGCTTGAAGAGCTGAAAACCATTAAACGCCCCAGAATTATTGCCTCAATTGCAGAAGCACGCGAGCACGGCGACTTAAAAGAAAATGCTGAATATCACGCGGCGCGTGAAGAGCAGGGCTTCTGTGAAGGTCGAATCCAGGAGATTGAGGCCAAGCTGTCCAATGCCCAGGTTATCGACGTCACTAAAATGAACGCGAATGGCCGGGTGATCTTCGGCGCTACCGTCAGCGTATTAAATCTTGATACTGACGAAGAGTCGACCTATCGCATCGTGGGCGATGACGAGGCGGACTTTAAGCAAAATCTGATTTCCGTTAACTCGCCGATGGCGCGTGGCCTGATTGGTAAAGAAGTTGATGACGTGACGGTAGTTAAAACGCCCGGCGGCGACGTCGAGTATGAAATTCTGAAGGTTGAATATCTTTGAGTTCTGCTACGCTGAAAATAACCGGCGTATTGTAAAGAAAGGAAAAAGGCCGCCAGGCGGCCTTTTATCAACATCAGGAGCATGTCACCTTCTGCGAACTAAGTTGCAGAAGGTGAACCTGACGCTCAGCGCGGAAGGGAGATCTTGCGTTCCTTCGTTGGACGGTACAGTACCAGCGTCTTGCCGATAACCTGCACATTCGCTGCTTTGGTTTCGCGCACGATAGCCTCAACAACCAGTGCTTTCGTTTCACGGTCTTCCGTGGCGATTTTCACTTTGATGAGCTCGTGGTGCTCCAGTGCTTGTTCGATCTCGGCCAGCACCCCTTCGGTCAAACCATTGTTGCCCAGCATCACAACGGGCTTCAACGGATGGGCCAGCCCTTTCAGGTGCTGTTTTTGTTTGGTACTCAGATTCATCGTATTTTTTACTTACATTGGGATTGAAAACGGGTCATTCTACCGCCATCTCTGGTGTATCACCAAATCGGCTTTGCTGGTTTGCGCGGTTTATTTATCGCATACGTTGAATCATAGTTGGAAATTCTATGTCTGGTAAAAAGCGTTCGGCCAGTTCCAGCCGCTGGCTACAGGAACACTTTAGCGATAAATATGTGCTTCAGGCACAGAAAAAAGGGCTGCGCTCGCGCGCCTGGTTTAAACTTGATGAAATACAGCAAGGTGACAAGCTGTTCAAGCCGGGTATGACGGTCGTGGATCTTGGTGCGGCGCCCGGAGGCTGGTCTCAATATGTGGTAACGCAGATTGGGTCAAAAGGTCATGTTATCGCCTGTGATATCCTGCCGATGGATCCTATCGTCGGTGTCGATTTTCTTCAGGGCGATTTTCGTGATGAACTGGTATTGAAAGCCCTGTTGGAACGCGTTGGTGACGCAAAGGTTCAGGTTGTGATGTCCGATATGGCACCCAACATGACGGGAACACCAGCGGTTGATATCCCCCGGTCGATGTATTTAGTTGAGCTTGCGCTGGAAATGTGTCGAGATGTACTGGCACCTGGCGGCAGTTTTTTAGTTAAAGTATTTCAGGGAGATGGCTTTGAAGAATACCTCCGGGAAATTCGCTCCCTGTTTACGAAAGTAAAAATTCGTAAGCCGGACGCTTCGCGCTCTCGTTCGCGTGAGGTGTACATTGTAGCGACAGGGCGCAAACTATAGCCAAAATGATTGCAGTCTCTGCCAGGCGACTACTGAGTGAAACCCCATAAGCCTGCATGGCCAGGTTATTTGGGGGAGTGAGCGCAGTCAACGCCGCAGTGATTTCAAGTATGAAGGATATATAGTACCCTACGCTGTCTGTTAACACAGTTGTAATAAGAGGTTAATCCCTTGAGTGACATGGCGAAAAACCTGATTCTCTGGTTAGTCATCGCAGTCGTGCTGATGTCGGTATTCCAGAGCTTTGGGCCCAGCGAGTCGAATGGCCGTAGGGTTGACTACTCAACCTTCCTGTCAGAAGTGAACCAGGATCAGGTCCGCGAGGCACGTATTAACGGGCGTGAAATCAACGTTGTCAAAAAAGACAGCAACAAATACACAACCTACATTCCCGTCAACGATCCTAAGTTGCTCGATAACCTGTTGACTAAAAATGTGAAAGTCGTTGGCGAACCGCCAGAAGAACCGAGCCTGCTGGCGTCGATCTTCATCTCATGGTTCCCAATGCTGCTGCTTATCGGCGTCTGGATCTTCTTCATGCGTCAGATGCAGGGCGGGGGCGGCAAAGGCGCGATGTCCTTTGGTAAAAGCAAAGCCCGTATGCTGACGGAAGATCAGATCAAGACCACCTTCGCCGATGTCGCCGGTTGCGACGAAGCGAAAGAAGAAGTTAGCGAACTGGTGGAATACCTGCGCGAGCCAAGCCGTTTCCAGAAGCTGGGCGGTAAGATTCCGAAAGGCGTACTGATGGTCGGTCCTCCGGGTACCGGTAAAACGCTGCTGGCGAAAGCTATCGCCGGTGAAGCGAAAGTGCCTTTCTTTACCATCTCCGGTTCTGACTTCGTTGAAATGTTTGTCGGTGTAGGCGCCTCCCGCGTCCGCGACATGTTTGAACAGGCGAAAAAAGCGGCGCCTTGCATCATCTTTATCGATGAGATCGATGCGGTTGGCCGCCAGCGCGGCGCTGGTTTAGGCGGTGGTCACGATGAGCGTGAGCAGACCCTGAACCAGATGCTGGTTGAGATGGATGGTTTCGAAGGTAATGAAGGCATCATCGTGATTGCCGCGACCAACCGTCCGGACGTTCTTGACCCTGCGCTGCTGCGCCCAGGCCGCTTTGACCGTCAGGTTGTTGTTGGTCTGCCGGACGTTCGCGGTCGTGAGCAGATCCTCAAGGTGCATATGCGTCGCGTCCCTCTTGCTACCGATATTGATGCCTCGGTGATTGCTCGCGGTACACCTGGCTTCTCCGGTGCCGACCTGGCTAACCTTGTTAACGAAGCGGCGCTGTTTGCTGCTCGCGGCAACAAGCGAGTGGTGTCGATGGTTGAGTTCGAGAAGGCGAAAGACAAAATCATGATGGGTGCGGAACGTCGCTCCATGGTGATGACTGAATCGCAGAAAGAGTCAACGGCTTACCATGAAGCGGGCCATGCCATTATTGGTCGTCTGGTGCCAGAACACGATCCGGTACATAAAGTGACGATCATTCCTCGTGGTCGCGCGCTGGGCGTAACGTTCTTCCTGCCTGAAGGCGACGCGATCAGCGCCAGCCGTCAGAAGCTGGAAAGCCAGATCTCCACGCTGTACGGCGGGCGTCTGGCCGAAGAGATTATCTACGGCGTTGAACATGTGTCTACCGGTGCTTCAAACGACATTAAAGTTGCAACCTCTATTGCACGTAACATGGTCACGCAATGGGGCTTCTCAGAGAAACTTGGCCCGCTGCTGTATGCCGAAGAAGAGGGCGAGGTTTTCCTCGGCCGCTCGGTAGCTAAAGCGAAGCACATGTCTGATGAAACCGCGCGCATCATCGATCAGGAAGTGAAATCGCTGATTGAAGGTAACTACCAGCGTGCACGCCGTATCCTGAACGAAAACATGGACATTCTTCACTCAATGAAAGACGCGTTGATGAAGTATGAAACCATTGATGCTCCGCAGATCGATGACCTGATGGCGCGCCGTGAAGTGCGTCCGCCGCAGGGCTGGGAAGATCCGGGCAGCACCAATAATTCTGACAGCAACGGTACGCCTAAGGCGCCGCGCCCGGTTGATGAACCGCGCACGCCAAATCCTGGCAATACCATGTCAGAACAGCTGGGCGACAAATAACCTCTTTGTTCGTCTGAGCACACTCCAAACCCCGGCGATGACCGGGGTTTTTTACATCCACGACTTGATTACCCGGTCTGACCAACCTGAAAAAACGTTTGGAGACTCTTCGTCATGAAGCTTTACGCCAGAGATACCGCGCTCGATTTATCCCATCCCCACGTTATGGGGATCCTGAATATGACCCCGGATTCATTTTCTGATGGCGGCAAGCATAACGAACTGGTTCAGGCGTTGACCCACGCCAACGAAATGATCAACGCCGGTGCTACCATCATTGATGTCGGCGGCGAGTCCACGCGGCCTGGTGCCGATGAGGTCAGCGTTGAGCAGGAGTTGGAGCGCGTCATTCCGGTGGTGGAAGCCATCGCCCAGCGTTTTGAAGTGTGGATTTCGGTGGATACCTCAAAACCGGAAGTTATTCGCGAGTCGGCAAAAGCCGGTGCGCATATCATCAACGATATCCGTTCGCTACAGGTGTCTGGCGCGCTTGAGGCGGCAGCAGAAACCGGACTGCCGGTCTGCCTGATGCATATGCAGGGCGAGCCGCGCACCATGCAGCAGGCGCCTAAGTACACTCAGCTGTTGCAGGATGTGGCGGCCTTTTTCGCGCTGCATATTGCCCGTTGTGAAGCGGCGGGAATAAAAAAAGGGCAGTTGATACTCGACCCGGGATTCGGTTTCGGTAAGAATCTGTCCCACAATTATCAACTGCTGGCCCACCTGGCTGATTTTCATCAGTTTGGCCTGCCGCTGTTGGTCGGCATGTCGCGTAAAAGTATGGTCGGTCAGCTACTGAACGTCGGCCCGTCGCAGCGGCTGACCGGTAGCCTGGCCTGCGCGGTGATAGCCGCGATGCAGGGCGCGCATATTCTGCGCGTTCACGATGTTAAAGAAACCGTTGAAGCGATGCGCGTCGTCGAAGCAACTTTGTCAGCGAAGGAAGAGTAACGTTATGAGCAATCGTAAGTATTTTGGTACCGATGGCATCCGCGGCAAAGTGGGTGAGTCTCCTATTACCCCTGACTTTGTCCTCAAGCTTGGCTGGGCGGCGGGAAAGGTGCTGGCGCGTAACGGCTCAAAAAAAATCATTATCGGTAAGGACACGCGTATTTCAGGATATATGCTGGAATCTGCGCTGGAGGCCGGACTGGCCGCCGCCGGACTGTCTGCGGCCTTTACCGGCCCAATGCCTACGCCCGCGATTGCCTATCTGACCAGAACCTTCCGTGCCGAAGCGGGGATTGTGATCTCCGCTTCGCATAACCCGTTCGATGACAATGGCATCAAATTCTTCTCCATTGAAGGCACCAAGCTGCCGGATGACGTCGAAGAGGCGATTGAAGCCGAGATGGAGAAGCCAATCACCTGCGTTGAGTCGGCAGAGCTGGGGCGCGCCAGCCGCATCGTCGACGCCGCTGGCCGCTACATTGAGTTCTGTAAAGGAACGTTCCCCAGTGAGCTTAGCCTCAACGGCTTAAAAATTGTGGTGGACTGCGCAAACGGCGCAACTTACCACATCGCGCCAAACGTGCTGCGCGAGCTGGGCGCGCAGGTGATCAGCATTGGTATTCAGCCCGACGGCATGAACATTAACAAAGAGTGCGGGGCTACCGATATACGCCAGCTCCAGCAGCGTGTCCTTGCCGAGAAGGCCGACATTGGTCTGGCTTACGACGGCGATGGCGACCGCATCATGATGGTGGACCATCTGGGCCATAAAGTGGACGGCGACCAGATCCTCTATATCATCGCCCGCGAAGGGTTACGTCAGGGACAGCTGCGCGGCGGCGTAGTCGGCACGCTGATGAGCAACATGGGGCTGGAGCTGGCGCTCAAACAGCTCGGTATCCCGTTTGCCCGCGCCAAAGTGGGTGACCGCTACGTGCTCGAGAAGATGAAGGAAAAAGGCTGGCGGTTAGGTGCCGAAAACTCCGGTCACGTCATCCTGCTGGATAAAACGACTACCGGCGACGGCGTTGTTGCAGGTTTGCAAGTGCTTACTGCGATGGTGCGCAACCATATGACCCTGCACGATCTGTGCAGCGGCATGAAGCTGCTGCCGCAAATTCTGGTCAACGTGCGCTTCAGCGGCGCTACCGACCCGCTGGAAGACGAAGCGGTCAAAGCGATTACGGCCGGGGTGGAAAAAGAGCTGCATGGCCGGGGGCGCGTCTTGCTGCGTAAGTCCGGTACTGAGCCCTTGATCCGCGTCATGGTTGAAGGCGAAGATGAACAGCAGGTGACCGAGTTGGCCCATCGGATTGCCGATGCGGTGAAAGCGGTCTGATGTGAAAAAGGACGGTAGATGAGTGATTTAGCAGCAAGTTTTGTTGCTTAAATTCGCCGTTTGCCGCTTTTTTCCGCAAACAGCCTTTCGCGGTAAAATTGCCCTTGCGCAGTCAGGCCGCTTTGGTTAGTATTCACACCCGCTTCTGATGGGTAGCGGCAACGCTATCACTGTAACTGGTTTGAAGCTTTTGATGTGCGGTTACCGCGCAAGGAAACAGGTTAATTATGTACGAAGCTCTTTTGGTAGTTTTCCTTATTGTGGCGGTCGTCCTGGTAGGACTGATCATGCTTCAGCAAGGTAAAGGCGCTGATATGGGCGCGTCATTCGGTGCAGGCTCTTCGGCAACGCTGTTTGGTTCTAACGGTTCAGGTAACTTTATGACCCGTATGACGGCAGTGCTGGCGACATTGTTCTTCATCATTAGCTTGATTCTGGGTAACCTCAACAGCAATAAGACTCAGAAGGGAAGCGAGTGGGAAAATCTGACTCAGCCTGCACAGTCGCAGCAGAGCCAGCCAGCTAAACCGGCCGCGCCGGGTAGCGATATCCCGCAGTAAGCAGTAAAAGCCGTAATTTCGACACGACAGAAATAAAAAAGTCGTCTCTTTAGTGCCGTGGTGGTGGAATTGGTAGACACGCTACCTTGAGGTGGTAGTGCCCGCATGGGCTTACGGGTTCAAGTCCCGTCCTCGGTACCAAATCTCAGTTTTGCTTGCATTTTATGCAAGATCGGCGTAGTATTTGCCACGTTTTCGGACGCGGGGTGGAGCAGCCTGGTAGCTCGTCGGGCTCATAACCCGAAGGTCGTCGGTTCAAATCCGGCCCCCGCAACCACTTTCCCTTAGAGTTCTTTTTCAAATATACTGTATGCATCGAACGGCGCATGTCAGCGGATTTTGAAAAAAATTCTTTTGGATTGTGCCGAACCGCCAGAGTCTTGGCGTACAGGGTCCAGTCGCATTAAGCCCCGATTTATCGGGGTTTTTTGTTATCAGGAAACAGCATACTGGGCTATTAAGCCCTTTTTTTATGTCTTGGGGGTGGCCTTGTCCACATTAGAGCAAAAATTAACTGAGCTGATCGCGCCACCGGTAGAAGCGCTGGGCTTCGAGCTGGTCGGTATCGAGTTCATACGCGGTCGCACATCCACGTTGCGCATCTATATTGATAGTGAAGATGGCATCAATGTTGACGATTGTGCTGATGTTAGCCACCAGGTAAGCGCCGTATTCGATGTTGAAGACCCGATTACCGTCGCTTACAACCTTGAAGTTTCCTCACCAGGCCTTGAGCGCCCACTCTTTACCGCTGCGCATTATGCACAATTTATCGGCGAAGAAGTGAGCCTGGTGCTGCGTATGGCCGTTCAAAACCGCCGCAAATGGCAGGGCATCATTAAATCTGTTGAAGGTGAAATGATCGCTGTTGCCGTTGAGGGTCACGACGAAGTGTTCGCGCTGAGCAACATTCAGAAAGCGAACCTGGTCCCCCACTTTTAAAAGTCCGGATTGAGGCATACCAGGATGAACAAAGAAATCTTAGCTGTAGTTGAGGCTGTGTCGAACGAGAAATCACTCCCGCGCGAAAAGATTTTCGAAGCGCTGGAGAGCGCACTGGCCACGGCGACCAAGAAAAAGTATGAGCAGGAAATCGACGTGCGCGTCAGCATTGACCGCAAAAGCGGCGATTTCGACACCTTCCGCCGTTGGGTGATCGTGGATGAAGTCACCATGCCAACGCGTGAAATTACGCTGGATGCGGCCCGCTATGAAGACGAAGCGCTGAATCTGGGCGAGTTCGTGGAAGACCAGATCGAATCCGTCACCTTTGACCGTATCACTACTCAGACGGCCAAACAGGTTATCGTGCAGAAAGTGCGCGAAGCGGAACGCGCGATGGTCGTCGATCAGTTCCGTGAGCAGGAAGGTGAGATCATCACCGGCGTGGTGAAGAAGGTTAACCGCGACAACATCTCTCTGGATCTGGGCAGCAACGCCGAAGCCGTCATCATTCGTGAAGACATGCTGCCGCGTGAAAACTTCCGTCCGGGCGACCGTATTCGCGGCGTGCTGTACGCCGTGCGTCCAGAAGCTCGCGGCGCTCAGCTGTTTGTCAGCCGCTCTAAGCCGGAAATGCTGATCGAACTGTTCCGCATTGAGGTGCCGGAAATCGGCGAAGAAGTGATTGAAATTAAAGCCGCCGCACGCGATCCGGGCTCCCGAGCCAAAATCGCGGTGAAAACCAACGACAAGCGCATCGACCCGGTCGGCGCCTGCGTAGGGATGCGTGGCGCGCGAGTTCAGGCAGTATCCAGCGAGCTGGGTGGCGAGCGTATTGATATCGTGCTGTGGGATGATAATCCTGCGCAGTTCGTGATCAACGCTATGGCCCCGGCGGATGTTGCCTCTATCGTGGTGGATGAAGACAACCACACCATGGATATCGCTGTTGAAGCCGGTAACCTGGCTCAGGCGATTGGCCGTAATGGTCAAAACGTACGTTTAGCGGCCCAGCTAAGTGGTTGGGAGCTGAACGTGATGACGGTCGACGATCTGCAGGCTAAGCACCAGGCTGAAGCCCATGCTGCCATCGACGTCTTTACCAAATATCTCGATATTGATGAAGATTTCGCCACGGTTCTGGTAGAGGAAGGTTTCTCCTCTCTCGAAGAGCTGGCGTATGTTCCAATCAACGAGCTGTTGGACATTGACGGTCTTGATGAAGAGACAGTAGAAGCGCTGCGCGATCGTGCGAAAAATGCGTTAACCACCCTGGCGCTGGCGAAAGAAGAGAGCCTGGGCGACAACCAGCCGGCAGAAGATTTGCTGAATCTGGAAGGTCTTGATCGTGAGCTGGCATTCAAGCTGGCAGCGAAAGGCGTCTGTACGCTGGAAGATCTTGCCGAACAGGGTGTTGACGACCTGTCAGATATTGAAGGCCTGAATAGTGAAAAGGCCGGTGAGCTGATTATGGCTGCACGTAATATCTGCTGGTTCGGCGACGACGCGTAATAAACTGTAGCAGGAAGGAACAGCATGACAGATGTAACGGTAAAATCGCTGGCCGCAGAGATTCAGACCCCGGTAGAACGCCTGGTACAGCAATTCGCTGATGCAGGGATCCGCAAGTCTGAGACAGATTCTGTGACGCAGCATGAAAAAGAAACGCTCCTTACCCATCTGAATCGCGATCATAACGGCGGTACAGGTAAACTGACTCTGCAGCGCAAAACGCGCAGCACCTTGAATGTTCCCGTCACCGGGGGTAAAAGTAAGTCGGTACAAATTGAAGTCCGCAAAAAGCGCACCTATGTAAAAGGCGATGCTGCAGAAGCTGAACAGGCAGAAGCAGAGGAGCAGGCACAGCGTGAAGCGGAAGAACTGGCTCGTCGCGAGGCTGAAGAAAAAGCCAAGCGCGAAGCTCAAGAGAAAGCGAAGCGTGAAGCCGAGGAGCAGGCTAAACGTGAGGCAGCTGAGAAAGCCAAACGTGAAGCAGCGGAAAAAGACAAAGTGAGCAATCAACCTACCGATGAAGTAACCCGGGCGACGCAATCCGACAAAGCCCGTCGCGAAGCAGAAGCTGCCGAACTGAAGCGTAAAGCTGAAGAAGAAGCGCATCGCAAGATTGAAGAAGAAGCGAAGCGCGTAGCGGAAGAGGCTCGTAAAATGGCTGAAGAAAAAGGCACCGAGTGGACCGAGGCGAAGGAAGTTGAAGACACTTCTGATTACCATGTAACCACATCTACCCACGCTCGTGCGGCTGAAGACGAGAACGATGCGCAGGTTGAAGGCGACCGCCGCTCTCGTGCTGCCCGTCCGGCTAAAGCGCCTCAGCGTAAGAAAGGCAACAAGCATTCTGAAGCGAAAACTGACCGCGAAGAAGCGCGTGCGCAGTTCCGCGGCGGTAAAGGCGGCAAGCGTAAGCCAAGCAGCCTGCAGCAGGGCTTTAACAAACCGGCTCAGGCCGTTAACCGTGACGTTATCATCGGTGAAACCATCACCGTAGCGGAACTGGCTAACAAAATGGCGGTTAAAGGCTCTCTGGTCATCAAAGCGATGATGAAAATGGGCGCGATGGCGACCATTAATCAGGTTATCGATCAGGAAACTGCCCAGCTGGTTGCGGAAGAGATGGGTCACAAAGTGACGCTGCGCCGCGAGAACGAGCTGGAAGATGCGGTAATGAGCGATCGTGATACCGATGCGGCCCACGAATCCCGTGCGCCGGTGGTCACTATCATGGGTCACGTTGACCACGGTAAAACCTCGCTGCTGGACTATATTCGCTCCACCAAAATCGCCTCTGGCGAAGCGGGCGGCATTACTCAGCACATTGGTGCTTACCACGTTGAAACCGACACCGGTATGATCACCTTCCTGGATACCCCGGGCCACGCCGCGTTTACCGCAATGCGTGCTCGTGGCGCTCAGGCAACGGATATCGTTATCCTGGTGGTTGCTGCCGATGACGGCGTGATGCCGCAGACTATCGAAGCTATTCAGCACGCTAAAGCGGCGAAAGTGCCGGTTGTCGTGGCGGTTAACAAGGTCGATAAGCCAGATGCTGACCCGGACCGCGTTAAAAACGAACTCACCCAGTACGGCATCATTCCGGAAGAGTGGGGCGGCGAAAATATGTTTGTTAACGTGTCCGCCAAAGCGGGGACTGGTATTGATGACCTGCTTAACGCCATTCTTCTGCAGGCGGAAGTGCTGGAGCTGAGCGCGGTTCGTCAGGGTATGGCAAGCGGCGTGGTGATCGAATCCTTCCTCGATAAAGGACGTGGTCCGGTTGCTACCGTGCTGGTGCGCGAAGGGACGCTGAACAAGGGCGACATCGTGCTGTGTGGCTTTGAGTATGGCCGCGTGCGAGCGATGCGTGACGAGCAGGGTCGTGAAGTGATGGAAGCGGGTCCTTCGATCCCAGTGGAAATCCTTGGCCTGTCGGGCGTTCCGGCTGCGGGCGATGAAGCTACCGTGGTGCGTGACGAGAAGAAAGCCCGTGAAGTTGCGCTGTATCGTCAGGGCAAATTCCGTGAAGTTAAGCTGGCTCGTCAGCAGAAATCTAAGCTGGAAAACATGTTTGCTAACATGACCGAAGGCGAAGTGTCTGAGCTGAACATCGTGCTGAAAGCGGACGTTCAGGGTTCTGTTGAAGCGATCTCCGACTCGCTGATGAAGCTGTCCACCGACGAAGTGAAAGTCAAAATCGTGGGTTCCGGCGTGGGCGGTATCACCGAAACCGACGCAACCCTGGCGGCGGCTTCCAATGCGATTCTGGTTGGCTTCAACGTTCGTGCCGATGCTTCTGCCCGTCGCGTGATTGATTCGGAAAGCCTGGATCTGCGTTACTACTCCGTCATCTATAACCTGATCGACGAAGTGAAGCAGGCGATGAGCGGAATGCTGACGCCGGAATATCAGCATCAGATCACCGGTCTGGCTGAAGTTCGTGACGTGTTCAAATCACCTAAGTTCGGCGCTATCGCTGGCTGTATGGTGACGGAAGGGAACATTAAGCGTCACAACCCCATCCGCGTGCTGCGTGACAACGTGGTTATCTACGAAGGCGAGCTGGAATCCCTGCGCCGCTTTAAAGATGACGTTAACGAAGTCCGCAACGGCATGGAGTGTGGTATCGGCGTGAAGAACTACAACGATGTGCGCGTTGGCGATATGATCGAAGTGTTCGAGATTATCGAGATCCAGCGTACTATCGCTTAACGGTCGCCTGAACATGTGACTTATTTGGGAGGCCTCTGCGCCTCCCGAATTATTTGGAGAGTATTATTATGGCGAAAGAATTTGGTCGCCCACAGCGGGTCTCGCAGGAACTGCAAAAAGAGATCGCCGTCATCTTACAGCGTGAAATCAAAGATCCTCGTCTGGGCATGATGGTTACCGTGTCTGGCGTTGAGGTTTCGCGCGACCTGGCCTATGCCAAAGTGTTTGTGACCTTCCTCAACGATAAAGACGAAGACGCTATCAAAGGCGGCCTGCGTGCGCTGGGCGATGCTTCTGGCTTTATCCGTACGCTGCTGGGCAAAGCCATGCGCCTGCGCATCGTGCCTGAACTGACCTTCTTCTACGACAACTCGCTGGTGGAAGGGATGCGCATGTCGAATCTGGTGACTAACGTGGTCAGAAACGACGCCGAGCGCCGGGGACCGCAGGAAGAAGAAGACAAGAAGGAAGACTGATGAGCCGTCCTCGTCGTCGCGGACGCGACGTTCACGGCGTTCTGCTGTTGGACAAACCGCAGGGGCTTTCGAGTAACGATGCCCTGCAGAAGGTGAAGCGGTTGTTCACGGCAAACCGTGCTGGCCACACTGGCGCGCTGGACCCTCTGGCGACCGGTATGCTGCCGATTTGCCTGGGAGAGGCCACCAAGTTCTCTCAGTATCTGCTCGACTCCGACAAACGCTACCGGGTCATTGCCCGCCTGGGTCAGCGTACCGATACTTCTGATGCTGATGGGGCGATTATCAGCGAGCGCCCGGTGAACGTCACTCAGCAGCAGCTGGAGAGCGCATTAGAGCGCTTCCGTGGGGAAACCCAGCAGGTACCGTCGATGTACTCCGCGCTCAAGTATCAGGGGCGTAAACTGTATGAATATGCCCGTGAAGGCATTGAGGTGCCGCGCGAGGCCCGCAGCATAACGGTCTACGAGCTGAAATTTATTCGCTGGGAAGGCGACGAGCTGGAGCTGGAAATTCACTGCTCAAAAGGGACCTACATTCGCACCATCACCGACGATCTCGGCGAGATGCTGGGTTGCGGCGCCCATGTGATTTATTTGCGTCGGCTACAGGTCGCCACCTATCCCATCACCCGAATGGTTACGCTGGAGCAGCTGGCCGAGCTGAGTGAGGAGGCCTTCCGCACCGAACGCTCGCCAGCGGAATTGCTCGATCCATTACTGATGCCGATGGACAGCCCGGCCGCCGATTACCCCGTGGTGAACCTGCCTGTGGTTGTTTCGGCTTACTTTAAGCAGGGAATGCCGGTGCAGGCTGCCAATGCCCCCGCCTCCGGGCTGGTGCGGGTAACGGAAGGCGATGAGCGCAAGTTTATCGGCATGGCTGAAATTGCTGAAGATGGCCGCGTGGCGCCACGCAGGCTGGTTGTAGAATATTCCAACTAGCCATTTGCGTAAGCTTCTGGCTAAGAGTAGAATAATGCGGCTTTACCATTGGGTTGCTGAATTAGAGATCGGCACCTGTACATTTATCTTATAATTTGGAGTTGTATCATGTCTCTAAGTGTTGAAACTAAAGCGCAGATCGTTGCTGATTACGGTCGCGATGCGAATGACAGTGGTTCTACCGAAGTTCAGGTTGCTTTGCTGACCGCACAGATTAACCATCTGCAGGGTCACTTCTCTGAGCACAAAAAAGACCACCACAGCCGTCGCGGTCTGCTGCGTATGGTTTCCCAGCGTCGTAAGCTGCTGGATTACCTGAAGCGTAAAGACGTTGCACGTTACACCAGCCTGATCGAACGTCTGGGTCTGCGTCGCTAGTCTTAGGGTTTGCCGCGGTCGTTTCGGTGCAGTCTGATACCCGGAAAAGATCAACAGGCAGATTCGTGCAAGTTTTGCTGAAAAGGGGCCTTTATGGCCCCTTTTTTCAGGTGAGCGGCAGCATTTCAGGTCAAACTATTGTATTGTTGCTGGGTGTGATCTTCAGTTGCAGAGTTTCGCGCGGCTAATGAGAGGCTTTGTCCCATAAGGGATTAGGGTTGTCATTAGTCGCGAGGATGCAGATGAGGATTTAAAATTAACGGCAGGGTCAGTGCCTTGCCAGGACGTTAAGGACATTATTTTGCTGAACCCGATCGTAAGAAAATTCCAGTATGGTCAGCATACCGTCACTCTTGAGACTGGTATGATGGCTCGCCAGGCAACGGCCGCCGTAATGGTAAGCATGGACGACACCGCCGTGTTCGTGACCGTTGTAGGCAAAAAAACCACCAAGCCAGGCCAGGACTTTTTCCCGCTGACCGTAAACTACCAGGAGCGTACCTACGCTGCCGGTCGTATTCCGGGCAGCTTCTTCCGTCGTGAAGGCCGTCCGAGCGAAGGCGAAACGCTGACCTCGCGTCTGATTGACCGTCCGGTTCGTCCACTGTTCCCGGAAGGGTTCATTAACGAAGTCCAGGTGATTGCTACCGTGGTTTCCGTTAACCCTCAGGTCAACCCTGATATCGTGGCGATGATCGGCGCTTCTGCCGCGCTGAGCCTGTCAGGCCTGCCGTTTAATGGCCCAATTGGCGCCGCGCGCGTCGGCTACATCAACGACCAGTACGTGCTGAACCCAACGACCGATGAGCTGAAAGAAAGTAAGCTGGATCTGGTTGTTGCCGGTACTCAGGGTGCCGTACTGATGGTTGAGTCTGAAGCTGAAGTACTGAGCGAAGACCAGATGCTGGGCGCGGTGGTCTTTGGCCACGAGCAGCAGCAGACCGTGATCGAGCAGATTAACTCGCTGGTTGCTGAAGCGGGCAAACCACGCTGGGACTGGCAGCCAGAAGCCGTCAACGAAACGTTACAGGCTCGTATTGCCGCGCTGGCTGAATCCCGCCTGAGCGATGCCTACCTGATCACCGAGAAGCAGGAGCGTTATGCTCAGGTTGACGTGATCAAATCTGAAACCACGAAAGCTCTGCTGGCCGAAGATGCGACCCTGGACGAAGCTGAAATTGGCGACATCCTGCACGCGCTGGAGAAAAACGTGGTGCGTAGCCGCATCCTGCGCGGCGAGCCGCGTATCGATGGCCGTGAAAAAGACATGATCCGTGGTCTGGACGTGCGCACTGGCGTGCTGCCGCGTACTCACGGCTCCGCGCTGTTCACCCGTGGTGAAACCCAGGCCCTGGTTACCGCGACGTTGGGCACCGCTCGTGACGCGCAGAATCTGGATGAGCTGATGGGCGAGCGCACCGACAGCTTCCTGTTCCACTACAACTTCCCTCCGTACTCCGTGGGTGAAACCGGTATGGTTGGGTCGCCTAAGCGTCGTGAAATTGGTCACGGTCGTCTGGCGAAGCGTGGCGTGCTGGCAGTCATGCCTAAAGCCGATGCGTTCCCTTACACCGTTCGCGTAGTGTCAGAAATTACTGAATCTAACGGCTCTTCTTCAATGGCTTCCGTTTGCGGCGCTTCTCTGGCGCTGATGGATGCTGGCGTGCCGATCAAAGCTGCCGTAGCCGGTATTGCGATGGGGCTGGTGAAAGAAGGCGACAACTTTGTGGTTCTGTCGGACATTCTGGGTGACGAAGATCATCTGGGCGACATGGACTTTAAAGTAGCCGGTAGCCGTGAAGGTATTACCGCGCTACAGATGGATATCAAAATTGAAGGTATCACCCGCGAAATCATGCAGGTGGCTCTGAACCAGGCTAAGGGCGCGCGTCTGCACATCCTCGGCGTGATGGAACAGGCTATCAGCACCCCGCGCGGCGACATCTCTCAGTTCGCTCCGCGTATCCATACCATCAAGATTAGCCCGGACAAGATCAAAGATGTGATCGGTAAAGGCGGCTCCGTTATCCGTGCGCTGACTGAAGAGACCGGCACCACCATCGAAATCGAAGATGACGGTACGGTGAAAATCGCGGCCACCGACGGTGATAAAGCGAAATATGCCATCCGTCGCATCGAAGAGATCACCGCAGAAATCGAAGTAGGGCGCATTTACAACGGTAAAGTGACCCGCATCGTAGACTTTGGCGCCTTCGTTGCTATTGGCGGCGGTAAAGAAGGTCTGGTGCACATTTCTCAGATCGCTGACAAGCGCGTAGAGAAAGTCACTGACTATCTGCAGATGGGCCAGGAAGTGCCGGTAAAAGTACTGGAAGTTGATCGCCAGGGCCGCGTGCGCCTGAGCATCAAAGAAGCGACCGAGCAGGCGGCAGAGCCTGAAGCGGACGCGGCGCCTGCAGCTCCTGAAGCAGAATAAAGTCAGACCATTAAGCTCTCCATGCTGGCATGGAGAGCGGGTTCATCGCGAGGGCAGGACGACACCTTGTGCACGGCAGGCGGATGAAAGGATAGTCATCCCATTGTTTGTATTTGGGAGTGGGAAATGAAGCCTTTTTTGCGCTGGTGTTTCGTTGCGACAGCTTTAACGCTGGCAGGATGCAGCAACTCGGATTGGCGTAAGAACGAGACTCTGGCTGTTCCGTTGCAGCCTACGCTGCAACAGGAAGTCATTCTGGCGCGTATGGAACAAATTCTTGCCAGTCGATCCCTGAGCGATGATGAACGCGCACAGCTGTTATATGAGCGCGGAGTGTTGTATGATAGTCTGGGTTTGAGAGCGCTGGCGCGAAATGATTTTTCATTAGCGTTATCTGTCAGACCCGATATGCCTGAAGTATTCAATTACTTAGGCATATATTTAACGCAGGCAGGCAATTTTGATGCTGCCTATGAAGCGTTCGATTCTGTACTTGAGCTTGATCCAACTTACAATTATGCGCATTTAAACCGCGGTATCGCCCTGTATTACGGCGGAAGGTATAAATTAGCGCAAGATGATCTGCTGGCGTTTTATCAAGACGATCCTAACGATCCTTTCCGTAGCCTGTGGCTGTATCTCGATGAAAGCGAGATGAACGCCGACAAGGCAAAAGTAGCGCTTCAACAGCGTTATGACAAAGCGGTCAGAGACCAATGGGGATGGAATATTGTCGAGTTCTACCTGGGCAACATCAGTGAAAGTAAGCTGATGGACAGTCTCAAGGCGGACGCAACGGATAACACCTCGCTCGCTGAACATCTCAGTGAAACCAACTTCTATTTAGGTAAACATTACCTAAGTCTGGGGGAGAAGGACGACGCAGAAGCGTTGTTCAAGCTGACGGTCGCCAACAACGTTCATAATTTTGTTGAGCACCGATATGCATTGTTGGAGCTGGCGCTACTCGGCCAGACACAAGACGATTTATCAGAATCTGACCAGCAATAGCTGACGAACTTTTATCGCCCTTTTTTTCGAAATGTCATCATCTTAGCGGATGAGGGCTTTCTTGTTCGTCGAAACCACTAATTTGAGCCGGTTCACACTTTTTGATGAAAATGACTGAATGTTTTCACGACGAGTTATGTAGACTGGCCGCCGCAATCTAAGAGGCACATGTACTACATGACTGATATTGAAACCACTTTTGCTGACCTTGGCCTGAACGCCGACATCCTCGAATCACTGACCGGTATGGGCTACGTAAAGCCTTCGCCAATCCAGGCTGAGTGTATTCCTCACCTGCTGGCTGGCCGTGATGTGTTGGGTATGGCGCAGACCGGGAGCGGTAAAACCGCAGCGTTCTCGCTGCCGCTGCTGAACAACATTGATAGCTCCCTGAAAGCACCTCAGATTCTGGTGCTGGCACCAACCCGTGAGTTGGCGGTTCAGGTAGCCGAGGCCGTAACCGAATTCTCTAAACACATGCGCGGTCTTAACGTCGTGGCCCTTTACGGCGGCCAGCGTTACGACGTACAGCTGCGCGCTTTGCGCCAGGGCCCACAGGTTGTTGTGGGTACGCCTGGTCGCCTGCTGGACCACCTGAAACGCGGCACGTTAGATCTGTCCAACCTGCGCGGTCTGGTGCTGGATGAAGCTGATGAAATGCTGCGCATGGGCTTTATCGAAGACGTAGAAACGATTATGGCGCAGATCCCAGACGGTCATCAGACCGCGCTGTTCTCTGCCACCATGCCAGAAGCGATTCGCCGCATTACTAAACGCTTCATGAAAGATCCGCAGGAAGTGCGTATTCAGTCAAGCCTGACTACTCGCCCTGACATCAGCCAGAGCTACTGGACCGCGTACGGTCGTAAGACGGACGCCCTGACTCGCTTCCTCGAAGCCGAAGACTTTGATGCTGCTATCATCTTCGTGCGGACCAAAAACGCCACGCTGGAAGTGGCTGAAGCGCTGGAGCGCAGCGGTTACAACAGTGCGGCACTGAACGGCGACATGAATCAGGCTCTGCGCGAGCAGACTCTGGAGCGCCTGAAAGACGGTCGTCTGGATATCCTGATCGCCACCGACGTTGCGGCCCGCGGTCTGGACGTTGAGCGTATCAGCCTGGTCGTCAACTTTGATATCCCGATGGATGCTGAGTCTTACGTTCACCGTATCGGCCGTACCGGTCGTGCTGGCCGTGCTGGCCGCGCCCTGCTGTTCGTTGAGAACCGCGAGCGTCGTCTGCTGCGCAACATTGAACGCACCATGAAGCTGACCATTCCAGAAGTTGAGCTGCCTAACGCAGAGCTGCTGGGTCAACGTCGTCTGGCTAAATTCGCGGCTAAAGTGCAGCAGCAGCTGGAAAGCAGCGATCTGGAACAGTACCGTGCGCTGCTGAGCAAAATGCAGCCTGCTGAAGAAGAGCTGGATATCGAAACGCTGGCTGCGGCCCTGCTGAAAATGGCTCAGGGCGAACGTCCTCTGATCGTGCCAGCTGATCCGGCTCCGCGTCCGCGTCGTGAGTTCAAAGAGCGTGACGATCGCCGTGGCGACCGTCCTGACCGTGGCCCGCGTGAAAACCGTGATGGTGGCGATCGTCCACGTCGTGAGCGTCGTGACGTTGGCGACATGGAAGTGTACCGCATCGAAGTGGGCCGTGATGACGGCGTTGAGGTTCGTCACATCGTTGGCGCCATCGCTAACGAAGGTGATATCAGCAGCCGCTACATCGGTAACATCAAACTGTTCGGCACTCACTCTACCATTGAGCTGCCAAAAGGTATGCCGGGTGACATCCTGCAACACTTCACCCGCACGCGTATTCTGAACAAACCGATGAATATGCAGCTGATTGGCGATGCAGTGCCACGCAGCAACGATCGCGGCGGCGAGCGTCGTGGCGGTGGGGCTCCGGGGCGTGGTGGTTTCGGTGCTGGCGGTCGTGAAGGCGGCCGTGGCGATCGTCCAGAAGGCGGACGTCGCTTCAGCAACGATCGCAATGGCGGTGAGCGTCGTAGCGCTGGTTTTAGCCGTGACGGTGGTAATCGTGGTCCGCGTACCGAAGGCGGCAACGCACCCACTCGTCGTCGTGATGCCTAATCACTGATTGACGCCTGACGGCGCCATGCGCATGAAATGCCGGTCACTTGCTGACCGGCATTTTTTTTGTCTGAACGTCAGCGGCAGAGGGAAATTAGCCGCCTATTCCTGTAGCGACTTGTGCGCTTCCATTGCCAGCGCAAATGAGTGCAGCCGCGCCTGGCGATCGAAAATCTGACCATTTACCATGATTTCGTCGGCCTGAGTTTCGCGGATGAGCGAAGCCAGACCGTGACGAACCTTATCTTTGTCACCAACGATCGACATGCTCAGCGCCTGCTGCACGCCATACTGCTCTGAAGGCGACCAAAGGTTATCCATGTTTTCAACCGGAGCCGGAAGCGGACCAGGTTTTCCCCGGCGCAGGTTGATGAACTGCTGCTGCATGGAGGTAAACAGGAAGCTGGCATCGCGATCGCTGTCCGCGGCGATCACGTTGACGCAGACCATCGCATGGGGCTTATCAAGGCGGGCCGAAGGTTTGAAGTTCTCGCGATACAGATGCAGCGCCTGGAACAGCAAATCCGGCGCAAAATGCGAGGCGAACGCAAACGGCAGGCCAAGCTGAGCGGCAAGCTGCGCGCTGTACAGGCTGGACCCCAGTAGCCAGATGGGAACGTTAAGGCCCAGGCCAGGGACTGGCTGAACGGCTGGATGATCGCCAGCCTCCGCATCGAACCAGGCGATCATCTCGGCTACGTCGGCAGGGAAATTGTCGACGTGGCTGCCCATATGGCGACGGAGAGCCATCATGGTGCGCTGATCGGAGCCTGGCGCGCGGCCCAGACCAAGGTCGATGCGGCCAGGATAGAGGGATTCCAGCGTGCCGAACTGCTCCGCAATCACCAGCGGTGAATGGTTAGGCAACATCACGCCGCCGGAACCCAGCCGCAGCGTGGTGGTATTCGCGGCTAAGTAGCCAATCAGCACGGAGGTTGCCGCACTGGCGATCCCGGTCATATTGTGGTGTTCGGCCAGCCAGTAGCGGTTATAGCCTGACTTTTCAGCCTGCTGTGCCAGCGCCAGAGAGGCATGAAAAGCTTCGCGCGGCGATGCACCCTGCGGGATCGGAGCCAGATCGAGGACCGAAAGCGAAACATTTTTTTTATCAGACATAGGTGCTCACTTATTCGATGGGCGGATTAGCGCCAATACAAATATCTATCCTGAAGGAATTTTTCTCAGCAGGATTGGCAGTTTGAAGCACTTTTACCCTGTCGTGGTCAGGCGGGCCGACCTGCCAACCCATGGGCGTACGTTCATGACAGGGTTGTCAGACCAGTATTACTCATTGGTCCACAGATTAAAACTGTCTTTATTGGCGAGAGAGAGCGGGCCGATAGCCCGCTCTGATGCTAGCTAACCAGCTCCAGTCCGGCGACCTTCCACCAGTAGCCGTTGCACTGCTGGCGGGCAAGCAGAGGTAATGGATGCTTGCCTGTTTCATTGTTGCGGAACGCGTCGAGCGTCGCCAGCGTGCCCTGGTCCTCGGGCGAGAGACGGACAATGTCGACCAGCCCCTGCATTGAGATCAAATCATTGCCCAGGTTGTAGCAGTAGCCGCTCATGGTCTGAATGCCGTTAAGCACAAACACCTGCTGATCCTCCTGGGAGCGCAGCGCTCTGCCCTGAGGGTAGTTAATGCAACAGGTCTGGCAGTCATCTTTGCCGCGGTTTTCCGCTCTGGCGGTAAAGCAGCGCGCGGAGTATGCCAGAGGCAGATGACCATAGCTCAGCACCTCCACCTCAAACTGCCCGCGAATTCCCAATTCGTCACACTGCGTCAGCAAATTAGCCAGCCACTCGCGCGACAGCTCCACCGGCATACACCAGCGCACCATGCCCAGTTTGTGCAGCAGACGCAGCGTAACGGCGTTGTAGCAGTTCAACGCATGACCGGCGACGAACGGCAGCCCGGCCTCGGACGCCATATTGACCGCGCCCATATCGTTGGCTTCAATCAGAAAATCGCCGTTATCGACATATTTTTTCAGCTCAATCAGTTCCGAAGGGGACTGGAGCAGCGCCAGCGTGCTGATCACCACCTGCTTTCCACTGTTCGCCAGCTCTTTCGCCATCGCCAGCCAGTCGGCATTTTTCGTCGCCCGGCGTTTGCTGCAAACGGCTTCGCCGAGGTAAATGATGTCGGCCTGGCTGTCTGCCGCCGCCTGATAAAACGCCTGTAGCGTCTCTTTTGGCCAGTACCATAGCACCGGCCCTAAAGCATATTTCATGGAAATCCTTATTGCCAGTCGCGGTGATAGGCACCCAGCGTTGTCTGCGTACCTTCACTGAGTGCGCTAAGCGCATTCATCCAGCTCTGCTGGGCGGAAAATTGTTCAGGGTCTGCCTTGCAGCGGTCAATGGCCTGCCGCCAGATGCGGGCTATCTGGGCAACGTAGGCCGGACTGCGCTGACGCCCCTCAATTTTCACCGAGGCGATATTGGCCGCCAGCAGGGCCGGCAGCAGTTCCAGCGTATTCAGGCTGGTCGGCTCTTCGAGCGCGTGGTACGGCACATCCCCAACCTTGTAGCGCCCCTTGCACAGCGTGGGGTAACCAGCATTCTCATCGGCCGCATAGCGGTCGATCAGCACCTCATTCAGCCGGGATTCCAGCCCCGAAGCAGTCTGCTGCCAGCGAACAAAGCGCGCCGGGGAACAGGCTCCGACGGTATTCGGCGATTCACCGGTCAGATAAGAAGAGAGATAACAGCGGCCTTCGGCCATGATGCACAGGCTGCCAAAGGCGAAAACTTCCAGCGGCACGGTGGTGGCGCGGGCAAGCTGGCGAACCTGGTGAATAGAAAGCACCCTGGGAAGCACGACGCGAGCGACGTCAAAATGACGCTGATAGAAATTGACCGCCTCCGCGTTGGTCGCCGAAGCCTGTACGGAGACGTGACGCTCAATGTGCGGATAGCGATGGGCAGCATATTCCAGCATCGCGATGTCCGCGAGGATCAGCGCGTCAACCCCGGCATCTGCGGCCATATCCACCGCACGTTCCCAGCGCTGGTAACCCTCTGGGTGGGCAAAAGTATTGATCGCAACGTGCAGTTTACGTCTATGCTGATGAACATAACGGGCCGCTTCCTGCAGGCGTTTTTCTGTAAAGTTGAGGCCAGCGAAATGGCGGGCGTTTGTGTCGTCCTTTAAGCCGATATAAACGGCATCCGCACCATTTTCAATCGCCGCCTTCAGAGCAGGCAAATTACCCGCAGGACAAAGCAGTTCCATATAAAGACATTCCGAATAAACAGGACAAACGTTGAGTTTAGTCAGCCCGGCGAGGACAATTTTTGATTTAAGGCAGCTAATGGCGTATTGATGGGATGAGATTAACCAACAAATTTCGGAAAGTTCACACACTTTGTTGATCCAACTGGCTAAGACGTTTTGCTGTTATGGCAAAATAATCGAAATTTACTCAATAGGAGTCACGATGGTGTTGAACCCATTACGCGCTCAGCTTGTTCGTAAGGGCCCGCAAATGCTGCGGATCCCGCTGCAGTTTGCGCCGTTCATGTTGAAAAAACAGGGGCTGCAGCAGATCCTCAGCTGGCAATTTCATCATGCTCTGGCCGAAGGTGAGTTAAACTTTCTGCAGGGGCGCTGGTTAGGCATTGAGATCCGCGACCTGGGACTGCGCTGGGCAACGACTGTTGAACAGGGGAAATTACGGGTAGCCGATCGCAGTGAGGCGGACGTCTGGTTCCGCGGCGACGCTAACGACCTGCTGCTGGTCGCCGCCCGCAGGCTCGATCCTGATATGCTGTTTTTCCAGCGCCGTTTGGTGATTGAAGGGGATACAGAACTGGGGCTTGAAGTGAAAAACATGATGGATGCCATTGAGCTTGAATTCATGCCGGCGCCGCTGCGTTTTGGCCTGATGCAACTGGCCGACCTGGTTGAAGCTGGACTGACTGAGGACGCGAATTCCCCGGCGGATCGCGCAGGTGCACCATGTTAATTCGTACTGAAATAGGGGTGGACGCGGCCAGCATAGATAGCCTGCTGCGCCGCTGTTTTGAGACTTCCGCAGAGGCCGAGCTGGTCCAGCAACTGCGTGAAGATGGCCTGCTGACGCTCGGCGTGGTTGCCACTGATGACGAGGGCCAGGTTCTGGGCTACGCGGCATTCAGCCCGGTCACCCTGAATGGCGAGGACAATCAGTGGGTCGGTCTGGCTCCGCTTGCCGTAGATCAGAGCATTCGCGGCGAAGGCCTGGGCAAGCAACTGATCTACGAAGGGCTGGATACGCTGAATGAGTTTGGCTACGCCGCCGTGGTGGTGATGGGCGACCCGGCCTATTATGGACGCTACGGTTTTGAACCGGCGGCCAGGCATCAGCTTCGCTGCCGCTGGCCGGGTGCCGAGGCCGCTTTTCAGGTTTATAAGCTTGACGACAATGCATTTAATGGCGCAGAAGGGCAAATTGACTACTCTGAGCCGTTTAACCGCTTTTAAGCGTTAAGCGCCGCCAGCCAGCGGCTTAACGACACGGGCTGGTGCTCAACCAGCCTGATTTTGTCCGGCTTTTTGAGCTGTTTCACCTGATACTCCAGCCGTGAAGCGCTGGAGCGATCGCCCGCTTCGCAGTGAAATAGCAGCTCCAGCGGGCCTTTTCCCCGCAGCGCCTTCGCCCCTTTCCCCGACTGATGCTGCGCAAACCGCCTCGCCACATCATTGGTTATGCCGGTATACAGCATTCCGCTGGCGGTGCGCAGGATATACAGGCGCCAGGGCGCGCTTTCACTGTGGCTCATAGCTTCCTTCATCTCAATTCCCGTGCCTGCAGCATAGCAAAACCCCCAACGGATGTGGCAAAGTAGCGTCTTTTGCGGAGGCGCCATGTTAGCAAGTGAACACCTGAACAGCATCAGCCGCTATCTGAAAAAGCAGCATGTGCTGTCGCTTTGCAGCGGACAGCCCTTGTGGTGCGCCAACTGTTTTTACGTCTATGACGCAGGGCGGGTGGCCTTCTGGCTGATGACGGAAGCGGAAACTCGTCATGGGTCACTAATGGTCAGGGAGCCGCTGGTGGCTGGTACGGTGAGTGGCCAGCCAAAATCCGTGATGCTGATTAAGGGCGTGCAGTACGCAGGGAGGATAGCGCTGTTACAGGGCGAAGAGGAGGCTCGTGCGCGCAAGGCCTACGTGAAACGCTTCCCGATTGCGGCAAAAGCCCCGGCGCCGCTGTGGGAGATCCGTCTCAGCGAGCTGAAAATGACCGATAACACGCTGGGCTTCGGCAAAAAACTAAGCTGGCAGCGGGCATGATCTGCACCTGCCGCGCTGGTCACGTAGTGCGGGCTGCTGCTGTAAAGATGCAGCAGCCGAACTAGCGTAAATAGTGAATGACCTGGTTACTGCTGCCTCGCCACGGTAGCGCCGGGTCTTTCAACCCGGCGACAAATTTGCCGTCAACCAGCACGTTAATCCTTGCCACTACCTGCTGCTGTTCTGCGCTCAGATCCTCAAGCCGGTAGCCGGTCCACAGCCAGATGTCCTTGCCCTCACACTCACGGCGCACGCGTTTTACCAGCCTCAGCACCTCCGACACATTTGCCGGATGTAAAGGGTCGCCTCCCGACAGGGATAGCCCCTGCCGGGGAATGCGCGTGTCGTTCAGGTCGGCAATCAGCTGCTCCTCCTGCTGTACGGTAAAGGGCCGCCCGGAGTTAAGCCGCCAGGTGCTTTTGTTATAGCACCCGACGCACTGATGTTCGCAGCCGGCGACAAACAGCGTACAGCGGGTTCCCGGCCCGTTCACAATATCGACCGGGTAATACTGGTGGATATTCATCCCAGCGGTCCGCTCAGATGCTTAACGCGGCGTTTTACCTCTTCCTGTTTTCCGGCATTGAACGGGCGCGCATCCGGGCTGCCCAGGTAGCCGCACACCCGGCGGGTGACGGAAACTCTGGCCGCATCGTGATTGCCGCATTTAGGGCAGGTGAAGCCTTTGCTGGTGCAGGAAAATTCCCCGGTGAAGCCGCACTCGTAGCACTCATCAATCGGCGTATTGGTGCCGTAATAGGGTACGCGGCTGTAGCTATAGTCCCAGACGTCTTCCAGCGCTTTGAGGTTATGCTGAATATTGGGATATTCGCCGTAGCAGATGAACCCGCCGTTGGCGATCGGCGGATAGGCCGCTTCGAAATCAATTTTGTCGTAGGGGTTTACCTTTTTCTCGACGTCGAGGTGGAAGCTGTTGGTGTAATAGCCCTTGTCGGTCACGCCCGGCACCACGCCAAACTCGGCGGCGTCCAGACGACAGAAGCGATCGCAGAGGTTCTCGCTTGGCGTGCTGTAAAGGCTGAAGCCGTAGCCCGTTTCCTCCTTCCAGCGGTCGGTTGCCCTGCGCAGATGGCTGACGATAGCCACTGCCTTAGCCCGCAGCCGCTCGTCGTCATAGACGTGCGTTTCAGCACCGAAAAGCGCATTAATGGTTTCATGCAGGCCGATATAGCCCAGAGAGATTGAGGCGCGGCCATGGCGGAAAATTTCCGCCACATCGTCATCGGCCTTCAGCCGCACGCCGCAGGCGCCTTCCATATACAGGATTGGCGCGACGCGCGCCTTGACGTTTTCCAGCCTGGCGATGCGCGTCATCAGCGCTTTTTTCGCTATTGCCAGGCGGCTGTCCAGCAGCGACCAGAAGGCCGCTTCATTGCCTTTCGCTTCCAGCGCGATGCGCGGCAGGTTCAGGCTGATAACGCCAATATTGTTACGGCCTTCATGCACCAGCTCGCCGTTCTCTTCCCACGCGCCCAGGAAGCTGCGGCAGCCCATTGGCGTCTTGAAGGAACCGGTGATGTTTACTACCTGTTCATAGTTGAGAATATCGGGATACATGCGCTTGCTGGCGCACTCCAGAGCCAGCTGTTTAATATCATAATTAGGTTCGCCGGGCAGGCGGTTCAGTCCCTGCCTGATGGCAAAGACCAGCTTGGGAAAGACCGCCGTTTTGCGGTTTTTGCCTAATCCGGCAATGCGGTTGCGCAGAACGGACTGCTGCACCAGCCGCGCAGACCAGCTGGTGCCGAGGCCAAAGCCGAAGGTGACAAAGGGCGTCTGGCCGTTAGCCGTGTGCAGCGTGTTCACCTCATATTCGAGCGACTGGAAAGCGTCGTAGCACTCTTTTTCAGTCCGTTCACGGGCATAGGCGTCAGCATCGGCGATCTGCCAGCTCAGCGCGGTTTTATGGTGCTTCGCCAGGCTGGCCTCAACAAAGGGGGCCAGCACTTCGTCAATGCGGTTGATGGTAGTGCCGCCATAGATGTGGCTGGCGACCTGAGCGATGATCTGGGCAGTTACCGCCGTGGCGGTGGAGATGGATTTCGGCGGCTCAATTTCCGCATTGCCCATTTTAAACCCGTGGGTCAGCATACCTTTCAGGTCGATTAGCATGCAGTTAAACATCGGGAAGAACGGAGAGTAGTCCAGATCGTGATAGTGGATCTCGCCCCGCTCGTGGGCCATGACCACGTCGCGCGGTAAAATATGCTGCGTGGCGTAATGCTTAGCGACAATGCCCGCCAGCAGATCGCGCTGGGTAGGGATCACCTTGCTGTCTTTATTGGCGTTTTCGTTCAGCAGGGCGGGGTTGCTTTGCTCGACCAGCCCGCGAATGGCTTTATTCAGCTTGCCACGCAGTTCCCGGGCGATATCCCGGTCGTGACGATATTCGATATAGGTGCGCGCCAGCTCAGGGTAGCGGCCGGCCATAAGCTGGTTTTCTACCGCACGCTGGATGTCATTAATATCCAGGCTCTCCTGCTGCTGAAGCTGCTGGCAAATCTGCGCGGTCACTTCCGCACAATATTTCTCATCGTCAATGGCCGCCGCGCGCGCTGCTCCTTTAATGGCTTCGCCAATGCGCGTTGCGTCAAACGCCACGTTGCAGCCATCTCTTTTTATCACCCTCGCCACCTTGTCCCTCCTCGCCTGAATATCTATATGTTGAATATAAATTCATGATAGGCGCTATATATGGTGTTTGTAGCAAAATAACAGCGAGTTTATTGATGTAGGACAAGGATTGGAAAACTCAGCGGGAAACGTAGCCGGTTGTCACCCGGACAGAAAAAAATAGTGAAATGTGGGGGCCGCCTGGGACAACATTAAAGCCCGCGATCTGACATCCTCTGAAGGGCCGATACGCCGCGATCGCCAATTTTTTGTCGCCGGATCGGCGCGCTTGAGTTGCATTCATAGTCGAGGAATTCATATTATTGCCTGTTATGCGGAGCAAACATCTCTTTGCTCAGGTCATCCAGGGATACTGTCTGATGTCTTCTGTGACGTACAATGAAAAACAGGTTAGCCGATGGATCGGTGCGCGCACCGTCGCCAGAGCAAAAAGCCTGGTGGAAAAAGCGCAGAATATTCAGTGGCAAAATAATCTGCTGACCGGCGAAGTGCCGGGCAGAAAAATTGAGCCGTACCAGGTGATGGTCCATTTCAGCCTGCCGCAGGGCAAGCTTCACGCCAGCGGCGAATGTACCTGCCCGGTAAAAAATAACTGTCGCCATGTGGCGGCGGTGATGCTGGCCAACCTGCAACAGCAGCCAGAACTCACGCCTGAAGAGCCACTTTTACACCGTATCTCAAGCCGACCAGTTCCCACCCTCCGGCTGGAATCGCGCGCAAAATTTATCAGCGGCTTTGGTCGCTACGGCCACCGGCAGAAGAGGCTGGATTTTGCCGCAGTGCATTTTGACTACGCTGGCATCGCGGTGGCCGCAGGCAGCAGCGGCGATCGTTTCATTGATTCTCAGGGCGTGCCCTTTCTGGTTCAGCGCCAGACGGGGCTGGAGCAGGAGTGGCTGGCTGAAATCAACGCGGCCGGGCTGAATACTATCCCCGCCGGACATATTTATACCCCGGAGTCGGCTCCTTTGCCGCCGTCCATTTTCGCGCCAGACATGCCCGCTCAGTGGCGAGACTTTATCCGCACCCAGCTGCCGAAGCTGCGCAAAAGCGGCTGGAAGGTCAGCATGGACGACGACTTCACCTGGAACATCACCGAGATTGCGGGCATTGAAGGCAAGGCCGTGCAGGGGCAGGATGGCTGGTTCAATCTGGAGCTGGAGGTCAGCGTCGGTAAGCGCCAGCTACGGATGCAGCCGCTGCTGGCCGGACTGTTCCAAAAGGATCGCCGCTGGTTCTCCGGCAACCTCAATCAGATCCCGGATGAGGAAGTGATCGAGCTGAGAAGCGACCGCAACGAGCGTCTGCATATCAGTGCCAGCGTGATGAAACCGCTGGTGGGCAATCTGATCGATCTGTTTGCGCAGGGCATGAATACGCCGCTGCGCATTGCGCCTTACGAGGCGGGCAGGCTTACGGCGCTGAGCGATACCGGGCGCTGGCAGTTCTCTGGCGACAGCGGCGTGCATCAGCTGGCCGAGCGCCTGCGATCCAGCGAGGGCATCCTTCCGGTCAGGCCGCCCGTGGGGCTGCACGCGCAGCTGCGTGACTATCAGCAGCAGGGGCTTAACTGGATGCAGTTCCTGCGAGCGCACGATCTCTCCGGCGTGCTCGCGGACGATATGGGGCTGGGTAAAACCGTCCAGACGCTGGCGCACCTCCAGCTGGAGAAAGAGGCCGGCAGGTTGGATCGTCCGGCGCTGATCGTCGTTCCCACCACGCTGGTCTACAACTGGACGCAGGAGGCGAGCCGCTTCACGCCGGGTCTGAAGGTGCTGGCGCTGACCGGGCCGGAACGCAAAGATTTCTATGACGCCATTGAAAAATACGACGTGGTGATCACCACCTATTCGCTGCTGTGGCGCGACCAGCCGCAGCTGCTGGGGCACAGCTATCACCTGCTGATCCTGGATGAGGCGCAGTACGTGAAAAACAGCGCTTCGCGCGCCGCCTCGGTGATCCGCTCGCTGAAGTCCCGCCATCGTCTCTGTCTGACCGGCACGCCGCTGGAAAATCATCTCGGCGAGCTGTGGTCACAGTTTGATTTCCTGCTGCCGGGATTTCTGGGCAGCGAAAAACAGTTCACGCAGGAGTGGCGCGTGCCGATCGAGCGTAACGGCGATCGGGTGCGTCGGGAGCTGCTGGCGCGGCGCGTCAGGCCATTTATGCTGCGGCGGCGCAAGCAGGAAGTGGCGAAAGAGTTACCGCCGAAAAACACCATTGTGCGCTCGGTGGAGATGGAAGGGAGCCAGCGCGAACTGTACGAATCGGTGCGCAGCGCGATGCAGGATCGTGTGCGCCTGGCGGTTGAGCAGCAGGGGGCAGGGCGCAGCCATCTGCTGGTGCTGGACGCGCTGCTGAAGCTGCGGCAGATCTGCTGCGATCCCCGGCTGGTAAAAACCGATAAGGCGCTGAAGGTTAAACACTCGGCCAAGCTGGCGCTGCTGCGGGAAATGCTCACCGATCTGCTGGCGGAAGATCGCCACATTCTGATCTTCTCGCAGTTCACCACCATGCTTTCGCTGATCGCGGAGGAGCTGCATAAGGCCCGCATCCCGTATGCCAGCTTAACCGGCAGCACGCGGGACAGAACCGAGCCGGTGCGGCGTTTTCAGCAGGGCGAAGTGCCGGTGTTTCTGGTAAGCCTCAAGGCGGGCGGCGTGGGCCTGAACCTGACGGCGGCGGACACGGTGATCCATTACGATCCCTGGTGGAATCCGGCTGCCGAGAATCAGGCGACGGATCGCGCTTACCGGCTGGGCCAGGACAAACCGGTCTTTGTTTATAAACTGATTGCGGCAGGCAGCATTGAAGAGAAGATCGTGGCGCTACAGGAGCAGAAGGCCGAGCTGGCGGGCAGCATTCTGGAAGATGAGCTCAGCGAGCCCGCTCAGTTTACCAGTGAGGATCTGGCCGCGCTGTTTGCGCCGGTTTGAAGAGTTAACGCCGCTGATACCACCACACCGCTTCCCACGGGCGCAGCATCACTTCACCCGGCGTGACGTGAGTATCGGAATAGTTACTGATTAGCACGTCCCACTGGCCGCTGTAGGCCGGAGGATGCCAGACCTGCGTTTCGGCGCTGAAGTTAGTGGCGACGACCAGCGTCTGGTTCTCATAGCGGCGGCAGTAGCACCACAGCCAGGGGTGATCCGGCAGCAGATCGAGATAATCCCCCCAACTGAGGATCGCATACTCCTTACGCAGCTGGATCAGCCGCTGATAGGTGTAAAACACTGATTCCTTATCGGCCAGCGCGGCTTCAACATTGATCGTCTCCAGATTATCGCACATGCCAATCCACGGCGTGCCGCTGGTAAACCCACCGTTCTCTGCGGCGTTCCAGGGGATGGGCGTCCGGCCGTTATCGCGTGATTTGCTGGCGAGGATCGCCAGCAGATTATCGCTGTCGCGCCCCTGAGAGCGCAGCTCGGCGTACATATTATGGCTTTCTATATCGCGGTAATCGATGATGCGGGTGAAGTGCGGATTGGTCATCCCCAGCTCTTCCCCCTGATAGATGTAAGGGGTGCCCTGCATACCGTGCAGTACCAGCGCCAGCATCTTGGCCGACTGCACGCGATAGCGATCCTCATCGCCCCAGCGTGACACCACGCGCGGCTGATCGTGGTTACACCAGAACAGCGCGTTCCAGGCCTTGTTGTGCATCCCCTGCTGCCAGTGGCTGAAGATCGCCTTCTGCGCCACCAGATCCAGCGCCGTCAGCGTCCATTTCTGACCGTTGTAAAAATCTACCTCAACATGATCGAAGCTGAACACCATCGACAGCTCCTGACCGTCCAGCGAACCATAGCGCTGGCAGTGCTCCAGCGTTGCTGAAGACATCTCCCCGACGGTCATCAGCCCGCGAGGGCGAAAAACATCGCGGCTCATCTCCTGCATATATTCATGAATACGCGGTCCGTCGGTATACAGGCGCAGCCCGTCGCCGTTCGGATCGTCCGGAAAATCCTGATGCTTGGAGACCAGATTCACCACGTCCAGCCGCAGCCCGTCAATGCCGCGATCCGCCCAGAAGTTGACGATCTGCTTCAGCTCGGCGCGCAGGCTGTCGTTTTCCCAGTTGAGTTCGGCCTGCTCCGGCGCCCACAGATGCATGTAGTACTGGGCGCTTTCCGGGTGCCAGCGCCAGGCGTTGCCGCCGAACTTCGACAGCCAGTTATTGGGCGGCTGGCTGGGCGCGCCGTCGCGCCAGATGTAATAGGATCGGTACGGGCTTTCGCGATCCAGCGCCTCGTGGAACCAGTGGTGCTGGGTGGAGCTGTGGTTAAACACCATATCGAGAATGATCCGCATCCCGCGCAGGTGAGTCTCCTCTACCAGCCTGTCGAAGTCGTTGAGCGTACCGTAGATCGGATCGATGGCGATGTAGTTCGCCACGTCATAGCCATTGTCCACCTGCGGGGAAATATAGAACGGCGTCAGCCAGATGGCGTCTACGCCAAGCTCTTTAAGATAATCCAGCCGCTGCACCACGCCAGCCAAATCGCCCGTGCCGCTGCCGGTGGTGTCCTGAAAACTCTTGGGATAAATTTGATAGATAACGCCGTTTTGCCACCACGGGAGAAGGTTAGTCATTGCTCAATCCTGATTATCAGGTTAAAGGGTCTGGCCAGACTGATGGCGCTTATCACGCGCTGTTGTTCTTATTTAAGGTTAGCCATTAACTCGCAAGGTGTCACAAAACCAGAGACTGCTGGTTCGTTAAGCAAGTTGTAACTTGATGTGTAAAGCGAATTATGTTTTATCAATGTTTTGCCTTTTTTGGCCCGTCACACTTATGGAGAAGTTTTGATGCCCTGTTTTCTGCGCTGGTCGCTCCTTTCCACCTCTCTTTTCGTCTCGCTGTATGCTCACGCCACGCCTGCTGGCAATCTGCCGCTAATGCCCTGGCCCCAGCAGGTAGAACAGCCCAAAGGCGGCGGTAGCCTTGCGCTGAATAACCGGCTTGCCATCCGTATTACAGGCGACGATCTGCCGGGCGCTGTAGACCGCTGGCGTCAGCGGATTGGCCTGCAAACCGGCTGGCAGATGCTGCCGCAGGACGCAAACGAGGCGCAGCCAACGATTGAGATTACCATTGCCCGACGGGTTGACCCTCTGCCGCAGCTGGACAGCGACGAAAGCTATAGCCTTAAAGTTAGCAGCGCAGGCGTACAGCTGGATGCCGCCACCCGCTTCGGAGCGATGCGCGGTATGGAAACGCTTCTGCAACTGGTGCAAAACGGCAGGCAAAACAGCGGAATTCCCTATGTATCGATCCATGACAGCCCGCGTTTTCCGTGGCGAGGGATCCTGATCGATTCCGCCCGTCACTTTATGCCGCTGGAGACGATCCGTCGGCAAATTGACGGTATCGCCGCCGCGAGGATGAACGTATTTCACTGGCATCTGACTGACGATCAGGGCTGGCGCTTTGCCTCCACGCACTTCCCGCAGCTCCAGGAAAAGGGCAGCGATGGCCTGTTCTACAGCCAGGATCAGATGAGGGAGATCGTGCGCTATGCGGCCGATCGCGGCGTGCGGGTGGTGCCAGAGATCGATCTGCCGGGCCATGCCACCGCGCTGGCGGTGGCGATGCCGGAGCTGATCTCCGCGCCGGGGCCTTATCAGATCGAGCGTGGCTGGGGCGTGTTCAAGCCGCTGCTCGATCCCAGCAACGAGCAGGTTTATCAGTTTGTCGACACGCTGGTCGGCGAGGTTGCGGCGGTGTTCCCCGATCCCTGGCTGCACATTGGCGGTGATGAGGTGGATGCCACACAGTGGAAAGCGTCGCCGCACATTCAGGCCTTTATGCAGCAAAAAGGGCTGAAGGATGAGCACGCTTTGCAGGCGTATTTCAATCAGCGGGTGGAAAAGATCCTGCAAAAGCACCATCGCCAGATGCTCGGATGGGATGAGATCGCCCATCCCGATCTGCCGAAGAGCATTTTGATCCAGTCCTGGCAGGGGCAGGATGCGCTGGGCGAAGTCAGTAAAAACGGCTATCGCGGCATTCTTTCCGCCGGGTTTTACCTCGACCAGGCGCAGCCCGCCTCCTATCACTACCGAAATGAAGTCTATCCGGTTGGGCTGAACGGTCAGGATCGGCTGCAAAAAGACGATACGGCGCAGAGCTGGCAGTTCACCATGCCGAGGCTGAAGGGCAGCGCGGTTAAAGGCAGCTTCACGCTGATTGAGCGTGACGGCAAGTGGCGCGGCTTTATCGATTTTGCCGGCAAGTCGCGCAGAATGGTGCGCGACATTGACTGGCTGGCCCCGGATCGGGTGACCTTCACCGTCGATACCTGGATGGGCGAGTTCAGCCCGGTGGTTCTGCTGGCGGACGATAAAATGTCAGGCTATATGCTGGTGGGCAACGTTCGCTATCCCGCGCAAGGCAGCAGGCTGAAAGAAGTGCCGGTCGGCCTTCAGCCGAGCGTGCCGGACGAGCAGCAGATGAAAGACAACCTGCTGGGCGGGGAAGCGGCGCTGTGGGCGGAAATTGTTAATCCACAGGTGATTGACGTGCGCCTGTGGCCGAGGGCATTTGTGGTGGCGGAGCGGCTGTGGTCAGCGAAGGATGTGACCAACCAACAGAATATGTATCGGCGGCTGGCGGCTGTGGACAGCTGGTCCGCCGTCTCGGTTGGGCTGCAACAGCACGCTCAGGCGCAGACGCAAATGATCCGCCTGGCGAACGGCAGCAGCACCGTACCGCTGCAAATTTTTGCCGAAGCGCTGGAGCCCGCGCAGTATTACACTCGGCAGCACCTGAAATTCCAGGCGGGGCATTACGATCTCAACGAGCCGCTGAATCGCCTGGCGGACGTGCTGCCAGCGGAAAGCGATAAGATCCGCGAGCTGAATCTTCAGGTGGAAAAGCTGACCGCGAATCGGGGCGACCGTCAGGCCATGCAGGCTATTCGCCATCAGCTGCGTCTGTGGCAGCAAAATATCCCTGAAGTGATGCCGCTACTGGCGCAGAATTACCCGTTGCAGCCGCTGAGGCCGGTGGCGGAGCAGTTGCAGGAGGTTAGCAGCATGGGGCTGTCGCTCCTGGATGCGATGGAGGAGAACCGGACGTTCGGGGCAAATGAAGTCGCCGCAATGCATGCAAAGCTGGATAAGGCGGCAGAGACGCAGGATGAGGTGGTGCTGGCGCTGGTTTATCCGATTGAGAAGTTGCTGCGGGCGGGCGCGCCGGGCTGAAATCCCTCTCCCGGTGGCGGGAGAGGAAAGAACCGCTTAGCGACGAACGGCGATGGCTTCGATTTCGATCTTAACATCTTTAGGCAGACGGGCCACTTCCACGCAGGAGCGCGCCGGGAAGCTGGCCTGATGCTCGGTGAAAAACGCTTCATAAGCGGCGTTCACAGTGGTGAAGTCGTTCAGATCCTTGACGAAGACCGTGGTTTTCACGATGTCGCCCACCTTCAGACCGGCGGCTTCGACGATAGCCTTCACGTTCTCCAGCGACTGGCGCGCCTGGGCAGTCACATCGTCCGCCACGCTGCCGGTTTTAGGATCGACCGGGATCTGGCCTGAAGTGATGATCATGCTGCCCAGATCGACGCCCTGCACATAAGGTCCGATAGCGGCTGGTGCGTTTTCAGTGCTGATTTCGCGAGACATAACGTTCTCCATGTTTAAGGGATAATGTGGCTCAACTGGCGACGGCCTTCGCCCCCGACAACAGATGCAGGGAGCGCAGGCTATGCCGCCTGAATCCGGCCCATTATAGGCTGCTGGCGGCTGATTACCAGTTTGCCAACACCACATGGTGGGCGAACGATTTCTCGCAGTATTTACAGGTTAAGCGCACGTCGTCCTGACGCTTTTTCACCGCGAAGCTGGAGCTGACCGGCTCGCTACGGCTGATGCAGTTGCTGTTCGGGCAGATCAGCACATGCTCGATCCGATCCGGCAGCGCCGGGGCGATTTTCCCCACCACCTCATAGTTGTCGATGCGGTTAACCGTCGCGTGCGGGGCGTAGACCGCCAGCTGGTTGATCTGATCGTCGGTCAGGAAAGTGTTCTCAATTTTGATCAGATCCTTGCGGCCCATCTCGCCGGAGGGCAGATTCAGGCCGATGGTAATGCGCTGATCGGTTTCGGTCAGGCGAAACAGCGACAGCAGCTTAAAGCCAATCTGTGCCGGAATATGGTCGATTACCGTACCGCGTTTAATCGCTTCGACCTGGAGTTTGTTATCTTGCGTCATCGTCAATTCCCCCTTACAGAACCGGTTCGCTGTTCAGTACCAGCGCCAGAAGCGCCTGGCGTGCGTAGATGCCGTTGCCTGCCTGCTGGAAGTACCAGGCAAACGGGGTGTTGTCCACGTCAGTGGCGATCTCATCAATGCGCGGCAGCGGATGCAGCACTTTCATATTTTGCCTGGCTCCGGCCAGGTCCGCCGCACGCAGAATAAACTGGGCCTTGACGTTGGCGTACTCAGACGGGTCGAGACGCTCTTTCTGCACGCGGGTCATGTAGAGAATATCTACCTGCGGCACCACTTCCTCAATGCTGTCGTGGCGGCTCCAAAGGATGCCTTTCTCGTCGAGCAGGTCGGTGATGTAGGACGGCATAGCCAGCGCGTCCGGCGCGATAAAGTAGAAGCGGTTGCCGTCGAACTTCGCCAGCGCCTGCGCCAGCGAGTGCACGGTGCGGCCATATTTCAGATCGCCGACCATCGCCACGCTGAGGTTGCTAAGGCGGCCCTGGGTTTCCTGAATGGTGAACAGATCCAGCAGCGTCTGGGTGGGATGCTGGTTGGCGCCGTCACCGGCGTTCAGAACAGGAATGCCGCTGGAGAACTCGGTGGCCAGACGCGCCGCGCCCTCCTGCGGATGGCGCATCACGATGGCATCCACATAGGTGCTGATGACCGAAATGGTGTCGGCCAGGGTTTCGCCTTTTTTGCCCAGCGAGGTATTGCCGCCGTCAGCAAAACCGACGACGGAGGCGCCCAGCCGGTGCATCGCGCTCTCGAAGGAGAGGCGGGTACGGGTGGAGGCTTCGAAGAAGCAGCTCGCAATGACAGTATGCTTAAGCAGTTCCGGCTGCGGGTTCGCCTTCAGGCTGGCGGCCGTGCGCAGCACCAGCTCCAGCTCTTCGCGGTTGAGGTCGTTGATTGAAATGATGTGTTTGTGAAATAAGGGATTAGCCATTATCACTCCTTCGCGTGCCGGTTAGCTGGAAAACGGGCAAAAAAAAGCCCCTCAATGAGGGGCTTCTTTTTACTAAGATCGGGGTGCCTGGTAAGGAAAAACGGCGCTGCCAGCCTGCGGTCAGGCTTGTCAGTCCAGCAATGTTAACGCTACTCAGTTTCATGCTTCCTCCCGGCAAACGGGGGGAATTATACGCAATCGGCCCGCTGCGGCAAGTAAAAAACGCGAACAGCGTAACCGTTTGCTCCCAGCCCGGCTACGGCAATTTAGCCAGCGTGGCGACCATCACCGCCTTGATGGTGTGCAGACGGTTTTCCGCCTGGTCGAAGACTACGCTGTGAGACGACTCAAACACCTCGTCGGTCACTTCCATACCGCCCTGCAAATTATACTGTTCCGCCATCTGCTGACCCAGCGTCGTCTGGTCATCGTGGAAGGCTGGCAGGCAGTGCAGGAACTTAACCTGAGGGTTGCCGGTCAGCGCCAGCATCGCGCTGTTCACCTGATATTTACGCAGCAGGGCAATGCGCTCCTGCCAGACTTCCTTCGGTTCACCCATCGACACCCAGACATCGGTGTAGATAAAGTCAGCGCCGTGCACGCCCTCGGCGATATCTTCCGTCAGGGTTATTTTGCCGCCGGTTTCCTCCGCCGCGCTGCGACATTCCGCTACCAGCGCCGCATCAGGCCAGCAGCCTTTCGGCGCGACCAGGCGCAGATCCAGTCCGACCAGCGCCGCTGCTTCCAGCAGGGTATTGCCCATATTGTTATGCGCATCGCCCACGTAGGCTAAAGTCATCTGGCTGAAGGCTTTTTCCGGCAGATGTTCCTGCATAGTCAGCAGATCCGCCAGCAGTTGGGTAGGGTGGAACTCGTTAGTCAGACCGTTCCACACCGGAACGCCCGCCTGCTCAGCCAGCGCCTCAACCAGCGCCTGACCGTGGCCGCGATACTGAATGCCGTCATACATGCGGCCCAGCACGCGAGCGGTATCCTTGATCGATTCTTTATGACCGATCTGGCTACCGCTTGGCCCGAGGTAAGTGACGTTGGCACCCTGGTCATAGGCGGCAACTTCGAAAGAGCATCGTGTCCGGGTCGAGTCTTTTTCGAAGATGAGCGCGATATTTTTGCCCTTGAGATGCTGAATTTCCTCACCGTTTTTCTTATCGGTTTTGAGCGTGGAGGCCAGCGCCAGCAGCGCGGTCATTTCGGCGGGGGTAAAATCCAGCAGCCTGAGAAAATGGCGGTGATATAAGTGACTCATAAAGCACTCCATATGACAATTATTGAATTAAAATTCAATTTAACCGTATGAATATGCATTTTCAACCCCGGCGTGCAGAAACTTTTTTATAAAGGTAGTGGCGGGAACGGCACTGTGGGAAAATACTCAGAAGAGATGCCACATACTGAGGAACGGATCATGGCAAACGAAGCCTTGCTGGAAGAGCAGCGTGAAGAGACGCGGCTGATTATTGAAGAACTGCTGGACGACGGCAGCGACCCGGATGCGCTCTATACCATCGAACATCACCTCTCCTGCGACAGTTTCGACGCGCTGGAAAAGGCGGCGGTGGATGCCTTCAAGCTGGGATACGAAGTGACCGAGCCGGAAGAGCTGGAGCTGGAAGACGGCAGCAAAGTGATGTGCTGCGATATTCTGAGCGAAGGCGCGCTGAATGCCGAACTGATCGACACTCAGGTTGAGCAACTGGTCGACCTGGCCGCGAAGTACAACGTTGACTATGACGGCTGGGGCACCTACTTCGAAGATCCTGATGCGCAGGACGAAGACGAAGAGGGCGATTTTATCGATGAAGATGATAATGGCACCCGCCATTAATTCTGCCTGACGACTTTTCAGGCCCGAACGCCGCATCGGGCCTGTTCGCTGCGTCGAAAAGCTGGATTTGCCTTGCACCGATTCTCCCTGAAGGTGAAGCCTGATTTGCCCTTACTCACTCCCCGGACCGCTTTCCCGTATGAACACCGACCGCCTGCTTGCCCCCATTCACGCCTTTTTGCACTGCCGCACGCCCCAGGCATGGATCGATCGTGCGCGTATGCCAGAGAACCTGCCGCTGCTGCTGACTGACCATCTGGTTTGCGAGCTGAAGGCGGCACAGACCGCGATGTGGTTAATTCGCCGCTACGTAGCGGACAAAGAGAGCGGCGACGCGCTGCTGGCCTGGCTGAAGCCATGGGAACAGTTTGTGCACAGCGAGAACGCCGACCTGGCGTTTCTGGAGCAGCATAAAAGCCTGTCGAAAACGGTGATTAGCCGTGCCGATCTCAGCTATGGCGACAGGCTTATCGACAGAATGGTACTGCTGATTAAAGAGGAGCTGCACCACTTTTATCAGGTGCTGGAGATCATGCAGGCGCGCGGCATTCCCTATATCAAAATCACTGCCAGCCGCTATGCCAAAGGGTTACTGCGCGAGGTGACCACGCATGAACCCCAGACGCTGGTGGATAAGCTGATTTGCGGGGCGTATATCGAAGCGCGTTCCTGTGAGCGGTTTGCCAGCCTGGCGCCGTATCTGGATGACGAACTGGCCGCGTTTTATCTTTCGCTGCTGCGCTCAGAGGCGCGGCACTATCAGGACTACCTGGCGCTGGCCGCCGAGATCTCGGCCACGGATATCAGCGCGCGGGTCAGGAAGATTGGCGAGACGGAAGCGAAGCTGATTCAGGAACCGGACCAGCAGCTACGGTTCCACAGCGGCGTTCCGGCATTCTGATTAAGATTGCGGCGATAACGGTCGGGCGGAAGGAAGCCTGTCGCACTACGACAGCTCAGAGCGTTTTCAGCATGGTGACTTCGCAGTCAACGTGGCCGGTGTAGCCCAGCGGGCCGGGAATATGCTCAAAGCCTAAATGTTCATACAGGCGTACGGCACGGGTCAGCGAAGCGGTAGTTTCCAGATAGCAGCGCTTAAAACCGCGCTCGCGGGCAAAGTCCATCGCCTGCATCGCCAGCTCGCGCGCCAGCCCAAGGCCGCGTACCGCCGGCATAAAGTACATCTTCTGCAACTCGCAGATATCCTCCTCGCTGCCCTTCAGCGGCGCTACGCCCCCGCCGCCAACAATCTTGCCCTCAAGCTCGATCACCCAGAAAGCGCTGTCACGCTCGCTGTAGAGCTCGTAAAGATGGTCAAGATTTGGATCGGCCACGGTAAAGCCTTTGTCGGCGGTAAGGCCAAACTCAGCAGAAACCACGCGGATCACCTGCGCAATATGCGGGTTATCCTCTGGGGCGATGGGTCGCACGTGCAAATTGAGCTGCGATGCGGTTGTCATAAGGCTCACTCGTTTTAAACATGCCAAAAAAGCCGGGCAAGCCCGGCTCTGATTTGTCGGCTGGCAACGGGCTGAAACGGCCCGGTCACCTTACAGCGCGGCGATCACCGCCTGCTGCTCTATCAGCTTAGCTTTCGCCTCGCCAAACTCAACCATGCGCTCGCGCTCTTTCGCCACCACCGCTTCCGGCGCGCGGGAGACAAAGCCCTCGTTGGACAGCTTGCTCTCAATCTTAGTGATTTCAAGCTCCAGCTTGGTCACTTCCTTCGCCAGACGCTCCAGCTCGGCGGCTTTATCCACCAGGTCGGCCATTGGGATCAGCAGCTCGGCGCCGTCGATGATTTTGGTGACCGACAGCGGGCCTTTCTCATCGGCAGCCAGGCAGGTAATGCTCTCCAGCCGCGCCAGCGTTTTCAGGAAGCTGTGGTTATCGCTCACGCGACGCACCACTTCCGCCGATGCGCCGCGCAGCAGCACGTCCAGCGGCCGGGAAGGGGACAGGTTCATTTCCGCGCGGATATTACGTACGGCCACGATAGCTTGCTTCAGCCATTCGGTATCGTTCAGCGCGGCTTCATCGACCTTCGCGGCATCGAAGGCTGGCATCGGCTGCAGCATGATGGTGTCGTCGCTGATGTTCTTCAGCACTTTCACCCGCTGCCAGATGGTTTCGGTAATAAACGGAATAATCGGGTGCGCCAGGCGCAGCAAGGCTTCCAGCACCTCTACCAGCGTGTGGCGGGTGCCGCGCAGCTCCGCTTCCGTGCCGCCGTTCATCACCGGCTTGGTCAGCTCCAGATACCAGTCGCAGAACTGGCTCCAGGTGAATTCATACAGAATATTGGCCGCAATATCAAAGCGATAGCTATCCAGCGCCTCGCGATACGCCTTCACCGTCTGGTTGAATTCCGCCAGGATCCAGCGGTCGGCCAGCGACAGCACCTTATCGCCGCCGTTGAAGCCGCAATCCTGATCTTCGGTGTTCATCAGCACAAAGCGGCTGGCGTTCCACAGCTTGTTACAGAAGTTGCGGTAGCCTTCCAGACGCTTCATATCCCAGTTGATGTCGCGACCGGTTGAGGCCAGCGCCGCCAGGGTGAAGCGCAGGGCGTCAGTGCCGTGCGGCTCAATGCCGTTCGGGAACTGCTTTTCTGTACGCTTGCGAATCTTCTCAGCCAGCTGCGGCTGCATCATGTTGCCGGTGCGCTTCTCAAGCAGATCTTCCAGCGAAATCCCGTCCACCATATCCAGCGGATCGATGACGTTGCCTTTCGACTTGGACATTTTCTGCCCTTCGTCATCGCGGATCAGCCCGGTCATATAGACCGTTTTGAACGGCACCTGAGGCTTGCCGTTTTCATCCTTGATGAAGTGCATGGTCAGCATGATCATGCGGGCAATCCAGAAGAAGATAATGTCGAAACCGCTGACCAGTACGCTGGTCGGATGGAAGGTGCGCAGCGCCTCGGTGTTCTCAGGCCAGCCCAGCGTGGAGAAGGTCCACAGGCCGGAGGAAAACCAGGTGTCCAGCACGTCTTCGTCCTGATTCAGCGCCACGTCGGCAGCCAGCTTGTTTTCGGCGCGCACTTCTTCTTCGGTGCGGCCAACGTAGACGTTGCCCTCCGCGTCGTACCACGCCGGGATGCGGTGACCCCACCACAGCTGACGGGAGATACACCAGTCCTGGATATCGCGCATCCAGGAGAAATACATGTTTTCGTACTGCTTCGGCACGAACTGGATATCGCCCTGCTCAACGGCTTCCACCGCCACTTTCGCCAGCGGGGCGGTACGCACGTACCACTGGTCGGTCAGCATCGGTTCGATAACCACGCCGCCACGGTCGCCGTAGGGTACGGTCAGATCGTGTGGCTTCACTTCCTCCAGCAGGCCGAGCGCGTCTACTGCCGCTACGATGGCTTTACGCGCGGCGAAGCGTTCCAGCTTCTGGAATTCTGCCGGGATCGCGGCGTTGTAAACGTCGGACTCTTCGCCGTTGCAGTCATAAACCTGTGCCAGCTCGCGGATGTCGCCATCAAACGTCAGGATGTTGATCATCGGCAGCTGGTGGCGGCGGCCTACTTCGTAGTCGTTGAAATCGTGCGCCGGGGTGATTTTCACGCAGCCGGTGCCTTTCTCCATGTCGGCATGTTCATCGCCAACGATCGGGATGCGGCGTTCAACAAACGGCAGCACCACAAATTTGCCAATCAGATCTTTGTAGCGAGGATCTTCCGGGTTAACGGCCACGCCGGTGTCGCCCAGCACCGTCTCAGGACGGGTTGTCGCCACGACCAGATAGTCTTTGCCATCGGCCGTTTTCGCGCCGTCGGCCAGCGGATAGCGGATATGCCACATGGAGCCTTTAGACTCACGGTTTTCCACTTCCAGATCGGAAATCGCGGTGCGCAGCTTAGGGTCCCAGTTGACCAGGCGCTTGCCGCGATAAATCAGGTTTTCTTTGTACAGGCGTACAAACACTTCTTTCACGGCGTCAGACAGACCTTCGTCCATGGTGAAGCGCTCGCGCTCCCAGTCAACGGAGTTGCCCAGGCGGCGCATCTGACGGGTGATGGTGCCGCCAGATTCTGCTTTCCACGCCCAGATTTTTTCGATAAACGCTTCGCGACCGTAATCTTTGCGCGTTTTGCCCTCTTCCGCGGCGATTTTACGCTCCACCACCATCTGGGTAGCAATACCCGCATGGTCAGTTCCCGCCTGCCACAGGGTGTTCTTGCCCTGCATACGCTGGTAACGAATCATGGTATCCATGATGGTTTGCTGAAACGCGTGACCCATATGCAAGCTGCCGGTGACGTTCGGCGGCGGGATCATGATGCAGAAGCTCTCCTGGCTGGTATCGCCATTCGGTTTAAAGTAGCCCTGCTGTTCCCAGTGCTCGTAAAGCGGCTGCTCGATATCTTGCGGGTTATATGTCTTTTCCATTTCTACTATGTCGTTGGCGGCACGGGCGGCGTGGCCGTATTCAAGTGGAATCCAACGCTGCGATACGCTTTGTAGCGGTCGCGCGCCAGCTGTTTCAAAGATTCTTCATAAGGGACGAAGTCTACCACTTCATGGAAAGCGGTGGCAAAATCTGCAAACTGCGGCAGCAGGCTGATAAGCAGATCGCGCGGAGAGTTGCCCCGGCGCTGTGGCCAGGCCAGTTCGACCGGCGCGCCATATTTTGGCCCTTCGCCCGCCAGGTTATGGGGCACGAAGGCGCTGGCCGGACGCTGCCACAGGGCTTCGTCCAACCGGACGGCCTGCGCCTCATCCTCACAGGCGATCAGCACGCGTTTTCCCTCGCGCCAGCGCGCTTCTGCTATATCGCAAACCAGCGCCTCAAGGGCGCTGATCCCGTCAACCGGGGTATCGGTTTCCAGCAGATAGAAGGTTGCGTTTTTCATCGGCAATTAGTCGTCGCCGTTCAGGCCAGCACGGTTCAGCAGGAACTGCGACAGCAGGGCAACCGGACGGCCGGTGGCGCCTTTGGCTTTGCCGGAGCGCCATGCGGTCCCGGCGATGTCCAGGTGCGCCCAGTTATATTTACGGGCAAAGCGCGCCAGGAAGCAGGCCGCGGTGATTGCGCCGCCAGGACGGCCGCCAATGTTCGCCATATCGGCAAAGTTGGAGTCCAGCTGTTCCTGATACTCGTCGGCAATCGGCAGACGCCACGCGCGGTCACCCGCCTGTTCGGACGCGCCGATCAGTTCGTGCGCCAACGGGTTGTGGTTCGACAGCAGCCCGCTGACGTGGTGGCCCAGCGCAATCACGCAGGCACCAGTCAGAGTGGCGATATCAATCACCACTTCCGGGTCGAAGCGTTCGACGTAGGTCAGCGCATCGCACAGCACCAGACGGCCTTCGGCATCGGTGTTCAGCACTTCCACGGTCTGGCCGGACATGGTGGTCAGCACGTCGCCCGGACGGTAAGCCCGGCCGCCAGGCATGTTCTCACAGCCCGCCAGCACGCCGACCACGTTCAGCGGCAGGTTCAGCTCGGCCACCATACGCATTACGCCGTAGACCGACGCCGCGCCGCACATGTCGTACTTCATTTCGTCCATCGCTTCGCCTGGCTTGAGCGAGATGCCGCCGGAGTCGAAGGTCACGCCTTTGCCGACCAGCACGATAGGCTTGCTGTCTGCGTCCGGGTGGCCTTTGTACTCAATCACCGACATCAGCGACTCGTTCTGCGAGCCCTGTCCGACCGCCAGATAGGCGTTCATGCCCAGCTCTTTCATCTGCTGCTCGCCAATGACGCGGGTAGTGATGTTTTTGCTGAAGGCGTCCGCCAGCTGACGAGCCTGCGAAGCCAGGTAGGCGGCGTTGCAGATGTTCGGCGGCATATTGCCCAGATCTTTGGCGGCTCTGACGCCGGTCGCCACCGCCAGCCCGTGCTGAATGGCGCGCTCGCCGCTGGTCAGCTCGCGGCGGGTTGGCACGTTAAACACCAGCTTACGCAGCGGACGGCGCGGCTCGGTTTTGTTGCTTTTAAGCTGGTCGAAGCTGTAAAGCGTCTCTTTGGAGGTCTCAACGGCCTGGCGCACTTTCCAGTAAGTATTGCGGCCCTTGACGTGCAGCTCGGTCAGGAAGCAGACCGCTTCCATAGAGCCAGTATCGTTAAGGGTGTTAATCGTTTTCTGGATAACCTGTTTGTACTGGCGCTCGTCGAGCTCGCGCTCTTTGCCACAGCCAATCAGCAAAATGCGCTCAGAGAGGATATTTGGCACATGATGCAACAGTAAAGTCTGGCCGACTTTGCCTTCCAGTTCGCCACGGCGGAGCAGGGCACTGATGTAGCCATCGCTGATTTTATCGAGCTGTTCAGCAATCGGTGACAGCCTGCGCGGTTCAAACACGCCAACCACGATACAGGCACTGCGCTGTTTTTCCGGGCTACCGCTTTTTACACTGAACTCCATGCACTCTCCTGAATCTTAAAGACAACGGCGCTTGCTGCGGCTAGAATGTAGCGCTTTCGTCAAGCTCGCTGCCGGGCACTACGCCTTTAGGGTAACCGGCGTCAGAATTCGTTTTGGTGATGTTTCAGCCCAATAATGTTGGGAAACATAATTTTTTTGCATCACCATAACGCGATTGTTGTCATACTAGTTTAGCTATGACGGAGGCCATTGATGAGAAAAAATGGCGTATAAGCGATGAAACTAGCGATTTTCCTGCAAAAAGACAAGTTTTCACAGGCGTACTCAGCGTGATCATCATTAGATATCTGGTAAGGGAAACGCTCAAAAGCCAGCTGGCTATCCTCTTCATCCTGCTACTGATCTTCTTTTGCCAGAAGTTAGTCAGGATTTTAGGAGCCGCGGTGGATGGCGAGATCCCAACAAATTTAGTCCTGACATTATTAGGCCTTGGCGTGCCGGAAATGGCGCAGCTTATTTTGCCACTGAGCCTGTTTTTGGCCATTTTGATGACGCTTGGTCGGTTATACACCGAAAGCGAAATCACGGTGATGCACGCCTGCGGTTTGAGCAAGGCGGTATTGGTGAAGGCGGCGATGGTGCTGATGCTGTTCACCGCGATAGTTGCCTCGGTCAACGTCGCCTGGCTTGGCCCGTGGTCCTCCCGCTATCAGAGCGAAGTGACGCAAAATGCTAAAGCTAATCCTGGCGCTGCCGCGCTGGCTGCGGGGCAGTTCCAGCAGTCTGGCGACGGTCAGTCGGTGATGTTCATTGAGAACGTCAAGGGCAACAACTTTGGCAACGTCTTTCTGGCCCAGCTGCGGGCGAAGGGCAATGCCCGTCCGTCCGTGGTGCTGGCTGACAAAGGCCATATGACCCAGCGGCCGGACGGTTCTCAGGTGGTGACCCTTGAGAAGGGCACCCGCTTTGAGGGCACGGCGATGCTGCGCGACTTCCGCATTACGGACTTCGTGAACTATCAGGCGATTGTCGGGCATCAGGACGTGGTGCTGGACCCGAACGATGCTGAGCAGATGGACATGAAAACCCTGGTTCAGTCCAGCAAGCCGGAGTTTAAAAGCGAGCTGCACTGGCGGATCACCCTGGTGTTCTCGGTGCTGGTGATGGCGCTGATGGTGGTGCCGCTCAGCGTGGTGAACCCGCGCCAGGGCCGCGTGCTGTCGATGCTGCCGGCGATGCTGCTCTATCTGATCTTCTTCCTGTTGCAAAGCTCGCTGCGCTCAAGCGGACAAAAAGGCCGCCTCGATCCGGCTATCTGGATGTGGGTGGTCAATCTGTCTTATCTGGCGCTGGCCGTCATGCTCAACCTGTGGGATACGGTGCCGATGCGGCGCTTGCGCGGGCGCTTCAGCAAGGGAGGCTCGGTCTGATGTTTGGCGTACTCGACAGATATATCGGTAAAACGATCTTCAACACCATTATGGCGACGCTGTTTATGCTGGTGTCGCTCTCCGGCATCATCAAGTTTGTCGACCAGCTGCGCAAAACCGGCCAGGGCGACTACACTGCGGTGGGCGCGGGTCTGTATACCGTGCTGAGCGTGCCGAAGGATATCGAAATATTCTTCCCGATGGCGGCGCTGCTGGGCGCGCTGCTGGGGCTGGGCACGCTGGCGCAGCGCAGCGAGCTGGTGGTGATGCAAGCCTCCGGCTTTACCCGTATGCAGATTGCCGCGTCGGTAATGAAAACCGCCATCCCGCTGGTGCTGCTGACCATGGCGATTGGCGAGTTTGTCGCCCCTCAGGGCGAGCAAATGGCGCGCAGCTACCGCGCGCAGCAGCTGGTGGGCGGTTCGATGCTTTCCACCCAGAACGGACTGTGGGCCAAAGACGGCGACAACTTTATCTTTATCGAAAGTATTAAAGATAACACCGAGCTGAACGGCGTCAGCATTTACAGCTTTAGCAAGAATCGCCGCCTGGATACCGTGCGCTATGCGGCCTCCGCTAAGTACAACGCCGATAAAAAGCTTTGGGAACTGGCGGAAGTGGACCAGTCCAACCTGACCGATCCGAAGCAGGTCACCGGTAGCCAGACGCTGAGCGGCGAGTGGAAAACCACGCTGACGCCGGACAAGCTGGGCGTGGTGTCGCTGGACCCCGGCTCGCTCTCTATTCGCGGTCTGTATAACTACGTGAAGTACCTGAAGCAGAGCGGTCAGGTCGCCGGGCGCTATCAGCTGAACATGTGGAATAAAATCTTCCAGCCGCTGTCGGTGGCGGTGATGATGCTGATGGCGCTGTCGTTTATCTTTGGCCCGCTGCGCAGCGTATCGATGGGAATGCGGGTGGTGACGGGGATCAGCTTCGGCTTCCTGTTCTACGTGCTCGACCAGATTTTCGGCCCGCTCAGCCTGGTGTATAACATCCCGCCGATCCTCGGCGCGCTGCTGCCAAGCGCCGCGTTCTTTGCGATCAGCGTGTTTATGCTGCTGAAGCGACGGTAATTCTGTTCGTATCCGATAAAACGCCACCTTCAGGTGGCGTTTTGCGTTACAGGGGCTGCGCTTTAGCGGCGGCTGAAGATGCTCAGCTTCGAACTGCGGGGAGAAGGGATTTTTGCTTTGCGTATTAACGCAGCTGTTCAATGAGCATCGGCAGCAGCGAAAGCAGATACAGTATCAGCCCTATCACCCCGCCAACGACCGTGCCGTTAATACGTATCCGCTGTAAATCCTTGCCGATATTCAGCTCCACCTGGTGCGACATGTCCTTTGCATCCCAGCTTTTCACCGTATCGCTGATATGGCGGCTGAGGAAAGCCGAGAACTCCGGCGCTGCGCCGGAAGCGGCATCCTCCATATGCTGATTCAGCGAGGCGCGCAGATTAGCATCCTGCATCAGCGTTTCGCCCAGCCACTGCCCGGCGGAGCTGACCTTCGCGTGCAGCGTAGAGTCTTCCTTATCCAGATCCTCCTTCAGCCAGCCGCGCAGGTCGCCCCACAGCTGGCTGATGTAGGTATTCAGCGCCTCATCCTGCTTGAGATACGCTTTGACCTCTTCCGCTTTCAGCAGCATCTCCGGGTCGTTGCGCAGCCGCTCGATAAGCCGCTGCACCGCCCGGTTAAAGGCCTGGCGGATCTCATGCGCGCCGTCCTGCTCGATATCGCTGAGGATGGATCTCACCGCGCTGGCCGCCATCTCGGCGCTCTTCTCGCCAACCCATTCCGTGGGCAGCATCTTTTCTTTGAGAGGATGTTCACGCTTCAGCCAGCGCATCACCTGCTGAGCGATAAACTCATGGGTGCCGGGCTTGTTGACCAGTTGCAGCAGCTGCGCGATGGCATCATCCAGCAGCGACTGGTGGCGGTTATTTTTGGTCAGGCTCTCCAGCACCATCGCCGTCGACTGCGACAGGTCGACCTTATCAATCGCCTTGTGGATCGCACGGCGCATAAACGCCTGAATGCGCTGGTCATCGGCCAGGTCCAGAAAGCCCCGGACAATCTTCAGCAGATAGCCGCCCAGCCGCGCGGCGTTATCAGGACGGCTCAGCCAGTTGGCAACGATCTGTGCCGGATCGTGACGGCGAATCAGCGCCAGCAGCGAGCTGGTGCTGAGAAACTTATCCTGCACAAACAGCGCCAGGTTATCGGCGATGCGCTCTTTGTTGCGGGGAATGATGGCGGTATGACGACCAACCAGCGGGATCGGCACGCGGCGGAACAGCGCGCTGACCGCAAACCAGTCGGCCAGCGCGCCCACCATCGACGCTTCTGAGATGGCCTTCAGCGCGCCAACCCAGTGACTGGATGGATACCACAGCGGGTAAAGCACCGTGGCGATAAAGAGGAGCGCCGCGCCGCAAAGAAGCAGCAGCGGCGTACGTTTGGCTCTGGCGAGTTCGAGTTCTTTATCCATGAGGACAGTGTAGTTCCTTCAGCAGAGCCTGTAATCAACGGCTTAGCGTTTACGGCCGCCCATAATGCTGCCCAGCACGCCGCGAATGATCTGGTTAGTGATCTGCCGTGCCGCCGTTTTGGTCACGCTCTGCACTATGCCGTCCCGCTTGCCGCCGCGCGGCCCGGTGCTGCCAAACAGGATATCTTTCAGCCCGCCCATTATACCGTCATCCACCTCAACCTTGCTGCCTTTAACCGGCGGCGCGTTGGCCTCTTCGGCGGCGGCCTGCACGCCTTTGCTCAGCTTCTCAAAGGCGGATTCGCGATCGACCGCTTCGTCATATTTGCCGGAGAGCGGGGAGTGATTAATCAGCCCGTTGCGCTCATCGTCGGTGACTGGCCCCATCCTGGAATACGGCGCAATGACTGAGGCGCGCTGCACCATCGTCGGGCTGCCTTTTTCATCCAGGAAAGAGATTAGCGCTTCGCCGGTGCCCAGCTCCTGAATGGCTGTCGTGGTATCAAAATCCGGGTTGGCGCGCATAGTCTCCGCCGCTACCTTCACCGCCTTCTGATCCTTCGGCGTAAAGGCGCGCAGGGCATGCTGCACGCGGTTACCCAACTGGCCGAGAACCCTGTCCGGGATATCCGCCGGGTTCTGCGACACAAAATAGACGCCGACCGCCTTCGAACGGATCAGACGAATAACCTGCTCAATTTTATCCAGCAGCACGTCGGGCGCGTCGTTGAACAGCAGGTGCGCCTCATCAAAGAAGAACACCAGCTTTGGCTTCTCCTGATCGCCCGCTTCCGGCAGCTGTTCATACAGCTCGGAGAGCATCCACAGCAGGCTGGTCGCGTAGAGTTTCGGCATCTGGTAGAGCTTTTCCGCCGAGAGGATGTTGATCACCCCTTTGCCGTTGCTGTCGGTGCGCATCCAGTCTTTGATATCCAGCATCGGCTCGCCGAAGAAGTACTCTGCGCCTTCCTGCTCCAGCGCCAGCAGACCACGCTGGATCGCCCCAACCGACGCGCTGTTGATATTGCCGTACTGCGTCTGGAAGCCTTTGGCGTTATCGCCGATGTACTGCGTCATCGCCCGCAGGTCTTTGAAGTCGAGCAGCAGCAGGCCCTGATCGTCCGCCACGCGAAAGATAATTTGCAGCACGCCGCTTTGCACCTCGTTCAGGTTCAGCAGGCGCGCCAGCAGCAGAGGGCCGAGATCGGAGACGGTTGCCCGCACCGGATGACCTTTCTCGCCAAAGATATCCCACAGCACCACCGGATTACCCTGCGGTGACCAGTCCGTGACGCCAATTTTCGCCAGCCGGTCCAGCAGTTTCTCCGAAGAGACGCCTTCTTCGGCTACGCCGGTCAGGTCGCCTTTCACATCGGCCATAAATACCGGTACGCCAATGTTGGAGAAGCTTTCAGCCATTTTCTGTAGCGTGACGGTTTTCCCCGTCCCGGTGGCTCCGGTAATCAGGCCGTGGCGGTTAGCCATGCCGGGCAGCAGGTTTAGCGACAGATCGGCGGATTTGGCAATCAATAATGGTTCAGTCATCGGTATTGTCCCTGAAGTGACGGAAGTTGAAGACGATAGCACTCTTAGCGTAGTAGCACGGCATGTGGCTTCACGCCAGGATTTCACCTGCCGTGAGTATGTTATATCAGAATAAAGCGACGTTTAAGCATCAGGACGGCAGGGTGATGGCAATGCCGGGCAGCAAGCCGATCCTGATGTAAAAAAAACGAGCCACACAGAGGCGGCTCGCGGGAATGACGATGAGGGGACAGCCTCGCCGTTATTAAGAGATAAACTGTTTGCCCTGCTTCAGCACCAGGTCACAGGCTTTGGTTTTCACCTTCTTGCCCATGGCGGTATCGCCCAGGCTGTTCAGGTTCACCTGCTGATTGTTGCCGGTGTTCAGCAGACCCATCAGGCCCTGCTTGTAGTCGGTGGTTTCCTGCTGCTTAGCGCTGTCTTCCAGGCCCAGTTTGCCCATCAGCTGGTCTTTCACCGAGCTGACGTTGTTATCCACCAGGTTGTTCTTCATGCAGTACTGAAGCACGCCGGTCGCGTTGGTCATGGTGCTGGAGCTAAGTGACTGGTTGCCGCCGTTCAGCAGGCCGGTCAGCGCGCTCATCGAGGTGCCGCTGGCCTGTGGCGTGGTGCTGGAACCCGCTGCGCCCTCTTTCTGGCTGAGCGAGTTCGCCGCGCTGCTCAGCTGATCCTGCCAGCTAGCCGCCGAGGCTGCGCCAGCAAATAACAAGGAAGTCGAAACCGTTACTGCCAAAACCATCTTTGAAAATTTCATAATTGACCTTTTAGACTGTTATCTGGCGCGCCAGGCCTCAGCCCCGCGCCTTTCACCTTTGGGACTCCCGTAACGCGAGGGAGTTCCGCCAGGGGCAGAACGGACAGGGGATGAAGGAGGTGTTTGGGATTAGTCTTAAGGCGCTGGATTTTTCAGCACTCGCGTCACGTTGGGGCGGATAGTAGTTGCGCACGCAGAGAGTAACGGTATAATCCCCAACGTTTTCCGCATACCCTTCAGTGCCGAAGTGGCGAAATCGGTAGACGCAGTTGATTCAAAATCAACCGCCGCAAGGCGTGCCGGTTCGATTCCGGCCTTCGGCACCAACAGTATGTAAATAGACCTCAACTGAGGTCTTTTTTTATGCCAAAAATCCAGTGGCAGCAAGGCTTTGCCCCGCTTTTCAGTCAACCGACGTCAATCTGAGTTACCCCACATCAACATGCTTGTGAGTATAGAACCGAGTATATATGCTGGTTCGATAATGCTTATATACTCACGGCAGCATATGGAAGGAATACCATCATGGCCCTGACTGATACCAAGGTGCGTTCGGCAAAACCTGAAGCAAAGGAATACTCGCTAGTAGATGGCGACGGCATGTTTTTGTTGATACACCCCAACGGCTCTAAATACTGGCGCTTTCGTTTCCGCTTTGGCGGTAAACAACATCTGATGGCTTTTGGTGTTTACCCCGAAACGTCACTGGCTGATGCTCGTCAAAAGAGGGAAGAGGCCAGGAAGCTTGTTGCTGCCGGTGTCGATCCTCGTGAGCATAAGCGTGCAGTAAAAGAAGAACAGGCTAAAGAGGTCATCACTTTCGAGTCTGTTGCCAGAGATTGGCACGCAAGCAATCAAAAATGGTCTGAGTCACATAGTGGTCGTGTTCTTAAAAGTCTGGAAGATAATCTGTTCGATGCGATTGGTAAGCGGAATATTACCGAGCTAAAAACCAGAGATTTACTTATTCCCATCAAAGCCGTAGAGATGTCTGGACGTCTTGAGGTGGCAGCGCGTCTACAACAACGAACAACAGCAATTATGCGATTTGCCGTGCAAAGCGGTTTAATCGATTACAACCCCGCACAAGAGATCGCTGGAGCGGTCGCCACAGCTAAACGTCAGCATCGTGCTGCACTAGAACTTAATCGTATACCTGAACTACTTCATCGGATCGACACATATACCGGCAGACCACTAACACGCTTAGCTGTGGAACTGACGTTATTGGTATTTATTCGATCTAGTGAACTGCGATTTGCTCGTTGGTCAGAAGTCGATTTTGAAACTGCTATGTGGACGATACCGGGAGAGCGTGAACCACTGGAAGGCGTTAAACACTCTCAGCGTGGCTCTAAGATGAAGACTCCACATCTTGTTCCCTTATCGCGTCAAGCTCTCGCCATTTTGGAAAAGATCAAAAGCATGAGTGGAAACCGTGAGCTGATCTTCGTTGGCGATCACGATCCACATAAGCCGATGAGTGAAAACACGGTGAATAAAGCTCTGCGGGTGATGGGTTACGATACGAAAGTGGAAGTTTGCGGACACGGCTTCAGGACAATGGCTTGTAGCTCGTTAATTGAGTCGGGATTGTGGTCGAAGGATGCGGTAGAACGGCAGATGAGTCACCAGGAGCGTAACTCTGTGCGTGCGGCTTATATTCATAAGGCTGAGCATTTGGGAGAGCGTAGATTGATGGTGCAGTGGTGGGCGGATTATCTGGATGTGAATCGGGAGAAGGGGATTAGTCCGTTTGACTTTGGAAGAAGAAAATAGTTTTTAAATTCTTAAATGAAGAATATATGATGGTGGCTCTTTTGAGAACACCATCATAATTATAAATTACGGGTATAGTTTTTTTACTACAGCTTTCTTTTCTAAAACAAATCTATCTATCCATTCTTTAGTTGAAAAACATTCTGCTGTACCACACAAGCTAATGCTTAAATTATCAGCTTGCACACCTTTTTCAACTCTTTCAGAAAAACCATGGCCAGATTTCAGCGCCCCCTTATTAGCGATTAAATAGCGGTCATGAACAAAGTTGTCTGGGATTAAAATATACTCAAAGGTTGGTATGTTTTTATATTTACCCATGAACTCATTTTGGAAAATAGTTTCTACATTTGCTGTGTCGATAGCGGTTACTAAAACTATTTTAACAATCCCGGCATTTTCCGTTAATGAATTAAATATAGCATGTAAAACTTTGTTTCCAGATAGAACGAAATATGGGTCGATAATTGTTATTTCATTTCCAATTTTTAATAGCGGTGATATTTCTGCATAAATTGATTCGGCATTGGAATTTATTAATTTAGTTGGAGGGATATGCCATCTTTCATCACCATTAATGATTTTCTCATAATTTAAAGCACCAGCATAAGTCTCAGATATAATAAAATGGAATGGAGCGTATGTTTGTTGTTTGTGTACCCAGTCTAACCAATTGATATAATCTATATGGCTTCGATGTTGGGGTAGATAAAAAATGGTTTGATCTTTTTCTTTATATATTTTATTAAGATAGTTTTTTATGGATTGTTTTTTTACATCTTGAAGGTCTGTGGACTCCTTTACAGCATTAAAAGCCGCTCTTGCCCATTCTCTTACTGGTGCGATAATATATCTACCACGATCAAAACCAAATCTCTCTTTAAGCAAACCGTAATAGTGATATTCGCTCATGCAATGAGGGTCTAATGTTATTTCTTCGTACATCAGAATAGCTCCTCGTCTCGCTCATCGAAGAAGCCACCAGGCCAAGCTTCATTAAAATCGCCATCTTCAGTGACATTAATTCTTCTTACTTTAGCTCCACTTGGTGAAGGTTCTATGTATATCACCGAGAGATCTTTAGTTGAGATTTCATTAAAGTCACTTGGCAACTTATTCTCATTGATTTCTCTAATTCGTCTTAGTAGTCGTAAAATTAAGTGCTCGCTATGAGTTTCAATCAAAAAATTAATTTTATTATTCGACTGTAGTAATAAATCACCAATAGCAACTTGCACTCTTGGATGGACATGAAGCTCTGGTTGTTCGCAAGCTATTAACCCTTGCTTGCGACTTAAAGAGGCTACAACCAAAGGCATAAGTTGAGATATCCCAACGCCAATTTCATTAGGTTCTACTGAAATATCATTATTAATATCCCATAGTGAATATTTAAGTTTATTGTTTATCAAATCCAATTGATAGCGAGTTGTAGAAGAGTCATGTTCGTAAGATGAAATAATTTCTGTATCTAGCCTTGCTTTCAAATTTTCTTTTGATATATGTTTTGATATGCGCTTAATTTCGGAAAATGTTTTCTCTGCGTGTAATGCAATTCCATAACCAAGGTTAAGCTTGCTATGATCAGATAACCAAAAATTAACCGTTTGTAATAAGTTTATATCTATCTTAGCTAAGGTGTGCCATGAAGCTGATCCATTGTACCAGTCTTTTTGGTTGATATTGGCGTTCGATTGAAATAAAGCATCAGGAATTGTTCGTAGTGGACCAATACATAAACTATCTTTTAAAAGGTCATATAAATTATCGAGAGGGGCAACAACTAAGTCGCTTAATATTTCGATGGCCCTTTCATTTAATCGCGTGTCTTCAAGCATTAAAGAGACGGTTAGTTTTTTTCCAATATAGGGTAATGCACCTGAGTGAGACTCTAAAGCAATGGGTACATGAATTGTTTTATGCGATGCAAACGAGAACTCATCAGTAAGCACGCTTTCAGTACTGGTTGTAGTGGCATTATCCGCTAATCTTGGTTTATTGAGTAATTGATGGAATTCACTAACAAACGCATCGTTACTTAAGGATATATCTTCATCTTCATCTTCATAATCATTGCCTTTTGATATAGCTCTATAGTCAGGCTTTTTATTTCTTTTTATATCAAGAGCTTTCACTTTAAGGGCTTCATGAATAGTGGTACCTTCATCTATGCAATTGAGTAGCCACTCATTATGATTATCAGGTATTAGCAAGGGGTGTAAATAATTTATTGCGCTTATTATAGGCTGTTTTAGCCCTGAATCACTAGTAACCTCAGCAATATTCTCGCCATCAAAAGCTATTGTGTAGCGTGAAATGTAAGCAGTATTTTCTGCTGTTGACCAAGCTATTTCAAACTCAATTGACATTTCTTCAGATAATTCAGATGGACTCGTAATACCTGTAATATAATCTTCAAATAAATCTTCAATAAACCCATAGCTACTGCCAATTCTGTTATCTTTATCGAAAGTTAACTTTATTATTATCGAGTCTTTAATGTTATTTTTATGTATTAATTTTTTAAACCCACCGATATATTTATCTCCGAGCGCTTCTAATCTTTCAGGATTACAATTCCCACTCTCAATTATTTGCTGTAAATAAAACAATGCTACTAGTACAGTACTTTTACCCACTGAATTAGGGCCAAACAGAAGTGTTATTGGAGAAAATTCAATGGTTTGACATTCTTGAAAAGTTCGAAAATTGGTTAGAGCTAGTTTTTTTATTTTCATATGAATTCCTCCGTTAATTAAATATTACACGCAATGTTTAGTGTTTAATAAATGTTCAAGCTATTGACCTAGATAATGAGCCTATAAATTCTTCAATACTGTTTTGGCTAGAGTTTATAACTTCATAAGTAAATAATATTTCCTTCTTAATATGTTCAAATTTATTCTGCTCCTCAATAGGCGGAAAAATAGCCTCTATAGGATAAATTCTACTTCCTGAAACTAAGGGTTGAGCGGCTCTTCCTGCAAATTGATTTAGGTTTAATATTTCCAGCAATTGTGAAAGATAATGAATATTCGTATCACATAAATATTTTTTAACATACAATGCATTATCAGTAACCCATGAGTTAGGTTTCGTTATATGAATTTTTCCGCAATATACGCCCACACGTCCAATTGTTAATTGCGGATCGCTGAACATGTATTCTGAATGATAACCTGTAATTCCATTTCCTCCATATACAGGGTATATTCCATCTTGATCCATTGCTTTAGCAATGAGGCCTGTACCGCTGGATAATTTTATTACATCACCTAGAGGTTTGGTATTCCAGTTTTTATTATTGATGATTGGATCACCAAACATTTTGAAAAAAATCGCATTTAATAACTCCTGCTGAATTTTGACTGCCTCAATGCGTTTCCTTTTAATTTCATAAGACTTATCCAGCGTTTTTACTATTAAATCTTGCTGCTCGAGGGTCGGAAGTTTTACTTCATAGTTGCGTAAATAATCTACAGGAACCCTTTTTTGTCCCGCACTGCCTGTCATTTTTTTTTCTGCTAAAAATCTAAATTTCTCGTTCCAAACTAAGTAGAAGAGATATTTAGGGTTAACTAGCTCTGTATTAGGCCGGAGTACATGAAATTCTGTTGAGCCGAAACCAATTTGAGAATCAATATTTTCTACATAAGTGGCTTTACCATTTTCAAAGCATGGTGTTATTTTTGCTAATAAAACATCACCGCGTTCAAAATATGTAAATCCTTTTTTGAGGCTTTTGATAGTTTTCTTTTCTTGAGATATTATTTTTCCCGCCTCACTAACGGAAGCCATTGAAATAAAGCTTACAACTTGTTCTTCATTTATTCCTTTAGGTAAGCGAGGATTGATTTCTGCTATATTGTCTAATTTAAATGTAACGTAGCTCATAGCAATTTCTCCAGCGCCTCAAGATCAGCCAAAATATCTTTCTCTAATTTTTTTAGTCGTAGGAAAATTATTTTTGGATCTTCTAGAAATTGTGCTTCATGAACGACTTCCTTATAGCGATTTATTGAGAAGTCGTATTTTTCGGAGATAATATCTGCTTTTTTCACTATAAATGGTGATTTTTTCCGATCACGATAATCGTTGGAAATATCAATACCATTAGGATACTGTTCTCTTAGTAGGGCTGAAAATCTATTCCCTATAAAGTTATCTGTAGGTAGGCTTTGGGTTTGGCGATAATGTTTCCAGCTCGCAATAAGATGGGGTAAATCATTATTTTTTATTGGATTACGTTTATCATCCAAACTATAGCCATCGTTTTGAAGATCATAGAACCAGACGTTGTCCGTTTGCCCGCCTTTAGTGAATATCAAGATCGCTGTTGCCACTCCAGCGTAAGGTTTAAACACACCTGAAGGTAGATTGATAATAGCTTCTAGCTGGTTATCTTCCACTAGTGTCTTACGCAGAGACTGGTGGGCTTTACTGGAACCAAAAAGTACGCCTTGAGGCACGATAGTTGCGCTGCGACCACCAACCTTCAGCATTTGCAGAATACGCGCTAAAAATAGTAGTTCGGTTTTTTTTGTTTTAACTGTTGCTAGCAGATAAGGATCAATGTCTTCTTCGTCCAAAGAACCTGTAAACGGTGGGTTTGCCAGTATCAAGTTAAACGCATTCTTACTCGCCTGCGGAAAATTATCGCTGAAGCTTTGACTCATGGTGTCTTGATAATGAATATCCGGCTGTTCAACACCATGCATAATTAGATTCATTGCAGCGATGCGTAGCATTGTGGTGTCAAAGTCGTATCCATGGAACATATTCTGATCTACATGGACACGATATGCTGTTAGAAGATCACCAGTAAATATTTTCTGTTCTTCCAGCTCACCATGTTCGTTCACACCTAATTCACTATGAATTGACTCTAAGGAGCTGTATTTTTCGAGAAGATACTCATAGCTAGTTACCAGAAAACCACCAGTCCCGCAAGCTGGGTCACAGACTGTTTCATTGCGCGCAGGATTAGGCTCCATCATCTCTACTATGGCGCGGATAATGTGGCGGGGTGTACGAAACTGACCATTAATGCCCGCGGTTGTGAGTTTGCTGAGTAGGTATTCATACAAATCACCCTTGGTATCACCACGATCCAACGGCAAGTTTTTGATCATCTCTACTGCTTTGGTCAATAGTGACGGTTTCACTATCTCCAGACGGGCATCTTTCATAAAGTTGCCCAAAAGTGAATCACTGCTGCCTAATGTCCGAAAATGCTGGAATACACCGTCACGGACCACTTCCATCATTTCATCGGCACCTAAATTGCTGTACTGGCTGAAACGAAACTCTTGTTGTTCAGGGGCAAAGCGTGGCTTGAAATCGATTTTTGTCAGTTGCTTACGCTTTTCGTCCTTCAGCTCAAGGCTGTCGAGCATCCGGGAGTACATCAGGTAAGTGATTTGCTCGATCACCGTCAGGGGGTTAGTGATGCCACCAACCCAAAAATCTTCCCATAAGTTATCAATGCTGCTTTTTAGTTCTCTTGTGATCATAAGGCTTCTTTAATTCACGTTTATCGCTACCGATGGCAGCTCTGAAAAGAGAAAGCCCCAGGATGTACGAGGCTTGAATGGGAGCATTATAGCGCCGGTGACGGAATGACTACACCCAACTCTTCTACGATTTTTTGCAATGTCACGATCTGCTGCATATCCGGGAAGATTCCGGTGACACCTTCACCATGTATCTGGGTAAATGGCTGTTCGAAGAGCTGTTTCATCTCGATAGTACCGTAATCACGGATATGATTTTTGAGCATCTCCAGGAAACGAATCTGCTGGCTGTTAAGGTGATTTTCAGATGCAAACATAGCGAAGCGTTCGTTAACAGCTTGCCCATCCATACCGATAATCGTTCGCAACAGCTTATCCAGACTGGCAGTTGCCTGAGGAAAGAAGCTTTGCAGATCGCGAATATCGACGTTGGGGTTTTGAATTAGCACAAGTTTTACCAATTCGTCTAGCTCTTCAGGTGTCACTGGTTCACCACGGCGAATTTTCTTGAGCACGGGATTTTGCTGGAATAATGGTTCCAGTGCCCCTTGAACCTGTTGACGCCAAAGTCTGAAATCCACAGTTCTAACTTGTGTTTTCCTGATGCCGGTTTCTATCTGAGTTACATCCTCAGTAACATCTACCGTGAGCGCCCCAACTTGGGGTATGACTTCTTTTTCCATCAGATGCATGATGCCACGCAAATGGATACGCATATCTTCAAAATCATCAAAACTAGCTTGTTTCCACCAAGAAAGTTCTCGCAAATTGTTTATGCGAGCCCCTTGTTGCTGTACCTGCACTAAATGAGGGGGGAGCCTTTCTAGCTTTTCAACTACGGTAGGCCAGAGTACATCAAGTTCTTCCATGTTGGTGTAACGGACTGTTTGTGCAGCTAGCATATCCATATCGAAACGCATCGCGTCGCTTTGGCCGCGTACATCTACCCATTGCATTAGTGGCGCAATAAAATCGATTAATACCTGTTGGGTCTGTGGGGCAAATTGTTGCAAGAGCCTTTCATCGCTACATTGTGCTTTTTGCTGCCATCTTTCTTGCACTGCTATGGATTTATCATCCAGAGCATTTATTTGTACCAATAGTTGTGCGGCTACTCGATTAACTGCTTGTTTATCAAACTTTCGTAATGCTGCCCGGCCTAGCTCAATCCATGCCTCAAAACGTTTCTGCGCTAAGGGCTTACTGGCTGTAACCTCGGCTTCCTCGGTGTTTAGTTCGTGATACTCGAAGTTACCCCAGTGATCAAAGATGCGGAATTTCTCTTTATCCAGCGATTTTCCATTCTCATCAACGCCATACAGACCTTTAGCTAAACGTGTTCCACGGCCAATCATTTGCCAGAACTTCACTTTCGATTTAACGGGTTTTGCAAAAACCAAGTTGACGATTTCTGGTACATCGATGCCGGTATCCAACATATCAACCGAAATTGCGATGATAAGCTCTTTGTTGGTACTTTCATCCAACCCTTTAAAATCTTCTATCAGCTGCTCCGACCTGGTTTCCTGATTATCAATAACCTGACAAAAGCGGCCAGCAAACTGCGGGTACATTTCATCAAATAGATCTCTCAACAAGATGGCATGGTCGTGCCCTCTGGCGAATATAATTGATTTGCCGGGAAGCTGGCCGTCTTTATCTTTGATGCCATTTTCCATCAGATTACGTAAAATTAGCCGGTTAGTGTCTCGGTTATAGATCCGATCATCGATGGCTTTGCTATCAAATTCCAGTGTATTGGGATCAATATTCTGTTCTTCTAGTTCACGTATCTGAGCATCGCTTAAGTTATCGCGCCTGATTCCCTCACGTAAAAACTGTGTAGTGTGGGTGACAACTTCATATGGCACCAGATTGTTGTCTGCAATTGCATCTTCCAGGCTGTAGTTGGCCGTAGGAATGCGCCCTTCACAGCCAAACAACCCGAAAGTAGTTTTGCTGACCATATCAATAGGGGTCGCTGTCAGACCTACCTGTAACGCATCAAAATATTTGAACAAATCACCGTATACGTTATAGATGGAACGGTGTGATTCATCAGCAATAATGAGATCGAAATAACCAACATCAAAGCGATCCATGATGTTCATCATCCCTGGATAGGTCGCTATATAGACACGGGCATTAAGCATATCTTTCTTTGGAGATACGCCAACGACATACATAGGGTCACTGATGTATTGTTTAAACGCGTTCCCTGCCTGCTTACGTAGTTCTCTACGGTCACAAAGGAACAACACACGCTTCACCCAGCGGGCATCAATCATTAGTTTGCTTAAAGCGATAGCAACTCGAGTTTTTCCCGTGCCAGTAGCTTGTACAATGAGCGACTGACGATATTTCTGTGTAAAACGTTCACTCACCCTCGCAAGGGTCTCTTGTTGATACAAGCGGCCAGCGACAAGCTCACCTTTACTGTCTCTGGCGTGAGGAACTTCATTCAGTGGTAAGCGGGTTTCGCGTTGTTGAATCAGATATTGCAGGCTTTTTTTACTGTAGAAACCGAATACTTTGCGTGGCGGGTAGCCCTGAGTTTTATGGTCATCCCACAGATAAATATCGTAACCATTGGTGTAAAAAATAACAGGACGTTGGCCGTATTCTTTCTCCAGCCAATCAGCATATAGTCTGGCTTGTGTCCGACCTTTATCTGGACTGACTTTAGTTTTTTTTGCTTCAACTACGGCAATCGGTTTGTGGCTATCATCCCACAGTACATAATCTGCAAATCCGTTGCCTGATGTCGTTGGTTGTTCTTTAACAGGATGCTCCTGAGATACCTGTTCAGTATTGGCAGCGTCGGGAGCTACATCCCAGCCTGCAGCAATGAGGCGTGAGTCAATCAGGTGGCGGCGAGTTTCAGCTTCATCAAGTGATAGAATGTCAGCAACTTGCTGGTTACGATCTTTTACTTCATGCAGACGTTGTTCAAGTATTTCTGTTTTTTCCTGCTCTTTTTGCAATGCGCGCTGAAGCGCAATTTCCCGCTCGCGAGCACTATCAAGATCTTTGATCGCCGTATCTAAACGTTTTTGCTGTTCAGTAAGATTAACTGAAGTATTTAGAGCATCAGACAATGGAGGTAGAGCAAAAGGTTGGCAGTCATCAACATTCCCCTGAGCGTAACGAACGTAAAGCCATAGCCCTAATAGAAATGCTTCTTTTAACAACCAGTATGCATCCTGAGCTTTAATGGTGCTGCCATGAGCTGCGCGATTGCCATGAATGCGCAGGGCGTCCATTTTCATTAAAATTGCTTCAGGCATGATGCTAGTAAATACAGAAGCATTCATCAGATCATACAAGCTAGCTTTGAAGCCTTCAGGAAGTCGTTCCTGTCGATAGATCCAGCGGACAATTTGCTCATCATAGTTGCGTAGCTTAACTAAGCAACTTTCTGGATCCGAATGGACGTACTGTTCTGCTGCGGTCGCAAGGCTTGCTAAATCAGGCCACTGACTGCGTAGCATTTCAAAATTGCGAGACTGCTCCATTAAATCGTTGCCTTATGCAATGGATACAACAAGATATCTGTGGATGTTATCACAGGTTATCGCTCAATTTTTGTGAGATATACGCGAGCTTTGGTATAGCAGCTATAGATTAAGTTCATTAAATTGATACTGTTAGTATCCATTCTTAGTCGGCTTAGAACTTCACCTATACAACTTACGCGAAGGGGAACTGCAGATGAGTCAAACTTTGACGGGGCTTCAATTTGTTAATGCCTTCGCTTTGAAACCAGAACGATTTGCATGGTTTCTTGGGGCTGGAGCGTCTGCATCTGCCGGAATTCCAACCGGTTATTCGATGATCTTGGACTTTAAGAAGCGATTATTCTGCCAGTTAACCGGCTTAAAAACGCAAGAAGTCGATGGCAATGACTCCCTTTGGATCGATAGAATCAATCTTTTTTTCAAAACTCATCCAGTACTTCCCCCTTCAGGAGATCCAACTGAATATGCTGCTGCTTTTGAGGCAGTTTATCCTACTCAGGAAGAGCGCCGTTTATATATTGAAAATGCGGTGAAGCAAGGTTCCCCCTCGTTTGCGCACAAGGTCATCGGATCTCTTCTAACGACAGGGCGCATCCCTTGTATTTTCACAACCAATTTTGATCACTTGATCGAAACGGCTACGACAGTGGCAAGCCAATTAATTGATACTACCCAACGGGCGGTATTAACTGACGCTGCAACTGATAATGCAGGACGTGCTGAACGTTGTGTTAAAGAATCCAATTGGCCATTACTGGCGAAAATCCATGGCGACTTTCGTTCAGTTGAACTAAAAAACACTTCAGATGAGCTTAGAGAACAAGATGCCCGAATGAGGTCGATTTTGACTACTGTTTGTTCACGCTTTGGACTTGTTATCCTCGGTTACAGCGGGCGTGATGCATCCGTGATGCAAGCACTTACGGACGCACTGAGTCAAGCTAATGCATTTCCCGGAGGGATATATTGGGTAACACCTACAGCAAGTACAATTCTGCCAGCAGTAAAAGAATTCATTAATAAAGCATTAGAACTAAAAATCTCTGCACATATAGTTGAATCATCAACTTTTGATGAATTGGCTGGTGACATTGCCAATGCAATTGATTTGCCGGTGGCATTAAGGCAGCACATTCAAACATCTCGCGCCGGATCTATATTGCAAAATGTTCCTCTACCTATTCGTGAACAACGCAAATTTCCTGTGTTGAGATGTTCAGCTATTCCAATCCTCACCATGCCAACACATGCTCGGCTTATAAGTATCAATACAAAAATTACATCAGCTCATGCAAGAAAGCTAATTCGTGAGGCAAAGATTAAGGCTATAGTTGCCAGCCGAGGCAGTGAAGTTGTCGCCTTTGGCGATGATAAAGAATTATCACGCGTGTTTGCTTCTATGGGAGGATGTCTTAAAGGCACTATTGAATTAAATCCTGAAAAAGATACTTGGGCATCTGGACTGCTTTATGAGGCATTCCTTCGTGCTTTATGCAGAAAAAAACCATTAAAGCCACGATTACGCAGTAGAGGACACTCCTTAATTATTTCAATGGATCGGATAGACGACACTCCTGAACACACAGCTTGGCGAAAACAGCAACTTTCAGGGCTTCGGCAGGCATATTCTACTGAGTTGACAGGCTTAGTTCCTGGGTGTAATTACCCATTTAGCGAAGGAGTACAACTCAGGTTTGATAGGATGAGTAGTGGTTGGTGGTGTATTTTTGAACCGTTCACTAATGTTGAATTACCTTATTCTGAACTTAAAAATAACTTGGGTAATTTAATATCAACTCCTTTCTCCGGAAATTCATCGAAAACCGCAAATCCCTCTTTGGACTGGCAAAGGGAGCGATGGGCAAGACGGTATAATCAAATCTGGTCCAGAATAATCGCTGAGTGGGCAAGTATATTAGCAGGAAAAGAAGATGGATATGTCCAAGCTCTCGGTTTAAAACAAGAAAATGGTTTGGATGCAGAGTTCCAATTGTCTCCGATAACTGCCTGGAGTCGTCCTAGCCATGAACATGATTATTTTTTAAGAGGTGGTCGATGAAAAAAGATTACAATGTTTCAAAGTTACCACCATTTACTTTATTAGATGAACCATTGTTGTCTTTTGACCCGGAAGATAATAATTTGGAAGTTAATCCATTACGAGGACTTGACAGTCACGGAGCCTATAGCAGTTCTGTATTTCCTACTTACACTCCGGCTTTACGCATTGCGACAATTGGACCAGCGAGTGGATGGAATAATTTACGCTCACTGGTCGATACATTACGCTCTCATCATATTCCGAACGATCGTAAAGAATATGTACCCAATTTTCGTGGATTTGAAAGAGTCTTTGGTGTGCCCCTTGTCGCAGCTCCAGTTAAAGCTGCGCATATTCGATTAGCCGATAACGTATCTGAACTTAGTTCTGAGGGTTTGCCTCATACAAGGTTAATGTACGCATTAAATGATGGGGTCTGCCGATTAGACTTGGTTCGGGATCAATTTGACGTTGTTTTAGTACATCTGCCCGATGCGTGGCAAAGTGCATTTCGTGCCTCTGGATTTGATGCACACGATGCACTTAAAGCATTAGGGGCAACGTTTGGCATACCCACCCAAGTAATTAATGATCGGGTGTTCACATTTGGGGCTAGAGCTTCGCTGGCATGGCGTCTGTCGATTGCGTTATATGTTAAAGCTGGAGGTGTTCCATGGAAACTTGCACCTATTCCAGGCGTTCCTAAAAATACTGCCTATATCGGCATTGCATATGCCTTACGCGGAGATCCAAAGAATGCACAATATGTAACATGCTGTTCTCAAGTATTTGATGCGGATGGTGGGGGAATGCAATTCGTTGCATTTGAAGCCAAGGATCCAGTAATAGATGTTGAAGAAGCCAAGCATAATCCTTTTTTGAGCCGTAATGACATGCGAGCTGTATTAGCTCGGAGCCTCAACCTTTATCAGAGTCGAAATGGCGGCATGTTGCCACGTCGCCTCGTTGTTCATAAAACGACATCATTTAAACAAGATGAGCTAAACGGTGCGCTTGATGCATTATCGGCTGTACAGGAAGTTGAATGCATTGAAGTTTCAAGTAGCCCTGGTTGGCGTGGGGTTTGGCTAAAGCAAGGGAGTTCGGACACAATTCTAAGTGTACCTGATGGATATCCAGTTCCTCGAGGAGTTATGTTGCAACGCTCTGGTTCATCAGCTTTAGTCTGGGTGGCTGGAAATGCACCTCAGGCGTCTTCAAAAAGGGATTATTATCAAGGAGGAAAAAGTATCCCTCGCCCTATTAGCTTAACGCGCTTTGCAGGAGGAGGCCCTTTAGAGATTATGTCTCTGGAAGCACTGGCATTAACAAAAATGGACTGGAATAATGACGCGTTGTATGACCCTGTACCTGTAACGATTAGATATTCTCAAAGGCTAGCCAGGACGATTGCGAATGTTCCGACATTACCTAGTAATGCATATGCATATCGGTTATTTATGTAAAAGAATATATGAATTATTGTTGGGACTATTAACAATAGTCCCAACAATAGATCAATTTTCTTGATACGACCTTTCAATTAAAAGTTTAGCTTTATCTAGATCATCCTTAGTCCGTATGATAATTTCTAGGTTTCCCGTGCCCCAGTGCCCTTTATCAGTAACATCATGGATGAACCCTTGTGATAATTCGACTTCTCTCGGGTTGAGTTTTAAATAAAGGCGAAGCTGAGGGTCACGCTGTGGTGCCCAAATTTGAAGGCTCACAAAATTCTTTATTTTTTGGAAGGCTGTATAAAACTTCAATTCTTTACGTTGAACATCATCCCCAAGCGATTCAGAGTAGTCACAAACTTCTTGGTATAGAGTTAGCAGTTTGGGTGATGCCATGGCAATCCGATTCTGATGTAAATCGTGGCGTTCAGTTGCAGCCGTCTCAACCAACTTGGCCTGTTTATTGGACTGAACATCTTCAAACATCGTCGGTTGTAACATTTTTTCCGTTATTGCATTAACCAATTCAAACATTAGTAGGTCTTCGGAAAAAAGTTTATAACGTATCAAGCTGATATTTCGATTGATCTGCTGTACAGCGTGCTGATCGTATTTGTTAAAATCTGCCGCAATGCAAAGCAGGCGAGTACCTAACCAATCAATGCATTCTGCTGTCTCCTTGCCTAGCTTATCCATCACCAACCAGCGAAATTCTGCCTGATGATCCTGTAGCCAATCTAGGTAGAAAAGCCCTTGGTTAATGACATTTTCGTTGCTATGACGTTTATACTCGACAATTACTGGGCAGTTATTCTCATCTAACCCAAGAGAGTCGATTCTGCCACGGTGAGTTTTACCAGTGCTGTATTCGCTGGCAAGGAAACGCACGCCTAGAAAGGCTTCCATGTTTGCTTCTATAAGGGATTGTAGCTCTTTTTCAATTGTAGCTGCTTTACCTGAAAGCTCGCTTACCCCGGAAGGGCCATACCGGAACAGTTGGATATCGCTCATTTAGAATCTTTGTGGTTTTTGCAATTAGTTGTAAAGACGGTCGCGTTGCTACCCGTATAAACACCTATCAAGACTGAATGCTACTTAGTCGTAAGTCTGATGGGTATCTGAGGTATGGGCACAGTCGGAATCTCGCCGTACCAAAAGATATTCCCTATTTTCAGAAATCCTTTCCACCAGCATATTCACACCCTTGTCATTAGCAATCTCCACCAGCGGCACTGAAAACCCGATACCTTGGATTCGGTTATCGTCAGAAAACTGTCTCTTTGAATTAACATCAGGATAGCCATCATAGTTGTTCCACATTTCTTCTGGTGATGAGTATGTTGCATCATCGTTCACGGCAGAAAAGAGATAAATATTCAGATAGCTTTTGGTTTCTTCAGCCGGTGTTTTCAGCTTAGTTGCCAAAGGCTCTTCGTCTTTAGGGTACATCAACACGCGCTGGTCATACTCCAGTTCACTGTCTGTAACCAGTTTAAAATCCAGCACATAGTCGCTTATCGACATCGGTGAATTGGGTTGTTCCTGTTTACTAAATACAAATGAAACATCCATCATCGGCAAATAGTCCCACCTCCAACTCTCCAGTGGATTAGATCTGCGACGAGGAGGCTTACTGAAACTCCATGTATCCCATAGCAAAAATGATGTTCCCATTTTCTGCGCAACTTCATTGAGCATCGGTAGTATTTGTTGGTAATACGCCCCACAAATGCGATGAGCCTGGCGGACTTGAGCAAAAGGATCGTGCGTCATTTATTGTTCCTTCAAAAATGAGTATTCAGAGGGCAGCGGTGTATCTGCCAGAAATTGATGGAATTGTTGCCAGGGAAGCAGTGGTTCTCGGATGCCATAGAGCGTGAGCGCTTTCAGGCAATCAGCAACGATGCGCTTATCTTGCGGAGCTTCCCATTCTGAGTGCTGGAATATTTCTCTGAGCTTGTGCCATTCCATGCCATGAAAATCCACTTGCGGAAACTCTGCTTTCAATTCAATAAACCAGTTTGCTGTTGTTCTAGGCAAATTGCCCAGAGCGAGAAAATGGACAGTATTTTTGGCGTCATCATCATGTAAATAGGTATAAAGTTCTTTTCGCCATTGCTGCTGATATTGCATACCACCAGCCGGTGGTTTAACTTCAACGATCAGTGCAATATGTTCGAATGTGATCACCACATCGGGCTCAGCGAACCGTTCCTGACCAGAAAAATAAAGCTTCATGTTTTCATCAACTGGATTAGGAAAAACATATTTGGGCCAGAAATTGATGGACTCAAATGCTCCCCAACTTTCCCCGTTTATTCCCAGTAATGCTGAAAAAAAATGTTCCATTGCGGCAGGTGACAAATAGTTAATGCGGCTCCAGATTGCTGCAGTCAGTAAATCTTCATAGGACTGAAAAACTGTTCGCCAGCTTTGCGGTATCCCTTCATTGAGCGTTATTCTGCCCGCTTTCCCCTCCAGAATGGCATTTAACACTTGGTTTCCCTTTCTTCTAATGGATACTTGGATTCGTAATGTTTTTTTCGTTGTGGAAAGGTCGATATTTCTTCGCCTCTCGGATCCCTTACTGCGTCCCATGACCACCAGGAGTCGCCAAACTCCTGCTGATACCATTTTTCTTTCACAGCCCTATGCTGTAAATAATCCTCAGTATCACGCCCCCATACTTCGAGAGGAACGAAGTCTGCAGCATTGACATCCGTGAGTATGACATCGGGATGATACTGATCTTCCGCTGAATCATAAATCAATGGCTTGATAAACTGGCGTCGTTCCTTGGCTAGCTTTTCTTCAATGATCCCTTCGTAAGATGAATCGAGTGGGATCCATCGTTCACTAACCATCATAAAAACAACCTGACGAACACTTGCGGAAAAATATTCCTGGCCAGACTTTTCAGCTATTTTTTTTACAGGTACGTCGGTGACAGCAATAGCGATGATTTTACCGCCACGCTGCCACCATGCTACATCACGTGGAAATCTGGCTAAGGACCTTTCCCAACGTGAACTATCGATGGTTAGATAAGGCATCCCGGCAGGAGGACTGCTCTTCGTTGTTCCTGCTAGAGGCAGATTATTGCCAACATTCATAGTTGGAGACCATGCATTAAGTTCTGAGATAGCGATCAGACGGCGACTGTTCGCGCAGGCATAACTTACAGCCTTCTTATTGGCGTGCTCGTTCCCTTGTAGCAATAGAACATCGGCCAGAACTGTGCGGCCTTGTTTAATGCTGCTGGCTTCTTTTTGCAAACGGGTCATGACTGTTGTAAGCCTTCTCTTGCCTTCAAGCCATGGGGCCCATTCATTTAATCCTGTGTTCTCCCAAAGCAAATGAAGAAGACCTAGCATCTTCATTTTCCTAAGGCGTTTGACTTGCTTTCTTTCCCTTGGAGGATGCATTGCAGCTGGAGCAGCTCGTTCAGGGTCCGCCGTCGATACGCGTAACGAAAAATCTAATCCGATACGAAGGGTTCCGTCCTCCTCTTCCCTGACAGCCGCTGATGAATATGCTTTTGCACCACCATCAGTATTTATACGAGAGTAGTATGAGCAGGATGGTTTGTGCCGAGGACCGGTGTTTGGGTTACGACAGAGAGTAAATAGACCGGAGCCTTTGTTGCTTCTGACATAAAGCTTAAGTTCCTGAGCTGGATCACAGCAGCAGGTCGCAATGTAATTGCGGTTATCCCTGGCGAGTTTAAGTGAGTGCTGGAAAAAGTTGGGTGGCGTGGATTTTTGTTGCTCAGGCGAAAAGTAATACGGTTTTTCTTTATCAAGAAGATGTACGCAGACCTTTGGCTGTTGCTTCCTTTCCATTGACTTCACCTTTGTGATTGTCTTCCAGTTGATGTTTTATCGCATTCGCCAAGATTGTTCAAATATCCCACATTTAAATAATGGGTTATAGATCTTTAAGTCGCAGCGCCAAAACTCAGATGGTAAGAACTAGGCACTAATGGCATAGATCCAATCTTCACATTGCGGGCATACCTTTTCACCATTCCAACAGATATGGCACCAGCAGCAATGCCAATTCTGCTTAGTCGTTTTGCAGGGAAGCTGGCGGGAGTTCGCAGGTTGTAGAGGAGCGAATTGTACACGTAGCGTCTGTTTTGGAGGTTTACTCCCGATGGCTAAATTATTAGCAGATTTGCTGTAGGGGCAAGTTGTAAGTAATTTTGCAGTCTCCAGACGCAGTGGCGTATGAACAAAGCTTTTTACTCCTGTAAGTTCATCAATAACAACGCTGATTTTCAGTCTGCAACATTCGCAGAACAGGATATCGTAATCCTCTTGTACCACCGTTTCCGGTACGACCCATTCGCCATGATAGGTGATGGCACAGGGCGCATAGACAGGTTCATACATAATTAAACTCCTGATGAAATGAAAAATGCCAGCAAGAGCTGCTGGCATTATGTCGTTATGTGGCCTGTAGAGGCTACGAAGGTTGAGCACGATTCCTGCCGGGTCTGCCAGCTTTGTTGAGTGTTTTCACTTCACCCCTGCCAAAGGTTCTCATGTTGCCAGGTAATGCCAGACGAGCGAACGTATCTATCTTGGTTAGATACCCCACAGCACACTGTAGTCCTTCCTGCTTAACGATATCGTCATGCTTCACCATCCCTATACCTGATTTCACATAACGCTCAGGCTGTGCATTACAGTTGAAGTAAGTGCCTTTGCCTTCTGTAATAACCGACGTCCAGTACTCACCAAACTGTTTACAGAGACTGATATCGCTGCGGGCTTTATTACCATCAAGGAAGAACAGCGTGTGGTAATGGAAACCTCTGTCAGGTCCATATTCCAGCTTCCACACCATGCCCAGTACATGTTTGAACAATCGTTTTCTTTTCATGTTGCGAAGCAGTTGCTGACGTTGTTGTTTTGCTATTTCTGGCGTAATGCTGCCTGAGTGCATTTTCGCCCATGATAGGTCCAGGCGGAGAACCAGCAGTCGTGCATGATTATTAAAAAGATGCTGGATATAATTCGTCACCCCTTTCAAGTTCTTCATTGAATTTCTTTGGTATTTTCTGAGGTCTTGCCTAAAAGCAGAATTATTTACTTCATCACGATATTCAGTTACAAGCTGATTCAACATCATAGCGGTATTAGTCGCATCTGAATTGATGATTGCGCCATTGTAAATTCTGCAATAAAAATCATACCGTTTACGTACTTGCTGGAAAAAGGTGATTAATGGATGAAGCTTACGAAACTGAAGGAATATATCAGGTATCTGGTCAAGCAGATGTATAACCTTCAACACAGCAAGAGTACTACTGGTTTGTTTATATCCAGAGCTATTAAGTCGGGTTGTAAATGGTAATGTCTTTTGGCGTATTATCTTTTTCAGTAACGTATATACGTGGTGGAGTTTTTCAATGTTAATACTGTTGTCTGTTATGGATATTAGCATTGAATTATTTTCGTTATGGATCTCAGCACAACTAAGAAAGATATCGTCTGATATACTCATTTTATTCATATCCAAAATAGAGCCACAATACATCGGAGTGATTGTGGCTTTAAGAGTTATATGCGTTTATACACACATGAATCTTTCTTTTGCCTAATGGGTGAAGTAATTAATGATTGTCTTACCTGCTATGATGTCAGTTATGATTAATGACAACATCAATTCAATAAAATAAGAACCTTAATTGAAATAAGGAATTTATCCAGGAAGAGTAAGGCTAGCAAGATAAAATGGCATGTATAAAGTTAGTGACTATTGCAGCAGGGTATAAAGGTAAAATGTTACTCAGTACGGGATTGGTTAATTTTCTCTTTAAACCACATTACCACTTCGCTTTCCAGCCAACGAGAACTACGTCCCATTTTAATTGGCTTCGGGAACTTTCCTTCCTGAATCTGCTTATAAAACCATTTATCAGACATACCAGTAAAGCGGACAATAAATGCCATATCAACCATCTGGTCGTTGTGAATATCAATTAAGCTCATGAAAGTCTCCGGAGATGTATCAGGAGGACACCGGGCGGCATCCTTTCATGTCATAGGCTGCGTATGTACGGTTTTACATATGGTTACCGTATTCACTCTGTTTAGGCTTTTAGTCACAGTACAAGACATGCTCCGTATATCTCACGGATTCTTAGTCGACCTGTTTGCACGTAATGGATTTCATCTGCAATCCTGCAGAAGAGGAAGCCCAGTTTTTCATGTGAAAAGTGCCTTGTAATAGGTTCTATATGGATTTTTATGCCTACGTTTTATCTACGAATATTGCTATGTTTTACACTATGATTTATCCTTTCAGAATAATTTCAACTTAAGTTAAAAAGGATAACTCATCATGAACGAAGAAATATGGATAGATATAAAAACGAAACGTGATGTTAGGTTGTTTTTATGGCGTGAAGGAAATAATGCCGCTATTGAAAACTACCGACAATCAAAAGGAATAAAGGCATTTAATCAAAACCACATTTATGGTGAAGACTCTTTTTTAGCAGCACAGGCGATCAATGAAGCCTTTTATATTCTTTATAATGAGTCAGACGCACTGCTCTCATATGTCTATAATTTTAAGAAAGCAAAAGAGGCCTTATTGCCATCAAAAGAGTTCAGTTGGTTCAAACGGTGCAACGATGCATGCTATTTTGCATGGCTATTTGTCAGAGGGTTGAGTAATAGGAATAAATATCTTGTAAACACTACAAACCCCCAGGATCTCATCGTCCATTTCAGAACATCGTATTATTATCTTGTCAAAAACCATTATCCTGACAGTCATCGTGAACGTATTGAATGCATAGAGGACTTCTTTGACAGATTTCCTTATGATTTGTCAGTTAAATTATCTATCATGTCTGATATAAGGGATGAATGGAACAAACACAGTCACTTAATAAATAAGTTACCATTCAAAAAAATGATAAAAACAAAATAAACTGGACATGGAAGTATATCAATAAGGATAAAATCGGAATCCTTAATGGTTCTATAAAGAGAATGCAGGATAAATACATTAAAGAAAACTCTGCATCTCCTGATTTATTGCATGGTTTATTCAGTTCTGCTATTAATGGATATATTCACAATCCTCATTTTCTTAGCCTTTTTAGGCCATCTACAACAACTGAAAAATATTTAGCGTTGCGCTGTATTTATACGTCCTTCTATCATCAAGATATGAAATTTATTACCCGTTTAAAAAAGGCATGGGAGTCATCGAACTACAGGGGAAAAGTTAAGTCACAATCTCAAGGTCGACAAAAAACAATAGCAGTTTCTAAAAATAATGAATTGGATAGCCATGGTGTTATTGACTGTGTCACGCCTACCGTATCAATTCTACCGGATGTGGAACCACCTCATAAAAAAACATTGATCGAAGCAATCAATGAAAGTCTGATTAAAAAAGAAATTATTCCTGTAGAAAATAACGAAGATGGAAATGAGAATAAAAATGATGAGCCTCCCTCCTTGTGTGACATGATACCTTACTAGCTATTTCATCTTTAAGACCGGATGAGGTTATTAATATAAATATGATCTTAGTTAATAACTCCAGCTTAATCTAGAATATTTCCAACCTATATCATCCGCATGCTGGCACTCCGATTCATGCTAACCGCATTGGTGCTAGCACATTGATCTGCAGTACCGATCGATACAAACCACTGTGATAGTTTTTAACTATCAATTTTTATGAATCGATCATTATTTTTATAGATTAAAACGATCAATTTCCTGAAACTGATCTGTATTAACGATTATCCGCTAGCTCATTTAATGAATACGATCAGCCTGCTTCCCTTAAAACGGAAGCGGGCTTTTTTGTATTTAAATCATCAGGAAAGGAAACCAAATGCTCAGAAACCATTACGCAACTCTGGCTGGATTAGTGCTGCTTAGCCACAGTGCCAGCGCCGTACAGGCTGACCAGCAATGGGGTGACTGGTACGGGAACATCAGTGCCATGGAGTTTGAACTCAATACTCAAAATGCTTCCGGCGAAGTGCTCACACTGACCTGCACAAGCGGAAAGCTGGCTCTTGCTTACAGCGTGCCTGCAGAGGATTACCGCGTCTCGTCACAAACAGGGTTTTCTGAGCCTGGCGTCAGTATCAATGGTACGAACCATCCTCTGAACGAAACGGCCTTTACTGCGTTAAAAGCGACAAGTTAAAAAGATGTAATAAAAATGACCTCTATGAATGCCGCTATCTCTAATAAATTCAGCGCCAAAGGGCTGAATGAGGCGCTGGCTGATACCACATGGCAGGACTGTATTAATCATTAATTAACTGAAAGGAAACCTTATGCGTAAACTCGTTGTTTTATCTCTCAGCTCCGCAGCACTGTTTATTCCTTTGGTCTCGTCTGCAATGACAATTCACGGCGACATACATCCCGAACGCTATACCTTCTTTTTGACTCAGGAAGGGAGTAATCAGCTGAAACAGGCAAATGACCGGATAGCGAAGAATCCGCAGGCTTATACGCTTGATGTGAATCATACAGGCATTCAGCCCTATGATGCTGTTCGCTGGGACGGAAAACCTGTAAAGGCCGTCACCTGTGTCCTGGTAGATGGCGTGATGATGGGACAAAAAGCTACGTGGTCACAATGTAAAGACGAGAGCGGTGCTGAGTATTTCGGCAATAAAGGCTGGCTGGTACGTGAGTACGTCGCAAAAGCCTGTGAAGTCGGAAAATCAGATTGTCCTGTTTATCTTGTACTTCAGACAGATCCTCCAACAATGCATAGCGATATGGCTAATTTCGTTCCTGCCCCTAAAAACTTTAATGCTTCGACAAGCCTGACGGATGAAATTAAATCTGAAGGTTGCCAGATGGCGGATAACTCATTTGAACATGCCAAAAGTAGTCTGCGTTGTCGTGCCATTAATACCGTGCGTTTCATCCGTAAACAAAATACCGAAGCGGCATATGAAGCAGATTTAACCACCACGACGGGTGAAGCACTCACTATGACAGTGGGATACACCTACGGTAATGCCTCCAGCAAAGAGCCGGGTTGGCGCACAATTTCGGTCAACCAGGGAGACATCATTACTGATATCCGTAAGCAGGGCCAGTGGGTTCCCAATGGTTATAAATAACCTTATCAGTGAGATAACTTTTTATTCGGCATTCAACTAATGGAGGTTCAGTGGGAAAAACATTACAGCAGGAAACGCCACTAACTGTGGGCTGTACCTGGCAACTTGTTTTGAGTGTTGCCGGTGTGACATTGATGCGCAGCAATTCTGTTGCGGTTAAAGCTCTGGGAGCCAGCCTCACCACACTGAGTCTGATACGTATCATTAAAAAACTCGCCACGCTTGCCTGAACACCCGTCCAGTGAGCTCGGAGGATAAAAGCAATATGTCTGAAAATACCCAGGGGAAACTCAAGGGACTGAAAGAGAAAGTGAGTATGCGGCGAAATGTCTCCTCCACTGATAACCCGGTTGAGCAGGTAGAAGAAAATGTCAGTGAGCAAACGACAGAAGGGCCAGAATCCCGTACTACTCGATATAAGCGATTGCTCGACAGTATCGTCATCAATGGGTTGCTGAATATTGCCGAAGATAAACTTAGTGACGATATTTTTATCGAGTCGGTGTTCAGTAGGGCTTATGAACTTCTGCCCGTGCCGGTGAGACTGGTTGTCAGAAGGGAATGGTGCCTGGGTTATCTCCAGTCACGGAAAGCACCGTTACTGGCGCAGCTCCAGCTATACCGGGCCGAAAGGCACGGCTCAGCAGAACCGGTGCCGCCTGATGTGGAACCAGCCCTGCAACCCACGTTGCCACCAGCGACCTAATCAGACTCATTAATAACAGTCAGGGCCATCCTTCGGGGTGGCCTTTTTTATGCCGATTTTTCACAGGAGTTTTTTATGACCCGATTAGCCAGCCGCTTTGGTGCGGTTAACCTCGTACGCCGTGACCGTCCGTTAACCCGCGACGAACTGGCGCATTATGTGCCGAGTGTTTTTAGCGAAGAAAAGCATGAATCCCGCAGTGACAGGTACACCTACATTCCAACTATTTCCCTGCTCGATAACCTGCAACGCGAGGGCTTCCAGCCATTCTTCGCGTGCCAGACCAGAGTCCGCGACCAGAGTAAACGAGAGCATACGAAACACATGCTGCGCCTGCGTCGTGAAGGCCAGATTACGGGCAAACAGGTTCCGGAAATAATTCTGCTTAACAGCCATGACGGCTCCAGTTCATATCAGATGCTACCGGGGTTATTCAGAGCGGTTTGCCAAAATGGGCTGATTTGCGGTGAGAGTTTTGGTGAAGTTCGTGTTCCACATAAAGGCAACGTAGTAGAGAAAGTCATAGAAGGGGCTTACGAAGTACTGGGGATATTTGACCGCGTAGAAGAGAAGCGCGATGCCATGCAGTCGTTGATGTTACCGCCACCCGCACAGCAGGCGATGGCGAAAGCAGCATTAACCTATCGCTTTGGTGAAGAGCATCAGCCGGTGACGGAATCGCAGATCCTTTCCCCGCGCCGCTGGCAGGATGAAAGTAACGACCTGTGGACCACTTATCAGCGCATTCAGGAAAACCTGATTAAAGGTGGGCTGTCGGGGCGAACTACCCAGGGTAAACGCGCTCACACTCGAGCAGTGAAAGGTATCGACGGTGATGTGAAGCTCAATCGTGCGCTGTGGGTGATGGCGGAGAATATGCTGCACCTCGCTTCATGAAACTTTTTACCATCCATCTCTTTATGCCCTGCCACTAAGCCGACGGGGCAATTTATTTTAAGGAGCAATTATGTCCGCACTTAATTTATCCCCGGTATTCCTGCCAAATGAGCAACGCGTTATCCGTCGGGCGTTACGACTGCTGGAAAAGTATCAGCGCCAGCGGAATGAATCTTTTACCTCTACCTGCTTCACCAAGACCTGGCTTCAGCTACAAATGGCTCACCAGGAGCGGGAAGTTTTCATCGTGATGTATCTCGACAATCAGCATTGCCTGCTGGAGCGAGAAACACTGTTTACCGGCACGCTAAGCCATACCGAAGTGCATCCTCGCGAAGTGGTGAAGTCAGCCCTGAAGCACAACGCCGCTGCGGTAATTCTGGCCCATAACCACCCTTCGGGTACGACAGAAATCAGCCAGCAGGATAAACATGTCACTCAGCGGATTGTTAAAGCCTTGGCTCTGGTGGAAGTGCGTGTGCTGGATCATCTTGTGGTCGGGAGCGAAGTGGTGTCTTTTGCTGAATGTGGCTGGTTGTGAGGTGCAGAATGAAAATCATCAGTAAGCGCCAGGCAATGAATATTTATCGTCAGCATCCCGATTCCAGGCTATCCGCCTTCTGTACAGGTCACTACCGGTGGCATGGTAGTGTCTGCCATTACTACGGACGTGAAGTTCAGGATATCAGCGGGGTACTCGCTGTTTTTGTTGAGCGTCGTCAGGACCGGGCAGGACCATATGCCATCCTTCGCAGCGTGACGATGAATTAATCATCTCTCTCAATCATTAAGGAATATGTTAATGCATTCGACCACCTTATCCGGCACATCAGCGGAGAGCGCATCCTGCCTTCAGTGGGGATTAATACGTAATATCACGCCGTGCTTCGGCGCTCGCCTGGTTCAGGAAGGCAACCGTCTCTACTTCCTGGCTGACCGGGCTGAGTTTAATGGCTCATTCAGTGACGATGAAACATTGCGCCTGGACCAGGCGTTTCCACTAATAATGAAACAGCTAGAGCGGATGCTCACCACTGGAGAGCTTGATCCCCGCAGTCAGCACTCCGTCACTCTGCATCACAACGGACTCACTTATGAAGCTGACACTCTCGGCTCTCATGGCTACGTTTACATCGCTATTTATCCCCAGTCAGCCGTAACCAGGTAACACCTTCCTCTTCCTTTATCAGGGACTCAACTCATGCAAACCACAACTGTACCGGCCACGGTGCCGGTTTCGCCACGCCTGTCGCCCGTTCAGGTCTGGCAGCAACTGTTAACGTACCTACTGGAACACCATTACAGTCTTACGCTCAACGACACACCATTCCATGATGATTCAGCCATCCAGGAACATATCGAGGCGGGTATCACACTTGCTGATGCGGTGAATTTCCTGGTGGAACGCTATGAACTGGTGCGCATCGACCGTAAAGGATTCACCTGGCAAGAGCAGACACCATTCCTGACCACTATCGATTTACTCAGAGCCAGGCGAGCTACCGGATTAATGAATATATAAATTCGTCGAGCCCCATTCCTGATTTTTACCTTTGAACTTCCCACCTTATTTATTCATCGCATAATGCGCCTGCCATTTCCGGCAGGCGTGTTTGCTTTTATGGATGATTGACGATGCAAACAGAACCCGATGTATTAACAGAACACAATGAACTCATCTGTTCGACCAGTATCGAACGAGTAGTCTCTGGCCGCGATGCAGCACTGCTGCAAATTGAACAGCTCATCCAGCAGCTTGATGCCATTTCACGGTTAACCTCTGAAGTTGGCGGTGGTACAGCGCAAGACTGGGCGATGAAAGCCGGGCACCGCTACGATAGTTGGCTGACTGAAACTGTGGATAAAGCGATCCCTGCTGTCACCCGCAATATTGACCGTAGTATCTGGCGTGATTTGATGTTGAAGTCTGGCATGATGGCATTGATGGATGCTCAGGCGCGCGACCAATGGCATAAGAACCTGGAGGAGGGCGATCTACCTGCCATCAGCGAGGCGAATATACTCAGTACTTTTGAGCAGTTACATCTGAATAAAATGGATGTATTTGAGCGTGGGATCATCAATGTGTTCAAAGGTCTGTCATGGGAATATAAGACCAATAGCCCTTGTAGCTTTGGTAAGAAGATCATCATTAACAATCTGGTGACGCATAACCGCTGGGGATTTAGTCTGAACTGGGGCTGGAGGCGGGATCAACTGGCGGATCTGGAGCGGATGCTGTTTTTACTCGATGGCAAATCGATTCCCGACAACCGTGGTGATATCTCTACCCGGTTGATGGAACATATTCGGGATAACCCTGCTAAGGATATGTATGTGGATGAGTTCTTCAGTATTCGTTACTTTCAAAAGGGAACAGCCCATCTGAAGTTCAAGCGTTTGGAGTTGATAGAAAGGATGAATGACATTATTGCGAAACACTATCCGGGGATGTTAGCTAAGCCCCGTTGAAGCGGAGAGTTTAAGTTGCCTCCTGCTGGTAAAAATGACTCAAAACTGAGACTATACACATTGCTCTAACTCATTGATTTATAATGATGGCAAACTAAAATCAATTGAGTATACAAGTGAGTATATAACGAAGATTTAAATAATTTAATGTTTATGTAATTCAGATGGTTATGTTGATTTGGCGAGTCCGGCCTTCGCACCAATAGTATGTAAATAGACCTCAACAGACGTCTTTTTTTGTGCCTGAAATCCAGTATCCGCAAGGCTTTCCGCGATTCTCCCCGCAACTCAGGACCCTGAATGAAGCACGAAAAATCACCGGGCGCTGGCTGGCTGAGTATAACAGCGAGCGGCCTCATGAATCCCTGAATAACCTGACGCCGGAAGAGTACCGACTGATGGCTGAAAACCCGGAAGTCTCAAAAAGTGCGTGGAACTAAAACGGGTGCGCTTACAAATGTTTTCGAATGCTTTAAAATCAAGTTCTCCCCGAGTCATCGTAAAACTGGGTTATGAGCATGAAGTTACTTTTTTTCTTTCGGGCTCTAATTCACTATATCCTTGATAAGGAAGAAGAAGTTGAGGGCGCTTATTATGAGGAGCGAGTTAAACATGAGAAAGGAATACTTCTTAATCAGAACTTTATAATAATAAGAAAAGGGAGGAAGCTTAGAATTTAAATAGATCAGGGATATGCAGTGATTTAAATATGGTTAGTATTTAAGTTTATATGGGTTTAATGAATTTTACAAAGGATTTTATTAAGCCATTTAAAATGGTTACAGAATGATTTCGCTCTATAAAAATTCATTTTCATGTTTTTTATAAATATATGTGGAGTCATAATCAACTAAGATTTTTTATTAGCTGATTATGAAGTAAGCAATAGGGGATAAACTCTCGAGAATAGTCTTTATTAGGAAGATAAATAGCGGCGATAATGCCATGCATAGAGTAGAGTAATTATACTGATACCTGAGAAAACTAAAAATGAGATGTGAGTTTCTCTTGTCAATATTACTCCTAAAAAACTGCCAAATCCTTCTCCTAATCCCATAGCAATGGCATTGATAGCTGTTACACTGACCAGCAATTCACCATCTACAGAACCAGCTAAAGTGCTTTGTAAGGTGGGAATCAATAGTAATTCTCCCATAGTCCAGATAAGCAATGAAAAATAGATAGTATGACTAGAAGATGAAAAATGAATGAATAATGAGCCTAAAGCATGCAACAACAACGAAATAATAATAATATGATGTGTTGACAGACAAAACCGCAACGTTATTTTATGAATGGGAGAGGCAAGTATAACAGATAATATTGCATTAAAAGATAAAAGATAGCCAACATCCTTTGTACTACCAAGTTGCTGCTCGACATAAAGAGGTAAAGCTGAGAACAATTGTGAATAGATGGTCCAGCAGAGTAGTGTAAGAATAAAAAGGATAACAATGTTTTTACTTCTAATTTGTTGCTTTAATGCGTGTAACCAAGGTTGCTGAGGAGGTAGTTTAGGCCAGCTAGCCTTAAAAAGCGAAATAAACGCTAACAAAAGCATTATAAGAGCGTTTAAAATAAAAGGAGCTTTTACAGAAACCCCCTCATAAAGGCTGACACAAGCTAATGGTGCAACCATTGAAGCAAGATTTGTAATCACTGATAACTGAACAAATTTTTCCGTCCGTTGTTTGTTATCACGAATAATTCCTGTTAAAGTCCTTAACACCATACTTGTTGAGCCATAAGCAATGCCAAAGCCAAGAATTGCAAAGACAACAAAAATTGTGTTAGTAGTGATAGCAAGGACTAAACAACTAACTGATATTACACTGGCTGATAGCGCGATGACGTAATGAGGGGCAAGCCTGTCAAAGAGAGCTGATACCATTAAACGCGTTAGTTTCGAAGCTATGGAAGTTACCATCATTATGGTAGCCGTTAACATAGCAGAAAGATTTAGTACATTTGTTAAATAAATGCTAATTATAGCCAATAATGAGAACCAGCTACATGAAAAAAAGAAGGCACTTAACGTAATTGCAGACACAAAAGGTTTAATCCACTTCAAATTTAACATGTGTTGTCCCCCAATCAAGTAATTCAAGCAATGCATCTGCACTATTGTGTTTAGCTACCATACACCCAACCCTTTGTGATGATTGAGTAATTAAGTGAATATGATCGTCTTTCTTGACATTAATTTCTGTAAGGATAACATTTGGATGTTCATTCACCTCATCAATGCCTGTAATTGAGCTCAGTTTTCCTGGGGAAGCATGAAAATAACGTATCCCTGCATTATAGATGTGGCCGGGTGAAGTTACATCCGTAATTGGCAATGAATGAAATTGTTTAAATACCGATGTATAAGTTTCAATACCAGTAGCTATTTCAGTCAATAGATGTATGTAGTCACCGCCTGGGCGATTATGAATTTCTCCAATAATGATTGTCTCATCGTGAAGCCAGCATTCAACATGAAAATGGCCAACGGTAAGTTGAGTAGCGCCTAACGCACATTTGACCTGCGCTAAAATATTTTTCTGCAAAGATAATGAAAGCTTTGCAGGAAAAACATGCATATTTTCAACAAAACTATCACCTGGAAAAAGGGATTTACTGGTTATTCCAAAAAAAACAGGTCGTTCTTGATGGAAAAAACCTTCGATACTATATTCATTGCCGGAAATAAATTCTTCGATGAGGAAATTTTTTTGTTGATCGGGTAAGAGTAAAGCAATCGCCAGGGAGAGCTGTTCTTCATTATCTCTTTCAATACGACTTACGCCTTGACTTCCTGCTGCATCAATGGGTTTTATAATAAATGAATCGGTTGCAGATTTTTTCATAAATAATGTAGCTTCTTCGAACGAAGTTACACGCGCTGATAATGGTTGCAACATTCCCGCTTCTCTGAGGCAGTTTCTACAAAGTGATTTATCTCTCACTAAGCTTACAGATTCAGGCGAACTACCCGGTAAAGAAAAAGCCTGATTTAGTTTCGCACAAATTTCTACAGAATACTCTTCGAAAGTGTATATTGCAGCTAAATCATGGCTCTCAGCTAGCTCATTAATGATGAGGTAGGCTGCACTATAACTTTTCTCATTCACTACGCGTTGTTCTACAATTTGATCATAACCAGCATTGAAGAAGGCAATATTATCTGCAGTATCAATCAAAACTGGATGAAGTCCAACTTTTTTTGCCTGAGCAATAGCTCTGGGCCCCTGTCTTAGGGAGGCGCAACCAAATAGAATCAATGTCTTCATTCGATATGAAACCTTATTTCAGAAGCTGCTTTTTCAAGTGTTTGAGCAACTATATCATAATTCTTATGAGTGGCTATAATTACGCCAAGTCTGAAATCATTATAGTTATTAGGGGGTAATAGAATCTTGTGGCCCGGTTGGAAGTGTAGATAAATATGTTTGATAAGTGGGTTGTTCAATATGTATTCAAAGTTTGCACAGCCCCTATATACTCCGGATTTATGTGCAAATAAATATTTAACGCCGATGTACTCAGTTATCGCTGGGTTTGGCAACGGTGAAAGGTCTTGACATACCCTCAAATAGTTTTTTAGATGTTGGTTTTGTGTGGCATACTGTAATAAGTGAGTGGAAATGTAACCCCCGGCAGGACGGGCAGCACATTCAATAAATTTAAAGCCTTGATTGTTGTATTTCCCTTCAAGATGAAAATTGCTAGCTTGAATATTTAATAATCCAATGATTTCTCTAGCATTCTTACAGATATCTTGTTGTTGATGTGAGGGCAGTGCTGAGGGGAAAATATGGCGATGCTCAATAAAATTTTCGGCATCGGATTCGTAATCAGTAATGCCTGTAATGTAGATGTTTCCACGGTGAACATATCCATCTACACTAAATTCAGGACCGTCGATATATTCTTCAATGATCCATTCACTACCGAAACGTTCAAACACTGCATCGAATTCAGGACGGGTTATTTTATTTAGCTCTGAACAAGCATCGATTAAATGCTCCATTTTGTTAATTTTAAAAATGCCCTTAGAACCTGATCCAGAAGCTGGTTTTAAGATGAGCGGAAAACCAATCTCTAAAGCTGCATTTTGAGCGGACTCTAACGATGATACGCATTTCCATTTAGGTAGAAGATTACTTTGTTGATGCAAACGCTGCTTCATAGATACCTTATCCCGGCAGCACCTAACATCTTCCTGAGCCATTCCAGGCAACCCAAGCGATTTACACAACAAGTTGCGTAAAGGTACGTCAGTTTCAGACCAACAAACAATACCTTTAAAATCATAGTTTAAGTGAAGCTTGTTTACAATCGTGATTACTGCTGAGGTATCATGCAAATCGCATTCGACTATCTCACATGCCAGGCTGGAAACCCATATAGGTAATGAGTTGCCCAAAACAACAATTTTGTAGTTTGCCGAAATAGCGGTAGTTAATTCAGCCATACGTTCATGAGGATTTTGACGACCATTAACATATAATAACGTGGTTTGAGCCATAATTACTTCCGTTAAATTGATGACGGTACAGTATGAATTGGGCTATTTAATGCAAAGGTTTCTAACTTTCGACAAACACTGTCATAAATCATTACGCCATTTGCAACTGTGCCCATAGACACTGTTGGACCTGTAACCCAGCAAGGCTGTTTTCCAAGGATGACTTTTTCAAAGTCATAATTTTTTACAGTACCATCTGAGAAAATTTTCATTCCGGGAATGTGATCATTCCCAGAAAAACCATAAATACAATTTTTAGTTGTCATAAATTCGAGATGATTTAATATTTGTTCGAAATATTTCACTTCTGTTGAACTACAGCCAGTTATGTCAGGGGTGGCATAGTGAGAAATCATGACATTGTGAGTAGGGTAACTTTTTATTACATATTCAGGGAGTTCGCTCAGCCAAGTGAGGTTCTCATCATCTAATAATGCAGGGAGTTCATGATCTTCGTATAGATATATTTTGCCTTTACTTAATTTTTTCCTCTCTGCAAATGAGCGCTGATACCAGTCCATAGGAAAATTAAAATCCGCACACTTAGACGGTAATCTCTTTGTTGCAAATAGATCATGGTTTCCCATAACAACGACTGAACAATTTTTACGTATCAATTCCACACAGCGGTTTGCATCTCTAGTACTGAGGTAGCCATAAAAAGGAACTGAATATCCTACAATATCGCCCAAACAAATTATATCATCAACGTTTTGTTCTTCAAAAAGCTTGAGCGCAGCCTCAAGACGTATAATATCTTCATGGATGTCGGAAATGATTCCGGTTAGCATTATTTACCTCAAACTATTTGTGTTTTTTTAGTTAATATTTTATTTATTACATTTTCATTTATGCCTTCAAGCCTTAGCTGCTCATAGTGCTGAATATAATTAACGATGAAATGAGTCATGTAATTACTCCCAAAGAATTTACGTTCATAACGTTCTGCAAGATTTTCCATCTCATCTATGCTTGTATTTGAATGTATGCGTAGATAGGATAGCCCTTGCAGATATCGTCGGAGTACCCTCCCCCGGTTAGTGGCAACGGGTTTAATCTTCATTGAAAGAATTGCAATGCATGAAACTAATGCATCGATTAATAATAACATGTTTGAATCTGGATATTCGACATTCATGCAAGGTGGTAACGCTAAAATAGAACTATCCAAGCCATTTATTCGTGTGACAATAGTTTCAATCCCGAAGGCAGATTCTAATGCAATTTTTTCAGAGAAATGTTCGATGATAATTAGATTACCTATATCACTAAATTCACGGCCATCAATACTTACGGCTAGATTACAGTTTCTTCCGCTAACGTTTTCCATTCCAAAAACATGGCAATAGTAGCTTTTAGGTTGAGAATCAAAATGTAAGGGTACGTTTTGATCACAACTAATAAGTAATTTTTGCAGGTCAATATCTGAACTGGATATATTGAATCTGTAATCTATGCCTTTTAAATATTTTAATTTCTTAGCAAAATCCAGTGTGGAAGATACAATTTCTCTCTGGTAATCAATACTACATATCGCTCCTACGCTTTCAAATAAAGAAGACCACTTAGGATATTCTCCTTTTGATAATAATTCACTGTTTTGGGTACGAAGACATCTTTGTCGAGTAAAATAGCGATAATTTTTTTCATTAAATTTTAAAAGATATTTGAATGTGCTAATTGTTGAACCAGTAAAAAGAGTCGAATCGTCTCGACTTGGCACTAGTGCATCTGGTGCATGAAAATCAAATGATTTATTTTTAAAGCATTCTGCAAAGACATCTGCTATTAGCTCTTTATCCTGCTGTAAATTCAACGCAGATGTTTTCCATTTATTAGGTTGCAGCATATTTCAGTCCCTTATTAATGCATGATTCATGAGGTTCGTTAAATGACGAGTATCCACCACGATATAATCCTATGTCTCCGTGATTTAACCAAAATGAAATTTGGCCTATTTTCATTCCTGGATAAAGTCTGAACGGCTTAGCACATACTAATTCTAAGGTCCATCTATGACATGAGCCTGTATGTCCTAAATTGGCAGAAACTTGCAGCCATAAACCAAGACGACCTAATGAGCTTCTTCCTATCAAGGACATAGCAAAAGTATCACTGCCTAGAATTTCGAGGGTGTGCCCGAGATATGTACAGCCAGGTTGCATCACATAGCCATTTTCTGGCATATGAATAAATTCAAAAAGCATTTCATTCTTATGCTGATATGGTATACCCAGCTTAGGTCCTAAACGATAGTTGTAACTGTTAGGGTTCAACTGATTATCGCAGAAAGGTGAAATTGTAATTTCACCTTTCTGCAATCGGCGATTAATTTCATTTCCAGTCAAGATCATGAGGTCACCATTAAGAAAAAACTAAGCAATAAAATCACGATGAACTTTTGAAGGTGCAGGGCCTTTTGAACCCTGATATTTTCCCTCATATAATGTGATATCACCCATAGGTTTCCAAAACGAAACCTGACCTACTTTCATGCCTGGAAAAATTCTTATCGGCAGAGTACTATAAAGTTGAAATGTCACGCAACCAAACGAACCGATATCAATCAAATCTGCTGTGATGTGGACAAATAAACCTAGTCTTGCAATTCCCGATTTCGCATGAATAATAGGGACATAATTCTGACTACCAATCTTTTCACAACTATGACCTAATAAAAAATCGCCTTGTTGAAGAACAATACCCTGTTCATCACATTCAATTGTCTCATATTCATTTTTAATACGTGGATCAAGAACCTCTCCTGTATACCGAATAAACTGACTGCCCAGCGTAAGGTCATATGAGTTAGTTGTGACATGTTCCTTGTTATAAGGCTCAATAGTAATTTGGCAATTAGCAACATTTTCGCTTATTGCTTTTCCGGTCAATATCATAATAAGTGTCCATTAAGGTATTCAGAATTTTCCCCAAAAATTAACGGCGAACGCAGATCGCTACGTATTCTGAACCAAAATATTCATTAGGATCAGATGCGCCTGGAGCAGATGTCACCCATGAAGGATGCTCATAGAGATAAATTTCTTCAATACGAAAAAATGGCTCAAGTAATGCTGCGGTGTTTCCCGCGTTAAGAAACGTATGCACTAATCCTTTTTCAGGCCCACTTTCTGGAATATAAGAGACATCTGGATCAACTTCTTTCCCTTTTTTCCAGTCTGATGCTCGCTCAGAAGAAAAAGTTACAAAAAATAGGCCGCCTGGTTTAGTGGTACGGGCTACCTCAAAAATTACTTTCTTCACATCTTGAAGTGTGGAATGGTTTATTACAGCTCGAGATATTGTAACGTCAAATGTATTGTTTTCAAACGGAAGTTCAGTCATAGGACAAAGATGTAAGTCTGCATGCTGCTCGCGCTTTATTAATTCATTACGTGTATGATTTATAGCATTTTCTGATAAATCGCTACCAGTAACGTCAAATCCACGTTCAGTAAAGTAATAAACATGACGTCCACCACCGCAACCTAAGTCATGTAGTTTTTTACCTGTTAAGGTGAAACGATTACGTAATGCATTAGAGGGGTTAACAATATATTTTTGATAAAAATCAACAACTTCATCTGCTGGATTCATCAGGATCCATTTAGGTGAGCCGAATAAATCATGCCAAGTATTTTTTTCAATTATACTTTGTAGGTCTCGATTATATTCGATTTCACCTAGTAATTCATTCTCTTTCCAGACTGGGTTAATAATCGGCATAATTCATCCTTATTTTTAACGTTAATGTAATACACATGATATGAGTCTAAAGACCCTAACAGGTTAAACATAAAACATGACTTTTACTCATGAGTCAACTTGTATGAATTTCGACCAAAATGATTAATTTAACTATAAAAATTGAGTTTGTGAAATTTAATTCTGATTTTTATGTTTTTTATGACCAAAAATCCTATTCAAGCAAACGATTGCGTAAAGTTAGTGGTATAATATTAATGTTTTATAATGTAATTAAGTGTTTCATTAAGTTAATGGCTCTTTGTGTGGCATTTTCAAATTTGCTTTATTTAGGTTTATTGGGAATTTCACAATTAAATATAAATTAAGAAATAAATATAGTTCTCAATATGACTTTCAAAAGCTGTGCGTTTTAACATATGCATAGAAACACTTTTTGAAGGTTATGACCCTGACCCGAAATCCTGCTCCATTCAGAAACAGAATTCCGGCATGATAATGACTCCCTGAACGGAGGTTGTGCCGATGAAAAAGTCACGATTCACCGAAGAGCAGATTGTCTTTGCCCTGAAGCAGGCTGAACTGGGGACGTCCGTGCCGGACGTCTGCCGCAAGCTGGGCATCTCCGACGCCACGTTTTACACCTGGCGTAAGAAATACGGCGGAATTTCCCCGTCTGAACTCAAACATATGCGCCAGTTGGAAGAGGAAAACTTGCGCCTGAAGAAGCTGGTTGCCGATCTGAGCCTCGACAAGGCCATGCTGCAGGACGTGCTGGCAAAAAAGAGCTGACGCTGGCACGCCTGCGCGAGTGGGTCAGGGATTTGCAGGTCCGCTACGGTGCCAGTGAGAGACAGGTCTGTTTTGCGCTGCGGGTCAGCCGCAGCTCGTTTCACTATCGTTCTGTGGCCCCCGACGACAGCGCACTGCGGCTGCGCATCCGTGAGATCACCGAAACCCGGGTGCATTACGGTTACCGCCGGGTACATGTGATGCTCAGGCGGGAAGGCTGGCGTGATAACCACAAAAGGATTTACCGGCTTTACAGCGAACAGGGGCTGTCGCTGCGCCTCAAACGGCCACGCCGCAATAAATCCGCACAGCGCCGACAACCGCAACCTCAGGGGCTGTATCCGAATCACGTTTGGGGCATGGACTTTGTCTCTGATGCGCTGTTTGACGGAAGGCGATTGCGTCTGCTGGCGGTAATCGATTTGTTCACACATGAATGCCTGGGAATTTGCGTGGGCCAGAGTTTACGTTCAACAGAAGTGGCAGAAATGCTGAACAGCATCGCGCTCAGACGGCCCTTACCTCAGTTGCTGAAAACCGATATTGGTTCTGAATTTGCAGGGAAAATGCTGGACAGGTGGATGTATGAAAGGGGTATCCGCATTGACTTCTCACGCCCGGGAACACCGACGGACAATGCGACCGTGGAGTCCTTCAACGGCAGGTTAAGGCAGGAATGTCTGAACGAGAACTGGTTCATGTCCCTGGAGGATGCCCGGTGCAAAATCGAGGCCTGGCGCATACACTATAACCAGAGTCGTCCCCATTCTGCACTGGGCTGGATGACCCCCATCTGAATTCGCCGAGAAATCTGCCGGTTGCCAGAATATGCAACCAACATGAGGCCGGTTATTCCTGATTATGACTGGAGCATATTCGGGGTAAGGGTCATGGTCCAGGAGCACCTGTTTGTGTTCTTATCGGTGGATTCATCGGTGGTGCGCTTGCCGCATGGGAAATGGGATATTTTTGGAGATAATCATGCAACAGCTCAGCACATTATCCTTAGTCGAACATTCCAGGCAAACAGAGTTCTCGCAGGCACGTTCAAAGGTTTATTTGGACGATAAGCCATCAGGAATGATTGTTCCTGGAAAGGTACTGGAAGCGGCTTTCAGGGTTGATGAAGATAGATGTTTGCTCTTTACCACCGATGACGTTCTGTTTGAAGAATCGCTGACTATTGCTTTGATAAGTCGTGAGCAAGGTGTTATAGAGGTTGCCCATCTTGGAGGGGAATACTCTTCGGGTACATTTGAAAATGCCTCTACAGATAGAGAGAGTGTTCATTTTCAGTTCATTGACGACGTCAGATGGACAATAAAAATTTCTAAGTCACCTCATTTACGCATTCCTTTCCTGTCTGATCCGCGCGGCGTGAAACGTTCCTCTGGATTAAAAACACATATGACTTTTTTGACATATCCGATGTCAGAAGTGTGAAATGACAATAGTTATTGATAATCGTGAACTGGCTGGATTCCGCGAATTAGTAAAGCACTATGCTGCACTTGCTGATGAAAAGATTACGGCACTGATTAAGAGTAAAGAGCTGGTGGAGATTTGCCATGACTGCAAAAAGTAAATTCAAGAGTCCTGCATTTGAGGCCATCCACAGCGCGGTTGCTGGATCATTCAGCGTTGATGCCATCCCCCAGGAAACGATGCGCAACTCTGATAAAGCTGCCTTAATAACGTGGACGATCTGCAACCTGTTGAGATTAAGGCGCTGCGCGAGAAGCTAAACGTCAGTCAGCCAGTTTTTGCCAGCTACCTTAATACCCGTGTGTAGCCATTAGCATACTGAATATGTCGATGCTATAAACATGTCACGCCATCATGTTTATTACCGCAAGCCCAAATGCGCTGGCTCACCAGCGCATCGGCCAAACGTTCAGCTGGTCAGGCCATTATGAAACCGATGACGCCCTTGATAGCGCGGACTCGCGTAAAACATACAGCCCGCACAGCGCAATCAATCCGCTGTAGGCGGCCAGCAACCAGAAGGGCATCAGCGGCGGCATGGCCGTCACTAGTTGCCCAACGATCAACGGACCGGTCACCCCGCCAGCCAGCGCGGCCATCACAATAATTGAGCCGGTTCTGGCATCTTTCCCCATCCGATAAGAGCCAAAAACAAAAAAGTTGGGGAAGAGACTGCCGATGAAGAACCCCGCCAGTGGATAAGTAAGGGTAGGGGCAATGTTAAAACCGGCACAGACCAGCAGCAGCGCCCCTCCGGTAAACCCGGCTATCAGCATCGGCGCCGCAGGAAGCCGCTGGCCGACCAGGCTTAATGTAATTCGCCCGGAAAGGAAAAAGACAAAAAATAGCGATAAAGCACTCGCCGCCGCGTTATCGGAATACCCTCCGCCCAGCAAGATCACCGGCCCAAGGCCAATCAGACAGGCTTCTATCGCCGTTCCGGAAGCCCCGATAAACAGCGTGGGGAAGGAAATTTTTCCACGGTGAATTTCTTGCGCGGTGGTTTGTTCGCTATGCGTCCGGGGAAAGAAGAAAGAGAGCAGAAAGGGGAGCACCAGTCCTGCGGCCAGGATGCCAAAACAAAGCTCGGGGTTGCGCGCCAGCGCGACAAACACTAACGGCGCAACAATCGCCCCGCCGCCAAACAGCGCATTCACCAGGCTGACCAGCGACGGTCCCGCTTTTTCAAACGACTGCATCAGACGCGAGTTAACCAGCGCCAGGCTGGCGCCGTAACCGGCACCGAATGTCAGTGAGCCGATAAGCGTTAAAATCCAGCTCAGTTGCAGCGCCATCAGGCCAGCGCCAATGATTAACAGGCCGAATGCCACGCGCGTCCAGTCGCGTTTACCGGCTAGAAACAACGCCACGACGCCAATCAGCGCCCCGACCCATTGCGCAGTCACCGCCATACTGGCAGAGGCCACCGAGAGTTTAAATGCGGTACGAAACTCTGGCAGTGAAGGTCCCATCAATGACTGCCCGGCCCCCATCAGGATGAAGGCAATGATGCTCCCTGCCAGCAGCAGGCCATTTTTCCTGTTTACGTTATTCATCTCTTACTCCTCACCCCTGATCGCAGGGTCACCCATAGTGATAATCGTGAATGAATGAAAACTCCTTCACTTCGCAGTAACACTTAACGAAGGAAGCTGTTTTATTTTTTTAAGAAACAACAAATTAAAAACTTCGCCTCGATATCTCTTGTTCCCATTTCCGTTACATATCCATACCTTTTCGCAACATCATTGTTGACATATGTATATCATGCATGACATATGTAAAAGACAGGCAGCATTTAATTTGATCGTTTCGTGAGGCAGATCGCATGTTCAGCACAGAAGGAAATTCCCCAAATGCGCAGAGAAAGGAAATGTGGGAAAAGCTGCGCACAACGCTTGCGCCAGAAGTTTTGATTATTGGCGGCGGGGTAAATGGTATCGGTCTGTTAAGAGATTTGGCGCTGAACAATGTGTCAGCGACGCTGATAGACAGCGGAGATTTTTGCTCGGGCGCCAGTAGCGCTTCCAGCCGCATGGCGCATGGCGGTTTACGTTATCTCGAAGGCCGTGAGTTTGATCTGGTTCGTGAATCAGCGCGTGAACGCAATATGTTATTGCATGACGCCGCTCACCTGGTGAAACCGCTGGAAGTCGTCGTGCCGGTCAGGCACTGGATAAAAGGGCTGCCACGGACTGCATTACGTTTCTTTGGCTTATCCGACAAATCGGGGCCGCTGAGTTTTGTCGCCCTGAAAAGCGGCTTACTGGCTTATGAGCGCTTTGGCGCGATACGTCGGGCGCTCCCGCATCATAATGTCGCCATCAGACGGTCGCAGTTTCCTGCCGGTCTGCCTCGTCCGGTGCGTTCCGTCATCAGTTACTACGACGGTCAGATTGTGGGGCCGGAAGCGCTGATGTTTGAGATGTTGAGCAGCGCAGTACAGCAGGAAAACGTCGCGGCGATCAACCATATCAGCTGGCGCTATAGCGCGCCTGGCAAGGTTGAAATTACCAACACGCAGTGCAACGACAGCGTCGTGCTGACGCCAAAGATTATTGTTAACGCAGCCGGTTCCGCCATTGATAAGGTTAATCAACAGCTGGGCCTGGAGACGCACTACGTCCGTGGCGTGAAAGGCGCGCACCTGGTATTACGCCATCCGGCGTTGCAGCAGCGTATGGCCGGACGTTCGTTTTATTTCGATGACGGGCACGGTCGCATGGTGGTGTCATTACCGGTGGAGGAGGTCATTTTAATCGGGACAACCGAAGTGGAAACTGAGGACCCCGGCGATCGTCAGGTTTCATCCAGTGAGGTCGATTATCTGCTCAATGCCCTGAATAGCCTGTTTGACGACATTCGCATTCAGCCGGAACATATTGTGGCGGTCACCAGCGGTATCCGTCCTTTGCAGGCCAGCGAAGGTAGCGCCACGCAGGCGGCGCGTGACCATGCTCTGCAACAAAACCGGGCAGGTGAAACGCCGGTGCTTTCGCTGGTCGGCGGGAAATGGACAACCTTCCGCGCGTTTGCCGAACTGGCGGCCAACACCGTGCTGCAACAGCTAAAGCACCCCCGCCAGATGACCACGCTGGGGCTGAGCTATCCGGGTGCCGGAGAACTGAATCTGACTGAACTGGCTGACAGCTGCGGGCTGCCGTTAGCTCGCGTCCGGCAACTTTATACACGCTATGGCACCCTGGCTAAAGAGGTGGCCGACTTCTGCGGTTTGCAGACAGACCGGCCGCTGACGCAGGCGGAAAGCTATTCACAACGCGAAATAATCTGGTTAACGCAACGGCGCATGGCGCTATCGCTGGAAGATATGATCCTGCGCCGTACCAATATCGTGATGACCGGGCAACTGACGGAAACCACGCTGGCAGACATTGCACGCGTGATGGCGCAGACGCTGGGTTACGACGAAAGCTGGGCTGAGACGCAGACGACAAACTGCGCGGCCGATCCCCGTATTATCTGGAATGGAAGATAATTATTATGCCAACCCCCTACACCCCCCTGGTTCTGGCGATTGACGCTGGCGGTACGGCAGTAAAAGTTGCGCTGTTCGACGCGACAGGTCGTATCGTTCGTCATCGCAATGCTGAAGTCACTACGCTGCACTACCCGGATGGCCGGGTGGAACGCGATGGTAATGCGTTCTGGCAAGCCACGCGATCGACCATCCGTGAAATCCTTCAGGACGATATCGCCCAACGCGTGGTCGCCGTTGGGTGTACCGGTTTTGGCAACGGGATTTTTTTAGTTGATGAAGCGGGTCAGCCAACCCGTCCTGGTATTGTCTCTGTTGATCATCGCGCCCAGCCCATTGCCGACCAACTGATTGCTCAACATCAGGATCAGGCACTCAGTGATGAAAATGGGCACCGCCCGTGGGGAGGACAAACGCTATTCCAACTGGTCGGGTTGGCGCAAAACGAACCGGAGGTGATGGCGAAAACCCGCTGGGGGTTGGCCTGCAAAGACTTTATTCGCTTCTGCCTGACGCAGGAAGCCGTGACCGATCCGTCGGATGCCAGCGGCGGCGGGCTAATGAACCTGGAAAGACAAGATTATTCCACCGAAGCGCTGGCGATGCTGGGCCAGCCGGGGCTGAAGGATAAACTGCCCCCGGTGGTGAACAGCTCATCGCCGGCAGGACGCATCAGCGCCAGGGCGGCGCAGGAAACCGGCTTGCCAGAGGGCATACCGGTGGCGGGCAGCATGATGGATGTTGCCGCCTGCGCGCTCGGCGCAGGCGTGGTCTCTGACGAACACATGGTTTTCATCGCCGGCACCTGGGCGATTAACGCGCTGGAAGTCACCCGACCGATTCAGGATCGCTACCCGCTGTTGAATATGCTGTATCGCGATGGCGCGGCCCGTCTGGTGGCGGAAGGCAGCCCCTCTTCAGCCGCCAACCTTGGCTGGTATCTGAAAAATGCCATGGGCGATCACCTGAGCGTTGAAGAGGCGCTGACGCTGGCTGAAAGTTGTGCCATTGACAGCCAGCGCTGCTACTTCATGCCCTATATCCACGGCCCTAAACCTAATCAGGGCAGTTTTGTACGGCTTAGCGCATCGGATAATCACGCCTCAATGATTCGAGCCATCTGCGAAGGGGTCGCCTTTGAGCATCGTCGCCATGCGGAAACCTTGATGGAATATAGCGAGAAACGCTGGCCTGAAACCATTCGCCTTACCGGCGGCGCCGCACGTTCGCCATTCTGGGCGCAGATCTTTGCGGATGCCACCAACTGTCCGGTTGAAGTGGTAGACGCGCCGGAAATCGGCGCGCTGGGCGCAGCTATCTGCGCAGCGGTAGCAGGCGGGCTGTATAGCAGCCTGGAAGAAGCGGCAGGGGCGATGAGCCGTGTTTCCCGTTATCACACGCCGGTTGCCGACAATGTCGCGATACTTGACGAGAGATACCATGAATTTGTGCGCCTCGATCAGGGAATACAGGCATTACTCGACGTTTAATTTGTGACGATAACAGAGGGAACACACCTTGAGCGCATTATTTGATATGGCGCAGACGCGCTTTGCAGAAAAAATCTTGCGGATACGCGAGGGACGTTATCGCGTTGGCGATTTTATCCTCGCCGACGCAAAAGATGTGGATGTGGCTGGCGGCGTTCCCGCGATGGGGCCACGCCGGGCGGCGGACGGTCAACCCGCCGGTCACCGCACGCGAGCGCAATTTCATCAACAGATTCGCGCATTGATTGAGCAGAACGTTGTAGACATTATGCTGACGTCGATCTCCACCCTGGAGATGCTGATTGAGCAGCATGCCTTTGACGGAAGCCAGATAGCGCCCGCTTTTCGCGGCAACGAAGCCACTGACGCCTGGGTAGGTATTCGCGGCGGTCGCTATCGCGATGATGCGCCGCTGCCTTATCGTGGCGCCTCGCTGGAGTTCGCCCGCGCGTCGCTGAGTCTCTACTCTCTGACCTATGTTAATGATGCGCAGCATGATGTGGCTTCGCTGGAAGCCTATGCCAGGTTTCGGGCCGACACGCGAACCCACGGCATTACACACTTTCTCGAAGTGTTTAATCCGGGGATCGACACCGGCCTCCCGACGGAGGCGATCCCGGCATTTATCAACGACTGCATTATTCGCACGCTGGCATCACTAACCCGCGCCGAGCGTCCGGCCTTCCTCAAGGTGGCCTATAACGGGCCTGACGCGCTGGAGGAACTGGTCACTCACGATCCCGGCATGGTGGTAGGGGTTCTTGGCGGCGGGCAAGGGACGCATCGCGATACCTTTGAGCTTCTTGCGCAGACTGAACGCCACGGCGGTCGCCTTGCTCTGTTTGGCCGCAAAATTAACGCCGCAGAACATCAGCCGACGATAGTGCAGTGGATGCGGCGCGTTGTTGACCAGGAGGTCAGCCCGCTGGAGGCGGTTCGCGGCTATCATGGCGATCTTCAACGGCAGGGCTTGCGGGCGGATCGTTCACTTGAAACAGATAGCCAGATAACAGAAGATGTCCTCCGGTCAGACGCAAAATAACCGGGAGTAGGGCTATTAAGATCCAAACCAGGGGCGCAACGCCTTCGGATAAAGTCATTGCGGAGGCGGCGTGGCTTTATTATGTCAAGAATCTGACGCAAAGCGAGATTGCCGCGAAAATGAAGCTTTCCCGCCCCACGGTCATTAACTATTTACGCCTGGCGAAAGCCCGTGAAATAGTTTCTGTCCGTCTGAGCGGCGATCACTTTCGCCTTAACGATCTGGCCGATCGCCTGACTCAGCATTTCAATCTGGATGAAGTCAACGTTATCCCTGGGGAGGGGCTCTCAGATGAGAGCCGCCTTCATGAAGTCTGTGAAGCCGCCGCCCATATTCTGTTAAATTTTGTCCAGCCTGGCGATCAGCTTGGCGTGAGTTGGGGCTCAACGTTGAGCCTTATCTCCGACAGCGTCCCGTTCTGGTCGGTGGAAAATCTCACTATACGTCAGCTTATCGGCGCTATGTCAAACCCGCTGCTGCCAACGGCGGAACGCTGTTCGATTGAGATAGCCCATCGCCTGAATGCGCAATGCATCAACCTGAATGTCCCGGCGGTATGCAGTTCATCGGAGCTTGCGGCCATGCTGAGGGCGGAGCCGATTATTGCTGACCAACTCTCCCAGCTCAAAAACTGCAATAAAGCCATTTTCACCGTCAGCCCCGCGACCCGCGACGGTCATGTCACGCAGTTCAATATTGTCACCGAGCAGGAAGCCGAACGTTATATTACCAACGGTGCCGCCGGTATTATTGCGGGCCGTTTTATCAATGCGGAAGGCGAGCCAATGACCGGGGATGTCGACGCGCGTTTGATGGGAATTGAATTAACGCATTTACGCCAGATGAGCGGATTGCTGGTGGCGTCAGGACAGGAAAAGCTCTCGGCGGTTATCGCCACCTTAAAAGGCGGGTTTGCCAACCATCTGGTGCTGGATTCACTGTTGGCTGAGGCTATCCTGGCACAACAAAATGCATAATGGGGTAAGTGCATTGCCATCTTGCGGCGTTCTGCTATCGGGATTTAGTTAAACAACGCGTTATCGGCAAGAACATTCAACCTTCCGCCAATTCGTTCAGCGTGGCGAAATTGGAGATCTTATTCACCGTATTCAGATTCAGAGCGTTCATGAAGCCGGTTATTTCTGATTATCACTCGGTCAGATTCGGGGGCAGAGTCAGTCAGGGTCAACATTGTCTGTCGGGAAAGGACTGAGACCTCAGGCGGGTGCAGTGCTGTATGGCCTCTTCAATTACCCTTAAATTTTCTTAAATTTTTGATAATTTAAGTCAAAACGTATTGTTTAAATACTCAATGCTTTTTATTATGCCGTCTTAAATTATCATGAAGGAATGCTTAAATTCCGTTTTTTGAGCGATGTCTATTGGGTGGTTCATGTTATTTTAAGTTAAGATTTATTTTTTCAGTAAGTGTGAATGATCTGCAGATAACCTTTATGCTACTTTAAATTAAAATAAACTTTCATGGCATTTGGCGGCTTAGTTTATTTTCTCCTGTTGCAAAGATTGCTGTACTGATGAAATTTTAGCTATTTCAACCAGTAGCGATAATCATTAACGTATTATCGTTAAAATTTATCATGCCCTGAAATGATGTGATTGAAATTTAACTGCTGGCTTTCAGTATACCCGTGAATATAAAAACTTAGTGGGTGTTGGCGTGTGGTTGTTCGTAATGTTGTGAACGATTTTGGATATGTTAATGGACTACATACAAAGATATTTCTCTGTTTTTATTTTTACACTGGTACTGTCAGGCAGTGTGAATATCACTAAGGCTTATGCCGCAACTGTATCAACCGGACAAAAAGTGGCTGAGGACATGAACAAACGCTTTTTCGACATCCGTGATACCTGTGGCGATAAGCCAGCTTTTTTCTGCAATGGCATTATTATCCGGGCAGCAAATGCCAGTCCGCATTACCATGCCTGGGATCCGAGTCCCGCCTCCGTTACACGCGGTGGGGTTTCCTTCTCCTATTTCCGCAATGACCTCAGTACCACCCGGCTGCAGCAGGCCCGCGCACAGGGTTTTACCCTTAAATCCGGTGAGGCTGGCGCATCAGCTGCGCATCCCCTGACCGTGCTCTGTTCATTTCCTTATGATTCAGGTACGGAAGGCCGCTCAGATAGCGGGTGTGGCGCGAATAATTATTATCCTGCCGACAGTGGGCAGTGTGAAAAACAAGGGATCACCACCGCTCAGCAGTGGCTGGATCACTTCAACAAAGTCCCCGTTTTTGATTTCCACAGATATCATCATCAGTGTGGTTTTAACGCGGATACAAATGGCTTTGCGACCAGTCTGGAGAGCCGGCGGCGGACTGACCAGGGGGCTGAGCTCAGTTCATGGAAACAGAATGAGCTGTCTGTGGCAGCCTGGCCAGCCGGCATCGGGGAACAGCTGCCTCTGGAGTCTTTTTTCTATGCGGTTTACCCGGGACAGAGTGGCGAGAGCGGGCTGCACAATGCGCAGTTTATGCAGCGGGATTTCTATAATCAGACAAAAAAAATTATCCCGGTCATCAGGATTACTCTGGGGGATGGGACTGAGCCACGAACCGTTTTCAGCTGGCATGAAGGCGACCAGGTCGTTAAAGAGAATGATATTGCTTTCTTCTCCCCGACAGTGCTGCAGGCGACGGGGAACGGCGGACGGACGCTGACGGAAGAGGATTATTACTACCCGAAAAACCTGACAGTGGATGTGCCAGCTTACACCGGCATGGCCCCCGGGGATGTGCTGAGCGTCCACTGGGAAGGGCCGCGTAAGACGTATACGCCGGCGCAGAAGACGGTAGCAGCAGTGGGGAAACTGCAGTTCAGCATCCCCCGGATGGAGTTTATCGACGCAATTGGCAGCACCGTGAATGTGTCGTTTACCGTGAGGAAAGGTGGAGGCTCGGACGTACAGCGCTCGGATGTACTGCCTCTGCAGGTGGAAGGTCAGGCGCTGACGCTGCCCCCGCCAGTGGCGGAGCTGGGGCTTCGCCGTGTGACCGTGAAATACGACGGTATGACTTCTCACCACCGTGTGTCGATCACGTTTGACGGCGTGACCCGTCACAGGACGGCACTGAAGGCCGGCAGTGATGATGCGGAACTGGTCTTTGACATTCCTGACTCGTGGGTGAAAGAAAACCAGGGGAGAAGAGTGCTGATTAATTATGCGGTCGGGGACGACCACGGAAGAAGATTCCAGTTTTCGCAGATTTTACGCCGGGTAGCCGGAGGTGGGACTACATCCGGAATACTGGGCTTCCTTCTCCGCGACGACTAAGGTGACCGAAATCACATATGTTTTCACCGGATTTAGCGGTAAGGCTTCAGCCACAGGCCGGAGCTGAAGTCCGGTTTTCGAGCATACACAATTTATTTAATTAAACGTTTCACAGGAGAATCAGCATGAAAAAAAGCATTTTAATATCACTTATTTTATTTGTATCAACTTCTTGCTTTGCAGGGATTCCGCCATCCCCTCTGAAGAATTGCGCTCGTGATATTAAGGGGGAAGTTACCGGGTTATATGCAGAAAACTGGGATAGAAGAGTTGCTATAAAAATAGGGGAGGATTTTTACTATATTTCAAATCACAGTGACGATGGCTATGTCAAGGCTACGTACACTACTGCAATGGCTGCTTATTTAACTGGAGCTACCGTGACGATAAAGGAATGTCAGAGTGATGGCAGCATAGATAGCATTCAGGTTGAATAATCGGTAACAGCTCAGACCTGATCTGGCCGTTATCCGTAACGGCTCGCAATTGAAAACAGCCGGACTGGTACTGTTGCAAAGAGTCTCGCGCGGCTAAAATTTGCTGCCATTTTCGCCTGTAGCGCTACCCAAGAACGTCTTTAAAGGTCGGCATTTTCAGCGAGATATCATCCTCCGGGCCATCTGCGTCATCCGTAACGCAGAACCGGGCCAGCGTGCTGGCCCGGCTGAACACTCAGAACTGATAAACCAGCGCCACAGCAACCTGATCGTCGCTGGCGAGGCCCAGTTTATTATTCTCGTCGAGCTGATTAATCTTCCATGCCACGTAAGTCTTCATATTCGCATTAAAATAATAAGTAATGCCTGGTTCGATAAATTTCAGCAGATACTCATCGCCTACGCCTTCAATATCCTTCGCTTTGGTTTGCACATAGGCAATCGAAGGGCGAAGCCCGTTCAGGAACTGGTACTGTAAGGTGGCTTCGAAGGTTTCAGACTGGTTGGCAAAGCCGCTTTCACCGGTATTGCTGTTGCTGATGGCGTAAGCATTGCGCGTCTGAACATAGATGGCGGCGGCATACCACTGGTTGGCGTCGTATTTCGTGCCGACGCTCCAGCTTTCGCCTTTCTTGCCGTGGCCGTAAACGTCAGCGGCATTTTGCGCATCGGTACGATCAAGGCTGGCATAAGCCGCGGCCACGCTGACGCCAAAGTCAGTGTCGTAGCTAATGGAGCTGGCCCATCCGTCACCGTTGGCCTTGCTTATGTTATCGCGATCGTTCTTACCCTGGTATTGCAGGCCGATATTCAAGCCGTCAACCAGACCAAAGAAATCACGGTTACGATAAGTCGCCACGCCCGTTGAGCGGCCGCGCAGAAAGCCGTCGGCGGTGCCGTTAGGGCCGCCAAACTCCGGCAGCATGTCGGTATAGGCAATCGCATCGTAGAGCAGACCATAGTTACGGCCATAGTCAAAGCTGCCATAGCTGCCGAACTTCAAACCGGCGAAACCTAAACGGGTTTTGTTGTTGTCATTGGCATCCGATCCTTCGCTATTATTGGCCTGGAACTGATATTCCCACTGGCCATAGCCGGTAATCAGATCGTTAATCTGCGTCTGACCTTTAAAACCGACACGAATATAGCTTTGATCTCCAGCCAGGCTGTCATCGCTGGAGAAATAGTGCATACCCTGAATCTTGCCGTACAGATCCAGCTTATTAGCATCCTTGTTATAAATCTCGGCCGCCATGCCTGTTCCAGAAGTTAATAAAAGTATAGCCACACAGACTTTATTTAAATGCTTCATCATTTATTCCTGGTTTTCATTGAGTGAGCTTAACAGCATGAAAATCGGATATCGCTTGAATATAAAAGGCGATTTTTATTTTTTTACTAAAATAAAGTGTGGAAATGGATTAAAGGGAAAAGATGATGACGGTTTACCTCCTTAATTGAGTTCGCGAGTAATACGCGGTTTACGCTGACGTTCGCTCCAGACGGTGAAAATACCGGCTGTCGCCACGATTGCCGCCCCGATAACCGTCGTCGAGGTAGGCAGACTGCCTAAAAAGAAGTAGCCAATCAGCATCGACCAGACCAGCGTGGTGTAGTCAAACGGCGCCAGCAGCGAGGCATCGGCATAGCGCAGGCTGAGGGTGATCAAAATCTGCGCCATGCCGCCAAAAAAACCGCAGCCGATCAGCAGCAGCAGTTGGGTAGCGTCAGGCACTTTCCAGCCGAAGAATATCGTCGTCATACCAATCAGCATGGTCATCAACGAGAAGTAAAAAACAATGGCGCCGGGCTTTTCAACGCCGTTGAGAAAACGGATCTGCACTGACGACGTGGCGGAACAGGCGGCGGCCAGCAGCGCGAAAATAACGCCCATGCTGGCGGTGGCGCTCGCCGATTCACCGGAGAAAAAAGACCCGCTGGCACTCAAATGAGCCGAGAGCATAACGATGATCCCGGAGAATCCAACAATCACAGCCAGCCAGCGGGAGAAGCGCACATTTTCTTTCAACAACATCGCCGCCATTATTACGGTAAATAACGGCGCGGCATAACTGATGGCGGTGGCATCGGCCAGCGAAATAGACACCAGCGCCAGATAGTTAAAATACATGCCGCCAGTACCGGAAAATCCACGAATTAAATGGCCGAAGATATTTTTGGTTTTGATCAGATCAAGCACATTGCCCTGAAATTTTAACCAAATCAGCAAGGGCAGTAAGGCGACAAAGGAGCGGAAGAAAATCACTTCGCCAGTTGGGATCGCGCCACCCAGTCCCTTGACACAAGCCAGCATTAATGTCGCGCACAGGGCTGCCATAATTTTAAGCAGAACGCCCATTCTGGAATTCATCTTCAACCTTCGGTCTCGCTTTATTACCGCAATAGAAATCCTCACTACCTTAGAGCGGTGTTCTGGCGGGGGGTTAAGATAATTTTGCTCTGCCCGGATAGTTTTTTCTTATAGTCGCTTTGCGCGCTGCGCGGGGCTTTTTCAGTCATACAAAATGCATATCGCCATACAGGGTTTACCTCTTATACAAGCCAGAAAGCAGCTTATATAGTCGGAACAGTTGTGTCATGAAAGATGCGGAATGCGCCAGGGGATGTTCAGTCACACTCGATTAAATAAAAGAAACGTCGGAGAGATATTGATGAAAATGAAGTTACTGTCTGGGACCATGCTGGCTTTGCCGCTGATGATGAGCTTCTCTGCGGCGCAGGCCGATGCGCTGTCAGATCTACAGGCGCGCGGCGAGTTAAATTGCGCGGTCTATTCTGATGTTCCCCCCTTTTCGTCACCCGATCCGCAAACCCGTCAGTTAGTGGGCATGGACATTGACCTTTGTACCGCGCTGGCGCAAAAGATGGGCCTGAAACTGAATCTGGTCCCCACTTCTGTTGAAGCGCGGATTGCGGTGATTGCCACCAAACGTGCCGATGTGCTGATCGCCAACCTTGCCTATACCAAAACCCGCGGTAACCAGATCCAGTTCAGCGATCCCTACTATGTGGCGAAAGAGATGCTGCTGGTGAAAAAGCCGAACGTTGATAAAACCCGTGCTGATTTTAAAGGCAAGCGTATCAGCGCCACCAAAGGCACTACCTCAGAGCAGTCAATCTATCTGGCCGGAGCGAAAGCCGTGACTTTCCAGGACGCCGCCTCCGCTTTCCTCGCGCTGGAGCAGAATAAAGTGGTCGGCTTTGTCACCAACACCATGACCGGTATCAAAATGATCTCTCAGGCGAAAAAAGATGGCATTGAGCTGGGGATGATCAAAGAGCCGATGGCGCTGGAGCCGATTGGCGTCGGCATGCAGAAGGGTGAGCCTGCGCTGCTGGCGAAGGTTAATACCAGCCTGAAGGCGATGGACGACGACGGCACCATCGACAAAATCTGGGATAAATGGATTGGACCTGGCACCGAATACAAAATGATTCGTGAAGAGAAGGTACAGCCGTTATCCAGCCTTAAATTCGAACCTCTGGAATAATTGATGACGATGCTGTCTCGCGAGGCGCCTTCCCGCGCCTCTTTTATTCTTGCCGGTCACGGCGACAAGGTGAAAATTTCTACCATCGGCAGCCGCGCCTGGCTGGTGGAAGCGCCGGGCGAGTTCGACCTCCCGGCCCAGCGCCGTATCTGGTCGCTGGCCGCGCTGCTTGCCGCCCGCGACGATGTGGAATCCCTGATCCCCGGCGTGACCAATCTCCTCGTTTTATTCCGTCAGACCCCGGTTAACTATGAGTCCACTCTCGCCCTGTTAAAGGGGTTGTGGGAGCAGGCTCAGGCGGTTAATCCGCGCGGCAAGCTGATAGAAATTCCGGTGATCTACGGGGGTGAGCACGCTACCGATCTCGATGCCGTCTGTCAGCACACTGGCCTGACGGCGGCGGAAGTGATTCGACGCCATTCGCAGGGGAGTTACACGGTTTTTGCGCTGGGCAGCGCGCCGGGCTTTGCTTATCTGCACGGCCTCGATCCGACCCTTGCCACCCCGCGTAAAAAAGTTCCCTCGCTGAATATGCTGAAAGGCACCGTCACCATTGGCGGCGCGCAGGCGGGCGTCTCCGCGTTAACCGGGCCGAATGGCTGGAATGCGATTGGTTTTGCTGAACTAACGGTTTTTGATCCCTGGGCGGAGCAGCCAGCACTGATGGCGCCGGGGGACAGCGTGCGTTTTTTGGCCGAAAGGATCGAGCTGTGATTGAGATTATTAAAACCGGCCTGCTTAACACGGTGCAGGATTTGGGCCGCAGCGGATTTCGCCATATTGGCGTATCGGTCAGCGGCGTGATGGACGCGCTGGCGCTGCGGGCCGGTAATATTCTGACCGGCAACGATGAGAATGCCGCCTGTCTGGAGATTCAGCTGTTTCCGTTTCGCGTTCGTTTTTTACAGGACGCCAGCATTGCCATTACCGGCGCCGACTGTCGCGCCACCCTTGATGGCGAAGCGCTGCCGCCCTGGTGGGGCTGTGCGGTAAAGCAGGGGCAGGAGCTGGAGCTGCATTTCCCGCGCAGCGGCGCGCGTAGCTATCTCTGCGTCGCTGGCGGCATTGATGTGCCGGTGGTGATGGGGTCGCGCAGCACCGCGCTGCGCGGCAGCTTTGGCGGTCTTGAAGGGCGCTGGTTGCAGAAGGGCGATCGCCTGCCGATTGGTCCGACAGACGCACTGCCGCTTCCCGTTAGCGGCATGGGGATTGAGCCGCCTGCGGTGGCGATGGCCAGCCTCTTTCCCAGCGCTGACGACGGCGTGGTGCAGCTGCGCGCAATCCCTTCCGGTGAGTATCCGCTGTTCGCTGCCGACCATCAGCGCTTCTGGCAGCAGCGCTGGCAGGTCTCAATGCAGAGTAACCGTACCGGGTATCGCCTCTCCGGCGAGCCGATTATGCCGGAAAAAGTGGTGGAGATGCGCTCCTATGGCCTGGTGCCCGGCATTGTCCAGGTGCCGCCAGCCGGGGAGCCGATTATTCAGCTGAGTGATGCTAATACCGCCGGTGGCTATCCGAAAATCGCCGGAATTATCGAAGAGGATTTATGGCGTCTGGGCCAGGTGCAGCCCGGTCAGTTTATCCAGCTGATTAAAAGCGATGCGCAGGAGGCGATTCGCGTTGCCGCTGGCATCGAACGCTGGCTGATGCGCCTGCGCGACAGCTGCCTGCCAATGAAAAAGGTCGTCGGTCTCTGACCGTTGCCAACCTTGGGGAAATGCAGATGAAGATCGATGTGAACTCGGATATGGGTGAAGGTTTTGGTGTTTATCAACTGTGTGATGATGCTGCGCTGATGCAGGTGGTTTCTTCCGCCAATATCGCCTGCGGTTTTCATGCTGGCGATGTGGATATCATGACGCGAATGGTGCGGCTGGCGAAGCAGCAGGGTGTCGGCATTGGCGCACACCCCGGCCTGCCGGATCGTCAGGGCTTCGGCCGCAAAGAGCTGCCGTTCAGCGCCGATCAGATCTGCCAGCAGGTGGTGTATCAGCTTGGCGCGCTGCGCGCCATCGCCGCCGCAGAAGGGGTCAGGGTGGCGCATCTTAGTTTTCACGCGGCGATGGGCAATATGATCAACCGTGACCGGGCGCTGGCACAGCAGGTGATGCAGTCGGTAGCGCGTATTGATCCGCAGCTGATTATCTTTTCCCAGCCCGACACCTTTGTCGAGCAGGCGGCGCAAGACTGCGGGCTGCCGACGCTGACCATTTTCCTTGCCGACCGGGCGTATGATGCGCTTGGGCAACTGGTGCCAAGAGGCATCGCTGGCGCGGTCATTAAAGAAGAGTCGGCGGTGCGTGCGCGCGTGCGCCAGTTTTTACTGGAAGGGACGGTCACGACCTTCGAGGGGCAGCCGCTTGCGGTGCGCGCCCGATCGATCCTGATCCACAGCGACACGCCGGGATCGGTTGAACTGGCCAGCATTGTCTGCAGCGAAATTGAAGCGAATGGCGGCACGGTAGCGCCAGCATCAGAGGTTATCGCGCAGTAGATCCCCAGAGGTGCAGATGAATACCCGGCGACTGAAAGCATTTATCACCATTGTGGATATGGGCAGCATCACCCGGGCAGCGGATGCCTTGCATATCGCCCAGCCAGCTCTCAGCCAGCAGTTGGTATCTCTGGAAGAGCACTTCAAACGCAAGCTGTTAATTCGTAGTCAGCAGGGAGTGGTGCCGACCGAAGCGGGGAAAGTGCTCTACAGCCACGCTAACGCCATTCTGCGCCAGCTGGGGCAGGCGGAGGTCGATGTGCTGGATGCCGGGCAGGCTCTCTCCGGTCGGGTATCCGTCGGCCTGGCGCCCTTTAGCGTTGCCGCTACCTTAGCCATGCCGCTATTAACCGAAATGCGCAAACGCCATCCGGGAATCCTGTTGCACCTGGTGGAAAGCGTCGGCCAGGCCTACAGCCAGCTGGTTTCCAACGGACATCTGGAGATCGCCCTGCTGCACGGCAGCGGCGGTATTAAAGGGCTGCACTACGAACCGCTGGTGGTGGAGGAGTTCTTTTTTGTCGCCCACGCGGACTTTGATTTCGATGATGAAGGCGGGCCGGTGAATGTCAGCCAACTGAGCAGCCTGCCAATGCTGCTGCCGCCAGCGTATAACTTTGTTCGTCGCGCTATCGATCGGGTTTTTAGCCAGCAGGGCGCGGCGATCAATATTGTCGGCGAGCTGGAAGCGGTAAAAAGTATTGCCCGCGCCGTTGATGCCGGGTTGGGGGTGACGATTATGCCGAAAGCGATTGCCGGGCGCATTCAGTCAGAATCAAGGGATGTGATTATTCGCTCGATTGCCGATCCTGGCATAGAAGAGACTTTGTCCCTGTGCGTCTCCGACCGTACGCCAATGTCTGAACCTGCCGCTGCGGTGAGAGAATTACTGCTGGAGCTGACTTCAGGATTGTAACCGCCAGGGGCGGGATAACGCCCGCCTCTGGTTTAAAGCATCGCTTCTTTACGGCAATTAATCAGCAGTTCCGCCACTGACAGCGTGTTTGGCAGACGCAGCAACAGCTCAACCATCTCGGCTAAATCTTCCGGTTGCGTCATCTCCTCACGGGTAACCTCGGTTTCACCGACGGTCATATCCGTCGCAATATAGCCAGGACAAAGCGCGGTAGCGCGGACTCCGCGATCCCAGCACTCCTGACGAATACCATGCGTCAGCGCCACCACGGCAAACTTGGTCATCGCATAGCCCACATTGCTGCCGACCCGGCGTCCGGCCAGCGAGGCGACGTTGATGATGCGTCCGTTGCCGCACTTAAACAGAAATGGCAGCGCGGCACGACTGAGACGCAGCGGCCCTTTGACGTTAATTTTCCACATCTCATCAAGAGCGCCTTCATCCTCGTCCATCACCCGCAGGCGTGGGTTGATTCCGGCGCAGTTCACCAGGGCATCGATGCGGCCATACTGCCGCTGGGTCGCCGCTACCCATGCTTCGCCGCTGCCGGATTCGCTGGCATCGTACTGACAAACCAGCAGGCCCTCGCGGCCTGCCAGTGACGCCGGGTTACGCACCCCGGCGGAAACGGTAAATCCTGCCTGGAGTAAACGCTCAGTAATATGTAAACCGAGGCCGCGAGAGGCCCCGGAAACCATTACCACACGTTGTGCTGTGTCGAGCATGATCATTTTCCTCAGTGAATGCCGGCGCAGAAGGCAGCGATACGGTCACAGCCTTCCTGCAACATCTCCATGCTGGTGGCGTAGGAGAGGCGGAAGTAGGGGCTCATGCCATAAGCCGCGCCCTGCACGGTGACCACATGCTGCTCTTCGATCAGCGCCAGCACGAAATCGGCATCGTTGCTGATTGGACGGCCGCCGGCGCTGGTTTTGCCGATAAATGCCGCGATATTGACGAACAGGTAAAACGCGCCCTGCGGCTTATGGCAACTCAGGCCGTCAACCGAGGTCAGCCTTTCCAGCACATAGTCACGGCGCTGGCGATAGATGGCGGCGCGCTCTTTCAGCAGATCCTGTGGGCCATCAAGCACCGCAACCGCCGCGGCCTGGGTCAGCGTGGTCACGCCGCCGCTGTTCTGGGTGTTGACGTTGCTCATCGCTTTGATCAGATCTTTCGGGCCGCCGCAGAAGCCAAGACGCCAGCCGGTCATTGAGTAAGCCTTGGAGACGCCGTTGACGGTCAGCACCCGATCAAACAGGCGCGGTTCCACTTCCGCCAGGGTGTAAAAGGTGACGTCATCGTAAATCAGGTGTTCGTAGATATCGTCGGTCATGATCCACACCTGCGGATAGCGCAGCATCACATCAGCGATGGCCTGCATCTCGGCGCGGGTGGCTACGGAACCGGTCGGGTTGCTCGGATAGTTCAGCAGCAACCATTTGGTTTTCGGCGTGATCGCCGCTTCCAGATCTGCCGGGTAAGGCTTAAAGCCATTCTCCTGCGGACAGGCGACCGGCACCGGGATACCCCCGGCAAATTTGACGATATCGGCATAGCTAATCCACGACGGCGTGGGGATCACCACCTCATCACCCGGATTGATGGTTGCCAGAATAGCGTTAAAGATAATCTGCTTGGCGCCGCCCGCCGTCAGGATCTGACTGATGTCGTAGTCCAGATTGTTATCACGCTTAAATTTGCGCTGGATTGCCGCCCGCAGTGCCGGAGTGCCGTCGGTTGGCGGATAACGCGTGTCGCCAGCGCGCGCGGCGGCGTAGGCGGCTTCGGTCGCGTGTTCCGGGGTTGGGAAATCCGGCTCGCCGGTAGAGAGGCCGACAACATGCACTCCCTGGGCAGCAAGATCTCGCGCTTTCTGGGTCATGGCGACGGAGGCAGAAACGGTAACATTCTTTAAGCGATCGGCAATATCAGGCATGGTCCTGGATTCCAAAGTCATTAGTCAGTGAAAATTAGCGAGAAGACGGGGTGTTCAGAAGAAGAATAATTATGAAAGGGTTAAACAATCCAATAGCGCTTTGTTTTGGTGACATAACACAAAACAATATCTGCACAGAAACGCCCCCATCGGGCGACTTAGTGTTCCGCTTATGATCATAACGGGAAAAGGTAGCCACATAATGAAAATGTATTGTTCTTTGGTCAGTAAATCATATTACCGTTTCGTGACGACGAAAATTAAATGCTAACTCATTTTATTCAACGAGTTATAAAAATGTCGCGGTTTTTCTGTTCCTACACCAATGCTTACGCTAGCGATTTATCCTTAATCGAAGAAAGTTATTAGCTTGCTTACAGGAAATCCGATGACTGATATTCCCGCGCCACTGTATCGAATAAAAAGGCTAACCCTCTGGCACTCTCCGGCATGGTTAATTGTACCTTTACTCGCCTTTCAGCTGTTTTTCTTTTTTGCTCCGGCGGTACGCCTGATGTTTTTTAGCCTCATGACGCAAACCCCAGACGGAAATATCGGCGCGCCCTATACCTTTGAACATTATCTGCATTTTTTCCAGGTGGCGTTATATAGCGAAGTGCTGATCAATACCTTGCGTATCAGTGTGATCACCGCAGTCATTGCCGCGCTGCTGGCCTATCCGGTGGCATCGGTGCTGGTACGCGGCAATGCCACGGTGTCGCGCATTATGACGCTAATTATTATCGCGCCGCTGGCGGTAAGCGTGGTGGTACGGGCGTATGGCTGGCAGTTAATTTTAAATAATGGCCCGGGCGGACTGGTCAATTATGTGCTGCTGCATCTGGGGGTGATTGAGCGTCCCACTTCACTGATGTTTACCAGTTGGGCGGTGATTATTGGCTCGCTGCATATCTTCTTCCCGATGATGGTGCTGCCGCTAGCCTCCGCGCTCGGCAAAATCGATCCTAATCTGCAATCTGCCGCTCGCACCCTCGGCGCGCCGCCGTGGAGTGTTTTTCTGCGCGTTACGCTGCCGCTAAGCCTGCCGGGGCTGGTGGCCGGGATGACGCTGGTCTTCTCGCTGGCGGCCGGTTCTTATGTGATCCCGGCGCTGATTGGCGGCCCGCGCTCGCAGATGCTCGGCAACCTGGCGGAGCAGCAGATTGTCGCGGTGTATGACTGGCCGTTTGGCGCCACCATCGCCACCATCCTGGTATTTATCGTTATTGCGGTAAACACCCTGTCGATGAAACTGCTTGGCGGACGTCGTTTGCCGGGAGAGCGCAAATGACGAATAACTTACGTGGTTTCGCGGCATGGGTACTGTATGGCATTGCCGCCGCGATGATGATTTTTATCATCACCCCGATTGTGCTGATTGTGGCGATCTCTTTTTCCGATGGCTATTTCGTCAGCTTTCCCCCCACCGGCTTTACCCTTGAGTGGTACAGCAAAGTCTTAGCCAATAGCGAGTTTATTGAGGCGCTGCTGTTCAGTACCTTGCTGTCGATTGGCACCACGCTGTTATCGTTGTTGTTAGGCGTTCCGGCGGCCTTTGCGCTGGTACGCGGCAACCTGCCGTTTTCCTCAATGTGCAAAGGTTTACTGCTGTCGCCGCTGATTTTTCCGGTGCTGATCACCGGCCTGGCGCTGCTGCAACTGTTCTCCGGCTACGGCTGGAGCAACGTGAAGCTCAACCTGCTGCTGGCGCATACGGTAGTGACCTCTCCTTATGTGGTGCGCACGGTGCTGACCAGCCTTGAACTGATCAATCCCAGCCTTGAAGAGGCGGCGCGGACCCTTGGCGCCAGCCGCTGGGCGACCTTTCGCCAGGTGATCTTCCCGCAGATTGTACCGGGCGTCACCTCGGGCGCCATCTTCTGTTTTATGGTTTCTTTCGATAATTATCCGGTGTCGATGTGGCTGGCGGACTCACAGAATACTCCGGTTCCTGTGGTGCTCTACCGCCAGATCGGCACGGTTTTCGATCCCTCAGTAGCAACGATGTCCACGTTAATAATTGTCCTGGCAACGGTAGTCGTACTGGCACTGGAAAAGCTGGTTGGTCTGCGTCGCGCCATGGCCGCATAACATTTCACCCCAATACCAGAGGAAGCAGTATGACATCCATGAAGCGACGTACCTTTTTGAAGGCAGTGGCGGGCACCGCGATGCTGCCTTATCTCAATATCAAAGCGAATGCGGCCGATCGTATTTTGCAGGTAGGGGTGTATAACTCGGCGCAGGGCGCGCTGATTAAGAAAGAGATCCTGCCCGCGTTCGAAAAAGAGTACAGCTGTCGCGTGCTGACCACCGAAGGCGCCACCCTCGCCAATATCGCCGCACTGCGCGCCACCAGGAAAAAACCGGTGTTCAGCGTGATGTCGATGGACGATATCGGCGTGCCGCAGGCGAAGGAGGAGGGATTAATTGAACAGCTACCGGTGGATGAGATCCCGAACCTGAAAAATGTGTTCGATCGCTATCTGCTGGGCAACGGTTACGGCGTTGGCTTCTCGGTTTCGATGGCGGGCCTGTTTATTAATCCGCAGATGACGCAGCCGATTAAAAGCTATGCGGAGATTTTCGAGCCGAAATATGCTCACCAGATGATCCTCAACACGCCGAAAAATACCCAAAGTATTCTGATGCTGATTGTGGCAGCCGCGCTGGCTACCGGCAAGCCATTGCAGGAAGCGCAGTACGAGCTTGATAAAGGCTGGGAAAAACTGGCGCAGCTGAAAGCCAACGTGATGACGGTGTATGACGGTGAAGCGCAGGTGATGATGGTGGCGCAGGGCCAGGCGCTGGTCGGCGGTATTGAGTACTCGAAAGCGATCTATCCGCATACCAAAAAAGGCATCCCGCTGGATATGACCTATCCGAAAGAGGGCGCCTTTACCGGTATTAACGGCCTGGCGCTGGTGAAGGATGCGCCGCAGCGTGAGCTGGGGCTGGCCTGGATTAACCGTTTGCTGGAGCCTTCGGTGCAGAAAATGCTGGCGGAGGTCACCCTCAGTGCGCCAACGGTGCGCGGGATTGAGTTTGATCAGCAAACCCTGAAATACCTTGCTTATCCTGAAGACAAAATGACATCGCTGAACCTGTTTACGCCAGACTGGACCTACATCATTCCGCGCCGCGCCGAGCTGCTGGAAAAATATAATCAGACATTCACCGGGTAATCGATTATGCAGCGTTCTTTTGAGGTTCGTCTCGACAATCTGAGCAAGCACTACGGCAAGAGTGTCGCGGTGGATAATGTTTCCCTGAAGGTGAATGCCGGAGAAATTCTGGCATTACTCGGTCCCAGCGGCTGCGGCAAAACCACCTGCCTGCGCATGGTGGCCGGGCTGGTGGCGCCAACGACCGGCGATATTTTGGTTGGCGGCCGGTCGATTATGGAAACCGCTGTGCACCGCCGTAATGTCGGCATGCTGTTCCAGAACTACGCGCTGTTTCCGCATATGAACGTAGCGGAGAACATTGCCTTTGGCCTGAAGATGCGCGGCATGTCGCGCAGCGAAACCGCCGAAAAGGTGAAAAAAGCGCTGGATATGGTCCAGCTTGGGCAGTATCACGACCGGCTGCCTGTCCAGCTTTCGGGCGGACAGCAGCAGCGCGTCTCGCTGGCGCGCGCGCTGGTGATTGAACCCGATATGCTGCTGCTCGATGAGCCGCTGGGCGCACTGGATAAGAGCCTGCGCGAAAGTATGCAGCTGGAGATCCGCCAGCTACAGCAGCGGCTGGAGCTGACGACCATTATGGTGACGCACGATCAGGATGAAGCGCTGACCATGGCCGATCAAATCGCGGTGATGCAGGGAGGACGGCTGGAGCAGGTGGCGCCTGCGGCGGAAATTTACCAGAAGCCCGCCACCGAGTTTGTCGCCGGCTTTATTGGCGCCTCCAATTTCCTCTCTGCCCGGGTGGTACAGCGTCAGGCAGACAGCGTGCAGTTAGTCTCAACTTCTGGCGTCAATTTATCGGTGGCCGACTGCCCGTCTGCGGCCATCTCGGTGACGGTGACCATTCGCCCTGAGGCTATTCGCCTGTCGCCGCTTAGCGGCGGCACGCCAGCCGCTGGCTATAACTGCGTGACGGCGCATATCTCTCAGGTGGTCTATCGCGGGTTTATGCTGCACTACAGCCTGAAACTGGCGGGAGGCGAGGAGATGATGGTCTGGCAGCAAACCAACGGCAACGGCACCCTGCCGACCTTTGGCGTCGGCGAGCCGGTAGTGTTGCAGTGGGAAATGGCCAGTAATCATGTCATTGCAGCCTGACGGGCGTTAAAGGCGTTTAGCGCACCATTACGGTGCGCAGCGACGCGTTATCCTGCTGAAGCTGTCACCGCTGAATGTAGCGCTGCCCGTAGCGTTTTTTCTGGTAGTCCGCGCCAGCCTGCTGTTTACCGGGGTTGGCACTGATATTGCAATAAACTGCGGATGTGTACTGTTCTCAGGAAGTGGTTATGAATCTCCGTCGGCTGAAGTACTTTATTAAAATTGTTGATGTCGGTAGCCTGACGCAAGCCGCCGATATTTTACATATCGCCCAGCCAGCCCTGAGCCAGCAGCTTGCCACGCTGGAAGGGGAGGTCAATCAACAGCTGCTTATCCGCACCAAACGCGGCGTGACGCCGACCGAAGCGGGGAAAATCCTCTATACCCATGCGCAGGCGATTTTGCGCCAGTGCGACCAGGCGCAAAGCGCCATCGACGGCTCGATGCTGGCGCTGTCCGGCAGCGTTTCGGTGGGACTGGCGCCGGGCACTGCCGCCCAGCAGCTGGCGTTACCGCTAATGGAAGAGGTTAACCGTCAGTACCCCGGCATTGTGCTCTATTTCAATGAGAACTTTGGCACCACCCTGAGCGAACTGATTATGAATGGCCGCATGGACATGGCGGTTATCTATGGTAATCGTGAGATCCACGGCCTGCGCTTTATGCCGCTGATGAAAGAGCATCTCTGTTTTGTCTGCCCAAATAAGCTGGGTAAAGCAGCGAAAACCATCACCCTCGAAAAGGTGGCGCGCCACGATCTGTTCCTGCCGCGTATCTACAACATCATGCGCAAAGTGGTCGATGACGCCTTTATTCATCAAGGGCTGAGCTATCGGGTGAAGTGTGAAATCGAATCGCAAACTACGCTGAATGCGGCGCTGGCGGCTGGTTTAGGCTGCACGATTATGCCCGAGTCGGCAGCGCAGACGATGTTAAAAGCCGCCGATTCGTGGATGGCGAAAATTGTCGATCCTGATGTGCAAACCTCGCTGTCGTTCTGTATGTCTGACCATCTGCCCTTGTCACAGCCAGCGGAAGCGGTAAAAGCTATTCTGCTGTCGCTGATGTCAAAGCGTACCGTGGATAACCGGCCTCTGACGCTGGTGGGGTAACCGCTTTGCGGACGGGAGCTGCGCCTCGTGGGACTGACTTAAGTAAAAACCCTTTCCTCCATCGCTGATAAGCGGCATTCCGGGCTGAGCGGGTAATAAGCCCCTCTTATTACTGCAAAGCGAAACCCTCTTACCTTGCGCGGAGCCTGGCACGCTAGAGTGTGATCAGCGTCGGCCCCGGCTCGCAGCCCGGGCTATTCCCATCCCCGACAACCGTGTGTTTGTCAGTCTCTTCGGCGAGATGAATATGGAAAACAGATCATTAGCATTACGCGATTTGCGTAACATCGCACACAGAATGCGCGCTTCGGGCTTAGCCAGCATTGAGTTCGGCGGCAATAACTATCATGTGCGCATGGAATATGCCCCGCTGGCCGCGCAGCTGCTGCCACAGGCGCAAGAGGTTATCACCGCTGAGCCCCGCGCAGCTGAGGACGCCACCGCCGCGCTTTGTGCGCCGATGCCGGGCACCGTGCTGTTGCAGCATCCCGCCAACGGGCTGCCGTTTACCGCGCCGGGTGCCGCCGTCGAGAAAAATGCGATGCTGGCCCTGCTGAAGGTGGGGTTAATTTATCTGCCGTTGCGCAGTCCGGTGAGCGGCACGGTGGAGTCGCTGGGCGTCGACCAGGGGGACTGCGTGGAATATGGCAGCGAAATTATGGTGTTACGTCACGCGGAGAAGGCAGCATGAAATATATTGATCTGAATGCCGATCTGGGCGAAGGCTTTGGTGATTACCAGATTGGCAATGACGCCGCGCTGATGCCACGCATCACCTCCGCCAACGTGGCCTGTGGTTTTCACGCCGGTGATGCGGTGATTATGGCTAACACCGTGGCGCTGGCAAAGCAGCATGGGGTGGAGCTTGGCGCGCACGTCGGCTTTCCTGATCTGCTGGGGTTTGGCCGCCGCCGTATGCAAATTGAACCGCAAGTGATGGCCCACTACGTGACCTATCAGCTTGGCGCGCTGTCAGCCTTTGCCGCCGCGGCAAGCTATCCGCTCAGCCATATGAGTTTTCACGGCGCGCTGGGCAATATGGTGTCGGAAGATGAGGCGCTGGCGCAGGTGCTGCTGCTGGCGGTAAAAACTTTCGACCCGAATATGATCATCAGCACCCTGTCCGGCAATGCGGTTGAGCGCGTCGCGCGCCAGCTGGATCTGCCGGTGATCTGCACCTTCCTCGCCGATCGCGCTTATGAAAGCAATGGCCAACTGGCAAGCCGCGTCAAAGCGGGGGCGGTAATCCATGATACGGAGCAGGTACGCGCCCGCGTGCGCCAGTTCCTCAGCGAGGGAACGGTACAGGCCATTGACGGCAGCATCCTGGCGGTTGAGGCCTCCTCGATTCTGGTGCATGGCGATACTGCGGAAGCCATTGCGATGGTGGATATCCTGCACGAAATTATCAGCGAACTGGGTCTCTCACTGCTGCCGCCCTCCAGCCAGCTGCGACAGCATAGCTGGGACCGCACGCTGTTATAAGTCACCCTTATTGCCTCAAACCGTTTATGTCTTATACCGCCTGGTCGTAACTGGATAAAGTCGGATTACATCATCAAATCGGCAAAACTTACTGAGCCGATGCATTTACAGGAGTGTTTACATGCCGTTCGCAGATTACAAAACCGCCCTGGTTACCGGCGCGTCCGCCGGGATGGGGGAAGCTATTGTTGAGCGTCTTTGTCAGGAAGGGATTACCGTTCATGCGGTGGCGCGACGTGAAGAGCAATTAACCGCGCTGGCGGCCCGTACCGGCTGTATCCCGCACGCGATCGATGTCGGCGATCTGGACGCGCTGACGCGCCTGTGCAAGGAAATTGACGTCGATATTCTGGTCAATAACGCCGGTGTCTCGCGCCCGGGTTCGATTCTGGACGCCGATGAAGAAGCGATTGATACCCAGGTGGACGTTAACCTGCGCGCCGTACTGCACCTGTGCCGCCTGCTGGTGCCGGGCATGGTGGCGCGCGACTGCGGTCACGTTATCAATATCACTTCGATTGCCGCCATCTACAACTTCAACGGCAACTCCATCTATCACGCCACCAAAGCGGGCGTCCATGCGCTGTCGCGCCAGCTGCGCGTCGATTGCTACGGAAAGCGGGTGCGCATTACCGAAATCTGTCCGGGCCGGGTGGCAACCGAAATTTTCGGCAACGTAATGGGTGACCAGGAAGAGGCGCGCCGTCGCTTTATCGACGGATTTGAACTGCCGCAGGCGAAAGATATTGCTGACTGCGTGGCATTTGCTCTCTCGGCTCCGGTGGCGGTGAATATCGGCAATATTGAAATCACGCCAACATTGCAGGTGCCTGGTGGGCTCTCCACTATGCGTCCCGGCGACCGCAAATAATCAGTAGCGTTAATCACAGAGGGGTGAACACAGGATGACACTCGATTTTGGTGCCGTCATGACCGGCCAGTTTGGGCAGATGATCGTCGATGGCGCGGTAGTCACTCTTGAGCTGGCGTTAGGCTCCTGGCTGCTGGCGATGTTTATTGCCCTGCTACTGGTGGTGGTTCGCCTGACGCACAAGCGCAGCGCGGTTTTTCTGGTGCAGGCTTATGTCTCCTACCATCGCAACGTCCCCACGCTGGTTCAGCTGATGATGTGGTATTTCGCCATTCCCACGCTGTTGCCTGAATCGACGCAGATGTGGATCAATGATTTCAACGCCGAATTCCTTTTCTCACTGTTTGCGCTGGGCCTGTGCCAGGCCGCCTATTTCTCCGAAGATATTCGCAGCGGTTTGCGTGCGATCCCGGACGGTCAGAACGAGGCGGCGCGCGCGCTGGGGATGGGCTATGTGCGGGCGATGCGTTCGGTGATCCTGCCACAGGGGCTGCGTAATGCGCTGCCGTCGCTGCTGAACCATACGGTGCTGCTGTTTAAAAATACCAGCCTGGCGATGGTGATTGGCGTGGCAGAGCTGACCTATGTCACCCGCGATATCGAAAACAAAACCTTCCGCACCTTTGAGTCCTATCTGGTGGCGTCCGTCGGTTATCTGTTCTTCTCTCTGCTGTTGATGGCTGCCGGCGCGTTGCTGGCTCGTCACTTCCAGCGCGCTTACGCGAGGTAACCCATGTTCGATATCTTCACGATCCTGCATGATAACGGCATGTTGTTCCTGATGGGACAGTACCCGAATGGACCGCTGGGCGGCATTCTCTGTACCCTGTTGATCTCGCTGCTGGCGGTGCTGTTCGCCTTCCCGATTGGCGTACTGCTCGGGCTGGCGCGACTGTCGCCGTTCCGCTGGCTGAGCTGGCCTGCCGCCTGCTGGGTATACGTGCTGCGCGGTATTCCGCTGCTGATGGTGGTGTTCTGGACCTATTTCTGCGTCCCGCTGCTAATTGGTCACAATATTAGCGGCTTTACCACCATGCTGTGTACCCTGGTGATTTATGAGAGCGCCTATATCGCCGAGATTGTGCGCGGTGGGATTCAGGCGCTGCCGGGCGGGCAGTATGAAGCGTCTCGCGCGTTGGGCATGAGCTATATGAAAACCCTGCGGCTGGTGATTTTACCGCAGGCGCTCTACAACACGCTGCCAAGCCTGGTCAGCCAGCTGGTATCGATTATCAAAGACAGCACCCTCGGCTACGTGATTAACGTGCCGGAGCTGACCTATGCCGCCAACCAGGTGAATAACCAACTGCTGACCAAGCCGTTCCAGGTCTTCGCCATCGTCGCGATGGGTTACTACATCATCTGTTTCAGCCTGACCTGGCTGGCGAATAAGTTGGAAGATCGTATCGCGCGCAAGCGGCGTAATGAACGCGCGGATGAGAAGACGGCGGCAAAAGCCCTGCTACTGACCAAAACTGAACTGCAATAAGGAACGATAATGAGACCAATGATATTGTTCAACCAGGTCAACAAGTGGTACGGCGAATACCAGGCCCTGACCGACCTGAGTGCTGAAATTAAAAGTGGCGAAGTGGTAGTGGTTTGCGGCCCTTCAGGCTCCGGCAAGTCGACGTTAATTCGCACTGTGAATCGCCTTGAGCCGATTGAACAGGGGCAGATCCTGTTTGACGGCATTGATATCCACGGCAGCAGCACGCGCCTGAATCAGTTACGTACGCGTATTGGCTTTGTGTTTCAGAGTTTCAATCTGTTCCCGCACGTCTCGGTGATCGAAAATATTATGATGTCGCCGGTGAAAGTGCTGGGCATTAAGCGTTCGGAAGCGCGCAGCCATGCTGGCGAACTGCTGGAACGTGTTGGTTTGTCTCATAAGGCCGACGCCTATCCGGCACAGTTGTCCGGTGGTCAGCAGCAGCGCGTCGCCATCGCCCGGGCATTAGCAATGAAGCCGCCAGTGATGCTGTTTGACGAACCCACATCCGCGCTGGACCCGGAAATGGTCGGCGAAGTATTAAACGTTATGCGCGGTCTGGCGCAGGAAGGGATGACCATGATGTGCGTAACCCACGAGATGAACTTTGCCCGTGAGGTTGCCGATACCATCTGGTTTATGGATCAGGGAAAAATCCTCGAAAAAGCGGCGCCTGAGCGCTTCTTCACCAATCCTCAGCATGAACGCGCCAAACGTTTCCTTAGCGATTTACGTCAGCATTAATCGGCCGGTGAGCGTGAAGAGACGGTATTCGATACTATGACTATTCGTTCATAGAGGGCGACGATAGCTGCGCCCAGCGGGGATACCGTTAAATGAAACATCTGCCTCCTGTAGCGGCCTTACGGACCTTTGAGGTCGCAACACGGCACGCTACCTTCACCTCGGCTTCTGAAGAGCTGCATATCACCCAAAGTGCGGTCAGCCATCAGCTGAAAAACCTCGAAGAGATCTGGGGATTACAGCTGTTCCAGCGGGGTAAATCATTAAGCCTGACCCCGGCCGGAGCGGCTCTTGCCCCGATTGTGCGTGAATTTTTTATGAACCTGGAAGCCACGCTGGCTGATTTACACGAGCAAAAGGGCAAAGTCAGGCTGCGGGTCAGCACCACCTATTCTTTTGCGCTCAAGTGGTTGTTACCCCGCTTGCCGGACCTCGCGCGGCTGCATCCGGACATTCTGGTTACGCTGGAATCCACTGATAAAGCGATTAATTTTTCCAGCTCAGAGTCGGACGTGGCTATCCGTTTTGGCAATGGCAACTATCCTGCGCTGCACGCCGAATTTATGTTTCGTGAGCAAATCTTTCCGGTCGCCAGTCCCGCGCTTCTGCACCGTTTTGGCACGCCTCAGGCTCCAGCCGAACTATTGCGTTACCCGCTCCTGACCCGAGATGGCGCAGACCTGGTGCCAAAGTGGGAGGCATGGTTTAAGCAGGTCGGCGTGAGTATTTCCGCTCTCCAGGAGAACGTCAGGCTTGCTGATACCAACATGACCATCGAGGCGGCGCTGTTGGGGCAGGGGGTTGCGCTGGCGCGTAGCGGACACGTTGAAAAGGAGATCGACGAGGGCAGCCTGACCCGCCTGTTTGATCTGTTTTCCCCTTCACCCACGGCCTATTATTTTGTCTGTCCTAAAGGGATTGAAACGCAACCGCACATCATCAACTTCCGCAACTGGCTGCTGGCCGAATCCCGCAAGGCGCAGGACCGCTATCGCTGAAGTATGAGTTTTTACTCATGCTGTAATGAAGAGACTTCGCTTTAATTGTGGCGGCAGGCTGCTTAGTATCAGCGCATGCCTGGTTATATTATTTCACTCACCCTGTTCGCCGCCCTGCTTCATGCCAGCTGGAATGCTTTGCTGCGAGGGGGAACCGATAAACTCTGGTCGATGTCGATCATGTGCGTATCAATTGCGATCGCAAGCGTCGTCATCGCGCTGTTTCTGGCTCCGCCAGCGAAAGCCAGCTGGATTTATGCCGGACTCTCGGCGGTGCTGCACGTAGGCTATAACCTGTGTCTGGTCAGGAGTTATCAGATGGGCGAGCTTGGGCAAAACTATCCGATCGCACGGGGAAGCTCTCCGCTGCTGATCACCTTTGCCGCATCGATCTTTGCCGGAGAAAAGATAGCCATGCCCACCCTTGCAGGCATCGTGCTGATTTCCAGTGGGATCGTTGCTCTCGCCTTTCGCGGTCGCAGGCTGGCGGCACCGGGTTTGCCCTATGCTCTTGCAACCGGGTGTTTTATTGCCGCCTATAGCGTGGCGGACGGCATCGGCGTGCGGCTGTCCGGCGACGCGCTGGCCTACACTGTCTGGATGTGTGCGCTATGGGGGGTGATGATGCCTGCGGTTTATATCAGCCTGCGTGGCACAACGCATTTATTTACCCTGCGGCCAGGGTTCATCCTGTCTCTTATTGGCGGGCTGGTCTCGCTTCTGGCTTACGGCATCGTTATCTATGCCATGTCGGCTGCGCCGCTGGGGGCGGTATCAGCACTGCGTGAAACCAGCGTGCTGTTCGCCGCGCTGATGGGTTATCTGTTTCTTGGTGAGAGGCTGACTCCGCGAAGAGTGCTGGCCTGCGGCGTTATCGCCCTGGGCATCCTCATTATTGGCTAACGTCAGCCGTATTGCGCGATCGGCGCAGCAAATAATAATCAGGAGAATATTTATGATGTCTGAACATTACCCGGTTGCTCTTATTGGTCCGGGGGCAATCGGCACCACTATAGCCGCCGCGCTGCATGAAGTAGGGCGAACGCCATTGGTTTGCGGCCGCACAGCGCACCAGCAGCTTGAGCTGCGTTTTGATCGGGGACGCATCGTGGTGCCGGGGCCGGTGCTGACCGACCCGGCGGAGATTAAGCAGCCGGTTGGCCTGGTTTTCGTGGCGGTGAAGGCTACGCAGATTAAAGCCACGGCTGCATGGCTGGCGAAGCTATGCGACGAGAAAACGGTGGTTTGCGTGCTGCAAAACGGCGTGGAACAGAAAGCGCAGTTTGCCGACTATGTAGCGGGCGCGACCGTGCTGCCCTCGGTGGTGTGGTTCCCGGCGCAACGAGAACCTGACGCTTCTGTCTGGCTGCGAGCTAAACCTCGTCTGACGCTGCCAGACACGCCTGAAGCGGGTCTGGTCCTTAAGACGCTGCAGGGGACGCGCTGTGAAGTCGATCTCTCCGCCGATTTCATCTCTGTCGCCTGGCGCAAATTGTTGCAGAACGCGGTCGCCGGTCTGATGGTTCTGGCAGGGCGTCGGGCCGGGATGTTTTCGCGTCCCGATATCACCGCTCTGGCTTTGGCCTACCTGCGCGAGTGTCTTGCGGTTGCGCGTGCCGAAGGGGCAAGATTAAGTGATGACGTGCCGCAGGAGATTATCGATGGTTTTCATCGCGCTCCGGCCGACCTGGGCACCTCTATCCTTGCCGATCGACAGGCTGGGCAGCCGCTCGAATGGGACATCCGTAACGGGGTTGTGCAGCGCTATGGCCGGAATCAGGGGATTCCTACGCCGCTCAGCGACCTTATCGTGCCGCTTCTTGCCGCAGCCAGCGATGGGCCAGGCTGAAATGCTGTTACGCCAGCGGTAAGCAAGCTGGCGTAACAGTTTAGCCAGCGCTTTCAGGGCGCTGTCTGACAGGCCGTTATGCCTGCCAGGTACCCAGCTGTTTCGCGCTGTGAACCGCCAGCATATCCATCAGTTCAGGTGAAAGGCAGTCGTACGGCGTCAGCGTCAGCGAGGTTAAGCGCTCACGAACGGCTGCCATTTTTGAAGCAGGCGCGCCGCTTTCAATAATGGATGAGACGAAGGCAGCAAAGCCAGGCGTGGACCAGCCTTCAGCTTCAGACAGTTCAGTGTGAACAAAATCCAGGCCGTAGAAAGCGTGCTGCTCATTCTCAATGCGGCCATACATATGCACGCCGCACTCCGTGCAGGCATGACGCCTGATCAGGGCGTTCTCATCAACGACCTTTAATTTCTCCGCATGCGCCGTGACCGACACGTTATCCTTAGGAATGACGGCAACCAAAGAGAACAGCGCGCCTGAAGGTTTCCAACACTTAGTGCAACCACAGGCGTGGTTAAACATCGTCTGGCCTGCCAGCTTCACTTCAACCTGATTTTCAGCGCAGTGGCAGCGGAGCACGCCACCGGAAAAATGCTCATTGGTGGGTTTGATACCGGCGTCAACCGCCGGATGAATTTTCTGTACGTTCATGATTTCTCCTGCTTGCTCAGGCGTAGCTCATCAGCCACACCTGAAACGTTGAGCGATCAGTAATGAATGACCGTGCGAATGGATTTGCCTTCATGCATCAAATCAAATGCATCATTAATTGCGTCAAGCGACATGGTGTGCGTAACAAATGGCTCCAGTTCGATCTCTCCCTTCATCGCATCTTCAACCATGCCCGGCAGCTGACTGCGACCCTTCACCCCACCAAACGCAGAGCCTTTCCACTGGCGACCGGTTACCAGCTGGAACGGACGCGTTGAGATCTCTTTACCCGCACCGGCGACGCCGATAATAACGGACTGACCCCAGCCACGGTGTGCTGACTCAAGCGCCGCGCGCATCACGTTGACATTGCCTATGCATTCGAAGGTGTGGTCGACGCCCCAGCCGGTCATTTCAATAATGACTTCCTGAATGGGCTTATCGAAGTCGTTGGGATTAATGCATTCAGTCGCGCCAAACTGTTTAGCCAGTTCAAACTTGGCCGGGTTGGTGTCGATGGCAATAATGCGCCCCGCTTTTGCCTGACGTGCGCCCTGGAGCGCGGCAAGGCCAATACCCCCCAAGCCAAAAATAGCCACGGAGTCTCCTGGCTGTACTTTTGCGGTATTGTGTACCGCGCCAATGCCAGTGGTTACGCCGCAGCCTAACAAGCAGACATGTTCGTGATTCGCTGCCGGGTTGATTTTTGCCAGAGAGACTTCAGCAACCACGGTATATTCACTAAATGTTGAACAGCCCATATAGTGATAAATAGGCTGTCCGTTATAGGAAAAGCGAGTGGTGCCGTCAGGCATCAGGCCTTTACCCTGGGTAGCACGTACCGCTGTACACAGGTTTGTTTTGCCTGACTTGCAGAACAGGCATTCGCCACATTCCGCCGTGTACAGGGGAATAACGTGATCGCCTGGTTTCACGCTGGTCACGCCTTCTCCTACCTCAACCACTACGCCCGCGCCTTCGTGGCCCAGCACCGCAGGGAATACGCCTTCAGGATCATCGCCTGACAGCGTAAAGGCATCGGTATGACAGACGCCGGTATGGCTGATCCTGACCAGCACTTCGCCAGCGCGCGGTGGCTCAACGTCAATCTCAACAATTTCCAGAGGTTTACCAGGGCCGAACGCCACTGCTGCGCGTGATTTCATACATTGCACTCCACTTAAATGGGGGATAACGGCTGGAGCGTAAGGAGGTTGTGAACATCCCTCTTATCCTCGCTCACCGATTTTGATGAAAGTATCATCGGATGAGGGGAGTATAGATCGTATACCCGGTAGGGGTATAATGATTTATCGATGATGTTGCTGAATTTATTTTAATTAGCTGAAAATTAGAGTAATTAATTTTTTGTTTAGAGGCGAAGGTTACGCAGCGTTTTAATCCGGGCAAAAAAAACAGCACCTTAAGGTGCTGCCTGGTTTTGTAATCTGAGGTCGTGCAATCGGGGCAGGGGGCTTACTTAAAGTAAGAACGAACCAGTTTAACCAGCTCACCTATATCTTGTTCGCTTTCGCTTTCGGCACTTAACTTACCGGCAAACTCTTCTTTGATATAGCTTTCCAGGACCTCCGTCATCAGGCCATTTATGGCACCTCTGACCGCCGCCATTTGCATCAGTACCGGGGCGCAATCCACCCCGGCTTCCAGCGAACGTTGTATGCCCTCGCACTGACCTTGTATTCTTTTAATTCGGTTAAGCGCACGCTTTTTATCTTCAGGGGAGTGTGGCATAAATCCTCATATACTGTACCGGGGTATATCACTACATCAAGGCATTACCTTGTGTAGCTATAACTGCCATGACAGTTGATGACTTAAGGAGACACGATTTTGCCTGGCGTCATGGGCTTTACCGGACAGTTTGCCAGATGGGCGCGCATCCACCAATACCCCCCTGGTAACTCTGTTCAGGTAGGATCGGATCTGTGAGCACGGAAAGTGCGGCAACTACTGGCTCAGGTCAGCGGCTAACAATAGTAGCCGGAAGGAGCACGGGGAGCGCTTCCGGTTTTTTGTCATTCACGTGGTATATTCTTTATTCCCAATTTCTTAGCCATAAATTGTAATTCTTCTTCCGTGTGTTTTCTTCGCTTAATTAATATAAAACATATGGCTTTTTCCATATCTTCGTTTATATACAGCTTGAAGAAATAATTATCATTTCTACCCGCTAGAATACTAATGGCGTCACCTTTAAATTTTGACAAAACATTAATAGATGATTCTCCGCCATCAATAAGTAATCCTGAGTAATTAGCGTTATCAAGGTGAATTTTTAATTCACGCAATTCCTCATTTTTATTTCTTTGATGATTTTTAGAAAAAGCTATTTTTGAAGAAAATATTTCATTTCTTATCTCACTCGGAGAAAAGATTTTTAATAGAGATATCTCTCTGGGCTCGTTCACGACAAAAACACCTCCACATCACCATTTCTAATGCCTTTTAGCAATATTCCCATTTCAAAATATTTGTCAATGGATATATCTCATGCCTATAACGGAAAACTGTTTGTTAATATGTTCATTATATAATCCAGATGGTATTTTCTTGTTATTTTATTGGTTTTTATTTCATCTAATTTTACCTCTTGATTTCGTCAACATAATATTCAGGTTTATAATGCGAGAATGAATATGTATGGCCATTAATAACAACACCACAGCCAATAATGTTTTCTTTATAAACAAAACAATCACCGAAGTATTTGGCACTCTTTAAGGCATATCTTTCCACTAATGTATCAACAGATAGTTTTTCTAAAGAAGAAATCAAATCATTAAGGCCAAAAGTAGTAATTTTATTTTTTATGGTCGTGTTTAATCTAATTCTTGCTATGTTTAAAAAAACTCAACCCTACTTACTTCAGGATTGTTTGGTATTTCTTCTATATCAGCTGAAGATAAAAAATTATGCAACATCTTCATCCACTCTTCTTCATTTCTTCCATCTAATAATGTCATTAAATAATGGATTGAATTTACTTTATTTCTCATAGAGTTGTCACCTTAACACTTGTTCGTGTCCCCATTTGAAGCCAATGAGCTAATGTGTTTTTTGTATCGGTAAGTACCCTATGTCAATGGACTATGGCAATGTTGATATTACCTGCTGAAATGATTAAGAAAATATAAGTTCACCGGATTTTTTTCCGTATAAAGCTGTTGGTACGAAGAGTAAATTTTTTACCGGTCAACAAGGATGCATAAAAAGTCATCAGTGTATTTATTGAAAAATTCATGTTAAATTAATAGGGTACATTATTCTGGATTAAAAATACCAGGATCATTGTATTTTTATTGAATGGTGAAGAAATGTTATGGATACTAATGATTTTTATCCATAAAAATAATCATAAAAAGCGTTGAAATTGTTATCGCCTATTATGGGGGATATTGCCGATTTTAACTTGTCGGTGAAGTCTTTTTTTATTTCGTCATTATCATCAGCAATGTCAAAAATATTATAGCTACCATAAACTAGCTCAATTAGTTCGGTTAGTGACGTGACGAAATCACAAAAATCATCAGCTATTCTAAATGGTTCACCAACATCATAATTTGCAAAGATTGGAGTGTTTTTATCATCAGTTACGGCGATTATCGGCTTTCCTCCGCCTAAATCATCACCAATAACAATATAGTTATCAGTAAGGTAGCCATAACCAGTTTGAGCTTTTTCTAAATATGTAACCCCATATATTTTTATTGGTGTAAATCCGGTTTCAATTTTTAGTTCCTCTGGATTATAATTCTTGTAAAAATAATCCATCTCAGCTGAGCGGGGCAAGTTGTCTGGATATATTTTATCTAAGTCGTCTATAACTTCAAAGTGCCCTGAAATAGAATATTTTTTGCAAGTATCAACGAAATTTTCTAATGTGTTATGAATATCGCTCATCACATATCCTCATTTTTTAGTATATATATACGTTATGCACAGCCAGACAAATTTTTACGTGTTAAGTTGCGATCTATCAATCGCCCTTTCCCTGGAGTTTCATAGCTGCCACGGTGCCCTTGTAATCCATGCAAATGTTCATCGTATCCGCCAGGATGATTAGCCTTCTGAAGGAAAACAATATTCCTTGGGTCACCTTGCCACTTTTCACCCAATATACCATTGCCTTTAACACTATTTATATGGTGACCAGTATATCCCATATCAGACATAATTGAAGAAAGCTGGCGATTGTTTTTTGTACCAAGTATTACTTCACGTTCAGCAACTGTCCATTCCCTACTCCCCCCGCCGACTGCTACTAATTCTCGTTCTTCACCCCATGCTCGACTGATTGCAGTCGCTCTCGCACCTGGTTGAGAACTAAGGGTCAAAGCAGGTTTATAACGAACGAGGTCTTCTGCAGAAAGCCCCCACGGATCCACCCACCCCAGCGGATTAGGCGCATACTGGTAAAGATTATCGCCCCCAGCCAGCCCTATAGGGTCCTGCACCGTAAACCGTCCAACGGCGGGATCGTAGTAGCGGAATAATAAAAAGCCGGAAGGATCACGGGGAGCACTTCCGGCTTTACTTTATTTTACTTTATTAAGTTTATTTTTAAATTGGGTAATAAGATCAGTCCATTCTTTATAAGTGATATTATTGATATAATAATCCCCAAGCCATTTTGGATGGCAACGTGATATTAAACTATCTATAGCATTCACTCTGTCAGAGTCATTTCTATTTAGCGTTAAAACCTTAATCATCAATTTTTTAATATCATTAGCCTCATCAAAATAAGATGAGGCGGTTAACATATTACATATTTTTTCACTTATTTGTTCAAGATTCATAACAACTCTGTTGCTCCTGAGTATCTACCGCCAGCAGTTACTATTTGCCATCCCCCACCAATCTTATCAGCTCCCCATTGCAGTTGTGGTGCCACTGTACCTTCAAGAAGCACCTGTGGTCTGGTTAATGCAACCTTACCTTCATAAGTTGCCGAGTTATTAGGTGGTAGAGCGAGATTTGCACGTCTTTCCGCCGGGGTAAGCCCGGCGCTCCCTCTTGTAACATATACTTGCGAAGCACTTCCTGGTGTATGCTCCGTAATAGTAAATATATCTCCAGGCTTGCCTCTAGAGGCATATATTTGCCCATCAAAACTATTAATAGTATCATGCTGTATTTGCTTATTTAACCCACGGCTTTTTAATAATTTCCTACCTGAGTTTCTTTTGATTGGTATATTTTCTTGAGAACACTTCGTCAACCCCAGCGGATCAATCCAGTTCAATGGATTGGGAGCGTAAGCGTATAAATTGAGTCCGCCTTGTAGCCCCACCGGGTCCTGCACCGTAAACCGTCCAACGGCGGGATCGTAGTAGCGGAATAAATTATAGTGCAGACCGGTTTCGTTGTCAGCGTACTGTCCTGCGTAACGCAGCGGCTGGGCGACGGCCGGTTTGCCGTTACGCAGTTCGTAGCCCTGTGCCGTCTGATTTCGTACTTCGCCAAAGGTTGCGTAGTGACCTGCCCAGCGGAGTGCGCCTTCTTCGTCGGTCATTTCCAGCGGCGCGCCGTTCAGGTCGGTGTTGAACCAGTATGTTTCGGCACGGCTTCCGGTCGCAGGCTGATCGAGCCGCGCCAGCGGGCTCCAGATATCGTTCGGGTCGTAGACGTAAGTTTGTCTTGCGCCGTTCTGCTGCTGTTCCTGTAACAGGCGATATCCCTGCCAGAGAAATGCCGTGGTGGTGGTTTTGCCGCTAATCTGTACCTGCTTGCGGGTGCGGCGGCCCAGCGCATCGTAGTGGTAATGGGCTTCAAATTTACCCGACGGACCGCGTCCGCTGGCGCTGATCAGACGGTTATCAGCATCGTAGCGATAATGCTGCTCATACAGACCGCTGCGACGGCTGAGCAGGTTGCCCCAGCCGTCGTACTTATAAAACAGGTTCTGCCAGACGCTGAGCCGGTTGTCAGGAATTGCAGCGCCATGGTGTCCGGCGGCAGGCTGTTCGTAACCTTCGCTGGCGTTCCCGTAGCGATTTCCCCTGGAAGGCTGGCGAGGGGCATTGTCCTGATGACCTAAGGCCGACTGGCCGTTACTGGAGCCGGAGCCTCCGCGTCCGTCGCTGTCCGCCAGCAGGTTATCAGCGGCGTCATAGCGCAGTTCGTTAGCGGCAAGACCGCTGCGGGGTTCGGCGTGGTTGAGCAGGCGACCTTCGGCGTCGTAGCCGTAATGGATGTCGCCCCTCAGCGTATCGCTAACGCCAGCCAGTTCGCCGCGTGCGGTGTAGCGGAAGGCGCGGGCGAGCAGGGCGTTTTGCGGTGCGACGAACTCGCCGCTGAGCTGGCTTTTTTGCTGCGTGCGGCGGCCCAGCGCGTCGTAACTGCGCTGCTGCTGGCGCGCACCCTGGCTACGGGAAGTCTCGCGGTGCAGGCGGTCGCGAGTGAATTCGCTGACAATTTGCTTATTAAAGCGAATGGCGCTGACGTGGCCGGAGCCGTAGTGCAGCCAGCTCAGCGCGTCGTCGCCGGGCAGCGTCAGGCTGGTGAGGTTGCCCAGCTCGTCACGCGCGTAGCGCAGCGTGCCGTTGATGCCGCTCTCTTCTTCCAACTGTCCTGACACGTTATAGCTGAACAGCAGCCGGTCTTCCTCAATGCCCAGCTCGCGCCCCTCGTCAGTAGGCGTGCGCTCCAGCACCTTCAGCCTGCCGCGCAGATCGTAGCGATAGCGCCATTCGGCGCTTTTGTTGCCGCGCCATATCAGCTGTCCGGCCGCATCGTGGCGGAAGGAGTGCGCGCGGCGGGCAATGCCGCCGTCGGCTGCGGGCTTTGCCGTCTCCAGTAGCGTGGCAAGGTAGCCTGCCTCGCCGTACTCCAACTGGCGGGAGGTTTCGTCCGGGCGCTGCTCCTGCGTCAGGCGGCCTGACGCGTCGTATTGAAAGCGATACTGGCCGCCGTTGCCGTTATCCAGCTCCGTCAGTCGGCCGCGCGCGTCATAATGCCACCTGCGGGTGCGGTTCAGACGGTCGGTCAGGCTCAGCGGCTGGCCCAGCGAGTTGTACTTCCAGCGGATGATACTGTCCAGCGGATCGTGCCAGGCCGCCAGCTGGCTGCGTTCGTTCCAGCTGAAGCGCTCGGCGCTGCCGTCCGGGTGTTCCACCTCGCTCAACTGCCCGGCGGGAAGCCAGTGCCAGCGGGTGGTGTTGCCTTCCGCGTCGGTCATCGCCAGCGGTTGACCAAAACGATCGTACTGCCAGCTGGTGACGCTGCCGGAGCAGTCAGTCCGCCGGGTCAGCAGGCCCTGATGGTTCCACTCCAGCTTCACCTCACCGCCCGTGGCGTCGATAACCGCATCAGGCAGGCTCTCTTCCGGATCGGGGTAGTGCCAGCGGGTGACGTTGCCGGCGGCATCGGTCTCGCTAATCAGCCGCGAAAACTCGTCGAAGTCGCTGCGCTCCCGCGTGCCATCGGCATACTCAATTTCAGCCAGGTTAGTGGTAAGGCGCGACCAGCGATAGCCGGTTTTACGGCCCAGCTCATCCTGTTCACTGAGCAGGCGGCCATAGCGGTCCCAGCTGCTGCTGCGCTGTGCGCCGCCGGGCAGCAGCACGCTGCTAAGTTCGCCGTCCTGATAGATAAAGCTGTAGCGGCGGCCGTCCCAGTCGGTCCAGGCCGCCACGTTGTCGTCATCGTCGCACAGCCAGTGGGCCGTGCAGCCGTCGTCGCGCTGTACGCTGCGGGTGCCGTTGGCGAAATCGTAAGTGAAATCCAGTCGCTCTCCGGCGCTGTTGCGGTAGGCAACCACGCGCGGCAGACCGTCGAGCTCGCGCCAGAGATACTCGTTCAGCAGGCCATTGGCATCTTCGTGGCTGCTCATCAGCCCATCGCGCCAGCTGAACCGGCGTACCACGCTACCGCCCCGGTTTTTCACCGTAATCAGCTGATCTTCATCGTCATAATCGTAGCTTACAAGCGTGATGGCATCGTCGAGTCTTGCTTCCAGCAGCCGTCGTCGCTTTTTATCGTAGCGGCACACCACGCGCTGCCCTGCGCTGTCGACCAGCTCGTGCAGCAGGTTATCTTGTTGATAATGGAAGGTCGTGGTATTGCCAGTGATATCGGCTATCGCGGTCAGCAGCCCCGGCGCGTCGCCGTCCAGCCTGCCGTAATAAAAGCGCTCGCCGCTGATATCCGCCACCGACCAGCCATCATCGCTGTGGTGCTCCAGCCAGCATTTCTCGGCCTCACAGTATGTCTTGCGGCCTTTAGGGACATCGGGGAAGGAAACGTAGTCGCCGGAAGGCGCGCGCCACACCAGGCCATCCTGATAGCGCTCCAGCCGGGTTTCCCAGAACAGGCTCCAGCCCCGCCCCAGCACGCTGTCGCCGGGATTGCCGCTGCGCCAGTAGCGCTGCCACATCACCGGCAGGCGGGAGGGCAGGGTGAAGTCCAGCTCGTCATCGCCGTCGAGAAATTTTTGCCCGCTGATGATATCCACCGGGCGGGCGATAATGCCCACCGCAGCGGCGCCGGTCATCAGCGCGCCTGCGCGACAGGCGACACGCGCGATCTTATTGATGCCGGGAATTTTAGACAGTAGCTTGCCCAGCGCGCCGACTTTTCCCGCTGCGCCGCCCCAGCCGCCGAGCAGACCGGCGAACAGCAGCGTCAGGTCGGAGGCTTTGTAAATCCACTCCGCCACTTCCGGCTTGATCGGTAAGGTGGTCTCTTTCTCGCCGCCAATCAACACGTTGGGCGAGCCCACCATCACCTTCGCATCGCAATTAGTGGCGTCGCCAACGCGCGAAGCGGGATAGCCGTTGATATACACGCTCGCTGAGCCCTGCGCCATCTGCATGGAAGGGCCATCGTCGGCGCAGCCGACCTGGCTGACGGTGGCTATTGCGGCGGGCAGGTCATTGATAAAGACATCAGGCGAGCCAGTGAGGATTTTGCCCTTCGGCGTCATGCTGCTGGCCCCGGCATTGGCAATGCCGTCGCGGGCCGCAGTGGCCAGTTCCCCCGTAGCATAGCCGACCGCAAGGCTGGCTCCGACTAACAGCAGGCCCACCCCAAGGCAGGAGGAGGCCAGTCCGGCTATCATCAGCGCCCCGGCGGCAATCCCGCCCACGGCCGCCAGCAGGCCGCCGACGATCGTCCCGGCAATCATCCCTGCCAGGGCATGGGAGTGGCCAATGTCATCACCAACGCGCGCAGCTTCAAGCATCTGACAACGTCCTTATTTGTTGGTCTGCGCGTAGCTTTGCAGCAGCGCGCTGAAGGCAGTCCTGTCGCCGTTATCCAGCGCGGCGGTTTTGCTTTGAGTAATAACCAGCACCAGCGAGTCGTCGAGGGCAAAGACCGCCTGCTGCTGATAAATCCGCTTGCCGTCGCGCAGGTAGCTGGCGGTAATGCTCTCTCCCGCTGACGCCTGCTGGCCAAGCATCACCGGCTGACGGCTCTCTTCTTTCCAGCCTTTCAGCAGTTTTGCCAGCTGCGCCAGCTGACGATCGATATAGGCCGCCAGCGCTTCGCCTTCGTTTAGCGCATCGCGGGAGACATTAATCACCGCTCCTGCCGGGTCCAGCGGTTTAAATACGTTGAGGGTGCGGTCTTCATAGCCCGGCGGCAGATCAAGCTGGCCTTCAGTAAATACGCAGCGTTGGTAAGAGGAAGGCATCGCGCAAACTCCCTTTTTATGAAATATATTTTAAGGTTGCAATCATCGCACGGAGAAAACCTGAGGCCAAGAAAAACTATACTACGATAATACTTACAACAGGATAGGGAACAGGTAGCGGGGAAAAGAGGCTAAAAAATACCAGGGGAAAGAGTTGTTTGACTTATATGGACCAATAACACGTATGCAGAGAATGGCTGAGCGTTATTTCTGTCACCCCCTTTTTAAAGTGATATTCATCGTAGTTTGCTGAGGGTGAAAACCGTGTGATAAAACGGAACCACATTGACCTCGCGCGAGCCACTCGCTGTTTGACGTTACGGAGCAGGAACAAATGACCCTTTTCAGCTTAGAGAATAAACGTATTTTATTGACCGGCGCAGCGCAGGGCATCGGCTTTATTATGGCGCGCGGCCTCGCCCAGCACGGGGCGGAGGTGATCATTAACGGCACTTCCGAACAGCGCGCTGAGAACGCGGTGAGTAAGCTGCGCGAGGAGGGCTTTACCGCCCATAGCGCGGTATTTAACGTCTCCGACCCAAAGGCGGTAGAGGACGGCATCGGGAAAATCGAGTCCACGATTGGGCCAATAGACGTGCTGTTTAACAACGCGGGCATCCAGCGTCGCCACCCTTTTACCGAGTTCCCGCTGGAGGAATGGAATGACCTTGTCGCCACCAACCAGACCGGCGTGTTTCTGGTTTCGCAAACGGTAGCGAAACGGATGATCGTCCGGGGCGCGGGGAAAATCGTCAATATCTGTTCAATGCAGAGCGAGCTGGGGCGCGATACCATCACGCCTTATGCGGCGACAAAAGGAGCGGTAAAAATGCTGACGCGCGGCATGTGCGTTGAGCTGGCTCGCCATAATATTCAGGTCAACGGCATTGCGCCGGGCTATTTTCAGACGCCAATGACCAAAGCGCTGGTGGATAATCCTGAGTTCACCGACTGGCTTTGCAAGCGCACGCCTGCCGCCCGCTGGGGCAACCCGGAGGAGCTGGTGGGCGCGGCGGTGTTCCTCTCGTCGAAGGCCTCTGACTTTGTCAACGGGCATCTGCTGTTTGTCGATGGCGGTATGCTGGCGGCGGTATAACTCAGTGGGTTCTGGCAAAGGTTTTATCGCGAAGGGCTTGCCCGGCATCGGGAAATTGAAGCCCATCGGCTAACTCAGACCGCCATAACGCCGGGCAGACGCCACCCTCATCTGCCCGGAGATCGATCAATAGAGCTGGCGATAAAGCTCGGTAATGTCAGCGAGCGTGGCCTCCCTTGGGTTGCCGCCGGTACAGACATCGTCAAGCGCGGCCTGAGCCAGCGCGGCAATATCCTCTTCCTTCATCCCAACATCACGCAGCCTTGGCGGAATGCCCACGTCGGCCGACAGCTGTTTCACCGCGTCTACCGCCGCGACCCGCACTTCGCTCAGGCTCAGGCCGCAGACTTTCGCCACGCCCATGGCGCGGGCAATATCACGGTATTTTTCGCCGGTGTACTCGGCATTCCACGCCATGACGTGCGGCAGAATGATCGCGTTGGCCACGCCGTGAGGAACGTTATAAAACGCCCCCAGCGGGTGAGCCATGCCGTGAACCAGGCCAAGCCCAACGTTTGAGAAGCCCATGCCGGCGATGTACTGGCCGAGCGCCATATCCTCCACGCCTTTGGCTTCACCGGCTACCGAGGCGCGCAGCGATCGGTTGATAATCTGGATGGCCTTCAGGTGGAGAGCATCGGTCAGTTCCCATGCGCCTTTGGTCGTGAAACCCTCAATGGCGTGGGTCAGGGCATCAATGCCGGTGGCGGCCTTGAGCGAAGGCGGCATGGAGGCCATCATCTCAGCGTCGACGATCGCTATAATCGGAATATCATGCGGATCGATACAGACAAATTTGCGGCGATTCTCTTCGTCGGTAATCACGTAGTTGATGGTCACTTCGGCGGCGGTTCCGGCCGTGGTGGGGATGGCAATGATCGGCACGCAGGGGTTGCGGGTATCGGCAAAGCCTTCCAGGCTGCGAACATCGGCAAATTCAGGATTATTGATAATGATGCCGATGGCTTTGGCGGTATCCTGCGGCGAGCCGCCGCCGATAGCGATCAGATAATCCGCGCCTGACGTCTTAAACAGCTCAACGCCCTTTTGTACGACAGCGATGGTGGGATTCGGCACCACCTCATCATAAATCATAAAGGGCAGATGGTGCTCAGCCAGCAGCGCGGTGACCTTTTCCACCACGCCCGCCTTCACTAAAGCTTTGTCGGAAACTAACAGCGCTTTTTTAAATTTGCGCTTCGTCACTTCACTGACAATTTGCGCAATGGATCCTGCACCAAACCAGGCGGTTTCATTTAATATCATTCTGTGTTGCATAAAGTGACTCCGGGGTCAGGGTAATTGTTGAGTAACCTGAGTGAAATATGCGCAGGATTGCAGGACGGGCGTATTGATGAAGATCAGGTCGTGATGAGTCAGTCGGCAACTTGCGGCGGGGGAAAGCGGGGCAATTAAGTCGTCGTCATTGTGTTATCGTAGACCGGTGGCCTGCACTGATGAATTACATAATAAATTGATAATAGGGAGGTTTTATATGATTCGTGTCGCTTTGCTCACCGTGCTGGCGCTGATGTCATCCGTCGCGGTGGCGGACCAGGATCATCCTGAAGTCGATTGCGCAAAAATCAAAAATTATGCCGCCGCTGGCGATCGTGCCTACAAAGCTGGGCAGTATGAAAAGGCGCGCGACAGCTATACCGATCAGGTCGGCTGGAGTGAAACCTGCGAGCTTTCGGAGGCCGCTATTGCCACCGCCTATAACAATGTCGCCCTGACGTGGATTCGGCAGGGGGAGTATCTGAAAGCCAGGGCATGGTTAATGATTAAGAAAGACCATCCGAGGTCGCAATATAACCTGAATCTTATTAAAGATAAGCTGGCGGCGCTGCCCGCGCCTGCCGGTCCCGCAGGAGAATTCTGGCAATATGCCGGTCGCGGGATGTGGAGTTCTTATAGCATCAGTAAAAAAAGCGGCAAATATCATCTGATCTTCGATGGTCTCTACCCTGGATTAATGGGTATGTATAACGGTCCTAATATGGGCAGCCTGGAGGGGGACGTTATTATTGCCAACAATAAAGGCGTGTTTCACCAGCAGGAGGAAGGCAGTACCGATGAGTTCGGAAACTGTGAGGTGAGCATGAATTTCGGGGCCGACACGCTGACCACTTCGGTTAAAGGAGACTGTGGATTTGGACACAATGTTTCCGCTGAAGGGGAATATCTTCGGGTTAAGTGAGGCAATCTTCAGCGAAAGCTTCTGCCGTCGCGTTATCAGGGCGGGGTAATTCGCCCTGATAACGCGACGGGGATCATCTGTACCCGGTTGGTCAGCGTTGCGTACAGCCAGTTAGTGAGCTTTGGTAAATTAATTAGACATGATGCTGGCGGCTAATTGCGCGCTGTCAGGCGTATTGCCGATTAACTCGGTCAGCAGATTATTCACGCCGTCGCTCATCGCGGTAAAGTGGGTCTGCGAGGAGCGGGTGACCACAATAAACACGCCGACGCTGTACTGCGGCACCATCGCCATGTAGGTGATGAAACCGCCGCCGCCGCCCGTCTTCTGAATAATGCCAGGCCTGCCGCCCTCCGGGGCCATATACACCCAACCCATCCCCAGCGCCGACGCTTTACCCGGCACGTCCATGCCGTTCACTTTAGTGAGCTGGTCGCGCTGATAAATCATGGTCTGAATACGGTCGGCCTGCGGCGTGCGGGCGTAAACATCGGAAGAGAGGAACTGCTGCATCCAGCGTCCCATATCGTCCGGGGTGGAGTAGATGCCGCCGCTGCCGATGGCGGCCAGCGTGTTCATGCATGGGCTGGCCCCTTTTTCGGCTACCATCAGGCGTCCGCACTGGTCGGGAGAAGGCGTGAACGTGGTGTCCTTCATGCCCAGCGGACGGGTGATCTCACGCTGAAGCAGCGCCGGATAGGGTACTCCAGAGGCTCTGGACAGCGCATCGCCCAGCAGGTCGAACGCCAGGTTGGAGTAAGCGGCCTGGGTGCCCGGCGCGGCTTTCAGATGGGCGCTCTCCAGCCAGTTCCAGCGCTGAGCGTTGGTCGGCCAGACGAATACCGGACGGTGTGGCTTGCCTCCGGGCTGTTCGCGCGGCAGTCCGCTGGTGTGGGTGGCAAGGTTGATCAGCCTAATCGTTTGCCCGGCGTAGCTCGGCACGCTGCTGCCCGACGGGGCATATTTGCTCAGCGGATCCTCGAGGCGAACCACGCCCTGTTCAGACAGCTTGACCAGCAATTCGCTGGTCAGCAGCTTGGTCAGCGAGGCGATGCGGATCACCGAATCTTTCTGCGGACGAATGCGGCTGCCTGGGCGAATCGCCCCCTGGCTGGCAAACACGCGCTGGTTGGCGTCAATCGCCACCATCGCCATGCCGGTCGCCTTGGTGTTGTAGTAGATGTTCTGCGCGTAGCGGTCAACAATCTGCGATGCCAGCAGCGGATCGGGCGCGGTTTTCGCCGCCATGCCGCTCAGCGGCAGGGCAGCAACCAGTAATGCCAGCAAACGGTGAAAAAAGGGTTTCAACGGGCGGTCATCCATCTGAGTGGGTCTTAAGATATTTCGTATAGTAATCTGTTTTATACCGGCTTAAAAAGGCGTCAGCGCGCTTTTTCCTGCTCTTTTCCCAGAAAATGTTTCAACTGCCTCCAGCCGCGCCCAGCCGATGGAAAATGGCGCGGCTGGTCGCAATTTATTCCGTGGCGCTCACTTCGAGGCTGACCAGGCCAATCCCCAGCTTGCGTGCGGCAAAACCATCAATCGCGCCTTCGGCAGTTTCTTCCGGCGCAGGTGGCAGGATCTCAATGGTTCTGGCCTGTGAAGGATTGCTGAAGTGCAGCTTGACCGTGCTGTCGCCAGCGCTAAGCTTCACCTGCTGCGTTACGTCGCCCACCCTGAAGGTAAACGGTTGCTGGCTGTTCTTGCCAAATGCCCGTGCGGTAAGCGTCAGGTCGAAGGCCGCAGGCAGCGGTTCCAGATACTGTACGCTCACCGTTGGCAGCAGGTTCGCGTCAGACCAGCGTCCGCCCCAGGGTTCGATAAACGAGAGGCCGCTGACTTTCTGCACCTGCTTCGGCAGACCCGGCAGGCCAAACAGTATGCGTTCGGAGGTGTAGCGCAGGTCGTCATCGTTGATTCTCAGACGGGTGACCGCCTGCTGATAGCGATCGTCGCTCCGTTCGCCGGTCTGCTTAAAGGTGACTTTACCCGGCGTGCTGCCCGACTGAATCTGCCGGATCTGCGGCGGCGAGTTCAGCGTCCCGTCGGCCACGCACAGGCCTGGGTTCAGCTCCAGCTTCTCGTCCCAGACGTCGCCCATTTTAAAGCAGCGGTCGATCCAGACGAATTTTTCGTCCGGGGCGAATTTCGCCAGTTGCTGCTTCAGCGGCGCCGCCAGATAGACGTCAAATTTCGGTTCAATCTTGTTGGGCATCACCGACAGCAGCAGCGGCAGCTTAAAGTGCACGCCGGAGAAGCTGAAGGTGTTTTTATCCGTATCGATAGTGTAATCCGAAATCGCCCTGGGGAAATTCCACATCTTGATGACGTCTGGCTTCCACTCGTTGATTTTATCTTTGATATTCAGATAGGTGGCGGCCAACGAGGTGGCGGACAGGCTGCTGCGTCCCAGTCCGATAAAGTTATCGCCGCCCATCGCGTCCAGCACCGTCGCGCCGTTATCGAGCGTGCTACGCTTCACCGGCAGCACTTTGCTGCTGATGTCGCTCCCGCGCAGCATAAAGAACAGGTCGCTACGGTCATGCTGATTCAAATATTGATAGGCGGTGTTGTTCATCGCCAGGTGATCCGAGCTGACCACGATGAGGGTATTTTTAAAATACGGCGTTGCCTGAATGCGCTGAATCAGCCGGGCAATATGCTCCTGGCTACAGGCGACCGCCGCGAAAGATTCGTTGGGTTTGCCGTTATAAGGATAGGTTTTGCGCTGGCAGGTGCGGGAGATAAAGCCGTCGGGATGGTGCGTATCTACCGTTAATGCGAACAGCGAGAACGGGCGGTTCTGTTTCGCCAGCTCCAGATACTTATCAAACACCACATCCAGCAGCGTGTCGTCATACCAACCCCAGTCGTTGCGGTAGTTTGGATCTTTAACTACGGACTTCAGCTCGTTATAGCCGAAGAGATGATCGAAACCGTGCGAAGAGAGGAACAGATCCTTGCCGGCGAAGCTCAGACTTGCGCCCTGATAAAAGTAGTTCTGGTAGCCGGAGGATTTAAGGATATCCCCCAGGCAGACATTCTGCGGATAAAACGTTGAAAGGGAGCTTGAGGCGTTGCCGTCAAACGGCGCGAACAGTGGAATGCCGCACTGGGAGGCGACCATCCCGGCGATGGTATATTCCGTACCCGGCAGCTGTTCGGTATTGCTGAAGTCGTAAGAAGTATTTTTAATCTGGGTCAGTTCAGGGGCCAGTTGCGGGAAGGCTTTCTCATCAAAATAGGTGCGTTCCAGACTTTCGGCATAAATATACACCAGATTAGGTTTATCTCCGCGGATCTGCTTGCCCGGCACCTTAAAATGCGTGTAAAAATCGGAGCTGCCGCTGCCCACCTGGGATTTGATCAGGCTACTGACCTGCTGATATGCCGGCGTGGTTTTAATTGATGCCAGCGCCAGAATCACCGCCAGCAGGCTGTAAAGCTGGCTGGCACGATGGCCTTTGCGCAGGCGAAGTAGCCACGACAAAAAGGCAAACAGCAAAATAAGACAGACAATGAGCCCAACGGCAGGGAGAATATATTTGCTGATACCGGCGCCGCTCAGGCTGCTGGTAATAGTATAAATGACCGCATCATTGATCCCTTCGCCGGTAAAGTAATTACTCGCCAGCATTGATGCGTTGAGAATAATATAAATGCCAAGAAACAGCAGGATCGCGGAGAACCATATTTTGTTTCTGCCAGCTTTCCAGCTGTAAAGTGAAACCGAAGCAATAAACAGTATAAGTGAGAGCAATTCTGAACCCATGAGTGGTTTTTATCCTCAGGCTGGCGCAATCCCTGCCCTGTGCCGGTGAAAGTTGTGGTCAGATCTGCGATGAATGGGCCAATTTAGCGCAGCGAATTATCTCTGGCAATATCCCGGAGTCCGTAATGGCGCGTTCGGTTCAGCTTTTTATTACATTTCGTTTAACCTGCGTTTAATTTTTCATGAACTCAGCGGCATTAACATTAATCAGCCCGGCAGGGAACGTCGGCCTGAAGAAGGGAATTTCGTTGAATTTGCTGAAAAATGAGGGCTCGGGCGGCAAACCACCGCTGTAATTGTGCAGTTAATTTAATGTTTTTTCCCGCGTCTCAATCTGGCGATGAGTTGCCAAAATTCAGATTTAAATCACATTTTGCTGTGCATGTTCATTCAGTTCTTCATGCCACAGGCTGTCCATCGCCAGCTCCAGCTTTTTAAAAAGCCGGTAGCGCGGCTCATGGAATGCCTGCCGAAGCGGATCGGGCTGGAGCACGGTCGGATTCAGTTTTACGGCCTGCACCACGCCTTCCGCGAGGCTCGACCAGACGCCCACACCGACGCCTGCACAAATCGCCGCGCCCAGCGCCCCCGTCTCCTTGCATTCCGCTACCTGAATCGGGATACCCAGCACGTCGGCAAACATCTGCGGCCAGACGCAGCTGCGGGTGGCCCCGCCGGAGAGCGTCGCGGAGGTGAAAGGCAGCCCGGCGGCCCGCAGGCGATCGATATGCGCGCGATGAGCAAAGGTTACCCCTTCAAACAGCGCAAACAGCATATCCGCGCGGGTATGCCAGCCGCTTAGCCCGTAGAAGCCCGCCTTGGCCGGCTCCTCTTTTCGCCCTGAGTAAAGGTAGGGATGGTAGACCGGCAGATGGGCATCCGGCACCACCTGAGCAACCAGATCGCTGCTGCGTTCCGCTCCGCTGCCGCCGCGCCCGTCGGCAAACTCACGGACGAACCAGTCAAGGTTGGCCGCAGAGGTGGCGCTGGCCTCAATCGCCATATAGCGATCGCGTTCAATCAGGGAATTCATAAAGACTGGCCGCAGGTAATCTGGCCGGGCCACCACTACCTGATTAATGCTCCAGGTTCCCGCCACAATGGAGGCTTCGCCAGGCGCGACCACGCCCGATCCCACCGCGCTGGCGACCACATCAAAAATACCGGCAACTACCGGAATCCCTGTGGGCAGACCGGTCAGCCGCGCGGCCTGCGCCGTCACTTGTCCGACAACGTCGCAGGATTCATGCAGGGGAGGAAGCAGAGGGAGAGCGTCGGCCAGCTCATAAAGCGCCAGCAGCGCCTCGCTGTAACCGCGAACGCCGTGGTCGATCAGCCCGGCTCCGGCAGCATCGGAAAAGTCAGCGCTTACTTCGCCGCACAAAAAATGGGTAATCACATCTTTGGCACAGAGAATGTGGCCTGCGCGCTGATACGTCGCCACGTCAAAACGCTTCAGCCAGCTCAGCAGCACCGGCGTGGAGCTGGCCCAGACTTTTTGCAGCGAACGCGCATAAATAGCGGCGGCGGCCCCGCTCTGTTCAAGCTCATGCACCCGCCCGGCGGCCCGGTTGTCCACGGACTGAATGCCGATCAGCGGCTGCTGGTGGCGATCCAGCGCGTACAATCCGTTACCGTGGCCTGCGGCTCCCACGGCGATCACCTGCGCTTCCGGCATCTGCGCCAGGCAGCTGCGGATCGCGGCGGTAACACTCTGCCAGACCTCGGCTATCGGCCGTTCAGCGTAGCCGGGCTGCGGCTGGAGAGTCTCGCCAGCACAGCTGGCGACGGCGCGAACGGTGCCGTCCAGATCGAACAGCACCGCTTTTATCATGGTGTTTCCGGCATCAATGCCCAGCAGCTGACTCATCATCGTCTCCGTTTTATTCTGCGCGCTGATAGCGTTCCAGCGCTTCCTGACCACTGACGCCCTGGTGAATAATCGCCATCAGCGCAGCCACGACGCGGGCAGGGTTGTCGTGTTGGTAAACGTTCCGGCCATACACCATGCCGGATGCCCCCTGAGCCATCAGCGCGGCACTTTTGTTCAGCACGCCTGCCAGCTCGCCCTTGCCGCCGCCGCGAACCAGCGTCGGACAGCGGGCGGCTTCAACCACGCGATGAAACTCTTCCACCCGATCCGTGGGATCGACCTTAATAATGTCCGCACCGAGTTCACGAGCCAGCCGGACCAGCGGCACCATTTTCTCCACGTCGCCCAGCGAGCCATAGGCCGCTCCCTGACCGGCCGGAGCCATAACCAGCGGCTCGATCATCAGCGGCATCGCGTAGCGCTCACAGGCGTGGCGCAGGCGACCAATGTTCTCAACGCACTGGCGAAAAATCCCCGGCTCGTCGGGGATCAGGTAGAGGTTGACCACCACGGCGGCGGCATCCATTTGCAGCGCGGCAAGGATCGGGTCATCCGGGTTGTGCAAAACTGCCCACATCTCGCGGTGACGGGCGGCGTTATAGGCATTGCCCACGTCAGTACGCAGCACCAGCGCCGGTTTTTGTCGCTGGGGTAACTGCTGGAGCAGATCGGCCTGGCCGTAGTTCACCTGAATGGCGTCCGGCTGGGCCGTCACCAGGCTCTGCATTACGCTGGCAATATCTTCCAGCCCGATTAAAAAGTCCGGCTCGTTGGCGATACCGTGGTCGATGGCGACATCCAGGCATTTCCCCTGGTTAAAGAGGCGGTTAAGCCTCACTTTCTGACTGGCTGACATGACAGGATTCCTTATTCATCTCCACGGGATAAAGCCTGCCAAGCCCGTGAAGGGCGGCAAGACGTGAAAGGGTGTCGGTGAGGTGCTGCGCAGATTTTTCGGGCGACCAGCCGCGATCCTCTGCCAGCAGCGCGTTCACTTCCGCCATCAGCGGCAGGGTGAGCTGCCCGCTGATGGCGAGGGGCGTACGGCGAACCAGCAGGTCTTCCAGCGTTTGTACCTGCTCATGCCGGATCAGAAAGCGCAGCTCGTTCTGGCTCCAGTCTGGCTGGGCGTGCAGCGGATGGTCCGGCTGAAGGCGCATAAAGTTCATCACCGCCTGGGCGCGCGTGCCGTAGCGCGAAACCAGCTGGGACACGCGGGTTTGCGAAACCCCGTATTCGCTGCTCAGCGCCTTCAGCCAGCCGGGCTTGCGTGTCGCGCTGGGGAAGTCCCGGCCGCCGCCAATCGCCAGATCGGCGGTGCTGACCTTGCGCTGTTCACCCAGCAGCTTCAGCACTCTGTCGGCGGCCTCTTCGCCAAACTGGCGGAAGGTGGTCCATTTGCCGCCGACCAGGCACAGCGTGGTGAAATCCCGACCGGCCAGCGGCGGGAGCAGCACCAGCGAGTGGTTACGCGAGATGCTGCCGTTGCTGGCGGCATGGCTGGCAGGCAGCGGACGCACGCCGCTAAAGGTGTACAGCACGTCCTCTTCTTTGATAGTCAGGTGCGGGAAGACAAAGCGCAGCGAATCCAGAATGTAGCTCTGCTCATCTTTTTCACAGACCACGTCATCGGGGTTATCCACGCGGATATCAGTGGAGCCAACCAGCACGTTGCCGTACCACGGGAACATGATGCAAACGCGGCCTTCCTGGTTCTCGTAGTAAACCATCTCGCCATCCAGCATTTGCAGGAGTGCCGGGCAGTGCAGGATCAGATGAGAGCCTTTGGTGCCGCCAATCAGCTTGCGCTCCGGCAGCGATTCGCTCAGCGTGCCGTTCAGCCGGTCAATCCAGGCGCCGGTGGCGTTAACCACTACGTGAGCTTTCAGCGAGAAGGTTTCCCCCCTTAAGGTATCGCGCAGGGTGATCTTTTCGCCGTCGCACTGCTCAACGCTGAGGTAATTCAGCGCCAGAGCCGCCGGTTCCGCGCGCTCGGCGTCTTCAATCAGCTCAAAGCCCAGCCGTTCAGGGGCCGCAATCCACGCGTCGTAATAGGCTGCGCTGCATTTCACCCAGTCGGCGAAGCCCGGCCAGCGCTGACGGGTCTGCGGCTGATTGTGTAGCTGGTGTTTGGGCATGTTGCCAAAGCGGCGCGACCAGGCGTCGTAAAGCGTCAGGCCGGTTTTAATCACCAGCGCGCCGCGGCGGCTTGGCTTTTCGGTCAGGCGCAGAAAGCGTTTTCCGGCATTGAGCAGGCCGCCGCCCCAGCTGTCAATCGGCACGGTCGTGCGCAGCGGAGCGACATAATGAGGCGCGTTTTTCAGCAGCCGATCGCGTTCCCGGACCGACTCTTTAACCAGAGAAAACTCGCCGGTCTCCAGATAGCGTAAGCCGCCGTGGATCATTCGCGAGAGCGCCCCGCTGGCAGCCTGGCACCAGTCGCCTTTTTCCACCATCACCACCGGGATACCCTGTAGGGCCAGCTCGCGAAACGTGCTGATGCCGTTGATGCCGCCGCCAACGATCAGCACTGGCGTACGAGGTATCTGCCGGAGTCGGGCCAGCCTTGCCTCGCGATCGTCGGATCTGCTGCTCTCAGATGCCATGCTTGCCTCCTTTATTCTTTGCTTTTTGAGGTATAGCCAGGCAGCAACAGAACACCACCTTATTGTTGCAAAAGTGTTAACCAGAACGGTTTTGGCTCAGGGAGAGTCACGGTGTGAAAATCGTGACCGGTGGATGACATAAGTCAAATACAGCACAAAATAGCCATATTCGTGTGAAAGTGCGTCTGAATACATATTTCCTTAAAAATTCCGTCAGCCAAATAGCACAAAACGGTCATGTTAATACACATTTTGTCATCCTTCCCAGGCTACTATCATCCGCGCTAAATGTGTGATTATTCTTCTCAGGGATACAAAATGTTAACAAAAACGCGCGCTTTATCCCGGGCCATTGGTCTGGGTCTGCTGGTCGGCAGTGCTTCGTTTGCCGCCCATGCGGAAATCACTCTCCTGAAACAGGACCCGCAGGCCGGCGATCCGCTTAGCCGCCTGAACTTCACCGTGGGCGGCAGCATCCGTCCGCAGTTCAACAACATGACCGGCGCCAGCGACAACGGCTCTTACAAGCGTAACGGCTTTGACGGCGGGACTCGTTTCCGCTTCGCGGCTGATTACTACCTGTTTGATGACGTGAGTTGGATCGGCTACTACGAACTCGGCGTGAATATTCCAGCGGTCTTCAGCTGGGATAATCACTATGCTGACGGGGCGAACAACACCACCCGTCGTATGCTGTACACCGGGTTCAAAAGTAAGACCTGGGGCCAGCTGACCTACGGCCAGCAGAACAGCGTCTACTACGACGTGGTGGGGGCTAAAACCGATATCTGGGATTACGACATGCTCGCCCAGGCACCGGGCAACGGCATTAACGGAGATTACGACGGTTCCTACCGTTCACGTAACATGCTGAAGTATAAAAACAGCTTCGGCGATACGGATATTTATGCTTCTTATCTGTTTGATGATAATGAGTATCTGCCGGGTAACGGTCTGCGCTATAAGCGTCAGGGCGGCGGATCGCTGGGCGTGGATTACCATATCACCAAAGATTTGACCTGGGGCACGGCGTGGAACTATACCCGCGCTGAGATGCGCGATCATGGCAATGACGAGTCGAAGTCTTACGATCAAAACATCTACGGAACGGCTCTGACCTGGAAACCTGATAACTGGACCTTCAGCTTCGGCGGCGGCTACTACCAGAACTTCCTGACCACCAAAAAGGTCGACGTGGATAACTACTTCGCGGGCGATGCGTGGGGGATTGAATATCTGGCCGGTTATACCATTCCGGTTGGTCAGTACGCGCTGAAGTCGGTAATGCCTTACTTTATGGGTGACCGTCTGGAATACATCAACGACCGCAATTATCAGCGTATCGATAACGGCGTCGGCGTGTCCTTCCAGTTGGATTACGGCTTCCGCGTTGACTATGAGCACGTCTTTACGTCAAGCACCGACAATCTGGGTGATATGAACCTGGTGCGCCTGCGCTACGACTTCTGATTTTTCTTTCCCCGTTTGAGGAAAGTAGCGACGCCCCGGCCTGTGCCGGGGCGTTTTTTATTCGGCAGGAATGCCGACCGTCCCTTCCTTGAAAAACAGCCGCTGGGTCATACAGATCGACAGGATATGCGCGTCTTCCTCGCTGAGCGAAATAAACGCATGGGGCATGGTGCTGTCGATATAGGCACTGTCCCCGGTCTCCAGACGCAGCGGGGCATACCAGGCGGTGTGCAGTTCGGTGACGCCCTGGGTGACATAAATAAACTCTTCCCCTTCATGGCTCGACCACTCTGCTTTGGCAGGCACCTTGCGCGCTTTGATCTGCATAATCAGTGGGATCATTCCCTTATGGGTCAGCTCTGCCGAATGCACGTTATAGCCGTAGTTATCGGTGGTGAAAGCCAGACCTTCTCCCGCCCGCGTAAAGGTGCGGCGGCCGGAAATGGGCGGTACTGCCGGGGTAAGGGGCGCTTCAACCGGTCGCTGGGCGCTGAACAGCTCGCCAAAGCTCAAATGATAGGCATTGGCGATTTTCACCAGCGTGTCAAACGAGGCGGAAACCTGACCGTTTTCAATTTTTGACAGGGTGGAGATCGACAGACCGCTGCTCTCTGCAACCTGCTCTAACGTCCATTGTCGCGCCTGGCGCAGCGATTTGATCCGGTTACCGAAATCGGACTCGGTAGGTAACGCTTCTTTTACGTCCTGGTGACTCTTCGCCATGCTTGTTTCCCACTTCTGCTCTGATCCCACAGGCAGTGTACCTGAATTTTCGTGCATCGCGTGTCGTTTTTATCATAAGAAAAACATTTTTTACTAAAAGAAAATGTGGCGTAGGATGTGAAAAAAATCTGCGGAGACTGACGATCGTGAACCTTTTTATCGCTGCGTTGGGAACAGAAACTAATACCTTTTCACCGCTCCCCACCGGAAGACAAAATTTTGATGAGACGCTCTTCTCCCGCCATAACGGGAGCCAGTCCGATCACTATTTCGCTCAGCCGGTGCGGATTTGGCGTGAGATGGCGACGCAGCAGGGAGATGAGGTGGTGGAAAGCCTGACCACTTTCGCCCAGCCTGGCGGCCTGACCCGGCAGGATGTCTGGGAAACGCTCCGTGACGATCTTCTGGCGGATTTGCAAAGCGCCGGTCAGGTGGACTGGGTTCTGCTCAACCTGCATGGGGCGATGGCGTCTGACGACTGCGATGACTGCGAGAAAGAGCTGGTGCTGGCGGTACGGCAGATCGTCGGGCCGGAGGTAATCATCGGGGTTGAGCTGGACCTGCATTGCCATCTTGATCCTGAGCTGATCGCCGCCGCCAGCCTGGTGATCCTCTACAAAGAGTACCCGCATACCGATGTTAACGATCGTGCCGTGGAGCTGTTTACCCACTGTCGTGCGGCGGCGCTGGGTGAGTTCACGCCGGTGATGGCGCTGCGAGACTGCCGGATGCTCGGCGTCTGGCGGACGTCGGACAGCGAGATTCGCCAACTGGTGGATGAGATGTTCACCAGCGAGCAACAGGAAGCCGTGCTGTCGCTGAGCTTCTGCCACGGCTTTCCATGGGCGGATGTCCCTAATGTCGGCGCGAAAGCGCTGGTTGCGGTAAAAGATAATCCGCAGCTTGCCGGGCGGCTGGCGGATGAGCTGGCTGAGAAAATCCTCGGGCTGCGTTACCGCTATCAGCCGACGCTGCTGACCATTGACCAGTTGACCGCCAGCCTGCCCGACCTCCCCGGCGTGACGGTAGTCGCCGATATTGCCGACAATGCAGGCGGCGGGGCCGCCAGCGATGCGACCTGGCTGCTACAGGGCATGATCCAGGCGAAAAGCAGCGGCGTGCTGTTCGGCAACCTCTGGGACCCGCTGGCGGTGCGCATTTGCCAGGAGGCGGGAGAGGGCAGCCAGCTACCGCTGAGGATCGGCGGTAAAGTCGGGCCGCAGTCTGGCGATCCGCTCGATCTCCGGGTTCGCGTGCTGAAGATTGTCGAACAGGCGACCGTGACGTTTGGCGCCGGCAAGCAGGCGATGGGGGATGCGGTGCTGTTAGACGCTGACGGGCTGCATATCGTCATTAACAGCGTCCGTACCCAGACGTTTCACCCGGATGCCTACACCCAGTTTGGCCTCGACCTTAACGACTATCGCGCGGTGGTGGTGAAGTCGGCCCAGCACTTCTATGCCGGATTTGCCCCGGTTGCGGATCGGGTGATTTACGTCAGCGCGCCCGGCACGGTTTCCCCTGATTTCACCACGCTGCCGCTGGCAAAAGCAGGCCGACCGCTCTGGCCGCAGGTGGAAGATCCGTTTGCCGCAGGCGGACAGCTGTGAGCGCGCTGGTGCAGCAGCCGGAAGAGGCGGTGGATGCGGTTCTCGCACGCTTCCAGCGCTACAACATGCCCGGTCTGAGCGTCGGCGTATTGTCTCAGGGCAAAGTGGTGCTGCGTAAGGGTTACGGGTTGGCCGATATCGCCGCCGGACGCCCCAACGCAGCGGATGTTCCGATGCGGATCGCCTCACTCAGCAAGCAGTTTCTGGTCAGTATCGTACTGATGCTGGAAGCCGAGGGGCGCCTTGCCGTCAGCGACCCCATTCAGCAATATCTGCCAGAGCTGCCCGATTATGGCGTGCCGGTCACCCTGCTGGATTTGATGTCCAACCAGAGCGGCGTGCGTGATTTCCTTGAGCTGCGCCTGCTCTCCGGCGGCAATTTCAGCGATCCGGCCACGGCGGAAGAGAGTTACCGGCTGATTTGCAGCACAGCGGAACTGAACTTCCTGCCGGGGAGCCGTTTTGCCTATTCCAACAGCGGCTTTCTGCTGCTGACCCGCGTGGTGGAAAAGCTGGAAGGGGAAGCGCTGGAAACGGTGTTGCAGCGCCGAATTCTCCAGCCGCTGGGGATGACGCAAACCGGGCTGGCCCGTACCGATTCGCCGTGGATTGAAGGCCGCGCGGTGCCCTACGTCGTTGAGGCGGGGCAGCCCACTCAGGGACAGTGGTCGGTGCCGCTGGATGGCGCTGGCGGTATGCTTTCCACGGTAGACGATCTGCTGAAATGGGCGGCCTGGGTGAGGGACAGCCACGGCGCGTCTCAGCCGATTTTTCAGCGGATGGCGCAGGCTCGTCCCTATGCGGACGGCAGTCCGTCGATTTACGGCCTTGGGTTTACGGTGATGCCGTACCGGGGCCAGCCCTCTTTTGGCCATCATGGCCAGTTGCCCGGCGTATTTGCCGAAATAGCCTGGTTCCCTCAGGCCGATGTGACCCTTGTCTTAATCGCTAACACCACGGAAATTAACCCGTTTCTGCTGGGACGTCAGTTGGCCGACGTGCTGATTCCGTCAGTGCTGACGGCGCGTCTGCCTGCCGCTGACGTCCTGCCGGGTTATTACTATAACGAAGCCGAAAACCGGCTCTTACAGGTAGAAAAGCGCAGTGGAGAAGTGATGCTTAACAGCACCATGACTCGTGCGCCGCTTGAATGGCACCAGCCAGGATGCTGCCGTCCTTTCTGGCCGATGCTGCATTACCAGTTCTCTCCGCAGCCGGATTGCCTGCTGGGCAGCAACGGGCCAAACCCTGCCTGCTGGCGGCGGCTGACGCCCTGGCTGCCGGAAGCTGACGCCTCCCTTGCCGGCACCTTTTATCAGCCTGAGCTTAACTGCGAGTGGCGTATCAGTCGCCAGCAGCAGCAGTGGCAGCTTGAACTGGCCGGCCCGTTCGGCGTCAGTCGCTTTACGCTGCTACCGTTCGCCGATGGCGTGATGCTGGCCACCCCTGCCGTTAATCCTGACGGAGATTACCGCCCCACGCTACGCCTGACCCACACCGCGAGAGGAAGACGGCTGGAAATAGCCACCGATCGCACTTCGCGCCTGTTTGCAGACGAGATCCACCGTTAACTTCACCTTTTGGGAGTGTTTGTATGCGCCTCACCTCGGTATCAAAAACGTTAAGGCAGATGGCCCTTGCGGCTGCGCTGGTGCCCGCCGTGGCCAGCGTTCAGGCACAGGCTGCTGGCAAGGTCGTCTGGGCGGTGGGCGTGGATGCCGATTCGCTGGACCCGCACCGCACCACCACCTGGGAATCCTGGGCTACCTTCGATCTGATTTATGATTCGCTGTTGCAGTTTGATGCCAACGGCAAAGTGGTGCCTAACCTGGCAAAAAGCTGGGAAATGTCGCCGGACGGCAAAGAGTACACCTTCCACCTTAACGCCGGGATGCAGTGCAGCGACGGCACGCCGCTGGACGCTACCGATGTGAAGTACACCATGGATCGCGCTTTCGACAGTAAAAACCCCAGCGTGATGAAAGCCGGGTTTGGTCCGGTCACCGCCGTGGAGGTCGTCGATCCGCTGACGGTGAAATTTAAACTCTCCAGCCCGTTTGGCGCCTTCCTCGCTTTCCAGGGCGAACCTTTTGCCTCAATCCTTTGCGACAGCAATCAGGCGCTGGGCAAAGCGTTCGGCTCCAGCAAGGCCATTGGCTCCGGTCCGTTTATGGTGAAATCCTGGGTAAAAGGCGACCGCATGGTGCTGGTGCCTAATCCTCACTTCAAAAATTATGGTCGCCCGGTCGAGAATGCCGGTCCGCCGAAGATTGACGAGCTGATTGTCCGTCGTATGCCGGAAGCCCAGTCCCGGCTTGCCGCGCTGTCTACCGGCGAGGTGCAAATTGCCACGCCGCCGCTGGATGACGTCGATACCGTTAAAAAGTCGGCGAAAATGCACTTACTGACGGCGAAAAACACCGGTTCCACGATCTTCTTTGAATTTACCACCTCGCGGCCGCCGTTTAACGATGAGCGTATCCGCCAGGCGGTGGCCTACGGTATCGATCCTGACGCGGCCATTGATATTGTCTTTGGCGATGTGGCGCAGCGCGAACACTGTACCGTTGGGCCGGGCGTCTTCGGCAATGACGAGGACTGGTGTGCAAAGCAGGGCTACAGCTATGACCCTGAGAAAGCCAAAGCGCTGCTGAAAGAGGCCGGTTATGGCCCGGACAAGCCGCTGGAGGTCACGGTGATGACCTGGCCGGATGATAACCGTGAAAAGATCTTACAGGTCTTCCAGAACCAGCTACAGCAGATCGGCATTAACGCCACCATTGAGCTGATGGATATCGGCACGCTGAATGCGCGCGTCAAGCAGGAGAACGAAACCAAAACCGGCAAAGGCTCGTTCAATATGATGGGCTGGGCCTGGTATGACCCGGATATTCTCTACAACCTGTGGCACTCGCCGGGCGCCTATTCCGGTTATCAGACGCCTGAGCTGGACGCCATGCTGGAGAAAACCCGCACCACCCTCGATCCTGCCCAGCGCCTGCTGGCGGTGCACGATGCGCAAAGCTACCTGCTGAAACATGCGATTCAGGTTCCGCTTTATACGCCGGGCTGGAACTGGCTGTATGCGGTGCGCAATGAAGTGAAAGGCTTTAAGGTCAGCACCTTTAACCGCCCAATCTTTAATGACGTCACCGTCCAGTAACCTTCGGGGCTGCGGGCGTTCCGCAGCCCCCGTTTTCGGGACTTATTATGCTGCAATTTATCGCACGCCGAAGCATTGCGGCGCTGGTCACCGTCTGGATCGCCACGCTGGCGGCGGTGTTGCTGATCCACCTGGTGCCTGGCGATCCGGTGCGCACCATGTTTGCCCAGTCTCAGGGCGTGACTCCCGCGCAGATCGAAGAGATCCGCCATAACTTTGGCCTCGATCTGCCGATTTATCAGCAGTATTTCAACTACCTGGTGCGGCTGTTTCATGGCGATATGGGCGTGACCATCCGGGGTCAGCAGCCGGTGCTGAAGCTGATCATGATTTGCCTGCCCTACACCCTGGCGCTGACCTGCTCGGCAATGGTGGTCGCGCTGCTGTTCGGCATGACCTGCGGCTTTATTGCCGCTTATAAACGCGGCAGCTGGTTTGATTCCGCGCTGATGGTGACGGCGATCCTGGGCGTCTCGTTACCCCATTTTTGGCTTGGGCTGATGCTGATGCTGCTGTTCTCGGTCAAGTGGGGGCTGCTGCCGGTGGCGGGCACGGGCTTTGAAGGCCTGATCCTGCCAGCGCTGACGCTGGGCATCACCAATGCGGCGATCATTGCACGCCTGACCCGATCCTCGATGATTGAAATTTTCAGCCAGGACTTTATCCGCACCGCGCGGGCCAAAGGGCTGCCGCGCACGCTGGTGCTCTATCGCCATGCGCTGCGTGCCGGTCTGATCCCGGTGATCACCATGATGGGGATGCAGTTCACCTATCTGATGGGCGGGGCGGTGATCATCGAAAACGTCTTCAGCTGGAACGGCATTGGCAGGCTCGCCGTGCAGGCTATTTTCCAGCGTGACTACCCGCTGATTCAGGGCTTCATTCTGGTGTTTGCTTTTATTGTGGCGATCGTTTCATTGCTGCTCGACATTCTCTATGCGTGGCTCGATCCGCGCATCAAAGTGCAATAACCGGAGGCGATATGTCTGCTCAACTCAGCAGTGAAGCGGCCCGGCCGCTGACCACCGGCGGCAACGGATTCCGCCGTCTTGTGCGGGGCGTACGCCGCAACCGGGCGGCAATGGTCGGGCTGGTGATTGTGCTGTTGCTGATTTCGCTGGCGATGCTCGCGCCGCTGCTGGCCCCCTATGCGCCGGACCGGATGGGGGCAGGGCGCCGACTGACGCCGCCTTCGCTGGCGCACTTGTTCGGCACCGACGAATTTGGCCGCGATATCTTCAGCCGGATCATTTACGGTTCGCGCCTGACGCTGACGATCGGCGCGATTTCCGTGGGGATCTCTGCCGTTTCCGGGCTGCTGCTGGGCCTGCTGGCAGGCTATGCCGGCGGCTGGCTGGAGCGGGTGATTATGCGCGGCACCGACGTACTGTTCTCGTTTACCGAAGTGCTGATTGCGCTGGCGGCGGTGGCGATGCTGGGGCCGACGCTGCAAAACGCGATGATTGCGGTGGGCATCGCGGCAATCCCTTTTTACGTCAGGATTACCTATTCGCAGGTGCTGGTAGAGAAAAACCGGCCCTACTTCGAAGCGGCGGTAGCGGCGGGCGCTGGCACCTTCCGGCTGATTTTCCGCCATCTGCTGCCAAACGTGATGCCGCCGCTGATTGTGGTTGCCACGCTGGGGATGTCTACGGCAATGCTGGCTGCCGCCGGGCTCTCTTTCCTCGGATTAGGTGCGCAGCCGCCGTTACCGGAGTGGGGATTGATGCTCTCGCAGGGAAGAGATTTTATCACCCGCGCGCCCTGGATCTGCATTATTCCCGGCATCGCCATTGTTATCACCGTGCTGGGCTTTAACCTGCTGGGCGACGGTATCCGCGAAGCCCTCGACCCCGGTCAGCAGCGCCATTAAGGAGCATAACCATGACCCTCACTCCGTTGCTGAGCGTCAGCAATCTGACCCTCGCTTTCACCCGTGATATCAGCCAGCCCCCGACGGTGAAAGGCCTCTCTTTCGATCTAAAACCGGGCGAAACGCTGGCGATTGTCGGCGAGTCCGGCTCCGGCAAAAGCGTTTCAATGATGTCGCTGCTGCAACTTCTGCCGCGTCATTCCAGCTTTATTCGGGCTGGCGAAGCGCTGTTTAACGACCAGGATCTGCTGCGCATGAACGAAGAGCAGATCAATAAGATCCGCGGCGCGCAAATCTCGATGATCTTTCAGGAGCCGATGACCTCCCTCAACCCGGTGCTGAGCATTGGCTTGCAGCTGACCGAGGTGATTGTGACCCACCAGAAGCTTTCCGCTTCTCAGGCAAAAGATCTGGCGATAGCGATGCTTGCGCGGGTGAGGATTAACGATCCGCAACGCCGCTTTCGTCAGTATCCTCATGAGCTCTCCGGTGGTATGCGGCAGAGGGTGATGATCGCCATGGCGCTGGCCTGCCGTCCGCAAATCCTGATTGCGGACGAGCCGACCACCGCGCTGGACGTCACCATTCAGGCCGAGGTGCTTGAGCTGCTGCGGGAGCTTAAGCGTGAATTCAACACCTCCATTTTGCTGATCACTCACGATATGGGGGTGGTGGCCGAAATGGCCGATCGGGTGATTGTGATGCAGCAGGGGCGGATGATCGAGCAGGGCGATGTCGGGCCGCTGTTTGCCGCGCCCCAACATGCCTATACGCAGGCCCTGATGCGGGCGGTGCCGCGTCTGGGTGAAACGGCGGGGCAGGAAGGGCCGGTTCGTTTTCGCCTGCTTAATGAAGCCGAAGAGACGACGCCGTTAATCAGCGGGGCGCTGACTCCCTCAGCCGTACCGGCTCAACCGCTGCTGGAAGTACGCGATTTACACGTACGCTATGACGTGCGGGAAGGGGTTTTACGCCGCCTGAAAGGGCGAGTTCACGCGGTGGAAGGGATCAGTTTCAACCTCTATCCGGGAGAAACGCTGGCGCTGGTGGGCGAATCCGGCTGCGGTAAATCCACCACTGGCCGCTCGCTGATCGGGCTGGAAACCCCCTCGTCGGGTGATATCCTGCTGGATGGCTATGAAGTTCATCGTCTGAATCGTCATGCGATGCGGCCGGTGCGCAAAATCGTGCAGATGGTGTTTCAGGACCCTTTTGCCTCGCTGAATCCCCGGCTGGATGCGGGCAGCCAGGTGCGGGAGCCAATGGACATTCATGAGGTGGGCAACCATGAGACGCGCGACCGTAAAGTGGCCGAGCTCTTTGAGCGGGTAGGCCTGTCGCCGGAGATGCGCCATCGCTTCCCCCATGAGTTTTCCGGCGGGCAGCGCCAGCGGCTGTGCATCGCCAGAGCGCTGTCTCTGGAGCCGAAGCTGATTGTCGCCGACGAGGCCGTGTCGGCGCTGGACGTCTCCATTCAGGCGCAGGTGGTTAACCTGATGCTGGAACTCCAGGCGCAGCTGGGGATTGCCTGGCTGTTTATTTCTCATGATATGGCGGTGGTCGAGCGGGTGGCGCACCGCGTGGCGGTGATGCAGATGGGACGAATCGTCGAGATTGGCCCGAAAGCGTCGGTCTTCTCCCGGCCCGGCCATCCTTACACGCAGCGCCTGATGGCTGCGGTACCGGTGGCCGATCCGACGCACCAGCGCCAACAGTTTTTCCGCGATACGACCGAGCTGAAAAGCCCGATTCGTGCGCTTGATTATCCGGGACGGCCTCAGCAGATGAAACAAATCGCGCCTGGGCATTTTATTGCAGTGGAGGATGTGTGAATCAATTAAAGGCCGGGTCACCGGCAGGTGAAGGAAGCGAGCGTCCCTTTTATGACGATCGGCTGACGCCTTATATCGAAATCGACGCGCAGCGGCTGGAGAGGAATTTACAGCAGATGCAGCGTCGGGCTCTGGTGGGCGGGGTGCAGCTGCGTCCACATGCCAAAACCCATAAAAGCGTGGCCCTTGCGCGTCGCCAGATTGAACTGGGCGCGGTGGGCATTACCGTCTCCAAACCGAGCGAAGGCGTGGTGTTTATTGAAGGCGGCGTGCGCGACGTGCTGCTGGCTTATCCGGTTGTCCGGGCGGAGACGCTCAGGGAATTGTTTGCCGCAGCGATGCGCACCGGCACCCGCCTTGGCGTTATCGTAGCCGGGCTGGAGGGCGTGGCCGCCGTGGCTAAAGCCGCCGTGGATTCAGGCTCGCTGGATCTCTCTGTCTGGATCAAAGTGGATGTCGGGCTGGGAAGGGTCGGCGTCAGCCCGGAAGGCGAGGGCGCGCTACAGCTGGCGCAGGCACTGCGGCTTGGCGGCCTGCGCTTTGCCGGTCTGCTTTCTCATGCCGGTCATGCTTATGGCGCACAGAACCTTCAGCAGGTGGCGCAAATAGTGCAGGACGAAGCTACCCGCATGTTGGGATTGCAGCAGCGTTTGCAGAAGGCCGGCTTCCCGGAATGTCGTGTTTCGGTAGGATCAACGCCATCGATCCTCGGCGCGCCGCTCCCGCAGGGTTTTGACGAGATCCGCCCCGGTAACTACTCTCTGCTGGATCTGGCGGCGGTCAGGCTGGGGTTGTGCACGCTGGATGACGTGGCGCTGACTCTTGTCGCCAGGGTGGTGGCGGTTAACGATCGCTATGCGATTGTCGATGCCGGATCAAAAGCGCTCAGTTCTGACAAAGGGCCGCACGGAACTGGTGCAGCCGATTTCGGTCTGGCGGTAAATACCCTGAGCGGCGCGCAATATCGCATTGAAAAATTATCCGAAGAGCATGGATTTATTCCACATTGTGGCAATAAGCCGGAAGTGGGCAGTATATTGCGCCTGTTTCCCAACCATTCGTGCGCAGTGATGGCATCATTTAATCATTTTGTTCTGAGAAATAATGATGGTGCGGCGGATATCATGAATATAGACGCTCGCGGTCAGTTTTTATAAAAAATGGATCGGATATTGCATTATTTATTCAGATTGAGGTAACGAGACAGATAATGAAAAAGGCCGGATAAAAAATGTGAGTTAATTTTCTTAGCCACATTCTATAAGAGCCGCTTATTCATTCCGCTGAGCAATCAGCGGAAAGGCTTCGCTTTACCTGGAGACACCGCGATGAAAGAAATCACTATTGCCACGGTTGCACTACAGGCTTTTTATGACAAAAAGCGCAACGTGGAAAATATTTTGCAACAGCTGAGCCTGGCGGCAGAACAGGGCGCAGATTTAGTGGTTTTCCCTGAGCAAATTATGCAGGGATATTTGACCGATACGCTGTCATTTAATGTCGAGAATGTCCGCTGGCAGTTTGCTCATGCCGAGGTGGTTGAGAGCGGCGAGGGCATCAGCCAAATCCGTGAAGCGGTGCGGTCGCTGGGCGTTTATGCGGTTATCGGCATGACCGAACGCCATGCCCAGCGCGAGGAGGTGCTGTTTAACACCGTGGTGCTGCTGGGGCCGGAAGGGGAAGTGGGGCGCTACCGCAAAGTGCATCAGCCCGGCGATGAGAAGCATGTTTACTATCCTGGCGATGATTTTCCAGTCTTTGATACCGCAATTGGCCGTATCGGTATGCTGATCTGCTATGACAAGGTCTTCCCGGAAAGTACCCGCGAGCTGGCGCTCAAAGGGGCAGATATCCTGATTATGCCTACGGCGTGGGCGCTGGCAGGCGACAATGACGATCCGGAACGGGATAGCATGGTCGACAGCTACACGCTGTTTGGACGAGTGCGGGCGCTGGAGAACCAGTGCTGGATGGTAGAATCCAACCTGTTTGGTCAGCATGGCAACCTCCACTATCACGGGCACAGTCGCATTATTAATCCGCTGGGAAAAATTATCGCCTGTACCGGGTTTGCTGCCGGAATAGCTACGGCCAGAGTTAACGTGACGGCGGAAATTATCGCCGCCCGCAGCGTGGATTATATTGGCTACCACTTTCTGAAAGATTACGTGCCGGTTAGCGCGCCACCTTCGCTGTTAACCGTGCGTCAGCACCACGTTAAAACCTCAGGAGAATAATGATGGCCTTCGCCCTGGAAGCAATTAATATTTCAAAAAGCTACGATTCGGCCAGCGGCCAGATAAGCGTGCTGAAGCAGATGAATTTTCACGCCAATGCCAATGAATTTGTTTCCTTCGTTGGCCCCAGCGGCTGCGGTAAGTCGACATTATTTAATATTATTACCGGATTATTAGCGCCCGACGAGGGCAGCATTCTGATTAAAGATCGTGAAACCACCGGCAGCCCGTCGGAAAATTTGGGCTACGTGCTGCAAAAGGATCTGCTCTTTCCGTGGCGAACGGTGATGCAGAATGTGATTCTCGGTCTGGAAGTGCGCGGGGTAAATAAGAGCGTCGCCCGGGATCGCGCCGCCAGCCTGTTTAAAACCTATCACCTGGAGGGCTATGAAAATAAATACCCTTCCCAGCTCTCCGGCGGCATGAAGCAGCGCGTGGCGCTGATGCGAACGATGGTCACCGAGCCAGAAATCATTCTGATGGATGAAGCCTATAAAGCCCTTGATTACCCGCTGAAAATCTCGCTGGAAAGCGAGCTGCTCAGCGTGGTGAAGGAGCAGAAAAAGACCGTCATTTTTATCACGCACGATATCGAAGAGGCGGTGACGCTCTCCGACCGGGTGTATGTGATGAAGGCGCGTCCGGGCGAAATTATTCACGAAATCAACGTCGACCTCGAAACGGACAGCAGGCTGATCCCTGAGCGCCGTATGTCGCCACGTTTTAACGACTATTACGAACTGATCTGGCGCAGCATTGGCGCTGCGCCAGTGACGCTTTGACGGAGGGACGTGCCATGAACAGTGTGACTCAACAGGTCAGCAGCAGCGCGCCGCCGCTGCGTCGCCACGATGCCTTTTTCCGTTCGGCCTCGGCCCGACGCTATATTTTGCTGTTTCTTCAGCTGGCGATTGTGGTCGTGCTGCTCGGCGGTTGGGAAATTGGCGTACGCGCCGGCAGCATCAGCAAGTTTCTCTTCGCCAGCCCAGGCATGGTCTGGGAAGTGCTGGTTGAGCGCTTCAACTCCGGCGAGCTGGCCAGCGATATCTGGATTACTGCGCAGGAGACGCTGATTGGCTTTGCCGTGGGCGCCGTCGGCGGATCGATTCTCGGCCTGCTGCTGTGGTACTCAAAATTTATCTCCGACCTGGCCGCGCCGTTTATCGCCGCGATTGGCGCCATCCCGGTGCTCGCCATCGCGCCGATGACCATTATCTGGTTCGGCACCGAGATGACTTCCAAGGTGATGATCGTCGCCTTCTCGTGTGTGGTGGTTTCCCTGACCACTTCCTACAAGGGCGCTACCCGCACCGACCCCGATCTGATCAATCTGCTGAGATCGTTCGACGCCTCACGCTCGGTGATCTTCTTCAAGCTGGTGGTTCCCTCCGCAATGCTGTGGGTGGTGTCCGGCCTGCGCCTTAACGTGGGCTTCGCGCTGGTGGGGGCCATTGTCGGTGAGTACATCTCTTCCGACGCGGGCGTTGGCCATATGATCCTGCTGGGCAGCTCCAACTTCGGTATGAATATCGTGCTGGCCGGCGTGGTGTTAGTGATGATGATGATGTTGGTTTTTAACGGCTTAGTGGCATTACTCGAACGATTAATCCTCTCCTGGGAAAGGGCATAAAGATGAAACAGATTGCATTGGTACGAGGCATTACGCTGGCACTGGCACTGGGCGTCGCTGGTCAGGCGCTGGCTGAAGACACGCCGGTTCGCATTAATCAGGCTTTCCAGTCCTTGCTGTATCTGCCGCTGTACGTGGCGCAGGAGCAGGGCTTTTTTAAACAGCAGGGGGTTGCGGTAAAAATCAGCACCGGCGGCGGCGGCGCGCAGTCGTGGGCGGCGGTGATTGGCGGCTCGGCCGATTTCTCCATTCAGGACCCGGTGTTCGTGCCGAAATCCCATGAGAACGGCGGTGGCGGCGTGGTGGTGGCGGGCGTGCAGAACGGCCCCACGGTGTTTATTTTCGGTAAAGACGCCACGCCGTTGCAGAATAACCTGAAGTTCCTCTCCGGGAAGCGCGTGGTCACCAGCCCGCAGCCGGATACCACCTGGGCGTTTATGAGCTACCTGATCAAGCAGCAGCAGCTGAAGGACGTGAAGCTGGTTCACGTAGCGATCGGTAACGAAACTCCCGCCGTGATGGCCGATCGTGCCGACTATGCGCTGGCCGTTGAGCCGCAGACCTCGGTAGCCGAAAAACAGAATGGCCTGCATGTGGTTTACTCCTTCTCCGCCAACCAGGACTGGTTCCCGTTTGCCTTCTCCAGCCTGACCACCACCCAGGATTACATCAGCAAAAATCCCAAAGCGGCTCAGGGTGTGGTGACGGCGTTTGAGCAGGCTTCACGCTTTATCTACAAAAACGTCGATCGCTCGGTAGAGATCGCCAGCAAGTACTTCCCTAACGTGCCGAAGGATATCGTGCGCAGCGCCGTGCAGCGCGAGATAGAGGCTAAAGGCTACCCTGAAAACGTGCTGATCTCTAAAAAGGCCTGGGATAACAACATGAATATCTCCCTTTACGCGAAGAACATTAAGGCTTACCCGTCCGACGCGACTTCGTATGAGAACAACGTCAATACGGCTCTGGCGACTAAGGCCAAAGAAGTGGTCGACGCAGAGAAATAATCCTCATCGCGTGCCGGCTGCGGTCGGCACCTCTCAGTTTAAGAGGGCTTTATGGCTTCAACACTGGTTCACCGCCTGGCGCTGCTGGGCCCGCTTAGCGAACAGCATCTTCAGGAAGTCACCCCGATTGTGGAAGACTGGACGGCCCGGGCAGCTGCGCTCAGCGCGTGGGTTGCAAGCCACGCCACGGCCAGCACGCTGCCGATCACCGTGCGCATCACTCCCCTCAAACCGGTTGACCCTCAGTAAGGAACGCCTATGTCAGATCTTCTCACTCTGTCGATCGCCGAGGCTGGCAGACAGGTGCGCGCCGGGCAGACCGGTTTTGTGGCGCTGGTGCAGGCCTGCCTGGACCGCGAGCGGCAAACGCGTGGGCTGAACGCGTGGAGCGAACTGTATGCCGGACAGGCGCTGGCGCTGGCCGCTGGCTATCAGACGCTGCTGGATAACGGGGTCGATCTGGGACCGCTGCACGGTATTCCGCTAGGCCTGAAGGCCAATATCGCCATCGCAGGCCGGGAGATGCACGCTGGCAGCAAGCTGCTGAAGGGCAACGTGGCTTCTCAGGATGCGACCGTCAGCCAGCGCCTGAAGCAGGCCGGAGCGATTATCCTGGGCTGCACCAATATGCATGAATTCGCCTGGGGCGGAACCACCAATAATCCGCATCACGGCGCCTGTTTTAACCCCTGGGATAGCGCGCGGATTCCTGCTGGTTCAAGCGGCGGTTCCGGCGTTGCCGCTGCGGTGCGCAGCGCCTTTGCGACGCTGGGGACGGACACTGGCGGTTCGGTACGCTTACCGGCCTCAATGAATGGCATAACCGGGCTGCGCCCCGGCGTAGGACGCATCCCCACCGACGGCGTGTTCCCTCTGGCCTGGAGTATGGATACCGTTGGGCCGCTGGCCCCGTCCAGTGAAGACTGTGCTCTGCTCTATAGCGTACTGAGCGGCGAAGCGCTGCTGCCGATGGACGAGCTGCCCCACGCCCTGCGCGTGGGCATCATCAGCGATTACAGCCGGGGAGGTCTCCAGCCTGATATCGCTCTGGCCTTCGAGGAGATGCTCGCCGAGCTTCAACGGATGGGCGCCACGCTGTTTGAGGTGGAGATTGACGGGCTGGAAAGAGCCGTTGATGCGCAGGTGATTGTTGATGCCGCAGAACCGAGCGCCATCCACTGGCCGTGGCTTCAGCGCCAGCCGGAGAATTATGGCGAAGACGTTCGCGCGCTGCTGCTGGCGGGCGGCAGCTTTACCGCCGTGGAATATTTGCAGGCGCAACGTTACCGCACGCTGCTGCGCGAGCAGTTTAACCAGCTATTTCGCAAGGTCGATGCGATCGTTATGCCGATGCTGCCTTTCACCGCGCCGCTGGTCGGGCAGGAGACGCTGATGATTGGCGACGGCGAGGAGAGCGTGCTGACCGGGAATATGCGCTTTACCTGTATTCCCAGCCTGACGGCGATGCCAGCGCTGAGCTTCCCTGCGGGATTCGATCGTCAGCGGCTGCCTGTGGGTATGCAGCTGATGGGGCCGGACGGCAGCGAGCAGCGGCTGTTGCAGATTGCCCACCATTACCAGCAGCGGACGACCTTCCATTTGCAGCAGCCGCCCGTTGGCAGGGAGTAAGAATGACGAGTCCGTTTATTACGGTGACTGAACTGGCTGCCGCGCTGCGTCGCGGCGAGCTGACCTGTGAAGAGATTGCTGGCTTTTACCTTGCGCGGATCGCCCGCCATGACCAGCGGCTCAACGCGTTTGTCACCGTTTTTAGCGGGACGCTGGTTACGGCGGCACAGGGACAGGATCTGCTGCGCAAGGCTGGCGTGGATCTGGGGCCGCTTCAGGGGATCCCGCTGGGGATTAAAGATCTGCTGCACTGGCAGGGCACACCCTGTAGCGCCAGCTCGCGTCAGCTTGCCGACAGCCGCTCGACGCAGACGTCTCCAGTCCTGACGCGGCTGCTGCAACATGGCGCGGTGCTGGCCGGGAAAACCCAGCTGGTGGAGTTCGCCTTTGGCGGCTGGGGAATCAATCAGGCGGCAGGCACGCCGTGGAATCCCTGGGATTGTGAGGTGCATCGGGTGCCTGGCGGTTCGTCCAGCGGTTCGGCCGTGGCGGTTGCCGCCGGGCTGGTTCCTGCCGCTATCGGCACCGATACCGGAGGCTCGGTACGCATTCCGGCGGCGATGAATGGCCTGGTGGGGCTGAAGCCCACGCAAAATCGCATCAGTCGTGAGGGCTGTATTCCCCTCTCCATCACGCTGGACTCCATCGGGCCGCTGACGCACAGCGTGGCCGACGCCGAGCTGCTTTATCGCTGTATGAGCGGTGATACCTTCAGGCTGGCTAACGCCGACACTCTGCGGGTGGCGTATATCGAACCGGCCACGCTGGGAGCGGACATTGATGCTGATATTGTCGCGGCGCTGGAGACGACGCAGCGTCTGCTCAGCGAGGCCGGGGTAGCGGTGACGCGGATCAAGCTTCCTTTCTCGTGGACTGGACTCAGTGCCCGCAGCGGAGAAATTATCGCGGCGGAAGCCTGGGCCTGGCATCGCGAGATGATGACCAACCATCGCGATCTTTATAATCCCTCAACCGCCGAAAAGCTGCTGCACGGCTCGGCGATCGGCAAAGAGAGCTTTGAAGGGTTGCTGAGAGAGCGGGAGCAGCATATAGCGCTGTTTCGCGAAGTGATGAGCGAGTGGGATATTCTGCTGATGCCGACGCTGGCCGTGACGGCTTGTCCGCTGGAGGCGGTGGATGAACGCCAGGCTACGCTGGCGCTGCTGACGCGGGCGGTGAACTACCTCGACGGCTGCGCGATCACGCTGCCGGTTGGGCTCTCTGCCGGGGGGATGCCGATAGGCGCTCAGCTGGTGGCGGCTTATCACCACGAGCCGCAGCTGCTGGCGATGGCGTACCGTCTGGAAGCCGCCGTGGCCTGGCATCACCATCCCGGCGGCTGGGAGTAAAGGGTAGCGCGCCGCGTTTAAAGATCGCCGGTCAGGTACTGCGCCACGCCGTTGCCGAAGCTCCAGTCACCTTTCGCGTTGGTAATAAAGCTGATGATCAGATCGCTGCCCAAAATGCCGCAGCTCTCTTTCAGCTCCCGGCAGAGTTCAGCCATAAAAAACTGCTTCTGCTCATCGCTGCGCGGGCTGGTAAAGACCCGCACCATCACCAGGTTGTCGGTACGGGTCAGGCCCAGGCCGGTATCTTCAAAAACCATCTGATATCTTTTGTTCTCGTGAACAATTTGGTAACGGTCGCGTTCAGGCACGTTAAAGGCGGCCAGCACCGCGCGGTGCGCCGCATCCAGCATTGTTTTCAGCTCCGATTCCGGGCGGCCCTGAATCACGTCAAATTGTAGTAAAGGCATCGGTTATTCCCCTCAAAAGAGTAAAATTAGCCGACAGAACAACGGGCTGTCTGTCGCTGACCTGTCGGATACTTTACGGCGATCTTTGCCAGGGAAAAAGCGCTATACTTGAACTGATTATTTACTATTGTGAACAATAAAAATGAAGGACGTAAAGAGCGATGCGTTGTGGAGCCACCTTCACTGGCTGACGGTGCTGGCGGAGCAGGGCAGCTTTACCCGCGCCGCCGATCGGCTGGAGGTCAGCAAGGCGGCGATGAGCCAGAAAATTAAGGAGCTGGAGCATGTGGCTGGCCTTCCGCTGGTGACGCGCACCACCCGCAGCGTGCGGCTGACCAGCGCCGGAGAGAAGCTGGTGGAAGAGCTGCGGCAGCCCTTTGCGCAAATTGAACAGAGTTTTTTCAGCGTGCGCGACTCGTCCGGACCGCTGCGAGGGTTGGTTCGGGTGACGGCGCCCGTGGCCTTCGCCCGCCAGCAGCTGGTGCCGCACATTACCGCTTTTCTGCGCGAGCATCCGCAGGTGCGCGTGCAGCTTGAGGTTTCGGACCGGCTGATTTCCCTGGCGAGTGAAGGGTTCGATCTCGCTATTCGCCACAGCGATACGTTGCCAGAAACGCACGTTGCGCTGCCGCTCTGCGCCACCCGTGCTCAGGTTGTCGCTTCGCCCACTTATCTGGCACGGTACGGTATGCCTGAGACGCCGCAGGCGCTGAGCGGGCATCAGTGCCTTTATTATCCGCGAGGAACCGAAACGCCCAGCTGGACGTTTGTTGCGCGGCTGACGGGGCGGGAACCGGTCACGGTTAACGTGACTGGCCCCTTTGCCACCAATAACAGCGAATCCATCCGGGATGCCGCCCTCGACGGGCTTGGCATCGCGCTATTGCCTGACTTCAGCGCGCGGGCGGCGCTGGGAGACGGACGACTAGTGGAGGTACTGCCGGAGTGGCAAACGGTGGGCGCCTTCGCCGAGACGCTGTACGTGGTCCGCCCGTGGTCTGCTCAGGTTCCCCGCGCCGTCAGCGGCTTTATCCACTGGCTGCGGGAGGCTTTTCAGCCGGTCTGAACGGGCGATCGAAGCGGCCTGATAAATTTGTATTTTATGATAAATTGACCCTCAATTATGCTGGCAAGTATCCCTGTTCTATGCTGGCTGGATAACAACGCTGTAACGAGAAGACAAAAGTGAGTGAGACTGACCAACACGGCATTACGGATATTCTGGCACCGGGCCTGCGGGTAGTTTTTTGCGGCATCAATCCGGGGAAATCCTCCGCCCATACGGGCTTTCATTTTGCCCACAAGGGCAACCGGTTCTGGAAAACAATCTGGCAGGCTGGCTTTACGGCCAGACAGCTGAGGCCGGAAGAGGAGCAACTGCTGCTGGACACGGGCTGCGGCATCACCATGCTGGTGGAGCGGCCAACCAAAGAGGCTACCGAGCTTTCGGGCATGGAGCTGCGCGATGGCGGCAAGGCGCTGATTGAGAAAATCCAGCGCTATCAGCCCTATGCGCTTGCCGTACTCGGTAAGCAGGCTTATAAACAGGCATTTCGGGTCAGCAAGGTAGAGTGGGGCAGGCAGCCGCAAACCGTTGGCGAGACGGAAATCTGGGTGCTGCCCAATCCCAGCGGCCTGAACCGGGCTTCGCAGGATGACCTGTCGGCGGCTTACCGCGAGCTGGACACCGCGCTGGCCGAACGGGGACGCTGAAGCCGCAGGCGCGCTTTTATCGCGACAAAAAAAAGCCCCTGCAAGCAGGGGCTGTTTAGCGGGACATTTCTTACCCGAAGGTTTAGTCGTCCAGGAAGCTACGCAGAACTTCAGAGCGGCTTGGGTGGCGCAGCTTACGCAGCGCTTTCGCCTCAATCTGACGAATACGCTCACGCGTTACGTCAAACTGCTTGCCGACCTCTTCCAGCGTGTGGTCGGTATTCATATCGATACCGAAACGCATACGCAGCACTTTCGCTTCACGGGCCGTCAGGCCAGCCAGCACGTCGTGGGTGGCTGAGCGCAGGCTTTCGGAAGTGGCGGAGTCCAGCGGCAGCTCCAGCGTGGTGTCTTCGATAAAATCGCCCAGATGTGAATCTTCATCATCACCAATCGGCGTCTCCATAGAGATCGGCTCTTTAGCAATTTTCAGCACCTTGCGGATTTTATCTTCCGGCATCAGCATCCGCTCGGCCAGCTCTTCCGGCGTCGGCTCGCGCCCCATCTCCTGAAGCATCTGGCGGGAAATACGGTTGAGCTTGTTGATGGTCTCAATCATATGCACCGGAATACGGATGGTGCGCGCCTGATCAGCGATAGAGCGGGTAATAGCCTGTCGGATCCACCAGGTCGCATAGGTTGAGAACTTATAACCACGGCGATATTCAAACTTATCTACCGCTTTCATCAGGCCGATATTCCCTTCCTGAATCAGATCGAGGAATTGCAGACCCCGGTTGGTGTACTTTTTGGCGATCGAGATAACCAGACGTAAGTTCGCTTCAACCATCTCTTTCTTCGCACGGCGCGCTTTCGCTTCACCGATCGACATGCGACGGTTAATATCTTTCACCTGTTCAATCGTCAGGCCAGTCTCTTCTTCGATCTGTCCCAGCTTCATCAGGCCGCGCTGCACGTCGTCATTGACTTCTTTCAGCTTCTCAGACCAGGGTTTGTTCATTGCCAGCGCCGCTTTGAACCAGGTTTCGCTGGTTTCATTGCCGGTGAACAGCGTGATGAAGTTCTTCTTCGGCATTTTGCAGATTTCAACGCAGAGCTTCATGATCAGGCGTTCCTGAGTGCGAACGCGATCCATCATGGTACGCATGTTGTTCACCAGGAAGTCGAACTGCTTCGGCACCAGGCGGAACTGCTTAAATACGTCGGACAGGTTCTGAATTTCAGTCACGGCATCAGCATGGCTGCGGCCTTTGGCTTTGATAACGGTACGGGCTTTTTCATACTGAACGCGCAGGTCGTTAAACTTCTCGCGCGCCAGCTCTGGATCGATGCTGTTGTCATCGTCGGAACTGTCGTCATCATCTTCGTCTTCATCGTCGTCGTCGTCGCGCTCTTCCTGAGACAGCTCAGACCCTACGTGAGTAGCGGTAGGGGCAATATCTTCTTCAGCATTCGGATCGACAAAGCCGGTGATCATGTCTGACAGGCGTGCTTCACCCGCCTCAACGCGATCGTACTGTTCCAGCAGATAGGTGATGGCTTCAGGGTATTCAGCAACGGAGCACTGTACCTGGTTGATACCGTCTTCGATGCGTTTAGCGATGTCAATTTCGCCTTCGCGCGTCAGGAGCTCAACGGTACCCATTTCGCGCATGTACATGCGCACCGGGTCGGTGGTGCGTCCGATCTCAGATTCAACGCTGGACAGCACTTGAGCCGCTGCTTCAGCAGCATCTTCGTCGGTGTCGCTGCTGTTTTCGTTCAGCATCAGATCGTCGGCATCAGGCGCTTCTTCTACAACCTGTATGCCCATGTCGTTGATCATCTGGATGATGTCTTCAATCTGATCGGAGTCGACGATATCTTCCGGCAGATGGTCATTGACCTCGGCATAGGTCAGGTAGCCTTGCTCTTTACCACGGGTGACAAGAAGCTTCAGCTGTGACTGCGGGTTTTGCTCCATAAGACGGTATCCACACTTCTGTTAAATTAGATTGGTGTCGGTGGCTATGCAGCCAACAATAACAGTGAGGGCGTTGGATTTTTGCCGCTGCCCATCGAAGCGGCTGCCAGGCTCAACCTGGCGCATAATCGGCACTTAAGCCGCAGTGTTCGGTATTCGAAGCCGCGTTGCTGCCCTGTACTGGCTGGCAAACTCGTCAGTCCCCACGTACCCTGGTACGCTGCGTTTGCTGCAATCAATCTGACTGCGAGGAGCTTCGCTTCTTAAATTGGTCAACGGCGATCGCATCGGCCGCGGTATTATTTCTTTGCTAAGGCCTGGCTCAGCGTCCAGAACTCGCGACGTTCTTCCGCGTTCAGCACATGCGTGCGGTCACGCGCAATCAGCTCTTCAAGCCGACGTTCCAGCGCAGCGTCATACATGCTGGCCAGCGAATCTTTAAACATGGTTTCCACTTCATCTTCTACGATCATGTGGTTCCAGGTGGCCAGATTTTCAAGGCTCTGGCTAAATTTTGTTCCGCGGTATAACTCTAGTAACTGTCCGGTGGTCAGGCCAGGGTGAGCTACGCAAGTGTTCACTAACTCAACAAATAGCGGAAACCCCGCCAGCTCTGAAGCCTGTAGCCCGTCCAGCGGCGGAACCATATTAGCCAGCGCAGGATTCTGAATCAGTAACCCAATCAGTATACGCATGGTTGTGCGTTTTAGCTGAGGCTGCTGGGGTGGTTTTGCATTCTCACCCTGCTTAGGCATCAGCTTTTCCAACTGGCTGTCATCCAGAATCCCCAGCTTATTCCCCAGCTCCTGACGTAAATAGATACGCAGCGTTTCGCCGGGAACCTGGCTAATCAACGGCAAAGCCAGCGTGCTGAGCTGAGCGCGTCCGTCCGGCGAGCGCAAATCAACCTGCGGCAGCAAAGAGTCAAACAGGAACGCGGAGAGCGGCATTGCCTGCTCCATCCGGGCTTCAAACGCCTCTTTGCCCTCTTTACGCACCAGCGTATCCGGGTCTTCGCCGTCAGGCAGAAACATAAAGCGTAGCTGACGACCGTCATTCATGTAAGGCAATGCGGTTTCCAGCGCTCGCCATGCGGCTTCGCGGCCCGCTCTGTCGCCGTCATAGCAACAAATCACGCTATCGGTGGTGCGGAAAAGAAGTTGAATATGCTCTGGCGTGGTGGAGGTGCCCAGCGACGCGACGGCATAATCAATGCCGAACTGCGCCAGCGCCACCACATCCATATACCCTTCAACGACCAGCAGCTTCGACGGTTCTGGATGATTCTTTTGCGCTTCAAACAGGCCGTACAGCTGGCGACCTTTATGAAAAATATCGGTTTCCGGCGAGTTCAGGTACTTCGGCACTGCGTCGCCTAAAACGCGACCGCCAAAGCCTATGACTCTTCCGCGCTTGTCGTGGATCGGGAACATCACCCGGTCGCGAAAGCGATCGTAACTGCGGCCCTGGTCGTTCGTCACCAGCATTCCTGCATCAATCAGCGACTGGCGATCGTCCTGATTACGGCCAAAGCGCTTCAGGGCGTTGTCCCAGCCGGCAGGCGCATAGCCGATAGAGAAATGCTTGATAACCGCATCGCTCAGACCGCGTTTCGCGAGATAGTCGCGCGCGCCTGAAGCCTGACTCTGAGAAAGCGCCTGCTGGTAAAACTCGCTCAGGCCGCCCATCAGCTGGTAGAGGCTTTGACGCTGATGACGCTCAAGCTGGCTGGGGCCGGTTCCGCTCTCATAGGGCACTTCAAGCCCGTACAGCGTCGCCAGCTCTTCAATGCTTTCGACAAACTCCAGACGATCGTAATTCATCAGAAAGTCGACGGCGTTGCCGTGAGCGCCACAGCCGAAGCAGTGGTAAAACTGTTTTTCACCGTTCACGGTGAAAGAGGGGGTTTTTTCATTATGGAAAGGACAGCACGCGTGGTAATTCTTGCCCTGCTTTTTCAGCTTTACGCGCGCATCGATAAGATCCACGATGTCCGTGCGTGCCAACAAGTCATTGATAAATACGCGTGGAATTCGTCCAGCCATAAGCCCCGGTTTATCAGCTCATAAACGAGAACAAGCCGCGCATTCCTTTCGGAAAGCACGGCCTTCTTAACTACTTACTTGTCTGCGTAGCGTGAGGGAAACCCCTCCGCAGATTAGTACAGACGAGTGCGGCGTGCGTTTTCGCGAGCCAGTTTCTTCGCGTGGCGTTTAACGGCAGACGCTTTGGCGCGCTTACGTTCGGTAGTAGGTTTTTCATAAAACTCACGACGACGAACTTCAGCCAGAACGCCTGCTTTCTCGCAAGAACGCTTGAAGCGACGCAGTGCTACGTCAAATGGCTCGTTTTCACGTACTTTAATTACCGGCATGTAACTCTCACCTCGATAAATTCGGTTTTGTTGCTGACGTCAGTGCCAGCTTGTTTCAAAATGGTGCGGAATTTTACTCCAACACAGGCCGCGTTGTAAAGCACCATAGCATAATGTCACCAACAGATGCGCCTGTGCCACTGCCGGTTTTTTTCAGGGCGAGGAGTATACATCAATGCGCGCGCGGCGGCGAAAATATTTTCTCCTGACTTATCAGTAAGTCAGGCCTGTCGCTGCAAAATTGCCGCTCGCCGTGGGGCCTTCATGCTACACTGCGCGCCGCAAGAATGAGGTGAAAAGTCATGCGTGTGCTCGGAATTGAAACATCCTGCGATGAAACCGGAATCGCCATTTACGATGAGGCGAACGGTTTGCTCGCCAACCAACTTTATAGCCAGGTCAAGCTGCACGCCGATTACGGCGGAGTGGTGCCAGAACTGGCCTCGCGCGATCATGTGCGAAAAACCGTACCGCTAATCCAGGCCGCTCTAAAAGAGGCCGGTCTTCAGGCTCAGGATATCGATGCCGTCGCCTATACCGCCGGGCCCGGGCTGGTTGGCGCGCTGCTGGTCGGCGCGACCATTGGCCGTTCTCTGGCCTTTGCGTGGGACGTCCCGGCGATTCCCGTCCATCATATGGAAGGCCACCTGCTGGCGCCGATGCTGGAGGATAACCCGCCCGCGTTTCCTTTTGTCGCGCTGCTGGTCTCCGGCGGGCATACCCAGCTCATCAGCGTGACCGGCATTGGGGAATATACCCTGATGGGCGAGTCCGTTGACGATGCCGCAGGAGAAGCGTTTGATAAAACGGCGAAGCTGCTCGGACTCGACTATCCTGGCGGTCCGATGCTGTCGAAAATGGCGCAGCAGGGTGTTGAAAAGCGCTTTGTCTTTCCGCGCCCAATGACCGACCGGCCGGGGCTGGACTTTAGCTTCTCAGGACTGAAAACCTTTGCCGCCAATACGATCCGTGAAAACAGCGAAGACCCGCAGACCCGTGCGGACATCGCCCGGGCGTTTGAGGACGCGGTGGTTGATACGCTGGCGATCAAGTGCAAACGCGCGCTGGAGCAGACCGGCTTTAAGCGGCTGGTGATTGCCGGCGGCGTCAGCGCTAACCGTACGCTGCGTAGCAAAATGGCTGAAGTGATGAAGGCGCGCGGCGGCGAAGTCTTTTATGCGCGCCCGGAATTCTGCACCGATAATGGCGCCATGATCGCCTACGCCGGGCTGGTTCGCCTGAAGGGGGGGAGTCGGGCAGCGTTAAGCGTAACGGTGCGCCCGCGCTGGCCACTGGCCGAGCTGCCGGGGCTGGAATAAAGAGAAACGAGTCCGCGTCATCACCTTGCGGTGCGGTCGTGGGCCCGAACCCGCTCCTCCTTGTTGGGCGGGGTTAGTTACCCAGCAGGCCGTTCAGAAAACCACCGATAACCGGAATGCCACCGATCATATTTTCAATGGTACTGCCCACGTTGCCGCCAATCCTGCTGCCGGCATCTCTGCCAAAGTCAGAGAATATCTGGCTGAGGCTCACGTTGCCCAGTAGGGGTATCTCAATTTCCAGTCCACCGGTAACGTTGGAAATCATGTTGAAGATGCCATTGCCGATGTTACCGCCCACGTTGCCAAAGAGATCTTCAATGATACCAGCGCCGCTTACCTGCATGATTTCAATGCTGTTCAGTTCTTTCATTCTTATATCCTTATAAATTTTACATTGTTACCAGAACGAATAATGTTCCAAAACAAGTGTAAACAATCGCCTCCTGGCTAAATATCGCAATTTATCTAAATTTACCGGCCTGAGGTTAAGGCTTCTTCTTTTTCTTCTTCCAGATTTTTGTTTCCTGCCCGCGCCACAGGCGCTGAATATTGTCGTGATGACGCAGCAAAACCAGACAGGACAGCATGGCTACCGGAAAGGTGAACTGGGGCTTAAACCACCAGACATAGAAGGGGGCAATCAGCGCGCTGATAATCGCGCCCAGCGACGAGTAGCCGCTAAGAAGGACGGTCAGCAGCCAGGTTCCGGTCATCAGGCCGGTTAAATCCCAGCCGATGGGCGCAATGGCGCCAAACGCGGTGGCAACGCCTTTACCACCTTTGAAATGGAAGAAGACCGGATAAATATGCCCTATGCAGGCGGCGATGGCGACCAGGCCCAGATAGAGGGGCGATACGCCATAGTGATAAGCGAGCCAGACCGGCAGCATTCCTTTGAGCACGTCAAACACCAGCACCATCGCTGCCGGAACTTTCCCGCCGATACGCAGGACGTTGGTCGCGCCTGGATTACCGGATCCGTTCTGACGCGGGTCCGGTAATCTAAACAGTCGGCAAACCAGGATCGCGCTGGAAATGGAGCCGCACAGATACGCGAAAAGAATCATACCAAGCGCGAATACACTCATAACACCGTTCCATCTTGTAGGGGTCGTTTTGTTCTCATCATCCGTGGATAATACGCATAATCCGCCGGAAGTGGTATCTGGCAACCGCAAAAACAGAGACGCCCATCATGGATATTGTATTTATTGAACAACTGTCGGTCATTACCACCATTGGTGTTTATGACTGGGAACAAACCATTCAGCAGAAGCTGGTGTTCGATGTCGAACTGGCCTGGGACAATCGCCAGGCGGCCGCCAGTGACGATGTGAATGACTGCCTGAGCTATGCCGATGTGTCGGAAGCGATTATTCACCATGTGGCAAACGGTAAATTTGCCCTGGTGGAGCGGGTGGCGGAAGAAGTGGCGGCGCTGCTGCTGGCGCGATTCAACTCGCCCTGGGTGCGAATTAAGCTCAGCAAACCCGGTGCAGTGGCCCAGGCCGCGCGGGTGGGCGTCGTCATCGAGCGCGGGACTAATCTGAAATAAATCCAATAGCATTGCCATCCCGGTGAAACCAAACCACATTATGCTCTGTCTTAAGGTTGGCCTAACTCTGCGTGGGCACAATTTGGCGGGAGCGTTAAGCAACCGCCTTTTTAATGTTTTTTATACGGATAGGGGAAAAGTGGATGGCAGATATTCATCAGCTATGGGTGGCAGCAATACTTGGCATTGTTGAGGGGTTAACAGAGTTTCTTCCTGTTTCCTCCACCGGGCACATGATCATTGTCGGTCATCTGTTAGGGTTTGAAGGCGACAAAGCAGATACTTTTGAAGTAGTTATCCAGCTCGGTTCAATTTTAGCCGTGGTAGTGATGTTCTGGCGTCGGCTGTTTAGCCTGATTGGCATCCATTTTGGCAAGGTGCCGCATGAAGGGACGGGGAGCGGCCATTTGTCGCTGATCCACATTCTGCTGGGTATGGTTCCTGCCGTGGTGATTGGCCTTATCTTTCACGACAAAATCAAAGAATTATTCAACCCGATAAACGTCATGTACGCGCTGGTGGTGGGCGGCGTGCTGCTGCTGGCCGCGGAATACCTTAAGCCAAAACAGCCTAAGGCCGTTGGCGTGGATGATATGACCTACCGTCAGGCGTTGATCATCGGCTGCTTTCAGTGTCTGGCGCTCTGGCCGGGTTTTTCCCGCTCCGGCGCGACCATCTCTGGGGGAATGCTGGTTGGCGTAAGCCGCTATGCCGCTTCAGAATTCTCGTTCATTCTGGCCGTACCGATGATGATGGGCGCCACGGTGCTGGATCTCTATAAAAGCATCGGCTTCCTGACGATGGCCGATTTCCCAATGTTTGCCGTTGGCTTTATCGTGGCGTTTATCGTCGCGCTGATTGCCATCAAGGTGTTCCTGAAGCTGATTCAGCGCATCTCGTTCGTGCCGTTTGCTATCTATCGCTTTATTGTGGCGGCGGCGGTCTACATGATTTTCGTCTAACCGGCGCTTTTCCCGGAGCTGGCCTGTCTGGGCTGGCTTCGGGAGCCTTAAGCCTGCCGTTCTTTCCAGCGTTCTATCGCCGCAATTCTTCTCCTGGTTAATTCCTCTCTGACTTCCACGCCCTTAAAGCCGCTGGCGACCACCTCTTTGGTCGGCACGCCTGAGGCAATCTTAAAGGCTTCCCGCAGAAAATCGCCCTGCGGATAAGCATGGCTTTCGAACCCTGTACGCCCGCGCGCATCGGCTTCGCTGGTCAGCGCGATTTGCTCAACGCGCTGGGGTTTACGCCAGGCATCGATGCGGTCAAACAGGGCGATCAGCGTTTCCGGGCTCTGGCGCTGTACGGTATGCACAAGATCGTGAAATTCGGTGACCAGCAGCGCCAGATCGCGGATGGCATTCGGCACGCGCAGACGCTGGCACAGCGCTGCGACCAGCGGCACGCCCGCCGGGCCGTGGCCATGATGGCTGGGCCATTTTTCAGGGGGCGTCAGCGCCTTGCCGACGTCGTGAAACAGCGTGGCAAAACGGATAGCGACATCAGGACTGAGTTGGGCAGCGATAGCCAGCGTCATCAGCGTATGCACGCCAGTGTCGATCTCTGGGTGCCATTTTGCCGGTGCCGGCACGCCATAAAGATTATCCAGCTCCGGGAACAGCACGGCCAACGCGCCGCAGTCCCGCAGCACCTGGAAATAAACCTGTGGATTGCGGGTTTCCAGCGCTTTTTCCGTCTCTTTCCACACCCGTTCGGCGGTCAGCGTATTCAGCTCGCCGCTTTCAGCCATCCAGCGCATCAGCGCCTGGGTCTCTTCTGCGATGACAAAATTCAGATGGGCAAAGCGCGCGGCAAAGCGCGCCACGCGAAGAACGCGCAGGGGGTCCTCATTAAAAGCGACTGAAACGTGGCGCAGCAGGCGTTTGTCCAAGTCCGCCCGTCCGCCATAGGGATCGTAAAAACGGCCCTGTTGGTCCTGAGCAATGGCATTGATGGTCAAATCACGGCGCTGTAAATCCTGCTCAAGGGTGACGTCCGGAGCGGAGTAACAGACAAACCCGGTATAGCCGCTGCCGCTTTTGCGTTCGGTCCGCGCCAGCGCATACTCCTGATGCGTGTCGGGATGCAGAAACACCGGAAAATCGCGGCCTACCTGCTCATAGCCCTGGCTCAGCATCTCTTCTGGCGAAGCGCCGACCACCACCCAGTCCTGGTCTTTGACCGGCAGATTTAACAGTGCATCGCGTACCGCGCCACCGACAAGGTAAGTCTTCACTACCGCGCTCCTGAGCTATTCGTTTCTGGCATCATACTTGAAGTGATGATCCTGTCCCACCTTTGCGGGGAAGTGGCTATCCTGCGGGCACGCAAAACAGGGCATCAATGGATGCCCTGCTGCTGGTCGTCGCCGGATCAGTTCATCCAGCGATCTTTCTTTTTACGGCTTGGGATCATATGCGGTAACAGCAGGCCAAGCAGTAAACCTATGCCAGCCACGCCGCCGCCGTACATAAACCACTGCATGATAATGGTGCGCTGTTTGTCATCCAGCTGAACGTTAGCGGCGCTGACTTTTTTCTGCGCGACGATCAGCTCATTCTTCAGCTTCTGGTTCTCTTCTTTCAGGCCGTTGATCGCTCCGTCGCTACCCGCCACCTTTTTCTGCATTTCGGCGGTGCGCTGGTTCCAGCTCCCATCGATATTGGCCAGCTTGTCGGTCAGGTCTTTGACCTGCTGCTCAAGCTGCGGCACGCGGGTCCGCAGGCTTGGCTGCTGGCTGAGCTGCGCCTGCGGGATCCAGATGGTACGACCGTTAGAATCGCGGATCTGCGCGTAATGGGTGCTGTCGTTGGTTTGCAGCAGCTCAACCTCTTCCCCGGCGTTCAGGGTGCCGACAAGGCGGTAACTGTCGCTGGGACCGCTACGGACCCAGGTGGAAAGCTCGTCGGAAATATAGCGTTTCTCTTCGGCATGAACGGAAGCTGCTACGCTAAATGTCAGTAAAGTAAGGCCAATAAGATGAGTTTTTTTCATTCGATATCTTTTTACGTGGGTCCTGGAAAAATTAATGAAACAGTCTGGAGCTGGCTCGTATAAAGCTAAATGAGAACTTTCCTGGTCTCAGGGCAGTGCCAGGCGTGCCGCAAAAGCATAATTAAGCCGAGACAGCCACGGCGATTCTGCATTACTCTTCACGTCATATATGGCTAGTGCGCAGCGCATTTTTCGGCGTCATTTTACTGATAAAAGCTAAAAATGGCGAAAAATGAGCAGCATAATCGCGCCGGTGCTCCACTTAACGTACCGCTAATCATCTGATTAATAAAATATGACCATCGAAATCGAAGTAAAGTTCATTGCCACGCGGGATGCCGCTGAAAAACTCCCGGCCCTGCTGGAAAACTGGCCGAATAAACATGCTGAGCCACTCCGGCTGACCAACATCTATTTTGAGACGGCGGATAGCCAACTGCGCCGCTGGGATATGGGCCTGCGCATCCGTGGCTTTGGCGACAGCTATGAGATGACCCTGAAGACGGCGGGGCAAACCCTCGGCGGCCTGCACCAGCGGCCGGAGTATAACGTGGCGCTGGACTCGCCGGAGCTGGCTATTGACCTGCTCCCGGCGGAGGTCTGGCCGGAAGGCTGCGATGTGGCCGCCCTGCAACAGCGGCTTAATCCGCTGTTCAGCACCCACTTTGTGCGTGAAAAGTGGGTGGTTACTTACCTGAAAAGCGAGATCGAAGTTGCATTTGACAGTGGTGAAGTGCGCGCAGGTGACTCAGGCGAGCCGCTGAGCGAGGTCGAGCTGGAGCTGAAAACCGGTGAGCGGGACGATCTGCTGGCCTTTGCCGCTGAACTGTCAAACATGGGCGGCCTGCGGCTGGGCAGCCTGAGCAAGGCTGCCAGGGGCTATGCGCTGGCGAAAGGCAACCCGCCGCGCGAGCTGCGCCCGTTGTCGGTGATGAAAGTGAAGCCGAAGGCGACGGTCGAAGAGGGGATGCAGGCCGCATTCACCCTGGCGTTAAACCAGTGGCAGTACCACGAGGAGCTTTGGCTGCGGGGTAACGGCGCTGCTCAGCATGAGGTTCAGCAGGCGCTGGAGACGCTGCGCCAGGCCTTCTCGCTGTTTGGGGCGCTGGTGCCGCGCAAGGCCAGCCACGCGCTGCGCCATTCGCTGACCGGGCTGGAAGAAGCGCTGCTCGACGATGACGTTCAGGCCGCGCCGCTCTGCTTCAGCCCGCTCTCTCTACATACCCAGTTAGCGCTTACTAACTGGATTGTCACCGAGCGCTGGCGCGGGTTTATCGATGCCAAGGCCGATGCCAAACTTCAGGGATCGTTTAAACGCTTCTGCGACATTATGCTGGGAAGGATTGCAGCGGATCTGAGAGAGACTTTCAGCCAGGTGCGCCAGCTGAATGAGTATCAGGACAAGCTGACCCGGCTGCATCGTCAGCTGCTGGCGGCGCGCTTGTTGGCTGGCGCATATGACTTCGCTGCCGTTGAGGCGTGGCTACAGGGCTGGCAGCAGCTGGCGCAGGCTATTGAAAATAGGCAGGAAATCTGGCTGGAGAATTACAGCCGTCAGGCAGCGAAGCAGCCCGCGTTCTGGAAAAATAGTAATGTCTGAACCTGCGCAGGGTCACCGCGCCAGGGCTCTCAGAGAACCAAGTGAATAACGCCTGAAACAGGGAGTTTTTATGTTGCCAACGCCTTCCCGGATTTTGCCGCCGTCGCTGACGGCTCAACTCTCTCAGCTCAGTCCTGAACTGGGAGAGTTGAGTGCCGAACAGCAGAGCGTGCTGGTTTTCAGTGATTTTGTACATGAGAACCTGACGCGTTATCCCGAATGGTGGCAGGCGCTGCGGCAGGAGCCGCCTCAGCCGGGAGAGTGGCAGCACTACGCTGGCTGGCTGACGGATAAACTGGCTGGCGTGACGGATGAAACTGCCCTGATGCGCGAGCTGCGCCTGTTCCGGCGATATATGCTGACCCGCATCGCCTGGATGCAAACGCTGGCCGTCAGTACCACCGGGCAATCACTCCAGCAGCTGAGCGTACTGGCGGAAACGCTGATTGTCGCCGCGCGTGACTGGTTGTGGCAGGCCTGCTGCCGCGAATTCGGTACGCCGGTGAACGCTGCCGGTGAGCCGCAGCCTTTGCTGATCCTCGGGATGGGCAAGCTGGGCGGCGGCGAGCTGAACTTCTCCTCTGATATCGATCTGATTTTTACCTGGCCGGAAAACGGCTGCACAACCGGCGGTCGCCGCGAGCTGGATAATGCCCAGTTCTTCACCCGGCTGGGGCAGCGTCTGATTAAAGTGCTCGATCAGCCCACGGTAGACGGCTTCGTCTATCGGGTGGATATGCGCCTCAGGCCGTTTGGCGATAGCGGGCCGCTGGTTCTCAGCTTCGCCGCGCTGGAGGATTACTATCAGGAGCAGGGGCGCGACTGGGAGCGCTACGCGATGGTCAAAGCGCGGCTGATGGGCGGCGACGGAGACCGCTGGAGCCAGGAACTACAGCAGATGCTGCGACCGTTTATCTACCGCCGCTATATCGATTTCAGCGTGATTCAGTCGCTGCGCAATATGAAAAGCATGATCGCTCGCGAAGTCCGGCGGCGGGGCCTGACCGATAACATCAAGCTGGGGGCTGGCGGCATCCGCGAAACGGAATTTATCGTGCAGGTTTTCCAGCTGATCCGCGGTGGCCGCGAGCGTTCGCTTCAGCTGCGTTCTCTGCTGCCGACCCTTCAGGCCATTGGCGAGCTGAATCTGCTCTCTGCCGGACAGGTGAGCCAGTTGGGGGAGGCCTATCTCTACCTGCGTCGGCTGGAGAATCTGCTGCAAAGCATCGGCGATGAGCAGACGCAAACGCTGCCTGCGGATGAGTTGAATCGTGAACGCCTTGCCTGGGCGATGGGTGTTGACGGCTGGCCGCTGCTGACCAGGCAGCTTGAAGCACATATGGCGGCCGTGCGCGCTATTTTTGACGACTTGATCGGTGACGACACGCCGGATACCGGCGGCGGCAAAGAAGCCGATGAATATGGCGTGCTCTGGCAGGATCGGCTGGAGGAGGCCGAGCTGGCGCCGCTGGTTCCCCATCTTGAAAGCGAAGGGCGCCAGCGCCTGCTTCAGGCGATTACGGATTTCCGTCAGGATGTGGATAAGCGCACCATCGGGCCGCGAGGGCGCCAGGCGCTGGACCAGCTGATGCCACGGTTGCTGAGTGAAGTGTGCCCCAGGCCGGATGCCGCCGTCGCATTAAGCCGGCTGACGCCGCTGCTGCTCGGCGTGGTTACCCGCACCACTTACCTGGAACTGCTGACCGAGTTCCACGGCGCATTAAAGCATCTGATTCGTCTCTGTGCGGCTTCGCCGATGGTGGCCAGCCAGTTGGCCCGTTACCCGCTGCTGCTTGACGAGCTGCTGGACCCGGCCACGCTCTATCAACCTACGGCGACCGATGCCTACCGCGACGAGCTGCGGCAGTATCTGCTGCGCATTCCTGAAGAGGATGAGGAGCAGCAGCTGGAAGCGCTGCGCCAGTTTAAACAGGCGCAGCATCTGCGTATTGCCGCCGCAGATATCGCTGAGACGCTGCCGGTGATGAAGGTCAGCGACCATCTGACCTGGCTGGCGGAAGCGATCGTTGAGCAAGTGGTGCAGCAGGCGTGGCAGATGATGGTGCAGCGCTACGGACGACCTTCGCACCTCAGCCAGCAGCAGGAGCGCGGGTTCGCCGTAGTGGGCTACGGGAAGCTCGGCGGCTGGGAGTTGGGCTATAGCTCCGATCTGGATCTGGTCTTCCTGCATGATTGTCCGGCAGATGCCGTCACCGACGGCGAGCGAAGCATTGACGGCAGGCAGTTTTACCTGCGGCTGGCACAGCGGGTTATGCACCTGTTCAGCACGCGCACCTCGTCGGGCATTCTGTATGAGGTGGATGCTCGCCTGCGCCCCTCTGGCGCCGCCGGGATGCTGGTCAGCACTTTCGAAGCCTTTGACGACTATCAGCGCAACGAAGCCTGGACCTGGGAACACCAGGCGCTGGTGCGTGCCCGCATCGTATTCGGCGAGCCTGCGCTGAGCCAGCGTTTTGATGATATTCGCCGCGGGATCCTCTGTCTGCCGCGCGACGCGGACAAATTGAAGAGTGAGGTGCGGGAAATGCGGGCCAAAATGCGGGCGCACCTTGGCAACAAGCAGAAAGGTCGCTGGGATCTCAAAGCCGACCGTGGAGGGATTACCGATATTGAATTCATCACCCAGTATCTGGTCTTACGCTTTGCGGCCAGTGAACCCAAACTGACGCGCTGGTCCGATAACGTGCGTATTCTGGCGCTGATGGCTAACAGTGGTCGTATGGCCGAAGAGGAGGCGCAGGCGCTGACCGTAGCCTATACCACGCTGCGCGATGAGCTGCATCATCTGGCGTTGCAGGAGCTACCGGGCCATGTGTCGCCTGAAGCGTTCAGCGCCGAGCAGTCGGTAGTCAACAGCAGCTGGCAGCGCTGGTTTGACGAGTAAATACTCTCCGCGGCCGTCTGGCGGCGCGGGGGGAAATGTGCGGGATAGTCTGCTTATGCTATCATCGCGCGCAATATTTTTGACTTCAGCCTGGAGTGTCTGGAATGAAAATTACTCTGCCCGATTTTAACCGTGCAGGTGTTCTGGTGGTTGGCGACGTGATGCTGGATCGCTACTGGTACGGCCCAACCAGCCGCATCTCCCCTGAAGCCCCGGTTCCCGTGGTGAAGGTCGACACCGTTGAGGAGCGCCCGGGCGGCGCGGCCAACGTTGCCATGAACATCGCCTCGCTGGGCGCTGGCTCCCGTCTGGTGGGCTTAACGGGCGCAGATGATGCGGCGCGTGCGCTGAATGCCACCCTCAGCGGCGTCAACGTTCAGTGTGATTTCGTGGCGGTATCCACCCATCCTACCATCACCAAGCTGCGTATCCTGTCACGCAACCAGCAGCTGATCCGTCTTGATTTCGAAGAGGGGTTTGAGGGCGTGGACCCTGAGCCTCTGCACCAGCGCATCCGCCAGGCGCTGCCAGCAAGCGGCGCGCTGGTGCTTTCTGACTATGCCAAAGGGGCGCTGGCCAGCGTGGAGACCATCATCCAGATTGCCCGTGAGGCAAAAGTACCGGTGCTGGTCGATCCGAAAGGCACGGATTTTGAACGCTATCGCGGGGCGACTATCCTGACGCCAAACCTGTCTGAGTTTGAAGCGGTAGTCGGCAAGTGCAAAGACGAAGCGGAAATTGTTGAGCGCGGCATGGCGCTGATGGCGACTTTTGAGCTGTCGGCGCTGCTGGTGACCCGCTCAGAAAACGGCATGACGCTGCTGCAACCGGGTAAAAAACCGTTCCATCTGCCGACCCAGGCGCAGGAAGTGTATGACGTGACCGGCGCCGGAGATACGGTGATTGGCGTGCTGGCCGCCGCTCTGGCCGCGGGCAACACGCTGGAAGAGAGCTGTTTCCTGGCTAATGCCGCCGCTGGCGTGGTGGTCGGCAAGCTGGGGACGTCTACGGTCTCTCCCGTTGAGCTGGAAAACGCCATTCGCGCCCGCCCGGAATCCGGTTTTGGCGTGATGGACGAAGCGCAGCTGAAGGAAGCAGTAGCGCTGGCTCGCCGCCGTGGCGAGAAGGTGGTGATGACCAACGGCTGCTTTGATATTTTGCACGCGGGCCACGTCTCCTATCTTGCCAACGCGCGCAAGCTGGGCGACAGGCTGATCGTGGCGGTCAACAGCGATGCTTCAACCAAACGCCTGAAGGGCGAAAGCCGTCCGATTAATCCGCTGGAAAACCGGATGATCGTGCTGGGCGCGCTGGAAGCGGTTGACTGGGTTGTTCCTTTTGAAGAGGATACGCCGCAGCGGGTGATTGCTGACGTGCTGCCGGATCTGCTGGTAAAAGGCGGTGACTACAAGCCGGAAGATATTGCCGGCAGCAAAGAAGTCTGGGCAAACGGCGGCGAGGTTCTGGTGCTGAATTTTGAAGACGGCATCTCGACCAGCAATATCATCAGGGCGATCAAGTCCAGAGATTAATCTGCTGGCCTTGGCCCGATACAAAAAAGGGGCGATCTGCGATCGCCCCTTTTTGCTGCGAAAACCGGAAGAACTACTGTAAGTCTTCCGGTTTAATCACTTCCTGGGCTGCCGTTTCAACGCCGCGGCTTTCCAGTTCGGCAATACGCTGTTCCAGCGCCGCCAGCTTCTCTCGGGTGCGTAATAACACCTGGGTTTGCACATCAAACTCTTCGCGATTGACCAAATCTAAACGGGTGAGCTGCGACTGTAGCGTCTGACGGATTTTTTTCTCAACGTCGTCACCGAACTCACGAATGCCTTTAGGCATGGATTCATGAACCTGGCGGGCAAGTTGTTCAATTTTTTTGGGGTCAATCATAGCGGCTTCCTGGTAGCGGCAAAGTTTCTTTAAGTGTAATGCGATATTCCGAAAGGATAAACCTGAAATAAGCAAAGCCGTTAAATGGCAAACCAATCGCACATTTTGTTCGTTGCCCTGATTTTTTAACGGCGTTATAGTAAGCAGGCTTATTCTCAGGGCGGGGTGAAATTCCCCACCGGCGGTAAATCAGCTTCGGCTGAAAGCCCGCGAGCGCTTCAGACCTCCCGGTCTGGAGGTCAGCAGATCCGGTGTAATTCCGGGGCCGACGGTTAAAGTCCGGATGGGAGAGAGTAACGTATCTGGCCGGGCCTGCGCCCGCCTCGCCGTTATTTTTTGTCACTGCATGACACTCCTAAGCACGCCCTGATTCTGGTAACCCATACATTCAATAAGGCTTTATTACCATGAATCAGACGCTACTTTCTGAATTTGGCACGCCCCAGCAGCGTGTAGAACGGGCCATTGCAGCTCTGCGCGACGGGCGCGGCGTGATGGTATTGGACGATGAAGATCGCGAGAACGAAGGCGATATGATCTTCGCAGCGGAAACCATGACCGTGGAGCAGATGGCGCTGACCATTCGCCACGGTAGCGGCATCGTCTGTCTGTGTCTGACCGAAGAACGTCGCCGCCAGCTTGAGCTGCCGATGATGGTCGACCATAACACCAGTTCATACGGCACCGGTTTTACCGTGACCATTGAAGCCGCCGAAGGCGTGACCACCGGCGTTTCTGCTAAAGATCGCGTCACCACTATTCGTGCCGCTATCGCCGACGATGCTAAACCTTCCGATCTCAACCGTCCCGGCCACGTTTTCCCGCTTCGCGCCCGCGAAGGCGGCGTGCTGAGCCGCGGTGGTCACACTGAAGCGACTATCGATCTGGTGACGCTGGCCGGTTTTAAACCTGCGGGCGTGCTGTGCGAGTTGACCAATGATGATGGCTCAATGGCGCACGCGCCTGAAGCGATTGTATTTGCTAAGCAGCACAACATGCCGGTAGTGACTATCGAAGATCTGGTTGCCTGGCGTCGTAGCCACGAGGCTCGTCAGGCAAGCTAAACGCGACGGTAAAGAAAGCCGGGTGCTCTCCCAAAGCCAGCAGGTCGTCTGGTCTTTGGTGCGGAGTATCCGGCTTTTTTTCGAACCCCTCCGCCTCCTCTTCTGAGGCAAAGGCCAGCAGTAGCCTCAGACACTCTCTTCTTTTGCCGTTCAAATTTCTTGATGATCTTCATCATGGTTATCCGGGTTCATCACCGGGGAAAAGCGCGTAATCTGGCCGTTATCAAACCGACACATTCAGGGGAACTATTATGAGTCAGTCACGTATGCCCGCACTTTTTCTTGGTCATGGCAGCCCAATGAATGTGCTGGAAGAGAATGTCTATACCGAAGCCTGGCGAGCGCTGGGTAAAACCTTACCGCGCCCTAAAGCTATCGTAGCGGTATCTGCCCACTGGTACACGCGAGGAACAGCGGTGACGGCGATGGAAAAGCCGGGAACTATCCATGATTTTGGCGGTTTCCCGCAGGCGCTGTTCGACACGCAATATCCTGCTCCCGGATCGCCGGACCTGGCCCGTAAAGTGGCAGACGCGTTGGCACCGGTGCAGGTACAGATGGACCAGCAGTGGGGCTTTGATCATGGCTCGTGGGGCGTATTGATCAAGATGTATCCTGAGGCTGACATTCCTGTCGTTCAGCTGAGCATCGACGGGACAAAACCTCCCGCCTTTCACTTTGAGCTGGGCCGCAAGCTTGCTGCGCTGCGGGAACAGGGAATCATGATTGTGGCTAGCGGGAACGTGGTGCATAACCTGCGGATGGTGCGCTGGCAGGGCGACGCGGAACCTTACGCGTGGGCTTCCTCCTTCAACGAGTACGTGCGGGATAATCTGAGCTGGGAAGGTGAAGCAGAGCAGCATCCGCTGGTGAATTTTATGCAGCATGACGGGGCTGAACTGTCTAACCCCACGCCGGAGCATTATCTGCCGTTGCTGTATGTACTGGGTGCGCGACTGCCGGGAGAGTCTGTTTCCATACCGGTTGACGGCCTGGTGATGGCTTCACTGAGTATGCTGTCGGTGCAGGTGGGCTGAGCTGGCCCACCGACCGCTGAATAGATCGCTCTACTCAGCGGTTACCGATGCTTCGCGTAGATTGCTCTCAGCGGTTTAAATGGGTTAATTGGTATTGACCGACAGCGGGGTGAATACCGGCGTTATTTTACTTTTCACTTCTTTTTCTGCATCGATAAAGAGCCATGAGGGGCTATTAAATTTCAGTTCCATGATCCGTGGAGAAAGTGTCAACGGTAGCGATTTTTTTGCCTTGCCGCCGGAGAGCATCAGGGTTAACGGCACTTCTTTGCCTGGCGTCATAACGGTTCCATCATGCGCGACGTTAAAACCAAAATACTCTCTGTCAGTGGCGAAATAATTATTGGCGTTCTTCATCTGGTTGCCTGTAACAGAGAAGGTTCCCGTTACGCTGGTCAGAAGATTAGCAAGCCCGGCCGTGTCTGAGTTACAGGAAATACTGAGGGCAGGGGGAGTAATGGTATGGCGACTGGTATCCGAAATGGCTTTATCCGTTTCAACAGAAGGTACGGTAAACGACATGCCGGAAAATGAATTGGTACAATTAACCATCCCCGTTTGATTCCACTGTGAAAGACTAAATTTATAGTTCCTTGCATTAGCGCCATTATTCAAGCCATTTCTTCCATCAAGCTGGAAAAGGTGTATTTTCTCCACGCTCATGCTGGTATCGATTTCACCTGTTTTAACCAGGTAGGCCTTAATACGAAATGAGCGGGTGGCGGTGGTTCTGTTAAGATTCCAGCCGGTGTCAATTGCGGTAGTTCGGTTGCCGCCCCCTGAATTTTCATTAAAGGTGCCGAGGTCTTTTCCATTATAAATCAACCCCATTTTTACCCCTTTTGGTACAGGCTGGCTTCTTATTTTAGGAAAAGGGTAAAAATAAACGTTCTCGTTTATTCTTGTGGTACAGGTGATATCGCGAACATATTCTTTTGATTCCCAAACTCTGCTGCCATTTGGCGTGCCGGAGAGCAGCACAAGTTTGCCTATTCCTTCTCCTTCATCGACCACCGCGCCACTATAACACTCCAGTGCGGCAGCGTTAAATGAGAAAAAGAGGAACAGCAGAGCTATTCCAGGCGTGACTTTATTGGCTTTTAAGCATTTTGATTTCATCGTCATTCCTTTACATCAATGAATTTACCAGCTGGGAAGCGCTATTTCACACCCTCTTTGTTATAAAAAAGTATGTGAAATATCGGGCTGGTGCGTCCCATTTTATGCACCGGCCCGATATTTTAAGCGGTCAGTTAATTTCTCTGTAAGTTAGTTAACTACCAGCTTTAACGTTGTCGAGTAAATCCCTACCTCAGCAGCCAAATCTTTCACTTCGGCCTTATTCTGCTGAACCGAAATTTTGCCAATTGCGGCTTTGTCCCCGCTGGTCAGCGTCGCTGTATAGACCCCTTCCTTCTCGGTGACTGCACTTATTTTCACGCCCTCAGCATTGGTAACGCTAAACGTAATATTGGCTCCCTGAGTTTTATTGCCGAACTGGTCTTTCGCCGTCAGCGTCAGGACCAGCGAGGATTTGGCATCGGCTGGCAGAATGGTCTTACTGAGCTGCAACGTTGAGGTGCTGCCGCTGACGTCCCCGGCAACAAAGGAGACCGTAACGGGTTTCCCGGTTTTATCGTAACCGGTAGTGGCCGTGACGGTGCTACTTCCTTCAAGAGTGCTGGTGAGGTTGACCGTTGCGATGCCGTCAGGCCCGGTTTTCGCCGAAGGCTGGCTGAGGCTGGCTTGACCTGACACCTTGAAAAGAACCACGGCTCCGTTAACGAGGTTGCCTTTAGCATCTTTAACCACGGCGGACAGGGTAGATGAGGACTTACCGTCAGCGGTAATGCCTTCAGTTGGCGAGGCGGTCAGACTCTCCACGCTGGCAGTCTGGCTGTCGCCGATGAAACCGACGCTCACGGTCTTACCGACATCGTCAGATTTTTCGATGGTCGCCCTGACGGTGCTGTTCCCGGAAACGGTACTGTTGACTAACGTGGTGGCTATGCCGTTGTAACCCGTAATCGCCGTTGACTGGCTCTGATTTTTTGCACTGTCAGTGATGGTAAAATTCACCGTTGCGCCAGAAACCGGATTATCGTCAGCGTCTTTTACCAGTGCAGTCAGCGTCGAGGAAGCGATGCCGTTGGCCGCAATACCCTGTGCCGGCGTCGCCGTGAGGTTGTCCACCCTGGCCGAGTTGAGATCGGCGATAAAGATCACCGAGACCGTCTGGACAGTTTTATCATAATCCGTCACCGCGCTTACCGTGCTGCTACCCGCAACGGTACTGGTAAGGTTCACCTTAGCGAAACCGTTACTGTCGGTAATCGCCGACAGCTGATTGAGGGTGGCTTTACCGTTAATGCTGAAGGTGACTTTTACCCCGCTGACTGGGTTAGCGTTAGCATCCTGCACCAGCGCCGTGATGGTTGAGAGGGCTACCCCGTTGGCCGGGATATTGGTTGCCGGAGTGGCCGTCAGACCAATGACCGCTGCCGTATTTTTATTTGCGATAAAGGAAACAAACGCTTTTTTACCGACTTTGTCATAGTCAGTGACCGCGCTTACTACTACGTTACCGGCAAATTTGCTGGAAAGGCTTATTTCAACCGTTCCTTCGCCGTTGCTGACCGCTGAAAGCTGGCTCAGTTCGGCATTGCCGGTGAGACTGAAGTTAATCTTTGCCCCGCTGAGAATATTGCCATTGGCGTCTTTCACCCGCGCGGTCAGGATTGACGTTGCCTTGCCGTCAGTTAATACGTCCGTGACCGGTGTAGCGGTGAGGCTGTCTATGGTTGCCGTACTGATATCGGCAATAAAGGTCACCGAAACCTGCTTGCCCGTTTTGTCGTAGACCGTTGTGGCCGTCACGGTGCTGACGCTGGCGGCCGGGCTGGTAAGGAATACCTTAACGGTGCCGTCGCTACCGGTTATCGCTTGCATCGTGTTGACACTGTTTTCTTTCGTGACGGGCATCGCCTTCTGCACTGCACTCAGGTTGCCATTACCCCCCAGGTTGAACAGCACATTGGCATTACTGACGAGGTTGCCGTTCGCATCCTTCACTACGGCGGTCAGCACCGAGAAAGCTTTCCCATTGGCCGCTATACCGGTAGCAGGTGAAGCCGTCAGGCTGTCAATTTTCGAGGTCGACAGGTCAGCAACAAAAGTGACCGAGGCCTTTTTACCGATTTTGTCACTCTCCGTTACCGCCGTCACCGTGTTAACGCCAGCGAATTTACTGCTCAGATTAACGGTTACCGAGCCGTCACTGCCGGTTACTGCTGAAGACTCTTTTAGCGTGGCGAGGCCATTTACGCTGAAGGTTACTTTCGCATTGCTGACAAGGTTACCGTTGGCATCGGTAACCAGAGCCGTCAGGGCCGATGTGGCTTTGTCGTTGGCGGTAACGTCCGCATCTGGTGAAGCGATCAGACGGTCTATTTTCGCCGTTGTAATGTCCGCGATAAATGTCACGGTAGCCTGTTTAGTGGTGTCGTCTCCGGTAATGGTAGCAATAACGGTACTGTTACCCGCAAACTTACTGGTCAAATTGACCGTTGCGTTACCGTTACTGCCCGTTGTCGCCGAAGCGTGGTCAAGCTTGCCGGAGCCGTTCACGCTGAAGTTTACGGTAGCGTTGCTGACAAGGTTACCGTTAGCATCTTTCACCAGCGCGGTAAGGGCCGACGACGTGGTGCCGTCAGCTTTTAATCCCGCAGAAGGCGAGGCAGCGAGGCTGTCCACTTTGGCCGTGCTAAGGTCTGCGATAAAGGCGACGGAGGCCTGTTTTCCGGTGACGTCTTCCGCCGCTTTTGCTGTCACCGTACTCAGACTGGCTGAAAGGCTGGTAAGGCTTACCGTAGCGATACCCTCGCCGTTGGTTATCGCCGATTGCTGACTCAGAGCGGCCTTACCGTTAACGCTGAAGGTGACTTTGGCGCCGCTCACGGTGTTGCCATGCGTATCTTTCACTACAGCCGTCAGCAGCGAGGCGTCTTTGCCATTGGCGATAATCCCCGAGGCTTTAGACACTTTCAGACTGTCTACGGTTGCGGTTGCGATATCAGCTTTAAAGCTCACTGAAACCTTCTTGCCGGTTTTGTTAAAGTCAGTCAGCGCCGTGACGGTACTGCTGGTGGCTGAGGTGCTGCTGAGGCTGACCGTCGCTTTGCCTTCACTGTTTGATATCGCTGACACCGACTTCAGAGCGGCTTTGCCCTCGACGCTAAACATGACCTTCGCGCCGCTAACGAGGTTGCCATTGGTATCTTTCACGAGAGCCGTGATCAGGGAAGTCGCCGTGCCGTTGGCGGTGACATCCGCAGCAGGTACGGCATTAATACTGTCCACTCCGGCCGTACTGATATCGGCGATGAAGCCAACGGAAGCCCGCTTACCATTGGTATCATAAGCCGTAACGGCAGTGATGAGGCTGCTTTCCGCTGTAGTATTAGTCACCTGTACCGTCGCGAGTCCGCTGCTGTCTGTTTTAGCCGACGGCTGACTTAAACGCGCCTTTTCGCCTGCATTGAAGACCACCGTGGCATTACTGACGATATTACCGTGAGCATCTTTCACCCTGGCGGTCAGGGTGGAGCTTGCCAGACCATTCGCCTTGACGCCCGTTGCGGGTGAGGCGGTGAGGCTATCAATGCTTGCCGTTTCCGCGTCGGCCACAAAGGTCACGACGGTACTTTTACCCATTCTGTCTGAGGGAGTGGTGGCGGTCACCGTACTGTTGCCTGCGGTTGTATTGGTCAGATCTACGCTAGCCACGCCGTTGCCATTGGTAACGGCAGATTGTGAGCTTAACTTTGCCCCACCGCTGGCGGTGAAAGATACGGATACACCCCTGACCAGGTTACCGTTAGTATCCTTTATGACGGCCTGCAACCTGGCCTGGGAGCGACCATTTGCCTGCGCCGTGGAAGGGAAAGCGCTAAAACTGTCTACTTTTGCCGTGCTGGCATCCGCAACAAAGGCGACGGCAGCCTGCTTGCCCGTTTTATCAAAGGAAGTCGTGGCGGTGACGGTGTAGCTACTGGCGGAACTACTGCTCAGCCTGACCGTTGCCACACCGTTGCTGCCGGTTTTTGCTGAGGGTTGATCCAGCCTGGCATTCCCGTCCACGCTGAAGGTGACCGTCGCGCCGCTAACAAGGTTGCCATTGGCATCTTTTACCTGCGCCGTCAGAGTGGAACTGGCGACCCCGTTGGCCGTCACGCCAGAGGTTGGCGAGGCGTAAAGACTGTCGATTTTCGCCGTGGCAAGGTCGGCGACAAAGGTCACAGTGACCTTCTTGCGGCGGGATTCGTCTTTTCCGCTGATTAGGGCGGAAACGGCGCTGTTGCCTACGGTAGTGCTGATGAGCTGCACTGTCGCAAAGCCATCCTTATCCGTAATCGCTGACGACTTGAGCAGCTTCGCTTGACCCTCCACCCTGAAGGTGACGTTTTCGCCGCTGACGATGTTGCCGTGAGGGTCTTTTACCTGGACTTTGATTAGCGAGATCGCTGAACCATCGGCCGTTATGTTTGATGCCGGGGTAGCGGTAATGCTGTCAATTCTCGCACTGTAATAGTCAGCAATGTAGCTGACGGAGACTTTCTTGCCGGTTTTGTCGAAATCAGTGACGGCGGTGACGGTGCTGCTGCTGGCCGACGTGCTGGTGAGGCGGACCGTCGCTGTGCCTGAGAAATCGGTGATTGCGGATGGCTTATTCAGGCTGGCTTTACCACTGACGCTAAAGGTCACTTCCACGCCGCCGACGCTGTTGCCATTGGCATCTTTCACCTTAGCGGTCAGTCTTGAGTCGAAAAGGCCGTTTGCCAGGACGTCCTTTTCAGGCGAGGCAGTAAAGCTATCTATCTTCGCCGAGCTGATATCGGGGACAAAGCTGACGGAGATCTGTTTACCGACGCTGTCGTTGTCAGTGCTGGCGGTCACCGTATTGCGGCCTGGTGCGGTGCTGGAAATTGTCACCGTTGCCTGACCTTTGTCGTCAGTAACGGCAGAAGCCTGACTCAGCGTGGCCATGCCGGTGACTTTGAAAGTGACTTTTACGCCACTGACGAGGTTGCCGCCGGTATCTTTCACTACGGTGGTTAAGGTAGATGCCGGGTTGCCGCTGGCCGCTATTCCGCTCTCAGGTGACGCAGACAGGCTAAATACCTTCGCTGTACTGATATCCGCCACGAAGCCAACGGTGGCCTGTTTACCGGTTTTATCGTGCGCCGTCACTGCGGTTACGGTACTGCTGCTTGCTGAGGTGCTTACCAGCTGTACTGCGGCATAGCCGTCGCTGGCGGTGATGACCGAAGTCTGCTTCAGGCTTGCTTTGCCGGATACGCTGAACGTTACCGTCGCGCCGCTCACAGTGTTGCCGTTGACGTCTTTCACCAGCGCCTTCAGTAACGAGGCCGAGGTTCCGTCCGCCGTTACGCCAGCGGCTGGTGAGGCGCTCAGGCTGACAATGCTGGCCGTGCTGGCATCGGCAACAAAGGAAACGGCGGTCTGCTTGCCGACCTTGTCGAATGACGTGACCGCTGTTACCGTGCTGCTCCCTGCCAGTTTGCTGGTCAGTCTCACCGTTGCCTTTCCGCCGCCGCTGGAGACGCCGGAGACGACCGAAGTATCACTCAGCTGAGCACTGCCATTGACGCGGAAAGTCACCGTTGCCCCGTTGAGTATATTGCCATAGTTATCTTTAACTATGGCTGTCAACACTGAGTATTCAGTACCGTTCGCCTTAACATTCGAATTTTCCACCGCAGTAAGGCTGTGGATTTGTGCCGTGTCACTGTCGGCAATAAAGTCGACGAGAACCTCTTTGGTATAATTATTGGGTTCGAAGTCGGTGTAGGCCCGTATTATGTTGAAATCGGCCACCGTGCTGCTCGTCTGTATGGTAACGACGCCCTTGCTGTCAGTAATGGCTGAGGAGTGGCTTAGTTTGCCTTTGTTATACACGCTATATATTTCAAATTTCACTGTCGCCCCGCTGACAAGGTTGTCGTTGGCGTCTTTCACCACTGCGGTCAGGGTCGATGTGGCGATGCCGTTGGCTTTAATATTGTCTACGGGGGAAGCCTCGAAGCTCACTACCCTCGCGGTGGCCTGGTCTGCAGCAAATGACACTGAAACCTGCTTGCCCACAGGGTCAAAAGACGTTGACGCGGTGACGGTGCTGCTGCTGGCGCGGGTGCTGGTAAGGCTAACGGTAGCCAGTCCGCCGATGCCAGAAACGGCTGAACCCTGGCTCAGTCTGGCCTTACCGTTCACGCTGAACGTAACCAGCACGCCGCTAACGGCGTTACCGTTAGCGTCCTTCACCCAGGCTTTAAGCTCCGAGGCGTCGTTGTCATTCGCAGCCATCCCTGATGAGGGTGAAGCGGTGAAGCTGTCTACCTGCCCGGTAGTGATATCGCCGATAAAGTGGATGGCGGTTTTTTTACCGATTTTATCTTCGGCAGTGACTGCGGTGACCGTGCTGCTACCTGCCACGGTGCTGGTGAGGTTCACTCTGGCTAAGCCGTCGCTGTCGGTGGTGACCGACTTCTGGCTCAGTTTGGCTCCGTCAGAGGCGCTGAAGATCACGTTCGCACCGCTGACGATGTTGCCGTTAGCATCCTTCACCACGGCGGTCAAAATAGTGGTGTCAGCGCCATCGGCTTTTAGCTCTGTCGCCGGGGTGGCATAAAGATCGTCAATTTTTGCCGTGCGGATATCGGCAATAAAGGTCAGCGCGGCGCTTTTGCTCATGCCGCTGGCTGAAGCCGTCAGCGTATTATTGCCGGCCAATTTGCTGGAGATGTCAACGGTAGCTGAACCGTTGTCGTCAGTAACGACGGACTGACTGGAAAGGGTGGCGGCGCCATCAACCGAGAACGATACGACAGCATTGCTGATTGGGTTACCGTAGTAGTCTGCGATAATAACTTTCGCTTTGTTAGCGGCCTTGCCATTGGCTACGGCGTTATTCACTACGACCGTCAGCTCAGCCAGCTCGGCGGTGCTGCCGTCGGCGATGAAGTTCAGCGTCTTGATGTCGCGGTTGCCATTATCCAGATGAGAGAAAATGGTGACTTTACCGGCTTTGGTGGAGGCCAGCGGTACGATAGCCATGCCTGAGGTGTCGGTAACATGCTGCGCTTCGCAGGCGTTATTGCCTTTCAGAATACAATTATCGTTGATGCCAGACACCACAAAACGCACGTTGTGGTCACTCATGAATTCACCAGACTTGCCGGTGACTTTGGCGTGCAGATGCGCGAAGTCAACGCCGTTAGCCACAATGTTATCCACAGGCTTGACGTCCAGCGTGATGATGGTGCTGTGAGGCACCAGGTTAATAATGACTGTACTTTCCGGTGACTCGTTGCCGTGATTATCGGTGGCGATGGCCGAAACTTTGTAACTGTTAACCCCATCGTGGAGGTACTTAGGCAGCCTGACGGCTAAGGATGTTGCCGAGTTCTGCGTGAGGGTTCCTCCCGCGGCAAGCAGCTCTGGCGCACGCCAGTCAATTTTCTTTAACCCATATTTTGCTCGTACGCTGGCCTCAATCACCGTAGTTGCAGCGGCTTCGGCCGTCACCGAGGAGGGCAGCGACAGCGAAATCAGGTTTTGCTTACGGTACTGCATAACGATGTTGTAATTGCGATCGACAAAATCGTAGCGTGCGCCGGGCAGGCTGCGCATGACCCGGATGGTCTCTTTATCCGTCTGCTCGTTCCACGACACGCCTAATCGATAATTAATATCCAGACCAACGAAGCTATCGGAGCTGCTGCCTGACTTACGGCCCGCTTTAAACGTCAGCAGGGGAATGGGGGTATAATTCAGCGTGGTGGTTACTGCGGATGGGGAGTCTTGCAAACTGCCGGGGCTGGATGAATTATCCAGGATAATCCCTTTGCCAAAGTATTTTTCATATTTTACCGAGGCGCCAAACTGGGGATAGAAGGGCAGCCAGGCGTCCGCGGCCACATCAAACCCATTGGCCGGGCGTTCGTCGTAATCTTCCATCTCCTGAAGCGGTGACTGATGCCAGTCAGTGAGACGCTGGTATTTATTCGCGCTCAGCTTTAAGAAGTGAGTCCAGGCTTCGGCGCCTACGCTAAATCGCGCATTATTGCCCGTGACATCACGGTCATAAAAGCTGTTAAGGCCGAGCATAAAGTCATCAGAGACATAGTGACGAACGCCTAATCCGAGATTCCAGGTGGTTCTTTCTTTATTGACGCGAATGCCCTGCTGGCTGAACAGCAGCGTGTCTGGCGCATCCCAGAAAGGGACCAGTAAATCCGCGCTGGCCTCACCCTGTGAGTTGAACTGGAGCCGCGTGTTGCCGCTCTGCCCCATCCAGTCCCGCAGGGCATTGCTGGCCATATCGTTGGCTATGCCGGTAATAACGCCTAACCCTGCCTGGGTCCGGTTATCCGTTCCCATGACTTGCCAAAATTGTTTTACCCCTTCCAGCGGGCGCAGAGAGCTGTCCGCTTCGCGTGACCGGTTGATATCATCGTCTAAAAACAGGGATTTTTGTTCTGATAAGCTGTTTTTACTGCCTTCCAGAGAAGGGAGTTGAGCGATAATGTCGCTGCTGCTTGCCGTTTTGTCACCTTCATGGGTTCCGAATGGTCCGATATCAGCAGAGGTCTTGAACTGGGAGGAAGGTGTGGACAGGAAAGGGGACGAAGCAAAAGTGGGCGGCGCGTTATCTTGCTGAAAGGTTGGGGGGGGAATATCCGTCGGTTTTCGATCGGCGAGATCGTTAACGCTGCCCTTAAGTTCTTCCATAGTGGTGCTCAGGGCAGAGATGCCTGAGTTTGCCTGGACAATGGGAGAAAAAAGAGGGAGAGCGGTTGAAACAAATAAATGGTTTAAAATAATAAATAGGGCGGCGGCTTTTTTAGATTTGAATTCCATGTCTTTCCTTCCTTGAAAAGAAGGCTCCATACCCCGGAGAGGAGGTTATGGAACCTGCGGCAAGAATTTTAAAGCGGACTTCTGTTTTTTCTAATTCGGGATGTTATTTGCTGTTGAAAAAAGAGGTTTTACTAAATCTGACTGATCACTTTCATTTTTTTTTGTATTTCAAGGAATGCCTGGCTTTTTACTTGCTCACAGACCATGTTGAGTTTGTCATTCAGCGTAAGCGTCATCAGCTCTTTAGGGTCCTGTTCCATCAGTCCCTCATGACTTTTAAAATAAGCATGGGAGTTGTTGATTTTATCGAACTGCGCCCGGTACTGATTAAATGCGTCATAATTTAGCCCCTTCAGCATGTCGAAGTTGTCTACGCACCTCTTACCTTCCGTCTTTTGCTCAACCAGACTATCACCGGTTTTTTTGGGCACGCTCTTTTGTCCGGGGGAGGAGCTACAGGCGCACAGAGTGAATGAGATCAGAACCAGAGAAAGTAGCTGAGAAGACTTCATTTTGCATATCCTTATGGCTATCAAAGCCGACGGTGTAATGGGACAAGTGACCCTACTCTTCATGAGTTTTGTGGAAGCTGAAGCAGCCCTGGCGACAGGGTTAAAACAAAATAAAGAGCAGTAATGTTTTTTTAAAGGTGAATAAAAACACATTACTTTACTAAGTAAAGTATGAAGCTACTAAGTAAAGTATGAATCAAAGGTTTTTTCAAACGAACCTTTACAATTTTTCATGATTCTAGAGGTCGGGGGTGGCGCATGGAAATCGTTTGTACCAATTGATTTATGACGTATCGATCTGTAATAACGATCAATTTCTTAGTCTAATTCTGTAATGTTGGCTTTTCTTGTTACTTAATAATGTTATGCCTGTAGGTATAATTTATCGGGTTTTTATTTTTATGGTGATGATGCTTTTCAATAGGTTATTTCTTCTTTATTTTTTTTGTTCGCCTGAGGTCTTTGCGTAATTAAGCGAATTTTTATTAAGAGAACAGCTTAATACACTAAGAGTGACCGGGAGCGCTATCCGGCCCGGTTTAGATTAAAAATAGTTAACTGAGTAAGAGGATTTGAGCGGGTAATTGATTTATGGATGGCCGCTATTGTAAAAGGTGGTGCTGACAGATGTCTGTTCAGACCGGAGCAGTGAGATCGAAGGTCAGAGGCAGTTCGGGCACGAGTGAGTCGCAGATTTATCAGTCAGGCACTCTGCCTGCGCAGAGTGCCTGACTGAGCGGTAGACAATTTATTCAATAAATGTGTGCGGATAGAAGCGCGACAGATCCTGAGTAATCAGCGCGCGATCTTCCCGCAGGCCAATGCCCGCAGGCCGATCGTCAATCAACCAGCTGCCGATCAGCGTATAGCTGTCGCCAAATTTTGGCAGCGGGTGGAACTGCTGAACAATCATCCCTTCTTCACCGTAAGGGCCATCTGCGCTGGCGATTTCCCGGCCGTTTTCGACGATACGAATGTTAGCGCCTTCGCGGGAAAACAGCGGTTTAACCACGTATTTATCCATCTGCGGCACGTCATCTTCTGCAAAATACGCGGGCAGCAGGTTAGGGTGGTTAGGGAACATTTTCCACAGCATCGGCAGCAGCGCTTTATTAGAAATGATGCTTTTCCATCCCGGCTCCAGCCAGCGGACGCCAGCGTCTTCCAGCTTGGTCGAGAACACCTCTCGCAGCATAAATTCCCACGGATAGAGCTTGAACAGATTGCTAATCACCTGGTCATGCACATCGGTGAACTGTCCCTTTTCGCCAAGGCCGATTTCATCAATAAACAGGAATTCGCTGGGTAACCCGGCCTCCGTGGCGCAGTCCTGTAGATACTGTACCGTCCCGCGATCTTCATCCGTATCGCGGCAGCAGGCAAAATGCAGCCAGCTAAAGCCATGCTGCTGATGCAGCGCCGCAAAGCGCTCAATCAGCTTCTCCTGCAGGCTGTTGAACTGATCGCTGCCCGCCGGCAGATTACCCGCCGCGAGCTGATCTTCCAGCCAGATCCACTGGAAGAACGCGGCTTCGTACAGCGACGTTGGCGTGTCCGCATTGTTTTCAAGCAGTTTGGCGTCGGTCTGGCCATCCCAGGCCAGATCCAAACGTGAATAGAGCGAAGGCTGGCTGGTTTTCCACGAGGCGCGGACAAAATCCCAGGTGTGTTTGGGAATACGAAATTTGCTGAGCAGCTCTTCGCTGTTCACCACTTTTTCCACCACCTGTAAACACATCTGGTGCAGCTCGCTGGTGACATCTTCCAGCGTTTCCACCTGCTGGAGCGTGAACTGGTAGTAAGCTTCCTCGCACCAGTAAGGCTCACCGTGCATGGTATGAAAGCGAAAACCGTATTCGGTAGCCTTTTCACGCCAGTGCGGGCGTTCAGCGATAGCAAGACGCTTCATGGCGATTAGCCCCCTGAAGCGCGGCGGGTACCGGAAGTTGCGCTACTACGCTGCGCTGTGGCCTGTTTCGCTACGCTATCGCCAAAGCCGCCACGGGTTACCGTGCTGGTAGTGGCTGGCTTTGGCGCCATTGCGGTTTTTGGCACGTTCATGGTGCGACCCGGGGTCGCGCTGCCAAAACTTTTGCCGCTGGCATCAACAAACTTGCCGTTTGCCGGGCTGTTTGGCGCACGAGAGGTAAACAGCGGCTGCTGCTGACCGCCAAAACCGCCGCCCATCATCCGGCCCATCATGTAGCCCGCCATCAGCGGCATCCAGAAGCTGCCGCTTTGCTGCGATTCTGCGTTAGATGTGCCCACGCCTGCCTGAGCTGGCGCCTGCTGGCACTGACCTTCGCCAAACTCCGCCACGCAGTCTTCGCGAGTGGCGTATTTCGGCGCGGTTTTCTCCGCTTCTTTTTTGGCGTTGTTAAACGCCGTCGTACACTGCTCGCTTTTGCCAGGGTTGGCGCTGGAGCAGTCATCGGCATTTTGATACAGAGAAACCGTTTCATCCGATTGTTCACAACCGGCAAGCATAAATACCGCGGTGACCGCTAAGGCTACCGGGGTTAAATGTCGTGCGCTCCAGCTTTTGCGAAAGGAGGCATGATTGATCTGTTTAGTCCGTTTCATCACGTTCTGTCCTGTGCCCAAAGGTAGGGCATAGAATAGGGTAATAGCGGTGAAAAATGAAGCGAAGGGGGGCGCTGGAACGGGGATCTTTACTTAGCTATACGTTTGATTGTGAAGGGGCAGAAGGTTCTGCCCCGAGTTAATCACTTCGCGAAAGGATTACGGCTGGTACTGACGGGCGCCGAGCTTTGTGCGGCGCGGGTAGCGCGCACTTGGGATGGCGCCGGCTGACCGCTATCAGCCGAGGCATTTTGCGCCGGAGTTTCAGGTGCCACCGCTTCCGGGGAAGTGGAGACATCTTTACCCAACCGGGCGTTTAGCGCCTGCAAATCCTGCTCGTTCAGCGTACCCAGCGCCGATTTGATGTTCAGCTCATTGATCATGTAGCTGTAACGCGCGTCGGAGAGCTGCTGCTTAGCGCTGTACAGGGTTGAGGTCGCATCCAGTACATCGACGATAGTACGGGTACCCACCTGATAACCGGCTTCCATTGCGTCAAGGGAGCTTTGCGCAGAAACCACGGCCTGGCGATAAGCTTCGATGCTGCTGATGGAAGCGTTCACGTTGTTAAACGAAGAGCGAACGGTCTGAATAGCGGAGCGATGCGCGCTTTCCAGCTGCTCGCTTGCCGCAACGTAAGAGTACTGCGCCTGCTTAACCTGCGAGGTAACCGAGCCGCCGCTGTACAGCGGCAGAGAGAAGCTCAGCCCAACCTGGTTAGTCCCGCTGATGCTGTCGGCGGTTGAGGCGCTTTGGTTCGCACGACGACCGCCGTACTTGCTGTTAGACAGACCGGTTGATGCGGTCAGGTCCAGCGTCGGCATATGGCCCGTTTCGGCAGAGCGAATGGTTTCGCGCGCCAAATCCTGCGATAAGCGGGCGGACAACAGGCTCAGGTTACGACTTTCCGCTTCTTTCAGCAGGGCGTTAACCGGCTGAGGTTTTTCCGTCTGGAAACGGTCAACGTTCAGCGAAGCCAGGCTCGGGTAATAGTTACCGGTCACCTGACGCAGGATCTCAACGTTATTATCCAGCGCGTTGCGGGCCGTCACTTCGTTGGCCAGCACGCTGTCATACTGCGCGCGGGCGTTCTGAACGTCGGTGATGGCGACCAGGCCGACGTTAAAGCGCTGGGTGGTCTGATCCAACTGACGATAAATCGACTGCTTCTGCGCTTCGATGTAGGAGAGCGTATCAATGGCATTCAGCACGTTAAAATAAGCGGTAGCGGTGTTCAGGATCAGCGTTTGCTGCGCGGTCTGATAGGTGACATCCTGGATACCGGCCGTTTTTTCCTGCAGCGTTAGCGCGCGCCATTTTGACATGTCAAAAATGGTCTGGGTTAACTGCAACGAACCGCTGGTGGTATTGGAATGCAGACCACTGCTGTCGCGATAGCCGTTGTTATAGGTATAATCAGCACCCAGACCCAGCTGCGGCAGTAACGGGCTGCGGGCTTCGTTAATTTTCTCAAATGCTGCATCACGATCGGCTGCAGAACTGCGAAGATCTGGGTTAGATAAACGAGCCTGCTGATAAATCTGCAGCAGGTTTTCAGCCTGACTGGCGACGCTGAAGCCGCCCAGGCTCAGGCCGATAAGTAAGGGGAGCAGTTTCTTCATTTGCATTCCTTGTAGTGCAGCAAAATTGCTATGGTAGCGCTGACGTAAGCCAAAAAATTATCGCCGATTCTAGCAGAATCGACGGAAGAGATAAGTTGGCCGAACGTGCCATATTGCTTTAATTTACTCAAATAACTCACTAAGAACCACACTCTCAGCGGATTCGGGATTGCTTTTCTCGTATTTGCACCTGTTAAGCAAGGAGCGGTCTCAATGGAAAACGGCAAAGAATACCCAGTGACTTTCACCAAAAACGATGTAGAAATTATTGCACGAGAGACACTTTATAACGGTTTTTTTTCACTCACCCGCTACCGTTTCCGTCACCGCTTGTTTAATGGCGGCATGAGTGATGAAGTAAAAAGAGAAGTCTTTGAGCGCGGACACGCAGCGGTGCTGCTACCCTATGACCCGGTGCGGGATGAAGTGGTGCTGGTCGAACAAATCCGCATTCCCGCATTTGACAGCAGCCAAACCCCCTGGCTGTTAGAATTAGTCGCCGGGATGATCGAGCCTGGCGAAACGCCCGAAGATGTGGTCCGGCGTGAAGCCGTGGAAGAGGCCGGAATTACCCCTGCGCGAGTGAAACCAGTGTTAAGCTATCTGGCCAGCCCCGGCGGCACCAGCGAGCGATTAGCTATTCTGGTGGGGGAAGTGGATGCCAGCGTGGCGAAGGGAAACCACGGTCTGGAGGAAGAGAATGAGGATATTCTTGTCCATGTGGTCAGCCGCGAGCAGGCGTACCGCTGGGTGGAAGAGGGGAAAATAGACAATGCGGCCTCTGTCATCGCCCTGCAATGGCTGGAGCTGCACCATAAAAAATTACGAGCCGAGTGGAAAACCGAATGATAAAGCGCTATGTACCTGATTTCCCTGAAATGATGCGGGTGTGCGAGACCAACTTCGCCCAGCTGCGTCGCCTGCTGCCGAAAGAAGATCGGGCGGGTGAGTCAGTGACCTATCAGGTGAACGGTGCCAACTATTCCATAACCATTCATGAGTCGACGCGTTACACCACGCTGGTCGAGGTGAAGCAAACGGCCCCCGCCGTCAGCTACTGGAGTCTCCCGGCGATGTCCGTCAGGCTGTACCATGATGCGATGGTCGCGGAAGTGTGTTCAACGCAACAGATCTATCGCTTCAAAGCGCGCTATGATTATCCTAACAAAAAGCTCCATCAGCGTGATGAAAAGCATCAGATAAACCAGTTCCTCGCTGACTGGTTGCGCTACTGTTTAGCGCATGGCGCGATGGCCGTACCGGTTTGTTAGATACAATCTGAGATGGCGTTAACCCTAAGGATTTTGATTGGATAGCCTGTTAAAACTTCCTGCGGCGAGTGGGTCCAGGGTCAGGATTTTACAAATAACGGATACCCACTTATTTGCAGGTAAAGACGAAACGCTGCTGGGCGTGAACACCTGGGCCAGTTTTGACGCGGTACTTCAGGCCATTTCGGCCAGTCCTCGTCACTATGATTTGATCGTCGCCACCGGCGATCTGGCTCAGGATCATACGGTCGAGGCCTATCAGCATTTTGCTGAGGGTATTGCGCGCCTACCCGCTCCCTGCGTCTGGCTGCCGGGCAATCACGACTTCCAGCCCGCGATGTTCAGCACGCTGGCGGAATCTAAGATTGCCGATGAAAAGCACGTCCTGATTGGCGACAGCTGGCAAATCGTGCTGCTGGACAGCCAGGTCTTCGGCGTGCCGCACGGGATGCTCAGCGACTATCAGCTCGAATGGCTGGAAAAAACGCTGGCGATTGAACCCCGGCGCCACACGCTGGTGCTGCTTCACCATCATCCGTTACCGTCCGGCTGCACCTGGCTTGACCAGCACAGCCTGCGTAATTCGCATATGCTGGAGGCGGTATTGCAAAACTTCCCTCTGGCGACCACGCTGATTTGTGGACATATTCATCAGGATCTCGACCTGAACTGGAACGGGCGGCGGCTGCTGGCTACGCCTTCCACCTGCGTTCAGTTTAAGCCGCACTGCACCAGCTTCACTATCGATTCGGAAGCGCCAGGCTGGCGCTGGCTGGATCTGCTGCCGGATGGCAGAGTTGAAACCCAGGTCGAACGTCTGAATACCCGTGCCTTTAGCCCGGACCCTGATTCGGAAGGATACTGATTATGGCGACGCTGCTGTATCTGCATGGCTTTAACAGCTCGCCGCGGTCAGCAAAAGCGACCCTGTTTCGCGAGTGGATGGCGTCCCATCACCCGCAGATCAAGATGTACGTTCCTCAGCTTCCTGCTTTCCCCGGCGAAGCGGCGCTGATGCTGGAGAACTGGGTCATGTCCTCGGCCGGCGAGCAGGTAGGGATCGTCGGCTCATCGCTGGGCGGTTATTACGCCACCTGGCTTTCGCAGCGCTTTCGGCTGCCTGCGGTGGTGGTCAATCCGGCGGTACGGCCTTTTGAACTGCTGGCGGATTATCTGGGGAATAATGAGAACCCATACACTGGCCAGCAATATGTGTTAGAGTCACGCCACATTTACGATCTGAAAGTGATGCAGATTGACCCGTTGGCGTCGCCGGATTTGCTCTGGCTGCTGCAACAAACGGGCGATGAAGTGCTCGACTACCGTCAGGCTCTGGACTACTACAGCGCCTGTCGCCAGACGGTTGAAGAGGGCGGCAATCATGCTTTTATCGGATTCGAACGCCATTTCTCCCCGATCCTCGACTTCCTGGGCTTGCGAGATGCCTGAAGTGAGTCGCGGAGGCTGGCCCATCATTTTTAGCCACTAATCAGATTTATACGATGACTCAATCCAGCTATAACGCTGACTCCATTGAGGTACTCAGCGGCCTTGAACCCGTTCGCCGTCGTCCGGGAATGTACACCGATACGTCACGCCCTAACCACTTAGGTCAGGAAGTGATCGATAACAGCGTCGATGAAGCGCTGGCGGGCCATGCCAAATGCGTCGAGGTGATCCTGCATGTTGACCAGTCGTTAGAAGTGATTGACGACGGGCGCGGTATGCCGGTGGATATTCACCCGGAAGAAGGCGTGCCGGCGGTTGAGCTGATCTTCTGTCGCCTGCATGCCGGCGGCAAGTTCTCCAATAAAAACTATCAGTTCTCCGGCGGCCTGCACGGCGTGGGGATCTCGGTGGTCAACGCCCTCTCCACGCGCGTGGAGGTCACCGTTCGCCGCAATGCGGAAGTCTACGAAATGGCTTTCGAGAATGGCGACAAGGTGGAGGATTTGCACGTCACCGGTACGGTGGGCAAGCGCAATACCGGCACTCGCGTCCGCTTCTGGCCGGACGTGAAGTTCTTCGACAGCCCGCGCTTTTCGGTTTCCCGCCTTAGCCACCTGCTCAAGGCCAAAGCGGTGCTCTGTCCCGGCGTTGAAATTATCTTTAAAGACCACGTAAATAACACCGAGCAGAGATGGTGCTACGCCGATGGCCTGACTGACTACCTGTGCGAAGCGGTTAACGGCCTGCCGACGCTGCCTGAGCAACCCTTTGTCGGCAATTTCGCCGGGGATGTGGAAGCGGTGGACTGGGCGCTGCTGTGGCTGCCGGAAGGCGGCGAACTGCTGACGGAGAGCTACGTTAACCTGATCCCGACCATGCAGGGCGGTACGCACGTTAACGGCCTGCGTCAGGGCCTGCTGGACGCGATGCGTGAATTCTGTGAATACCGCAATATCCTGCCGCGCGGCGTTAAGCTCTCTGCGGAGGACATTTGGGACCGTTGCGCCTACGTGCTGTCGGTGAAAATGCAGGATCCGCAGTTTGCCGGTCAGACCAAAGAGCGTCTCTCTTCACGCCAGTGCGCGGCCTTCGTGTCCGGCGTGGTGAAAGATGCCTTCAGCCTGTGGCTGAACCAGAACGTTCAGGCGGCGGAGATGCTGGCCGAGCTGGCGATCTCCAGCGCCCAGCGCCGGATGCGCGCGGCGAAGAAAGTGGTGCGCAAAAAGCTGACCAGCGGCCCGGCTCTGCCCGGCAAGCTGGCCGACTGTAGCGCTCAGGATCTTAACCGTACCGAACTGTTCCTGGTGGAAGGGGATTCTGCAGGCGGCTCCGCCAAGCAGGCGCGCGACCGTGATTACCAGGCGATTATGCCGCTGAAGGGTAAGATCCTGAACACCTGGGAAGTCTCTTCCGACGAGGTGTTAGCCTCGCAGGAAGTGCATGATATCTCGGTGGCGATCGGCATCGATCCCGACAGCGAAGATCTCAGCCAGCTACGCTACGGCAAGATCTGTATCCTTGCGGATGCGGACTCCGATGGTCTGCACATTGCCACGCTGCTGTGCGCGCTGTTTGTTCGCCACTTCCGCACGCTGGTAAAAAATGGTCACGTCTACGTCGCCATGCCGCCGCTTTACCGTATCGACTTAGGCAAAGAGGTCTATTACGCGCTGGATGAGGAAGAGAAGACCGGCATTCTCGACCAGCTGAAGCGCAAAAAGGGCAAGCCTGGCGTCCAGCGATTCAAAGGACTGGGCGAGATGAACCCGCTACAGCTGCGGGAAACGACCCTCGATCCAAATACCCGTCGTCTGGTTCAGCTGACGGTTGACGATGAAGAAGTGGATAAAACGATGGCGGTGATGGATATGCTGCTGGCGAAGAAGCGCTCTGAAGACCGTCGCAACTGGCTCCAGGAGAATGGTCACACCGCTGAAATCGAGGTGTGATGCCGTTTTAAACGGTTTATACAATGCCAGCGGTGAATCTGCCATATAATCTGCCAATGCGCGCTACCGTTAAGGTAACCCTTGAAAATCACCCTTGAAGAACTGCGGGCCTGGGTGGTGGTGGTCGATACAGGCTCGATCACCGCTGCCGCCGGGCAGCTGAGCCAGACCACTTCCGGCATCAGCCGCGCCCTGAGCAGGCTTGAGAATAAGCTGCAAACCACGCTGCTGCACCGCACCACCCGACGCATTGCGCTGACCGAGGAAGGGCAGATCTTCCTGGAACATGCGCGGCAAATCCTGCGTTCGGTAGAGATGGCGGAAGAGCAGATTGCTCAGCGCCGCGAAATCCCGTCGGGCCGCCTGCGGGTTAATGCGGCCGCGCCATTTATGCTGCACGTTATTGTGCCGCTGATGGATGAGTTCTCAGCACGCTATCCGCTGATCCAGCTGGAGCTGAATACCGATGATGTGGTGATCGACCTGCTGGAGCAGCAGACGGATATCGCTATCCGCATTGGCGAACTGAGCGATTCCAGCATTCACGCGCGCTCCCTTGGCTGTAGTCGACTCAGGCTGATGGCCAGCCCGGCCTATCTGGCGAAGCACGGCACGCCGAAAAGCGTGGCTGAGCTGTCCAGGCATCGCCTGCTGGGCTTCAGCCAGATGGATCGTCACAACGTCTGGCCGGTCTGGCAAAGCGAAGGGGAACCGCTGCACATCAAGCCGACGCTTTCCGCCTCTAGCGGAGAAACGCTGCGGCAAATGGCGGTCTACGGGCAGGGAATTGCCCGGCTCTCGGACTTCCTGAGCCGGGAAGATCGCGCCAGCGGCAGGCTGGTGCCGGTGCTGGAAGAGGTGACGCGGGAGATGTATCATCCGATCCACGCGGTGTATTACCGCAGCGCGACGCTGTCGGTGCGGATCAGCTGTTTCCTCGACTTCCTCAGCCAGCAGATCGCCAGCAAACCGTTGTTATAAATGGCGGGTTTTATCGCCCGCCGTCCTGATTCAGTTCTGTAAGCTGGTCAGGAAAGCTTGCTTCACCTTCTGCGCATCAACTTCCAGGCACAGCGTCTGCTCGGCGCAGTTGGCAAACGGATTAAAACGGGACGCCAGTTGGGTGAGCCTGCGCAGCGTTTGCCCGAGGGTGATCCCTTCAGTCACAACCCGTACCGGTGATTTCACCGTGGTGAAAAATTCAGGGTGATTCAGCCACGAAATCGTCAGCGTGTCGTGCAGCGCCATGCCCTCAAAACCTTCCCGCTCCAGGCTGTACTGCAAATAGCCTTTGGAAATTTGGGTTAAAACCGGCACGTTCAGCTGGCGAATATCCTCACCGGTAATCAGCACTTCATGCGTCACGTCCAGCGGCAACACCACCACTGGCAGCGCCGAAGAGAGCACCAGATCGGCGGCGTGCGGGTCTTTCCAGATATTAAATTCGCTTTGTGGCGTGACGTTTCCGGCGTGACCATGGGTGCCAAACGCTCCGCCCATGATCACCACTTCTTTAATCAGCGGGATAATTTCCGGGGCCAGATTAATGGCGGTGGCGATATTGCTCAGCGGCCCGATGGCCACCAGCGTTACCTCGCCAGGCAGCGATTTTACCGTGTCGATAATAAAGCTGATGGCGTTATCCGCCTGTTCATCAAAGGGATTGTGCAGAGCGTCGCCCAGCCCGTCGCTGCCGTGCACCAAAGCGCTGTTAGTCACCTGGGCTAAGCCCACGGGACGGGAGCAGCCGCGAAACACCGGCGCTTTCAGGCCGATCTGCTGCGAAAACAGCCGGGCATTTTTGACCGCCTGGCCGACGGACACATTGCCAAACACCGTGGTAATACCAAGGATAGTTTGCGTTTTAGCCGCGTAGGCCAGTGCAAACGCATCGTCTACGCCGATATCGGTATCGAAAATTATTTTTCTCATCGTTCTCTGCTCGCTGATCGGTCAGGCGGAAAAATTCACGTCCTTCAAAAAAGCCTTAATGCGTGGATACTGGCCCAGACGCAGCTCGTCTGGTGAATCATCGCAAACCACGCGGCCTTTCTCCATAAAGACAATACGATGGGAAACCTTAAAGGCAAAGTTCATCTCGTGGGTCACAATGATCATGGTGATCCCTTCCTGCGCCAGCGCCTCAATCACCTGCAACACTTCATTCACTTTTTCAGGGTCCAGCGCTGAAGTCGGCTCGTCAAACAGCATGATTTGCGGTCGCATCATCATCGCCCGGGCAATCGCCACTCGCTGCTGCTGGCCGCCGGAAAGCTGGTGAGGATACTTCGTCGCATGCTCCAGCATACCGACCTTTTGCAGCAGGACGCAGGCATGGTGCTTAAGCTCCCGCAGCGGCGCCAGCCGATGATAGCGCGGTGCCAGCAGCAAGTTGTCCATTACCGTCAGGTTCGGGAACAGATTGAAGCTCTGGAACACCATGCCGATGTTCAGGCGATGCTCGCCGTGCTCAATAAAACGCGGCTTCTGTGAACCCTGCTGGCTGAGCTGGATAAACGGCTGGCCGTTGACCTGGATCTCGCCGTTGTCGATCTGCTCCAGGCCGTTCAGCAGGCGGATCAGCGTGGTTTTCCCCGATCCCGAGGGGCCGATAACCGAAACCACTTCACCCGGCTGAATGTGCAGATTGACCGCGCCCAGCACTTCAACATTGTTATAGGCCTTATGCAGCTTAGCGGCGTGCAGGGCAGGAACGCCAGCGACTCTTGCCGGGCGTGGGACCTCGGGCAGCGGCTGGCTGGCTAGCTGTAACAGCATTGGATCGACTGTCTTCGCCGTGTTGCGCTGAGTGACGTCGAGGTAGCGCTCCAGCTGCTTGAGCAGAAAGTCGAACAGGGTGACGATAAACACATAGTAAAATGCCACGGCGGCCATGGTTTCCATCACCAGGAAGTTCTGCGAGTAGAGGCGCTGGCCGACCATCAGGATTTCGGTCAGCGAGATCACCGACACCAGCGAGCTGAGCTTGACGATAGAAATATATTCGTTAGCCAGCGAGGGCAGCGCCACGCGTAGCGCCTGCGGGATCACTACTCGCCACTGAATGCCCGCATAGCGTAACCCCAGCGCCCGCGCCGCCTCGCGCTGGCCTTTGGGGACTGACAGCAGACCGCCGCGATGGATTTCAGCGATATAAGCCGTCTCGCTCAGCACCAGCGCGATCAGGCCTGCCCAGAAGGGATCGCTGAGCAGGGCGGAGGTGGCGGGCAGCGCCTGTGGCAGGTTAAAGACAAAAATCAGCAGCACCAGCAGCGGCAGGCTGCGAAACAGCCAGATGTACAGGCGGGCGGGGATCGACAGCCACGGCTGCGAAGCCTGCTTACCCAGCGCCAGCACAAAGCCCAGCACTATACCGATCGCCCAGCTTGCCAGGCTCAGTTTGACCACGGTCCAGGTCGCCAGCCAGAAGTCCGCATCGCTCAGCAGGCTCAGTAAGTAGTTCCAGTCAAAAGTCATCCGTTTGCTCCCGCCCCTCGCCGTTACTGTTTAAGCGCCTGAATGTCTGCCTCTTCCGGCTCAGCCAGATGATATTTCTTCAGCAGGGCGGCGTACTGACCGCTGGCTTTAAACGCGGCAATGCCGTCGGTGAGCTGCTGCCTGAATTCCGTATTGGTTTTGCTCACTCCCAGGCCAACCAGCACCGGATACAGCAGCGTATCGGAGGTTAGCGTCAGGCGGCCCTTCATCTTCTCCACCACCTGGCTGGCAACGGCGGCATCGGTCATCTGCACTTCTACCGCACGGGAAAGCATCGCCTGAGTCACCTGCGGATCGGTCGAGAACTCGCTGACGACAATCGGCTTCAGACCCTGTTTGGCGCAGTAGTCGGTAGACAGCGCGTGAAGTTTTTCCAGCCAGTAAGTGCCCTGCATCGAACCGACTTTGTGGCCGCACAGCTCCTCCGGCTTTTTCGGCTTAAAGGTGCTGCTGCTGAGGGTGATTAACGATTCGCCGGTTTTCAGGTAGGGGATCAGATCGATCACTTTGCTGCGCTCGGGCGTGATAAACAGCGCGGAGGCGATAAGCTCATAGCGCTTCGCCTGTAGGCCAGGGATCAGGCTGGTAAAGCGGGTGTCCACATAATGCGGCTCCAGCTTCATTGCCTGCGCCACGCCATTAATGAATTCAATATCGAAACCGGCAGGCGTTTTGCCATCCAGATACTCATAAGGCGGGAAGGTGATATCGCTACCTACGGTGAGTTTGCCCGGCGTCATGACGCTGGCCTGAGCATAGGCCGCTAAGAACAGCGACAGCGTGAGAGTAATACCTTTCGCGATGTTATTAATCCGCAGTGTTGCAGTCATGATCAATCTCCGGTGCAGGTGTTTAGCTTCTGATGAGTGAGTTGTTTATTTTTATTAGCAGGCCAGAACCGAGCCTGGCCGTAGCAAAAACTGGCCTCAGGGCTGGTCGCGCTGGATCAGCACATAGTGGCGCGCCTGCTTTGCCAGCGGCATACCGGGATGGCGATGGACGGTTTGCACTTCGCCCACCAGCAGTACGTGGCTGTCCAGCGCCAGCTGGTGGTAAAGCTGGCAGTCAAAACCGGCGATAGCGCCGTGCAGCAGCAGATTCCCTGCTGCGCTTTCCGTCCAGTGGCCGCGCTCAAAGCCTTCCTTTTGCGCATCCGGCCCGGAAAATGCCTGGGCTATCGGTTTTTGCATTTCAGACAGCACGTTAATACTGAAGCGGCGATTTTCTTCAATAATCGGGCACAGTGGATGATCGCGGTGCAGGCAAATCATCAGCAGCTTGCGGTCGGCAGAGACCGAGGTCAGGGTGTCGACGACGGCGCCTGCTCTGCCAGCCGAACCCGCCGTAGCAATAATATTTATGCCCGTAACGCCGCTTTCCAGCGCATGAATAAAGGCGTTACGCGTCATTAATGGCAATTCCTGAACCGTGGGGGCCATAGCCAGCTCCTCAATTTGTCAGCCTGAGTATGTCCATGCGGGCAGGTAAAGATAAATGCGTATTTTTTTAGGCTATGACATCAAAAAAACGAGCCTCGGTAAGGCCAGTTTTTCCTTATTCTTTACCGATAAAAATCCTAATTTATTTTCTTTTCGCCAGGCTTCAAAAATAGGGCTGCTATCCTGAGTTGGTCGCGCGCGAAAAAAGCCGGCTGGCGCTGTTCATCCCATTGCCACTGAAGGAACTTTCCATGAGTCAACCGACCCATACCCGTATCCGCATGTTTAATACTAAAGACACCTACCCTAATCAGGCGCTGAATAACGATCTCTGCCAGGCCGTTCGCGCGGGCAATACGGTTTATGTTCGTGGTCAGGTGGGAACCGATTTTGATGGCAAGTTAGTGGGGCTGGGCGATGCAGGTTTGCAGGCTGAACAGGCGATGAAAAATATCAAACAGCTGCTGGAAGAGGCCGGAAGCGACCTCAGCCATATCGTTAAAACCACCACCTACATTGTCGATCCGCGCTATCGCGAGCCGGTTTATCTGGAAGTGGGCAAATGGCTAAAGGGCGTGTTCCCGATCTCCACCGGACTGGTGGTTTCCGGGCTGGCGCAACCGCAGTGGCTGGTCGAGATCGACGTGATCGCCGTGATCCCGGAGGCATAACATGACCTTCTCGATTGCCGGATTTTGCCCGCGCAGCGGCCAGTTTGGCGTTGCGCTCAGCTCATCCAGCATGGCCGTGGCGGCCCGCTGTCCGTGGCTGATGAGCGGCGTCGGCGCCGTCTCCAGCCAGAATGTCACCTTACCGGCCCTTGGCCCCAAAATTCTTGAGCGCCTGCGCCAGGGCGAAAGTGCCGCTGCTGCGCTAAAAGCGGTGATGAACGAGGAGCCCTTCGCCGATTGGCGTCAGGTCACGGTGGTGGATAATCAGGGGCAAACCGCCGTATTTTCCGGCGGGCGCTCGTTAGGGATTAACCATCAGCGCGAAGGGCTGAACTGCGTGGCGGCGGGCAATATGCTGGCGAGCAAGCAGGTGATTGAGGCGATGGTCAGCCAGTTCTGCGCCGACCCGTCGCTGGCGCTTGGCAACCGTCTGATTGCCGCGTTACAGGCCGGGCTCCAGGCGGGCGGCGAGGCCGGCCCGATCTACTCCGCCGGAATGAAGATCGTCAGCAGTGAGAGTTGGCCATTGACCGACCTGCGGGTTGACTGGCATGAGCAGGATGCCATCGGCGAGCTGGCGAGCCACTGGCAGCGCTGGCAGCCGCAGAGCGAAGCCTATCTGACCCGCGCCATCAACCCAGCGGAAGCCCCAAGCTATGGCGTGCCCGGCGATGAATAATCCCACGACGCGCGAGCTCCTGGCGGATCTTATCGCCTTCGATACCGTCAGCCGTCACAGCAATCTGGCGCTAATGGACTGGGTACAGCGTTACCTCGCCAGCTACGGAGTCAGTAGCCAGCTGCTGCCTGACGCCAGCGGAGAGAAGGCTAACCTGCTGGCGGTGATTGGCCCGCAGGAGATTCCTGGTATCGTGCTTTCCGGCCACACCGACGTGGTGCCGGTCGACGGGCAGCAGTGGCAAAGCGATCCTTTCCTGTTGCAGGAGAGGGAAGGGAAGCTGTACGGTCGCGGCGCGGCGGATATGAAAAGCTGGCTGGCGGCGGTGCTGGCGCTGGTGCCGCAGCTGGTGGCCCAGCCTCTGCGCCTGCCCGTCTGGCTGGCGTTCAGCCACGACGAAGAGGTCGGCTGCAAGGGCGTGCCGGGGCTGCTTGAGCATCTCGACAGCCTGCCGGTGCGTCCTGCCGCCTGTATTGTTGGCGAGCCAACTGAGATGCGTCCGATCCTTGGGCATAAAGGTAAGATTGCACTGCGCTGTACGGTAACCGGTCTTGCCAGCCACTCGGCCTATACGCCGCAGGGCGTCAACGCCATTGAAGTGGCGGTTCGCATTATTCAGCGGCTGATGGCGCTGGCGGAAAAGCTCAGGCTACAGCAAAACCTGGCCTTCGATCCGCCTTATTCTACCTTGCAGACCGGGGTTATCCGCGGGGGAGAGGCGTTAAACATCGTGCCTGCTCATTGCCAGTTCGACTTTGAAATCCGTATGCTGCCGGGCGTGGAAGTGCAGCCGATGATGGCTGAACTGGAGGCGTGGTGCCAGCGCGAGCTGCTGCCGGAGATGCAACGCCGTTCGCCTGTATGTGCTATTACCTTCAGCCCGCTAAGCCACTATCCGGGGCTGGAAACCTGCGCGACAACCACCATTGACCAATTGCTGACCCTGCTGCCGCCGCCAGAAGCGCTAAGCACCGTAGCGTTTGGCACCGAGGGCGGCCTGTTTCAACAGCACGGCATTCCCACGCTGGTGTGCGGTCCGGGAGCCATGGCTCAGGGACACAAGCCGGATGAGTTTGTCAGCCTCGATCAGCTTGCCCTGTGCGATGATTTTTTAATACGCCTGTGCCGCTGGCTCCGGGCGTAAGGCCTTTCAGGCCACTGACAGCGGGTGTATCTCGGCCTCGCTGAGATGCTCCGGCGTCAGTTCCTGGCTACGGCAATAATCCATGAATAGCTGGGTCGGTCGCGTTGGCTCGGCGTGGCGCAGATGGGCCATCACCAGACAGGATCCTTCCATCTCATCGCGGATCGTTACCCGCTTAACGCGCTTGCCGTCATAGGTAAAGTCCGGGAACGGGCGCGTCACCAGTAGAGAAAAACCGAATCCCTGGCCGACCATACAGCGCACCATCTCAATCGAGGGCGAACTGAACGCAACGTTAGGCTTCAGCCCTTTCGTTTTGAAGATATCGAGGAAATAGTTCCGGCTTGGCACCACGTCCAGCAGGATCATCGGTTCCCTGCTCAGCTCTTCCAGACTTACGCTGCTGCGCAGGGTCAGCGGATGATCGGCGGGTAGCAGCGCGTAGGGTTTTTGCGGGGCTTTCAGCTGCTCGGCGTGGATGCTGCTGTCCAGCTCGTGGCGGTAGAGGATTGCCATATCAAAACGTCCGCGATGCAGGCCATCCGTCAGCTCGTGCTGCTCGCCGTCGTAAATCTGCACCTCAATATTGGGGTAGAGCTTTTTAAAGCCGGCAATCAGCTTGGGCATATAGAGCGGCGCGGCGGTTTCAAAGCAGCCAACCGACAGCGTGCCAGCCACCAGATCGTTGTCCGCACGGGCGTTCTGCTCAAACTGCCGCGACATTCTTAGCAGCTCAGCGGCCTTGTCATAAAAACGGCGGCCCCCCGGCGTCAGCGATACGCCCTGAGCGTGATGACGAATAAAAAGCTGCTGCTCGAAGCTCTCTTCAAGGCTTTTTATCGCGGTAGAAATCGACGGCTGGGCAATATGCAAATGGCGCGAAGCCTCTGCAATGCTGCGATGTTCGACGACGGTGATAAAATATTTCAGCTGTCTCAGGGTGAAATGGGCCATGTGCAGGGACTCTCTCTGATTAGTATTTGGTTAGGCAAGAGCTTTCTTTGGCGATATAAAAGCGATGTAGCGGAATAGTAGCAATATCCATGCCACGCAAAATCAGCGCAAAATCCCAGTTACGATTCTTTAACACCCCGTCGCTGCCCTTTCAGTGTGCAATGATTGCCTGATTCCCCTGACGTGCGCGCTATTGCAGTGCGTGTTGTCCGACCGCCGGGATCATTGGCGTAGCCTCTCTTAATTATTGAGCTGTTGCCGCCTTGCATAGTTTTTTTAACTCCAGTGGCAAGAAAATTACTTCTTTCCTCGCCGTTTCCGCCGGGTCCATAGTGAATGCCAGCGAATTCTGTGGCGCACCGGTCGCCGCACCTACCTGACAGGAATACTAAAGGCATGAGCACTGCGTTATTTCAGCACGGGGAATTTTTATCTCTGGCCAAAGCCATGACGCCAGAAGAATTGGGCGACATCCTTAGCGGCCACGGCATGTGGAAAACCGAAGCCAATGCGAGGCTGGGTATTCCGCCGATAGTCATGACGGACGGCACCTACGGGGTGCGTTACTCGATCCAGCAGATTGAGCAGGATGAAAAGGGCGGCCAGGACTTCGAGGCCTTCCTCAACGTGGTGAACCAGCGGGCGAAGGATGTGGAGGTCGCCTGGGGCACGATGAAACCGGCTACCTGCTTCCCGAATGGCTCCAGCTTTGCCTGTAGCTGGGACGTGGAGCTGGCGCACACGCTCGGCGACGCGCTGGGCAAAGAGTGCCAGCATCTGGGCGTCAATCTGCTGCTCGGGCCGGGCATCAACATTCGCCGTACGCCGCTCGGCGGCCGCAGCTATGAATACTATTCTGAAGATCCGCTGATCGGCGGGGAAATCGCGACCGGGGTGATCAACGGGTTGCAGCAGCGCGGCGTGGGCGCTTCGCTGAAGCACTTTGCCTGTAACAACTCCGAAGTTGAGCGCACCAGCATGGACTCGGTTATCGACGAGCGCGCGCTGCGGGAAATCTATCTTCGTGGCTTTGAGCGGGCGGTAAAACAGTCTCAGCCGTGGACGGTCATGAGCTCTTACAACCGGCTGAATGGCGTACACACCGCTGAAAACAGCTGGCTGCTGACTGACGTGCTGCGCAGCGAGTGGGGCTTTGAAGGCGTGGTCGTGGCGGACTGGCACGGCATCAAGGACCGTCCGGCCTCTTTACTGGCGGGCAACGATCTGGACATGCCTGAAAGCGAAACCCGCAAGGCGAGCCTGATCAAAGCGCTGAAATCCGGCGACGTTTCTCGCGAACCGGCGGAGCAGTCTGCGGAACGTATTCTGCGCCTGATCCACCGGGCCAAAACGGCTGAGCAGCCCGGTACGCCGATGGAGACGGATGCTCACCACCGGCTGGCTCGCCGGATGGTGGCAGAATCTATTGTCCTGTTGAAAAACACCGATTCGGCCTTACCGCTGGAAGCCGCAAGCTGTCGTCGGCTGCTGATCGTTGGCGAAGGGGCGAAAAAACCGGTTATTCAGGGCTCTGGCTGCGCTACCACGACTCCCACTCGCGTAGACATTCCTTATGACGAAATCCTTCGGTACTGCGGCGATGCCATGACGCTGGAGTGGCGTCAGGGCACCAGCGAGGATGCCTCGCAGCAAGCCACACTGCGTGAAGAAGCCTGTGCCGCGGCGCGCCAGGCCGATCGGGTGGTGGTTTTTGTTAACAGTGAAGACGGTTACGACGGCGAAGGTTCCGACCGCCGTACCCTTGGCCTGGCGCAGGGGCACGATGCGCTGATTAGCGCTCTGGCCGCCGTCAACGACAGGGTGATTGTGGTGCTGGCTAACCCGGATGCGGTGGTGATGCCGTGGCTGGAGCAGGTCAGCGCGGTGGTGGAGACCTTCTACGCCGGGCAGGCGATGGGCGGCGGGCTGGCCGACGTACTGTTTGGCGAGGTAAACCCCTGCGGCAAGCTGACGGTCACCTTCCCTCAGCGGATGGAAGATATCCCCGGCTGGCTCAGCTATCCTGGCGAAAACGGCCGCCATTACTACAGCGAAGGGATCTTTGTCGGCTATCGCGGGTACGACGCCCGCCGCATTGAGCCGCTGTTCCCGTTCGGTTTCGGCCTCAGCTACAGCCAGTTTACCTATAGCGAGATTGAACTGGACCGAGACAGCCTGCGCGAAGGCGAAGCGGTGAACGTCAGCTTTACGCTGAGCAATACCGGTGCGCGCGCCGGTAAAGAGATCTGCCAGCTTTACAGCGGCTACCAGACGACCAAACGCTTGCGTCCGGTCAGGGAACTGCGGGCCTTCTGCAAAGTAGCCCTGCAACCCGGCGAACAGCGGCGCATTACCCTGACGGTGCCAGCCAGCGATCTGCGTTACTACGACACCGGCCGCCAGCAGTGGGTACTGGAAGAGGGGCGCGTTTCTCTCAGCGTCGGTCCGAACTCGCGAGAGCTGCCGCTACAGGCTGAGCTGCACTGCCTGAGTAAGGTTGCGCGCTATCGCCTGATATCGCGCGATACGCAGCCGGTATTTGTGCTGGAAAATCCGCTGGCTCGCGAATACTTCAACCGTTTCTTGCAGGTCCAGCTGTCGGTGAATGCCGAAGACGCTGACCGGATGCTGGAACACTGCAAAAACTCCTTTTTCAGTATCTTCACCACCTTCGATCGTCGGTTCCGCCAGCGGTTTGTGGACGACGCGATTGAGCAACTGATCGCGACGGTTAATCGCGCCATCGTCGAACAGGAAACAGAGTAAAAAAATCAGCGGCTTTCAGGCCGACATATAACAACGTTTCGCTATGCAGCAGGGGAATCAGGATGAAAGACACTAAACAGTATACCCGTCGTGATGCGCTCAAACTCGGCGTGGGAGCGGCGATCGCCACTGCCGTGGCTCCGATGATCGTCAGCCGTCCGGCAAGAGCGGCTGAAGTCAGCACGCTAACGGTCGCCGACGTGGGTGGCCCGTACGGCGCGGGATTCGGCAAGGCTTTCTACAAGCCGTTTGAAGAAGCGACCGGCATCAAGATCGTCAATACCGTGCTGGGGCCGGACCCGGTTCCGCAATTCCAGATGATGGTAGATACCAAAAACTACCTGTTCGACGTCGCCCTGCTGAACCCTGAGCACCTGGTGCGTCTGAACAAAATGCCGAAGCCGTATCTGGAAGATCTGCATATTCAGGTGCCTGATCCGGAGAACTATGTCAAAGGTTCGATCACTCCACAGTTCGGCGGCGTCAGCATTTACGCCCTCGCGCTTGGCTATCGCACCGACAGCTTCGACGGCAAACCGGTGCCTGCTAACTGGATCGACTTCTGGAACACCGCCAAATTTAAGGGACGCCGCGGCCTGTGGCGCAGCCCGGTCTGTACGCTGGAGCTGGCATTAATGGCCGATGGCGTCGACCCTAAAAAACTCTACCCGCTGGACGTGGATCGCGCGTTTCGCAGCCTGGATAAAATCCGCAGCAGCATTGATGTCTGGTGGACCAGCGGCGCGCAGGCTACGCAGATGCTGCAAAGCGGCGAGCTGGATATGATGAGCATCTGGAGCACCCGCGCCCAGACCGCCATTGATGCCGGCACGCCTGCGTCGATTGCCTGGGGACAGGGTCTGTACAACATTGACGGCTTCACTATTCCGCACGGCAGCCCTAAGCAGGAAGCCGCCCGCAAGTTTATTCAGTTCTGTATGGATGCGAAGCGCCAGTCGATGTACACCAACGACCTGGCCTGCGGACCGACCAATATCAAAGCCTACGACTATATCGATAAGAAGAAAGCGGCACTGCTGCCAACGGCCCCCGACCATATTCAGGGTCTGGCGGAGCTGGGAGCAGACTTCTGGGGCGACAATCAGGTAGCGCTGACTGAACGCTTTGAAAAGTGGGTAATGAGTTAATCCGTGCGGTGGCGCAGTCAGCGCCACCCTGCCTTCTGGAGGATATTTCCTTGGCAGAGCTTGCAACATCGACCGTAAAAAAACAGCCAGGGGCCGCCAAAAGGCGCTGGCATCCCCTGTGGCTGACCGCCCCGGGGCTGATCTTTCTAGCCCTGTTTCTCGCCTGGCCCACGCTGAAACTGATGCTGCTCAGCTTTCAGAGCGCCGAAGGGGGCTTCTCGCTGGACGTCTGGAGCCAGATGTTTGGCGCGGGCATCTACGTGAAGGTCATGGTCAATACCTTCGTGATTGCGCTGCAAACCACGCTGGCATGTCTGCTGGTGGGCTATCCAGTGGCTTACTGGCTGTCTCAGCGCGGTGAAAATACGCGCCGTCGCCTTATGTGGCTGATTTTACTTCCGTTCTGGACAAGCGCGCTGCTAAAAAACTTCGCCTGGCTGGTGCTGCTTTCCCGGCGAGGTATTCTGTCTGAAATCCTGATGTCGCTGGGCGCTGAGCAGCCGCTGAACGTGCTCTACACGCGCGGCGTGGTGGTGTTTGCGATGGCGCACAGTATGCTGCCGCTGGCGATCATCACCATGCTGCCGACGATGACCGGGATTGATCGCGGACTGATGCGCGCGGGGAACACGCTGGGCGCATCGCGCGCGCAGAGCTTCTGGCGTATCTTTTTCCCGCTTTCAATGCCTGGCGTTGTCGCCGCCTGCCTGCTGATTTTTATTGGTTCGCTGGGCTTCTTTATCACGCCAGCGCTGCTCGGCAGCCCGCAGGATTCGGTCATTGGTCAGCTGTTGATTACCCAGGTACAGCAATTGCTTAACTGGCGGCTGGCCGGTGCCGTGGCGATGTTGCTGCTGGTGATCACGCTGATAGTCTGCTTCTGCTACGACAAACTGTTCGGCATGTCGGCCATTTCCGGCGGTGAAAGCCATGCCAGCGGCAGGCTGATTCGTCGCCTGGGGCACGGGATTACCGCTTCGGCGGCAGCGGTTTCCGACTGGATAGGGGCCGTGCTGGCCCGAATACCTGGTCGTCCTGGCTGCGGCTGGCTGCTGCCGCTGTTTAGCAGCCTGGTGATTCTGGTGCTGATCTCGCCAGTCATCTCCTTCCTGCCAATGGCGTTCAGTAGCTCCAGCTTTTTGCAGTTTCCGCCGCCGGGCTTCTCGCTGCGCTGGATGGAAACCTATCTGGAGTCGCCGATATGGACCGGCGCTACCGTGCGTTCATTTGGCATCGCGCTGGTGACCGGTATCCTCTCGGTGCTGATTTCAGGCATTGCCGCCTTTGGCCTCGCCCGTCATCAGGGCAAGTCCGGTAGCCTGGTGGTGATGACCTTCCTGCTGCCGATGATCATCCCCAATATTGTCACCGCCGTATCGCTGTTCTATCTGTTTGCCACGATGGGGCTGATTGGTTCCGACCTCGGCATCATCCTTGGGCACACGGTGATGGCGATCCCGGTGGTCTTTATCATCATTCTGACCACTTTCAAAGGGTACGACTGGCGGCTGGATCAGGCGGCAGGCACGCTTGGCGCCAGTCGCTGGCGGACCCTGCGGGAGATAACCCTGCCGATGATCAAAAGCAGCCTGCTGGCGGCTTTTATTTTCGGCTTTCTCAATTCTTTTGAAGAGCTGACGGTGGCGCTGTTTGTCGGCGGCGGCGTCAAGCAAACGCTGCCAAAACAGATGTGGGATGACGTGCTGCTGTCGGTGACGCCCACGCTGGCGGCCGCTTCGGTGATTATCCTGTCGGTGGTCACGCTGTTGTTCATTATTGCCGAACGTTCGCGTCGTAAAGCCGATGCGCTGCAAGGAGAGTAAGCATGTCCTCTGTTAAGTTGAAAGTAGAACAGATCGCGAAATACTACGGGCCAACCAGGGTATTGCAGGATCTGGATTTAACGGTGCAAAAAGGGGAGCTGTTAACCCTGCTTGGCTCCTCCGGCTCGGGGAAAACCACGCTGCTACAGATTATCAGCGGGCTGACGGAACCCACTTCAGGCCGCCTGCTGATCGACGGCAAGGACGAAACCTGGACGCCGGTACACCAGCGCGATATCGGCGTGGTGTTCCAGAACTATGCGCTTTTCCCCCATCTCACCATTGAGGAAAACGTCGCCTTCCCTTTACGGATGCGTAAAATGCCGGCCGCCGAGGTGGCGCGCCAGGTGAAAAAGGCGCTGGAAATGGTTGAGCTGGGCCACGCCGCCCAGCGTTTCCCGCGCGCCTTATCGGGTGGGCAGCAGCAGCGCGTGGCGCTGGCCAGATGTCTGGTGTACCAGCCGGGGATCATCCTGATGGATGAGCCGCTGGGCGCGCTGGACCGTCAGCTGCGCGAAACCATGCAGATGGAAATCCGCCGCATTCATCGTGAATCGGGCGCGACCATCATCTTTGTCACTCACGACCAGGAAGAGGCGCTGGCGCTGTCTGACCGTATCTGCCTGATGAACGAGGGGCGTATTGTGCAGATCGATACGCCTCAGGCGATTTACGAAAAGCCGGAATCTACCTTCGTGGCTGGCTTTATCGGGCTGTCGAATATCCTGACGGGAGAGGTTCGCGGTGACCAACTGGTGACGAAGCAGGGCGTTTTTGCTTTGCCTTCTTCAGACCCTCTGCCGGGGATGGCCTCGCTGGTTATTCGCCCTGAACACATCCGCATCCAGCGCTCGGGCGCGGCGCTGCTTGAGGGTGAAATTTGCGAGCGGATTTACGCTGGTTCGGAAACTCGTCTGGTGGTGAAGCTGGCCGAGGGCGCCCGCTTCATTGTGCGCAGCAACGGCATGTCGGGCGATAAAATAGGCGACCGGGTTTCGCTGGGTTGGGACGTACAGCAGAGTTTACTGCTCTCCGCCTGACGAAATATTACGGAGTCATCATGCTGGTCAAGGGCCAGCGTTATTTCTCTCATTAAATATAACCGCGCAGGGTAGCTATTCTGCGCGGCAGGTTTTCTGCTGGCTAAATAAAATAGCCATGAGGCATAAATTAAAAAATGCCTTATCGAAAATCTGCAATGGAATCCTGTCTGTTAACCCAGGGAATGCTGCCTCATTATTTTATCTTCAGAGGGACGTTTTTTACTATTTTACCTTGCAGCGGCAGTTGAATAACCTTGGCGTATGACGCAGAGATGGATAATAAATCCAGATAACCTTATTAAAGGATGCAGTGATGGTCGTTGAAAAAACCGTGATCGATACCGTGGTAATCGGCGCTGGGCAGGCAGGTGTGGCGATGAGCGAGCATCTGACCAATCTGGGTATTTCCCATCTGGTGCTGGAGAAAAAGCGCATCGCCGAAGCCTGGCGCACCGGCCGTTGGGATTCGCTGGTAGCTAACGGCCCGGCCTGGCACGATCGTTTTCCAAACATGGAATTTCCCGGCATCGGCGCCGACAGTTTCGTGCCGAAAGAGCAGGTTGCCGACTATTTTGAAGCCTATGCGGCTAAGTTTACGCTGCCGATCCGCACCGGCGTTGAGGTAAAAAGCGTGGTGCGAAATGAAGGCCGTCCCGGCTTTACGATTGAAACCTCCGAAGGGATTATTGAAGCCCGTCATGTGGTGGCGGCGACCGGGCCTTTCCAGCGCCCGGTAATCCCCGCTATCGCACCGCAAGAGGAAAGCCTGCACCAGATCCATTCCGCTGCTTACTACAACCCGCAGCAGTTGCCAGAGGGCGCGGTACTGGTGGTGGGGGCTGGTTCTTCTGGAGTACAGATTGCCGATGAGTTGCAGCGTGCGGGTAAGGAAGTTTATCTTTCCGTCGGCGCGCACGATCGTCCGCCTCGCGCCTATCGTCAGCGAGATTTTTGCTGGTGGCTGGGCGTGCTGGGGCTGTGGGATGCCACGGCCAGCCAGCCGGGTAAGGAGCATGTTACTATTGCGGTTAGCGGCGCACGCGGCGGCCACACCGTGGACTTCAGGGCGCTGGGCCACCAGGGCGTTAAGCTGGTCGGCCTGACCAAAGCGTTTAAGGACGGGAAAGTCACTTTCCAGCCCGACCTGGCGGAAAATATTGCCCGCGGCGATGAGAACTACCTCGCTCTGCTGGATGCGGCCGATGCTTATATCGCCCGTAACGGACTGGATCTGCCGGAGGAGCCGGAAGCGCGCCATTTCCTGGAAAATCCTGACTGCGTAGCCAACCCTGTATTGCAGCTGGACATTAAGGAAGCGGGAATTACCACGATTATCTGGGCAACTGGCTATGGGTTGGATTATGGCTGGCTAAAGGTTGCGGCTTTCGATGAAAATAATAAGCCGAAGCATCAGCGAGGGGTATCGAGCGAGCCTGGCGTCTATTTCTTAGGCCTGCCGTGGTTATCACGCCGGGGCTCCACCTTTATTTGGGGCGTCTGGCACGATGCGAAATATATTGCCGACCATATTGCCACCCAGCGGAAATACAGTGAGTATGGACAGGTCTGACCGGAAATTACAGAAATAAGACATCGGGGGCGAATAAATTCGCCCCCGAGTTAAATCTCCGACTGGCGAGAAATTTATTTCGCCGGTTCCAGCACGAAAATCTTCACGTCCACCACGTCATTTTTAATGTTGGCGCGGTGCGCTTCCATATGATCCGCCTGCTGATGCTGTTCCAGATGGCGCAGGGAATCCCAGTGCTCCACCATAAAAATTGAGTCAGGCGAATTCTGCTTCCACGGCACCTGCGCTTTGTAATCGGTCAGCGCCTGATAGCTGCCGCACCCCTCTTCCTGCAACACCAGAGGCGTCAGTTTCTCAATAGCCTGTAGCACGGCCGTACGGCGGCCCGGCTTGACGCAAATTTCAGCGATCACGGTAAGCATGGTTATTCCTTAATGAGAGGGTCGTCTGACTAGTTAAGCAAAGATTTCGCTCAGATGAGTCCGATAGCGCGCAATATCCGCTGGAATATCCGGCAGTTTAATCACATCGTTACAAATAAAGGTCGGCAGACTCTCCATCCCCAGGAACTGATTGGCCTTGTGGAAGTGCAGATACAGGCCGTCGACGCCCACGCCCTCAAAGAACTGTTCCGGGTCGGTAAACGCCTGTAGCGGCGCATTCCAGGTGAGGGAAAGCATATATTTTTTCCCCTGGATCAGGCCACCCGAGCCATATTTCTTCGCGGCGTCTGAACGGGTACGGCCGTCGCTGGCGTACAGCGAGCCGTGGCCTTCGGTGAAGACTTCATCAATGTATTTTTTCAGGATCCACGGCTCGCCCATCCACCAGCCTGGCATCTGATAAATCACCGTGTCGGCGTCGAGGTACTTCTGCACTTCGTCAGCAACCACATAACCGTTGTCGACCACGGTCACCTCAACCTGATGGCCCGCGTCGCGTAAAAAGGTTGCCGCAACTTCGGTCAGCGTATGGTTCAGCTCGCCTTTGGAATGGGCGAAGGCCTTACCCGCATCAATAATAAAAATCTTGCTCATGCTCTTTGTTCTCCAGTTCATGACGTTGAACGCAGTCTACGCGCGAGAGCTGACGAGAAAAACGTGTGTTTGATCACAACACTTTTGCATTTTGAGCAATAATACCGCTTCTCAGGATAGGATTTCACACCTTCACTATGAACATGATGGGACAGAGAATAATGATAAAAATGGGGATTGCTGCCTTACTGCTGGTTGCCGGTAGCGCCAGCGCGCAGTCGCATCTGGATCGGGTGCTGCAAAGCAAAGTACTGACGGTATGCACCACTGGCGACTACCGACCTTATACCTTCCTGCGTGCCGACGGGCAATACGAAGGAATTGATGTGCAGATGGCCCACTCGCTGGCGAAAAGCCTCGGGGCCGAGGTCAAATGGGTTCCTTCAACCTGGAAAACCTTAACGCCGGATTTCCTCGCGAAGCAGTGTGATATCGCGCTGGGCGGCGTATCGGTGACGCTTCAGCGACAGCAGACCGCCTGGTTCGCCACGCCGCTGGGAACCGACGGTAAAATCCCGCTGGTGCGCTGCGCCGACAAAGCGAAGTACCGTACGATTGCGCAGTTGAATAAGCCTTCGGTACGGCTGATCGAGCCTGCTGGCGGCACCAACGAAGCTTTTGTCCATCGCTTCCTGCCGCAGGGGAATCTGACGCTGTCCCATGATAATGCCGCCATTTTCCAACAGCTGGTGGATAAAAAAGCGGACGTGATGATCACCGACGCCTCGGAAGCGCTGTTTCAGCAGAAGCACTATCCACAGCTTTGCGCGGTGAATCCTGACCAGCCAATGCAGTACGGCGAGAAGGCCTATATGCTGCCGCGCGACGATCTGAGCTGGAAGCTGTACGTCGATCAGTGGCTGCATCTGAGCACTGCCACCGGTGAGTACCAGCAGGTGGTCAGTCAGTGGCTGGCCGTAAAAAAATAACCTTTGCTGGCGGGGCGCTCTTTCGTTGCCAGATTCCCGTGCAGCGCCACGGTTACCTGTGACAGACCCCGTGCGGATAGGGTACTATCCTCGCCAAACGACCCCGATGCGGCGTGCCGGACGCGCCGCGATGTGAGGAACTAAGAGTAATGAGTGACCTGACGCAGGATGGTGCAGAGCGTCGTGCCCTGCATAAGTTTACGGAAGAGGCCTACCTCAACTATTCCATGTACGTCATCATGGACCGTGCGCTGCCGTATATCGGCGATGGGCTGAAGCCCGTTCAGCGCCGCATCGTCTATGCCATGTCGGAACTGGGGCTGAACAACAGCGCCAAATTTAAGAAATCGGCCCGTACCGTTGGTGACGTGCTGGGTAAATACCATCCGCACGGCGACAGCGCCTGCTATGAAGCGATGGTGCTGATGGCGCAGCCTTTCTCCTACCGCTATCCGCTGGTGGATGGCCAGGGAAACTGGGGGGCGCCGGACGATCCTAAATCCTTCGCCGCGATGCGTTATACCGAATCCCGCCTTTCCAAATATGCTGAAGTGCTGCTGAGCGAACTGGGGCAGGGCACGGTCGATTATATCCCGAACTTCGACGGCACAATGCAAGAGCCGAAGATGCTGCCCGCGCGGCTGCCGAACATTTTGCTGAACGGCACCACCGGCATTGCGGTGGGGATGGCAACGGATATTCCCCCGCACAACCTGCGCGAGGTGGCGAAAGCGGCGATCGCGCTAATCGACGCCCCTAAAACCTCGCTGGAAGATCTGCTGGATATCGTGCAGGGCCCGGACTACCCGACCGAAGCGGAAATCATCACCCCGCGTAACGAAATTCGCAAAATTTATCAGACCGGTCGCGGCTCGGTGCGTATGCGCGCGGTGTGGAAAAAAGAGGACGGCGACGTGGTGATCACCGCGCTGCCGCATCAGGTCTCCGGCGCGCGCGTGCTGGAGCAGATCGCTGCCCAGATGCGCAATAAAAAGCTGCCGATGGTGGAGGATTTGCGCGACGAGTCCAACCACGAAAACCCTACGCGGCTGGTGATTGTGCCGCGTTCCAACCGGGTGGATATGGAGCAGGTCATGAACCACCTGTTTGCCACCACCGATTTGGAAAAAAGCTACCGCATCAACATGAACATGATCGGCCTTGATAATCGCCCGGCGGTGAAGAACCTGCTGGAGATCATCAGCGAATGGCTGGTTTACCGTCGCGACACGGTTCGTCGCCGCTTGCAGCACCGTCTCGATAAGGTGCTGAAGCGCCTGCATATCCTTGAAGGTTTGCTGGTTGCGTTCCTGAATATCGATGAAGTGATCCACATCATCCGTACCGAGGACGAGCCGAAGCCGGTGCTGATGTCGCGCTTTGGCATCAGCGAAACCCAGGCCGAAGCGATCCTTGAGCTGAAATTACGCCACCTCGCCAAACTGGAAGAGATGAAAATTCGCGGCGAGCAGGATGAGCTGGCGAAAGAGCGTGACAACCTACAGGGCATTCTGGCTTCGGAACGCAAAATGAACACCCTGCTGAAGAAAGAATTACAGGCCGACAGCGACACCTACGGTGACGATCGCCGTTCACCGCTGCGCGAGCGTGAAGAAGCGAAAGCCATTAGCGAAAACGAGCTGGTGCCTTCTGAGCCGGTCACTATTGTACTGTCGCAGATGGGCTGGGTGCGCAGCGCTAAGGGACATGATATCGATCCGGGCGGCCTGAGCTACAAGGCGGGCGACAGCTATCGCGCGGCGGCCAGAGGCAAGAGCAACCAACCGGTGGCCTTTATCGACTCCACCGGGCGCAGTTACACGCTCGATCCCGTCACCCTGCCTTCGGCGCGCGGTCAGGGTGAGCCGCTGACCGGCAAGCTGACGCCGCCGCCGGGCGCGGTGATGGAGCAGGTGCTGATGGAGGCTGATGAGCAGAAGCTGCTGATGGCTTCCGACGCGGGCTACGGTTTTGTCTGCACCTTCAGCGATCTGGTGTCGCGCAACCGAGCCGGTAAGGCGCTGCTGAGCCTGCCGCAGAATGCTAAAGTGTTGACGCCAATGGCCATCCATCATGATGATGACCTGCTGCTCGCCATCACCGCTGCCGGCAGGATGCTGCTGTTCCCGGTGGGCGATCTGCCGCAGCTGTCGAAAGGCAAGGGCAACAAAATCATCTCCATTCCTTCCGCTCAGGCGGCCTCAGGCGAAGATTCGCTGGTCTGGCTGATGTTGCTGACCTCGCAAACGTCCGTCACGCTGCACGTCGGCAAACGCAAGCTGACGCTGAAGCCGGATGACCTGCAAAAGTTCCGCGCCGAGCGCGGGCGGAGGGGGACGCTGCTGCCGCGTGGTTTGCAGCGCATCGATCGGGTCGAGGTTGACGGTCCCGCCAGGCCGCCGGTCGGTGAGAGCGAGGAATAATCCGCCGCCCGTTCGCAGGGGGAAAGCAGGGCGAAAAGCTGGCTAACCCGGTGAAATGCAGCGTATTTAGCGAATTAAGGGTATACTTCATCGGTACCCCCAGCAGCAGGGACTGAGCCACGGCAGCCGTTAAGGCTGCCGTCTTTCGGTCAGACGGCGGCCACAGGGGGAGTCCGACAGCAATAACGAGGATGTGATGCTCTCAATTTTACGTTTTATCGTCGTGGTGATCTATTCGATCCTGGTGTGCGTGTTCGGCTGCATTTACTGCCTGTTCAGCCCGCGAAACCCGCGACACGTCGCCACTTTTGGTCATCTTTTCGGCAGGTTATCGTCCGTTTTCGGTTTGAAAGTGGAGCTTCGCAAACCCGAAGGCGCGGATAACTATCCCAACGCGATCTACATTGCGAACCATCAGAACAACTACGATATGGTCACGGCGGCCAAGATTGTACAGCCGACGACGGTGACCGTGGGCAAGAAGAGCCTGCTGTGGATCCCTTTCTTTGGCCTGCTCTACTGGCTGACTGGCAACCTGTTGATTGATCGGGATAATCGCGCCAAAGCGCACGGGACGATCGGCGAGCTGATTGAGCAGTTCAAAAAGAAGAAAATTTCCTTCTGGATGTTCCCTGAAGGCACCCGCAGCCGTGGACGCGGCCTGCTGCCGTTCAAAACCGGGGCGTTTCATGCCGCCATGGCCGCTGGCGTGCCGATTATTCCTATCGTGGTTTCCAATACCCACGACAAGATTAAACTTAACCGCCTGAACAACGGTCTGGTGATTGTCGAAATGCTTCCTCCGGTTGATACGGCGGCGTTTGCCGATCAATCCGTGCGCAAGCTGGCTACTCACTGTCGGGAACTGATGTTGACGAAACTGGATGAGCTCAATGCCGAAGTCGCCGGACGAGAAGCCTCCGGTAAACGGTAATTTCAGCCAGCCTGAGCGCTGGCTGGCAAACCACCACACAGCAATGACCAGAACCCTGAATAATAGATAGCGTCCCGGCAAGCGGGCTGCGTTTTGGTTTACGGAGTTTTTATGTCCTTCAGTCGACGTCAGTTTATTCAGGCATCGGGTATCGCGCTGTGCGCAAGTACCCTGCCGATTGATGCCCTTGCCGCTGGGCCAGGTATTCCTTTGCCAGTGCCTCCGCTGATTGAGTCGCGCCGGGGGCAGCCTATTTTCCTGACGTTACAGCGTAGCCACTGGTCTTTTACCGGTGACGGCAGCAAGGCACAGGTTTGGGGTATTAACGGCCTCTATCTTGGGCCAACGGTGCGGGTCTGGAGCGGCGATGACGTTAAGCTGATTTACAGCAACCGGCTGAACGAGCCGGTTGCCATGACCATCAGCGGACTCCAGGTGCCCGGCGCACTGATCGGCGGCGCGCCAAGAATGATGTCGCCGGGCGTTGACTGGGCCCCGGTGATGCCGATTCGCCAGGCCGCGTCAACATGCTGGTATCATGCGAATACGCCAAATCGTATGGCTCCCCACGTCTACAACGGCCTTGCCGGACTGTGGCTGGTGGAGGATGAGGTCAGCAAAGCGTTGCCGATCCCTAACCATTACGGCGTTGATGATTTCCCGCTGATTATTCAGGATAAACGGCTGGATAATTTTGGCACCCCCGAGTATGACCCACCGTCCAGCGGCGGCTTCGTTGGCGATACGCTGCTGGTTAATGGCGTGCAGAATCCCTATGTCGACGTATCGCGCGGCTGGGTTCGCCTGCGCCTGCTGAACGCGTCAAACTCACGCCGCTACCAGTTGCAAATGAGCGACAGTCGTCCCTTCAACGTCATCGCCAGCGATCAGGGTTTTCTGCCGTTGCCCGTTACCGTACAGCAGCTCTCGCTGGCGCCGGGCGAGCGCCGCGAGATTCTGGTGGATATGAGCAAAGGCGATGAAGTGTCGATTACCGCCGGAACCGCTGCGGGCATTGTCGATCGTCTGCGCGGCTTGTTTGAACCCTCCAGCATTCTGACCTCAACCCTGATCCTGACTCTGCGCCCAACCGGGATGCTGCCGCTGGTGACCGATAATCTGCCGATGCGGATGCTGGCCGATCAGCTGCTTGAGGGCAGCGTCAGCCGCACGCGTGAATTCAACCTGGGCGACTCGCTGCCGGGCATCAACGGCGCGCTGTGGGACATGGAACGAATTGATGTTCAGGCGCAGCAGGGCACCTTTGAGCGCTGGATTCTCCATGCCGATCTGCCGCAGTCATTCCATATTCAGGGCGTGAAATTCCTGCTGAAAAACGTCAATGGCGCGCAGCCAATGGCGGAAGATCGCGGCTGGAAAGATACCGTCTGGGTAGACGGAACGGTGGAGATTCTGGTTTCGCTGACGCAGTCCTCAGCCGAGCATTTCCCGTTTGTCTACTACAGCCAGACGCTGGAAATGGCCGATCGTGGCTCTGCCGGGCAGATGCTGGTTCAACCCGCCGTTTAATCAACGCAATCGTAACATTACGGGCATCAAGAAGATCCTTATCGCCCCGTTTGCCTTTCGTCAACTGCTTAATGGATGTTTCCGCTCCGGGCCAGTTGGCCGGGGCGGCCTGATTGATCGCAGCGTCGGTGAGTTTGTCGCTCAGCACCGTCAGGCGTTTTTTGTCATCATCATGCATAAAAAGCCTCTTCGATTAGGGAGGCTATTTTCAAACTTAGGTGAGCCGAAACCCTGACTTTCGGCTGCATGATTTTTGCCTTAGCTCAATTTTTCAACGACTGACAGGATCTATTATTGAGCACGCTGGAGCAATGTTAAAATAAACCACGAACAGGGATGATTTGATGGATACTGTAGAAGAACTGGGCGGCACGTATTTCTACCATGGCAACGCGAACGTAACCCCGCAAGAACTATTCTTGCTGATATTCGCTGAGAGTCTGGCGGATCATCTGAGGATTGAAATAGAGACAGCAGCAATGATCCTGGCAGGATTGCCCGTTGTACCGAAACGCAAAGTATTAGGTGCATCAGCTTCCCGAACCAGCATGGCCTCAAAAGTAGCCCGTAGAATTTTCAAAGAGGCCCGTTTTCCAGGTGGGGTCAGGATCGACACTATCATCGGCATGGGTAAAATTCGCTCCACAAACAAAATAGCCACGGTAATAGGCAGGGCTGTTCCATCTATCGGCTACGCTCAGGCGGCGATTATTTGTGTCATAGTTGCTGGAGAAACGAGAAATAAATACAACCTTATAGCCCGGCCGAAAGATCGGATTGCATGGACATATTTCTAATGCAGCTATTTGATGAGAAAGAATTTTTAGAATACGTCACTGAGAATTATAGTGAGCGCAAGCGCCCAGCGCAGAAAGAATGGACATTCCAGGAGTATTTCAATTTAGTACCGGAAGATTTGGAGGACATGCTGTTTGACCTGTTCACCCGGTATAACATCGGACACAGAAATTTTAATTTAGATGATTATTTCATGCCGGAGTTGTACTGGTGGCAGTTCAGGCTCAAAAAAGAATGGCGCGGTCGGCAGTTTAAGCCGCTCACGCTTGAAATGATTATTGAGTCGGCAAAGGCAGGGCGCTGGCTGTATGACTAAGAGGCCACGCCCTTTATGCTTACGCCGTCTGGCGGTCATTCCACGAATCGGTAAAGATGATATTCCCGTCGTTGTGCTTCCAGGTAATTTTCTCGTAACGAAGTTCCACTGTTTCCATATGGTTTTCGTTCGGATTATCGCCCGAAGCCATAGCTGGGGAAATAGAGACTATCCTGACTCCTTCCAGCAGCATATTGAAGTATTCGGCTTCCTGGCCTGCATAATTAATGCGATACCATTTAATTTCTGCTGAGGCGAGATTCTGCCCTGTTGCCACGGCCTTATACAGATATGGGCTGGAGCAGTCGAATTCCTTAATGATGAGCATCGGCGAGTGCATACGCGTCCCGGTTACTTTGCCGGTTGCGTTATCTGTGGGGATCATGAGGTTATGATGAAACCCTTTAATCTCAATGCTATAGTCGCGGTCTTGAACATCCACACCACCTTTAATCAGTGCGCCGCCGTCGTCCTTAAGCCACATATATGCGGGTATTGGCACACGAAATCCTTTTATATCAGCAAGAAAGAATTTTTATACTACTGTGGTTAGCCATCCTAAAATTTGGCTTGGATCAATTTCTCGCCTCTGCTGTACCGGCGTAATCATTTAATTTATTTCAGCTGCTGACGCGCCACAGCCCGATCAAAAGCCAGCAGCGGCGCAAGCGGGTGCCCTGAAAGCAGCGCGTCCGGGGCGATTTATACCGCGCGAAGTCCGTACCGGTGATGAAGCAAAAAAAAGCCGCCCATTGGGCGGCCTCTCTCGGTACGTGATTACGTCACCAGGCGTTATTTATACAGCTCAGCCGTCATATGCACGAGGTTATTGGTATTCGCCTCGGTAATTTTATACTGCTCGCCATGCTGCTGTGCCTGAGCGGCAATTTTCGCTTCGGCGCCGTCCAGCGTAGATGAGGTCACGGAGATGCTCTGAGCAAAGCTACCAAATGACATCAGTGACAGGGCGGCTACAGCGGCAACGGACAGCGTTTTGATGGTTTTCATGGTCATAATCCTTCATTCTTTTTGGGGGGAAGCCGTTTGCTTCCGATGAAATAATTATAACCATAGTTATTATTAGTTAGTTAACAATAAATGCTGTAACTGTGATCGTGCTAACTTTACCCTTGTAGTTAGTTCGTCAGGGGCAGCCGAGAAAGTCCGCCGCCGTGGGTTTTTTCGCGCCACGGTCTGACAACGGCAGGGGATGGAGTGGTTGCAGAAGTACGGGGCAGGGGAAAGTTGCCCCGTACGCTAAGGATTAGTTCAGCTCGTCCGGATTCGGTCCCAGACGATTCCCTTTATCCAGAGCCGTCATTTCGCTGATTTCCGGCTTCTCCAGACGGAAGTCAAAGACCTCGAAGTTTTCCTTGATGCGCGAGGGAGTAATGGATTTAGGGATCACCACCAGTCCGCTGTCGAGGTGCCAGCGAATAACGATCTGCGCCGGGGTTTTGCCATATTTCTTCGCCAGCTTTTTGACGATCTCCTGATCGAATACCCCCTTACCGCCCTGCGCCAGCGGGCTCCAGGATTCTGTCTGAATCTGGTGCATCGCATTCCAGGCATGGAGCGTGCGCTGCTGGAGCATCGGGTGCAGCTCAATCTGGTTCACTACCGGGCTGACGCCAGTCTCTTCAATCAACCTTTTAAGATGGGCTTCCTGGAAATTGCAGACGCCGATACTTTTGGTCAGTCCCTGTTTTTGCAACTCAATCATCGCTTTCCAGGCCTCAACATAGTTATCTTTTGCCGGGCACGGCCAGTGCATCAGATAGAGATCCACGCTGTCCAGCTGGAGCTTCTTCAGGCTGGTTTCCATCGCCTGCGGCGCATTTAGCTGGTCGTCGTTCCACAGTTTCGTGGTGACGAAGATCCGATCGCGCGCAACGTCCGTTTCCTTCAGTGCCTGACCAATCCCTTCCTCGTTTTTATAAATTGCGGCGGTATCGATTGACCGATAGCCCACCTCCAGCGCCTTAACGGCCGCTTTACGCGCGTCGTCGATGCTGGCCTGCCAGACGCCAAGGCCGATCTGCGGCATCATGTTGCCATCGTGGAGTTTGATTACAGGTTGCTCTGCCATGTTATCTCCTTTGCAGCGAATGAACCGACACTTCTGTGTCGGGTGATGACTCTAAGCTTAGTTGAGTTTATCGGGCGTCTGGATAAATCTTATGGCAGCGAGTAGCCGGACCGAGCGGACTATTCTCTCTGCAGGACGCGTCTGGCTCAATGCTCGTTTCTGCCACAATCTTGCCCGATCCTCCAAAGTTCTGGAGAATAGCCGCAGTATTCGGCATGATGATGCTAAGAACCGTCTACCCGTAAGAGTCGTCTATGGATCGCAATACGCTTTGTACTCAGCTCGCCAGGCAGGTTGTGCACCTGGTGACTTCAGGCGCTTCGCCGCTCGCCTCCCTGCCTGACGTGCGTCTGATTTATGCCGATCAGCCGAGTGGTCGCACGCCGGTACTGTATTCTTCCGGCATTGTGATCCTGTTCCAGGGGCAAAAAACGGGCTATCTCGGTAACCACGTTTTCCATTACGACGCCACGGAATACCTGATGCTGACCGTGCCGCTGTCGGTGGAATGTGAAACTTTTGCCACGCCTGAGGCTCCGCTGGCGGGCATTTTGCTCAACGTGGACCCGGTAAAGCTTCAGGATTTGCTGATCGACATTGGTGACGACGACAGCTTCCACCCTGAGCCACAAACCCGCGGCATTCACTCCTCGCCGCTAACGGAAGAGATGCTGTGTGCCGCCGAGCGGCTGCTGGACGTGCTGGTAAATCCACGCGATGCCCGCGTGCTGGGGCCGCAGATCGTCAGAGAGATCCTCTATCATGTGCTGCTGGGGCCCTGCGGCGGCGCGCTGATGGCGCTGGTGAGCCGTCACACGCAGTTCAGCCAGATTGCCCGCGCGCTAAGGCGTATTGAGCACCATTACACCGATAACCTGAGCGTCGATCTGCTGGCCGCCGAAGTGAACATGAGCGTCTCGGCGTTTCACCATAACTTTAAAGCGGTAACCAGCACCTCGCCGTTGCAGTATCTGAAGAGCTACCGGCTGCACCAGGCGCGGATGCTGATGCTGCACGAAGGGTTGAAGGCCAGCGCGGCGGCGATGCGGGTGGGCTATGAGAGCGCCTCTCAGTTCTCGCGGGAGTTTAAGCGCTATTTTGGCGTGACGCCTGGCGAAGAGGCGATGCGCATGCGTCAGGCGGGATAGTCAGAAAGGCCGGGATGCCGGCCTTTTACGCCGTTTTTTTGCGCCGAATCACCAGCACAATACTGCCGAGCAGCCCAATACACAGCAGCACCAGCGGTAGCACCATCAGGATGGTCATGACCTGATCTTCGTGGCGTTTGATAAAGGGCACCTGGGTAAGGGCAAAGCCCAGCGAAACCAGCACCCCAACCCACAGCGTGCCGCTCAGCCAGTTAAATAGCTGAAAACGAGCGTTTTTCAGGCCGGAGATACCGGCCATTGTGGGCAGGATAGTGCGCACAAAACCGAGAAAGCGGCCGACAATCAGCGCCGTCAGGCCGTGGCGATGAAACAGATTCCAGGCCCGCTGATGGTAGTGCACGGGCAAATGCATCAGCCAGCATTTCACCAGCCTGGTGTTGCCCAGCCAGCGCCCCTGCAAATAGCTCAGCCAGCAGCCGAGGCTGGCGGCCAGCGTCAGGATCATCACCGTCGGAATAAAGTCCATCACGCCTTTGGCAATCATTGCGCCAGCCAGCAGCAGCAGGCTGTCGCCGGGCAGAAATGAGGCGGGCAGCAGGCCATTTTCCAGTAGCAAAGTGGTAAACATAATGCCGTAGACAATCCAAATTACGTCTGGATTGGCCAGCGCTGCAAAATCCTGATGCCACAGCGCCTGAACAATCTCATGAAGAACAGCCATCTCAGTTCCTGTTTACTGCGTTAGTCTGCCGATTGTACCGCTAATCACTGCATGACACTTTGATCAAGGGCGCGGATAGCGCACCGTTGAGCGTCTGTTTATCTTAATCAGGCCGGGCAGGCGGCAAGGCGGTCAAATCCGGCTGCCAGATCGTCAATCAAATCGTCAACGTTTTCCAGGCCAATATGCAGGCGCACCAGGGTGCCGCTGAACGCCACGCCGCTGGCTGGTCGAATGGCCGCCAGCTCTTCGGGCTGGTTCGCCAGGATTAGCGACTCATAGCCGCCCCACGAGTAGGCCATGCTGAAGTGCTCGAAGCGATCGAGATAATCGGCGAGCTGCGCATCCGTCAACCGCGCCTTGAGCACGAAGGAGAACAGGCCGCTGCTGCCGCTAAAATCGCGCTGCCAGAACTCGTGCCCTTTACACTGCGGCAGGGCAGGGTGATTAACCACCGCCACTTCTGGCCGGGTCGCCAGCCAGTTTGCCACCTTCAGGGCGCTCTCCTGGTGCTGGCGCAGGCGTACGGCCAGCGTTCTCAGGCCTCTGCTGGCCATATAGGCGGTATCCGCATCGACCATCTGTCCCATCAGGTAGGAGTTCTCGCGCAGCTGCGCCCAGCAGCGCTGGTTGGCGACGGCCGTGCCGATCATCGCGTCGGAATGACCAATCAGATACTTGGTGCCAGCCTGAATCGAAATGTCGACGCCAAATTCCAGCGCGCGGAACAGGATACCTGCCGCCCAGGTGTTATCGATCATAATCACCGCGTCAGGCGCCTTGCTGCGCACCGCCGCCACGATGGCCGGAACATCCTGCACTTCCATCGTGATCGAAGCCGGAGACTCGAGGAACACCACTTTGGTGTTGGGCTGAACCAGTTCCGCAATCTCCGCGCCGAGCGAGTGATCGAACCAGGTGGTGGAAACGTTCATTTTGCTGAGGATTTTGCTGCAAAAATCCTGCGTCGGCTCATAGACGGATCCCGCCACCAGCACGTTATCGCCTGCCGAGACAAACGCGAGAATGGCGTTGGCGACGGCCGCCGCGCCGCAAGGGTAGAGCGCGCAGCCCGCGCCGCCTTCCAGCTCGGTCATTGCTTCCTGGAGCGAAAAATGGGTCAGGGTGCCGCGGCGGCCGTAAAACAGCTCGCCTTCGGCGCGTCCTGCCGAGCAGCGTTTTTTGTCGGCAACGCTATCAAACACTAGCGAAGAAGCCCGCTGGATAACGCTGTTGACGGAGCCCTGGGTGTAACGTTTGCTGCGTCCGGCTGCGATCAGCGCGGTCTCAATTTTTTTACTGGTCATCGGAATGCTCTGTTAGCGAATGTCTGGTTTCTGTTCACGTTAACACGACGGAAGCCAGCGGGAAATTCAGTCGGGGGCTGAGAGACAAAGTTTCAGCAAAATGCCGCTGCTCATGCGGTAAATCAGAAAAGTATGTAAAAAATATTGCTGCGGAGTAAATAGTAATGATAACCACTATCAATTCAGCACTGATTTGATACGATACGCACTGGTTTTTTTTACCCGTTAATGACGTTGGAGACACAGCGTGACGAATGATTTGATGCAGACGGACCTTTCCGTCTGGGGCATGTACCAGCATGCGGACATCGTAGTTAAGGTGGTGATGATCGGCTTGCTGTTAGCATCGGTCGTGACCTGGGCGATTTTCTTCAGCAAAAGCGCAGAGTTAAGTTCGGCGAAGCGCCGCCTTAAGCGTGAGCAGAAGGCGCTGGCTGGCGTGCGATCGTTGAAAGAAGCGGCTGACGCCTGCGCTACGTTCAAAGCCAACAGCCTGACCACCCAACTGCTGAAAGAAGCGGAAAACGAGCTGGACCTCTCCGCAGGCTCGGAAGACGACAACGGTATCAAAGAGCGTACCGCTTTTCGCCTGGAACGCCGCGTAGCGTTCTTCAGCCGTCACGCGGGACGCGGCAACGGTTTCCTCGCCACTATCGGCGCCATTGCGCCGTTCGTCGGCCTGTTCGGCACCGTCTGGGGCATCATGAACAGCTTTATCGGTATTGCGCAGACGCAGACCACCAACCTGGCCGTGGTCGCGCCAGGCATCGCTGAGGCGCTGCTCGCTACCGCTATCGGCCTGGTTGCCGCGATCCCGGCGGTCGTGATCTACAACATCTTTGCCCGCATGATCGGCAGCTATAAAGCGACGATGGGCGACGTGGCGGCACAGATTATGCTGCTGCAAAGCCGCGATCTGGACCTGGCCGCCAGCAGCGGAGCGCAGCAGGCACCGGCTCAGAAGCTGCGGGTAGGATAAGCATCATGGCTATGCGATTGAATGAGGATCTTGAAAGCAACGGCGAAATGCATGAAATCAACGTCACGCCGTTTATCGACGTCATGCTGGTGCTGCTGATTATCTTTATGGTCGCCGCGCCGCTGGCCACCGTTGACGTTCGCGTTAACCTTCCCGCCTCCACCAGCGCGCCACAGCCGCGCCCGGAGAAGCCGGTCTACCTCTCGATCAAGGCCGACAATCAGCTGTTCATTGGCAATAATGCGGTGACGCAGGAAACCCTGCTGGATGCGCTGAACGGCCAGACGGAAGGGAATAAAGAAACGACCATCTTCTTCCAGGCTGATAAGTCGGTGAATTATGAAACGCTGATGGGCGTGATGGATAAGCTGCGTCAGGCGGGCTATCTGAAGATAGGTCTGATGGGCATGGAAAGCGCCGGGAAATAGACGCCGGACGTAAAAAAAGGGCCGATGCACTCGCTGCATTCGGCCCTTTTTTATTGCGCGGTGGCTACATCTGCACCGCTGGCGCGCCGCTGTGTTTCACCTGATACTGGCGGATTAGCCGCTTGATAATCATCGTGCCGATCAGGCCGCACACGGCTGCAAAGGTCAGCCACACGCCCGGCATCGCTTTGTCGCCGGTGGCATGGATCAGGTAGCTGGAAACGGCCGGGGTAAAGCCGCCAAACAGCGCGGTTGCCAGACTGTAGGCCAGCGAGAAGCCGGTGGCGCGCACTTCGGCAGGCATCACTTCTGCCAGATATACCACCATCGCGCCGTTGTAGCTGGCGTAAAGGAACGAGAGCCACAGCTCGGCTTCCAGCAGGTGCGCTAAGGAAGGCGCTCCCACCAGCCAGTGCAGCACCGGCCACGCGGTGGCAATCATCAGCAGGGTAAAAAAGATCAGCATCGGACGGCGACCGTAGCGGTCAGACAGGGAGCCCATAATCGGCAGCCAGATCAGATTAGAAATCCCCACGCAGAGGGTGACGAAGAAGCTCTCTTTGTCGCTCATCATCAGCACGGTTTTGCCGAAGGTCGGGGTGAAAGCGGTGATCATGTAAAACATCACCGTCGTGGTGACCACCATCAGCATACCGGCCAGTACCAGCCCCCAGTTGCTGGCAACGGAACGAACGATCTGCTTCATCGAAGGATGCGCTTTGCGCTGTGCAAAGGCTTCGGTCTCTTCCAGCATACTGCGGATCCAGAACAGGAAGGGCACGATCAGACAGCCGATCGCAAACGGGATACGCCAGCCCCAGTCGGTCACCTGATCTTTTGCCAGCAGATGGTTCAGCCCCAGTCCTAACAGGGCGGCAAAGATCACCGCGACCTGCTGGCTGCCGGACTGCCAGCTGACGTAAAAGCCTTTACGGTTCTTCGGTGCGATTTCGGCCAGATAAACCGATACGCCGCCAAGTTCAACCCCGGCTGAAAAGCCTTGCAGCAGGCGTCCCAGCAGGATCAGGATCGGTGCGGCCGCGCCCAGCGTGTTGTAGCCTGGCACCACCGCAATGGTCAGCGTGCCAATTGCCATCAGGCCCAGCGTGACCAGCAGTCCTTTGCGGCGACCGTGGTGGTCAATGTAGGAGCCGAGCACAATCGCACCCAGCGGGCGCATCAGGAAGCCAGCCCCGAAAGTCATCAGCGTTAACATCAGCGAGGCGAAAGGATTGTCGCCGGGGAAAAAGGTCCTGGCAATGGCGGTGGCGTAGTAGCCGAATACCATAAAATCGAACATTTCCAGAAAGTTACCGCTGGTCACGTTGAAAATGGTTCGGGCATTGCCCTGAGGTTTTTTTTCGCGATTAGGGGGAGAAGTTACGGCAGTCATACAGCATCCTTATTGGTTTTCTTTCGTTTTAGCCTGCCAGAGGAGGATTTAATGTGATGGCGATCACCCTTATTTCCGCCGTCTTATCGACGATTGGTAACAAAAAATTAACACTAATCTTCACTGGCCCAAAAAGGCCCTGGTTAACGCTAAGCCGATCGGCTAACTCAGGTTCGTTCACATTTCCTAATATCTTATTGCATTTGGCTCTGGGGGGATTTCGTGCTGAATCAGCGGGCTGCCTGAGTTAAATGTTTCCCGACTGGACAGCCGCGCTGAGTTTGCCAGGGTTAAGGGTGAAAAATGTTTACTTAAATTCAGGAGGAACCATGACCGATCAATACAAAATGCAAAATCCTCTCAGCCAGTATTTCACTGGAGAATATCCTCGTCAGTTGCAGGATGCGCCAGGTGTACAGGCTGAGATGCGACCGGTTCCAGACTGTGGGGAAACAAGCTATCGCGGTAGCCAGCGTCTGGAAGGCCGCAAAGCGCTGGTCACCGGGGCAGACTCCGGGATTGGCCGTGCGGCGGTCATTGCTTATGCCCGCGAAGGGGCCGACGTGGCGCTCTCCTACCTGCCTGATGAACAGCGCGATGCGGAGGACGTGGCAAAACTGGTTGAGCAGGCCGGACGTAAAGCGGTACTGCTGCCTGGCGATATCAGTGATGAAGCCTTCAGCATAAAGCTGGTTGAAGATGCCCGCGAACAGCTGGGCGGCCTGGATATCCTGGCGCTGGTTGCCGGTAAGCAGGTTGCGGTTGAAAATATTGCCGACCTGACCACCGAGCAGTTTCGCCAGACGCTGGACACTAATCTGCTGGCGCTGTTCTGGATAACCAAAGCGGCTATCCCGCACATGCCTGCTGGCGGCAGCATCATTACTACCTCCTCTATTCAGGCTTATCAGCCAAGCGCGCATCTGCTGGACTATGCGTCTACCAAAGCCGCGATCCTGAACTACACCAGAGGATTAGCTAAGCAGGTAGCTGAGAAGGGGATCCGCGTGAACTGCGTGGCGCCGGGACCAATCTGGACCGCGCTGCAGATTGCGGGCGGTCAGACTCAGGAAAAGATCCCGGCCTTCGGTCAGCAGACGCCGCTTAAACGCGCCGGTCAGCCCGCCGAGCTGGCAGGCGTTTATGTCTATCTGGCCTCGCAGGAGTCCAGCTATGTCACTGCGGAAGTGCACGGCGTCACCGGCGGTAATCATCTGAGCTAGCCCTGAGCCTGAAAACCACAGCTCCGCTTTGAAAAGATTTCGTCGGCTGCGGGGCTGTCTAATCCGTCAGTATCGACCTATAATAGTTGCCAAATTCCTGATTAGGGTATGTAACAGTTTTGGCAAAATACCAGCAGCTAATCGACCAGCTCCAGCAGCAAATTTCTCAGGAGGTTTGGCTGTCTGGGGAGAAACTGCCCTCGTTGCGTGAGCAGGTGGCGCTGAGCGGCATGAGCCTGATGACGGTGATGCACGCTTATCAGGTGCTGGAGAGCCAGGGCTGGATTCAGTCCCGACCGAAATCGGGCTACTATGTTGCGCCGCGAGCGGATTTTCTCAGTCGGCCCGACAGCCACCAGAAGGTGCAGCTGGCGGAGTCGGTCGATATCAATGCGTTTATTTTTGACGTCCTGCAGGCCTGTCGCGATCCCCGTATTTTACCGTTTGGTTCGGCATTCCCCGACCCGGAACTGTTTCCTCAGCGCCAGCTGATGCGTTCGCTGGCGACCGTATCCCACACGCTGAAACCTGCCGACGCCCTGAATAATCTGCCGCCTGGCAACGAAGCCCTGCGTAAAACGCTGGCCCAACGCTATGCCCTACAGGGCATTCAGGTTTCTCCAGATGAAATCATCATTACCAACGGCGCGATGGAAGCGCTCAACCTGAGTATGCAGGCGGTCACCGAGCCCGGTGATTGGGTAGCCATCGAAAACCCGTGTTTTTACGGCGCGCTTCAGGTGATCGAGCGGCTGAAACTGAAGGCCGTGGCTATCGCGACCGATCCGCAGCACGGCATGGCGCTGGACGAACTGGAAAGCGCGCTGCAACGCTGGCCGATCAAAGCCTGCTGGATGATGACCAACCAGCAGAATCCGGTCGGGCATACGCTAACCCCCGAGAAGAAGCAGCGCCTGGTGGAGATCCTGTCGCGGCATCAGGTCACGCTGATCGAAGATGATGTTTACAGCGAGCTCTATTTCGGCAGCGAAAAGCCGCTGCCCGCCAAAGCGTTTGAGCAGCAGCAAAGCGTGCTGCTCTGCTCCTCCTTCTCCAAAAATCTGGTGGCGGGCTTTCGCGTTGGCTGGGTGGTGGCCGGGCAACACGCACAGCGCATTCAGCGCCTGCAGTTGATGAGCACGCTGTCGACCAGCACGCCGATGCAGCTGGCGCTGGCGAACTACCTGCTGACCCGCAGCTACGACAGCCATCTGCGCAAGCTGCGGCTGGTGCTGGAGCAGAGAAAGAATCAGGCGCGACAGTCGCTGAAGCGGCATTTACCGCCAGAGGCCAAAATCAACGATTCGCAGGGGGGCTATTTCTTGTGGGTTGAGCTGCCGCATCAGGTGAACACCACGGAGCTTTACTACCGCGCGCTGGACCTCAATATCAGCATCGCGCCGGGAAAAATGTTCTCGTCCGGCGAGCAGTATAAGAACTATTTCCGCTTTAACGCTTCCTGGGAATGGGGCGATGCGCAGGAAGCCGCAGCCGCGATATTGGGTGGCATCGTTGCGGATATGCTACAGGGCCAGGCGGGCTGACCCTGCAGCGATCAGACGCTGGAAGCCGGCTGCTGGCCCCAGGTCAAATGGTAGACGTCATAAAAATCGACTTCGCCCTTCAGCGCCAGCAGCTTTTCAATCCCCTGCTTCACCTTGTCAGACACCTGGCTGCTGCTGAGGATATCCCTGATGGCCGCGTCGGACAGCGTGCGCACGTAATACCACTCGCCGTTGTAACAGACGCGCAGATCGAGCGCATCAATATCTTCAAAGCGGTAGCGCGGGTTGACGTCCAGCATCATCAGGCCGCTCATCAGCAGCACGAAAATCGTTGCGCCCCAAAAAGCGGGCCAGCCGAGAAACTCGGTGGTGAAAATCAGCGCCACGGTCAGCGCATAGCAGACATACATTGACGCCCACAGGCCTGGGTGGTTTTTCAGAAAACTCATGCTCAGGCGGGGCTTGTTGTCACGCCGTTCTTCCCGATTCAGCGCTTCAATCTCGCGCAGCAATATCTGTTTAACATCCTGCATTTTGCACCTCACTCGTCACTGTGAACAGTTAACCACAAATAGCAAACGCAGAGCAGACACAGTTTCCAGTAATCCGGCTATAACAGTTTGGTCACTCAGAAACTCGTGTCGGATTGCTGGCGCATTGCCCCCAACCGTCTGCGCCACGCTGATTTGGCTTAAGTACAGATAAATTAGTGGGTTATGTGATGTCCGGCGTGTCGCTGACGTTGCAACTTGCGCCAAAGTTGCCACAATTAATTAACATGAACCCCACCGGAAACAGGAGATGCCGTATGTTGCCGCAATCGGGTAGTTTACTCGCCATGATGTCGTTCGCTGCCGGAACCTTTTCCGCCGGTGCGTCAAACAATCCGCAATATATGACCTTCCAGCCCGCCAGCGGCGTGCCGAATAATCCGCTGCCGCTGATCATCTATCCGCAGGTCGCGCCGGGTGAGGAGGAGGATGTCGCCCGCTTTTTTGAAGATCTCTTCGCCAGCCACCAGTGGCTGCCGCGCTGGCGCTATCCCATTTTCCCCTACACCCATTACCATCCGAACAGCCATGAGCTGCTGGGGATCGCGGCCGGATGGGCGCAGATCCTGTTCGGCGGGGAGACGGGCAGGGCGGTAACCGTCTATGCCGGGGATGCCGTGCTGATCCCGGCGGGCGTGGGGCATCAGCAGCTTGCCGCCAGCGATGACTTTTTCGCGGTCGGGGCCTACCCACGGGGGATGCAGCCTGAGACCCGCCGTGATGAGCAGGAAACGCTGAACCAGTCTATAGTTGAAATTAAGCGGGTTCCGGTGCCGCAGTACGACCCGATTACGGGCGGCGAAGGGGCCGTCACGGAAATCTGGCATCCGCTGGCGCAAAATCTGACTCTCCCTTAACGCACCATTATGGTGCGTTACCTTTCTGATTATCTTTCCAGGGACCAGCCCAGTCGCTAAAACCCGGGCTTGCCGCAAGATGGCGCTTGCGCTCCGTCACGCTCCGGCCTGCTCGCAGGGGGACTGGCACGCTTTGTGCAGATCACTATTGGGTTCACCGACAGTGGAAGGGAAATCATGAATCAAGGCTATGAATTAGCATCAACCTTTTATGATGAAATGTTGCTGAGTAATGGGCAGCATCGCCAGCACTATCGTGACTACTGGCGCTGGCTGAAAAACGCCGACCGGGAGGCCATCGCCCGTAAGCGCGAAGAGGCCGAACTTTTGTTTCACCGTGTTGGTATTACTTTCAATGTCTACGGCCAGGACGGCGGCGCCGAGCGCCTTATTCCCTTCGACAGCGTGCCGCGCATTATTCCCGCCAGCGAGTGGGCGATGCTGGACAAAGGTATCCGTCAGCGCGTTCAGGCGCTGAATGCCTTTCTGCATGATATCTACCACGAGCAGCACATCCTCAAAGCGGGGATCATCCCGGCGGAGCAGGTGCTGGTGAATGACCAGTATCAACCCTGTATGCAGGGCATCAACCTGCACCGTGATATCTATGCGCATATCTGCGGCGTGGACATGGTTCGCAACAGCGACGGTGAATACTACGTGCTGGAGGACAACCTGCGCACGCCGTCGGGCGTCTCCTACATGCTGGAAAACCGCAAAATGATGATGCGCCTCTACCCGGAGCTGTTCGCGCAGCAGCGCATTGCGCCGGTAGAGCGCTATCCTTCGCACCTGCTGCAAACCCTGCGGGAAAGCTCGCCGGTGAATGACCCGGTGGTGGTGGTGCTGACGCCTGGCCGCTTCAACAGTGCCTATTTTGAACACAGCTTTCTGGCCCAGCAGATGGGCGTGGAGCTGGTAGAAAGTGCCGACCTGTTCGTTAAGGATGGCGCGGTGATGATGCGTACCACGGCTGGGCCGTGCAAGGTCGACGTCATTTATCGCCGCGTGGACGATGCTTTCCTCGATCCGCTGGCGTTCCGGGCGGATTCGATGCTGGGCGTGCCGGGGCTGCTATCGGTTTATCGCGCAGGCAATGTCGTGCTGGCTAACGCCATCGGAACCGGGGTGGCGGACGACAAGTCAATCTACCCTTACGTCCCGGATATGGTGAAGTTTTATCTCTCCGAAGAGCCGATCCTCAATAACGTCCCGACCTGGCAGTGTCGGCGGCCTGACGAACTTTCCTGGGTGCTGGCTAACCTGCCGAAGCTGGTGGTGAAAGAGGTGCACGGCGCGGGGGGCTACGGCATGTTGATTGGTCCGGTCGCCAGCCAGAAACAGCTGGAGGAGTTCCGCTCGCTGCTGATTGCCAGGCCGCAAAACTACATTGCGCAGAATACGCTGGCGCTCTCGACCTGTCCGACCTTCGTCGAAAAGGGGCTGGCGCCGCGACATATCGACCTGCGCCCCTTCGCCCTCAGCGGAGCGGAGATCCGCCTGGTGCCGGGCGGGCTGACCAGGGTCGCCCTGACGGAAGGCTCGCTGGTGGTGAACTCGTCGCAGGGCGGCGGCACCAAGGATACCTGGGTTCTGGAGGATGACGTATGCTGAGTCGCACAGCCAGTGGACTGTACTGGATGGCGCGCTATCTGGAGCGCGCCGAAAACATTGCCCGCGTGCTGGACGTCACCAACCGTTTGTCGCTGATGCCGGTGCGCAGCAGCCATGATGATGAGCTGCGCGTGCCGCTGAACCTGACCAGCACCAGCGAGCTGTTCTGGACGTTCAACGACCGGCTGGCGATGCCGCAGCTTTTCAACTTCTTTGTGCTGGATGAGCGCAATCCCGGCAGTATTTTTTGCTGCTGGGAATCGGCCTGGAACAACGCCCACGCGGTGCGTGGCAGCCTCTCTTCTGAAGTATGGGAAAGTATCAACTCCAGCTGGATTGAGCTGCGCAAGCTGCGGCGAAAAGGGGTGAGCAGCATCGGCGCCGATGCCTTTTTTGACTGGGTAAAAGAGCGCTCTCACCTGTTCCGTGGCGCGATGTTCGGCACGCTGATGCGCGGCGATGCGATGAGCTTTATTCGCCTCGGCACGCTATTGGAAAGGGCCGACTGCACCGCCCGTTTGCTGGACGTCACGCTCTATCTGACCGAGCAGGATGACGATACCGTGCGGGAATATTACCGCCTCGACACCCTGCTGCGTTCGGTATCTGCGCGCGAGGCGTACCACACCATTTACCGGCAGCAGCTGGCTAGCGACAGCGTTAACGAGATGCTGATCCTGCGGGAAGAAAGCCCGCGATCTCTGCGATCCTGCATCGAAGAGATCGCCAACCAGCTGAACCTGATCGGCGGCAGCGGTGAAAACCGGCCGCGTCTGCTGGTCACCACGCTGGAGGCTGAGCTGCGCTTTAGCTCTTACGATTCGCTGGTCAAAGAAGGCATCCACAGCTGGCTGCGCGATTTTCTTGGCGACCTGGGCAACATTGCAGAGAGCATTCAACATACTTACCTGGAGGCCAAATGAAACTGGATATCGCTCACAAGACCTGCTTCAGCTATCAAAGCCTGGTCAAACAAAGCACGCAATATCTGCGCCTGACGCCTCAGGACTCGGTGCACCAGCATATCGTTTCATGGGATCTGTTCCTGCCGGAGCAGGCGATTTGTACCACTGACACCTACGGTAACGTGCTGCATGTGCTGACGCTGGATAAGCCGCACCAGTCAATAGAAATTGAAGCGCGTGGCGTGGTGGAGATCCTCGACGAAGGGGATATGGCGCCCGATCCTGACAGCGCGCTCTCACCGTTGATTTTCCTGCGCGTCACGCCGTTAACCCAGCCTGACGCGGCGATCCGCGATTTCGCCCTGCGTTATTTCCGCCCTGAAGCGCCGCTGGCGGGGCTGGATCGCCTGATGGACGAGCTGCTGCTGAAGATGCCTTATCAGCCTGGCAGCACGATAGTGACTGATACCGCAGCGAAAGTATTTGCCGCGGGCACCGGGGTTTGCCAGGATCATAGCCACGTATTCCTCGCCTGCTGCCGGAGCCTGCATATCCCCGCTCGCTATGTAAGCGGATATCTTTATACTGATAGCGTTGAGCATGTGGCGACCCATGCCTGGGTTGAGGCCTGGGTGGACGGTAGCTGGCACAGCTTTGACATTACCAATAATACCCGCAGCACGCACCAGCATCTGAAGCTGGCGGTGGGCGTGGATTATATGGATGCCTGTCCGGTACGCGGTATGAGACTGGGCGGCGGGAGCGAGGACATGTTAGCGGTGGCTGCGGTGCAACTGGTGAACTCGCAGCAGTAATTATTTTATCGGGCAAACTATGACTTACTGTGTGGCAATGCGTTTATCGTCAGGGATGATTTTCGTTTCCGACTCCCGTACCAATGCGGGGGTCGATCACATCTCTTCCTTCCGTAAGCTTCATGTTTTTCACCAGGATGATGAGCGCACGCTGGTGCTGCAAAGCGCCGGAAATCTTGCCACCACTCAGAGCGCCCTCAGCCTGCTGCGGCGAGGGTGCGAAGACGTCGAAAAACCTAACCTGATGAGCTGTAACAACATGTACGACGTCGCCCTGCTGGTGGGGGAGACGCTGCGCGAGGTGATTAAGCGAGACGGGGAGGAGTTTGGCGGTACGCTGATGCTCGGTGGTCAAATCAAAGGGGAAGAGCCGCGGCTGTTTCAGATCTACCCGCAGGGCAACTTTATTGAGTCCAGCACCGACACGCCCTATTTCCAGATTGGCGAAAGCAAATACGGCAAGCCGATTATCGATCGCGTGCTGCGTTATGACACGCCGCTCGATCAGGCGATGCAGTGCGCGCTGATCTCAATGGATTCCACCCTGGCGAGTAATATCTCGGTCGGGCTGCCGCTTGACGTGATGATCTACCCTTCGGACAGCTTTAGCACCGTTCAGCAGTATCATCTGACCGATAAACACCCCTATTTCTCGCAGATCCGTCAGCTCTGGAGCGCAGGGCTGCTCAGCGTATTTGCACAGCTGCCGCCGCTACAGCTCGACGAATAGATTTGGCGTATCGCAGATTCAGCCCCTGGGGAACATCAGTCTGCCGGGGCCGGATTTATGGCGTTTGCGCTGCACCCGTCGGCGCTCTCGTCCGCGCGCGCCAGCCGCAGTAGCATCCGGTAACCAATATCGTTATTCCAGTTGAAGCTGTTTTGCAGCACCACAATCGCGGTTCTGTGTCTGATGTCCATACCGATATAGCTGGCGTAGCCGCCGATAAAGCCCGACTGATAGAGGATGCTCTGCCCGTCGCGGTTGTTGCTTAGCCAGGCCAGCGCGGAAGAGTCGTATTGCGGCTGCTTAAAGCGAACGCTGGTGGCGTCCTTAAAGGCGCGATCCAGCACGGGATCTCCGCTGCCGCTCATGTGCGCATCAAGATAGCTCAGCAGGTCGTTCGCACTGCTCCACAGCGAGGCCGCTCCTACCATATAGCCACTGAAATGCCAGTCCGGCACCCTGCGGCCTCGCTGGATAAACTTCGGCTGATCGCCCGCGTGGCCCCTTGCGCGCAGCGCGTAGCCGGGTAAGTTTTCCGGCTGATACCCGGTATGCTTCAGGCCCAATGGCGCAATAATTTGCTGGCTGGCAATCGCCTGCGGCGTCTGACCGCTGTGCTGGGCGATCACGTAATCCAGAATGGAGTAGCCGAGGTTCGAGTAAACCACCGATCGTTGCGCCGGTTGCTCAAAATGGCTGAGATAGTCAATAAACTCGCCGTTATCCAAATCGTCATAGAAGGGATGGCCGGTAAACAAATAGTCGGTCAGCTTGCCCAGCATATGCAGCGTGGTCATCTGTCGCGGCAGGCCGGAGGTGTGGGTCGCCAGCGACAGCAGAGTGATCCGGCTGGCGTCCGGGCTAAGCGGGGCCTTATTCCCCAGCATCTCGCGCAGGGTACTGCTCCACTTCAGCTTGCCTTCCTGCACCAGCAGCGCCGCACTCTCGGCGGTAAAGCCTTTGGTGACCGATCCCACGGCAAACAGCGTGTCGCCGCTCAGCGGAATGTGGCGGTCGGTGTCGGTAAAACCGTAGCTGAAGACCTGGCGCTGGCCGTGATGCAGCAGCGCCACGACCACGCCGGGCGTGCGCTGCTGCTGGATCAGCGGCCGTGCCAGCGCGTCAATCTGCTGCTTAACCGGGATGTGGCAGGTCGCCAGCAGGCTGGCATACGGGGAGGCATCGATGCTGTTGCTGGACAGCGAGGCGCAGCCGCTAAGCAGCAGGCAGCCGCACAGCCACAAAGCGTTCAGGCTAGTCATGGCGGTATGCCGTCCTGATGATGTTGGCGGCCGCGCGCTTTTTAGCTTCATCAACAGCACAGCGGCGGAAGGATCGCCGCCAGATTTCGCTTAATGCCAGAGATATGGGGTTGCGGATGGTTGAAAATACCAATAAAAATAATGAGTTATATTATCCTTTATTCTATCCTGGCGGCAGCGTGAACGGCAAGCGCGGCGGATCGTTCTCGGCATATTCTGAGCCGCGCGGCTGAGTTCTTGCGGTCGTCATCTTATTGCCATGAAACCGTCATTGAGGCTCTTTACTGTCGCGTTAAAACGCCAGGAGAGAAACTTGTGTTTACAATTGAATCGGTTTTAGATGACCTCTGCCCAGCGCGAAATACCCCCGGCTGGCAAAAATCCCTCCTCAGAACGCTGCTGCGCGAAAAAGAATTCCAGCAGTTCAATGACAAAAACCGGCACCTGAAGGGGCTGGATATGGTTGAGCAGGTGCTCGACTACCTGGATATCCGCTGCGAAATGAGCGAGCGCGACCTGGAACAGATCCCCAGCCACGGGCCGGTGGTGATTGTCGCCAACCATCCGCTCGGCACGCTGGATGGTCTGGCGCTACTGCACGCGGTATCACAGGTGCGGCGCGACGTGAAAATTGTAACTAATCGCCTGCTGAACTGCCTTGAGTCGCTCACCAGCCTGATGGTGGCGGTGGATAATATGGGCAACCGCACCAGCCGCCAGCAGGTCGCGCTGATGCAGGAGCAGCTCGACAACCAGGGCGTGCTGATCTTTTTCCCCGCCGGTGAAGTGTCGCGGTTTGGCAGCAAAGGGGTGAAGGACGGCAAGTGGAGCCACGGGTTTGTGCGCCTGGCGGCCCGCAGCCGTGCGCCGGTGGTGCCGGTTCACGTCAGCGGGCGCAACAGCGCGTTATTTTATCTGACCTCGGTGGTTTACCGGCCGCTCTCCATGCTGCTGCTGGTGCGCGAGATGTTCAAAAACCGGGGGGCGCGGCTGAAGCTGACCATTGGCGCCCGCATTCCTTACGCCAGCTGGCACGACGGCCATACGCCGGCCAAAGAGCTGGCGGCGCGCTTTCGTCGTCATCTTTATCGCATCGCTCAGGGCAGATCGGCGCTGTTTCAGACGGAGCCAGCGATTGCCCGCGCGGAAGATCGCGCGGTGCTGAAACGGGCGCTGTCAGTCTGTGAGGTGCTGGGGCAGACGGCCGATGGCAAGATCATCTATCTCTGGCGGCGCAACGGCGAGGATTATGTGCCGATCCTGCGTGAGCTGGGGAGGCTGCGGGAAATTGCCTTCCGCGCAGTGGGTGAAGGCAGCGGAAGACGCCGCGATCTGGATGACTATGACGACGACTATTACCACCTGATCCTTTGGGATCAGGAAGCGCTGGATATTGTCGGCGCCTACCGTTTCCTGCCAACGGCAGAACAGCTGGAGCGTAGAGGTCTGGAAGGGATCTACAGCCACAGCCTGTTCCATTACGATCACCGCATGAACCCGGTGCTGATGCAGGGTATCGAGCTGGGGCGCAGTTTTATTCAGCCTGCTTACTGGGGCAAACGCGGTCTGGATTACCTGTGGCTGGGGATTGGGGCGTATCTGGCGAAATATCCGCACTATCGCTATCTGTTTGGGCCGGTGTCGATCTCCGGCGGCCTGCCGCTTGCCGCCCGCGATCTGCTGGTGGCCTTCTACCGTCTCTATTTTGCTCCGGCGCTGCCGCTGGCTACCTCGCGGCGTCCTTATCCGGCCTCTCTGCCCGACGTGCTGGCGCAGTTCAGCGGCGACAATTATCAGGAAGATCTTAAAACACTTAAGCGAATGCTGAATAACCTCGGCACCAGCATTCCGCCGCTCTACAAACAGTATTCCGAACTGTGCGAACCGGGCGGCGTGCAGTTTATTGACTTCGGCAGCGATCCGGATTTCAACAACTGCATTGATGGCCTGGTGGTGGTCGACCTCACCCAACTGAAAGCGACCCGCTTCGAACGCTATATTGCCGTTCATCAGCCCGATTAAAAACACGCCATTTGCGGAACGTCTGATAAAGCCTGCTGCGCAGGCTTTTTTTGCGATCTCCCGCAGCATCACTCTTTCTAACTCACTGATTTACTGTTGGTATTTTTTATTATTACTCTCAGGCTAACGTTCATGCTCCAGGCTTCATTGATGCCCAGTTCATTCGGGACCAGACTTAACAAACAGACCCTGATGCTGAAGGGGGATGACCTTACAGGAGGCAAGAATGTTATCTGGACAAACGCCCGCCCGCGCCTGGGACAGCCGCCGTAGTGATAAACGGCGTCGTGTTGACTCCCTGGGACTCAGCGGCAAAGTACTGCCAACTGACGATCTGGTTGGTATGTTGGAAAAACTGATCGCCCCAGGCGATCGCGTGGTAATGGAAGGGAATAACCAGAAGCAGGCTGATTTTCTGTCGCGCTCTCTGGCTGAAGTGAATCCCGCCGTAGTACACGATCTGCATATGATTATGCCGAGCGTAGGCCGCAGTGAACACCTGGATATTTTTGAAAAAGGCATCGCGCGCAAGCTTGATTTCTCGTTTTCAGGCACGCAAAGCCTGCGTATTTCGCAGCTGCTGGAAGATGGTCAGCTGGAAATCGGCGCGATTCACACCTATATCGAACTCTACTCCCGCCTTTACGTCGATCTGGCCCCTAACGTGGCGCTGATTGCCGGTTTCAAAGCCGACCGCAAGGGCAACCTCTACACCGGCGCCAGCACCGAAGATACGCCAGCGCTGGTGGAGGCCGCCGCTTTCCATGACGGCATCGTTATCGCGCAGGTCAACGAGCTGGTTGACGACGAAAACGATCTTCCCCGCGTGGATATCCCCGGCTCGTGGATCGACTTTGTGGTGGTCGCCGACAAGCCGTTCTTTATCGAACCGCTGTTCACCCGCGACCCCCGGCTGATCAAGCAGGAACATGTGCTGATGGCGATGCTGGCGATCAAAGGCATCTACGCCGAGCACCAGGTGCAGTCGCTGAATCACGGTATTGGTTTTAACACCGCCGCCATCGAACTGCTGCTGCCGACTTACGGCGAACAGCTGGGGCTGAAAGGTAAAATCTGTAAGCACTGGACCCTTAATCCTCACCCTACGCTGATCCCCGCCATTGAAAGCGGCTGGGTAGAGAGCGTGCACTGCTTCGGCGGCGAGCTGGGAATGGAAAACTACGTGGCGGCTCGCCCGGACGTGTTCTTTACCGGCGCCGATGGCTCGATGCGTTCTAACCGCGCGTTCTGTCAGATGGCGGGACAGTATGCGGTGGATATGTTTATCGGATCCACGCTACAGGTGGACGGGCTGGCGAACTCCTCAACGGTCACTCGTGGTCGCCTCTCCGGCTTCGGCGGCGCGCCAAATATGGGACACGACCCGCACGGTCGCCGCCACGCCACGCCGGCCTGGCTGGCGATGATCAACGAGCCAGATCCGCTGGCGCGCGGTCGCAAGCTGGTGGTGCAGATGGTGGAAACCTTCCAGGCGGGCGCTAAGCCGACCTTTGTGGAAAACCTGGAAGCTGTCGATGTGGCTAAAGCCGCCGGGATGCCGCTGGCGCCGGTGATGATCTACGGTGACGACGTGACCCACGTCCTGACCGAGGAGGGCATTGCCTATCTCTACCGGGCTAAAACGCTGGAAGAGCGTCGGGCGATGGTCGCGGCGGTTGCCGGTATCACCGACATTGGCCTGGGCGTGGATGCCAAACGGGTCGCCCAGCTGCGCCGCGAAGGCAAAGTCGCCTTCCCGGAAGATCTGGGTATCCGCCGTACCGATGCCAGCCGTTCGCTGCTGGCTGCGGGGAGCGTAGCCGATCTGGTTGAGTGGTCCGGCGGCCTTTATAACCCGCCAGCAAAATTCCGGAGCTGGTAATGAGCCGACAACCGCAGATCTCGCTCAGCAATATTGAGCTGAAGGCTGAACGCCTGGCCGCTCTGGCTACGCGCTGCCTGATTGATGAAGCGCGCCTCAGCCCGAAGCCGGGCCTGGTGGACAGCCGGGGCAACGGGGCGCATCAGGATCTGTCGCTTTCGCTGATGGAGCGCTCCGCGCACAGCCTGACCCGTACCTTCCACGCGCTGGCGCTGCACTGCTGGAACCGTCCTGCGGACATCGCGCTGCGTCAGCTGGTCGGTCGGTTAGGGCGCGAAGGCGAGCAGGACATGATGCAGGCTACAGGCGGAGTAAATACTCACCGGGGCGCTATCTGGGCGCTGGGGCTGCTGGTCAGCGCCAGCGCGAGGCTGGCGGGGGAAAGTGACCCGCAGCAGGTGGCTCAGGCCGCCGCTCAGCTGGCTCGTCTTCCCGATATGGCAGCGCCCAAAACCTTCAGCAAGGGGCAGCGGGCCAGCCAGCGTTATCGGGTTCCGGGAGCGCGCGAAGAGGCTCAGCAGGGCTTTCCGCATGTGGTAAGGCTGGCGCTGCCGCAGCTGCATCGCAGCCGCCGCGCCGGAGCCAGCGAGGCTCATGCCCAGCTGGATGCGCTGATGGCGATCATGAGTTCGCTCAGCGATACCTGCGTGCTCTCCCGCGCCGGCGAAACCGGCCTTCAGGCCATGCAGCAGGGGGCCAGCGCGGTGCTGTCCGCCGGTGGTATGCAGTCGCTGGCTGGTCGTCAGGCGCTGGCTGCGCTGGATGCCGGAATGCTGGCGCTGAACGCTTCGCCCGGCGGCGCGGCCGATCTGCTGGCCGCCACCCTATTTACAGACCGTTTAGGCGATCTCACATTTTAAGAGGACGTTATGGAACAGATCACAATTTCCCTTCCGGCCACGCGCCAGCTCAGCGGTAAAGCGCTGGCGGGCGTGGTGGGCTCCGGGGATATGGAAGTGCTGTTTGTCGCCGATGGCGGCCAGCAGCTGACCGTCACGCTGACCACCTCCGTGGATAACAGCCAGCAACGCTGGCAGGCGCTGTTTAACCGGCTGGCGGAGTTCTCGCCGCTTCCGGGCGGGCAGATGACCATTCATGATTTTGGCGCGACGCCGGGCGTGGCCCGCATCCGCATTGAGCAGGTTTTCGAGGGGGTGGAAAATGCGTAATGACAGCAGCTTTATTGAGTTAAAAGCCCGTCAGCGCGCCCATCTGCTGCTGGACGAAGGCAGCTATCGCGAGCTGCTGGACCCGTTCGCGGGCATTATTTCGCCGTGGCTTGGTCCGCAGGGCATTGTGCCGCAGTCCGATGACGGAATGGTGGTGGCGAAAGGGACGATTGGCGGCAAGCCTGCGGTCGTCGTGGCGATTGAAGGCGCATTCCAGGGCGGCAGCATGGGGGAAGTCTCCGGCGCGAAAATGGCGGCGGCCCTTGAGCTGGCGGCGGAAGATAACCGTAACGGCATTCCCACTCAGGCGGTGCTGTGTCTGGAAACCGGCGGCGTGCGGTTGCAGGAGGCCAATCTTGGGCTTGCCGCGATTGCCGATATCCATGCGGCCATCGTCGATCTGCGTCGCTACACGCCGGTCGTTGGCATTGTGGCCGGTACCGTGGGCTGCTTTGGCGGCATGTCGATTGCGGCGGCGCTTTGCAGCTACCTGATTGTGACCCGCGAGGCGCGTCTGGGGCTGAACGGCCCGCAGGTTATCGAGCAGGAAGCCGGGATAGAAGAGTACGACTCCCGCGACAGGCCGTTTATCTGGAGTATGACCGGCGGCGAAACCCGCTTCCGCAGCGGGTTGGTCGAGGCGCTGGTCGACGATGGTCAGCAGGCGGTGAAGCAGGCGATGAACGACGCGCTTGCCAAAGGCGTTCCGGCCCAGCATCGCTCCGATCGCTATGACTATTATCTGCCGCGCCTGAGCCGTTTTGATACCAGCAGGCAGGCGGACAGCCAGCAAATCAACCAGCTTTTTGCCCGGGAGGACCAGTAATGAGCCACAACATCAGCCGTGGTGAGCAGTGGCTATCCCTGCTTACCGATAATGCACCGCGCCTGCCGGGACTTTGTCCCTCCGTGCAGGTTGCCGACGGCCAGGTGAATAACCTGAGCGCACGTTTTATTGCCGTTGTCCCCGACGCGCAGAATCACTATCCGCGCGCCGCCAGAGGCGAAGTCGGCCTGCTGGAAGGATGGACGCTGGCAAAAGTGGTCGGCGAAACCGTTGCCGAAGACGCGGATAAAGCCGAAAAGCGCACCATCGTGGCGGTGATTGACGTGCCCAGCCAGGCCTACGGCCGCCGTGAGGAAGGATTCGGTATCCATCAGGCGCTGGCGGCAGCGGCGGGAGCCTATGCTAACGCGCGCCTGGCGGGACACCCGGTGATCGGTCTGATCGTCGGCAAAGCCATGTCCGGCGCGTTTCTGGCGCACGGTTACCAGGCGAACCGACTGATTGCCTTCAACGATCCGGGCGTGATGATCCATGCGATGGGTAAAGAGGCGGCGGCGCGTATCACGCTGCGCAGCGTGGAATCGCTGGAAAAGCTGGCCGAAACCATTCCGCCGATGGCTTACGACATCAGTAACTACCGTTCGCTTGGGCTGCTGGAAAGCCTGCTCGACCTCAGCGATCCCGATGCCCCTTCCGCTGCCGACATTACCACGGTACGCCAGGCGCTGACGGACGCGCTCAGCGCCGCCCGCCGCGATGCGAGCCTGAAAGATCGGCTGAAGGCGGAAAACCGTCGCAGCTCCGCGCTGGTCCGCGAGAAAATGCGGGCCGCCTGGTAACGATTCACCGTTATACACAATAAGACAACCTGCCAGGCCGCTTTTTGAGCACGCCCTTGCGTGCTCAGCAACACCAGCCTGAAAAATATAATAATTATCGCGCCTGTGCTCCCCTCAATCTCTACAGGTGATGTTATGACTTATGTAATAGTTCATGCTTTAGCGCCAATCTTTGTGATTATGCTGCTCGGTTTTTACGCGGGCAAAGCGAAGATGGTGGATAATAAAAATGTCTCCTTACTGAATATTTTAGTAATGGATTTTGCTTTACCGGCGGCGCTGTTTACCGCCACCGTACAGACTCCCTGGTCAGGGATTGTTGGGCAGGCGCCGCTGATTGTGGTGCTGGTGCTGGCGATGTGGATCGCCTACGCCGCGTTCTATTTTCTTTGTACCAAAGTGTTTCGCAAATCTCCGCAGGATGCGGCGGTACTGACGCTGACCGTAGCGCTGCCCAACTATGCCGCGCTGGGGCTGCCTATCCTTGGCAGCGTGCTGGGCGAAAGCTCGGGCACCTCGCTGTCGGTCGCGGTATCCATTGCCTGCGGTTCGGTACTGATGACGCCGTTCTGCCTGCTGATCCTTGAGCGTGAAAAGGCCCGCGAGTCCGGAGGCGAGCAAAAATCCAGCCTGGCAATGCTGCCGGTGCTGATGTGGCGCTCGGTGACCAAGCCGATTGTCTGGGGGCCTTTGCTGGGCGTGGTGCTCTCCGCGCTTGGCATCCGCATGCCTGAGCTGCTGCTGTCGACCATTAAACCATTGGGACTGTCGGCTACGGCTTCCGCGTTGTTCCTTACCGGGCTGATCCTCTCGGCGCGCAGGCTGCAAATCAACAAAGCGGTGGTGGTCGCCAGCCTGACCAAGCTGCTTATTCAGCCGCTGATCGCCTGGGGATTGGTGATTGCGCTCGGCCTGCATGGGCAAATAGCGGTGACGGCGATTTTGATGATTGCGCTGTCGGCTGGCTTCTTTGGCGTGGTCTTTGGCAACCGTTTTGGCGTGGCCTCACCGGATGCGGAAGCCGTACTGCTGATAAGTTCGGTATTGTGTATCCTGACGCTACCGCTGTTTATCTCTTTAACTTCAGGAATATAAGATGCCGGTTTCCCTTCTCGCTCACGATCTTGTCTGGCTTACCAGCGGCCGTTACCCGGAGGGAGATCTGCCCGACTGGGTTAGCGAGCAGTGGCGCGCTTCTCTGCCGCTGGTGGTCAGGCGCGATGAGGAGGAGGGCGGGCGGGTCCCCGTGGGGATCAGGGGGTTACGCCGCGATCAGCGTGCGGCGGCCTGGGTGCAGCCCGACGCCGTTCAACGTCGTGTGACGCCCGAATCCCTCGGCCAGAGCGAGCTGCTGCTGCGCTCGCCTTTCGTCTCGCTGCCGCCGGTTCAGGCCGCCGTCCAGCTGGCGCAGCAGCGCTGGCCGTGGCCGTGGGGCATCACGGGCAGCGTGGGCTACGCGCTGGCGACTGAAGTGCCGGTGATGCACGCCGACAGCGACCTGGATCTGGTGCTGCGCTGCGAGGAGCCGGTCGTGGAGAGCGAGCTTGCACGCTGGCAGCAGTTCTGCCAGCTGCTGCCCTGTCGGGTGGATACCCAGGTCGAAACGCCGCACGGTGCTTTTGCGCTGGCGGAATGGCTGCGGGATCGCCGGGTAATGCTAAAAACAACGCGAGGGCCGCGGCTGACCGCCCGGCCCTGGAGCGGAATCTGATGAAACTTTTACTGACTTTTCCCGGGCAGGGGCCGCAGCGTGCAGGGATGCTGCAACGCCTGCCGGGCGGTGAAGCGCTGCTTCGCCAGGCCAGCGAGGTGCTGGGCGAGTCGGCAGCGGGGCTGGACAGCGCTGAGGCGCTGCGTCATACCCGTGCCGTGCAGCTCTGTCTGCTGATTGCCGGAGTGGCCCATGCCCGGTCGTTGCAGGATCAGGGGCTGGAGGTGGATATGACCAGCGGCCTGTCCATCGGCTCCTATCCTGCGGCGGTGGTAGCCGGAGCCCTGGCTTTTGAGGATGCGTTGCGGCTGGTCTCGCTGCGCGGCGATTTGATGGAGGAAGCTTATCCCCACGGCTATGGTCTGACGGCGATTATCGGGCTGACGCTGACTCAGCTGGAGCCGCTGCTGGGGTCGCAGAGCTGGATTGCCAATATCAATGCGGAACAACAGCTGGTGATTGCCGGTAGCGACGAGGCGATGCGGCAGGTGGGTGAAAAGGCCCGACTGGCCGGTGCGCAGAAAGTCCACCGGCTGGCGGTCAGCGTGCCGTCACACTGCGAGCTGCTGGCGAAACCGGCCGAAAAGCTGGCGAAGGCGTTCGCTGAGGTCACGCTTTGCAGGCCGCACTGCGCCTATCTCAGCGGCAGCAGCGGCAGGGTACTGTGGCAGCCGCAGCAGATTGCCGACGATCTGGCCTGGAATATGTCGCGCACCGTGCGCTGGCACGAGGCGATGATTGCCGCCAACGAACGGGGAGTGCGGCTGGCGATTGAAATGCCGCCGGGATCGATCCTGACCGGGTTGACCCGCCAGGCTTTCAGCGAGGGAGAAGCGCTGTCGCTGGAGCAGGGCGGTAGCGCTCTGGCCCTGACGCTGGCTGGCAGGATCAAAAACCAGCGGTAACCCGCTGGCGGCTGTACATCCGGCCCTCGGCCGCCAGCGCCAGCAGGTTGGGATCGTGCTCGCGGTTACGCTCGAAGACGATCGCCAGCGTCTGGCGCATCTGATAGGGCGCGGCCAGCTTCATCAGCTGCACGGTATTTTCATACACTCGCTTCATTCGTCCGGGGATCAGCGTCAGGCCAACGCCAGCCTGTACCAGGCTCAGCATTGAGAAAATGTCGTTCACCCGCATCACAATTTCTGGCTCAAACCCGGCGACGTGAAACGCTTCCTGGAAGCCGTGATAGGTGGCAAAGCCCTCCGCCAGCGACACAAATTTATGCTGGCGAAAATCCCGCAGATCGGCGTAATGACTGGTATCCAGTCCCGATGCCACCGGCGCGGCCAGAAAAATATCGTCTTTAAACAGCGGCAGGGCCTCGAAACGACTCATATCGATCTCGCTGTCGGTGAGCGAAATCAGGATCGCATCCAGAAATCCCTCCTCCAGCTTGCTCAGCAGGGTCTGGTTAGATCCCATCGTCAGGTCCAGCTCCAGGTCGGGGCGGCGAATTTTCATGCCCATAATCAGCTGCGGCACGGTTTCCAGCGTCAGCGAATAGAGCGTTCCCAGTCGCATTCGACCCTGACCAATTCCGGCCGTTTTACGCGTTTCCTCAATCCCTCGCGACATCATATCGGTCACTTCCTGGCTGTATTCCAGCAGGGTATGCGCGGCCGGGAGCGGCACCAGGTTACGCCCCTGATGGATAAACAGCGGACAGCGAACGTTCTCTTCCAGCGTATGCAGGGCGCGATGGACGCTGACGTTGCTGATCCCCAGCGCCTCTGCGGTGCGGGCGATATTCCCGCGCTGCATAAACGCCATAAATATCTCCAGTTTACGAAAGGTGATATCCACATCAATTTTCATGCTGTCGGCCTGTCTGTGGCGGATTCTGGCAGGATTTTACTCCGTTAATGCCGGGCCGGATGGGTGAATGGTGCGAAAGTTGCGCGGCAGAGGCGCTCACTGCGAATCATTATTTTACATTACGTGATTGATTTACTGGGTTATCCTGAGCGATAACGACATAATAAAAGCATGGGCAGGATATTTTAGTGTGTCAGGGAGCGGCAATCGGTAACAAAAATAGACCTTGCCACATTTCTGCCATAATTGTCGTCTAGCCTGGCTGCCAGACACTTAACTCCCTCAATTTTATAAGGAACGGCAATGCGCTATCGTTACTCCCTGTTGGCTGCCGCGCTGGTTCTCAGCCAGTTTGCCCAGGCAAAACCTGCGACCCCGACTTTCGACGCTATCCGCGCCATCGCTGACACCACCACCCCAGCCAGCGACAGTCCTGAGTTTGTCGCTTTTGATGCCGCGATCCAGCAGTCGCTGATTGCCGCGCTGAAGGGCGATGCCGACACTCTGACGCGTGACCAGCTTGAAGACACCAAACAGAGCAAAAAGCTGGCCGATAAAAAGTGGCTGAAAGAGAGCGGCTATGACTTCAACAAGAAACAACAGCAGGCGGCGGGCGTGGCGCTGCTGAGCGCTTTCCCGGCGCTGCCGAAGAGCACCATTGAGGCCAGTCTGAACACGGTAGAAAACGTCAACCTCAACGCCACCCAGGGCCAGCGTACCCAGGCGCTGATCGATGCCGAAGGGCAAGACCATCTGTTTTTCCTTGCGGATGCGCTGGGGCCGAAGCTGGGGCAGGCGTTTCTCCATGCCTATAACCAGGGTGAGATTGGCAAGGCGGCGGCGCTGATTAAAGCCACCGAGGTGGGAACCAGCGTGGCGAAAAAGCAGTATAACAATCCGCGTCCTTTCCTGATCCCGGGCAATACCATTCACTTTGTGCCGGACACGGCGGTGGTGAAAGACGGCAAGCCTTACAGCGCAACCGAAGGCTCCTATCCAAGCGGCCACACCAACACCGCCTACACCGATGCGCTGCTGCTGGGCGAGATGCTGCCGGAACGCTTCGTGCCGCTGGTTGACCGCGCGGCACGTTACGGCTATTCCCGCATGGTGCTGGGCGTGCATTATCCGATCGATCTGATGGGATCGCGAATGGTGGCGCAGCGTAATGTCGCTTATTATCTGAACGATGCGAAATACCGCGTTCTGTTTATTGAGGCCAGAGATCAGCTTCGTCAGGCGCTGGAAAAAGAGTGTGGCACCACGCTGGAAGTCTGCGCTAAATCAGCCGGCGCGGCGGACCCTTACGCTTCGCCAGAGATGAAAGCGTTCTATAGCTTTACCATGACCTACGGTCTGCCGCAGCAAAAGGTGAAATACTCGCCAGTGGTGGTGCCGGAAGGGGCGGAAGTCCTGCTGAAAGGGCCGCTGCCCGAGCTGAGCGATGCCCAGCGCCGCAGGCTGATGGTGTCTACCGCGATTGCCGGGGGCTATCCGCTTTCCGGCAGCACGCCAGAGCAGAACTTCTGGCAGCGCCTGAACCTGCATGATGCGGTCGTCGCTGGACAGCATCGTTAATTCCGCGCAGGTTTTTGTACCGCTGATAAGTAAAAATCGTCGGTTGACGTGGTAGAGTGATTTTCATTATTTACCGCTAAGAGGGCAGGCATGAAGACGTCAACCGTGTCACTTCATCGCTATCAACCGCAGTATCAGCAGGGGGTAGTGGATCTGATTCTGCCCATCCAGAATCAGGAGTTCGGCATTGCCATCACTGCCGAACAGCAGCCGGATCTCAATGAGATCGAATCGTTTTACCAGCGCGGTCTGGGTGACTTCTGGCTGGCGCTGGATGAGGACAAAGTGGTGGGCTGCATCGGCCTGAAGGATATCGGCCAGCAGCAGGTTGCGCTGAGGAAAATGTTTGTCGCCAGCCCGTTTCGCGGCAAAGAGCACGGCGTGGCGAATGCGTTATTGAATACCGTGCTGTGGCACGCCAGCCAGAGCAAGCTGAGCGACATCTGGCTGGGCACCACGGATAAATTCATCGCCGCCCACCGTTTCTATGAGAAGAACGGCTTCCGTGAGGTTGATCGGCAAAACCTGCCGGCCAGCTTCCCGCTGATGAGCGTCGACACGAAATTCTACCGCCTTTCCCTACCGAAATAAGTCTACAGGCCGCAGCAATGCGGCCTGTTTTCGCTTGCCATCCCTCTCGCTTCATTCTGTTTACTTCTGCCCTCCTTTCTTTTCCTGTCCAATTAGCTTATTTCCGCCTTCACTTCGCTTTCTGCGCACTGCTGGCTTAAGGCAAATCAACAGGAGCTGTTATGCCAAAAAACGCATAAGAGCACTTTTTGAAAATTATTTTATTTTTCATTGTGTTGAATCGATTTAACCCTATGGAAAGTGGTGCAATTCTACCATTTCAGAAACATTTAATAACATATTTAACTTTGGCGTTACTTCTACATAACGGCATTAACGGATATTTTATAAGCATATAACCATTAGCACTAAAACAATTACTAAAGTAACTATTGTGCCTGGAGTCTCTCCTCGCGCGCTTTTTGAGTGGAAATGTCGTCATGGAAAAAAAAACCGTACCGCAGGCGCCTGCCCGTAGGCGATTCCTGCAAAAAACCCTGTCGCTGATCCCGCTTGCAGCCGCAGGCGGAAGTAGCGTCGTGGCGCTTTCAGCGCCTGCCGCAGAGTCTCAATCCGAGGGCGTCTCCGCCCATTACGTTCCTGTCTATTTCAACAATGATGAATGGCGCTTTATTTTAGCCGCCTGCGATCGGCTGATCCCTGCCGACAGCAATGGCCCAGGCGCGGTCAGCGAGGGCGTTCCGGTCTATATCGACAAGCAAATGGAGCTGCCTTACGGCTACGGTCATTTGTGGTATATGCAGCCGCCGTTTGCTAACGCCGTACCTGAATTGGGCTATCAGTCCAGCCTTGTTCCGCGTGAAACCTATCGCCAGGGCATCAAGGCGATTAATCAGCATTGTCAGCAGCAGTTTCAGAAGGTTTTTGCCGATCTGAGCCAGCAGCAGCAGGAAGCCCTGCTGCACGACCTGGACGGCGGCAAGCTGACTTTCGATAACGTGCCGGGCAAGCTGTTCTTCGAGCAACTGCTGGAAAATACCAAAGAAGGCTACCTTGCTGACCCGATGCATGGCGGCAATCAGACGCTGGCCTCCTGGAAAATGATTGGCTTCCCCGGCGCGCGCGCCGATTTCCAGGATCAAATGGACCATCCCAACCAGCCTTATCCGCTGGGACCGGTGAGTATCTCAGGCAAACGGAGCGTTTAAACCATGGCAGCAATTAAAAAAGATCCCGTGGATATGGTGATCGTCGGCTTCGGCTGGACCGGAGCTCTGATGGCAATGGAACTGGCGGACAGCGGGCTGAAAATTTTGGCGCTTGAGCGGGGTGAGCAGCGTGATACCTACCCCGATTTTGCTTATCCACGCAATACTGACGAGCTGACCTACGGCATTCGTCTGAAGCTATTTCAAAACGCGGCCAGGGAAACGGTGACGGTACGTCACGCTACCGCTGATACCGCGCTACCGTATCGCCGCTTTGGCTCCTTCCTGCCCGGCGATGGCGTAGGTGGGGCAGGCGTACACTGGAACGGGATGCTGTGGCGGCCGCTGGAGGCCGACCTCAAAATGCGTAGCACGGTGATTGAACGCTACGGTGAATCCTTTATCCCGCAGGATATGACCGTGCAGGATTATCCGTTTACCTACGCCGAGATGGAGCCGTACTTCGACAAGTTTGAGAAAATTTGCGGCACGTCCGGCAACGTTGGCAACCTGAAAGGTGAAAAAATCGCTGGCGGCAATCCCTTCGAAGCCCCGCGTGAAAACCCTTATCCGACGAAGGTACAGAAGCGCCAGTACGGCGGTGAGCTGTTTGCTCAGGCCTCCGAGTCACTGGGCTACCACCCGTTTACCATGCCCGCCGCAATCTGTACCGAATCCTATACCAACCCTTACGGCGTGCAGCTGGGGATCTGTAACTACTGCGGCTTCTGCGAGCGCTTTGGCTGCTTTAACTATTCGAAAGCCTCGCCGCAGACTACGGTGTTGCCGGCACTTTATCAGTACAAGAACTTCGAATTGCGCACCCAATCCCAGGTGATTCGGGTCAACACCGACTCAACCGGGAAAAAAGCCACCGGTGTAACCTATATTGATGCCCAGGGGCGGGAAATTGAGCAGCCCGCCTCTATCGTGATACTGAGTTCGTTCCAGCTCAACAACGTCCGCCTGCTGCTGCTTTCTAAAATCGGTAAACCGTACGATCCGCAAACCGGAGAAGGAGTAGTCGGAAAGAACTATGCCTATCAGATGAACGGCGGGATCTCACTGTTCTACAAGAAAGACAAAATATTCAATCCGTTTGCCGCCACCGGCGCGACCAGCGTGTTTATCGATGACTTCAACTCGGAAAACTTCGATCACAGTAGCCTGGGTTTCGTTGGCGGCGCGACAATTTCTGCGACCACCACCGGCGGCAGGCCGATCCAGCAAATGAGCATTCCGAAAGAAGCGCCGCGCTGGGGATCGGGTTGGAAGCAGTCGATCAAGGATCACTACCTGCACAGCATGGGCGTGGGATCTTCCGGGTCAGTGATGCCCTACAAGCAGTGCTATCTCGATCTCGATCCGACTTACCGCGACGTTCATGGCCAGCCGCTGCTGCGCATGACTTTTGACTGGCAGCAGAACGAGCTGAAGATGACCAACTTCATCAAAGGCAAGGCGGAAGCGATCGTCAAAGCGATGGCGCCCGACAGTTATCAACTTGGCTTTAAGGGGATGAACGCGCATTACGATGTGCGTCCGTATCAGTCCACGCACACCACCGGCGGGGCGATCATGGGCGACAACCCGAAAAACAGCGTAGTGAACAAGTACCTGCAAAGCTGGGATGTGCCGAACGTCTTTGTGCTGGGGGCGTGCTGCTTCCCACAAAACCTGGCCTATAACCCGACCGGGATCGTGGCGGCGACGGCGCTGTTTGCGGCTAACGCCATTCGTACGCGCTATCTGGCCAACCCCGGACCGCTGGTTCAGGCTTAACAGGGAAGAGAAAACATGATCAAGCATTGTGGTTTGTTAACGTCTTTACTGTTTGCCGCTCTGGCTTCTGCGTCCGCGACGGCTGCCGATACCCCCACCAGTAAAGGGCATTATCTGGCTCAGGCCGGAGACTGTGCGGCCTGTCATACGGCGGCTGGCGGTGCGAACTTTGCCGGTGGGCTAAAGATGGCTACGCCGGTGGGCGCGATTTACTCTACCAACATCACACCTGACAAAGAGACTGGCATCGGCGACTACAGCTATGACGACTTTGCGCAGGCGGTGCGTGGCGGCGTGGCGAAAGATGGTCATCAGCTCTACCCGGCGATGCCTTATACCTCATTTGCGAAGATCAACGATGAGGACATGCATGCGCTGTACGACTACTTTATGAAAGAAGTCCCGGCGGTGAAGCAGGCCGACCGCGACAGCGATATTCCGTGGCCGCTGAATATGCGCTGGCCGCTGATCGTCTGGAACTGGGCGTTTCATGATGACCAGCGCTTTCAGCCGGACAGCTCGCAGAGCGCGGAATGGAACCGTGGTGCCTACCTGATTCAGGGGCTGGAGCACTGTGGCACCTGCCATACGCCGCGCGGCATCGGCTTCCAGGAGAAGGCGCTGGATCAAAAAGAGACGGCTTACCTGACCGGCGGCACGCTGGAAGGCTGGCACGCGCCGGACCTGACCAGCAATCCGAAGACCGGGATTGGCCGCTGGTCTCAGCAGGAGATCGTCAGCTTCCTGCAGACGGGCTGGACGGCTAACAGCGCGGCCTTTGGCTCCATGACCGATGTGATTGAGCACAGTACCCAGCACCTTAGCGATGAAGATCTCAACGCGATGGCGGTGTATCTGAAAAGCATCAAGTCGTCCGATCCCCAGGCAGAGGCGCCGAAGGCCGATGACGCCACCCAGGCGGCGCTGGTCAAAGGCGACATGAGCAAGCCAGGCGCCCAGCTGTATATGGATAACTGCGCGGCCTGCCACCGTACGGACGGCAAGGGGTACAGCAAAACCTTCCCTGCGCTGGCGCACAACCCGGCCCTGCTGAGCGACGATCCTTCCTCGCTGATAAGCATAGTGCTGCGCGGCGGCAAAGCCGCTGTGACGCATAAGGCGGTGACGGGCTTAACGATGCCTGACTTCGGCTGGCGGCTGGACGATCAGCAGGTGGCGGATCTGTCGACCTTTGTTCGCAGTAGCTGGGGGAACAACGCGTCAGCGGTGACGGTGGATCGGGTCAAGGAATTGCGGAAAACGGTGTCGACCGTAGAGCGAAAGGACCCTGATAAGCAGGTGAAACCTTAAACGCAGTGAATAACCAGGGAGGCGAAAGCCTCCTTTTTTACTTTGTAAGATATTGTTTGCATTGTGTTTTATTTTTAAATCTCCACATGATGACCATTCATGATTTCCTCTCCTCAATTCCATCAGTTAAACTGTACGCCATTGACGTACGGCTTTTTTATGATAATATTATTTCACCCTACGCCAATGACGTACATGCATGTTATTTATTGAAACTGAGATTTTCACTGAGGATGTAAAGGAACTGCTGACCGATGATGAATATCGTGAGTTTCAACAATTCCTGGCTGATAACCCCGACTGGGGCGACGTTATCCAACATACTGGCGGCCTTCGTAAAATCAGATGGTCAGCCAAAGGGAAAGGTAAACGGAGCGGGGTCAGGGTAATTTATTTTCACAAGGTCTCCGACGCACAAATCAGGTTGATTTTCATCTACAAAAAAGGCACTCAGGACGATTTAAATGATGATGAAAAACGGCAGCTTCGGGCACTAAACGAGAGGTGGTAATGATGGACAAGAAACTGTTTGAGCGTCTGAAAGAAAGCATGACGCAAATGAACGAAATTGTTGAAGGTTCCCGCGAACCATCTCGTGAAACCACTGTGATTGCCGTTCAGGTCAAAGCAATCAGGGCCGCGTCTGGTCTTTCACAAAGTGGCTTTGCAAAACTGATCTCTGTGAGCGTGGATACGCTGAAAAACTGGGAGCAAGGGAGGCGTGAACCAACCGGTCCAGCAAAAGTACTGCTCAGGGCTATCGAGCGGGATCCGCAGCATGTACTCCCTGCGCTATCAGCTAAAAGCTGACCGCCAGCCTGATAACGAGAAAACCAGCGCTAAGGCTGGTTTTCTTTTTTGGTTCCCAAGTTGTTGCACTCATCGCTCCCCGCGAATCCTGCCCAGGGCATAAGAAAATACATAACCCAATATGAAAAAGCCGGCAAACCCCACAAGTTTCATATATACATTTTTGCTCATCTTCCATTCTCCGTATCACGATCTGACTCCAGAGCATGTTTACAGTATTAAAGTGGAGGACACCAGACGCCTCGCGGGTTGGCGGTATGATTTGCGCACTATTTTTTTTGCAAAATTTTTATGATCCAAATCGTGCAGGCGGGTGTGGTGTAAAGCCGCGTCCATCCGTGCGGTTGTGTCGCGTCGGCGGTTATCTCTTTGGTTATGGCATTTTCACGGAGGGGTTGTCTGACGTTCCCTGTCAGCGTCGACTGTGACAGGAAACCGGTAGCATTGCCGGGGGAGGTGGCAGTGGCGTTGGGGCCTTACGGCCCCTTTCATACCGCCCGACAGCCAGTTAAGCCTGTGGGTTGCTGGTGTTGCTCATCTTCATCAGGTCTTTATCCACGAAGAACATACCCTGGCCACCGGTTCCCACCAGCGCCAGTTTATCCAGCACGGATTTAAACAGCTTCTCTTCTTCATGCTGCTCAGCCACGTACCACTGCAGGAAGTTAAAGGTGGAGTAGTCCTGGGTGGTGATGGCCGCGTGGGCCAGTTCGTTGATTTTGCTGGTGATCAGCTTTTCGTGTTCGTAAGCCTGCTCCAGCACCTCGTTCAGCGAGTTAAAGGTCACCGGCGGTGCCGCAATGCTGCCCAGCACCGGCATCGCGCCAGTATCGCTCAGGTAGTTGAACAGACGCTGCATGTGCTGCATCTCTTCCACAGAGTGCTCACGCATGAAGGCCGCAGCGCCTTCAAAGCCTTTATCGGCACACCAGGCGCTCATCTGCAAATAGAGGTTGGCGGAGAAGAATTCGAGGTTCAACTGATCGTTAAGCTTCGCGGTCATGTCGGTAGTCAGCATAGCGGCTCCATAATTAAGCAGGGAATTATAACTAATAGTTGCCCGTATTATGCACGGCTGTTGCAGAAATAAAAACCGTTTGCTCACTCTTTTTATGCAGAATTTACTTAACTTAACGCCATGAAAGATAAGTGATAATTATTCTCGCTGTAATCTTATTCATTCCGTTTTTTAAATGGTTTTGATAACCATTCTTATTATTAAATAGCGAGCGAGACTATTAGCGAAAATAACGGTTTTCGGCTGGGTGATGTATTTTTTATCCCCCTGAAAAGGGGGAGAAATACGCTTATTCCACTATCAGCCGGTCAAGAATGGCCTGGGCGGTTTTCACGTCGGTGACCAGTGAATTAATCATCCCCGATCGTACCGCGCCAATAATGCCAGCGGCTTTCTCCGGCGTGGCGGCAACGCCAATCGTCAGCGGCGTGTTGCGCAGCTGGGCCGGAGAAGCGGCAATCATTCGCTCCTCGCCTTCCCAGTGCAGGATCTCGCCTTCTTCCGTCACGTAGTGCCGCAGCACATCGCCCGCCGCATGACTCAGCGCCTGCTCGTCCGCAGTGGCGGTGGTGGTTTCCGCCGGAGCTGGAGTGTGAGTCAGACCGACGCCGACAATCGCCACGTCGAGATTGTCCCACAGTGAAATAATTTGCTGCACGCCCGGATCGCACAGGAAGGCGTCACGCAGCATCGGCGATGAGATATAGGGCGCATGGAGAAAATGCGGCGTCCCGCCCATCAGCTCAGCGGCCTGGCGCACAAACTCGTTGATCTGGAAATGCGCTGCCGCCTGCTGCATACCGCCGTTCAGCGCGACGGTCAGCACGCCCGGCACGCGCGGCAGACCCGCCATCGTGACTTCACGCACCGCTCGTCCCCAGCCTATTCCCACCACCGAACCCGCCGTCAGGCCCGCCTGCTGCAACAATCCTGCCAGCGGCGTGGTCAACGACCCCAGCACATTGGTGGGCGGCGGCTCGACAACCGCAGCGTTTTTCAACCCCAGGCGCTGGATAAGATCGGCGGTGATCTCTTCTGGCGAGGTGAGCTCGACCACCTCAATGCGCACGATCCCGGCCGCTCTGGCCTTATTCAGCAGACGCGAGATGGTGGCGGTGGACACCCCCAGCTTTTTGGCAATGTCGACCTGCGCCATATCTGACTGATAGTGCAGCTTTGCCACCATGTGCATCATCGCCCGCGTGGTGGCGGCGTCTTGTAAAAGAGGTTCTTTCAGCTTGAAATTCCTTTCTGCAATGTATTACACTCAGTTCATCGATTGGGGAATTATTGCGCAACACCCGTTAAATTGCAATGCGTAAACCCGGCGAAACCCTGACAGGACGCCATCTTGAGGCCTTGTCCGCGCAGCCGGGAAAACGGAACAGCAGCAAGAAAGTAGAGGCAGTAACCGTGTTTTAAAACCTGAAAACAGAACCTGGGAGAGTCAAATGTCACACATGTCCACTTCAGAACTGCGTGGTTATCAGCAAATTTGCGGCAGCAACGGCGCGATGTTAGTTATCGCCTGCGACCAGCGCGGCGCGATGCGCAGTTTACTCACCTCCGACCCTGAGCAGCAGAAAGCGATTTCTGAAAAGCAGCTGGGCGGCATTAAGGCCGATATCACGCAATATCTTGCCAGCCAGGCCTCCTGCGTGCTGGTCGATCCGGTTTGCGCGGTGCCAGAGCTGGTAGACGACGGCGTCATTGCCAGAGATACTGCGCTGCTCATCGGGCTGGATGCTTCCGGCTGGGACACCACAAAAGAAGGGTATCGCAACTCTCGCCTGGTGGAAGGCATCACCGCTCGTCGAGTTCGGGAACTGGGCGGCAACGGCGGGAAAATCATGGTGTACCTGCGCGCCGATCGCCCGGAGGCTAACGAGCACAACCTGGCAATTCTCCGCCACTGCGTGGAAGACTTTGCCCGCGAGGATCTGCTGCTGGTGGTCGAGTTTCTGACCTATCCGCTGGAAGGTGAAAGCGACGCTGAGTATAAAAGTAAAGTGCCTGCGCTGATTTATGACGGCACCAAACTGGCGCTGGAATGCGGTGCGAAAGTGCTGAAAATTCCGTATCCTGGGTCGGCAAAAGACTGTGCCGCTATTACGGCGCTGGCCGGTGATGTTCCGTGGGCCGTGCTGTCAGCGGGCGTCGATCACTCCACATTCCTGGGACAGGTAGCGGATGCAATGAGCAACGGGGCTTCCGGCGTGATTGCCGGCAGGGCATTATGGAAAGACTGCATCTCACTGGACCGCAGCGTGACGCGTGAAAAGCTGGAAACTTTAGCCGTGCCAAGGCTGAAAGAGATCCAGGCCGTGATCGGAAAATATTTCGTTGCATCCCAACAACCGGCAACCCGCGAGGAGCAGGTGAATGTCTGAAGGGCAAATGGCAGCCAGCAACGCCTTGCATAACGGCAAGCGCGTGGTGATGGTGAACGGCATCCCCGCCTCAGGAAAAAGCAGCATTGCCAGAGAGTTGGCAACCGCGACCGGCTGGCCCGTGCTGTCCGTTGACGGGATCAAAGAGCCCTTTATGCGTCAGCTTGAGAATGTGGATCGCGCGTTGAACCGTCGGCTGGGCATTGCCAGCTATCAGGCCATCTGGTCTGTGATTGCCGCCGCCCCACAGGGTTGTACCTTTATTGTTGATGCCTGGTTTGGCTTTCAGCCAAAAGAGAGCCTGGTTGGTTTTCTGCATCAGGCGCAGGTGACCGCCGTGGCGGAAATCTGGTGCCAACTGCCGGGCGAACTGGCCGCTCAGCGGTATGAGTCCAGGCTGGCGAGTCGCTTACCGGGTCATCCGGGAGCGGAATATATACCGGAACTGATTGCGCTGGCTGAACGTGCGGAACCCATGCGACTGGGCCCCGTTTATATCGCCGATCAGACTAAAACGGTGGATAGCGGAAATCTGCTCAACTGGACTCATGAGGTATTATCAACAGTTAATTATAAATAATGATTTACCCACTGAAGGTGTGAGTGGGAAATATTCTGAACAAGGCTGTTTATTTATATTGCTTTTACTGGTTTGTTATTATAACCAGCGAAAGGCTACGGTTGTTGTAATTTAATTCCCCTTTCGATATCGAAAATATTTTATTTAAGTTTCAAATAGGTAAGTAGATCACGTTTTTAATGATGTCCGGTAAGTATATTAAATAAATTCCTGATTTTAATATAAGGACGACTATGCTGACTGACTGGATTAATGAAACTAACCTTAATATGGTAACGCATGTTGAGGGGTGGCAGCAGGCCGTGGCCATTGCGGTACAGCCGATGGTTGAGGCCGGTGCCGTGGAGCCTCGCTACCTGCAAGCTATCTATGATATGCACCGGGAAATAGGGCCTTATTATGTTTTGGGAGAGGGCATTGCTATGCCTCATGCCAGACCAGAAGAGGGCGTAATTAAAACGGCACTGTCTCTGTTGATTATTTCTGAGGGAGTGAGTTTTGACAGCCCTGATAATGACCCGGTTTATGTTGTATTCGCTCTGGCCGCGGTTGACAGCCATTCTCATATTGAGATGATTGCCAGCCTTTCACAGCTTTTTTGTGAAGAAGAGACGGTCGGTAAATTAAGATCTGCCCGAACAAAACAGGACGTATTGGCTATTCTCAGCCAGTTCTGAACGTGAGTCATCATGAAAAGAATCGCTATCATTGCCAGCGGTGGCGATGCGGCAGGTATTAATTCGGCCATTTTACCGCTTATCCAGCAGAATAATTTTGCGGTAGTGGCATTTCATGGCGGCTATGACGGCATTGTGCAACAGGATGCTTTTATTCTGAGGCCGGAGCAGGTGAGGGAGGGCGTTGCCAGCAACCGTAATGTGCTGCGTAGCGCCCGCAGTCAACTGCCCTGGCAGATCGAGGGTCGACAGCAGATTCGTCAGCGGCTGCATAGCCTGGGGATAGATTTGCTGGTGGTGTTTGGCGGCGGCGGCTCGCTCCAGGCGGCTAATTTGCTGAATGAAGAGGGGCTGCCAACGCTGCTGATACCGATGACCATTGACAACGATATCCGCTACACGGATTACACGCTGGGCTTTGGCAGCGCGGTGTCCGTAGTGACGCAGGCGCTGGATCAGCTGCACGGCACGGCCCATAACATGCCCGGACGCATCTATGTGCTGGAGGCGTTTGGCGCGGAAAGTGGGCATATCGCGCTGAGCGGCGCGCTGGCTGGCGCGGCACACGCGGTGATTCTGCCGGAGCAGCCGGTTGACGGGCTGTGGCTGCAAGCCCGATTGCGGGCGTGCATGGCGGGGCCTTTCGGCTACGGGATTGTCGTCTGTGCGGAAGGCAGCGCTGCCGATAAGGCCGTGGTGGGCAGCCAGGGCGGTTCGCTGGCGCTGGGCCAACAGCTTGCCGCCGCGCTGGACGTGCCGGTGCGGCATACGCTGCCGGGGTATTGCCAGCGTGCGGCGATCCCGGTTGCGGAAGATCGGCTGGCTGCCGTGGCGTTAGGCCAGCGTGCTTTGCAGGCGATCCGCGAGGGGACGTTGGGGCTGGCGATCGGCATGGATCGCGGCAACGCGATCGGCGTGCCGCTGCGGGAGATCGCAAAAGAAAAACGGCAATTAGATCCGCATTTAGTGGTAGCGGCAAGAAACCTACAGATGATCAACTAAGGAATACCTGATGAAAAAGTTATCTATTCTTGCAGTTTGCGGGGCCGGGCTGGGCAGCAGCTTCGCCTGTGAAATGAGCATTGAGGCGGCGCTGAAAGACCTGGGCGTTGATGCTGATCTGTCCCACTGTGATATCTCCAGCGCGACGTCATCGCGGGCCGATATTATTATGACCGGCGAGAATTTCCGCTCGCAGTTCCAGCACTACACCATTAATTCGACCATTATTTATCTCAAACGGCTGGTCGATAAAAATGAAATTAAAACCAAGCTGGAACCGATCCTAAAAGAAAAAGGCTATCTGAATTAATTTTTATTAATTATCCGTTTACTGTGGAAGAAAACAGGGGATTCTCTATGTCTTTCCTTACCTTTATCGTACACGATGTGCTTGGGCAGGCATCAATATTGATCTCGTTGATAGCGATGATCGGCCTGATTTCATTGAAGAAAAGCCCCGGTCAGGTGATCACCGGTACGCTGAAAACGCTGCTGGGCTTTTTAGTCCTGCTGGCTGGCGCCAACATTATTGTGGCTACGCTGACCTTCCTGGGCGAAATATTCCAGAAAGGATTCAATATGCGTGGCGTGGTCACCGACGTAGGCTCCATCGCCGGGATCGCGCAGCAAACGCTGGGACGTGAAACGGCGTTAATTATGGTGATCGCCTTTATTGTCAACATCGCTATCGCCCGCTTCACTCGTTTTAAATATATCTTCCTGACCGGACAGGCCTCGCTGTGGATGGCAACCGTCTGTTCGGTTATCGGCTATATGGGTGGGCTGCGCGGAGTTGAGCTGATCGTGCTCGGCGGGGTGATTGCCGGACTGATGGCGGTCTTTATGCCCGCGCTGGCCCAGCCCATCGTGCGGAAAATCACCGGTGGCGATGATATCGCGCTGGGACATTTCTGTACCGTCGGCTATATCGTGCAGGCTGGCGTGGCGAAGGTGACCGGGGATGCCAGCAAAAGTACCGAGGATCTGGAGCTGCCGCAGGCGCTCTCCTTCCTGCAGGATACCTATCTGTCGATGATGGTAGTGATGATCCCGATCTACCTGATCCCGGCGATTGCCGCAGGCCCGGAAGTGGTGGCCGCTTCCTCTAACGGCGTCAACTATCTGGTTTACTCATTCCTCCAGGCGATCCAGTTTGTGGTTGGGGTGTACGTCCTGCTGTCCGGCGTGCGTCTGCTGCTGGCGGAAATTGTTCCGGCTTTCCGTGGTATTGCGCTGCGCATCGTGCCTAACGCCGTCCCGGCGCTGGACTGCCCGGTGCTGTTCCCCTATGCCCCCAACGCGGTAATTATTGGCTTTATCTCTACCACGATTGGTTCGGTGATCGGCATGTTCCTGTTCCCGTGGGTCGGGCTGGCGATGATCCTGCCAGGTATGCTGACTAACTTCTTTGCTGGCGGTACGGCGGGTATTTTTGCCAATGCGGTCGGCGGCCGTCGCGGGGCGATTATCGGCGGCGTGTTCCACGGACTGTTTATCACCCTGCTTCCGGCGCTGCTGCTGCCGCTGCTGGGACAGTACGGCATGTCCAACGTGACCTTCAGTGACTCGGATGTGATCAGCGTCGGGCTGATATTCGGGCACGTTCTCAACTTCTTCCATTAAGGAGACGTTATGGATCGGGAAATTACAGAGATTCTCCAGCAGGGGCTTCCGGCCAAAGAGTGTGCCAGCGCCCTGAACGAGCTGGGAAAAAAGTATCAGGAACAGCAGCAGACCGACAGTGCGATCCTCTGCTGGGAAAAAAGCGTGGAGTGCTACGGCAAGCCCGGTTTCGCCCAGGCGCAGCTAATGAAGGCTTACAACGCCAAACGGCGTCAGTGCTCACAGGCTGGCGATGGCGCAGGCGTTGAGCTGTATTCGGTCAAGATTGATGGCCTGATGCAGCAAAGTAAGGATGCGATCCGCTACGGATTTTAATCTCGCGACTACGCTGAAGCAAAAGCCGGAAAGCCGTCTCGCTTTCCGGCCCATTCCTCTCTATTTCACCGGCGACCGGCAACCTGCCGCCGTTTTCCTACGCCCCGTCATACGGACCACCATGCTGCTAAAGCCGCTCAGGGTCAGCAGAACCACTACGCCCTGCCAGCCTGCATATTCCAGAATCACGCTGCCCAGCGCTGAGCCAGTAGCCATGCCGATAAACACGCCGGTAAACATCAGCGCATTCAGGCGGCTGCGTGCCGCCGGTTCCAGGCTGAAGATGATGGCCTGGTGTGAGACCAGCGTGGCCTGCACGCCGAAGTCAAAGCCTATCGCCGAGAGCACAATCAGCGTCAGCTGGTAAGGCGCGGACAGCAGCGGCAGCAAAAACATCAGGGCAAAGGAGAGGGTCGCCAGCGTGGTGCCAATTCTTGTCACCAGTCCCGGACCGCGGCGATCGGCGAGCGAGCCTGCCAGCGGGGCGGCTAACGCACCGGCCGCGCCTGCCAGTCCAAACATCCCGGCAGTGGCGCTGCCCAGCTGATAGGTATCATGCAGCATGACGGCGAGCGTCGACCAGAAGGCGCTGAAGCCAACGGAGAGCAGAGCCTGCGCCAGCGTGGCTCTGCGCAGGGCGTTATAACCGGTCCACAGATGGCGCATTGAGGAGAGCAGCGCCGGGTAGCTCATACTGGTGGCGGCAGGGATCGCAGGCAGGCTGCGCCACAGCACCAGGGTAATCGCCACCACCATCAGCGCGGCGGCGCCAAACATACTCCGCCAGCCAAAATATTCCGCCACAAACCCGCTCAGCACCCTTGAGAGCAGTATCCCCAGCAGCAGGCCGGTCATTACCGTGCCGACCGTTTTCCCTCGCTTCGCGGCAGGAGAGAGCGTTGCGGCGGCAGGAACGATATCCTGCGCCATCGTCGCGGCGATCCCTACCGCCAGGCTGGCGACCAGCAGCATAGCGATGCCGCCGCTGAAGGCGCTGAGCAGCAGCGCCAGCGTCAGCAGCAGCCCTTTAACCACCATGACCTGGCGACGATCGTGGCGATCGCCCAGCGGCGCCAGCAGCAAAATCCCCAGCGCATAGCCAATCTGGGTCAGCGTCGGCACCAGGCCAACGGTGCTGACGCCTGCGTGCAGTTCGTTAACGAAAATCCCCAGCATCGGCTGGCTATAGTAAATTGACGCCACGGCAAATCCGGCGCCGGTGGCGAGCATCAGTACCGTACGGCCGCTGATGCCTGGTTCATGTGAAGCAATAGTCGGCATGGTGATTACTCTGTTGTGCGACGATGATCACAGTTTCACCCGTTTTCCCGGCGAAGGGTAGTCGTCCCACAGGTAAAACTGTTATACGCTTTGCGTATGAAAGAGAGCCTGGTGTCAGGCATTGACCGTATAGAGTTAATGCAAACCTTTGTGCGAATTGTCGAAGCAGGCAGCCTGTCTGCGGCCGCTATCCGCCTCAATACCACTCAGCCCACCGCCAGCCGGAGGCTGCAATCCCTCGAGCGTCTGCTGGGGGTGAAACTGCTTCAGCGCACCACGCATGTGATGAAGCTGACCGATGAGGGCGAACGCTGTCTGGCCCATGCTAAAGCGCTGGTCGAACGCTGGCAGGCGACAGAGGACGATTTGCGCGGCGCGGCCGAGGAGCCGAAAGGCGTTCTGCGGGTGCTGGTGCCGCACGCTTTCGGCCAGGAGCAGATGATTTTGCCGCTTCAGGACTATCTTCGCCGCTACCCAAAAATGACCGTGGAGTGGATGCTTAGCGATCGGCGGCCAGACTTTATCGCGGAAGGGGTCGACTGCGCGGTTCATGTGGGCGCGCTGACCGATCCCTCGGTTGTCGCTCAGCTGGTGGCGGAAGTGCCGCGTATTGTGGTGGCCTCACCTGAGATCCTGGTGAACCAGACCGGGTCGGATCGGCCTGCTTCACTGGCCGGGTTGCCCTGGGTAGCCTTAAGTACCTTCTATCGTCAGCAGGTGGTGCTGAACAACGATCGTGGCGAGACGCAGCGTATCGACATTCGTCCCCGGCTGCTGACCGACAGCCTGTATGCGCTACGTAATTCGGTGCTGGCAGGAATGGGAGCGGGGATCGCCTCGTCCTGGGCGGTAAAAGAGGACATTGAAACAGGGCGTCTGAGGCATCTCTGTCCGGCCTGGCACGCGGAGCCTTTGCCGGTGTATCTGGTTTATCCCTGGGCGCGATTTTATCCGGCCAAGCTGCGTCAATTTCTGGCGCTGATGCGCGAGGTGCTGCCGATGATTGGCGGCACCCGGCATCCTGGCAATAAGCGACCTCGCCCCGCGCAGGGATGAGGCCGCCGGAGAGGATTAAAACGTTTCCCAATTGCCCTGGTCAGCGCCGACCGCGATGGCCTTACGCGGCAGCGCGGCTGGTGCCGCTTTCACCGGTTTATCGATCGCCGGAGCCAGAGCTGGCTGACCAATTTTAAACACCGCAACCGCCTGAGCGAGTCGGCTGGCCTGGTCTTCCAGCGAGGCCGAAGCCGCCGCAGACTCCTGCACCAGCGAGGCGTTCTGCTGGGTCACGCGATCCATTTCGGTGACCGCCAGACCAATCTGATCGATACCGCGGCTCTGCTCGTCGGAGGCTGAGGCAATCTCGCCCATAATATCGGTGACCCGTACCACCGCATTGACGATATCGTGCATCGTTTCTCCGGCGGTGGCGACCTGGATCGATCCGGCATCCACCCGGCTGACGGAGTCCTCAATCAGCGTTTTAATCTCTTTCGCCGCCTGGGCGCTGCGCTGAGCAAGATTGCGTACTTCGCCCGCGACCACGGCAAAGCCGCGCCCCTGTTCGCCTGCGCGGGCGGCCTCAACCGCCGCGTTCAGCGCCAGGATATTTGTCTGGAAAGCAATACCGTCGATCACGCTGGTAATATCGGCTATTTTCTGGGAACTTCCGGCAATCTCACTCATGGTTTTCACCACGCCATCCACTACTTTTCCGCCTTTCCCGGCGGTCTCAGAGGCGCTTTTCGCCAGCTGTGAAGCCTGGCGGGCGTTTTCGGCATTCTGTTTCACCGTGGCGGTGAGCTGCTCCATACTGGCGGCGGTTTCTTCCAGCGAGGCGGCCTGCTGTTCGGTGCGTGATGAGAGGTCGTTGTTACCCGTGGAGATTTCACTGGCGCCGGTATAGATGGCATTTGAGCTGTCACGGACGTGGCTGACGGTGACAATCAAAGCCTGCTGCATCGCATTAAGGTTGCTGGCGAGCATCGCTATTTCACTGCGGCCTTCCACCGCCAGCGTGGCGGAGAGATCGCCCGCCGCGATGCTTTCAATGTGGGCCATTACCTGCTTCAGCGGGACCAGCAGCACGCCCTTAATCACCACCCAGATCGTGGTAACCAGCAGCAGCAGCACTATCACCACGCCGCCCAGGGTCCAGACCATATGCGTATAGCCCTGCTGGTTTTCACTCATGCCGATCGCCTGTAGCCCGACGTTCTGCTTGCGCCATTGATTAAAGCTGACCTCCAGATCGTCCTGCGCTTTCTGTGCGTCCAGGTTACCGTAGGCTTCGTAGTTGTTCGCTGCCAGGTACTGAATCGACATTTTCATCGTATCAAACATCTGCTGGTAATTGCTGGCGAGGGTGGCAGCCAGTTCCGGACTTTGTCCGACAATGGCGGGAGCCTTTTTATAGAGGGCATAATGCTGTGCCGCGTCAGCAAGCGAGGCGGAAGCGGAAGCCAGTAGTTTGGCCATCGCCGCCTGAGAGGCTTCATCGGTCTGCTTTTTCAATATACGGATAGCCACGCGGTTGATGGTGATCCGCGTTTTGAGCAGCGTCTGCCGGGCATCGCTCATCTGGCCCTGTTGACGGGTCAGCATACTGGAACGGATAAAGTTGTTTTTGTCCTGGTTGATGGCTCTAAAGGAGAGGCCGCTGCAAATCAGCAGGAGCCCACTAAAAACAATCAGCATTATCACAATGCTGGTGACGACTTTAATATTTTTAAGCATAGTGCGCACTCTGTAAGGGGGGATAGCCTGGTAAAAAGGTTATCGGTACAAAGTGGCTTAACTTTAAGCAGTCGCTGACGGTTTGCCCGGCCTCATTTAGCGTTAGTCAGGCGCCACCAGCGCTGTTTCTCCGCGATGAAAAGACGGTAATAGCGCTGGAGTTTTTCGACAGAGAGTGCGGCGTAGATATCGACGCCTGAGATCGGCAGAGTCAGCTGCCTCTGCTGCCAGTGTTGCAGGCAGTTTACGTGGGTTTTGGGCACTATCAGCGGCAGGGCGTGGCTCAGCGTGGCGGCTCTTTCGCTAAGGGTTTCATCGTCTGTTTTGGCGATAACCCCGGACATATCAGCAATAAAATCGGCGATATGTCGACAAAGCTGGCCGCTGGTCAGTTCAGGGGACTGGAGCGCAAACAGGATGCCGGCCACGCCAGCAGCATAATGAAAACGGCAGCTCACCGCGTAGCCAATGTTCAGCTCTACCCGGAGTTTTTGAAAGAAGCGTGGCTCAAACAAGGCTGCCAGCAGTTGCCAGGCCGCGAAGCATTCTGCGCTGTTTTCTGCCAGCGGGCAAAAAAGTAGCGCGGCCGCATCCTGACCGGCCGTCGGAAAGGCGTATTCGTGGCGATCCGGGAGAGGATGAGCCGGGACCTGCGGCGGCAGAACGCATTTGCCAGGCCAGCGGGAAAGCAGCCGTGAAAGAGGCTGGTGCAGGTCAGCATCGCCGCCGTACAGCGTTGCCTGCCAGCGCTGCGGCGCGTGTGGCGTCTCCTCAGTCAGCAGGTCGGGAAGGTGCGACAGCAGCGCGCGTACGGCAATCTCCGCACGCTGTGACTGGGTAAACTGACGATACAGCCGCTCGCCCCGGGCGATAACCGCCGCTGGCGGCGCGATCAGCGCGTCAATCGCGGACGAAAGCGTGCTTGCCATCAGCTCCGGCGTACCGCTGAGCTGAAGCAGCCAGATCCCCTGCTGCTGGCTAAAGCTCAGCTCGCCGCCGTGATGCTGGCAAAGCCCGATAACCGGCTGTAGCGCAGCCTCCATCAGCGCGGCGGACTGGCGGGAGAGCGGCTGACCGGCGGGAGGCGAGATCAGCAGCAGGGGAGCCCCCAAAGCCGGAACGGCGCTGAGCGGCGCGGCGTCTTGCGGCAGAGAAGGGCGCGGCAGCGGCCTGGCGGCGGCGTAAAACGTCATCTCAGGCCCGTCATAGCGGAGGCTGGCAGGCCAGGTGACCTCGCCGGTTTGCAGGCTAAATCCCTGAATCCGCTGATGGCTGGCCGTGATAGAAGGCGCCACCCACAGCCGCGTCATTTCCTCTGGCCTGAGCTGTGCTGACAGCGCTCGCCAGCCTTCGCTAAGCTTAACGGACTCTTCATCCGGTGGCGGAAATCCAAAGGCGCGGGCGCGCAGCTGATCGAGGCCGGAAAGATGAGCGAACTGGCGTCTGGCCAGGTCCGCATAGTGCGCCAGTTCGCTGGCGCTGAGGCCAGCTAACTGACTCAGCCAGCAGGCGAAGACTGATTCCACGGCTGCCGGACTGGCGCCCTCGCACAGCGTAAACTGGACGCTAATCAGCGATTGCTGCGGACTGCGATAAGGCTCCAGCAGCTGTATAGCGTCGCAAAGTCCCTGTTCACGCAGCGTTGCCAGCAGGCTGTGGGCGGCCCTGTCCGTCAGCAGCTCTCTCAGCACCGATAACCTTTGCGACTGCCCGCCAGTTACCAGAAAGCTTAACAGCAGGCGCTCTGCCGACGTATTGTGCAGGCCATAATAACGACATCCGTTAAGGATCAGAGGGCGCTCTGCGTGTTTGGCTTCCGCCGCCAGCGGGCTGAATACCATTCCGATCTGCTCCGCCAGCTCGGCGAGTCGTTCCATCGGCTGCGGTCCCTGGAGCCACATTTCCAGATGTCCGGCGCGGAAAAAAACGCGGTGCCAGTCGCGCAGCGCCTGTTGCAGCGCGGCATGATCCTCGCCAAAGGCGGCCAGATTACCAACGTGAAAATCGTGCAGCCGATGCGGCGAGGAAAAGGCCTGGCTTAGCGCGGCTTCGCACAGCGTATCCGCATGGCGGGTCAGCATCTGAAACTCGGCGTCGATGACCGCCGTTTCCTGAGCCACGGACTCCGCCGTAAGCAGCGGCCTCGCAAGCATATCCACCAGCCTCAGCAGGCCCTGCTCAAACTGGTCGGGCGCGCTGTCAAAGAACCACGCGGTGTGATGCGCCTGGGTGGTCGCATTGAGCCTGGCGCCGTTGGCGGGTCCCCAGGCCATCAGTCGCCGATCGCCCTGATAGCCTTGGCTGCCGGCAAACAGCTCGTGCTCCAGCAGGTGCGCCAGGCCGGGCCATTGCGCCGGTTCATCGTGGCTTCCGGCGGAGAGTTGCAGCAGCGCGGCGGCGCGTTCAGCCTCAGGATCGTGGATCAGATTGACCCGCAGGCCGTTCGCCAGGGTCAGTTGCTGAAGGCCGGTTGCTGCCTGCACGCTCAGACCCCGGTTTTGAAAATCAGCTGAGAATTCGCGCGGTTGCGGAACTGTAGCTGATTAATCTGGATGTTAGTACAGTTGGCCTGCTCGCGCGCCTGCAGGATTTTGCCGTGATGCGGCGATTTAGAGCACACCGGATCGGTATTATCGGCATTGCCGGTCAGCATAAAGGCCTGGCAGCGGCAGCCGCCGAAATCCTTCTCTTTCTCTGAGCAGGAGCGGCACGGCTCCGGCATCCAGTCAAAGCCACGGTATTTATTAAAGCCGAACGACTCAAACCAGATCTCCTGCAAGGTGTTTTCCAGCACCGAGGGAAACTGTACTGGCAACTGGCGGGCGCTGTGGCACGGCAGGGCGGTGCCCTCCGGCGTGACGCTGAGGAAGATGGCTCCCCAGCCGCCCATGCAGCCTTTGGGGCGCTCTTCGTAATAGTCTGGGGTGACAAACAGCAGGTTGGCAAGGTTGCCAGAGGCGCTCATCTTCTGGCGATACTGATGCACAACGTCCTCCGCGCGGGCGATCTGCTCGCGGGTTGGCAGCAGGCCTTCGCGGTTGAGCTGCGCCCAGCCGTAGAACTGACAGGTTGCCAGCTCCACGTCGTCCGCTTCCAGCTCAATACACAGCTCAATGATCCGATCGATCCGATCGATATTGTGACGGTGCAGCACAAAGTTCAGCACCATCGGATAGCCATGAGCTTTCACCGCCTTCGCCATCGCCAGCTTGGTCTGGAAGGCTTTTTGCGATCCGGCCAGCGCGGCGTTCAGCGTCTCGTCGCTCGCCTGGAAGCTGATCTGGATATGATCCAGTCCGGCCTCGGCAAAGGCGTCGATCTTTTTCTCGGTCAGGCCAATGCCGGAGGTGATCAGGTTGGTGTAGAACCCCAGATCCCTCGCCGCGCGGATCAGCTCCGGCAGATCCTTACGCACCAGCGGCTCCCCGCCGGAAAAGCCCAGCTGGACCGCCCCCATCTGGCGCGCCTGTTTAAATACTTCAATCCATTGCTCAGTGGTGAGCTCTTTTTCCTGCTGGGCAAAATCCAGCGGGTTAGAGCAGTAGGGACACTGCAACGGGCAGCGGTAGGTCAGTTCCGCCAGGAGCCAGAGCGGCGGATTGACCTGAGGTTTAAGCTGGTTCACGGAAGACTATCCACTTTTGCTCAAAGGCCTGGCCGAAGAACTCTTTCACGTCGTCGCCCACGCCGCCGGCGTCAGGAAACCGCGCGTCCAGCTCGGCAATCAGAGCGGCGACGGGGCGCACGCCGTCCACCAGTTGTAGAATGGCGGTGGCGCTCTCATTGAGTTTAGCCATCCCTTCCGGGTAGAGGATAACGTGGCAATCCTGCGCCTGCTCCCACTGCAACCGGTAGCCGCGACGAAAGGCAGGGATCTGCTGATCGTGAATTTCCATTAGGGTAATCTCGTGCTGTGCCAGGCCATTTTATCGGTCACGGTATGGTAAGGCGGACGGTGCAGCTGGTAGGCCATGGTCATGGCGTCCAGCATACTCCAGAGGATATCCAGCTTGAACTGGAGGATCTCCAGCATCCGCTGCTGCTTCTCAACGGTGGTGCAATACTCCAGCGCCAGCTGTAAACCGTGCTCAACGTCGCGGTTGGCCTGGCTCAGGCGGCCACGGAAATAGCCGTAGCCTTCGGCCTCAATCCACTGGTAGTGCTGCGGCCAGCTGTCGAGACGCGACTGGTGAATTTGCGGCGCAAACAGCTCGGTCAGCGAGCTACAGGCCGCTTCCTGCCAGACGGCGCGGCGGGCAAAGCTGACGTAGGCATCCACGGCAAAGCGCACGCCGGGCAGCACCATGCGTTCAGACAGCAGCACATCACGATCCAGCCCCACGGCTTCGCCCAGCCGCAGCCAGGCTTCAATGCCGCCTTCGCTGCCTTCATGACCATCGTGATCCAGAATACGCTGAACCCATTTGCGGCGGGTTTGTGGATCCGGGCAGTTGGCCATGATCGCCGCGTCTTTCAGCGGGATGCTCGTCTGGTAGTAAAAGCGGTTGGCTACCCAGCCCTGAATCTGCTCGCGCGTAGACTGGCCGTTGTGCATCGCAATATGGTAGGGGTGGTGAATATGGTAAAAATCGCCTTTGGCGCGCAGGGCCTGCTCAAACGCTTCTGGCGTCATCGGTGCTGATGGAGAGAACTCTGACATCGTTTTCATCTCGTTAAAGGTCAATCACCATGCCGTCCCAGCTGACTTCAATGCCCAGCTGCGTCAGGATCTGACGTTCAGCCGACGCTTCGTCGAGGATCGGGTTGGTGTTATTGATATGAATAAGGATTTTACGCTCGGCGGGCAGCGAGGCCAGCAGCGCAATCAGCCCCTGCTCCTCGGCCAGCGCCAGGTGACCCATGTCTTTGCCGGTGTTGCTGCCGACGCCAGTCTTCGCCAGCTCATTATCCTGCCACAGCGTGCCGTCGATCAGCAGGCAGTCGGCTTTGTGCAGCCAACCCAATAGCTCGCCGTCCGGTTCGCCCAGGCCGGGCGCATACATCAGCGTCTTACCGCTGCGGGTATCTTCGATAAACAGCGCGATATTGTGGCCGGGCAGCGGCTTATCCCGCCAGGCAGAGTAGGGCGGCGCGTTGCTCAGCAGGGGAATTGCGGTAAATTTCAGCGCGGGACAGACGGCGACGGAGAAAGCCTCGCCAGGCGTAATGTCGTGGTGGACCAGCCCGCCGTTCCAGTGGGTCAGCATGGTGAAGACCGGAAAACCGGTGGTGAGATCGTCATGGACCTCTGGCGTACACCAGACCTGATGCGGACAGCCTTCGCGCAGGCTAAGCAGCCCGGCAGTATGATCGATCTGGCTGTCGGTCAGGATGATCGAGCCGATGGCCGTGCCGCGCAGGACATCTTTTTTCAGCAGCGCAGGCGTGGCGGCCAGCTGATGAGCGATATCCGGTGAGGCGTTGCACAGCACAAAGTTGATGCCGTCATCGCTTAATGCAATCGAGGATTGCGTACGGGCCGACGTTTTCAGGGTGCCGTTACGCACGCCCTGACAGTTTCTGCAGTTACAGTTCCACTGAGGGAAGCCGCCACCCGCCGAAGAACCGAGAACGTTAATCTGCATGGTTAGACCAGGAAAGGAAAAGAGAAGATGCCCACGGCAGCCGCGGGCATAAGAGATTAACGGTTGGAGATGTACAGCGTCACTTCCAGACCTAAGCGTAAATCAACAAATTTAGGTTTAGTCCACATAATGGCATCCTCTCGGTGTTAACGGAAAATTAAAAGGTTCTGCGATAATAAGTTCGGCAGGTAAAACGCTTGTTGTCAAATATCGAAGATTTGGCGCACAAATGTTGCGCTTTAGTATTTGCGATATCAACCCTGTAAGCAGCAGGGATAATGAGCAATAAACCAGCATAATGTTCCATGTGGTTCATTCTCCCCATGTTTTCTGCAAAACGGCCAACCAGTTGCGCCAGCTAATTTTTTCGATCAAATGTTGCGAATAGCCAGCCGCGCGCATGGCGGCAATCAGACGCGGCAGTCCGGCCACGTCGGTTAATGCTTCCGGCACGCTGATGCCGTCAAAGTCTGAACCCAGCCCCACGCGATCCTCCCCGAGCGTCTCCATCAAGACTTCAAGATGGCGCAGGATATCGTCAAGGGGAGTATCGGCGTCGCGCTTGCCGTCGGCTCGCAGAAAAGCATTGCCAAAATTAACGCCAACAAAACCGTCGCTTTCGGCTATCGCCCTGAGCTGACTGGTGGTCAGGTTACGCGGCTGCGGGCAGAGGGTGTGCGCGTTCGAATGGGTGGCGACCAGCGGCGCGCTGCTATGGTTAGCCGTTTGCCAGAAGGCTTTTTCGTTCATGTGCGACAGGTCAATCAGCAGTCTTCTTTGGTTGCAGACGCGCAGTAAGTCCAGGCCGAGCGGCGTCAGGCCGTCTCCGGTATCCGGCGAACCGGGAAAGCTGCCCGTCACGCCCACGCCAAAGCGGTTAGGCAGATTCCACAGCGGTCCGATACTGCGCAGACCCTCGTCGACCCAGCGATCCAGCTGACTCAGATCCTCATCCAGCGCCTCAGCGCCTTCAATATGCAGCACCATCGCCAGCACGCCCTGCTCAATGCAGCGTTTAATCTCTGTGGCCGTACGGCAAATTTTTGCCCTGCCTGCGGCCTCCGCCTCAATCCTGTGCAGGAGCGCGATTTGTGCGCTGGTAATGGCTAACGGATCGTGCAACGCCTCGTCATACTCCGCGCGGCTCTGCTTAACAAACTGCGCAGGGGGCACAAAAACCGCAAACAGGCCACCGGCAAAATCACCCCGAGCGATGCGCGCCATATCCAGATGTCCCGGCAATGAGCCGTGCAGAAACTGCTGAACAGGGTCCTGTTCGGCGGGCATCCACAGACGCAGCAGGAGATCGTTGTGGCCGTCAAAAACCGGCGTTGGCAAGGCAGTCTGTTGGTCAGTCATGGCGATAGGGCATAAGGCTCGGTGGCGGAATAAACACGACCCGATCGATCATACCGATTTTCCCCCGGCCTGCGCTGTTAAAAAGTGCGGTGAAATAAAGATAAAACGTAAAGAAAAGTATTCATCCCCCCGTTATGTCTGAGAAGAGGGGGGAGAGGCTTGACGGCAGCGGCAATGTATTTGACTGTAAATGAGTGATTCCCCACTTATGCGTGAAAGGAGCCCTGCTATGTCTCGTCTGACTGCGAAAGACTTTTCCCCCGAGCTGCTTGAAATTTATGACTACTACGTACACGGCAAAATAAACAAGCGCGAGTTTCTCTCGCTGGCCGGTAAATTTGCGGTGGGCGGGCTGACGGCCACCATGCTGCTGGCTTCCTTGAGCCCGAACTATGCTCTCGCCGAACAGGTCTCGTTCACCGATCCGGACATCCTGGCGGAATACATTCATTACCCCTCGCCCAACGGCAACCAAACCGTGCGGGGATACCTGGTGAAGCCCGCTAAAGCTACCGGGAAGCTGCCCGCCGTGGTGGTAGTCCATGAGAACCGGGGACTGAATCCCTATATTGAGGACGTGGCCCGTCGGCTGGCGAAGGCCGGTTTTATTGCGCTGGCGCCGGATGGGCTGAGCGTGCTGGGCGGCTACCCCGGCAACGATGAGAAGGGGCGCGAGATGCAATCGCAGATCGACCCGACAAAGCTGATGAATGACTTCTTCGCCGCCGTCGAGTTTATGATGCAGGACTCACGGACGACCGGCAAAGTGGGGATCATCGGTTTCTGCTACGGCGGCGGCGTGGCGAATGCCGCCGCGGTGGCTTATCCCGAGCTGGCCGCGGCCGTGCCGTTCTATGGTCGCCAGCCGGCGGCGAAAGACGTCGCCCGCATCAAAGCGCCGCTGCTGCTGCACTACGCTGGCCTGGATACCCGCATCAACGAGGGCTGGCCCGCTTATGAGGCGGCGCTGAAGGCGGATAAAAAAGTCTACGAGGCGCATATTTACCCGGAGGTGAACCACGGTTTCCATAATGACTCCACGCCACGCTATGACAAAAAGGCCGCCGATCTGGCGTGGGAAAGAACCCTGGGCTGGTTTAATAAGTATCTGGCGTAGCGCTAAAAAGGGCGGCGCGGCGCTGAGTCAATTGTGCGCGAGCCACTGCGCATAAATGCCCGCCGCCTTTTGACGGGAGAGGAGAAAAAGGCATATTTCATCCGCAAATCAACCAGCTAACGCCCGGGTTTAGATCCGCGTTGATGCAATGTTTATTGATCTCTCTGGCAAAAAGCCTATCGTAATGTACCTGTCTATATAACGATGAGATTATCCATGTCCTTCTCCTGTAAACCCGGCGCGGCGGCCCGCCTTGTCGCCCTTGCCGTTACGCTCTCTACCGTCTTTGCCGCCCATGCCGCAGAAGACTTTCGTGTCACCTACGCCGGTTCGATGGGTGTGGTGATGGACAAGGCGCTGGGCCCGGCGTTTGCTCAGTCGCATCAGGTTAATTACCAGGGACAGGGGCAGGGAGCCTACGGGATGGCCAACCTGCTGGCGTCTAAAAAGCTGGTTGCCGATGTCTTTGTTTCCATTACCCCAGGCCCGATTGCAGTGTTGCAAAAGGCCGGGCTGGTGGATAAAGCTGAGCCGGTCGCGAGCACCAGCATGGTGATTGCCTACAATCCAAAGGGCAAATATGCCCAGGCGTTTGACGCTATCCGTAGCGGGAAAGCGGGGGCGCAGCCGTGGTGGAAAGTGCTGGAAACGCCAACGCTGCGCTTTGGCCGTACCGATCCGGCTACCGATCCTCAGGGACAAAACATTATCTTTACCATGATGCTGGCGGAGCGCTACTACCAGCAGCCGGGCCTGGCAAATGCCGTACTGGGCAACACGCAGAACCCAAAACAGGTCTTTGCTGAAGGGGGACTGCTGACCCGCCTCGAAGCCGGACAGGTAGATGCCGCATCCGGCTATGAAAGCGCGACCCGCTCGGCTGGCCTGCCGTATATCAAGCTGCCAGACGAGATCAACCTCAGTAATCCAGCGATGGACCCGAACTGGTACAGCAAGGTCAGCTTCGACATTACCGATGCGAAAGGCCAGCAGAAAACGCTGCACACCCAGCCGCTGGTTTTCTACGCCGCCGTGCTTAACAATGCGCCGCATCCTGAGCTGGCGAAGCAGTTCGTCCAGTTTATGCAGAGCAGTGAAGGACAGGCGCTGTTTGCGAAGAATGGCTACGGGCAGCCAAAAGGCGGAGCGATGTAAATTGCGGGCCTTCTGGCTGGGAATGCCGGCAGTTTTGCTGCTCAGCCTTCCCTTTATCACGCTGGTCTGGGTGACGCCGTGGTCTGGCTTTCACCTTGCGTGGGGAGATGGGCAGGCCGTCGGCGTTTCTCTCGGCCTGAGTGCGATAGCGCTGCCGCTGATTACGCTTTCGGGCCTGCCGCTGGCGCT
>NZ_JRUQ01000028.1 GCF_000773975.1 Erwinia typographi
CCCGGGCTGTCGTACTCCGCTGTGTAGGTGTGCTGATATAATCCGCTTTGAATAATTTCCGGCGCGTCTTCAAAATCCTGACGCAAATCGTCTTTCGACAGGTCAAGCAGCTCAATGTTGACGTTCTGACGGAAGTCGGTTTTATCGATCAGCGACTTCAGGCCGCGCCACGTCGATTCCACTTTCTGGAATTCGTCATGGTGCATTACCGCGTCCAACTGGCGGCTGATCTGGCGGTCCAGTTCAGCGATGTGATGATCCAGCAGATTTTTATCCAGCTTCTCAACTTTCTCGCCGCTGATTTTCAGTCGCGTCAGGAACACCTGCATCGCGGCGGTCACGCGCTCGTCGGCGGTGGCGTCGGACATCGTCTGGCTGTCCTGCCAGACATTCAGATCGCTCAACACGTTGACCGGGTTGAGGTTAATTTTTTCAAACAGCGAAGCATATACGCCGCACGTAGCCGGGCGATCCAGCACGGTGGTTTCACCGGCTGCACGGGTTTCATTCTGAACTGACATCAGCATTCTCTCTCAGTAGTCCGTTACGGGGATGATCAGGCTTGATCGCTGGCTAACGCAGACAGCTCGCCGCGCAGTTCCTCGCTCAGGGCGGGATCTTTCAGGATGACTTCCAGCTCTTTGCGGAAGGTAACGTTATCCAGCAGGTTAGATTTGAGGTCGCGCAGCAGGTTACGCATCGCCAGCATGGCGCGCAGCTGTGGGATTTGACGGGCGACCTGCTCAGGCTCGAAGTCCTTCATATCGCGGAAGTTAAGCTGAACACTTTCTTCGCTGCCGTCGCGGGCCAACATGTTCGGCACGGCAAATGCCACTGCGGGTGCGATATCGGCCAGCACGCTGTTGAAGTTGTTTTTGTTCACGTTGACCTTTTCACGCTCAGATAGCGGGCGATCTTCCGCGCCGTTGCTGAAATCGCCGGTCACCAGCAGCTTAAGAGGTAGCTCGGTTTTGCTGACAGCCGCACCGGTGTGCAGGTCAAGCTTTAGATTTATACGAGCTTTGGGGATTTCATTCTGATAAGAATTACTCACGTTTACTCCTTGTGAAAATGGCGTGGAAAGCACGCGTAGGCACACTTTCCCTGTGCGTTACCGCGCGAATATAACAGCTCACGCACCTAAATCAACGAAGCAAATCAGATCTTTATTACTGTTTTATATGAAATAATTTATTAAAATTCATGTTAACTCACTGAAGATGATAAAAAAATGACCACGATTAATCTCAAGAAATAGATCTAAGTTTTGAGATATTAGTCACTATAGATACTTTTTCTCGAATAAATAATACAACCATTCTAATTGTTAGCGGAGAGTTACTTTTTGAAGTCGAAGTGTTGCAATCATTGCTCACGCTGGACTGTAAGTATTCCTGCCAAACGGACCATTTATACTTAGAGATCTTCCGGCATCCTGGTTATGGCACGAGTGAGATCGCCATCAGCAAAGCCAAATTCATCGAGCACCTGATCATCGCAGTTCACACGTCAGCCGAAGCAGAAGCTGTCGGGATTGTTAAGCTTTAATTACAGCTTCCATGACCACTTTGACGACGCGAAGAAAGCTTATTCATGGCTCACAGCGGGTCTGGCTTAGCAGGGTAGCGGTTGGAATGGGTGAAATCTGTCAATTCAGGATGGCGCTGCCGCATCACGGCGCCCTTGATTTGCTGAGCGATAAGCGTGAGTTTTTATCGCCTTCATGCCGCAAAACTGCATAACAGAAGCAAATCTGCTCGTCACTGACACTGGTGATAAAGTAAGTGCTTTTTTTAGGAAATATCCTGGAAAGCGGCAGGGGCAGTTAAAAACATTGAAAAACAGATACAGTAACGTTACTTATTAATCGCAAGCGTTATATTTAACCTACAGAGAGAGCAAAATGGCTATTGATATGTTTTTAAAAGTAGATGGCGTTAATGGCGAATCAAATGATTCTAATCATAAAAACTGGACCGATATACATTCATTCTCATGGGGAGCCACTCAACCAGGAAACATGGATGTAGGCGGCGGCGGTGGTGCTGGTAAGGTTAACTTTAAGGACCTCAGTGTTGTAGCTTTGGTCGATAAATCTACACCAGCAATCCTTAAATATTGTGCCAGTGGAAAGCATGTTAATAGTGTCGAGGTTTCAATTTGTAAGGCGGGGGGAAGTCAGGTTGAATACTCTCGTATTACGCTGACAGATGTGCTTGTGACTTCCGTCGGGTTTACAGGTACGGCAGGCAATGACACCCTAGGTGTTACCTTTACTTTCCAGGCGGCTCAGGTTAAGCAGCAATATTGGGAACAATCAGACAAAGGTGGTAAAGGCGCTGAAGTTAGTGCCGGCTGGAGCATTAAGGAAAATAAAGAGATGTGAAATATCCCCCTGAAAGATTAAATATAACGGAAAGTTATTATTTTATATTTTCAGGAGTCACCCGGCAGATGTGTTAAGGATTACAAAACCATTAAGAGACATTTAGAATATGGAAAATAATATTTATTTGAAAGTTGATGGAGTAAACGGAGAATGCGAGGAAGCTGGCCACGAAAAATGGATAGACATTATATCCTTCGACTGGGGAGTTTTTCAGCCAGGTAACATGTTTGTTGGAGGCGGTGGTGGTGCAGGGAAAGCAAATTTTGATGATCTTACAGTTATAGCGGCTGTAGACAAAGCCACGCCTGCACTGCTTAAATACTGCTCTGGCGGAAAACATATCAATGAAATAACACTTTCAGTTTGTAAGGCCGGTGGGAACGCTCTGGAATACATTAAAATCAAACTGAAGGAGGTTCTGATAACGAATGTTACATACATTGGTATAATTCGCAGACCTACTGTTGGTATGAAATATTCATTTCAGGCAGCTGAATTCCAGATTGAGTATATAGAACAAACCGAATTGGGAACCAAAGGTGCTTCATCATTATCTGGATGGAACATAAAGGAAAACAGAGAAATATAAGCAAGATATTTCATCAGCCCTTAATTATCAGGAAAATATGATGAGTAAATTTAGTTACGATGATTTTATCAGATTCTCAAAAACATTTTCTGAGCAACAGTCAAATTGTTTGGATAACAACTCCATATTTTATATTATTCAGGAGATAAATCTTGCCGACCAACAATATTTAAAAAAACTAAGAAGTTCTTCAGTAACTTTCGACGGCGATGCTGAAAGTAATCGACAAATGAAATACGACGATGGATACAGGTCCTGGGCTCAACAATCAATAAGATCCATACCCTTTTATGCGGAATTGCATAAGCAGAGGACCAATTCTTTATCTTTAGGGTTGAGTATTGTTTCGGCGGCCATTCCCATAGCAAGGAATTTTTACAAAGGGAATCCAATTAACTTAATTTCACCTGTCATTGCGTCGGCAGTGACTAATAAAATATTTGACACCGTAAAATCACTTAACGTTTACAGCATCAGTGAACTCAATATTCTGACTATACTTCTGAACAAGCTTTCAGGATTTAAAATCGATCTCATAAATTTATTTGAGTCATTTAGTCAATCACTTGATAAAAATAATGCATGGCCCTCAAACGGAACAAAAACCTTAACCAAGAACCAGTTTTTAGATGTCCTGAGTAATCAGGGATTACAATACAGGGCTCATGAAATATCATCAGAATTCATGGAGTGGGTTAATAAATCGCTATCATCTCCACATAAAATAATGTTTAGCGATCAAGAGTCATCAATATTTATTTCTGGTGGAGATGTTTTGTTTGTTGAGCCTGGCGTAAATATAAAGAAATCTCAGCAGATAAAAAGCATATTAAACGCAATCGATAATTACTCATAAATTCTCGGTTAAATTTCTTATTGCGCGTGTGGCCGAACGCCAATAATCCTTATAATACCTTGCCGTACGCTTTCGTACGGTTTGCTCTCAAAACCCCATTGTTGTCGAGTTCAGGCACTGATGCGCATTCCCCGGACAGAATTCTTAACAGAAGTGGTCAATAGCCGTGCAAGGGCATTGTCCACTTTCACTCCTTACGTTTTCCATGTGAAACACCATCATTAGCGGTTGATTTTTAACCGCTTCAGGATATCGTCAGGGAGCGCCCCTGTCTGATACATTGAGCCGGTGCGCCGGAAATATTTTACTGGGTTAATACAGCAGATAAGGTAATTTCGTCGGGGTGCAGGTAGATATTCCATGTAAGGAGAATGCAGTGAGAACACAGAAAAGATGCATGGGTTACGTCGCTATTGTTGTCGATGACTACGATCGGGCAATCGATTACTACACCACCAGGTTAGGCTTTCACCTCGTGGAGGATACCCCTCAACCGGGTAAACGCTGGGTAGTTGTCACTCCTGCCCCGGGAAGTGACTGCAATCTGCTTCTGGCTCAGGCATCTAACGAACGTCAGAAATCATTCATCGGCAACCAGTGCGGTGGTCGTGTTTTCCTTTTCCTACAGACCGACGACTTCTGGCGCGATTACTCTTTGATGAAGGAAAAAGGGGTGCATTTCTGCGAGGAGCCGCGCGAAGAAGAATACGGAACTGTTGTTGTTTTTGAAGATATCTATGGCAACCGCTGGGATCTCTACCAGAACGCCTGACTTAATGACCTCCGTCAGGCGGTTACCTTTTGCAGATGAACTCAAAAACTAACTTCTTTGCAGGATAAACGGGCCTGACAAGGAGATGTTTCCCCAGAAAGAAGAATGCCCCGCCACGCGGCAGGGCATCAATCAGCGAGACAGGCAGCAAAGGCTGTCAGTCCTTACTTTGCAGAAGGAAGCGATAAATCAGCCCGCCTGCAACACCCCCCACCAGCGGCACGACCCAGAATACCCAGAGCTGCTGTAAAGCCCACGTTCCCTGGAATACCGCCACGGCAGTGCTTCGCGCCGGATTCACGGAAGTATTGGTCACCGGGATGCTGATAAGGTGAATAAGCGTCAGCGCCAGACCAATGGCAATCGGGGCGAAACCGGCTGGCGCACGTTTATCCGTCGCGCCATGAATGATGATCAGGAAGAAAGCGGTAAGGACCAGCTCAGTGATGACCGCAGACTGAAGCGAAAATCCGCCTGGGGAGTGTTCCCCGAATCCATTAGAGGCGAAGCCACTGGCCGTCACGTCAAAACCAGCCTTGCCGCTCGCAATCAGATACAGGACGCCGCCGGCAGCGATACCGCCGATGACCTGAGCAATGATGTAAGGGATAACATCGCTAAAAGAAATCCTGCCACCGGCCCACAGACCAAGCGTCACCGCCGGGTTGAAATGACCGCCTGAAATATGGCCCACGGCAAACGCCATGGTCAGGACCGTCAGACCAAATGCGAGTGCCACCCCTGCAAACCCTATACCGAGCTGTGGAAATGCCGCAGCCAGGACTGCGCTTCCGCAGCCCCCCAATACCAACCAGAACGTGCCGAAAAGTTCAGCAGCTGTTTTTCTTAACATTTTCAAGTTCCTTCTGTTAGTAAACAGTTAACAGCGTTCAGATAACGCAGACCTATAATAATCCGTAAGGAGCAGAAGGAAACTGAATTTATTCAATCCCGTCATAATGATAGGTGTATACGAGAATTTTTTTCCGCCGCCACCGTTGGCAGACAGAAGAGCTCAGAACAAATAAAGAGCCTGCGGCTTTTGCATTTTTACAGTAACAAAACTGAAACGTTCTTACGATAATGAGCGTTCAACCTGACACGACGCGCCGCCAGAAATCGTTGTAGCCTGTTTATTAACCCGCTGCACTCCCGCTGTAGAGATTGCCCTCCCGCTCAGCCCAGAATGGTGCGTTACGCGCACCAATAACGCCCCACATTTCTCTGTGAGCCCGCTCAAGGGCACGATTTATGGCTGGTGTCGGACCTGGCATAACTCCTGCATTGATTACCTCAGACTTGTATACAAGGCCGGATACCGGTCACCTATGCGGAGAAACGAGCTATGCGCAATAAAGAGAAGATCGATGCTCAGCGTCGTCAGGTGATGAAATACTCGGCGCTGACCCTGGGAGGCGTAGCGCTCAGCGGCATGTTGGGTTGTCTGCCAGCAATGGCAGCCGACGAGGAGATTTTGATTGGCTACTGGCCAATTGTCGGCGGCTTGCCTTTATATGTTGGTATTGAAAAAGGCTTCTTTAAACAGGCCGGGCTGAACGTTCGGGCGGTAAAATTTGCCAGCCCGCAGCAGGTGGTGGAGGCGATGATAACCGGGCGGATTCACGGATGCGCCAACGGTACTGCAACCGGCGCGCTGGGTCTGGGCGCCATTACCAGCCCGGACCTGTTCAAAATTATCTGCTCAAATCCCTCTAACGAAAAAATGGTGCTGGATGAGTTCCTGGTCCCCACCAACAGCACGGCAAAATCTATTGCCGATTTGAAAGGGAAACGCATTGCCAGTGGCCCAGGCGTTCAGAACGTTACTATGGCGAAGATCATTCTGGAGAAAAATGGCTTCACCGATCCCAAAATTATTGAGCTGCCTGTTGGCCAGCATGTGCCCTCATTAGCCGCCGGGCAGATCGACGGTGTTTATACTCTGGAACCAACCGGTACGGTTGCGCGCATGAAGGGGCTGGGTAAAGTGCTTGAGACCGGCGTGATTGCCAAATATGTGCTGGGCGAGGCCAGCGCGCCGTGGTTTGGCGGTGCCGCCGCGCTTACCAGCAGCTTTATCAATGCCGACGGCACCCGCGCCCGTCAGGTCATTAATGCTTATGGCGAGGCGGTGAAATTTATCCAGCAGCATCCTGAAGAGGCTCGTCAGTATGTTGCCGGTTACACTGGGATTGAAGCGGCGCTGGTTAAGGAAGTCCCTCTGCCCGGCTTTGTGATGTATGACCAGCTCACCGGCGATAATCTGCAATGGTTCCAGAAGTTTTATGACGTCTTCAGCGAGCGGAAAATTTTCAGCAAGCCTCTGCAAGTGGCACCGTTGATTTATAAGGCATAGGGAGGCGAAATGATCCGAACCTGGCGCCATCGGCTGCTGCCGCTGGCTGGACCGCTGCTGTTATTTCTGCTGTGGCAAACGGCCGTCAGCGCAAAATGGCTGAACCCTGTTCTGCTGCCTTCACCCGGAGAGACGCTAAGCTACCTGTTCAGCGCGCTGGCCGATGGCAGCATGAATCGGGATATAGGCGATACGCTGTACCGCACGCTGATGGCATTTGTCGTCTCCGCCGTTATCGGCGTGCCGCTGGGCGTGATGCTCGGCAGCAGCGAGCGTCTCTATCGCAGCGTTGAGTTCCTGGTGGATTTTTTCCGCTCCACGCCGTCCTCAGCGCTGATCCCGCTATTTATGCTGATTTTCGGCATTACCGATGCCAACAAGATTGCTATCGCGGCCTTTGCGGCGGTGCTGGTGATCCTGTTTAACAGCGCCTACGGCGTCATGAACGCGAAGAAGACCCGCATCATGGCCGCGCAGGTGATGGGCGTTTCTCGCTGGCACATATTCAAAGATATTCTGCTACTGGAAAGTCTGCCGCAGACTTTTGTCGGCCTGCGAACGGGCGTCTCCATGGCGCTGGTGATTGTTATTGTCGCCGAGATGTTTATTGGGTCTGAGACCGGGCTGGGCCACCGTATTATCGATGCGCAGCAGCTGTTCAATATCAAAGATATGTATGCCTCGATCCTGGTTACCGGCGCGTTTGGCTATCTGTTAAATCTGGGCTTTTTGTTGATTGAGAAGCGATGCGTACACTGGAGCGGCAAATAATGACAGAACCCCGTTACCCTCAACCTGGTACCCATGTCACTCTGCGGGGGCTGGATAAATCCTTCGCCGGGCAGCCCCTCTATCAGAATCTCAATCTGGACTTCCCCAAGGGGAAAATTGTGTCGATTTTCGGTCCCAACGGCTGTGGAAAATCAACCCTGATGAACATGATCGCCGGGCTGATACCGCTCGACCGTGGGCAAATATTGTTTGACGGCAAAACGCTGGCGGAGACAACCATCGGCTATGTGTTCCAGAACTACCGCGATGCCCTGTTTCCCTGGTTAAGCGCCTGGAACAATATCGCCTGGCCGCTGAAGCGCCGGGGAATGAAGGCGAATGCGGTAAAAAAACGGGTCGCTGAACTGACAGAAATGTTTGATATCCGCTTCGATTTGCAGCGATATCCCTACGAACTGTCGGGAGGGCAGCAGCAAACGGTGTGCATTATGCGCGCGATGGCGACCAGTCCTGAAGTCATGTTTCTCGATGAGCCGTTCTCTGCCCTCGATTTTGAGATGACGCTGTTTATCCGCGATAAGTTGCAGCAGGCCCAGTTGGCGACCGGCGTTACCATGCTGATTGTCTCGCATGACCTGGAAGACGCGGTGTTTCTGGCTGACGAAATTCTGCTGCTAACGCGTCGCCCTACTCGCGTGGCGGAAATTATCCCCTTTGATTTGCCTCGCCCCCGCACGGCCGAAATCACCAGCCATCCGGAGTTCGTGCGGGTAAAAGCGCATACGCTTGAGGTGTTCAAGCGGGAGATGGCCAGTTAGCCGATAGAAAAAAGCAGCTCCTGAGAGCTGCTTTTGCTGAGTTTGCATCAATCCGTCCGGTGCTGAATCAGCCTTCAGGTGGCGCTTTGCCTTCCTCGATAAACTCTTCATCGATCTCGTCGATATTTTCGCGGTTATCCTTGCCGGAAAGCAGATTCCAGCAGGCGATAAACATCGCGGCAATCAGCGGCCCAATCACGAAGCCGTTGATGCCATAGATCTCCATCCCGCCCAGCGTCGCGATAAGGATCAGATAGTCCGGCATTTTGGTGTCTTTGCCCACCAGCAGCGGACGAAGAATATTATCGACCAGGCCGATCACCACAACGAAGAAGACCACGATAAACAGCCCTTTCCACAGCACGCCTGAGCCGAAGAAGAAGATGGCTGCGGGTACCCAGATAATGGCGGAGCCCACCGCAGGGATCAGGGAAAGGAAGGCCATCAGCGCTCCCCAAAGCAGAATGCCGTCAATGTCGGTGATCCAGAATGCCAGGGCGCCAAGCGCGCCTTGCACAATCGCAACCACGACGGTGCCTTTCACCGTAGCCCGCGAAACGGCCGCAAACTTCATAAACAGATGATGCTTAACGTAGGTGGAAAGCGGCAGCGCCTCAAGGATCAGGTTAACCAGGTATGCGCCATCCTTGAGCAGGAAAAACAGCAGGTACAGCATAATGCCAAAGCCCACCACAAAGCTGAAGGTGCTTTTACCGATCAGGAACACGCTGCCTGCCAGATACTGCCCGCCCTGCAGGGCAACCTGCGAGAGCTTCTGCTGGATGCTGGCCGCCGTATTCAGATGATGTTCGGTCAGGAAGCTCTGTGCCCAGCCCGGCAGGTGCCGCATAACATCGGCAAGAATAGTGGGTAGCTGCGTATTGTTTGACTGCAGCTTGGTATAGACCATGTTAAATTCAATCGCCATGGAAGAGGCAATAATCGCCAGCGGCGTGAAGACAATTAAACAGATCGCCAGCAGGGTTAGGAAAGTGGCAAGGCCATTTTTGTCACCCATCATGTGTCTGAGTTTGGTTTTCATCGGGTGAAAAATCACCGCCAGGATAGCCGCCCACAGTACTGAAGAGTAGTACGGTCCCAGTACGTCAAGAAAAGCCACCGTTACGATAAAAAGGATCAGGATAAAAAATCCTTTTGTCAGGCCATTAAATCTCATCTCAGTCCCTCTAAACTGCAATTTGCTCACGAAGCATAGAACGCTACAGCACATTTGCAATAAAAGACTTTATCAAGCCAGTTCGACCTGGATCTAAATTGTGGATAAGTTCGCATAGCGTGTCGCGGGTGAGCCATGTGAAGATCAGCATCGTCACGCAGACCACCAGCAGACTCAGGAAGAGCAGTTTTTGCGCCATCTTTGGCTTCCTTCTTCCGTTGCTTTTCAGCAGGTAAAAGGCTACCTTCTCGCGATAGATCCATTATTTCTGCAAATAAAATGTAATGCCTCTTACGCCAGTTTCACCGGCCACTGATTCAGCACAATGCCGCGCTTGACCGCGCCTTCGGCAAAGTCTTTCAGGACCGCTTTCACATCAGGATCGATATACTCCGCGTTATCATGCTCGACAATCACCACGCTGTTCTCCGGGATCTCCGCCAGCAGCCCCTTCAACCGTGGGTTATGCATAAAGGTCAGGTTCTGCTGGAAGCGCAGGACAAAATGGTTATCGTAGCGCGTCAGCATCATCGCGTTGTGATGGCTTTTATACACGCTAAACAAGATTTGCGTCGCCAGGCCTATCCCAATCCCTGCCAGCATCCCAAATACCAGAATGCCGCCGATGGTCGCGAGGAAAGGCACGGATTGCTGCACGCCCTGACGGAAATGTTCGACAAACAGGCGCGGCGTCGCCAGCTTATAACCGGTATACAGCAGCACGGCGGCAAGGCTGGCCAGCGGGATGGCATTCAGCAGTTCGCTAAAATAGAGGCCGCAGACCAGCAGGAGAATCCCGTGAAGCAGGATAGAAACCTTGCTTTGCGCGCCCGCACTGACGTTGACCGAACTGCGGACAATCACTGCGGTAATCGGCAGGCCGCCAAGGAAACCGCTGATCAGATTACCTATCCCCTGCGCACGCATCTCTTTATCCGGCGAAGGCGGCGGGTTCTGCGAACGTAACTTTTTCAGCGCTTCCTGGCTGAGCAGCGTTTCCAGACTGGCTACAATAGCCAGCGTGACCGCAATCATATAGACCGCTGGATTCTGCCAGACGCGCCAGTCTGGCCGCTCCAGTTCGCCGGTCAGCGCCTGAAGGCTGTCGAAAGACGGCAGGGAAATACGCGGCAGGTTACTGACTATCTCCGGGAACATTCTCCCACCAACCACGGTTGCCAGGCAGCCAAACAGTACGGCAACCAGCGGGCCTGGCATCCAGCTTAACGCCTTTATTTTTTTCACCGTCGGCGTCGACCAGAACCACAGAATAAATAGCCCCACGCCGGAAACCACGATCGCCGGGATTGACACGCTGAATGCCCCGCCGGTCACCAGCGAGCTCAGCTCACTCTCTTCGGCAGCGCCAAGAGCAACCGGCAGCTGCTGAATAATCAGCAAAATACCGATGGCGGCCAGCATCCCCTTGATCACCGTTCCCGGCACCAGCGTGATAAAACGTCCGGTGCGCATAACGCCCAGCATGAATTGCAGCACGCCAGCGATAACAAGCGCGAACAGCAGTGCGGAAAACGATCCCAGCGTTTCAATCGCGCCGGTAACAATGGTCACCAGCCCGGCGGCCGGACCGCTGACGGCAAATTTAGAGGGGCTAAAGGTGGTCACCACCAGCCCGCCGATGACGCCGGTCAGCAGGCCGACAAAGGGCGGAAGGCCGCTGGCCTGCGCGATGCCGAGACAAAGCGGCAAAGCGACTAAAAACACCACCAGGCCAGCCGGGATATCCCGACGAAGATGATTTAAGTTCATGGCGAAGTCTCCTCTGCGCTTTGCTGGATTAACTCTTTCAGATGCCCGGACTGGAGATCATACACGCAGCCAAACACGTCCAGTTCCGCCCCTGCCCGCCAGATATTCAGTACCGGCTCAGCGGCGATCAGATGCGAAAATTGAGCAAGAACGTTAGCCTCAACCAGCTGATTGAGCCTTTCCTTTTCGTCTCCGATCCGATCGGCCTTTGCCAGACCTGGCGCCAGCGCCTCTCTAAGTTGGGTAATTCGTCGGGCAAGGGGCGAGTTCTCGCCATAAAGAGGAAGATCCGGCAGGGCGACAGCGGCCTGCACGCCACCGCAACCGTAATGCCCACAGAGAACGATGCGTGAGACTTTGAGATATTCCAGCGCGTACTGCAGCACGCTCATAAAATTATCGTCACCCGCCACGACCATATTGGCGATATTACGGTGAACAAACAGCTCGCCGGGGTGCGCGCCGGTCAGGACTTCTGCCGGGACGCGACTGTCCGAGCAGCCAATCCACAGGGAGTGCGGCTGCTGCGAGTGCACGTTCTGCTGGAAGTAGTGAGGATTGCGTTGGCGGCGCTGCAAGGCCCAACTGCGGTTTTTCGCTAACAAGGGTTTTAGGGTCGTCAAAATACAGTCTCTCTTTTCAGAACAGCAGGAAAAAGCCTGGGCGAAAGATAAAGGAAAATAATCAAAAACGGAGGAGTAACCTCCGCTTAAGTATGTACACATTTAATGTAATAAGTTCTGACATTTTAGACTGACATTAATGATTAAGAATATTCCTGGGCATAATAAACACCCTGAATGTAATTTTTATTAAATTAAAACACTTATTATTGATTTTTATAAAAAACAGACACCCTCGCATGAACGCCAAATGCCCGATAACAGAAAAAATAAAAACAATCAATGAGTTATAAGTTATATAATTATTTATCCATAAGATAAACCTATAATGAAAATAAAATAAAAGCGACAAGCGTCTCTTTTTTACGTGGTTGCTTATGTTACTTAAAAAATAAAAAGTTTAATTGCGACGGTGTGATAGCCTGAAAGTCGTTTATTTCATTATGGACAAATAAGCGGGGTAGTAATAACGGCATTTATCAAGAATCGTCAGAAACAGCCTGAAATACTTAATTATCTTTACATGATTGCGGCGGCTATACCTGGATAAAGAGAAGCTCACGGTATCTAAAGGTCGATCACCAGGTTCGCACTGAAGCTGCGGGAGCAGCATAGTGCTACCTGCTGTGAAGAGGCCGATTTTTCCGCTGCCGACTGGACGGTATCACGGTGATCGGCCCTCCCTTCAATAACCGGCGTCAGGCAGGCGCCACAGATTCCCATTTCACAGGAAAGGGGGACGCAAACACCGTTATCCTGCAAAACCGCCGCGATGGTCTTATCCACCGGTACCGGCCAGCTGGCGCCTGAAGAGGCTATCGTAATGGTAAATACCTCGTCGCCTTGCGGTGTCGTATCTGCGGGGGCGGCTGCCATAAAGGCTTCAGAGTGCAGGGCTTCTTGCTGCCAGCCCTTTGCCAGCGCCTGATTTTTTACATGGCTCATAAACCCCTGCGGCCCGCACATATAGAGATGACTACCGGCCTCTGGCTGTATCAGCTCGGCAGGGAGATGAACTCGCGGGCTGTTCCCTTCGCTGCTGTACCAGATATCACAGCTTCCATGCTGAAAACGGCGGGCAAGATGCCGCAACAGCGCCGTACTCTGGCGATCCTTCACATAGTAATGAAGCGCGAACGGCGTGCCGCTCACTTCCAGAGATTCGAGCATCGCCAGCAGCGGCGTGATGCCAATCCCGGCGGCCATCAGCACGATTTTTTGCGCGGGTAGCAGGCTGAACGCGTTGCGCGGCGCGGAAACGGTCAGCGTCTGCCCCAGCTTCAGGCGCTCATGAATATAGCGCGATCCGCCGCGCGACTGCGATTCCAGCCTGACGCAGATAAGAAAACGATCGCGCCTCGTTGGTGAACCCGTCAGGGAATACTGGCGGATTAGCCCGTTATCGAGGTGGAGATCGATGTGCGCTCCGGCCTCCCACTCAGGCAGTGGCTGGCCGCTCTCCGCCACCAGACTCACCGCCACATTCTCTTTCCCCTGTCGGGACAGCGCATCGACCACCACGCGTAATGTTTCCATCATCAGCCCCCGTTAAACCAGAAAGAATTCGCCAAACCCCTGGCGCTTGAGGCCACGACGATAGGCGATAGAGCTGCGATCGGCCGGGATATGCGCTTCGAGAGTCAAGTCCAGCGGCAGGCGTTCCGGGCGCTGAGTTTCCACCATGAGCCGATCCTCTTCAAATACCCGATGGTTGAAGGCGTAAACGTCCTCCACCGAAACGTGCAGGTCGAAGTTACGCGCAATCGGCGAAAACATCCGGGTTTTGCGGGCGGAAACCGGGCAGGCGGCGTTCATGATCGCCAGACGCCCGTTGTCAGGAAAATGAATGGTCAACGTGGCGGTAAACGGAAGATGCATCTCAAAATGCCTGAGCCACTGAAACCCTTCCGGCGCAATAAGATTCGAACCAGCCGGATAGTTCGCTACAGAGCTCCAGTAATCGACGCTGAAGCCGTAATTCGTTTCAACAGGATTGTAGGCAGGCACTTCCTGATTATCCGCGTCGGCAAAGGTTTCGGTATGAATCCAGGCAAAGTGCGCGACGTCAAGAAAGCCTTCTACCTGGCGTCCGGCAAAGCCAGCCACGTCAAAGTGCGGACAGACGAGCTGCTGAAAGCCCTGATCTTCCCAATGCGGCATCACCGGCAGTTCCGGCGTAGCGCCCTCTTCCGGGGCCATACAAACCCATATCAGGCCGTAGCGCTCTTCTACCGCAAAGGTAAGAAGATTCAGCTTCGCCGGGATCGCCTGCTGCGGACTGGAAGGAATGCGGTTGCATCGCCCTCCTTCACCAAAACGCAGGCCGTGATAGGGGCAAACGATCCCCTGCTCGTCGTGAAAGCCCAGCGTTAGCGGCACGCCGCGATGCGGGCAGACATCTTTTGCCACCACGACCTGGTCGTTAATGCGGTAAATCACCAGCTGTTCGTCCAGCAGAATAGCCTTGGTGGGCGCGCCCGTAATCTCACAGGAGCGGGCAACCGGGTGCCAGCAGCGGGCCAGGCGCAGCCAGTCATCTGGCTCAAACGTGCAGTGTGCCGGGGGAGTTGGGTTATTCATGATGTCACCTGTCATTTGCTCACATCAGCCCGGTCATTGCCGGCCCGTCTTTTTGATTAAGATTATTGTGGACAGGAGTACCTGTTGCGATCCATAACTGATTTCTCAATAAGGTGTTGCATAAAACGATACACAGGTTGACCCATGATCCCTTTTTCCCGGTTTTCTCACTACTTCGCCGAGGTCGCCAGCAGCGGCAGCCTGAGGAAAGCAGCCGAAAAACTTCACGTTTCGGCCTCCGCAATTAATCGTCAGATCCTTCAGGCAGAGGAGGATCTGAACACTCGCCTCTTTGAGCGCCTGCCGGAAGGGATGCGGCTGACCACGGCAGGTGAGCTGCTGTACGCCGACATTCGCCGCTGGCAGCGCGAATATCAGCGGACCCTCGATCGCATTGATGAGATCCAGGGTCTGAAGCGCGGGCACGTCAGCATGGGATTGATCCAGGCGATGAATGAGGGGCGGCTGGCGGAGGTGCTTTCCGCGATCGCATCCGATCATCCCTGGCTGCGCCTCGATCTGAGCGTGGATGACAGCCAGACGATCGGCCAGCGCATCAGCGAAGCTGAACTGGATTTTGGCTTGATCCTCGATCCTGAGGGGCAGTCTGGTCTGGAGGTGATTGCGTTTGCCGAGCTGCCGCTTGGCGTGGTGCTACCAGCGGATCATCCGCTTAGCCAGCGTGAATCACTCTCGCCGGGCGAGCTGAGTGATGAAAGGCATATTCTGCCAGGCGATCCGCTGGTGGTGCACGATCGGGTGGAAATGCTTTACCGGCGCCACGCCTTTTCACCGGATAACATCATCGTCTGTAACGATATCCGCTTAATAAAATCCCTGATCAAAGGCGGCAGCGGCATCAGCATTTTGAGCCGACTGGATGTGCTGAATGAAATTCGCGAGGGGACGTTTTGCTTCGTTCCGCTGAAGGGAGCGCCGGTTCGCCCGCTAACGCTGGCGCTTTGCACTGCGCCGTCCCGTCAGCTCTCCAGGGCGGCGCAGAAGGTCATTCAGCAAATCACCCATGTGGTGGAAGACCTGGCCGTGACGGACTGAAGCTTTAGCGACCAATAGGCTGGTAGCCCTGCCAGTCCGGCGTGAACGGTTTACCGTCAGTGCTGGGCTCCAGATGGATAAAATACTCTCCGATCTGTTCTAACAGCAGGCAGTCGTCGACATCCTTCAGGTTGTCTTTGTGCAGCTGATCGGCGCCGGTAAGCAGCACCTTTAACGCTTTTGCTTTGGCTTCTTTCACATCAGTAGCGACGAACAGATCGAAAGCGTGCAGCTCGGCCAGCGAGTCTGGCTTGTAGCCCCCCGCATTGACGAAAAACAGCCTTTTCCCCGGCGCGGCAGGTGTGTTGCTCAGACTGATTTTATAGCCGTCAGCCCATGTAATGCGGGCGTAGCCATCGACATGGATCTTATCCGCATCGCCGAACCAGGCTTCACGCAGCGCTGGCCATGCGGCTTCCGGCGTGTCTGCCACCACAAACTGGATATCATGGACCTCGATATTCGATTTGCCCGCGTTGCCGCCAAGGTAAAACATAAACAGGTGCATCCTTTTCTCCTCTGAGCGCTGGCCTGATTACCTTCGCTATATACGTTAGCATACAACGAAAATTAAGGCAGGCCGCTACAGCAATCTCAGTGAATAAGAGCGTTGAGGATCAGCACCCCTGCCAGGCCAAGGAAGGAGATCAGCGTTTCCATCACCGTCCAGGTCTTCAGCGTTTCCACCACCGTCAGGTTGAAATACCCCTTGAACAACCAGAAGCCAGGATCGTTAACGTGCGAGGCGATCACGCTGCCTGAGCCGACGGCCAGCACCATCAGCGCCGGATCGGTATGGGTGATGGCGATAATCGGCGTGACGATCCCGGCGGTGGTGATCGCCGCGACGGTGGCCGATCCCAGCGCCACCCGCAGCATCGCGGCCACGGTCCAGCACATCAGCAGCGGCGACAGCGACGATCCTTTCATCAGATCGGCGATATAATTACCCACGCCGCTGTCAACCAGCACCTGCTTAAACGCGCCGCCTCCGGCAATGATAAAGACGATCATCGCAATGGCGGCGATCGAGCTGCCGCAGATATCCATCACCTCTTCCATTTTTCGTCCGTTGCGCAGCCCAAGCGTGAATACCGCCACCACCACCGAAATAAACAGCGCTACCGCAGGGTTGCCAATAAATTCAAAGAATTGCCTGGCGGCATTCTCCTTCGGCATCGTCAGTTCGCAGACGGCCGCAATCGCCATCAGGATCACCGGGATTACCGCGGCGAAGATGCTGATCCAGAAGCCCGGCATCTCATGCTCTTCAAAAATCTTCGGATTGAATAAGCCTTCCGGCGGCTCGCGCTCGAAGCTTTTCAGGAAACGGGAGAAGAATGGCCCGGCGACGATCACCGTCGGGATAGTGATGATCAGCCCGTAGAGCAGCGTGGTGCCGATATTCGCCCCGAAAAGGGTGGCAATCGCCGTTGGGCCGGGGTGCGGCGGCAGGAAACAATGGGTGACCGACAGCGCGGCCACCATCGGCACGCCCACGTACAGCAGCGGCATCTGCGCCGCCGCGACAATGGTAAACACCAGCGGCAGCAGCAGTACAAAGCCCACTTCATAGAACATCGCCAGCCCGACAATCAGCCCGGTCACCACCAGCGCCCATTGCAGATGCTTTTTGCCGAAGGCGGCGATCAGCGTGGTCGCAACACGCTGCGCTGCGCCGGTATCGGACACCAGCCTGCCCAGCATCGCGCCAAACCCGAGGATCATGGCCAGGCTGCCCAGCGTGCCGCCAATCCCTTTTTGAATGGAAGCCACCACCGCCAGCGGCGTCATCCCTTCCGCCACGCCAACCACGGCCGAGACAAACACCAGCGCAAGAAAGCCGTTCACTTTAAAAACGATCATCAGCACCAGCAGCAGGATCACGCCCACCGCGATAATGGTTACAGGCATGGGATTTCCTTGAATAAAGTCATCAGAAGATGCATTAGGTGTAGTTGCTTACCGCCCGCCCTGCCGCTGGCGAAGCTCAATAATTGGCGGCAGGTCACACTCCGGTTAACAACACTTTAACAATGGACTTTTCACCGCTACAGTAGAACTCATCCGACCACTCACTTTCAGGGTCATATGAACACTTCCTTGTTCTCTCCGCTGGATCTGGGCTTTACCCAGCTAAAAAATCGCGTGCTGATGGGGTCGATGCATACCGGGCTGGAAGAGCATCCCGACGGGCCGCACCGGCTGGCCGCTTTCTATGCCGAACGGGCCGCGGCTGGCGTGGCGCTGATTGTCACCGGCGGCATTGCGCCCTCTGCGGAAGGCGTAGTGATGGCCGGGGCCTCCGTCCTGAACCATCGGGATCAACTCAGTCATCACCGGCCGGTTACCGAGGCCGTACATCGGGCTGGCGGCAAAATCGCCCTGCAAATCCTCCACGCCGGGCGCTACAGCTATCAGCCTGCTTTGGTGGCGCCCTCCCCGCTTCAGGCACCGATCAACCCCTTTCAGCCCCACGAGCTGAGCGGCGCGGAAATTGTTGCGCTGATCGAAGACTTTGCCCACTGCGCGGCGCTGGCGAAGGAAGCGGGCTATGACGGCGTAGAAATCATGGGGTCTGAAGGCTATCTGATTAATCAGTTTCTCGCGGCCCGCACGAACCAGCGACAGGATGAATGGGGCGGCGATGAAACCCGTCGGATGCGCTTTGCAGTTGAGATAGTGAAAGCCGTAAGGGAGGCGGTCGGGTCAGAATTTATCCTCATTTTTCGTCTGTCGATGCTCGACCTGGTCGAACAGGGTAACACGCTGCCGCAAACCGTACGGCTGGCAAAAGCCGTTGAGCAGGCGGGGGCAACCCTTATCAATACCGGCATCGGCTGGCACGAGGCGCGTATACCGACGATTGCCACCTCGGTGCCGCGCGGCGCCTTTGGCTGGGTGACTAAACGACTGCGTCAGCATCTGCATATTCCGCTGATTACCACCAACAGGATCAATCATCCTGACGTGGCGCAGTCCTTACTGGATGAAGGCTGCGCCGATATGATTTCGATGGCGCGCCCTTTTCTGGCCGATGCTGAGTGGGTAAGCAAAGCCCAGTCCGACCGCAGCGATGAGATCAACACCTGCATTGGCTGCAATCAGGCCTGTCTCGACCAGATTTTCGCTGGCAAGATCACCTCTTGCCTGGTTAACCCTCGCGCCTGTCATGAAACGGAAATGCCGGTGGTGCCCGCCCGTCAGCCTAAAAATCTTGCGGTGATTGGCGCCGGTCCCGCAGGGCTGGCATTTGCGGTCAACGCGGCGGCTCGCGGCCATCGGGTTACGCTGTTCGACCGTAGTGCGGAAACAGGCGGCCAGTTCAATATCGCCAGGCAGATCCCAGGGAAGGAGGAGTTCAGCGAAACGCTGCGCTATTTCCGCCGCCAGCTTACGCTGACGGGCGTGACGCTGCGCCTGAACGAAACGGTGGTGGCTTCCTCGCTGGCAAGCTTTGACGAAGTAGTGCTGGCAACGGGCGTGGTGCCGCGCCTGCCGGAGATCCCCGGAATAGATCATCCCTCCGTGCTGAGCTATCTGGACGTGCTGCGCGACAAGAAACCGGTGGGGCGGCGCGTGGCGCTGATTGGCGCTGGCGGCATCGGATTTGATACTGCCGAGTACCTCAGCCAGCACGGTCCGTCCTCCAGCCTGAGTGTTGACGCCTATTGTCAGGAGTGGGGGATTGACCAGACGCTGCAAAACGCGGGCGGTCTGGTGCCGCCGGTATTGCCATCGCCTGAACGTGAAATCTGGCTGTTACAGCGCAAGCCCGGCAAGCCAGGGGCCGGGCTGGGAAAAACCACCGGTTGGATCCACCGCGCGAGCCTGCAAATGCGCGCGGTGCAGATGTGGGGCGGCGTACAGTATGTCAGGATTGACGATGGCGGGCTGCATATCCTGCGGGACGGCGAGCCGCAGCTGCTTAAGGTCGATAACGTAGTGATTTGCGCCGGTCAGGAACCTAATCGCGAACTGGCTGCATCGCTGAAGGCGCTGGGTAAACCGCTGCATATTATTGGCGGGGCTGATGTGGCAATGGAGCTGGATGCCCGCCGGGCCATAGCGCAGGGAACCAGGCTGGCGCTGGCGATCTGAACTGACGGGCGGAAGATTTTCCGCCCGTCAATGTCTGCACCCAGCCGCGCTATTTCCCGCTCCAGGCCTTCAGGTTCGCGTCCCTGGTTTGCAGCTTTTGCTCCGGCGTCAAATTGTTGTAGCCTTCTCCCAGCCCGCTTTCCCAGTCGCCATAGAGAGGATTCGGCAGAATGATGAAGCGGGTGCCAAACAGCCGGTTGTTCTGATTCACAAACGCGCGCCGCTGGGCGTTGCCCTGATGCCAGGTCGCCGCGCCGTAATCGTTGAGGTTATCCCCGATATACAGCACCACGTCATACCCTTCAGCTTTGATCGCGTCAAAGCGCGCCTGCTTATTGGAGCCATCCGTTTTCAGGCGCAGCGTTTTGTCGTTCACGCCGGTAAAGCCCAGCTGTTTCAGATTCTCGGCGGTAGCGGCCCCGTCCTTGCTGTCCCGGTTGGAGACATAGAACATGGTGCCACCGTGGCTGTTAACGTAGTTGGCAAAATTCACCGCGCCCGGCACGGCAATCGCCTGTTTTGCCTGGGTCCAGCGCGACCAGCTCTGGTCGTTAAACGGCTGGTTAGCCTTTACCTGCCAGGCGCTGTAGGCGCTGTTGTCGATCATCGTTTCATCCAGATCGACAATCACCGCCTTCGGCTTACCGGTCAGCGACGGCGCCTTGTCAAAGGCCAGCGTGGCGAAATTAAACGCCTGATAGGCCAGAGCCTGATACTCCCCGGACTGCTGGAACCAGTTAAGCGCCATCACCGATTGCTGGTTCAGCCGATCCGCCGCATCCTGTTTGTGCTGAGCGCAGCCAGAGAGCGCCAGCACGATCAGCGCGGCGCTACTTAACGTTGTTTTCATTTTCAAGTTTGGGTATCTCCTGCCAGAATAAGTAACGAAAAGGCTCGCGAGTTAACGCCTTAAAAATGTAGCATTTCCCTCGTAATGTGAAGAAATTGTTCGCCTGCTGACTGCTGAAAAGGACCGGAACATGCCGCAACACTATCGATCGCCCCTGCTCTCTGCGCTGGAGTGGCTCGATCACGCCTTCCTTGCCGCCGGGGAGCAACCGCCGCAAGAGAGCATTTATAACCATCAGCGCCACAGCCCCAATGTGGTGCTGGACAGCGATGCGCTGCCGGTAAAAAGCCGTGAGGCTGATGGACTTATCGGCACGGGTACGCGACCGGTCGCGGTTTACACTGCCGACTGCCTGCCGATTCTGATTGCCGACAGCCGCCAGCGCCAGGTTGCGGCGGTACATGCTGGCCTCAACGGCGCGCTGGGCGGCGTGCTGATCAACACCATCCGTTTGCTTTGCGAGCGTGGCGCGACGCCAGACAGCCTGAGCATCGCTGTTGGACCTGCCATCGGCCCCTGCTGCTATGAGCTGGGCGAAGAGCGCATTGAGCGAATTCAGCAGGAGAATCCCAATGACCTCGCCGGACTGATCGTTTTTTCCGCGCAGCAGCAAACCAACCCTAATGCCGTCAGGGCGCAAGCCGTGGCCACCACGCAGGGCGTCTGGTTTGATTTGCCGCTACTGGCGAAAAGAATGGCGATGCGCGAAGGCGTGCCTGAAGCGCAGATCGAACTGAGCCAGATCTGTACCTACTGCATGGCCGGAGAACGGGACAGCTACCGCCGCAATACTCATTTTGATCATGGTTACCAGCAGCGCTTCTCGTGGATCGCAAGGACTGGCTGAGGCTTTTGCTCATCGGGCATCCTCAGTAAACAACAGGGCGAATCGTTTTCACGGTTCGCCCTGTTGTCTTGTTCAATACAGTGCTTTAACGCAGCTTCACCGACCGCAGAATCACAAACTTCTGGTTTGAAGCGACGGTGGTGCAGTTGCCGAACAGCTTCTTCATTTTGCGGTAATAGTCCAGGTGGCGGTTACCCACGATACGCAGCTCGCCGCCGTCCTGAAGGCAGCGGCGGGCATCGCGAAACATCTGCCAGGCAATGTAGTCCGTCAGCGCATTCTGCTGATGGAACGGCGGGTTGCACAGCACCGCGTGCAGACGATCTGACGGGAAGCCCGCCAGCGAGTTATTCACTTCGAAATGGCAGCGGCTGAGATCGTCCGGGCGGTTCACCTCGACGTTCATCTGGCTGGAGGCCACCGCCATCCAGGATTCATCGATAAAATGCACTTCCGCTGCCGGGTTCAGATCCAGCGCGGTCAGCCCTATCACGCCGTTGCCGCAGCCGAGATCGGCAATTTCGCCGTCAATGTTATCCGGCAGGTTAGCCATAAAGAAGCGCGCGCCAACGTCCAGCCCGCTGCGGGAAAAGACGTTGGCGTGGTTATGGATCTCATAAGGCGTGTCATCAAGCGGCCAGATAGAGGTCAGCGGCATCTCAGCCACCGCAGGCAGCGTTGGCTGGCAGAAAATCAGCCTCGCCTTTTTCACCGCCAGCGAGGTAGTGGTGGCGCCCAGCACGCGCTCGAACAGGTTCAGCGTGGAGGTATGGATATCTTTCGCCTTACCGGCGGCGATAATCTGCGTCTCTGGCGTCACCACGCTGCGCAGGCAGTGCAGCTGATGCTCCAGCAGCGCCAGCGTTTTCGGGATCTTGATCAGCACGCGGGCTGGGCTGGCCGGCAGCGGCGCAAGGCTGTTAATAAACTTTACGTCGCCTTCATCCATCGCGTTCAGATTGAGGTTCTGCCGGGTGCCCAGCTCACTCATCAGCGAGTCGCTGATGCTGTAAAGCTCTTCACCGTACAGCACGCAGGCCAGCGCGCCGAAGGTGTCATTAAACAGCAGGGTCGGTCCGTTGGTTGGCTTATCGGCGACATGCTGTAGCAAATATTCGTCGGCGGCATCCCACGCCTGTAACGGGCTATCTTCGCGCGTCTGGGGAAAACGGTGCAGCGTCAGCGTGCGGTGGCTCAGTTCGAATTGGCTCATGGGATCTCCGGGTGGTAAATTTCCCGCGATTTATCCCCTAAAACGGCCTGACAGTAAACTTTTTTCTTTGCTGACGGCGTTTCTTCGCCCCCTTTCCCGACCAGAGACCTCTGTTAATCGGCCAGGCTGGCCGGTGCGCATAATGTGACCGCCGTCATGTCATTAAATAGCACCTATATACTAGAATGGTAGTTAGTCAGATAACAAATCCGTTAAGCGAGAATTCAGTATGCAAATGACAATGCGGTGGTTCGGCCCGAAGGAAGATAAAATTCCCCTGCAATACTTTGGTCAGGTACCGGGCGTGGAAGGCGTGGTGGGAGCGCTGTACGATGTGCCGGTAGGCGAGGTCTGGCCAACAGACAAAATCGAGGCGCTGGTCGGCGAGGCCAGACAGGCCGGGCTAAGCATGGAGGTGATTGAGAGCGTCAATATACATGACGACATTAAAATCGGCCTGCCCAGCCGCGACCGCTACATCGCTAACTATCAGCAGACCATCCGCAACCTGGCAGCGTCTGGCGTTAAGGTCATTTGCTATAACTTTATGCCGGTGTTCGACTGGATGAAAACCGACATGAACTATCTTCTGCCGGATGGCTCCCTGACCATGGCCTTCGAGAAGAAGGACATCGATAAAAGCCTGGAGGAAGTCGTTAACGAGGTGATGAACAACTCGAACGGCTTTGCCCTGCCGGGTTGGGAGCCGGAGCGGCTGGCCAAAGTCCAGGATCTGTTTGCGCAATATAAGGACGTGGACGATGAGAAACTGCGCGAAAATCTGGCCTGGTTCCTGAAGGCGGTAATTCCGGTGTGCGAAGAGGTCGGCGTTAAGATGGCGATCCATCCTGACGATCCGCCGTATTCAATCTTTGGCCTGCCGCGAGTGGTGAAAAATCGTGATGACCTGGACTGGATCTGTAACGCGGTAGATTCCGAAGCTAACGGCATTACATTATGCACCGGCTCTATTGCAGAAGATCCGGCTAATGATGTGTACAGCATTCTGGCTGAATTTTCGCGTCGTAAGCGTATTCACTTTGCCCACGTCAGAAATATTAAAATCATTCAGGATAAAGATTTCTACGAATCGGCTCACCCCACGCAATATGGCTCGCTGGATATGCTGAAGGTCATTAAATCACTGCATGACAACGGCTTCGATGGCTATATTCGTCCGGATCACGGGCGGTTTATCTGGGGAGAAACCGGACGCCCGGGCTATGGCCTGTATGACCGCGCGCTAGGCGTGACCTACCTTCTCGGCTTATGGGAAGCCGTCAGCCGCCAGTAATTTTATCAGGCGGGAGGTTTCTCCCGCCCTCTGTTCTCCTGCGATAAATATAACGATAATACCTGAGGGTTACTATGTCGCCTTTCTTCTCTCTTTTATGGGTGCTGGCAGGGATAGTGCTGCTGGTGATTCTTAATCTGAAATATAAATTCCATAATATCTTCTCGCTGCTGATCGCCGGTGTTTTTGTCGCTATTTTAGAAGGCATCCCGCTTGATAAAATAACCTCAACCATCCAGGAAGGCATTGGCAGTATTATGGGCCATCTGGCGCTGATTATTATTTTCGGCGCGGTGATTGGCAAATTTATGACCGAATCGGGCGCCAGCCAGCAAATTGCCGATACCGTTATCCGCCACTGCGGCACCCGATTTCTCTCGGTTGGCCTGATGTTTATCGGGGTGATTTTCGGCATCGCCATGTTTTATGAAGTGGCCTTTCTTATCGCAATGCCGCTGGTGATGAATATCGCCAAAAAAGCCGATATTCCCTATATGAAACTGGTGATCCCCACCGTGGTGGGCGCGACGATGGGACACAGCCTGTTCCCTCCTCAGCCCGGTCCGGTGGCGCTGATTAGCGCCTTCCACGCCGATATTGTTCAGGTCTATCTCTACGGCGTGCTGGTTATCTTGCCCGCGCTGTTCTGCGCCGGGTATCTGCTACCGAAATTCCTGCCGGGTATTGGCAGCATTCCGCTTAACTCGATGATTAAACCGATTGACGAGCGCGAGCCGCACGCGCTTCCCTCGTTTAAAGTCAGCATTATGGTGCCGCTGATCCCGGCGGTGTTGATGATCCTGGCCTCCATCGTTAAGCCGCTGGCGGGCAAAGGATCGTTCCTCACCAGCCTGTGCAGCTTCCTCGGCAGCGCCGAGATCAGCATGCTGTTTGCAACCTGTGCCGCCATCTGGTTCCTGGGGGCCAAACGGGGCATGACTGCCGAGGGGATTACCAAAAACGTCAGCCTGTCTATCTCCCAAATTGCCAACGTGCTGTTTGTGATCAGTGCAGGGGGCATTCTGAAACAGGTGATCATCGATTCCGATGTCGGGGACAGCATCGTCCATGTGATGAGCCACGTTCCTCTTTCTCCGCTGATCGTTGCCTGGCTGATCACCGCCGTCATTCGCATTCTGACCGGTCAGGGTGCGGTGGCGGCGATTACCTCGGCAGGGATCGTGGCCCCGATGATTGATGCGTTTCATATTAATCCCGCGCTGATGGCGCTGTCGGTAGCCTGCGGCAGCAACACCATTACCCTGATGTATGACGGCGGGTTCCTGCTGTTTAAAGAGACGTTTGGCATCTCAATGAAAGATACCTTCAAGACCTGGGGGCTGCTGGAGCTGTTTGGTTCGGTGGCCGGGCTGGCGATGGTGCTGTTCCTCAGCCTGTGGATTCGCTGACTGGCCGCCGCACTGGCGATAGCTGTCTGAGATGAGCAGGGAGTGGCGCAGGAAAAGCAGAGAGCGATGCCGTGAAAACCGGCCTTCCTGAACAGGAAGGCCGAAAACAATCAGGGTAATGAATAGGCGATAACATAGTCGCCCAGCTTAGTGCCAAAACTGCCGTGCCCTCCGGCAGCGGTCACAACATACTGCTTGCCGCCTTCAGAGTAGGTCATTGGGGTTGACTGACCACCAGCCGGTAGCCTGTCGCTCCACAGCTCTTTCCCGGTAGTTACGTCAAACGCCCTGATGTAATTATCCATCGTCGCCGTCAGGAAGGTGACGCCGCCAGAAGTAACCATCGTGCCGCCAAGCATCGGCATGCCCACCTTGAAAGGCAGCGGTAGCGGCGTAGCGTCGCGGGTAGTTCCCACCTTATGCTTCCACATAATTTGATGAGTACGCAGATCGATACCGGCAATATAGCCCCACGGCGGCGCCGGGCAAGGTAAGCCTACTGGCGACAGGAACGGATGCAAATCAACGCCATAAGGAGTGCCATACATCGGCTGCACGCCGATTTCGCTGCCCGGTGGATGGGCCGCATTCGGTGCCGCCGGGTTATCCGGGCCGCGCTCGATCAGCTTCGAAACAAACGGGAAGGCCATCGGGTTAGCAATGGCGATTTGCCGCTGTGGATCGACAGCAATGCCGCCCCATTCAAACATCCCAACGTCGCCAGGGAAAACCAGGGTTCCCTGGGTATTCGGCGGCGTAAATGGACCGTCGTAGCGGAATTTTTTAAACATAATGCGGCAGACCATCTGGTCGAACATCGTCGCCCCCCACATATCCTTATCCGTCAGCTTCTGCTTGGGCTGGAAGGTGAGCTGCGAATAGGGCTGCGTTGGAGCAGTATGGTCGCCCTCAGCAGCGCCCTGCGGCACGGGGGTTTCCGGTGCGGGAACAATCAGCTTACCCGTGCGCCGGTCGAGAACAAAAATGTTGCCCGTTTTAGCCGGTGCATAAATAGCCGGAACGATACCGTCTTTAGTCTTCAGATCCACCAGGCTCGGCTGAGAAGGCAGATCCATATCCCACAGATCGTGATGAACCGTTTGATAAGACCAGACTCTTTTTCCGGTTGCAATATCCAGCGCCACCAGCGAACTGGTATAGCGCTCACCCAGCGGCGTGCGGTTACCACCCCAGATATCTGGCGTAGACATACCAACCGGCACGTACACCAGGCCCAGCTTCTCATCTGCAGAAAGCAGCGTCCAGGAGTTGGGCGAGTTCGGCGTATAATGATGACTGGCCGACGGCAGCGCATTTTCATCAGCCGCGCCAGGGTCCCATGCCCAGATCAGTTTGCCAGTGTAGACATCAAACCCGCGGATCACGCCTGAAGGCTCAGCGGTTGAGTAGTTATCGGTGACCGCACCGGCCATGATGATCATCTGCTTAGTGACCACGGGCGGTGACGTCCCTTCCCAGAAGCCTTTGGTTTTCACCGTCATGCCATCTTTCAGGTCGATCTGGCCTTTATCACCAAATGACTCGCAGGGTTTACCGGTCTCAGCATCCAGCGCAAACATCCGGCCATCGTTGGTAGGCAGGATAATGCGTTGTTTACACTCGGCTGGCGCTGGCGAGCCGTCAAAGGTTTTGGCGTTATCCGGCATGGCATGATACGACACGCCCCGACAGGTAAGATGCTGCCAGGTCGGGTCATCTTTCACTCCAGGATCGAATTTCCAGATCTGCTTGCCGGTCGTCGCGTCGAGAGCAAACACCCATTGATGTGGGCTGCAAAGGAATACCTTGTTGCCGACCTTTAACGGGGTCACTTCAAAGGTGGATTCCAGCGGATCGTCTTTACCAATAATGTCGTTAGTGCGGAAGGTCCAGGCTACCTTGAGCTGACTGACGTTATCTTTGGTGATCTGGCGGAGCGGCGATGAGTGCTCGCCATAGGAGGTACGGCCATAGGCGTGCCAGTCCGAGTCAGGCACATTTTCCGTATCGGCCTGAGGCGCAACATCACCGGCCGTTTCCGGCAGGGAGCCAGCGATGTCGTCATGGGTGAACAGCAGTGAAACGGCAAGGCACAGCACCGGCAGAATCAGCAGTCCCGCAAAGACATTTCTGATGGTTTTTGTCGGCAGCGTGACCGCACGCAGATTTACCGGCAGCAGCATCAGCACGCCGAGGATCACCACGACATCAAATCGGGGCGCCAGCAGGAAGAAGTCGAAACCGACCTCCCAGAGAGCCCAAATCGTGGTGTAGAGCAGAATCAGACCGTAAAGGTAGTACGCAGCGGCCTTACCTTTCCACAGATAAAACCCGGTAGCCAGCAGCAGCACGCCGGTTATCGCATAGTAATAAGCGCCCCCCAGCGAGCCGAGCCAGATGCCGCCAACGGTCAGCGCGATACCAGCAAGCAGCGTGATGGCGGCCGTTATTCGCGTGAACAGCCCCACGTTTTTTCGTTGACTGGATGTATTTTCAACCACTTTTTGTTCCTGTTAATTTTTTAGGTAAAAAGCTAACGTTCAGAACTGCATCAGCAGACATTAATTTACAAACCGCCATTTATCTTTACATGTGCGATAAGCAGGGATCTACAAAAAACTTACTAACGAGTAACTAAATGGCATGTTTTGCACATAATGTGATCTCGATCGGTCGATAACAGACGCGCCAATTTTGCCGAACTTTTTCCGACGCAGCCTGGATGGTATGGTGATCATTGCGATACATTCCGGGGAGAGGTGAACAGAGTGAGACAGCAGGCAATGACTAAAGGAGAAAGGACGCGAGTCAGGCTGCTGGCTGTTTCAGCTACGCTGTTTGCCAGACACAGCTTTCACGGCACGCGTATTAGCGACATTGTTAAGGCGGCTGGCGTGACTCAACCCAGTTTCTACAGCTACTTCCAGAGTAAAGAGGAGATCTACGCTCAGCTTATCGATCGGTTTAACGAGGAGCTGGAAGAACTGGTTGTCTCGATGCTGATTGACGCCTCTTTGCCGAAAGAAAATGTGCTGGAAAACATCACCTTCAGCTTCAGGCGTTACCTGGATTTCTTTCTGAAAAACAGAGAGCTGACCATGATTTGTCTTTTTCAGCCGCCTCAGGATGCCGAAACCCGCAAGAAGCTGCTGAAATGGATTAGCCGCAATATGAAAATCGAGCAGGAGCGCGGCTTCTTCAGCCAGGATATCCCGGTGGAAGTGCTGGCAAGCTGCTACCTCGGCGTTCTGATCCAGACGCTGCATCTGCACCCTACGGCGGCAGAACTCGATCAAATCAGTGAGGAACGAGGGCGTTTCCTGGTGGGTGGATTAACCTGGTCCCCTTCTTGCAGGCTGAGCAAATAACCGACACCAGCTACTTAAGAGTATGTTTTATTGCCGCGCGTTGCTCTTTCAGCAACGTGGCGTAGCCGAAATGCGTCTACGGCGCGCCGGTTCAGGGTGATAAATTAATGATCCTGAAGCCAACACGCCACTATTGAGGAACGCGATGAGTGTGATCAATCCGCAAGGTCTTAAAGCCAGAAGCTACTACAACCATATCAAGATCAGACCCGGCACCCCGGTATTCCCTACCGGCCAGGTGGCGTGGGATGAAGAAGGCAAGGTGGTTGGCCGTGGCGATATGAAAAAACAGGTTGAGCAGGTTTATGCGAATATCGACAGGCTGCTGGAGGGATTAGGTGCGAGCCGCGACCAGATTGTGAGAACCACAACGTATGTCACCGACCTGTCGCTGGTCGCTGAAATTCATCCCGTGCGCCAGCGCTTCTTTGCTGGCCTGGAGCTGCCCGCCAGCACGCTATTGCAGATTTCCGCCCTGGCTGAGCCAGAGCTGATGCTGGAAATTGACGTGGTGGTGATGATGCCGCTGTAGGGCGGCAGATTACCGACAATCAGATTCGTCAGGCAGGCGAGCGCGCTGTCGGATGCCCAGGCATTCCGACAGCTTGCGGATCAGGCTGGCAGGTCGCTGAGATGATGAAAGCGACGATCCATATACAGCAGCGGAGCGGCATCCGCGCGAGGATGGCTCACGCTGGTCACTTCGCCGAGGAAAATACCGTGCGAATGCCAGTCTACAATCTTTGCCAGACGGCATTCGAAAGAGACCAGCGCCTCTGCGCATACCGGCAGGCCTGCGGCAGAGGTCATCCAGTTGCCGGTCTGAAAGCGCTCAGCCCGACGCGCCGAGCTGCTGAAAATTTCCACCAGTGAGACAGCCTCTTTTGCCAGCACGTTGACGCAGAAGCTTCCCGCTTGCTGAATCAGGCCAAACATTGAGGCGCTGCGGTTGACGCAGACCAGCAATGTCGGCGGTTCTGCACTGACCGAAGTGACGGCCGTAGCAATCATACCGCCCTGCTCGCCACCGTGGCTGGTAGTGATTAGGCAGACGCCCGCCGGGAGAAAACGCATTCCTCCACGATAAGCATCGGCAACGATCGCCGCTTCATCAGCGACAGTGGAAGGTTGTATTGCAATCGTTTTTATAGACTCTGTCATCGACAAACCTGTCTCGTTTTTGCCATTGCTGGCCTGTAAATGTTCTGCGTTTTACCAGCGGGTCACGCGGCCTTCGACAGGATGATGCGGATCGACCGGGCCGAGGCTGGAGCCTTTACCGGGCGAAACCAGCTGATCGCAAAACGCCTCATCTTCTGCGGTCCACGGACAGTCCATCGCGGCCATCGCGTCCTGCCACTGTTCAAAGGTGCGCGGGCCGGCAAGAGTGCTGGTGACCAGGCGGTTGCGCATCACCCACATCTGCGCAAGATGCGCCGGCTTACGACCCGTGCGTTCCGCGTACTCCGCCAGATCGCTCGCCACCTTCAGCGATTCTGGACGCCATTCGGCTTCCATCATCCGCGGATCGGCGCGCCCTGCCCGGCTGTTGCTGTCCGGCGTCGCGCCCTGACGATACTTGCCGGTGAGGATACCACGCGCCAGCGGGCTGTAGCAGACCGTTCCCGCGCCAAAGTAGGCCGCTGAAGGCAGGATCTCGACTTCCGCCTCACGGTTGGCAAGATTATATAACGGTTGTGTCGCAACCGGCCCGGCGATGCCCGCTTCACGAGCCAGCCGCACCGTTTCGGCCAGGCGCCACGCTTTAAAATTCGACACGGCAAAATAGCCGATTTTTCCTTCACGGATCAAGTCGGCGAAGGCAAGCACCATCTCCTCCAGCGGCGCGCTGAAATCCGCCTTGTGCATATAGAGAATATCAATGTAGTCAGTTGCCAGGCGCGTCAGCGACCCGTGAACCGCCTCGCGTATCCATTTGCGGGACATGCCGCGCTGGTTCGGGCCTTCACCCATCGGATTGCCGACTTTCGTCGCCAGCACCCAGCTGTTGCGGGACTGAGCAATCGCCCGCCCGACCACGCGCTCCGATTCGCCTTTGTTATACATGTCGGCGGTATCGATAAAATTGACCCCGCCGTCACGCGCGGCGGCGATAATACGCTGCGAGGTGGTTTCGTCAGTGACGCCACCAAACATCATCGTTCCCAGGCAAATTTCTGAAACCTTCAGCCCACTGCGTCCCAAATAGCGGTATTGCATGTCAAGCGTCCTCTGTTTAGCGGCGGTGGAGCAGACTGCGCGCCTGCTCCCCGGCCAGCCGGTTCGGTCAGGATGGAATGATCGCCGTTGCCGCAATCTCAACGAGAAACTCCGGCCGCACCATCTCCAGCTTCACGCAGAAGCGAGCGGGCAGGATCGCCGGGAAGTAGCTGACGTAGATCTCATTAAATTTATGGTAGTCCTCCAGATTGCGCAGGAAGATCTGATTCATCACCACATGATCCATGCTGCTGCCAGCTGATTCCAGCACCACCTTGATGCTGTCGAGCACCCGACGAGTTTGTACTTCAATATCACCCACGCCGACAATGCTACCATCAACAGGATCGGTTGAGAGCATACCGGCGACAGAGACGTGGTTGCCCGCTTTCACTCCCCAGTTAAGGTGATTAAGGCCAGTGGCCGTTTTGCCGATGATCCATCCTTGCGGATTAATTGCCTGATTCATATGCTTCTCCTGGTTTGGGCCTCGGCCCAGCGTTTAACAATAACTACCGTCCCGATCCCCGCAGGAAAGGACGACCTAAATCTCCCGGCGCAGCGCCCGCCCGTCCCATCATGATCCAGGCGACAAGCGCGACTGCGAAGGGCATCGCCATCAGCAGCGAAGGCGCGATATTGATGCCCAGATACTGCCCCTGAAACTGCAAGGCTTCGAGCAGGCCGAGCACGATGGCGACCATTAGCACCCGCAGCGGCTTCCAGCGGGCAAAAATGGCGATGGCGATAGCCAGATAGCCTCGTCCAGCGGTCATGTTATCCACGAAGGTTCCGCCGGAGGCGACGATACACAGATAGGCCCCGCCCAGTCCCGCCATCAGACCGGTGAACAGGGTTGCGCTGAAACGTAACCCCAGCACGTTGTGGCCCGCCGCATCGGCCGCCAGCGCATTTTCGCCCACGGCGCGCAGCAGCAATCCAGAACGGGTAAAACGGAAGGTGAACCACAGTCCAAGAGTCACCAGCACGGCCAGATAGAACACCGGGCTTTGTGAAAAAATGGCCCGGCCAACCACCGGGAGTTCTGACAGTCCCGGCAGCTTCAGCATGGTGACGGAACGCATCGATCCCGCAGCGGGCGCGCCACTCAGCCAGAGCTGGCGAATCAGGGAAGTGGCCCCTACGGCGAATAAGTTAAAGCCAATGCCCATCACAATCTGATTGGCACGCGCCAGCACCGTACCCGCAGCCAGCACGGCGGCGGCCAGCAGCCCGCCCAGCATACCTGCCCCCAGCGCCAACACCGGCGAGCCGGTCAGCGCCAGCCCAAGCGCAGAGGCCGAAGCGCCAAACAGCATCAATCCTTCAAGCCCAATGGTGAACACCCCAGCGCGTTCGGAAACGCTTTCGCCCAGCGCGGCCAGCAGCACCGGCACGCAAAGACGCAGGCCCCCCGCCAGAAACAGCGCCAGCGTTACAGCGTTGAATTCCATACCGGCCTCCCTTTAACCAGCATCACGCCGCTCATCACCGCCAGCAGCAGGATCGGCAGCCCACCCAGCACATCGGCTAAGGCCGCCGGAATTGAAAACGTACTTTGCAGAGCCAGCGCCGCGCTGTTGATCGCGCCAAAATAGAGCGAGACGATCGCCGCGCCAAATGGCTCCAGCCCCGCAAGGAATGAAACCGCCAGCCCTTCAAAGCCCAATCCCGAAGAGAAACCGTCGATCAGCCGATACTGCACGCCGAGCACTTCAAACGTGCCCGCCAGACCGCTGATGCCGCCGGAAATCGCCATGCTGGCGAGCACGGTTCTGGTCGCCGACTGCCCCTGAAACTGCACAAAACGCGGGCTCTGGCCACTGGCTCTCAGCTTCAGGCCGAAGGCGCTGTGCTTCAGCAGTATCCAGACGGCCAGCGCCAGAATCAGGGCGAGAAACACGCCAGCGTGCAGGCGAGTTCCTTCAATCACCGGCTGAAACACCCCGCCAGGCGGAAGCTGGGCAGACATATTGAAGTTGGAGCCGACGGGACGCATCGGCCCCTGCACCAGATACTTCAGGAAGTAGATAGCGATAAAGTTCATCATCAGCGTAACGATGATTTCATCAATACCGCGCCAGACTTTCAGCACGGCAGGGATCAGCCCCCAGATTGCGCCACAAAGCGCGCCGCTGAGGATCGCCAGAGGAAGCAGTGCCGGGCCAATATCGCCAAAGGCCAGAAAAGGCAGCATCGCCCCTGTCGCGCCCATCTGTAGCTGCCCTTCCCCTCCGAGGTTAAACATGCCGCCACGGATAGCGACCAGCGCGCCCAGCGCCACCAGCAGGCGGGGCGTCATAAACACCAGGGTGTCGGATAGCGCGCGAATATTGCCAAATGCGCCGTCAAAGGCAATGGTGATAGCGGATTGCAGAGGAACGCCCATCGCGGCAATCAGCGCCAGCCCCAGAATCAGCGACCCGACGAAGGCGCTGAGCGTGACCCATAATGAACGCGAGGCGCCGAGCTTGCTTAGCGCCCGGCGCAGCGACCCGCTGGTTTCAGCCAGGAGTTTTACCGATTCAGACATGTTGTTCTCCTGCCGCTGACGGCTGCTTATCCCGGCCCACGGTCATCAGGGTGCCGATTCTCTCAATGGACATTTCTTCTCCGGCGACTTCACCGGTAATCCGGCCGCCGTTCATCACCACAATGCGATCCGACATGCGAATCAGCTCCTCGATGTTTGAGGAGATAATCATTACCGAGGTCCCGGCGTCAGCCGCCTCGGCCAGCCGCGTCAACACCGCTTCCGCCGCCGCGACATCCAGCCCGCGCGTCGGCTGGTAAACCACCACTACAGACGCCAGCTCCGCCATCGCGCGCGCCACCACAATCTTTTGCTGATTGCCGCCGGACAGAGAGCGGGCGGGACTGGCGTGCGAATGGGTGCGAATATCTGAGCGCTCAATCATCTCTCTGGCTCGCATGGCAATGGCCGCGTGGTCAAGCAGCCCCAGACGGCGGTACTGGCCCTGCATAATCTTCGGATAGAGCAAATTTTGCGAGACGGGCAGATCCAGCGACAGCCCTTCGTGATGGCGGTCCTGAGGCACCAGCGCAACGGTCACGTCGTCTCCGCTGCGGGTAATGGCGCCGCTGTCCGCCTTACGCTGCCCCGCCAGCAGTTCGAACAACTCCGTTTGCCCGTTGCCCTCAACGCCCGCGACGCCGATCACTTCCCGCTCGCGCAGCGTCAGCGTGATGTTATGCAGCCCCGCAGAACCACTCGCTGGCCGCAGACTCACCGCCTCTACACGTATTCTTTCGCTACCCGCGCGGCGCAGCGATCCAATCCGGGTTCCGCTGGCAACCGCCCGTCCGACGATCTTTTCCACCAGTTCCGCTGAGGTGCAGCCAGCCGTCAGCCCGCTGCCGTTGGTTTTACCCCGTCGCAGAATGGTGTAGCGATCGGCATGAGAAAGCACTTCATCGACATTGTGGGTGACTACCGCCACCGCCGTGCCGTTTGCGCAAATACGGCGAGCCGTGTCGTACAACTCGCTGATTTCCTTTGGTGTGAGGATGGTGGAAGGCTCATCCAGCAGCAGCACGCGGGTGTCGTTTACCAGCGCTTTCAGGATCTCCACGCGCTGCTGTAAAGCCAGCGGCAGCTGCCCGACAACGGCTGCGGGATCAAGCTCAACGCCGTAGGCCTGCATAAAGGCGCGAATATCGGCATGGCGGCGGAAAAGCTTTTTGCGCTCTCCTCGCGCCACCAGCGCCAGGTTCTCAGCCACCGTAAAAGGGGCTACCAGCTTAAAATGCTGGTGGACCATGCCGATGCCGTTGGCGATAGCATCGGCAGGCCGCCGGTGAATGACCTGACGGCCATTCATCAGCACCCCACCCTCGGTCGGTTCATGTACGCCGTAGAGAATATTCATCAATGTCGATTTTCCCGCACCGTTCTCGCCCAGCAGCGCGTGGATCTCGCCCGGGAAAAAGGAGAGGCTCACTTTTTCAAGCGCGACAAAGCCGTTGGGATAGCGCTTCGAGACGTGATCGAGTTCGATAACGGGGCTGGACATGCTGTTAATCCTCAATCTTGATCTTGCCAGCCTTCAGCTCATCGACAACCTTGAACACTTTGTCCTGCACATCCTTGCCGACGTGAGCAAAGGGCGTTTTGAGCGTCCAGCCGTTGGTAGAAAGATTCTCCGTAATAATCCGGTTGCCAAGCTGGTGGTCGGCGAAGTGTTTGCCGATATCGGCGTAGGACTTATCGAAGTTCATCACCGTTGAGGTCATCACCGAATTCGGGAAGGATGCTGACTGGTCGGTGTAAGAGCCGATGGTCAGCACGCCTTCTTCATCGGCGGCCTGCTGAATCCCGGCATCAGCGGTATCGGCTGCAGGAATAACAAAATCCGCTCCGCGAGCGATGGCCCCGGTAGCGATTTCTTTGGCGCGCGCAACGTCGGTGAAGGAGCCGACATAGGCAGAATCCACCACTATTTTAGGATTAGCGTAAGCGGCACCTTTTTTGATGAACTGCACGGTGCGCTCGGCGGAAGGGATTGGCTCGCCGCTGATCACCGCAATATGGCCCGTTTTACTTGCCGTTGCGGCCAGTACGCCAAGCACAAAGCCGTACTCGTCCCAGTCAACCGACCAGGCCGAGTAGTTCGGCAGGTTGGCCGTTGAGCCTTCATAGGAGTAGAGCACAAACTGGGTATCAGGGAAGGAAGGAGCCACTTCCTTGATCGCGGCTGAATAGCCTGAGGAGTGGGCGATAATCAGCTTCACGCCGTCAGAAGCCAGCTGGCGCAGCACGGAAGGCGCGGATTCATAGGTGGTATGCTCAAGGTAGCTGGGCGTAAAGCCCTCTTTGGTCGCCATCGCCTTGAAGGCGCCATAGCCCGCCATATCCCAGGAGCCCTGAGTGACAGTTTGAGTAAACAGCGCCGCAACGCGGGGTTTACTCTCCTCTGCGTGCGCCACTGAGGCAAAACCGATCGCAGCCGAGACGGCAGCAGCCAACATCATTTTCATATTCATAGCGCAACTCCTGGCAACCCGCTTCGCGGGGAAGATGATTCATAATGAGGCTAAGGAGCACTCAGCCTGAACGGTACGACAGGTCAACTTTTCACTGATTTTTGATAAGCGCGGGCGTTGGTGTTCACCCCCTGCTGTTCAAGCACTTCCAGCACTTCGGTTCCTACCGTGCGCAGGTCGTCGATAAAGTCCGGCACAATCACCGTTACCCCATCAAGCCGCGCGCCTTTAATAATTGACGCCAGCGTGTTGCCAATGGTCTCTGGCGATCCCACCAGTGCGGCGCGCGTCATCGAATTACGCTGTTCGCCCTGCGAGACAAAGCGCTGCGCCATGGTGTTCTGCTTAAAGCTCTTATCGCCGGAATATTCGCGGGTCTGGTTGTCCAGCGCGACGGTATCGACGCCAGCGTCATACAGCGCCACGCGCTCACGCGCCTCAGCATCGGTAGCTCCCGGCACAATGGTGAACAGCCCGTAGGTTTTGAAGTCAGGCTTTCCTTGCCGGGCGGCGAGCTCTTTGGCGCGCAGGCCGGTTTTGATGAAATCGTCGTGATCTGACCCCAGCATGAAGCTGGCGGTGCAATGCTCCATCGTGAAGAGGAAGCCACGGTCTGACGCGCCGGCACAAATAATCGGCGGCGGAGTGACCGGTTTCGGGTTAGACATGCAGTCAGTGAGCTGATAGTGCTTGCCCTGATGATCCACGCGATCTTCGGTCCAGAGGCGTTTCAGCACGGTCAGCCATTCCGCCGCCAGCTCATAGCGCTCGGCATGATCCAGATCCATCCACAGGCCCATCTGCCCCTGATCGGTCGGGTTCGATCCCGACACGATATTCAGCGCAAATCGCCCTTGCGAAATTTGATCGAGCACCGCCGTCATTTTGGCGACTACCGCCGGGTGGAACACCATAGTGTGAACCGTGCCCCACACGCCGATCCGGCTGGTGGCCTCAGCCAGACCGGCCATGGTGGTCAGGCTTTCCAGCGTAATGTCCCAGTGGCGTGAAGGCCCGCCATAGCCGCGCCATTTCGCCATCGCCAGCGCAAAATCAAAGCCAAGCTGTTCGGCCAGCAGGGTCACTTCTTTGTTGTAATCGTAAGTCGCCGGTAGCTGAGGACTGGTGGTCGACGTGATCCAGCCGCCGTTGCCTACCGGAAGAAACACGCCAAACTCAACGTTGCGAGGGTCATTACTGCTCATGAAGGACTCCTTAATGAAGGCGCTGACCAGTGGACACCCGCCAGAAAGTCGCGCGCAATTTGGTTAAACATGCTGGTTTCAGTCTCGGAGTAGCTATGCCCGCCCTGCGGTACGATGGTCAGCTCGGCTCCGGGGATCTCTCCGGCAAGTAGCCGCGACTGATACGGCGGCGTCAGAATGTCATCCTGCGCGCAGGTCACCAGGGTCGGCGTTTTGATTAACGGCAAGTAAGCGCTGGCATCGTGCGCCATAATCGCGTCGATACGGCTGAGCACGACTTCGCGCTCGGGGAACTTGCTGACCGAGGCCAGCAGCGCTGGCGACAGCAATTCCGCGTTGGCTCTCACATGCTCCGGCGGGTAGAGGAACAGCGCGCTGCCATGCACATACTCCTCCAGCGTGCTGCCCACCAGTAAGGCGCGGCGCATACGGAAGCACCAGTTAAAATGCGGGTCCGATTTCCCCCAGCTGGCATACAGCACCAGACCAGCCAGCAGATCGGGATGGCGGGCGGCGAGGATCTGCCCAATGGCTCCGCCGGTAGAGTGGCCAATGAGTACCGGCCGTTCCAGATGCAGGGACTCAATCAGCGCCTGCAAATCATCGACTAACGTCTCGATGCTGTAGGGCCCTGCCGGATGATCGGAAGCGCCAGCACCGCGCTGGTCATAGGTCACCACGGTGAAGTCTTTAGCAAAGGCCTCAACCTGCGGCTGCCAGTACGCAGCCGTTCCCCCCAGCCCGGAAACAAAGATAATGACCGGTCCCGTTCCCTGAATGGCGTAATGGGTGCTTATTCCGTTAGTCATGATGCTCGGCATCTCTCAATCCTCATTGAAGTCTTGCCTGATCCCGTCAGGTTCTGAAGTAAGCGATGACTAATAAATAACATGGTGGTTGCGTCGGTCAGTAATACCGTATGCAGCACGCCGCGTTGCCGGTATTAGAACGCCGCCGCGCAGGAAAACCCGTGTAAAATAAACCGTTTAATTAAAACGATTATTACCCAGAGAATAAGAAAAACTTATTAAGCTCAGCAGTCATCCCGTCCTGCTAAAAGAGATAAATAGCCGGGCAGAGGAGATTAATTAAACGCCCGGCAGACATGTTTAAGAAACTGATGGGCGGCAAAAGAAAGAGAGCGATCGCGATGGACGCAAATTTCAATCGTGGCTGACTGCATCGCTTCATGGTCAATCGGAATAGCGCGCAGCAGATTCTGTTCGATCTCTTTCTTCGCTATCTGTTCGGGTCCAATGGTGAGCGTGCGGCCAGCAAGCGCCATCGCCTTGGTTAACTCAAGATTATTGGTGTTCACGATGGAGTGCGGATGCAAATGCAGGCCACGGGTGATTTTATCGAAGGTCTGCCTTAGCCCGAAGCTGGTGACCGGCAGCGCGACGGGGTAAGAGCAGATATCTTCCAGCGTCAGGGAGCGATGCTGTGCCAGAGGGTGCTTTGGCGAAACCAGGCACTGAATTGGTGCAGGACAGCGCTTAACCACTTCGATGCCCGGGCGATCGCCCATGTTAAAAACAATGCCGATATCAATTTCATCACGGCTGATGGCTTCAATGGTGCGATCCGAAGATTCGCTGTTGATTGAAAACTGAATTGCCGGATAATTTTCATTAAATTCAGTCATGATGCGCGGCAGAATGGCCTGCACCACTGCCTCAATTACCCAGATTTTGACCTCGCCTTCCCGCAGCCCTTTTAAGTTCTGAATGGATTCATGGATGCGATCCAAATCGCGGCACATTTTGCGGGTGAAGCGCTCCAGCATCATTCCTGCCGGGGTCAGACGGATGCCGGTATTGCTGCGTTCTAACAGCATCACGCCCAGGCTGTGCTCTAATAATGAGATCTGCCGACTGATCGCTGAAGGCGCAACGTGCAAACGATCTGCGGCACGGCGGATCGAGCCGGTTTCGGCTACCTCATTGAAATATTTATAAGTATTTAAATTCATTGCTTGCCCTGGCGCTTGCGGTCGACGTCTTCCCAGACCTGTCAATGCAATTTTGATACCAGCAGCGCCGGGTCGGTGTTGCCATTTGGCTTACGCGATCCCTCTCTGGAGCTCCAGGGGTGGATTTAGCCCCGGCGGATCGCTATGATCCCGTAGTCAGGTCTTGCCTGTAAGATCCCTTTATTTCTTCTGCTTTGCACAATCACAACGACACCATGACTCAGCTACGCTATTTAAACGGTTATCCCGCAACAATTATTACTCAGGTTCAGTCGCTGTTCGATCAGGGTAAGCTTGGCCTGTGGCTGGAAAAGAAATATCCGGACCCGCACGCCATCCAGAGTGATAAGTCGCTTTACCAGTTCGTGGGGGAACTGAAGCAGCGCTACCTGAAGAACGCCCCGGCCTTATCAAAGGTGATGTTCGACAATAAGCAAAACCCCATCAAAGGCACGTTGGGGACCAACACTTTTGTTTCCCGCGTGCAGGGCGGCAAGCTGAAAGCCAATAATGAGATCAGGATTGCGACCCTGTTCCGCGAAGGGCCTGAAGACTTTCTGCGGATGATCGTGGTTCATGAATTAGCGCACCTGAAAGAGAAAGATCACAACAAAGCTTTCTACCAGCTCTGCTGCCATATGGAGCCGGACTATCATCAGCTGGAATTTGATATGCGCGTCTGGCTGAACTGGCGCGAGATAAAGCAGTCGTGATTTATACGGCAAACCTCTTTGCCCCAGCCACGCAAACGATCGCCGCCACGGTGACGAACAGCATTGACCAGCTAACGGTCTCGTGCAGCAGCAGCGAGGCCAGCCCAAGCCCAATAAACGGTTGAAAAAGCTGGAGTTGTCCCACCGCGGCAATCCCTCCCTGCGCCAGCCCGCGATACCAGAAGATAAAACCGATCAGCATACTGAAGAGGGAAACGTAGCCGAACCCCAGCCACGCGGGAAAATTGACCTTCGCGAAGGAGGCCGGTAGCGTCAGTATCGAAACGGGCAGCATCACCGGCAGTGAAATCAGCAGCGCCCAGCAGATCACCTGCCAGCCTCCCAAACGGCGGGAGAGTCTTGCGCCTTCGGCATACCCCAGACCGCAAACAACTACCGCCGCCAACATACAAACATCGCCGTTCAGCGAGCCTTTTGCGCCGCGACTCAACGCATAGCCAGCCACCACCACACTCCCCAACAGTGAGAAAAACCAGAAGGCCGGGCGCGGTCGTTCTCCCCCCCGCAGCACCGCGAAGGTGGCGGTACAAACCGGGAGCAAGCCAAGAAAAACGATCGAGTGAGCCGAAGAGACATGTTGTAAAGCCAGCGAAGTCAGCAGGGGAAAGCCCACCACCACGCCCATTGCGGTAATAATCAGGGAAAGGAGATCCTGCATGATCGGGCGGCGCGCACGGAAGAGGACCAGCAGAACCAGCCCCAGCAGCGCAGCAATGGTGGCGCGGGCGCAGGTCAGAAAAACCGGAGCGAGATCCACCACCGCCGCTCTCGTCGCTGGCAGCGAGCCCGCAAAAATGGTCATGCCAATAAAACCGTTTACCCACCCGTTCGTTTTCACATTCATTGCGCTTCTCCCAGGAACATAACGCTATTGGAGCATTGAAACGACGCGCAGGAACAGACACAATCAAGTACAATTTAACGAAACTGTACTGGCTTAACGCGCCATACAGTCAGGAACAGCCGATGACGCAAAACCCCACCCGTATCGCCCTGGTGATGAACGAAGTTCGCACAAAGATAGCGGCCAGGAGCTATCTTCCCGGCTCGCGACTGCCGTCCGTTCGGGCGCAGGCGCGCGCGCTCGGGGTCTCCGTTTCGACGGTTGTTGAGGGCTATGAGCGGCTGGTGGCGGAGAATGCGATCCTTTCCAGACCCGGCGCCGGTTTTTTTGTGAGTGGGCCGGTCGCCCCGCTCGATCTTGCACAGATCGGCCCAAGGCTGGATCGTGATATCGATCCCTTGTGGATGTCACGACAGTCCCTGGAAACCGATGAGAGCATCTTGAAACCGGGGTGCGGGTGGCTACCGCCGTCGTGGATGTTTGAGCAGGGCATAAGGCGGGCAATGTGGGCGCTGGCCCGCGGCAGTACGACGGGTTTGACCGATTACGCCACGCCGCCGGGCCACGCTGGCCTGCGCCAGCTCCTGGCTCGCCGGATGAGGCTGGCGGGCGTGGAGGCCGATACCAGCCGCGTCCTGCTGACCGAATCCGGCACTCAGGCGGTCGATCTGATTTGTCGCTTCCTGCTGGAGCCGGGCGATACCGTGCTGGTGGACGATCCCTGCTACTTCAATTTTCATGCCCTGCTTAAGGCGCACCGGGTCAACGTTGTCGGCATCCCCTATACGGCGAATGGACCGGATCTTCAGGCGTTTGAGCTGGCGCTGTTACAACATGCGCCGCGTTTATACCTGACCAATTCTGGTATCCATAACCCTACAGGCGCGACGCTTTCCCCGGTCACGGCGCACCGGCTGCTGAGAATGGCGGAGACAGCCAATCTGACGATAGTTGAGGACGATATTTTTGCTGACTTTGAGGTCTCGCCAGCGCCAAGGCTGGCCGCTTTCGACGGGCTGTCGCGGGTCATTCTGATTGGCAGCTTTTCCAAAACGGTTTCCGCCTCGATCCGCTGCGGTTTCATTGCCGCCAGAGCCGACTGGGTTGAGAGCCTGACGGATTTAAAAATCGCCACCAGCTTTGGCGGCGGCAGGCTGGCGTCCGAACTGCTGCTGCTAACCCTGACCGACAGCGGCTACCGGCGGCATAGGGAATCTGTCCGCCAGCGGCTTGCGCAGGCAATGGCTCAAACGGTAGAGAGACTGCAACCGCTGGGGATTGTGCCCTGGCTGATGCCGCAGGCCGGAATGTTTCTCTGGTGCCAGTTGCCAGCAGGCGCCGATGCGACCACCGTTTCACGCCGCTGTTTACAGGAGGGCGTCGTTCTTGCCCCTGGTAACACCTTCAGCCAGCGACAGGCCGCCGGCGATTTTATGCGGTTTAATGTTTCACAGTGTACGGATAAGCGGATCTTTGAGGTGCTGGCTAAAGCCTTGCGATGAAGAAAATAGCGGCAGTCTCTCTGCCTGCCGTACACCTGCCTCCTCCGTCATACAAATTCCCTATGCTTCTTTTTTGTACGAATTGTCATGACGTTTCCCCAGCTAATTGTCCGCTGCTAATTGCTTGTTAACTGGCGACAAACCGGCAATTGTCACATCAATTAAATCATCAAAAGTTACTGATTTTTCGCATATTTTCCGTTATCGCCGCGTATTGACACGCCTGTCATGTCATTTGATTATCGGGTGAACTTCAGCCGCGACAGGATGGGTGACATGCAGTGGGATCAACAGGCACTGGTGACAGGTTCTCAACCGCTCTGGTGGCAGATTGCCGAACGGTTGCGCCGGGAAATCGAATTTGGCGGCTTTAAGCAGGGCGACATTCTGCCCTCAGAGGCCGCGCTGAATCAGGTATTTGGCGTCAGCCGCACCACGGCTCGAACGGCCCTCGATAAGCTCGAGCAGGAAGGGCTGATTAGCCGCCGTGCGGGCAAGGGATCGGTGGTGCTGCCGCCGCAGGTTATTCAGCCGCTGAGCCAGATGTCCAGCTTTGGCGAAGATATGCGCCGTCGCGGGTTTACCGCCAGCTATAAGACGCTCAGCGCCCGCATGGTGACGCCTCCCGCAGAGGCCGCCGCCGCGCTGGGGCTGGCCGAAAACGAAAAGGCTTACGCCATCTCTCGTCTGCTCAATGCCGACGATCAGCCGATGGCCCTCTCCTACAGCTGGCTCAAGCCAGGCCTGTTCGATCTGCATACGCCTCCCGGCAGCGACAGACTGGATCGTGAATCGCTGTATGTCTGGCTGGAGCAGCATTGCGACTGCCGCATCACCGGCGCGCAGGAGACTATCGGCGCTGCTCTGATCGGCTCAGAGCTGGCCCGCCGTCTGAAGGTGGCAAAAGGCTCGGCCTGTCTGGTGGCCCGCCGCCTGAGCCACGACGAAGAAAATCAGCCGGTTGAGTATGCGGTGGTGCATTACCGCGCCGATCGCTATGCCTTCGCCATCGATCTGGTGCGCACATAATGGCGGGCGGTAAAGCGCTCTTCGTCGGCGACATCAGCCTGGACACCACGCTGCAACTCGGCTATATCCCGCAACCCGACGAGAAGCTGCACGTCCGCATTGATAATGAATCGGCCGGGGGCGTGATCAGCAATGCCGCGCTGGCCTGCCGTCTGGCTGGGGGCAACCCGGTGCTGGCGATTGAAACTGGCGACGACCTGTTTGCCGATTCGCTGCTGGCGTCTTTGCAGCAGGCCGGGATCGAAATCGTCAGCCGCAAGATGCCCGGCCGTACCTGCCGCGCCATTGTCCTGATTGAACCTCACGGCGAGAAGCGGCTGCTGCTGGAGCCTGGCGTTTCGCTCTACCCTTCGCTTGAGTGGGTGCAATCCCTCTCTTTGGCGGGGATCGAGTGGGTGCATACCGCGATTTACGGCGAAGGCGCCGGGCACCTGATTGAACAGGCCCGCCGGGCGGGATGTAAATGGTCGCTGGATCTGGAGCCTGCCACCTTTCCTGAGGGGATAGCCCCGCTTTATCCGCTGCTCGAGGGGGCGGAGGTGGTGTTCTGCAATCAGCGGGCGCTGGCCCAGCTGGGTGAAAATCCGGTCCAGAAATTATTAAAGGCTGGCGTCAAAGCGGTGGTTTCCACGCTGGGGGCAAAAGGAGCCAGCTACGCCACCAGCACTGACTACGCCGAAGCGCGCTATCCGCTAACGCCGAAACTGGTTGACACCACCGGTGCCGGAGACTGCCTGGCGGGCTGGTTTATCGCCTGCCTGCTGGCCGGAAACTCAGCGGCGTTCTCGCTACAGGAAGCCGTTTTTGCCGCCACCTACAGCTGCGGGCGAGCGGGCGCACAGCCTTCCTATCCCACCCGACAGCAGCTGACAGACTTCCAACAGGCCAGCCTGCGCTGAGCCTTCTAACTGAACAGACCGACAGAGAGAGTGATATGGCCGGACCCCAAGTACTGCCGCAGAAAAGTAATGCCCTTGAGAGGCTATTCCAGGTGAAGAAACCGGTGATTGGCGTGATCCATCTCCAGCCTCTGCCGGGCGCGCCGCGCTACAGCGGACAGCCGATGAAAGAGGTGTATGACGCGGCGATAGCCGACGCCCTGACCCTTTCGCGCGGCGGCGTGGATGGCATTATCGTGGAAAATGCCAGCGATCTGCCCTTTGCCCGCCCGGAAAATATCGGCCCGGAGACGGTAGCGGCCCTTACCGCCGCCTGCCTGGCGGTGCGCAATGCGGTAGACACGCCGATCGGCATTACCTGCGTAGCCAATGGCGCGATTCCCGCGCTGGCGATAGCCAAGGCCGTAGGCGCTCGCTGGGTGCGCGTCAATCAGTGGGCCAATGCCTACGTAGCCAATGAAGGCTTTATCAACGGCCCAGCCCCAGAGGCGATGCGCTACCGCTCGATGATAGATGCGCGAGATGTCGCCATTTTCGCCGATGTTCACGTCAAGTTTGGCGCTCACGCCATTACCGCCGACCGCAGCATTCCCGAACAGGCCACCGATGCCGAGTGGTTTGATGCCGACGTGCTGATCGCCACCGGTACGCGCACCGGCAACCCCACCAGCGACAGCGAAGTTAACGACGTGCGCAGCGGCACCAATCTGCCGGTGATTGTCGGCTCAGGACTCTCTCCGTCGCAGGTTCCCTCGCTGTTTGCCTCCGCCGACGGCGCAATTATCGGCCAGTGGCTGAAAGAGGATGGGCAATGGTGGAAGCCGGTAGATCCGCGCCGCGTAGCGGAGCTGATGGCGGCGGTTTTCAAAGTGCGGGAGGCGCAATGACGTTACTGACCGGTGAGACCGAAGTTTTCAGCTCGCAGCCCCTCACTTCTTCACGCTGCGTGGTGGCCTTTATGGCAAAGCGCCAATGCGCCGGTGAACCGGCCATTTATCAGCGGCAGGACTACCTGAAGCTGATGGCGCTGTTTGAGCAACTGGAGCAGGAGGGCTGGCTGCTGTCATTCCGGGCGATGTTCAACCCGGAGCAGCAGAGCCAGGCGATGGCGTTAGATAGCGGCTTTGCGCACCCCTGGGATCTCAGCGGCGCTTTTGAGGCGCCGACGCTCAGCGCGGCGATGGCCGGCACCCTCCGTATCGAGCAGGCAGGCTGGGCGCGCCTGTTCACCACCGAATGGCTAATTGGCCCGCGTGAATTCGCCACGGTTAACGGCAGCGGCCCGGACATCGATCGCCAGTGGGGCTTTATGGCGTTCTGGGAATGGAACGATGCCTGGTGTGAGGCCACGCCCGCGCAGCGTCAGGAGTACGACGTAGAGTGCGATGTGGCGTTCAAAGGCGATCTGGCGCTTAACGTCAATATTGCCGGGCGGCATCGCCTCGACTGGGCGCACGGCTGGCACCACCTGGGGATCTGGGAAATCGCCGCGCCGGAAGTGGCCGACCGCGCTATCACCGGCCACGAAAATGCCGCTGATTTTATGTTTACCACCTCGCGTCACGTCATCGGACGCCTGCGTCCGCTGGCTGAACTGCTATTGCCTGTCATCTGCTAAGGAACATCTATGTCGGAAAGTCTCTGGATTCACTATGCCCGCCCTCGCCCGCACTGGTATCGCCTGAGCGCAGAACAGCAGCAGGAAAAACGGCAGGGTTGGGCAACGCTGGCGCAACAGGCGATACAGCAAGGCGCGACGCGCGTTGGCAAGTACCACGTTCGCGGCCAGCACGATTTCGAAACGGTGGAAGTCTGGCAGTTCGCCACCCCGGAAGCGGCCTTTGCCTATTGGGCCAGCCTGACGACGGCCGCTTATAACGAGTGGTTCGCCTTCTCCAATAACGTAGGCATGGCGCTGGAGTAGCAGACTGATGAGCACACCGGTTCTTGAAGCAAAAGGCATCAGTCGGCATTTTGGCGGCGTCAGGGCGCTGGAAGAGGTCAATTTCCGCGTCCTGCCCGGTGAGATTTGCGCGCTGATCGGCGATAACGGCGCAGGCAAATCAACCCTGACCAAAATCCTCTCCGGGGCCGATCGCCCTGACAGCGGAAGCCTGCTGCTGGACGGAGAAGCGGTGACCTTTGACTCCCCCGGCAGCGCCCAGCGTCACGGTATTTCTACCGTTTATCAGGATCTGGCGCTGGCGCCCGAGCTGACGCCGGTTGATAACCTGTTTCTTGGCCATGAAGAGCTGCGCGGCGGGCTGGCGGGCAAGCTGGGGATGCTGAACCGCGCCTCGATGCGGCACAGAGCCGTCGAACAGTTTGCCCGCCTGGGGGTCAATCTGCGCTCGCTTTCCGTGCCGGTTTCCTCCCTCTCCGGCGGGCAGAGGCAGTCTGTCGCCATTGCCCGTGCGGCGATGTGGGCAGGCCGGGTGATTTTTATGGATGAACCTACCGCCGCGCTTGGCGTGGTGCAGACTGAACGGGTTTTGCACCTTATTCGCCAGGTCAGGGAGAGCGGCCTCGCCGTGGTGTTAATCAGCCATAACATGCCGCAGGTGCTCGACATTGCCGACCGCGTCGAGGTACTTCGCCTTGGGCGCAGCGTGGCGCAGATGTCAACCAAAGGGCTGCGGGTGGATGACCTCGTGTCCCTGATGACCAGCGGCACCAGAGCCAGCGCCACGGAGGAAGCATGAATAAAATCATTTCAGGCTCGCTCGCCCCGGCGGAAAAAGCCCAGGGGAAAAAAGAGCTGTTCGCCAGGCTGATCGGCGGCGGATGGATTTTCTTACTGCTGCTGGCGCTGATTGCCACCTTCAGCTTCCTGCGGCCGGAACAGTTTGGCTCGGCCTATAACCTCTCGCAACTGGCGATCAATGCGGCGATCCTGCTGGTGCTGTCGGTGGGTCAGACGTGGGTGATCGTTGCGGCGGGTATCGATCTGTCTGTTGGCGCCGTACTGGTCTTTTCCTCGGTGGTTTCGGCGCAGGTGATGCTGGCGTTGACCGGTGCGTCAGGGACCACGTTTGGCACGACGGACGCAGGCTGGGGAATCATCGCTATCGGCTCGCTGGTCGCGGTCTTTGCCGGAGCCCTGTGGGGACTGGTCAACGGCGTGCTGGTTGCCGTGGCGCGGATCCCCGCGCTGATTGTCACGCTGGGCACCTTTGGCATGGCGCTCGGCCTGGCGCAGATATTTTCTGGCGGCGTGGACGTTCGGGCCATGCCAGAGCGGCTGGTCGAGGTGCTGGGCAGCGGCGATCTGGCTGGCGTGCCGTTGCTGGTCATCGTGGCGATTATCGTGGTGGCCGTGGCCGCGTTTGTGCTGCATTTAACCCGCTTCGGCCTGCACACCTTCGCGCTGGGTTCCAACCTTGAAGCCCTGCGTCGCGCGGGGATCAACGTCCGCATCAGGCTGATCGCCATCTATATGATTTCCGGCGCGCTGGCGGGAGTGGCCGCCGTGATGTCCAACGCCCGCTTCTCCACCACCACCATTTCGGGTCATGCGATGGATAATCTCGCCACTATCTCCGCCGTGGTACTGGGCGGAACCAGCTTGTTTGGCGGTATTGGCAGCGTGGCCGGAACGGTTATTGGCGTATTTATTCCGATTATCCTGCTCAACGGCTTTGTCATTCTGGGGATACCTCCCTTCTGGCAAACCGTGGCGATGGGCGCAGTGCTGATTCTGGCGGTATGGATCGATCAACTCAAACGCCGGGCAAGAGAACGCAGTTAACAGCCATTTCACTTTTCATTGGAATTACAGGGGAAAACGTATGCGTAAGGTTGTTGGATTATCCGTTTGCACCGCCCTGACGCTGATGCTGGCGCAGTCGGCGATAGCCGCAGAAAATAAAAACGTGGCGCTGGTTCTGGGCGTCAAAGGCAGCCCGTTCTATCAGGCCCTGCAGTGCGGCGCGCAGGAGAAAGCCAAACAGAAGGGAATCGCCCTGACCGTCTCCGCGCCGGACCAGTTTGCCGCTGACAGCCAGATCCCAGTGGTTAACGCCGTCACGGCCACGCAGCCCGCCATTGCCGCTATTGTCCCTACCGATACGCAAGCGCTGATCGCCCCGATGAAACAGCTGGCGGGGCGAGGCACTAAGGTGCTCACCGTTGATCAAACGCTGAACGACGCCTCTTTCCTGCAAACGGAGATCGTCTCCGACAATGAGCAGGGAGGAAAAATGGCCGCTGAAGCGATGAACAAATTGCTTGGAGGAAAAGGTGAGGTGCTGGTCATTACCCAACCGCCAGGCTCAGCCGCTCAGGACGCCCGTGAGAAGGGGTTTGCTGAGCAAATCAAACGCTATCCGGGCATTACCTATATCGGTCCGCAGTATCAGAGCGACGATCCGCAGAAAGCCGCAGAAATCGTCACCTCCACGCTTTCCGCCCATCCCAAACTGGCCGGTATTTTCTCCACCAACGATCAGGGAGCGATTGGCGCCGTTACCGGGCTGCGACAGGCAGGGGCGACGAAAAAGGTGAAGATGGTGGCCTATGACGCCGCCACGGCCGAGGTGAGCGCGCTGAAAAATGGCGCCATCAACGTGCTGATTGCCCAGAACCCGAAGCAGGAGGGCGAAGCGGTGATTGAGATCGCCAGCAAACTGCTGGCCGGAGAGACGGTGCCGAAGCAGACCCTGACCGAACTGGTCAGCATTGACTCGCATGAACATGCCAAAGCGGATAAATACGAGTACAAGGCCGACTGCATGTAAGCGTTGCAGGGTTCCCGCCGCCGGAACCCTGCGCTCAGAGGAAATCCTTCGCTTTCTGGATCAGGCTGGTTTTGGTCAGCGCGCCGAGGTATTTCCTCTCCCGTGGATTATTCAGCACCGGCAGGCGCTCCAGCGTAACCCTGGCGAAAGCGTCCCACCCTTCGGTAATGGTTTGATTTTCAAAAACATAGGGAAAGGTATCATCCATCACGCAGCTGACCGGCGAGTCGAGGGTTATCTCTTTATCCAGCACTTTGCGGGAAATATCATGCATTGAGACGGCGCCCATAAACTGCCCGGTTTCATTGATCACGTAAACGAAGCGCTCGCGCTTTAAGGAACTCACCGCCAGCGCCTTACCCACCGTATCTTCCGGCCTCAGCGCCGCGCCGGAGACGATAAACTGCGAGATAATGCCGTTATCAAAATCGAACTTGGCGTCGGAACGGCTGAAATGGTTTTTGATAACGGGATAGGTGCTGCTGGATTGCAGCCGGTAAACGGTCATCGAGGCCAGCACGCTGGCGATCATCGTCGGAAACAGCAGACTGCTGTTAAGGGTCATTTCCAGCACCATCAGCATCGCCATCAGCGGGGCCTGGCTGACCGAGGCCAGCACCGCGCCCATGCCCACGGCGGCAAAAACCAGCGTGTTGCTGACCGGCCAGCCCGCCAGGCTTGCCAGCGAGGCAACCGCCACGCCCAGCACCGCGCCAATCAGCAGCGAAGGCGTGAACAGGCCGCCCACCGCGTTTGATCCCACCGAGATAGCGGTCGCGATCATCTTCAGCGCCAGCAGGATAAGCAAGCCTTTCAGCATAAAACTGCCCGCCATGATCGCCACAATCACTTCATAGCCGTTGCCGAGAATGTTGGTCGTGGCGATAGCCATGATCCCTACGATCGCCCCGCCCAGCCCCAGACGGAACGGCAGGCTTTTGATCTGACCAAAACGCCGCCGGCTCTGATGAATCAGCCAGATCATCGCCCATCCCACCAGGCCCGCCAGCAGGCCAACCCCTACCGTCAGCAGCATGTTGCCCGGCGTCAGGTCAAACTGCGCGTGAGCGAAAGGATATATAGCCGATTTGTAGCCCAGCGACCACATGGTGAGCACCGCCACGCCGGAGGAGACAATCAGCGGGATCAGGCGCTGTAGGGCCGAGATGCCGAAAGCGATCTCGGCGACGAAAATCGCCGACGCCAGCGGCGCATGATAAACCGATGAGAGGCCCGCCGCCGCCGCCATCGCCACCACATCGCTGTTTCTCAGCGACAATCTGGCGAAGCAAAACCGCCCCATCAGGCTGCCGCTAAGGGCCGAAAGCTGCACCATCGGCCCCTCTTTCCCGATCGACGCGCCGCTGGCGATGCTGGCGATGGATGAGAGCGCGCGAAACAGCGAAGTTTTAGTGGGCACCGCATCCAGCCGGGCGTTAATCACTTCCAGATAGTCGGTGCGTACCGTCTCTTTTTGTTCGATAGCGGTGGCATAACGTAAGAAAAGACCGGCAATGACGCCGCCAGCGCCCACCACCAGCGGCCAGAGATACCACGGATAGACGCTGATGGCCTGGGTGACATCCTGCTGAGTGCCAAAAACAGTCGCGTTAATCAACTCAATCACCAGACGAAATCCCAGCGTAACCAGCGTAGCCACCAGGCCAACCGGGATCGCGACCAGGATGCTGGTCCAGTTCAGTGCGTGTTTACTGCCCGTGGTCATGGTCTTCACCTACTCCTCGCTGCCGGTATTTTCGCTTATCGTGAAAGAGGATACCTTAAAAATCAAACGCCATGATGCCTTATAACCGAGCGCATCGCTGATGATATTTCTGCTGGCCGCACCGCTTTTTTAGCCATTGCCCGCTGGCGCACACATGCTACTCTGAGCGTTATCACGCGGGCAGGACCACGCTCCTGGACGCAACGCCATAAACGTGTGGAGATTGAAACACGCCATGATCCGCTTCGCTGTAGTAGGGACCAACTGGATTACGCGCCAGTTTGTCGATGCCGCGCATGAAACCGGCAAAATGAAGCTTACCGCCGTCTATTCCCGATCGCTTGGGCAGGCCCAGACCTTCAGCAAGGATTATCCGGTCGAACATCTGTTTACCTCGCTGGAGCAGATGGCGCAGTCGGATGCCATCGACGCAGTTTACCTTGCCAGCCCAAACGCCCTGCATTGCCAGCAGTCGCTGCTGTTTCTTCAGCATAAAAAACACGTAATCTGTGAGAAACCGCTCGCCTCCAACCTGCGTGAAGTGGAAGCGATGATTGCCTGCGCGCGCGACAATCAGGTGGTGCTTTTTGAGGCCTTTAAGACCGCCAGCCTGCCTAATTTCCTGATTTTGCAACAGTCGTTGCCAAAAGTCGGCAAGCTACGCAAGGCGTTTATCAACTACTGCCAGTACTCTTCCCGCTATCAGCGCTATCTGGATGGCGAGAACCCCAACACCTTTAACCCCGCCTGGTCCAACGGATCGATTATGGATATTGGCTACTACTGCCTGGCGACGGCGGTCAGCCTGTGGGGAGAGCCGCACAGCGTTATCGCCAGCGCTTCCCTGCTGGCAAGCGGCGTTGACGCCCACGGCACCGTGCTGATGGATTACGGCGACTTTGACGTGACGATACAGCACGCCAAAGTCAGCCAGTCCGTGTTGCCAAGTGAGATCCAGGGGGAAGCAGGCTCGCTGGTGATTGAGCAGATATCGGAATGCCAACGCGTTAGCTTTACGCCTCGCGGCGCCAAAGCGCAGGATCTCAGCCATCCTCAGCACATCAATACCATGCTGTATGAAGCCGAAACCTTTGTCCGGCTGGTGACAGACAACGAGGTCAACCATCCGGGGATCGCCACTTCACGCGCCACAGCGAAGCTGCTGACCGAAATTCGTCGTCAAACCGGCGTCGTTTTCCCGGCGGACGATCTGCCGGAACAAGCGGTTGTGTAAACATTTCTAAATATTTCCAGTTATAATTGACCTGCGCTGCGCCAGTCCGTATCTTCTGGCGCAGCATAGGGGAGTAACTTCAACGCCGAACGATCGTCAGCACGGTATCCGCAGATACCCGGTCGTCGGGCAACGGGAATTCATCATTCCTGCTGTAGGTGAGACCTGGCCTGTATGGGATCTGTCCGCTCGTCATTAAGACGCAGGCAAGCAGATCTTCTGAAGCCATTTCTCATTTTACGGAATCTTTCTATGCACACTGTCGGCACGCCTCTTCTGTGGGGCAGCTTTGTTACTATCGTGGTTATCATGCTGGCTATCGATCTCTTCCTACAGGGTCGACGCGGCGTGCAGACCATGTCGATGAAACAGGCGGCGCTGTGGTCGCTGCTTTGGATCACCCTCTCTCTCCTGTTCGCTGCCGGTTTCTGGTGGTATCTCGACGGCAATATCGGCCGCGACGTCGCCAATGCGCAAACCATGGCCTTCCTGACCGGCTACGTGCTGGAGAAAGCGCTGGCGGTGGATAACGTCTTCGTCTGGCTGATGCTGTTCAGCTACTTCGCCGTTCCGGCGGCCATTCAGCGCCGCGTGCTGATCTACGGCATTCTTGGCGCTATCGTGCTGCGTACGGTGATGATCTTTGGCGGCAGCTGGCTGGTTTCCGAATTCAGCTGGATACTCTACGTGTTTGGCGCCTTCCTGATCTTTACCGGCATCAAAATGGCGATGGAAGGCGGCGAGGAAGAGAGCAACGTCGGCGACAGGCCGCTGGTTCGCTGGCTGCGCGGCCACCTGCGCATGACGGAAGGCATGGAAGGCGAGAAGTTTTTCGTTCGCCGTAACGGCGTGCTGTTTGCGACGCCGCTGCTGCTGGTGCTGATTATGGTGGAGCTGAGCGACGTGATTTTTGCCGTCGACAGCATCCCGGCAATCTTTGCGGTCACCACCGACCCGTTCATTGTGCTGACCTCCAACCTGTTCGCGATCCTTGGCCTGCGAGCCATGTACTTCCTGCTGGCGAACGTGGCGGATCGCTTCCATATGTTGAAATATGGCCTGGCCGTGGTGCTGGTATTTATCGGCGTGAAGATGCTGATCGTTGATTTCTATCACATTCCGGTGTCGATTTCGCTGGCGGCAGTGGGCAGCATTCTGGCGGTAACGCTGATCGTTAACGCCTGGGTAAATCATCGCAACGATCAAAAGCAACGAAGTAAATAGCCACAATCTTCACCCGTGGCCCTTCGTTTAGCGGCCACGGGTGACCTTTAGCCATAATTCGACGTTATCAGGCGGCTGTTTTTTACCAGGCTCAATTTTTCGAGACTTTTCCCTTCCCCTGTCATCACATTTCCTTATACTCACCCGCGCAAACACGCCGATGCCGCCCTGTTCAGCGCAGATGGCGCTCAGGCGCATCGTTATTGATAACAAAAATGGTTTTTTATTATGAGTATGGAAAAGAGTCGTCCCGGATTACTGCGGCGTATCATGCAGGGAAGTTTAGTTAGCCAGATTATGCTTGGGCTGGTGGCGGGCATTGCTCTCGCCTGGTTCTCGAAGGAGAGCGCGCACGCCGTCGCCCTGCTGGGCAACCTGTTCGTCAGCGCGCTGAAGGCGGTTGCTCCGCTGCTGGTAATGGTGCTGGTGATTGCCTCAATCGCTAACCATCAGCAAGGCAGCAAAACCAGCATCAGGCCGATCGTTTTTCTCTATCTGCTGAGCACCTTCTGTGCCGCCGTGGTGGCCGTCTTCTTCAGCCAGCTGCTGCCGCAGACGCTGACGCTGGCCGATGCCAGCCAGCAGATCGTGCCGCCGTCAGGTATCCTGGAAGTGCTGAACGGCCTGTTGATGAGCATGGTGTCCAACCCGATTGATGCGCTGATGCATGCCAATTACATCGGTATTCTGGTGTGGGCAATAGGTCTCGGCTTCGCTTTCCGCCATAGCAGTGACACCACGCGCGCCTTCCTGAACGATGCGTCAGACGCCGTGACCTCACTGGTACGAATGGTGATCCGCTTCGCGCCGCTGGGCATTTTTGGCCTGGTCGCCTCCATTCTGGCAACGACCGGTTTCTCCGCCCTGTGGGACTACGCTCATCTGCTGGGCCTGCTGCTGGGCTGTATGCTGCTGATGGCGCTGGTGTTCAACCCGCTGCTGGTATACTGGAAAATTCGCCGCAACCCGTATCCGCTGGTGTTTACCTGCCTGCGTGAGAGCGGCGTCACCGCCTTCTTCACCCGCAGCTCCGCGGCCAATATCCCCGTTAATATGGCGCTGGCGAAGAAACTCGGGCTGGATGAGGACACCTACTCCGTGTCGATCCCGGTAGGGGCAAACATCAGCATGGCGGGCGCGTCGATCACCATCACCGTGCTGACGCTGGCGGCGGTCAATACGCTTGGAATTCAGGTGGATTTCGGTACGGCGATCCTGCTGAGCCTGGTCGCTTCAATCTGCGCCTGCGGCGCATCCGGCGTCGCTGGCGGCTCGCTGCTGCTGATCCCGGTAGCCTGCAATATGTTTGGCATTCCAAACGAAGTGGCCATGCAGGTGGTGGCGGTTGGCTTTATCATCGGCGTGTTGCAGGATTCGGCGGAAACCGCGCTGAACTCCTCGGCGGATATTTTATTTACGGCAGCGGCCTGCATGGCCGAAGAGCGTCGCGACGAGCTGCGAACCTGACGCCCACCCGGCAGGCCCGCTCCTCCAGGTCTGCCGTCCCCTCTCTGCCATGTGCCGCCACGGTTGAAAATCGCCAGCGCCTCCCAGGTACTGGCTTCACCTGTGGCGATGAGTGTCCAAAATCCCCCAATCGCCGGAGTTTCTGCATCAGCGGCCAATAAGTTAGCTTTTTCCAGATATTTCAGCGCTGCGGCCAACGTCACAAAAGGTGCTATAGTGTCAGCCTGTGTAAAGCTTCTTTTCCCTTCCTTCCGGCCCCTGTAAAACATCGTTGGCGACAAGTTTCTCCTGTCTCATTTGCCGCTATTTTGTTACAGTAAAGCGCCTTTTTTTACCGTTTCAGACAGCTTAAAAAGCATTGCGTCCGTTTGTCTGTAACCAGAAAACCTGTCCGTGTTCAGAGTCAGACCAGCACTCATAATAACGATTAATTCATCGTGCCGGCCGCCTTCAGAACACGGCTAACAATGATGTTCGGGAATGCCCTATGGATATTTTTAAAGCCCTGATCCACGCACTTTGGCAGCAAGATTTCGCGACCCTTTCAGACCCAACGCTGGTCTGGGCAATCTATTTTGTCCTGTTTATGATCCTCTTTTTGGAAAACGGCCTGCTTCCGGCCGCTTTCCTGCCCGGCGACAGCCTGTTGATTCTGGTCGGCGTGCTGATAGCCAAGGGTACGCTGGGCTTCCCTCTGACCCTGTTTATTCTGACTACCGCCGCCAGCCTTGGCTGCTGGGTGAGCTATATCCAGGGAAAATGGCTGGGCAATACGCCCACGGTACAGAAATGGCTGGCGCATTTGCCCGTGCAGTACCATGACCGGGCGCACCGGCTGTTCCACAAGCACGGTCTCTCCGCGCTGCTGGTCGGCCGCTTTATTGCCTTCGTCAGGACGCTGCTGCCCACCATCGCCGGACTTTCTGGCCTGAGCAACGCCCGCTTCCAGTTCTTTAACTGGATGAGCGCGCTGCTGTGGGTGCTGATCCTGACCGTGCTGGGCTTTGCGCTCGGCAAAAGCCCGATCTTCCGCAAATACGAAGACCAGCTGACCTTCTGCCTGATGATGCTGCCTCTGGTGCTGCTGGTCTTTGGTTTGATTGGCTCACTGTTCGTACTCTGGCGCAAAAAGCGCGGCCTGAATAATGAGAAAGGAAATTTATAATGTTTGCTTTGCTCAGGCCTTATCTCAATACGAAAGTGCTGTGCGTGCTGATAGTGTGCTGTGCGGCGCTGATGACGGTGGCATTGGTCCCCACGCTGTTTCGTGACGATACCGCGCTACAGATTCGGGCCGCCCGTCAGGGCATCGCGCTGCCAGATGGCTTTTACGTCTATCAGCGTTTGAATGCGCAAGGGATCCACATCAAAAGCATCACGCCCGACAACGACTCGCTGGTGATCCGCTTCGATACTCAGGAGCAAAGCACCGCGGCGGAAAAAGTGCTGCATCAGCTGTTGCCCTATGGCTTTGATATCGACCAGTTGGATCCTTCCGCGTCCTCACAGCTGATGAATCGCCTCAGCCTGCGCAAGCAGTCCGTTGGCTAATTTTTAGCCGTATCGCGACGCTATCCCTACGAATATTCTCTATTTTTGAGCTTTTCGGTTTTTCTTACTATGCTTACTTAATCTGAGAAACCCGATTACTATTGCCAGGATTAACGGGTCGTCCAGCGGCCCACCACAACGGAAGGTAAAGAAATAAGATGAAATACCGCACTCTCCTCGGACTCAGCCTGTTCACTTTGGCCACTTATACCCATGCGGCTGACTCTCTGTGCCTGCAAAAAGAGCAGGGAATTCAGCATGAAATCGACCTGGCTAAAAAGCACAACAATCAACGCCGCGTGAACGGCCTGGAGCGCGCGCTGACCGAAGCGAAAGCGGGCTGCACGGATGAAAAACTGAAGGCGCAGCATCAGGAAAAGATTGCTTCGCATCAGCAGAAGGTGGTCGAACGGCAAAAAGAACTGGATAAGGAAAAAGCGGATGGCGATGACAATAAAAAAATTGCCAAACGTGAACGTAAACTGGAAGAAGCAAAACGCGAACTGAAGGAAGTCCAGGCTGCGCCATTCTGAGCGAACTGAGCCAGACTCTCATTACTGAACTTGAAAGGAGTTTGTTATGTCGAAAGATACAACGTCTGAACATCTGCGCGCGGAACTGAAAAACCTGGCGGATACGCTGGAAGAAGTGCTGAGCAACACCGGCGAAAAATCAAAAACCGAGCTGGATAAGCTGCGCAGCAAGGCGCAGAGCGCGCTGAAAGATACCCGCGCACGCCTGGGCGAGTCTGGCGATCGCATTGCCAAAACCTCTCGCGAAGTGGCTGACCATGCCGATGTGTACGTGCGTGAGAATCCATGGACCAGCGTTGGTATCGGCGCCGCTATTGGTGTGGTGCTGGGCGTTCTGCTGACTCGTCGTTAATGATGCAGGATTCTCAGGAAAGCCACGGCCCCGGCAAAGGGGTCATTAACATCGGACAGCGCATCATCACTACCCTGGTCGGGATAGTGGAGACCCGCGTACGGCTGGCAGTGGTGGAGCTTGAGGAAGAAAAAGCCAATCTGATTCAAATGATTATGATGATTGGCCTCACCATGCTCTTCACCGCTTTTGGTCTGATGAGCCTGATGGTGCTGATTATCTGGGCGGTGGATGCCCAGTACCGCCTGATGGCTATCGGCATCACCACTGCCGTGCTGTTTGCTCTGGCGCTGATTTTCGGCCTGTGGACTCTCGCTAAATCACGTCGTTCGACGTTGCTCAGCGCCACCCGTAAAGAGCTGTCGTCAGACCGCAAGCTGCTGGAGGATGACTGATGAGCCGCGAGCGCGATAAGCGTAAAGCGGAGCTGCTGCGCCAGATCCAGCAGCAGCGGCTCGATCTCAGCGCGGGCAAGAAGTCTTTTCTTGCCAGCACCGCCCGCTACGATCGCAGCTGGCTGACGCTGATTGGCCTGCGACGCTATGTTGCCGTCGGCACCGGGCTGATGGCGATCTGGTCGGTTCGCCATCCCCGCATCCTCACCCGCTGGGCCAAGCGTGGCCTCGGCGTGTGGAGCAGCTGGCGCATGATTCGCAACTTTCTTCCCCATCGCTAACCCCGTCAGCCTTCGCTGACGGGGACTTCCCCTGTTGTTATCCCCTCCCTGACGCCTGACCGCACAGTCTGTTCAATTTTCCTGAAGAACACCGACAGATTATCTCGCTTACAATGCTTTCCTTTCGCGAATACTATCTCCTGCAACGAACGGTACTGAGCGATAACGTCGCGTCAGGCATCAACTTAATGTGCCGGGCACCCTGCCCGGCCGGATAAAACTTGTTGGGGTGGTTCATGAAAAAATTAGAAGATGTTGGCTTTTTAGTTGCGCGTATTTTGATGCCCGTGCTGTTTATCGTGGCTGGCTGGGGAAAAATCACCGGTTATGCAGGCACGCAGCAGTATATGGAGCACATGGGCGTCCCCGGCTTCTTACTGCCGCTGACTATCCTGCTGGAATTCGGCGGCGGCCTGGCGATTCTGTTCGGTTTCCTGACTCGCTTCACCGCAATCGCTACCGCCGTGTTCACGCTGATCACCGCGTTTATTTTCCATATTGATTTCAGCGTGGAAGGTAACTCGATCAACTTTATGAAAAACCTGACCATTGCTGGCGGTTACCTGCTGCTGTTCATCACCGGCCCTGGCGCTTACAGCCTTGACCGCGTGCTGAATAAAAAGTGGTAAGAAACACCGGCTATACTTTGTAGCATAGGGGCGAGGATACGATATCCTCGCTTTTTCGTTGCTAATGTTCAGGGACAAGAGAGGATTTATGGGACAGTTGATTGACGGTGTCTGGCACGATAACTGGTACGACACCAAATCCACCGGTGGCCGCTTTAAGCGCTCTGAGTCGGCCTTTCGTAACTGGGTGACGGCCGATGGCGAAGCAGGCCCGACCGGCAAAGCTGGCTTTCGTGCCGAGGCCGATCGCTATCATCTGTACGTTTCTCTTGCCTGCCCCTGGGCGCACCGCACGTTAATCATGCGCAAGCTAAAAGGTCTGGAGTCGCTGATCCCGGTCTCGGTCGTTCACCCGCTGATGCTTGAGAATGGCTGGACCTTTAATGAAGATTTTCCGGCGGCGACCGGCGACAGCCTCTATCAGAATGAATATTTGTATCAGCTCTACCTGCACGCGGATAAAGAGTATACCGGCCGCGTCACCGTGCCGGTTCTTTGGGATAAAAAGCAAAACACCCTTGTCAGTAACGAATCAGCCGATATCCTGCGCATGTTCAACAGCGCGTTTGACGGCGCTGGGGCGAAGGCGGGAGATTATTATCCGGCCGATCTGCGCAGCAAAATCGATGAGGTCAACGGCTGGGTATATGACACGGTGAATAACGGCGTCTACAAATCGGGCTTTGCAACCTCACAGGCCGCTTATGATGAGGCAATCACCGCGCTGTTCAGCTCGCTGGATCGGCTTGAGCAAATACTGGGACAGCATCGTTACCTGACGGGAGATCGCCTGACGGAAGCGGATTTGCGCCTGTGGACGACGCTGGTGCGGTTCGACCCGGTCTATGTTACCCACTTCAAATGCGATAAGCACCGCATTGGCGATTACCTGAATCTGAACGGTTTCCTGCGTGAGATTTATCAGATGCCGGGTCTGGCAGAGACGGTCAACCTTAACCATATCCGCCATCATTATTACTGTAGCCACAAAACGATCAACCCTTCAGGGGTGATCTCCGTAGGGCCCGCATTTAACTGGGATGAGCCACACGGGCGCGATAAGCGGTTCCGTTAAAACGGGGCGCAGAGCTGAAGGCCGGTTTCCGCTGGCTTAGCTCTGCCGCTTCGCCAGCAGCCTGGGGATTTCACGCAGGCACCAGGCTTTCGCTTCGCCCATACTGTCCCGCCGCCAGGCCATGATGATGTCCACTTCCCGTGAATATTCCGGGCTGACCACGCGCAGGCGTCCCTCGGCGATATCCTTCTCAACCATCGGATAGGGCATCGATGCTACGCCAAGCCCGGCCAGCAGAGCACGATGCTTATCTTCCATCGAGCTGACGGTCAGGCGCTGCTGTTTGTCCAGCAGTTGAACGGTCAGCACCGGCCGCTCACGCGCGGTGTCAGCCACCGCAATACCGCGATACTTCACCCTCGTGACCTCAGACAGCGGTTCAGGTTCGTTGTGGATGGGGTGCTCCGGGCTGGCGACAATCACGCTGATCGTGCTGTAAAGCTTGCGGGTGTTGATCTCTGACGAGGCGCGAAAATGCATATCCGGCGCAATAACAATATCCGCCCGTCCCTGCTCCAGACGCTCCCAGGCCCCGGCCAGCACTTCGGTGACCAGAGAAATCTGGGTATTGGCTTTGTCAGACAGTTTGTCGATCAGCGGGAACAGAGATTCACTTGGCACCAGCGCTTCAGTCACGATGGTCAGGTGCGTTTCCCACCCTCTGGCCAGCGCTTCGGCATCCGTGGTCAGCTTATCGGCCGCCTCCAGCAAGACTCTGCCGCGCTCAAGCAGCATCCGGCCGACGTTGGTGAATTTAGTGCGGTGACCAGAGCGGTCGAACAGCACCACGTCCAGCTCTTCTTCCAGCTTCTGCATGGTGTAACTGAGAGCGGAAGGAACCCGGCCCAGCTCGTCCGCCGCGGCGGCAAAGCTGCCGCGCCGATCGATAGCATCCATCACTCGCAGCGCTTCCAGCGTCAGGGCGCGGTCTTTTGCCATAGCGATTCTCTGTCAGGAATTTTGAATATACCGAGCAGATTAACTGGCTAACAATCCGGCGTCCAGAAACTTACTATATAAGGATAATAAACGGTCGGGGAAATGCATCGACCGGGGAGGATTTATGATAACCAGTCGCACCGCTCAGGAATGTGGCAAGGCTGATTTTGGCTGGCTGCAAGCGCGTTATACGTTTTCCTTTGGCCACTATTTTGACCCTACCTTACTGGGCTACGCCTCGCTACGCGTACTCAATCAGGAAGTGCTGGCGCCAGGGGCTTCCTTTCAGCCGAGAGCCTATCCCAAAGTTGACGTACTCAATCTGATTTTACAGGGCGAGGCGGAATACCGCGACAGCGAAGGCAATACCGTGACGGCCCGACAGGGCGAGGCGCTGCTGTTTGCCACTCATCCGGGCGTCAGCTACAGCGAATTTAACCTCAGTAAAGAGCAGCCGTTAACGCGTATGCAACTCTGGCTGGATGCCTGCCCGCAGCGTGAAAACACCTCGGTCCAGCGAGTACTGTTGCCGGAACATACCCGCTATAGGCTGCTGGCTTCGCCAGACGGCGCCCAGCAGAGTCTGCAACTGCGCCAGCAGGTCTGGGTTCATCATCTTGAGCTTGCGCCTGGCGAGACGCATACCATCAAGCTCCACGGACCACGGGCCTATTTGCAGTCTGTTCACGGTAGCCTTAACGCCATCACCAGTTCGCAGGCAAAAGAAGCGCTGGTCTGCGGCGACGGTGCCTTTATCCGTGAAGAAGAGAGCGTAACGCTGATAGCCGACACGCCATTGCGGGCGCTGGTGATTGATTTACCCATTTAATGCAGGGTCGCCATTTGGGGAAAACGAAACGCCCCAGCGGCAGTGCCGCTGGGGCGTTGTTGTTACTGAAGCTTCGTCAGCCAGTACTTCCAGAGCGTCAGCGCCGCCGGGCCAATCGCCGCCTGACTCTGCTCATACTCTTCCGGCGTGTACTGCTCCAGTTTAGTGGTACTCACCTCATCGGCGTGAATGGCAATGGCTTCGAGAGCCGGAAGCTCGCTGGCGGGCAGCGCTGACCAGTTATCCAGCGCCACGCCGCGCATATAGCCAAAGCACCACTCCTCAACGACCAGATACTCTTCATCGTCGATAGTCTGATAGCCAAACAAAGGATCAAACTGATCCGGCGCTTCGCTTAGCCGCTCAGCAATATCGTTCATATGCTGAAGGGCCAGGCTGTTAAAGCGGGTCTTCTCCGCTTCAGAGGACCACTCGGGAACCGCGCTTCCCCAGAGTGATACCAGCCAGACCTCCGGCTGAATTTTTCCAGGGCCGGAAAGCAGAGCCGTCAGCATCCCGTCCAGTTCAGAGACGTCCATCACTGAATCGTCGCTGCCGTGCTCCAGCAATATTTCATCCAACCATTCCAGCTCTTCTTCGCTAAGCGGTCCCGTATTCATGCTGCATTCTCCTGACAGGTAGTAACTCTTCCCTGAAGTTTACCTGCTAATCCTGATTACCGTAACGAAGAAAGCAAAAAGCCCTGCGGACGGGTCCAGCTACGCGACAGGGAAGACCGTTACTCTCCGGAACTATGTCCTGCCGTTTTAGGTTCATTAACATTTAGCGGCGTATCATTGCTGCAATTTAAACCAACTTAACCATCAGGACGACATAATGAACCAGAACCAACCCACCCAACCTTCACGCCGGAGAATTTTAAAGCAAACCCTGGCTATCTCTGCCCTTTCTGTCACCGGGCTGACCGCTTTATCTGTGCCCTCCATCTCCTTCGCCGCATCACTGAGCAAAGAAGAACGTGATGCAATGACCCCGGATGCTGTAATCGAGCATTTTAAACAGGGTAATTTACGCTTTCGCGAAAATCGTCCGGCGAAACATGACTACCTGGCACAGAAGCGCAACAGCCTCACCGGTCAGTATCCTGCTGCAGTGATCCTTAGTTGCATTGACTCACGCGCACCGGCTGAAATTGTGCTGGATGCAGGGATCGGCGAAACCTTCAATTCGCGTGTAGCAGGAAACATCAGTAATCGCGATATGCTGGGCAGCATGGAGTTCGCCTGTGCTCTGTCTGGCGCGAAAGTCGTGCTGGTTATGGGACACACGCGTTGTGGCGCGGTTCGAGGCGCGATTAATAATGCCGAACTGGGTAACCTGACAGGTTTGCTGGATGAAATTAAACCTGCTATCGAAAAAACGGCGTTTAGCGGCGAGCGTAAAGGGAGCAATTACGATTTTGTCGACGCCGTCGCCCGAAAAAATGTTGAACTTACCGTCGAAAATATTCGTAAAAACAGCCCGGTACTGAAAGAACTGGAAGACCAGAAAAAAATTAAAATCGTTGGCAGTATGTATCACCTTGCTGGCGGCAAAGTTGAGTTTTTCGAGGTATAACGGGTTTCAAGAGGGAAAGAGAGATTGCCGCTAAGGCATGTTAAAGAAGGGAACAAGCGTTAGTGTATCCCATCTGCGTGAAAAGCCGCTGAGATACACCAACGTATTGTTTTGAATGAGTTCGAAGCTGACCGGTAAGCCGGGTTCTGTCGTGGACAGTCATTCATCTAGGCCAGCAATCGCTCACTGGCTCAAGCAGCCTACCCGGGTTCAGTACGGGCCGTACCTGGTGAACCCCTATTTGGCCTTGCTCCGGGTGGAGTTTACCGTGCCACGATCTGTTGCCAGCCGCGCGGTGCGCTCTTACCGCACCCTTTCACCCTTACCTGATCCCACAAGTGGGCCATCGGCGGTTTGCTCTCTGTTGCACTTGTCGTGGGCTTGCGCCCCCCAGGCGTTACCTGGCACCCTGCCCTATGGAGCCCGGACTTTCCTCCCCTTTGTCTGTCTCCCCCGAAGGAGGACGGCGACAAAGCGGCGACTGTCTGGTCAGCTTCGGCGCGGATAATAGGGGATTCCGCGCGGTTTGTCACCCCTCTTGCTGCTCCAGGGCGTATTTATACAGCGCATTCTTTTTTACGCCGTGGATTTCAGCGGTAAGCTGAGCGGCTTTTTTTAGCGGCAGCTCTTTTTGTAACAGCGTCAGCGTGCGCAGCGCCTCAGGCGGCAGCGCATCCTCCGCAGCGTGAAAACCTTCAACAATCAGCACCATCTCGCCCTTCCGGCGATTTTCATCCTGCAACACCCAGGCCAGCAGCTCGCCAACCGGCGCGCCCTGCAAGGATTCCCAGGTTTTCGTGATCTCTCTCGCCAGCACTACATAGCGATCGGCTCCCCAAACCGTCACCATATCCTGTAGACTCTCCAGCAGACGGTGGGTAGATTCGTAAAAAATCAGCGTGCGGGGTTCCTGCTCAAGAGCGCGTAGCGTGTCGCACCGGCCTTTACTTTTGGCGGGCAGAAACCCTTCGTAACAGAATCGATCGGACGGCAACCCGGCGGCGCTTAATGCTGTAATCGCCGCGCAGGCGCCGGGCAAAGGAACAACGCGGATGCCAGCCTCGCGACAGCGGCGGACCAGATGGTACCCCGGGTCGTTGATCAACGGCGTGCCGGCATCGGAAACCAGCGCTATGCTCTGCCCTTCCTGCAGCTTAGCCAGCAGCGTTTCTGCCTTTTGCTGCTCATTGTGATCGTGCAATGCGAACAGGCGCGCATTGATCGCGAAATGTTGTAGCAACAGCCCGGTATGACGTGTATCTTCCGCAGCGATCAGATCGACGCCCGCAAGCACCGTCAGCGCGCGCTGGGTGATATCGCCCAGATTACCAATCGGTGTTGGAACGATATAAAGCGTGCTGGCAGAAATATCATCGCGTTGTTTCATTGTGTGATCCGAATTGCCGATTTAATATTGAGCATCTTGAAAAAAACATCACTGGATACAGTATGCTTCCTTCGAAAGTCATTCATAACAAAGCAGGACGCTGCATGTCTGTTCTGCTGGCCGCCCTGTTCTTTGCCGGGTGTACCAGTCAGGGTCCGCAAACGCCTCCGGCGAATGTGCAGGGCGCGGCTACAGGCAACTCCGACTACTATCTGCAGCAAATGCAGCAAAGCGCAGATGATAACAAGGTTGACTGGCAATTACTCGCAATCAAAGCGCTGCTGAATGAAGGGAAGTTCCCTCAGGCCAACGACCAGCTTTCCAGCCTGCCGCAGACGCTGAACAAAACGCAGGCTCAGGAAGCCCTGCTGCTACAGGCGCAAATGAAGATCGTCCAGCAGGACGTTAACGGCGCCGCCGGTTTGCTGAAACAGGTGGATTTCGACGCGCTGTCTAAAGACCAGCAGGCGCGCTACTACCAGTTGCAGATCGCCGCCAGCCAGGGCCGCCCTTCGCTTGAGGTGCTGCGTGCCTATATTGCGCAGGAACCGCTGCTGACCAATCCAGCCGACAAGCAGAAGAATATTGATGCTACCTGGCAGGCGCTGGTGCAGCTGACGCCTGCGCAGGTCAACAGCATGGTGATCAACGCCGACGAAAACACCCTGCAAGGTTGGTTAGACCTGCTGAACGTGTATAAGGCCAACAGCAACGATCCCGATATGCTCAAAGCCGGCATCAGCGACTGGCAGACGCGTTACCCCTATAATCCGGGGGCGAAGATGCTGCCAACGGCGCTGGGCCAGGTGCAAAACTTCCAGCAGTCCTCTACCGGTAAAATTGCCCTGCTGCTGCCGTTAAGCGGCCAGGCGCAAATCTTTGCCAACGCTATTCAGAAAGGCTTTAACGACGCTAAAAATGGCGCTCTGCCGCAGACTCAAGCGCCAGCCCCAGCCCAACCGCAGGATAGCGGCACTAATCCGGCCGATCCCTCCGCCGCGGTCAGCACTTCTGCCGCGCCAGTTGAAGCTCCGCAGGACGCCAGTGCCACTCCGGACGCCAATGCCACCCAGCCTCAACCAGCGGCGCAGAGCGGCAGCGTAGCGCAAACCGCGCCGCCTGCCAGCTCGACGCAGGTACAGGTCTATGACACCAGCACGCAGCCCGTTGACCAGGTGCTGGCTCAGGCGCAGAAAGATGGCGCTACGCTGGTGGTCGGCCCGCTGATCAAAAGCAACGTTGAGAAGCTCTCCTCGGTGCAAACGCCGCTGAATATCCTGGCGCTCAACGAGCCGGAGACCATACAGAACCATCCGAATCTTTGCTACTTTGCGCTTTCTCCTGAAGACGAAGCCCGCGACGCCGCTCATCATATGTGGGACCAGGGCAAGCGATCCCCGCTGATGCTGGTGCCGCGTAGCTCGCTGGGTGACCGCGTCAGCAAGGCTTTCGCGACCGAATGGCAGAAGCTGGGCGGCAGCACCGTCCTACAGCAGCAGTTTGGCTCAACCGCTGAACTGAAGCAGGGGATTAATAGCGGTGCTGGTCTGCGTCTGAGCGGTACGCCGTATAATGCCCAGCCGCAGCAGCCGCAGGGCGTGACCATTGCCGGCCTGACCATTCCGGCGCCAACGCAGCCAGAACCGGCCGCGGCGTCTGATGACGGCGGCAACGTAGACGCCGTCTACGTTGTGGCTACGCAGAGCGAAATGGAGCTGATCAAACCGATGATCGCTATGCGAACCAGCAGCCGGAGCATGGTGTCAATCTACGCCAGCTCGCGCAGTTTCCAGGCGGGTTCAGGCCCGGACTTCCGTCTGGAGATGGAAGGCGTGCAGTTCAGCGATGCGCCAGTGCTGACCGGGGCGAACCCGGCTCTGATGCAGCAGGCCGCGAGGGCCTTCAACAACGATTATTCGCTGATTCGTCTGTATGCGATGGGCGTGGACGCCTGGTCACTGGCTAATCACTTTAACGAAATGCGCCAGATGCCGGGCTTCCAGCTCAAAGGGGAAACCGGCAACCTCAGCGCGACGACGGATTGCGTCATCAACAGGAAGTTGACATGGAGCCAGTATCGCCAGGGACAAATCGTTCCGGTGACCTGAGTCGACAGCAAACGGGGGCGGGCTATGAACAACAGGCCCGCCACCTGCTGGAGAACGCAGGTTTAACGTTTGTTGCGGCCAACGCCCGCTTTCGCGTCGGGGAGATCGATCTGATCATGCGCGACGGGCGGACGTGGGTTTTTGTCGAAGTGCGTTATCGTCGTAATGCGCGGTTTGGCGGCGCGGCCGCCAGCGTTACCCGCAGCAAGCAGCAGAAGCTGCTGCGAACCGCCGAACTGTGGCTGCGGGGGCGTAAAAGCAGCCTGCAGTCGGCTGACTGCCGCTTTGATGTGATAGCGATAACCGGAACGCAGGTTGACTGGTTACCCAATGCTTTTACGGCCGAGTGAATGCCAGGCCAACGACTAACCAGGTGAATGAAGTGCTGGAAAGAATAAAAGTTTGCTTTACCGAAAGTATTCAGACGCAGATTGCCGCCGCTGAGGCGCTACCGGATGCAATCTCCAACGCGGCGATGACCATGGTTCAGTCGCTGCTAAACGGCAACAAAATACTGAGCTGTGGCAACGGAACCTCCAGCGCCAATGCCCAGCATTTTGCTGCCAGTATGATTAATCGCTACGAGACGGAACGCCCCAGCCTGCCGGCTATCGCGCTGAGCGCCGATAACGTGCTGCTGACGGCCATCGGCAACGACCGTCTGCATGAAGAAGTTTACGCCAAGCAGGTCCGTGCCCTGGGCCATGCTGGCGACATTCTGCTGGCCATCTCAACGCGCGGCAACAGCCGTGATATTGTGAAGGCCGTAGAAGCAGCGGTAACGCGCGACATGACAATCATAGCGCTTACCGGTTATGACGGCGGCGAGCTCGCCGGTTTATTGGGACCACAGGATGTGGAAATTCGCATCCCCTCGCACCGCAGTGCGAGGATTCAGGAAATGCATATGTTAACCGTGAATTGCCTGTGCGATTTAATCGATAACACCTTGTTTCCCCATCAGGACGTTTGAAGGAGCTTAAATGAAGGCATTATCTGCAATTGCCGTTGTACTTACCGCGCTGATGTTACAGGGCTGCGTGGCAGCGGTTATCGGCAGTGCCGCGGTAGCCACCAAAACCGCCACTGATCCCCGTACCGTTGGCACCCAGGTGGATGACAGTACTTTAGAGCTGCGAGTCAGCAACGCGCTGTCTAAAGACCAGCAAATTAAAAACGACGCACACATCGTCGCCACCGCCTATCAGGGCAAAGTCCTGTTGACCGGCCAGACGCCTTCCGCTGATATCGCCAGCCGCGCCAAACAGATAACGATGGGCGTAGACGGCGCAACCGAGGTCTACAACGAAGTCCGCACCGGCGACAAAGCCAGCTTCGGCACCGCGTCCTCGGATACCTGGATCACCACCAAGGTGCGTTCGCAGCTGCTGTCCAGCGAGCAGGTGAAATCGTCTAACGTCAAGGTCACCACCGAGAACGGGGAAGTGTTCCTGCTGGGTCTGGTTACCGATGCTGAAGCGAAGGCGGCGGCAGATATTGCCAGCCGGGTGAGCGGCGTGAAACACGTTACCACCGCGTTCACTATTCTGAAATAAGCCTGATACCGCCCGCGCGAAGGATTCGCGCGGGCGGCCTGCCTAAAGCCTGCTTAAGCAGTCCATCGCCACGGTTTTAAAACTGTCAAAGTCCTGACTCTCGCGTAGCCGGGTCATTGCTCTTTCACGCATAAACGTTACGAACAGGTCGTAAATCGCCATCGCCTCTTCGTATTCGGTTTTGCTGATCGCCAGCAGGAAAATCACGTAGGCCGTTTCATCTCCCCAGGCGATGCCCTGCGGCGCAAGCACGGTATAGACCACGGTTTTCTTCGCCAGCAGCCCCAGCGAGTGCGGTAGCGCGATCCCTTCGCCCAGCATGGTGCTGACTATCGCCTCACGCTCCTCAACCGAAGGCCAGAAATCCCCTCTTACCACGCCCTCCTGTTCCAGCTGCCGACACAGCGTCTTAAACAGCTCGGCCTGAGTCATCGGCTGGTCGATAATGCGAAAGTGGCTGGCGTCGAAGTATTTTTCCAGCATGTAAGGCCGCGTGCGATCGACCAGTACCAGCTTGCCAATCTGCTCCAGCTGATATTCCGTCGGGAAAGGCGACATCACCACCACCGGCTTATCTTTCTCGCTCAGCCGCGCCGTTGAGATCACGAAATCTTCCTCAATGCTCTCCTGCTGTTCGTACTCGCGCAGCGAGATAATGTTGCTCAGCACAATTTGCGGATATTTGCGCGTCAGCATCGCCTGAATCATCCGCACCGTTGAGTTGCCGGTATCACATACCAGCAGGATCTGCGGATGCCGCTGATAGCCAACGTTGTAGTGGCGCTCAAGACCAACGCCGATATGCAGCACCAGAAAACCAATCTCATTTTCGCTGATCACATAGGGGGTATATTTTCCCCAGCTGGACACCGCCGCCAGCGTGACGTCATAGGCCATCGGATAATGCTGCTTGATGTTCGCCAGCAGCGGATTGGGGATATTGATCTGGTACCGCACGCGGGTAATCATCGTTTTAATGTGCGTCAGCAGGTCGGCGCGCAGCTGCGGATCGTTCTGCAAATTAAAATTGTAGTGGGTGTTGATGTAGCTAAGGATGTAGTCCACCAGCGACTCGCCGTCGTCAGGGCTGATGGCGCTGGGCGCAATTTCCTCGATGCGTCGGGCGGCGATATTCACCCGCAAATAGGCCTCTTCAGACGGCGAAATCACCTTGCCGGTAATCGGCCGCATCAGATTAATAATGTGGCGGGCCGCATCGCGCACGTCCTCGTCCACATCCTCCGCGCTGAAGTCGGACAGCGGATAACCTTCGCTGATGCGCCTGACGGCAACCGCGCAATACAGCCGCAGATAGAACTCGTTGTCGTCGGTCATACGGATATGGAAGCGACTGAAGCACTGGTGCAGCAGCGGCTGAAGCGTCCCCAGCATACCGCTGTTCAACGCCTCCAGATTCAGCAGCGGATCCTCGCTGTCCTCCTGAGCGATTTTATAGAGCAGATCGGTCAGGCAGGTGCGCATGGCGACTTCGTTGCCAAACAGCTTCATGCCGTAGCGCGGCTTGGTTTCAATCGCCAGCTGGTAGCGCCCCAGCCACTCTCTCACTTCAGCCATATCGCTTTGCAGCGTGGCGCGGCTGACGAACCACTCATCAGCCAGATCCTCCAGCTTCAGAGAAAAGGCTGAAGTGAGAAAACGGGTCAACAGATAGTGCACGCGAGCGCTGGAAGTGCGCGGCACCCGCAGATGAGAAGGTGTCTGCTCCTGCAACAGGCGATAGCGGGCTGCATCCTCGACCTTCAGCTGATAGCCTTCGCCACGACTGAGGACAAACCGCACGCCGTGGTCGGCCAGCAGCTCATTCAGCGTGGTGATATCGGTGCGGACGGTGCGGGTGGACACGTCAAAACGACGCGCCAGCTCATCCTGAGGCAACGTCTCGTTTTGTAACAGATCGAACAGCTGGGCAAGGCGTTGGTTTGGAAATCTCACGGGGGTTCCTGTCGATAATAGATCCTGAGGCAGGGGCCGGAGGAGTGCCCCATCGGGGCGGCATTCCTCCGGTCCACAGCAAATTTACGGTGTTAATACCAGCTGCGAAGGCGCGCCAACGGCCGTGTAATCATCGGTAAACGACAGGGTTCCGCTGCCAGGCTCAACCCGGAAGCGGGTGATGTTGTCGCTACGCTGGTTCATGGCATACAGAGTCTTACCATCCGGCGAGAGCGTCAAGGTACGCGTGTAATCCCCACGGGTCCAGACGTCGTCTTTATAGCTCAGCGTGCCGTTGGCCTCAATGGTGAAATGCGCGATGCTGTTATGCAGACGGTTGGCAACATAAAGATTTTTCCCAGATTTATCGATCGCCAGACCGGCGGCAAAGCTGGTGCCTTTATACCCGGCTGGCAGCGCAGAGACGCTAGCCGCCTCGGTCAGCGTGCCGGTTTTGCCATTAAGCAGATAGCGAGTCAGCGTGGAAGCCTCTTCGTTGATCAGATACAGCGATTTCCCTCCTGGCTGAAACACAAAATGCCGTGGCCCTGCTCCCGCCGAAGAGGCCGCTATCCACGCAGGCGTATTAGCTTGCAGCTTGCCGTCGCTGCTCAGCCGATACTGATAAATGCGATCCAGCCCGAGATCGGTTGAGAAGACAAACTTACCGCTTGGATCGGCTGCGATCATATGGGCATGAGGGCCATTATGATCGCTGACGGCGAAGCTCCCTTCTGCCGCTGCGGCTGGCTTAGCGGCTCCCGCTGGCCCCTGATCCTGCTGCGAGTCGCTGGCTTCCGCCAGACGACCATCGGCCATCACCGGCAAAACCGCCTTACTGCCGCTGACGTAGTTCGCCACCAGCAGATACCTGCCGTCCGGCGTCAGCGACAGATAGACCGGCCCTGCGCCCTGCGAGCTGACCTCATTAAGCTTGCTCAGGCTGCCATCCTGGGCAATCGCATACGCCACCACGACGCCCTTCTCACTCTCGCTGGCGACATACAGCGTTTTACCTTGCGCATCGACGGTGAGCTGAGCCGGGTTCGGCAGCTGGCTGACCAGCGTTTTGCCGCTCAGCGCGCCGTCTGCCGGGTTCACCGCAAAGCGGTAAATACCCTCACCGTTTGGATTATAGGTCCCGACATAGGCAAATTGCGCCTGGGCCGCAAGGGGAATCGTAGCCATCAGAGCAACAGACAGGGCAGAGATCAAAGGCCAGTTACGCATGGTGTTCCTCGCTCAAAAAAGTTAAGGGGACAGCAGGAACGGCGGGCAGTCAGCCCGCCGGGAAAGCTTAACCGACCAGCTTTTTCGTCATCGATAGCAGGGTGCTGACGTCGGCCGGGCGGGTATTACCGCTATCTTTATCAATAATGGAGCTGTAGATATGCGGGATGATTTTCGGTACGCCGGCGTCGAGGGCGATTTGCAGGATCTGCTCATAGTTTTCCAGATCGATGCCGCCGGTCGGCTCCAGCCAGAAATCCTGCTCCGCGCAGGCTTTAGCTACCGCCCTGAACTCGTCAATCGACTTGAGGCCGCCCATCGGGAAGTATTTTACCGAGCTGGCGCCCATGTCTTTCAGCAGGGCGATCGCCGTTTCCACCGGCACAATCGCATCGGCGGCTTTGGAGCTCAGCGGGCCGGTGGAGATTTTCACCTGGCCCGGCGTTCCGGTTGGTGAGATCAGCGCGTTCACCACGGTTTGATCCTGTCCCAGCAGAGCGCGGCTGGTTGCCGCACCGGTGAAGACCTGGTTGACGTGCTGCGGCTGGATCTCAGCAGAGATGGCGCTAACCATCGCGGACTGGTTCGGATCGCCAGCGCCCAGGCCGACGGAAAGGGCATTGTCGATCAGCGCGGCGTAGTCACGCATATCAGCTACTGCGCTTGCCACGCTGTCGTAGTTTTTTGACAGCACGCCCACCAGCACATGACCTTCTGCGGCCTGCCAGATCTCACGGGCGTTCTCTTTAGAACCGGCCAGCACGTTCAGGCACACGCGATCCTGATAAAATTTGGGGGTCAGCTTCATGCTTTTTTCTCTCCTGCTAACAAAGATTTAATGCACAGATAAATGATATTCAACTGCTCAGGCGACACGCTGCGGACGTCCACTTCCACGATGCCTTCATTGGCCTTGTAGCCACGGAAATAGATGGCGATATCGCCGTTCTTCAGCGCCTGCACCATATCCCCGGTGGTGTGACCAATAATGGCCTCATCGAAATGGATCTCGGTACGGGCAATATCACGACCGGCCGCATCCCAGACCACGCGCGAGGAGATACCAGACAGCGAGTTGAGACTGGTGATGAACGGCGTCATTTTCTCGACCATCTGCGCGCCGGACACTTTCTCCTGCACCAGATAGTTTTCAATCGCCTGAGTCAGGCCGAGAATGCCCTCTTTACCCACCTTCATTGCGCGGCCAATCCCCATTGACTGGCGTTTCACCCACTCCACGTACTGCTTGCGGCCCATCACCAGCCCGCTGGTTGGCCCTTCAATCGCTTTTGCGCCGCTGTAAATCACCAGATCGGCGCCGTACTGGTAGTAGCACTGCAAATCCTCTTCGGCTGCGGCATCAACGATCAGCGGAACGCCGTGCTTACGGGCAACGACCGCAGCCTGCTCTACGCTGAGATGGCTTTTCTGCACGCAGTGATGGGATTTGATATAGAGAATGGCGGCGGTCTGTGGTGTGACAGCCGCAGAGAGCTGATCGGCGGAGCATTCGTTCGCGTAGCCCGCTTCCACCAGCCGTCCGCCGCCCATGGCGACCATAGTGCCGACCGGCGCGCCGAAATTGACGTTATGGCCCTTCGGCACCACGATGTCATGCGGCACGATCAGCGGCGCGGCGTGGAGGTTTTCCAGCAGCCAGTCATCGTCTTTCACAATGGTGGCGGCCACGGACTGCGCGATACCTGCTGAAGCGCAGGAGACAACCACAGCATCCTCACAGCCAAGCAGACTGGCGATATAAGCGCCGGTTTTGTTCACCAGATCTTTCATTTCAAAGTAGTGATTCAGACCGTAGTTAACCGTCTCTACCACGTCGGCGCTCGGCGTGGAAACGCCAAGAATGGTCATGCGACCGGAGGCGTTAATAACCTGCTTTAAACCATATTTTTCATAAATCGAAGACATGATGCATTTTCCCTTCGTCGGTAATGAACCACTGGCCGCCAACCACGGCGACCAGCGGTACCAGCTGCTTCTCACCTGAGACCGACAGCCCTTCGGAGTCGGTAAACAGGCAGGTTTCCTCTTTGACGTCAAAAATAGTCAGGTCGGCATCCAGCCCCACTTCCAGCCTTCCCTTGCTGTGCAAACGCAGGCCCTCTGCCGCCTTGCGCGTCACGCAGTCAACGATCTGCGGCAGCGTCATGCCTACGTTAAAGAATTTGGACATGACGTGGGCCAGGGTATAAACCGGGCCGTTCATGCGGTTGCGGCAGTAGATATCCGAGCTGATGCTGTGCGGCAGAATGCCCTGAGCAATCGCCACGCGAGCGACCTCAAAGCTGAAGCTGGCGCTGCCGTGGCCCACATCCAGGCGAACACCCCGTTGGATCGCGCGACTCACGGAGGCTTTGAGCTCCCCGGCTGGCGTCAGAATGCGATTAGGCTTGCCGTTGTAGCAGTGGGTGATGATGTCGCCGCTGCTCAGCAGATCGGCTATTTCATCCAGATCAGGCGGATTGTTGCCAATGTGCACCATCAGCGGCAGATCGCCGTTTTCGCGCTGGATCTCTTTGGCGCGGATCAGCGGGTTAATGCCGTTAGCACCGACCACGCTGCTGCTCATCCGCGCTTTAATACCGATAATAAAACCAGGCAGGCGCTGCACCGCATCGCGCACGCCGACCTTATCAATCTGCTTCATGTCCGCCAGTTCGTTCTGCGTGACGATGCCGGTACGGGCGATGTTCAGCAGCGCGTAAACCTGGGTGCTGGCGGATCGGGTCAGCTGGTAAAACTCGTCAACATCATCAGCGCCGGTGCTGCCTGCGTCCACCACGGTGGTGACGCCGGTTTCGACGCCGACGCGATCGGCCTCGTCATGATAGATTGGCGATTTGGGATAACAGTGAACGTGTGAGTCAATCCAACCGGCGCTCAGCCAGTAGCGACCCGCGAGGTCGCGCTCTTCGGCAGCGGCTCCGGCTACCTCGCCCAGCGCGGCAATTTTGCCGTGGTGCACGGCGATGTCCGTCAGGCTGCCATCAGCGAGGCGCGCACGGCGGATAATGAGATCAAACATGGCAAACTCCTTCTTTCACCGGATGTCGGTGACATCCGTCAAAGCGGCCTGCCCGCTGGGGCAAGCCGCCGTTACTTCAGAGAGCGACCGGGAAAATAGCACCCAGCAGCATGGCGCCAAGGATCGCGCCGCCGGTAATCGGCTTATTCCAGAGATAGAACAACAGCGCGCCCACCAGCGAACCCAGACCAATTGGAATGGAGGCCGTCATCGCAGAGAGGATAATCAGCGGGCCAAGGAAGCGGCCAGAGGAGTTACCCGCGCCCATCATGACGTCGGCACCGTAGGTGGAGTCGCTGTTGTTGATGGTGAACTTACGCGCCAGAATAATGACGTAGCCAATGGCCACGCCGATAATCAGCCCCGTGACCAGCGAGGCGGCAAAGTTCGCCACCGGGTAGACAATGCCCGCGCCCAGCAGCAGGGCTGGAACGCCCAGGCCGATGCCGGTCTGAATTGCCCCGCCGATATCCAGAATCCCCACCAGCGAACCTTCGATAATGCGGGCGAACAGGAAGCTGGCGCCAAACGCGGCTACCGCGCCGTAGACGCCGGTTTCCATCCCGGAACGCAGCATCGAGACAAAGGCCACTTCGTTAAACGCCCCAAGGCCATAGGTGTAGTACATGTGCGTTCCCGCAAACACCCCGGCAGAGAGCAACCCGACAAAGATCGGAAAGGACCAGTCGGCATACCAGAAACCGCTTTTTGAATCTTCCATCATCATGGTCCTCTTATTTACCGCTCAGGGAGTTGTGGATCATCTCCAGCCAGCCCGGCACGCCCAGCTGGAAGGATTGCAGCATTTTCATATCAAAGCCGCGGAAGAACCCGCTCAGCACGAACAGCAGCACAATGGTAGCCATCATAATTTTGGTGACTTTGTTCCAGCCGCTCTCCTCGACGCCTTTACCGATCAGGATACCCAGTACCAGTCCCGGTACGGCGTTGCCCATGATCATCTGCGCGAGGCCGCCGAAAATGGTCGCCCAGAAGCCCGATTTTTTCCCGGCGTCGATAGCAGCCAGCCAGAAAATCACCGGCATAACGGTGTTCACCAGCAGGTTAGCCGCAGGCACCAGTACTTTAATCGCGGTCACCTGGAGCGCAGCCGGTACGGCCGAAGCGGTTGAGTTAAGGAAGGCGACGACGATCATGCCGATGATGCCGCAGGCGATCGCCATTTTTTTCGGATTGTGCAGGGTTTCAGCCAGGTTACGGTTTTTCACCATCAGTGCCGCCGCGCCCCAGTGAGGAATGATGCGGTGGTCAACGTCCTGGGTGAAGGAACCGGCTGCCACTGAGGAAGCCCAGGCGTTGAAGAAGAAGCCGAGGCCGAAAGAGAAGTGAGAGGCAGGATCGCCTTCACAGGAGTTCAGTTCACCCAGCGTACGAAACGCCCCCATCCCCTGCGTTGTCGGCGCGTGGAACATACGTGCCGCGCCAGCGCCAACGCCCACACCAACAAGACCGCCGATGATTAGCGACTTAAAGAGAATAATTAAAAACATCAGTCTTTCCTTTCAGGCTTACGCCAACGTTTTTAAGTCATGGTTATTGCTGCCCTTACAGGCAGTGCTTTATTGCGTAACGAAGTTGACCTTGTCAGTGTCAATCACCGTTACGTTGACGGTAATATCCAGCTCTACGCTGTAACTCCGCCGCTCTCTTGCCAGGAAGAAAAACAGAAATTTCTCCTTCCTGACGCTCTCCCGGGCCTGAACCACCCTGACATCCTGGGGTTCAATCCGCAGCAGAACTTTGTTGGTCGCTTTCAGGACCGTGTTCTGTACCCGGCTCAACGCATCGGCAAAGGCTCTTTCTTTGCTGTCGCCTTTGCCGCTGACGTTCACCGTGGTGGTGAAGTTTTCCTTCATCGGTCAGCCGCCGTGCTTCTTGGTCCACGCCTGCACCAGACGCTCACCCAGCTCTTCTTTATCCATAAAGCCGAAGCCCAGCGCGGTGGCGCCCTCACCGATGGCCGTCACGCCCTCATCAATAGAGCGCATACCATACTTGGCCTTGTAGCCGTGTTTGTTCTGAGCGGTGATCGCACCCGCGCCGCCGCTGCCGCAGAAGGAGATACCGAAGGACGCATTTTCAGCCTTCATCACGTCGCCCAGCTTCATGTCAGCCGCAACGCCCGGTACCACAATGGCCTTACCGCCCGCTTTCTCAACGCCAGCCGCGACTTTCTGGCCTTTCCCTAAACGATCGCCGATTACTACGATGACTTGTGACATGGTGTGTTCCTTAATTTTTAGGTTTCTGCCGGGCCGACAGCGTCAGCCCGGACGATTTATGCGTTTTCTTTCGCCACTTCAAAGTGGACAGAGAGCAGCCAGGCTTCTTCTCTCGGCAGATTGCCGAACAGATCCACCACCTGCTGCGCCAGCGCCATAGACTCAGGGGAGATATCTTCAAACAGCTCCTCTTCCACCTCGGGCAGCGGCTCTCCGGTCAGTGAGCGCAGTGCCATTGCTTTCACATGCGAGGTCAGCATCTGCTGCTGCACCGCGTTAGGGACAATCGCCTTAGCAGAGAAGAGCCCGGCAATCTGCGCCATCACTTTGTCTGCCAGCGCTTGAATCGCCTGCTCACCGTCAGCCGTATTCACTGATACCGCTCCATTATTCACACTGCGCTCCTCATGTTCCGTTTCGGCTCAGGCCTGAAACTCGGTTTTTTCGCGTTGAAAATAAATTAGCCCTCCGTGCCCTTGCTGTGTAGACCGACTTTTTCCACTTCGAAGTGGAAATAGCGCCGAAGGGTGTGGCCTGGACCACAAAATCGTTATTTCGTGCATTAAATAGGGAGAAATGAGAGAAACATCACAGATTGATGACGTGCATCGCTAACTCTATGCATGATAAGGAGAAATTTGCAGAAAAAAGTGCCTGAGGGCGTCAGCGTAATATAGGAAAAACTTATTTAAGGAGGAATTATCGCCAATGGCAACAGCAGCGGGCGGCTTCGCAGCCCTTTAAACATCGGCGAAGAAACGTTTTTACAAACCAGGTTACATCGGCTCTTAACATAATTAATAAATGGGCTCCAGGGAGCCCGGGAAATTAACGAAACTTTTTGTGGTTTTCGTCGCGGGTGTCGGCGAATTTCTTCGCTTCCGCCTTCGCACCGGCCAAATCGCCAGCGTCAGCCAGCTTCATGCTGCTGTCAATCTGCCCAATCAGCTTGTCCAGCCCGGCGTGATAGTCTTTCATTTCCGGGCTGTCTGAAGGCTGGCCTTTCAGCTTATCCGGAGTCTGCGTTTTGGCATCTTCTGCCGCACCGCGCATATCGGTCAGCGCTTTTTTAAACTCGGCTACATCGTCGGTCTTAGTGACGGTTCGCAGCCCCCCTTTCAGGATGTCCATATCATCGTCCAGGCTGGCCATCGCTGACACGCTGGAAAACAGTAAGGTCGTTGTTAATACAGCAAGTAAGGCTTTACGCATCGCTCAATTCCTTCTTTTTATTTAGAAAAGCACGACAAAAAAAGGCGGCCAAAAGGCCACCTCATAATAATACGCAAAAATGACGAAATTACTGCCCGGCGATCTTCATTTCCGGCAGCAGGACCGATCCGCACTGGATGTTGCTACGCAGCTCAATGTCGCTGCCGACGGTGACCATATTGCGCCACATCTCCTTGAGGTTACCGGCAATAGTGATCTCGCTGACCGGATACTGAATTTCTCCGTTCTCCACCCAGAACCCGGCCGCGCCGCGTGAATAATCCCCGGTAATGCCGCTCACGCCCTGCCCCATCAGCTCGGTGACCACCAGTCCGGTGCCCATTTTCTTCAGCAGCTGTTCGAAGCTGTCGCCCTGACCAGCAATGCGCCAGTTGTGGATGCCGCCCGCGTGGCCGGTACTTTGCAAACCCAGCTTGCGGGCTGAATAGCTGGTCAGCAGCCAGGTTTGCAGCACGCCGTCTTTGATAATGTCGCGCTGCTGGGTGCGGATGCCTTCGCTGTCAAACGGCGTGGAGGCCAGGCCCTTCAGCAGGTGCGGCTGCTCCTGAATCGTCAACCACTCCGGCAGGATCTGCTTGCCCATGGCATCCAGCAGGAAGGTGGATTTGCGGTAGACGCTGCCGCCGCTAATAGCGCCAACCAGATGTCCAAACAGCCCGGTAGCCACTTCCGCGGCAAAAATGACCGGTGCCTTCATGGTAGAGAGCTTGCGCGGCGAAAGGCGGGACAGCGTGCGGCGTGCGCACTCTTCGCCCACCCACTCAGGGGATTTCAGGTCTTCCATCGCCCGGCCAAGGGTGTAGGCATAATCGCGCTCCATATCGCCATTCGCTTCGGCAATCACGCTGCTGGAGATCGAATGGCGGCTGGAGGAGTACCCCTGAATCATGCCGTGGCTGTTGCCAAAAACTTTCATGCCGATATGGCTGTTAAAGCTGCCGCCTTCGGTATTGGTAATCCGCTTGTCGGCTTTCAGCGCGGCCTGCTCGGCGCGGGCGGCCAGCTCGATCGCCCTGTCGGGATCGAGATCGGTCGGGTGATAAAGATCGAGATCCGGCGCGTCGAACGCCAGCAGTTCGCGATCGGCAACGCCAGCGTAAGGATCGGCCGAGGTATATTTAGCAATATCAATTGCCGCCTGCACGGTGCGCCCGATCGCTTCGGGACTGAGATCGGTAGAGGAGGCGCTGCCCTTGCGATTCTGACGGTAAACGGTGATGCCCAGCGCACCATCGCTGTTGAATTCTACGTTTTCCACTTCGCCATAGCGGGTACTGACGCTGATGCCGGTGGTTTTGGTCACCGCAACTTCCGCCCCATCGCTGCCGGCTTTTGCCAGTTCGAGTGCTGTTGCTACCGCCTGTTCGAGGGTTTTACGCTGTTCTGCAACTTGGGAAAGTAATTTCATCGACCTACCATATAATTAACAGAGGGCTGCTCTGGCCTGGGTCAACATCGCCAGATTTCCCGACTCTTTAGGGATTAAGGTTCATTTGAGTCTAACAGACTCAGCGAACAATTTCGCAGTAGCCTGGGTTTCCTGATAGCATTAGCCTCTTTTTTACGGAGCCTCCCATGACCAGACAGCCCGACGACTGGCTCGATGATGTACCAGATAACGAAGAAGAAGAAGATGAAGAGATTATCTGGGTCAGTAAAAGTGAAATCAAACGTGACGCCGAGGAGCTTAAGCGCCTCGGCGGCGAACTGGTGGAACTGAGCAAAAACTCGCTGGATAAAATCCCGCTGGACGAAGACCTGCGTACCGCAATTGAGCTGGCGCAAAAGATAAAGAAAGAGGGCCGACGCCGTCAGTTGCAGCTGATCGGCAAGCTGCTGCGCTCGCGTGATGAAGAACCGATCCGGCAGGCGCTGGACAAGCTGAAGAACCGTCACAACCAGCAGGTTGCGCTGTTCCATAAGCTGGAGGTGCTACGCGATCGCCTGGTTGCCGAAGGCGATGATGTCGTACCGGATGTGCTCGCGCTCTATCCAGACGCCGATCGCCAGCAGCTGCGCACGATGATCCGCAATGCGCAAAAAGAGAAAGCCGCCAACAAGCCGCCGAAAGCCTATCGCCAGATCTTCCAGTATCTGCGCGAGCTTGCAGAAGCCCAATAAAAACAGGGCGGGATGTTTTCCGCCCTGCTTCTTGATTTCTGAATCCTGGCGCGACATCTCCGCGCCAGGGCTTCAGCCGGATGACTTCGCCAGTCTCTCCAGCAGCTTCTGATGAATGCCACCAAACCCACCGTTGCTCATCACCAGGATGGTATCGCCCGGCTGCGCGGTTTTGGCAATCATCTCCACCAGCGCATCCACATCGGCGCTCCAGTGAGCGGGCTGCACGCAGGCCTCCGCCACTTCTGAAACCTGCCACGGAATATGGTGCGGCTGGAACAGGAACACTTCATCGGCACGGGCCAGCGCGGGAGCCAGATCGTTCTTACTGATCCCCATTTTCATGGTGTTGGAACGCGGCTCCAGCACGGCAAGAATGCGGGCGGTGCCGCCAACCTTGCTGCGCAGCGCGGTCATCGTAGCCAGGATAGCGGTAGGATGATGGGCGAAATCATCGTAAACCTTAATGCCGTTGGCTTCACCACGCAGCTCCAGGCGGCGGCGGGCGTTGATAAAGTCATTCAGCGCCAGGCCTGCGTCTTCCGGTTTAACGCCAACGTGGCGAGCGGCCGCGATCGCCATCAGGCCGTTATGCATGTTGTGCTCGCCCACCAGCGCCCAGTTCACTTCCGTCACGCGCTCGCCGTCCAGCAAGACCTCCCAGCGCGAGGCATCCGGCGTCAGCTTTTTCGCCTGCCAGCGGCCGGACTCACCGACGCTCTCCTGCTCACTCCAGCAGCCCATCGACAGCACCTGCTTGATGTTGGTGTCCTGTTCAGGCAGCAGGATCTTGCCCTGGCCCGGCACGATGCGGACCAGATGGTGGAACTGACGCTGGATCGCCTTCAGATCGTCGAAGATATCGGCGTGATCGAATTCCAGATTGTTGAGGATCAACGTGCGCGGGCAGTAGTGCACAAACTTGGAGCGTTTGTCGAAAAAGGCGCAGTCATACTCATCCGCTTCAATGACGAAGAATGGGCTTTTTCCTAAAGTTGCCGAAACGTCGAAATTTCCGGGCACGCCACCGATAACAAACCCCGGTTCAAGGCCGCATGACTGTAAAATCCATGCCGCCATCCCTGCCGTGGTGGTTTTTCCATGGGTTCCGGCCACCGCGATCACCCAGCGGTCGCGCAGGACAAAATCATGTAGCCACTGCGGGCCGGAGAGGTAAGGAATGTTGCGTTCAAGCACCGCTTCCACGCAGGCATTGCCGCGCGTCATCGCGTTGCCGATGATCACCAAATCGGGGGCAGGGTCAAGCTGGGAAGCGTCATAACCCTGAATTAAATCAATGCCTTGCTTTTCCAGAAGCGTGCTCATCGGCGGGTAAACGTTAGCATCTGAGCCGGTCACCTCATGGCCTAACGCGCGAGCCAGCATGGCCAGGCCACCCATGAAAGTGCCACAGATACCGAGGATGTGAATACGCATAATTGATCCGTTAACAGGAAAGTCCGGCGCACAGTGTAGCGCCCTCATCGCGAGGAAGAAACGGATTTGCCCTATGTTCTTTCGTATTCAATCGGCTAAACTGCGTACGCATACGTTGGCAGTTTGTAAAATCAGGCTGCTGTTCAACCGCAGATTCAGGGATAGTGTTATGAAAACGTTAGGCGAATTCATCGTCGAAAAGCAACATGACTTTCCTCACGCCACAGGTGAACTGACGGCGCTGATTTCAGCCATCAAACTGGGCGCGAAAATCATTCACCGTGATATCAATAAAGCCGGTCTGGTGGATATTCTCGGCGCCAGCGGCGTTGAGAACATTCAGGGCGAACAGCAGATGAAACTCGATCTGTTTGCCAATGAAAAGCTCAAAGCCGCCCTGAAAGCGCGCGGGATTGTGGCCGGAATCGCGTCTGAAGAAGAAGATGAAATCGTGATCTTCGAAGGCGTAGAAAACGGTAAATACGTGGTGCTGATGGACCCGCTGGACGGCTCATCAAATATCGATGTTAACGTCTCTGTCGGCACCATCTTCTCCATTTACCGCCGCATCACTCCGCCAGGTACGCCAGTGACTGAGGAAGATTTCCTCCAACCGGGTAATCAGCAGGTGGCTGCCGGTTACGTGGTCTATGGCTCCTCCACCATGCTGGTTTACACCACCGGCTGCGGCGTTCACGCCTTTACCTACGATCCGTCACTGGGCGTGTTCTGCCTCAGCGCGGAGAAAATGACCTTCCCTGAGCAGGGCTATACCTACTCCATCAACGAAGGAAACTACATCCGTTTCCCTCAGGGCGTGAAAAAGTACCTGAAGTTCTGTCAGGAAGAGGATCAGCCAACCCATCGCCCATATACCTCGCGCTATATCGGCTCGCTGGTGGCGGACTTCCACCGCAACCTGCTGAAGGGCGGCATCTACCTGTACCCCAGCACCGCCAGCCACCCGCAGGGCAAGCTGCGCCTGCTGTACGAGTGCAACCCGATGGCCTTCCTTGCCGAGCAGGCGGGGGGTAAAGCCAGCGACGGTCAGAATCGTATCCTGGATCTGACGCCGGAAACGCTGCACCAGCGCTCGCCGTTCTTCGTCGGCAACACCGAGATGGTGAACGATCAGGAACGCTTCCTGCGCGAGTTCCCGGACGCTTAAGGCGCTCTGTCTGTCAGAAAAAAGGGCGATCTCAGGATCGCCCTTTTTATTGCCCTGAGGGATAACCGTCAGTCCAGTACTGGAGCATTCCGAAAGGGCAAAAAGGGGGGATACTTTCATATTCAGTTGGCTATAATGAGCGTCACTTGATTAAGACTGAAGAAAGGAATTGACCATGAGTTTGAACCAGGTTCCAGCGGGCAAAGATCTGCCAGAAGATATCTACGTTGTTATCGAGATCCCGGCCAATGCCGATCCGATCAAATATGAAGTGGATAAAGATTCTGGCACCCTGTTTGTCGATCGCTTTATGTCTACCGCGATGTTCTATCCGTGCAACTACGGCTACATCAACCACACCCTGTCTCTGGACGGCGACCCGGTAGACGTGCTGGTCCCAACCCCGTATCCATTACAGCCAGGCTCGGTGATTCGTTGCCGTCCGGTTGGCGTGCTGAAAATGACCGATGAGTCTGGCGAAGATGCCAAACTGGTTGCCGTCCCGCACACCAAGCTGAGCAAAGAGTACGATCACATTAAAGATGTGAACGACCTGCCGGAACTGCTGCGCGCGCAGATCACTCACTTCTTCGAGCAGTATAAAGCGCTGGAAAAAGGCAAATGGGTGAAAGTGGAAGGCTGGGACAACGCAGAAGCGGCTAAAGCTGAAATCGTGACCTCTTTCGAACGCGCCGCGAAGAAGTAATTTTCCCCCGTGGATAAAAAAACACCGCTCAATGAGCGGTGTTTTTATTTGTCGTCGCCTCAGCCGGGCTCAGGCGCATCGCGCAGCAGCCAGTCGCCGCTGACGATGTGCTTTCTCCCAACGACGGAGCGCTGGTAGACGTAGAGCCAGGCACTGCCGTAAGGGGTTTGCACCAGCTCACGCCGGTACTCCCCGCCTTTGGTTCTCAGCGCATCCAGTTCACCGAGGGTGGAAGCATCGATGCGGTAAACCTCACAATACACCCGCCCGTTCCCCGACACGACGCCGGGGTAAAGACCCAAACTGTAAAGCTCATAGCCGACGATCTGGTGATCGCCCAGCCACTGCCCGTTGGTCATCCAGTGACTGTTGCCTTGCTTGCGCCGTAAGCTGCCGTAAACAATTATTCGCATTGCTAGAACTCAAACTGATAAAGCAAATCCAGTGCCTGATCGAGACCAGACACCGCTTCTAAATAGAGTTTGGGCATCAGGCGATAACGCAAGGTTAAGGTCGCCAGTGAATCAAATATGCCAACACCGTATTTTACCTGTAGACCGGGCAGTACGTAGCCGCTGACCTGCACCTGCTGGCTGTCACCGACGCCTGCCGTGTCCAGGGCCAGGTTACTTACGCCGAAGGTCTCCCCGATTTTACCCACAACCTGACCACTTTGTGCAAGCCCCAATCCTACTAACGCTGAGGTTACTGCACTGCTGTCGCTGCCGCTCGCGTCCAGCCCCTGTCCGCGAAGGAGGTAGGACAAGGCTTCCTGCTGCGACATTGTCGGGTCGGCGAACACCTCTACTTTCGGCTCATCGGCGAGGCCGGTCACCCTGACCCCGGCCGTGACGTCATCTTCCGTGGCTTCCGGGTTACGAATGGCCTCAATATTGAGATAAGGCTGGTCAGCCGGACCGGAGAACTGTAGCTCCCCTTTACGGACGATCAGGTCCTGACCATAGGCGTGGAAGCGGCCGGACGGAATGTTAATCTGTCCGTTCAGGCCCAGCCCGCGCCGGTCCTGTACCATCTTCAGGTCGCCGTTCAGCTTCGCTTTCAGGCCGAAGGCATTAAGCCGTACGTCATCACCGACGTGGATCACCAGGTTGCTGTTGATCGGGATAGCGGTGCTTTTCGGCGCAATCGGCTTCAGGTCTTTATCCAGCAGGACTTCATCAGACGAGACGCCCACCGCGCTTTCCGGCACTTCCTGCACGTTAATGCGCGCCCACGGAATATCAACGCGCCCGTCAAGATTAAACATCTCAGGCGTGGCTTCAAACACCAGGTCTGGCGAGACGTCCATCCGCACCATTGGCGGCACCGTCACGCGAATTTTATCGCCCTTCGCCGCAATCCGCGCGCGCCAGGCATCCAGCACGCTCCAGTCCGCGCCGCCGTTCAGCGTGAGCTGGCCTTTAGAGGTTTTCACCAACCCTTCCAGCGTTGAGCTCATGCCGTTAAACGCCATGCTGAGGTTGGCGGACGTGAGGTCAACCGGCATAAAGCTGCCCTCAACGTCCACATCCTTCAGGCCCAACTGACCAAATACCTGCGGTTTTTGCAAACTGCCGCCCAGGCGCAGGTTAGTATTCAGCATCCCCGCAATCTTCTCACCCTTCATCAACGCAGGATTGAGCATCGTCAGCGACAGATTGGTGATATTCACGTTGCCCGACAGCGTGCGCCTGCCCTGCGGATCGGCAATCTGCACGTTGCCATCAAGCTGTCCGTTATGGGTGATGCGGATCAGCCAGTCCAGTTGGGCACGGCCGTTACGCATTGCCGCGTTAAGGTTCAGCGTATCAAAGGCGATGGGCAGCGTGTTGCCCTGAACGTCCTGCGCAACCTTCACGCCGTTACCCTTCAGCGCTACGCGGCCCTGAGGCAGTCCACCGTCTGCGGTCCAGCTGACGTCGGCATCGCCGCTAAATACGCCGCTGAGCGCGGTGGCATCGCCGAGGAACGGTTTAACCATCGCCAGATCGAAACGTTTGAGCGCCACCTTCGCATGACCCGCCGGGCCAGCCTCAATGGTTTGCGGCACGCACAGCTCGGCGTTCGGGTTCTGCCAGCAGTGCGGCCCAATACTCACCGTCTGTTTGCTGTTGAGATAGTCCAGCGCGATGGCCTGAGTAAGACGCCATTCGCCGACCGGGGTATCAAAACGGGTATTGTTCAGCGAACCTTTCCAGCGCTGTTCCGCGCGGTCGAAGCTGCCGCTCAGCGCCAGCTGACCGGCAACCGGCTCGCCGGAAAGCTTTAGCTTCAGCTGATGCTGTTTTTCGCTGCCGCTGGCATCCAGCGTCAGCTGCGAAATGTTCAGCGCATCCTGCTTAACCCGATCAACCTGCAAAGCCACCTTGCCCTGGATCTGCTCGCCGGAGCTGACGTCACCTTTCAACGCCACGCGGCCAATGGTCAGCGCCTGCCAGCGCAGACCGGTTGCGGTCAGGTCGGCCAGCAGCTGAGGGGTTTTCAGATCGCCACGCGCCTTGATCTCGCCTTTCGCCACGCCACCAAGCCCCGGCAGGGCATTATCCAGATGCTGTGCGTCAATATTGGCGTCCAGGTTCAGCTTGTCGCCCAGCGAGCCTTTCAGATCGATCACGTTGCGCCCCAGCACCAGCTTCAGCCCCGGAATATCCCACTGGTTATAGCTGTTGCCGTAGAGCGAGCCGTCGGCGGTTACCGCATTCTGCTTCACGTTGCCGCGCAGCTTCAGCTCCGGTACGCGCATCTGCCAGCTGCCGCCGTACAGGCTTCCACGCGTGGTGATTTTGCCCTCCAGCTTTGCAGGCCAGTCGGGATACTGCTTCGCGGTGTTGATGCCTGAAAGCGTCAGCTCGCTGCGCCAGCTGATCGCGTTGCTCCAGTCCACCAGCGCGGTCAGGTCAGTATTGCCCTCCAGCGCGGCGAGGCGAAGTCTGTCGAGCGAGAACTGTTCGACGTTGCCTTTCCCTTCCAGCGTCAGCGTGGCGGGTGGAATGCCCTGCCCCTTCAGCGCGGTCTTCAGCGACATCACGTAATCCGTCGCCTTACCGTTAAAGCTGAAGTTGAAGTTATCCGCCTGATACTGCACCTCTCCGGTAAGCGGCCAGCGCAGCTGAGCGCTCTGCACGTTCATCGACAGCGGCAGACCTGCTTCCGCCAGCCTGGCGCTGGCATCCATCTGCACCCGAACCGGGCCGGAGAGATTCAGCGCCAGCTTCAACTGCTCGCGCAGTCCGCCTGCCACCGTCATTTTGATCTTCTCACCTTTGATCGGATCGACGTTGAGCGCGCTGTTCAGCGTGAAGTTGACCGGCCAGTTGTCCGACAGCGTGGCCTGGCCCTGGGCATTAAGCTGCCCCTGCGGCGAGTCCACTTCCAGCGTTTCGAGATGCAGCAGCTTGTCCTGGGTTTTGGCTTTCACCAGCAGACGGTCAACGACAATCTCGGTGTCACCGGTAATGCGCAGCTGCTCTCCGAGGATCTGCTGAACATCCACATCCAGCGGCATTTTAACCTCAGGCATTTCTGGCAGCAGCGGTTTGGCAAACATCGCCTGTAGCTGCTCGCCGAGTGGCTGTTCATCCACTTTCGGCTGCGGCTCTTTTGGCTGGGCCGCCTGCTCGCTGGCCACTTTTGCCGCTTTTGGCAGCGCGACCAGTAGCCCCTGAATATGCGTCGGGCTGAGGGTCATCGCGCGCCCCTGCCAGCTGATCCCCGTGGTAAAGTCAGCCAGCGAGATCGCCGTGTCGTCAACCTTCACATTGATGTTGTGCAACGCCAGCTGGCGAAGCGAGATCGGATAAGGCGTGCTGAGGTCGCCGGAGGAGGGTTCTTCCTCTACCGGCGCTGGCGCGGCGGGGGTCATTTTCTTACTGTCCACCACCACGTTAACGTCCTTCAGCGACAGGTCATTGACGCAAAAGGCGCTGTCTTTCAGGCAGCTAAGCTGCACGGCAAGATGGAGTTCACCGGCGTTAACCGCGACGCCGGGCATTTCATACTGCACGCCTTTCAGCGTCAGATTGCGCCAGCCGCCGTCCACCTGCTTAATCTCCAGCCCGGGAACCCAGCGCGAAGCGCCGTTAAGCAGCAGATGCAGGCCCGTTGTGGTGCCGATCAAAAATGCGATGCCGCCAAGCAGCAGCAGCAGGAAAATCAGGATGCCAAGAAGGACCTTTTTCCAGCGACTCATAGTTCAGGCCCCAATCCGATATAAAACTGTACGTCACGTTTTTCGTCATCACCCACCGGCCGGGCGATATCCAGCTTGATCGGCCCAACCGGCGACTGCCAGCGCACGCCAAAACCGGCGCCCGTTTTAAAATCACTTTGCGAAATGTCGTTCACTGCCTCGCCGGAATCGATAAAGACCGCTCCCCACCATTTCCCTGTAACGTTGTACTGATACTCCAGCGAGCCGGTTGCCAGCTTGGAAGCCCCGGTTAACTTGCCGTCATCATCGCGCGGCGAGATGCCCTTGTATTTGTAGCCACGAATACTGCGATCGCCCCCGGCGAAGAAGCGCAGATCCGGCGGCACTTTGTCAAAGTCGTTGGTTTCAATCCAGCCAAGGTTGCCGCGCACCACAAAGCGGTGCTTATCGGCCAGCGTGCGAATCCAGACGTTCTGCGCTTGCAGCACGGTAAAGTCGATATCCGAACCCCAGATAGTATCCGAGACGTCCACCGAATAGCGCTGCGAGTCCCCCCAGGTTGGCATCAGCCCGCCGCGCGAGCGGGTGCGGTTAACGCTGACGCCCGGGTAGATAAGCATCGTCGTGTTGGTGACGTTACCCTGAGTAAAGTGGTCAAGGCTCCAGCGGAGGTTAAGCGCCCGCTGCCAGCCGGAAGACGATTCCCAGTAACGGGAAGCAGCCAGCGTGGTGGAGTCGGCCTTGGTGTCATTCAGGTCGGTTCGTTTCAGGCCGCCCTGCAACAGATAGTACTGTTCGATAGGGTTCTTCAGCAGGGGGATTTTGTAGCTGAAATCCAGCTGCTGTTCGGGTGCGGAAACGTTGGCGCTGGTCGTCAGGCTATGACCATAGCTGTTGACCCAGGGTTTCTTCCAGGTCGCTTTAACGCGCGGCCCCACGTCGGTAGAGTAGCCAACCCCGGTTTCGATGGTGTTTTCAGTTCGTGGGCTAACCACGCCGTGCAACGGCAGGATTTTATTTTTTCGGGATTTATCAAACTCTGGCGCCACCACCACCGAATTATACCAGCCGGTGGCGGACAAACGACGGTTCAGCTCGGCCAGATCGCGCGAACTGTAATAATCGCCTTTTTTAAACGGAACCATGTTTTGCAGATACTCTTCGCGGATCTGTGAGCCTTCAAAGGTGACGTCGCCAAAGCGGTAGCGCTGGCCGCTGTCGTAATCGATATCCCAGAAGGCCTCGTGCCGCTCTACCGACACGCCCAGCTGGCTTTTAGCGTAATCACCGTCAAAATAGCCTTTACGCAGCGCCAGATTGCTGAGAGAGCTTTTAAAGCCGTCATAGTCGCTGTGGTTCAGCACGCCGCCGACCTTCGCTTTGCCGCTTTTGACCAGCGCCTGGTAATCTTCATCCTTGCGGGCTTCGCCGCGAATAATCACCGTTTCCCCCGCCAGCTTTACCGGTTCTCCGGCGGTCACCTTCGCCACCAGCACCGGCCTTTTTCCGCCGGCTGGCGGCGGCTGGAGATCAAACTCAATCGTGGGTTCGTAATAACCCAGCGCCTTCAGTCCCTCTTTAACCGCTTCGCTAACGCGGGCGCGGAAACGCCCATCGGCCGAAACTTCATCGCTGCCGATGGTTGAAAGACGCGCGCGGACATTTTTTTGTAATTCCCCAGATAACCCCGTCACCTGTAAACGCACCGTTGCCGCTTCAGCGATCGGTGCAGCAGCTAAAAGACCTAACATGCAGTAAACATGAATTCGTGGCACGCTGACTCCTGATTATGTTGCCGGCCCTGATTCCAGCTGGGCACAACGACTTCTGAATTTCATCCACTGGCTCGGGATTTTATAAGCATGGCAAGGTTTTTGCCGCTTCTGAACCTCTTTTCCCACGTAGAACCGAATTTTTTGACATATTGTGTGCAAAGTATCGACACGATACAACACAGGATCATGACCGAATGTTACTTCTGGGTACAATGAGCGGGCAGACTCGGATTAATCTCATCGGGATTATCGCCGCAATTGTAAGCATTGGTCACCACGGCTATAATCCTCAGCGCAGGTGCCGTTGCGACCTGCTGACTGACTTCTGCCCCGGCGACCCTGCCGACCAGGTGCAGACATTTTTGGCACGGATAGCCGAGCTTCCATACCGGGACGGGACGTCCGCAGATCCTCATGCGCTGCCCAGGCCAAAAATGACAGGTTATTAACTTAAGGCCGGTTTCGGGCGCTTTCACCTGACAGCCACTGAATCGAGTCATTTTATGGATGTTTTATGTTAGACAGCTTGCTGGTCATCGTACTGCTGATTGCGATCAGTTCATTTTTCTCTCTTTCAGAAATTTCGCTGGCTGCCGCCCGCAAAATTAAGCTGAAGCTGCTGGCTGACACCGGCAACATCAACGCGCAGCGCGTGCTGAAGATGCAGGAAACCCCGGGGATGTTCTTTACCGTGGTGCAAATCGGCCTCAACGCCGTGGCTATTTTAGGCGGTATTGTCGGCGACTCGGCCTTTTCACCGGCCTTTCGCTCTCTGTTCGAGCGCTTTATCAACCCGAGCCTGGCCGAACAGCTGAGCTTTATCTGCTCCTTCACCGTAGTCACCAGCCTGTTTATTCTTTTTGCCGACCTGTTCCCTAAGCGCCTCGGCATGATCGCGCCAGAGGTTATCGCGCTGAAGATCATCAATCCGATGCGCCTGTGTCTGTTTGTTTTTCGCCCGCTGGTGTGGTTCTTTAACGGCGGAGCCAACATCATTTTTCGCCTGTTCAAAATCCCGCTGGTACGCAAAGACGACATCACTTCCGATGATATTTACGCGGTGGTCGAAGCTGGCGCGCTGGCTGGCGTGCTGCGTAAGCAGGAGCACGAGCTGATTGAAAACGTTTTTGAGCTGGAATCGCGTACCGTTCCCTCGTCGATGACCTCGCGCGAGAACGTGGTCTGGTTTGACCTGCATGAAGACGAAGAGAGCCTGAAGGAAAAAATCGCCAACCATCCGCACTCCAAGTTCCTGGTGTGTAATGAAGATATCGACCATATCGTCGGCTACGTCGATTCTAAAGAGCTGCTGCTGCGGGTGCTGGGGCACCAAAGCATGGCGCTGAACAGCGGCGTGCAGATTCGCTCAGCGCTGATCGTGCCCGATACCCTGACGCTGTCAGAGGCGCTGGAGAGCTTTAAAACCGCCGGTGAAGACTTTGCGGTAATCATGAACGAATACGCGCTGGTGGTGGGGATCATCACCCTTAACGACGTGATGACCACGCTGATGGGAGACCTGGTAGGCCAGGGTATGGAGGAGCAGATTGTCGCCCGCGATGAGAACTCATGGCTGGTTGAGGGTGGTACGCCGATCGATGACGTGATGCGCGTGCTGCATATCGACGAGTTCCCGCAGTCCGGCAACTACGAAACCATCGGCGGCTTTATGATGTTTATGCTGCGTAAAATCCCGAAACGGACTGATTTCGTTAAGTTCCACGGCTATAAGTTTGAGGTGGTCGATATTGACAGCTACCGCATCGACCAGCTGCTGGTGACGCGCATTGACGCCCGCCCTGGGACGGCGGCGTCCGTTTTGGCGAATGTTTCTGAAGAGTAGTGGCGACGGGCAGGAAAACGAAAAGGCGCGAGAATTCGCGCCTTATTTTTTTAGTTAAGTTCAGTCTGCAAACGCAGTACCTGTCGGTTCACTTCTGACATCACGCTATAGTGCTGCTTATCTTTAACGCGTGGGATCAAAATCTTACCTTTATCGAATTCGAAAGCGCCGACGTCTTTAATGTACAGCCTGCCCCGGAACAGGGTCTTAACGTATTTGGCCACCTGCAGCGGGTTGTATCGCTGAAAGATCTTCATGCTGGAAATACTCCTGAAAATGATGTGCGCTGCGTCGTGTCCAATCTCGGTACGAATCCTTGCAGCGCAAAGTGGATTCACTATAGATCAACATCGCCTTCCTGAAGTCCTAAAATTGAATTATTTTACTGTTTTTACACATCATGACAGTAGTCTCTGTCCCCTGACCGTATCGGTACAGTATAAACCTTCAATTGAAAAGGAATTGTGCAGTGTGTTGCAAAGATGTTAGTTCAAGGCGACAACAGCATCATCTGCGCTTATTATTGCAGGAACATGACTAACTGGTCGGATCACATCAAAAGGACGCGTCCATGAATACCGTTCGCTTTATTTTCGCGCTGCTGGCGCTTTCCCTCCCCCTTTTTGCTGGCGCGCACGGCTTTACGGAAGGACAGCGCGTCCCCCCGGTCGGCATCTCCGATAAGGGGGAACTGATTTTGCAGCAGGATAAGTTCAGCTATCAAAGCTGGAATACCGCCAGGCTGCCGGGCAAAGTACGAGTCATTCAGCATATCGCCGGGCGCTCTTCCTCGAAGGAGAAAAACGCCGCGCTGATTGAAGCGATCAAGGCGGAAAAATTCCCACATGACCGCTACCAGACTACCACCGTGGTTAATACGGATGACGCCATCCCCGGCACCGGCATGTTCGTCCAAAGCAGCATCAGAAATAATAAGACCGCGTTTCCGTGGTCGCAGTTCATTGTGGACAGCAATGGCGTAGCAAAAAAAGCCTGGCAGTTGGAGGACGGGGGCTCAGCGATAGTGGTACTGGATAAACAGGGTAAGGTGCGCTTCGCCAAAGATGGCGCGCTAACGCAGGATGAGGTGAAGCAGGTGATCGCGCTGGTTCACAAGCTGCTGGAGTAAGGTGGCTTTCTGACTATCTGAAGGGCAAGGAAGAGCAGGCCGATCGGCAAAATACCAAATACCCACTCTTCCTGACTTTGCTATCTGAGCAAACGGGCAAAAGCTGTCGACAACCTTCCCCGCAATCAGAAGATCGACACGCGGAAGCCCGGATTGAGGAAAGATTCTCGCGGCGCGTAATCCAACGTTCTGCCCTGCCAGTCATGGACATGGGCACCTGCGGCGATAGCGACGGCGTGCCCGGCGCCGGTATCCCAGATATTGGTAGGCCCGAAGCGAGGATAGAGCTGCGCTTTCCCCTCGGCGACCAGGCAGAACTTCAGCGAGGAGCCTATCGCCGTCGTCTGATGCTCGCCCAGCTGGCTCAGGTAATCTTCCAGCTCGGTATCCGCATGGGAACGACTGACGACCACCAGCGGCGGACGGGCTTCCCGCACATGAATCTGCACGCGGTGGCCGCCCTCTTCTTTCCACGCCTTCCCTTCGGCTGCCGAGTACATCACGTTCAGCACCGGCGCATAGACCACGCCCAGCACCGGCTTACCGTTATCGATCAGCGCGATATTGACGGTGAACTCGCCGTTTCGCTTAATAAACTCTTTCGTACCGTCGAGGGGATCGACCAGCCAGTAGCGCTGCCAGTGCTGGCGCGCCTCCCAATCCGGCGGATCTTCTTCCGACAGCACCGGGATGTCGGGAGAGAGTCCGGACAGCCCCTGAAGGATCACTTTGTGCGCGGCAATATCCGCTGCGGTTACTGGTGAATCATCGGACTTATGAGCCACATCCATCGGTGCCTGTCCGTCATACACCTCCATAATTACATCGCCCGCTTTCCGCGCCAGCTGGCAAATTTCGTCTAACATTTTCCACCTCTTGAGTAGCATCTTGATGCCGGCTCCTGCCGACGGGCACACGCCACGCTTTCCACAGCTGAAAACCTCTACTGATCATAGCAGTTGATTTTATCCGCCTGTCGGCGGACAGCGCGGTCGGGCCGGACTGCGCCGACGAACCGGGATGGTTGACCTTAATTATCAACAGCATAATCCATTTTACGCTGCGTAACCCGCGGTTTTTTCTTCGCCGCCCCAAGAGGTAAATATTTGTGTCTGATCACATTTATATGAGACAGAAGGTAACTCTTTCATAAAAGTTTGAGATGTTAGGGGGCGACAGCATCAAAATTTAAGGAGAAATGATGATTAGGCCCGTTTTTACCCTCGCCGCCCTGCTGATTTCGGTGTCCCTGAATGCGGCTACGGTGGATTTTCGCCTGCTGGAAACCACTGATTTGCATAGCAATATAATGGACTTTGATTATTACAAAGATACCCCCAGCGAAAAATTTGGCCTGGTGCGTACGGCAACGCTGATTGAAGCGGCCCGTAAAGAAGCCACCAACAGCGTGCTGGTCGATAATGGCGATATTATCCAGGGAAGCCCGCTCGGCGATTATATGGCGGCGAAAGGGTTGCAGCAGGGTGAGCTGCATCCGGTTTATAAGGCCATGAATACGCTGGATTATTCGGTCGGTAACCTTGGAAACCATGAGTTTAACTACGGCCTTGATTACCTGCATAAGGCCATCAGCGGCGCGCGTTTTCCCTATATCAATGCCAATATCATCGACGTAAAAACCGGGCAGCCGCTCTTCACGCCCTGGCTGATGAAGACCGTTGAAGTCACTGACCGCGAAGGCAATAAACACCCGCTTAAAGTCGGCTATATCGGCTTTGTCCCTCCGCAAATCATGGTGTGGGATAAAACCAATCTGACCGGCAAGGTAACGGTTAACGATATTACTGAGACCGCCCGTAAATGGGTGCCGGAGATGCGCAAGGCCGGGGCTGATTTAGTGGTGGCAATCCCCCATTCCGGCCTCTCTGGCGATCCCTACAAAACGATGGCGGAAAATTCAGTCTACTACCTGAGCCAGGTGCCGGGCATTGATGCGATCCTGTTTGGTCACGCCCATGCCGTCTTCCCCAGCAAGGATTTTGCCGGCATCAAAGGCGCTGACATCAATCAGGGAACGCTGAACGGCATTCCGGCAGTCATGCCAGGCATGTGGGGCGATCACCTCGGCGTCGTTGACCTGGTGCTGGATAATCAGCAGGGGCACTGGCAGGTCACCAGCGCCAAAGCGCAAGCGCGACCGATTTACGACAAAGCGGCGAAGAAGTCGCTGGCGGCTGAAGACCCCGATCTGGTGAAAGTCATGAAACACGATCACGATGCCACCCGCGAGTTTGTCAGCAAACCGATCGGCAAATCGGCGGACGTGATGTACAGCTACCTGTCGCTGGTGCAGGACGACCCAACCGTGCAGATTGTTAATAACGCCCAGCGCGACTACGTGCAGCGCTACATTCAGGGCGACCCGGATCTCGCGAATCTGCCGGTACTGACGGCCGCTGCGCCGTTCAAGGCTGGCGGACGGAAAAACGACCCGGCGAGCTATGTGGAGGTTGAGAAAGGTCAACTGACGTTCCGCAATGCGGCCGATCTTTATCTTTATCCCAACACGCTGGTAGTGATGAAGGTGAGCGGCAAAGAGGTGAAGGAGTGGCTTGAATGCTCCGCCGGGCAGTTTAATCAGATCGATCCGCACAGCAGCAAGCCGCAGTCGCTGATCAACTGGGATTTTCGCACCTACAATTTTGACGTGATTGACGGCGTAAAATATCAGATCGACGTGACTCAGCCTGCCCGCTACGATGCAGAATGCCAGTCAGTCAATGAGGGCGCTTCGCGCATTAAAAATCTGACGTTTAACGGCAAAGCCATCGATCCGCAGGCAACGTTCCTCATCGCCACCAACAACTACCGTGCCTATGGCGGCAAGTTCGCCGGAACCGGAGAGAGCCATGTTGCTTTTGCTTCACCGGACGAAAACCGCTCTGTGCTCGCCGCCTATATCAGTGCGCAGACTAAAGCTCAGGGAGAAGTGAAGCCGCAGGCGGATAATAACTGGAGGCTGGCGCCTGTTGAAAGCGCCACGCCGCTGGATATTCGCTTTGAAACATCCCCCACGGAGAAAGCCGCCGCATTTATCACCCAGTATGCGCGCTATCCGCTGCATAAGGTGGGGACTGATGATATAGGCTTCGCCGTTTATCAGTTGAACCTGCAAAAATAAGGCAGAAAAGCCAGCCACATTAATTGATGTGGCTGGCGAACAGCATAGGTAATTCTGTTTTTTCCACTTATTCTGCGGTTTTCCCCTCTCTGAACCAGTCAACAATGCCGTGAATGCCAGCAGAGATGTTAGAAATGGCCCCTGAAATATTTAACTCAAAAATCGACCCAATACCTTTGCCGAGTTGACCAGCCGCACCGGCCACATTTGCACTCACTGCGCCACCGATAATCTGGCCAATTTTTTCGCCAATTTTATCAAAGACCAGGCCACCAGATACGTGCTGAATTTCATTGCTGTTTAATATACGCATAATATTTCCTTGTGTGTAATTAATCTCCCTCATTCATTGAGGTAAAAACATATTACGTTTATGAAACAATTCAAGTCAATAATTTTATAATAACAAAAAATCCAAAAAAATACTTTATTTATTATCACCCTTCCACAGCAGCATAAATAAAAAATTCACAAAGATCACTTCAGATGGAATAATTATAAATAACATCCTCATCGCAATAACATCCATCGACAGGAGAATCTGAAGACCAGGCGTATGCGTGGCACCAACGCAATAATTTATAAAGAAAGAAAATAAAGAAAAAGTCACGACAACAACCTGAATAAGCCAGACAGAAAATAGCAATAATCAGGAGGAGGTTTTAAACGTGATTCATATTAATAAGAGATGAATGACTTATTGAGTAAAAGATTATTCAGTTAGTAATGTGATACAGCATACGTAATACAATGATGAATCACATTACCAGACGAGCAGACTGGCAAAGTGCTGTACCCTGCCAGTTAACAGATTTTACAGAATTTCCAGCAGCTCAACTTCAAACACCAGGGTGCTGAACGGAGGGATGGAAGCCCCTGCGCCACGCTCACCGTAGGCCAGCTCATGAGGGATAACCAGCTCCCACTTCGAGCCTACCGGCATCAGGGTCAGCGCTTCAATCCAGCCTGGAATCACGCCGCTAACCGGGAATTCTGCCGGTTCACCGCGCTGCACCGAGCTGTCGAACACGCTGCCGTCGATCAGTTTACCGGTATAATGCACGCGTACGCGATCCTGACGGGAGGGGATTGCGCCTTCGCCCTGAGTCATCACGCTGAATTGCAGGCCCGACTCGGTGCTGCTCACGCCTTCACGCTTAACGTTCTCTTCGAGGAATTTCTGACCTTCAACGGCCATTTCCTGCTGGCGTTCACGACGAACGGCATCAGCACGCTCGTGCACTTCACGCAGCGCGCGGTGAACGACGTCTACAGGTACAGCCGGGGCATTCCCTTCCAGCGCATCGCGCAGGCCTGCCAGCAATGCTTCTGGCTGCAGACCTTGCAGTCCAGATTCCAGCAGCTGCTGGCCAACCTGTAAACCGATACCGTAACTTGCTTGCGCTTCTACGCTGTCAAAAGAAGGGGTAGTCATGGATTTTCCTTTCATCATTGATAAAACCGAAGACGAAGCATAACAGCGCTGGCAACGGGCGTAAAATGCCATCTTCTCCAGGTGACTTTTGTCGGCTAAAAGGAAACAATACCCCGGTCCCACCGGCGGAATAAACTCCGCACGCACAATGCGTTATCAGCTATATTTTAGTCGAGGTCAAAATGGGCCATATTGCCCGCAGGCGAAGGAAAAGCCCGTCGCTTTCACTAAACGGTTGGCTGCACCGGATAGCAAAAAGCTCATTTTTTGCGCGAGGTTCGCGCCAGGAGGACGACGCCATGCCCAAAGCGTCTTCAGCATCACGAGTACCACAAGTCTTTCGTCAACTCTGGCACCTGCCGGATTCCATACGCTGGATGGACCCGCTGCCGTCCTTCCATCGTCGCGGCATTATTTTCGCCGTCGCGCTGGTCCTGCTGGCTTTCCTGTGGCCAGCGCCCTCGCCACAGCAGCCCGCCCGGCCCATCTCCTCCGGCCAGACTTCCGGGACAGAAGCGCCGATGCAGGCCGAGCTGAACGATCGGCAGCCGGCACCCACTGCGCCGCCCAGGACTGATAACGATACGCAGGGCACCTGGCACAGTTATCAGATCGCCGCTGGTCAGACGCTGGCGCAGCTGTTTCGTGATAACAATTTACCGGTGAACGATGTGTTTGCTATGGCGCAGGTAGAAGGCGACGATAAGCCGCTGAGTAATTTGCATACGGGTCAGGCAGTTCGCATTCGCCAGAATGCACAGGGCGTGGTGAATGGCTTAACGGTCGATACCGGCAGCGGGCAGATCTTGTTTACCCGCCAGCCAGACGGCTCGTTTATCCGGGCGCAGTAAAAGGCGTCAGGACAAAAACAAAAACGCCGGCGCAAGGCCGGCGTTTTTGTACGGTAGAATCAGTCAGCGATTAAGCTTCAGAAACCACGTTTACAATCAGTTTAGCGAAGACTTCGCTGTGAACCTGGAAGTCCACTTCGTGCTCACCGGTAGTGCGCAGAACGCCGTTCGGCAGGCGAACTTCACTCTTAGCCACTTCAACGCCAGCTGCAGTTACAGCGTCAGCGATGTCGCGAGTCCCGATGGAACCGAACAGTTTACCTTCGTCGCCGGCTTTAGACGCGATGGTAACGCTGCCCAGCGCACTGATTTTCTCAGCACGAGCATTAGATGCAGACAGAACCTCAGCCAGTTTGGCTTCCAGCTCTGCACGGCGTGTTTCGAAGAACTCAACGTTTTTTCTGGTAGCAGGAACAGCTTTGCCCTGTGGTACCAGGAAGTTACGGGCGTAGCCCGCTTTCACGTTAACCTGATCGCCCAGGCTTCCCAGGTTTGCTACTTTATCAAGCAGAATAACTTGCATTACCTTATCCTCTTTAAGTCGTTAATAGACGGCGGCCGATTACTGATGACGATCGGTATATGGCAGCAGGGACAGGTAGCGAGCGCGCTTGATGCAGCGTGCCAGCTGACGCTGGTATTTTGCACGAGTACCGGTAATACGGCTCGGAACAATTTTACCGCTTTCGGTAATGTAGTTTTTCAGCGTAGCGATGTCTTTGTAATCAATCTCTACAACGCCTTCCGCGGTGAAACGGCAGAACTTGCGACGACGGAAATAACGTGCCATTTGGCTAGTCTCCAGAATCTATCAATTCAATCTGCTCGGCATGCAGCACCGTCATATTCAGCCCATTGCGCCCTTGATGGCTGCTAATGAAACCGGAAACGGTGAGAGGCGTGCCGACCGTTATACTTTGAGTAATCGCCTGATGGGCTTTGCCGCTGATAATCACCGGCATTCGACACCAGGCTTGCCGGGTAAAACCGGCTTCCACCTGCTCGGAACGGTGCTCAAGCACGAACTGGCAGTGTGGAATACCTGACGGGCTCACTTTACGCCTCGGCGTCTTGCACACGGTGCCAGACAGCGTCAGCCGGTTGGCCGTCACGGTAAATTACTCTTCAGAATCCCCAGCATCTGCATCATCAGAGGTTTCGTTAGCAAAATCTTCGCGGCGATCGCGGCGCTCGTCTTTCGCTTTAACCATCGGAGATGCTTCAGTTACCGCGTGCTTAACGCGCATAACCATGCTGCGGATAACGGCGTCGTTGAAGCGGAAGTTTGTTTCCAGCTCATCGATCGCTTCCTGCGGCGCTTCCACGTTCAGCAGAACGTAGTGAGCTTTGTGCAGTTTGTTGATCGGGTAAGCCAGCTGACGACGGCCCCAGTCTTCCAGGCGATGGATCGTTCCTTCTGCACCAGTGATGGTGGCAGAGTAACGCTCGATCATACCAGGAACCTGTTCGCTTTGGTCAGGGTGAACCATAAATACGATTTCGTAATGACGCATCGAATTTGCTCCTTACGGATTATTCAGCCTCCTGTCAGGGTCAGCCGCGGCCCATGGAAGCAAGGAACGTGTATGTTTGTGCGGCTGAAAAAATTGACGCGTAATCATACTGGCGGTACTGGGAAAACTCAAGGTAATGTCGCGGCGGGGGGGAAATTATTTGGCAGTCTGGCGCCCGGCAGAAGGGGCATTGCGTGCTATCCGAAAGATATCATGGCGTTAGCAAAGAAACGGCGGCAAAGGGTCGCGCTAAAATAGCAAGAATTACTAATACCTTTTAATCCAGACTGGACTAAACTATACAGGTTCCTTATGACACGACCCTGACGTCCGCGTCAGACTGTATGACCAGATTGTGGAGTTCACCTATGAAAACCATCGCAATCGCCACCTTACTCGGTCTTTTCCTTTCCACATCCGCCCTTGCCAACGCCGTTGGCGACGCGCAGCAGGTGAAAAGCTACACCAGCAAAGCGGCGAACAGTTATGTCTATATCAACCGGATTGCGTCTCCGTTAGACAAAACCTCGCATAAGACCCCTACTACCGCAGCAGAGCAGCTCGCCAGACAGCTGTAGCGGCGCAGGGTCCGATTCGAATTAAAGATGATGCGTAAAAAAAGCCGCCGTCGCCGTTAGCGCTGGCGGCGTGATGCGATGCCCGATGCCGCGCTCAGTTATATAGGTGAGATTCGCATCGAGCTTCGCTTCACGCAGCGCTTTTTCCAACCTGGCGCTTTCTGCGGCAGGCACGACCTCATCCGCATCCCCATGCCAGACCAGTAACGGTCTGTCGCCCAGCTTTTCCAGTTGCTGACTGACATCATACTCAGCCAGCGGCGCCAGCCTGCCGTCCAGCGTTTTTTTCTGCTCCGGCGTTGCGGCTGCCAGCGGAGGAAACAGCGTCCGGGCGAGCGACATAAAATAGCCTGAACCCATCAGACAGGCGACGCAGGAGAGATGGCTGTAGCGGGCCATGGCGCCCAACGCCGTCATACCGCCCATTGAGGCGCCCGCCACCGCGAACCTCCCTTCGGTTATCAATCGCTGTTCGTTCAGCGCGGCCTCAAGCAGCGGCACCTCGTCAATATTGCTGCGCAGAATTTCCCAGAAGCTGGTGAGGCGCAGTTCGCTATCACCGTTATAGCGAGAACCATGCATATCCGCATCCGGCATCACCACGCGGAACCCAGCCTGAGCCAGCGCAACGGCAAACCAGGCATAGACCTCTTTGGAAGAGGTAAAGCCGTGCCAGAAAAGGATCGTCGGCAGCGCAGTATGACGCTTACCCGCTGGCGTGGCGTGCAGGCACTCTATGCCGGCAAAATTTTCTGTAGCAATTTCAATCATTACGCCTCCATTAAATTTCAGGCCACGGGGTACCCCGCCAGTCCGCCAGGCTGAAAATTGAGTTTATTCGCTAAAGCGTTAGCCTGCGCACAAAATTAAAAACTAAATGTTTCATTAGCATTGCCGTTAACCGATCCAAGCCCCCACACCCTTAACAGGCCAACCATGAAAACTTCCTTATTCCGACGTCTGAGCCTTGGCGTCAAGCTATCGGTTATCACCTCAGCAAGCGTCGCCGTCTTGTTTCTGATCCTGACCCTGGCGCTAACCCATAACGCCGCCAGACAGCTACAGGCGCTGACTCAGGAAAATATGGATAACCAGGTCAGTGGGATTAGCGATATGGCCTCCATGTTCGGGAGCACGCTCAGCGATGAGGTCGCCAATTATACCGCCTTGTTCCAGAGCTTTTTACCCAAGCGATTCTCGCTGGATGCTTCTCAGCCTATCGCCATTGGTTCAGAGCAGACGCCAACTATGCGGGCCGGGCTGAAGACCCTGAACCTGGACCAGGTGCTGGTCGACGAATTTCAGCAGCGCACCGGCGCGATCTCCACCATTTTTGTGCGCATGGGCGATGATTTTATGCGCATCTCCACCTCACTGCGCAAGCAGGATGGCGAGCGCGCTATCGGCACCCGCCTTGACCACGCCAGCCCGGCCTGGCAACAGATGCAGAAAGGTGAAACCTGGCAGGGCGTGAGTATGCTGTTTGGTAAACGCTATATCACCCAGTATCAACCCGTTAAGGACAGCAGCGGCAGCGTGATCGGCATTCTTTTTGTTGGCGTGGACATCAGTAAGCAGTATGCCGAAATCCGCCGGAAAGTGCTGAATAAGAAACTGGGAGCATCCGGTCACTTTGTGGTGCTGGATAACGCCGGGGGGAAAAATCACGGCAGCTTTGTCTTCCATCCGACAGAAGAAGGCAAGCTGCCGCGCTGGTCGGATACGCTGCAACAGCGGCTGTTAAACACGGCCAGCGGTACGGTTGAGGCTGTCGGTGAAGAGGGGGATACGCAGATGCTGACCTGGCGACATCTGCCGGAGTGGAACTGGGTGATCCTGGGCGAGGTCAACAAGGCCAGCCTGCTGGCACCGATTAAACAGATCCGCGATCTGTTTCTGCTGATCGGTACGGCACTGGTGCTGGCCTTTGCGCTGGGTTTTGTGATGGTGACCCGCCGCTGGCTGAGCAAACCCTTGCAGCAGGTGATCGAGCTGGCTCGTCACTACTCTGCCGGTAACCTACAGGCCACGCTGAATACTCAGCGCCATGATGAAGTGGGCCAGCTGATTAACGCGATTAACGGCATTGGCGACGGATTACAGCACATCGTTTCGCAGGTCCGCGAGGCGGCTCGGGAGATCAGCAGCGGCACCGATGCGATTGCGGTAAGCAGTGAGAATATTAGCGAGCAGATCTCGCGTCAGGCCAGCAGCGTGGAAGAGACCTCGGCCAGCATGGAGCAGCTAAGCGCGACGGTGGCGCAGAACGCCGAAAATGTCGCTCAGGCGCTGACGCTGGTTGATGAAACCTCAGCCGCCGTGCAGAGCGGCGGCGCGACGGTGTCGCGCTCGGTGGTGACGATGAGCGACATCAAGAACGCTTCGCAGAGCATTGCCGATATTACCCACGTCATTGAGTCTATTGCCTTCCAGACCAATATCCTGGCGCTGAACGCGGCGGTAGAGGCCGCCCGCGCCGGGGAGCACGGCAAAGGGTTTGCCGTGGTGGCGGCTGAAGTCCGCGCGCTGGCCCAGCGCAGCGCCCAGGCCGCGAAAGAAATTGGCGGGTTGATTGAAAACTCGCTGAGCAAAGTGGTGCAGGGGCACGCTTTGTCTGAACAAACGCGTCAGGTGATGGAAGAGATTGTCGGCCGTATTGGGCAGGTGAAGGCACTGATGAGCGACATCAACATCGCCTCGAGAGAGCAGTCCGCCGGGATTGGTCAGGTGAACATTGCAATGACGCAGATCGGCCAGGCTACGCACCAGAACACCGGGCTGGTTTCCACCTCCGAGGAGACGGCCCAGGATCTCAGCCGCAAAGGCCACCACCTGACGCAGCTGGTCAGCGTATTTACGCTAAAAGACGAATAATCACGGTGGGATAGCTTACACTATCAGTTATCCCACTGCTGAGAACTCGCTATGTGTCGGTTACTGACGTTGCTGTTTATCTTGCTGACCGCTGGCTGTAGCCAGCTTGAAACCAGGCCTGAACCTCCCCCGCCGCCAACGTCCAGGGCGCAGGAGGTCACCCGCGCGCAAAGCCAGAGTCTTAGCCAGAGCCGGTTGGGTACTGTCAGCGTCTCTGAACACGGCTCGCCGGACGACGCGGAGCGAGCCATTGCGGCCAAAGCCAACGCCGCTGGCGCAGCCTACTACTATATTCAGTTGGTCAGCGAGACGGTGATGCCGGGCCTGTGGTACTCCAGCGCCATTCTTTACGGCCCTTTAACCACCGCCAGCCCGCAACAGTAAACGCTCAGCGACAGGTTCAGCCAGGCGTGAGTGACCGCGCCGGTCCAGCATCTGGCGGCACCAGGCATCCGCCATCCCCGGCTCCAGGCTGGTCATCACCTGAACACCGCAGGCCAGCGCGAACAGCCCTTCGCACAGGCTATGCGCCTGGGCTTCCTGAGGCTTAGCCAGGCGTAGCTTTATCTGCCGCCACAGGCTGTCGAAGTGCCGGTTCTGGCCTTTCACCCCGTCAAATTCCGCCGAGAGCACGTCTACTATACCCGGCTGCTTAGTCAGCACCCGCAGCACGTCCAGGCACATCACGTTTCCCGATCCTTCCCAGATGCTGTTCACCGGCATTTCCCGATAAAGGCGCGGCAGCTCGCTCTCTTCGCAATAGCCAATGCCGCCCAGCACCTCCATCGACTCAGCCACAAAGCCAATCCCTCGTTTGCACACCGTGTATTTGGCCGCCGGGGTAAAAAGCCGGCTAAAGATTTTCTCCTGCTCATTTTCTCCCCGCGACCAGGCGCGCGCCAGACGCATCAGCAGCGCAGTTTGCCCCTCCAGCACCAGAGCCTGCGAGCAGAGAAGCTGCCTCATCAGCGGCTGATCCACCAGGTTTTTCCCCAGCACCTGACGCTGGTGGGCATGATACAGGGCAATGGAGAAAGCCCGACGCATCATGGCGTGGCTGCCAAGCGCGCAGTCAAAACGGGTATAGCCGCCCATCTTCAGAATTTGCCGGACGCCCTCGCCCTCTTCCCCGATCAGCCAGCCGCTGGCGCCAAAAAACTCAACCTCAGCGCTGGCATTCGAGCGGTTCCCCAGCTTCTCTTTCAGCCTTTCAATATGCAGCGCATTTTTTTCTCCGCCCGGCAGCAGGCGAGGCAGGAAGAAGCAGGACAGCCCGCCTTTCGCCTGCGCCAGCACCAGATGAGCGTCGCTCTGCGGCACGGAAAAAAACCATTTGTGGCCGGTTAACTGGTAGCACTCCCCGCTGCCGCGAGAGGCGGTCGGCTCTGCGCGCGTGGTATTACTCAGCACGTCGGTACCTCCCTGCTTTTCGGTCATCCCCATGCCAATCAGCAGCCCTTTTTTCAGCGGAGCCACCTGCACATGCGGGTCATAACGGTCCGAAAGCAGCGGCTTTAGCCAGTCCTGCAACGAAGTCGGCAGATATTTTTGTAACAGAGGGATGGCGCCAAAGGTCATAGTGACAGGGCACAGGCTCCCCGCCTCTACCTGAGCATGAAGCATAAAGCGCGCGGCGCGGGCGACAAACGCCGCTTCCGGCGCCCGCTCCAGCCAGGGCAGATTGTGCACCCGGTTGGCGCAAAGTCCCTGCATCAGCAGGTGCCAGGCGGGATGAAAGCGCACCTCATCCAGCCGCTCGCCGCAGGGATCGTAGCGCAACAGCTCCGGCGGGTAGCCATTGGCCAACCTGCCCAGCTCCAGCGATTCGGCGCTACCCAACTGTTGTCCAACGGAAGCGAGTAAATCGCTGTCCCAGCCTGCCCCTTCACGCTGCACGGCTTCACGCAGCGGCGTGTCCGACAAAAACAGGTTGCTGTTCGCCAGCGGGCGGGGCTGATTAAATACGCTGTGGGTTTTCCAGTCCATCTCGGCTCCCTCTCAGATTCAGGGTAAGTATGAGAGCCTGCCGGGGTTATGCCTGGCCCTGATGTGGATTTGTGCAGGGGATCACAACCTGCCCGCGCGGATCGGTTGGCGCGGGAAAAGCCGCCATCAGCGCGGCAGGCGAACGGCGGCGGCGAATCAAATCGCGCATCCTTGCCATCCACGGCGCACTTTCGCGGAAAAAGCGCCGGTATCCCTCACAGAGTGCGCTCTTACCGCCCGGCGGACGGTGTTTAGGACAGTCGCCGTGACAAAAGGGGCGCTCCCGGCACGTCAGGCACTCCGGCGGCAGCGCCGTTTTTTTGGCGGCGCCAAAGGCAATAGCGGCCCGGCTGGCATTAAGCTCGCTTAACGGCGTCTGGCGCAGGTTGCCCACCCACCACGGCGGTCCAACAAAATGGTCGCACTGGTAAAGGTCGCCATTCGCCTCCAGCGCAAAAGCATGACCGCAGGTTTCACTCAACACGCACAGTTGTGACGGGAAGCCATTCCAAATTCCCAGCGTGGATTCAAACAGCTGAATATGGATGCGGCCAATATCCTGTCGACCCCAGCGCATAAAGACGGTGGTGAGGAATTGCCCCCATATCTCCGCCGTCACCGATTCAGGCGTCAGATTTCCCGCCGCATCCCACTCTACCAGCGGAATAAATTGCAGCCACGGCGTGCCAAGCTGACGCAGAAAGGCGTACATCTGTTCTGGTTGCCGACCGTTAAGATTATTCACGACCACCATCAGGTTAAAGGCGATCTGATGCCTGCGCAGACGGTTCAGAGTCGCCATAACCCGATGGTGCGACGGCAACCCGCGGCGCGTCACCCGGTAGCGATCGTGCAGTTCTGCCGGGCCATCCAGCGATAACCCCACCAGCCACTGATGCTGCCGCAGAAACGCGCACCACGCGTCATTCAGCAACAGGCCGTTGGTTTGCAGGGAATTATGAATACGTTTGCCGCAGGCATAGCGCTGTTGCAGAGCCACCACCTTTTCAAAAAAGGGCAGCCCGCACAGCGTCGGTTCGCCCCCTTGCCAGGCGAATTCCACCTCATCGCCGGGCTGTGCGGCGATGTGCTGGCGGATGTAGAGACGCAGCGTCTCCTCATCCATCACTGGCAGCATCGGCTTATCAAGGTAAAAACAGTAGCGGCAGCTGAGATTGCAACGCGAGCCTGCTGGCTTCGCCATTACGTGACATCCCTTCATAACTGGCCGCCGGTGAATAAGGCCGCTAAATGATGGCTGCTAAACAGCAAGGCCAGCACCATCACCGCACAGGTGATTCCCAGCTTCGCCGCCTGGGCCGCCCCGCCCGCGAAGTCGCTGCGGCCTTCGTCTATTTTTCCCCGCTGTCGGGCATAGCCGCACAGCAGCAGCCACAGGCTGAACAGAAGGATCATTACGCACCCGAACGGCACGCTGGAGAGCTGGCGCTGATGCCGCAGCGCCAGCGCCATCAGCACGCCGCAGCCGAGCAGCGTGCGAAACCAGGCCAGAGACGTTCTTTCCGGCTGAAGTCCGGGGTTGGCAAGCCTTCGGGCACGACGTCTAGCTGGCATACACTACCCCTCCCATCAGCGCCACTGACGCCGCAGTGATTGCCAGCGCCACCAGTTGCAGCATCCGCGTGTAGGGCAAATCTTCCTTCAGCCGCATGGCCTGCTCATTACGCAGCCAGCGCAGATAGCCCAGCGCCGCCAGCAGCGCGGCGAACAGGCACAGCAGCAGCGCCAGCGCCTGACGCACCGCCGGCGTGGCGATGTCCGGCGCAAACTGTTCCAGCCCCACGCCAGCCGCCAGAAACCCCAGCGCGGTGCGGATCCAGGCCAGAAACGTACGCTCATTCGCCAGTGAAAAACGGTAATCCGGCGCTTCACCAATCCGTGACAGGCTCATACTTTCTCCTTACTGCGGGGCCGTTGCGGCAGCCCCGGCGATCGTCAGAACTTCTGCTTTTTCTCTTCCATTTTCACCCCCCGGGTCGGCATACCGGTATCATAGTCACGCACTACCGGCGAATAGCCGTCCTGCGGACGTGGCCGGAATGGCCCCATCCAGCGCGGTTCGGCATCCGGTCGCCATGAGCGACACGCCCATTGATAAGAGCGGAACGGGTCGCGGATGCGCTCCATATAGTCGAGTAACGCGTCGTGCAGCTGATTACGCTCTGCGGCAAAGTCGGGATGGTCGATCAGGTTATGGATCTCCTCAGGATCGGCGTGGCGATCGTACAGCTCGTCGCTGGTGAACAGGTTGATCGTCAGCTTAAAGCGCGAGGTCACCCAGCAGCGCACTGGAATAAAGCCGCCAAAACTGTCGTGCTCGATTTCGTAACGGTTGAATTCCACCATCACCCCACGATCGCCCTCGGCCTGCATGATGTTTCCGCCCGGCAGAATCGCGGGCTGCTCAATGCCGGCCAGCGCCATCAGCGTCGGCAACAGGTCAATATGGCTGACCGGCGTATCGACCTGGCGCGGCCCCTGCTCGCCCGCTGGCGGGCAGACGATCAGTGGTACGCGGGTGATATCGTCATACATCGCCGCCCCTTTGCTGATCAGCTGATGCGCCCCCATCATCTCACCGTGATCGGAGGTATAAACCAGCCAGGTATTCTCACGCTGCTCCGGCGTCAGGGCCGCCACCACCCGGCCAATCTGGTCGTCAACAAAGTCGTTGCAGGCGAAGTAGAGCGGATGATGGTAGCGACCATCCTCACCGACCGGCGAAGGCATGGCGTCAGCCCACAGCTGATGGTGAAGCGGCTTGTGCTCAAGGTTATCCTGCGCGCGCGGGCCGAGATCGTAATAAAAGTCCTGGTACTTATCGATATATTCCGCCGGACAGGTGAAGGGATGGTGCGGTTCATCATAGGAGACCACCATCAGGAACGGCCGATCCTGCCGTTCGGGACGCTGAACGAAGTCGATCGCTCGTTTGCTGATACGCCAGGCCCAGGTAAAGGTTTCATCGATATTGTTGGCGCGGATATCTTCGGCGCTGTTCAACCCGTTGCGCCACAGCCCCGTTTGCTGCTCGCTCAGCTCTGCAAGATAGTTGGCGCCATCGAACCAGTATTCGGCGTCCCACTCCGGCGGACAGACGCCGGTGCCGAAGTAGTCGTGTCCGTCGAGGTGCCACTTGCCGATAAAGCAGGTGTGATAACCCGCATCCTTAAAGTAGCGACCCATCGTGCTGATATTTTTTCCGGGCGCGACGTTGTTCGTCCACGGCCCGGACTGGTTGGCGTAAATGCCGGTAAACAATCCGGCGCGCGCCGGGGTGCAGACCGGGGTACAGGTATAGGCGGAATTGAAGCGGATCCCCTCCTCCGCCAGCGCATCGATATGGTTGGTGTTCAGCGGTTTACCGCTGTAGCAGCCCACCATATTGGTGGCCTGGGTATCGGTCATAATGAAGACAATATTCGGACGTTTCATGAGTCATCCTTAGCATCAGTAAAAGTGACGGCAGAGGTACTCCGACGCTGACGCCTGCTGTCCACGATGAGATAAATCACCACTGCCGCCACCACCAGATAACAGAGCAGGGTCAGCAGGTGGCTGTTATAACCGCCAAACTGCGCAAAGCCGGAGTAAACCCCAATCATCGCGAACAGCACGCCGACGGAGGCGATTTTGGCGTTTTTCCACGGCGTCATATCCACCGCGAAAGCATCGCGGAAGCGGAAGGGTTCCGCCTGCGGCCACAGCCAGCCGATCGTCAGCATCAGCACCACGTTGATGCAGAACGTGCAGGCCAGCACGTAAAGGAAATGGAAGTGCAGATCGACCAGATAGTTGACCACGATATAGCTACAGATGCCGAACAGCAGCGCGGACTTCGCGGCCACGGCCGGAATACGCGGAAAGAAGAAGCCCATGATAATAATGGTGACCAGCGGCACGTTATAAATGCCGTTCAGCTGCTTCATCCAGGAATAAAGGCCTTCCGGCGCATGGGCGATCCACGGCGCGACCAGCACTGAAACCAGCGTCACCACCAGGCCAAACTGGCGGACCACCTTCACCAGCTTTTCTGACGAGGCGTCCTGATTAATGATGCGGTGATAGATGCCGAGGCTGAACAGCGTGGAGGCGCTGTTGAGGAAGCCGCAGAAGGCGCTGATAATCGCGCCGAACAGCACGGCGCTGAAGAATCCGATCAGCGGCAGCGGCATCACCCGGTTAACCAGCGCCGGATAGGCCATATCCGCCGAGGGTAATTCCCGGAACAGATGGAAGGCGATAATACCCGGCAGCACGAGGATCAGCGGGTCGAGCATTTTCAGCACCGCCGTCAGCAGCGCGCCCTTCTGCCCTTCGGCGAGGTTGCGCGAGCCGAGTGTACGCTGCACGATCCCCTGGTTGGTACACCAGTAAAAGGTATTTACCAGCACCAGCCCGGTCAGCGCGGCGCCAATCGGCACCGGATCGTGGGCGCCGCCGATTGAATTCAGCATTTCGCTGTGGTCGGTGGTCAGGCGGTCCAGCCCCCTGAGAAAATTGCCGCCGCCCATCACCATCAGGCCAAATACCGGCACCATCAGGCCGCCGATAACCAGACCGATGCCGTTGACCATATCGGCGATAGCAATGGCCCTCATGCCGCCAATCACCGCGTAGAGAATGCCCGACAGCCCAAGCACCACCACCATCGCCCAGATCGCCGCCGACGGCGAGATGCCGAATGTTTCACTGATATGGAAGATACTGTTGAAAGCCAGCGCCCCGGAGTAAAGCACTACCGGCAAAAAGCAGATCCCGGTGGCGATCAGAAAGCAGCAGTCGACGATAATGCGGGTGGTTTTATCGTAGCGCTCCTCAATAAACTGCGGAATGGTGGCGATGCCGCGTTGCAGGTAGCGCGGCAGGAAAATCAGCGCCAGAAAGATCAGTGGAATGGCGGAGATCACCTCCCACGCCATGACCGACATTCCGCTGCGGTAGGCCTGCCCGGTTAACCCGACCAGCTGTTCGGTCGACAGGTTGGTCAGCATCAGAGAGGCGGCAATAATTGGCGCCTTCAGAGAACGTCCGGCAAGAAAATAGCCCTGTTGCGACTGCGTGTCAGACTTGCGCAGCTTCCACCAGGTGATAAAAGCCACCAGAAAGGTGAAAGCCAGGAAGCTCACAATTTGCTGAATATTCATTTCATGCCCTTATTTATCATTATGTCCCGATGCAATAACGGCATTAAGGAATATTGCAGCATTCGGGTCGAGGCGGTTTGAAATCACAGATAACGCATCCTGATTACCCGACGGAAATTTTCTTTGCTACATTCCGCGCTGGGGTTAACGTCATCATTCACTGGAGGGAGAATAAAATGAATGGAAAAAATGCCCTTTCCGATGTAAAAACCGAAACTACTTATAATATTCCGCTGGTTCTTGAGGAAAATGTGATCTCCAGCGGCATTATTCTCATCTCCCTGTGGCATACCCTTGCCGATAAAACCTATCGCGTATTCTGGCCGCAGGATAAAAAGAAGCCGCTGATCGCCAGCTCGTGGGTAGCGATTTACACCCTACAGGGAAGCGGCAAGATTCTGCTGCGCGGCGGCGATGAGATTACGTTAAGCGGTAATTGCGCCATTTTCCTCAAGCCCGTAGATATTCTCTCCTATCACTGTGAGGGGCTGGTATGGGAGCAGTACTGGATGGAGTTTATACCGAACTGCGTTATGGAGATTCCATTACGGCAGAAAGCTGTCATTCATAATGGCGAGGGGTTTAATCATGAATTACTGGAAGTCAGTAAGCTATTGGATAATGAAAATTCAAATAAAAAGAACCTTGCCGTCGCCTTTCTGACAAAAATGATTTACCAGTGGATATGTCTTATTTCAGAAAACGGGATTAAACCCGAAAAATTAATTAAAATTGAGAGGTTGCTCTCACTATTACATGCTGACTTACAAACACACTGGCGCGTGGCGGAAATGGCGGCATGGATGCAGTGCAGTGAACAATATCTACGGCGGCTGTTTTTAAAATATACCGGTAAATCGCCAAAAGAGTATTATCTCGACGCAAGGCTGGAGCTTGCCCAGTCGCTGTTGCAGCAGGAAGAGTACAGCGTCAGCCTGGTGGCCGAACGGCTGCATTTTTTTGACTCTTTCCACTTCAGCAAGGCGTTCAAGCAAAAGTTTGGTTACGCCCCTTCCACCGCGAAAGCGCGTCGGCAGGCATTGCGCTGAGCCACACCGGCGGGCGGGCCGCCGGTCGCAGGATCACGCTTTACGCTGGCGCACGGCCTCGAACAGGCAGATGCCGGTAGCGACGGAAACGTTCAGCGAAGAGACGCTGCCCGCCATAGGAATGCTGATCAGCTCATCACAATGTTCACGAGTCAGGCGCCGCATACCCTCGCCTTCTGCCCCCATGACCAGCGCCATCGGCCCGGTCATTTTGCTCTGGAAGACATCGTGACTGGCTTCACCGGCCGTCCCGACGATCCACACGTTCGCTTCCTGCAACAAACGCATCGTTCTGGCAAGGTTAGTCACGGCGATCAGCGGCACATGTTCCGCCGCCCCGCTGGCGACTTTTTTGGCCGTCGCATTAAGCTGCGCCGAACGATCTCGCGGAACGATAACCGCGTGAACTCCCGCCGCATCCGCACTGCGCAGGCAGGCACCGAGGTTGTGCGGATCGGTGATGCCATCCAGGATTAGCAGGAACGGCGAATCCAGGCTGGCCAGCAGGTCCGGCAGGTCGTTTTCCTGATACTGACGGCCAGGCTTCACCCGCGCCACAATCCCCTGATGAACGCCGCCTTCAACCTGGCTATCCAGCCACTGGCGATTCGCTACCTGCACCACAATGCCCTGAGCTTCCAGCGCTTTCACCAGCGGTTGCAGGCGCTTGTCGTCGCGCCCTTTGAGGATAAACACTTCCTGAAAGCGCTGAGGATTGCTGTCTAGCAGCGCCTTCACGGCGTGCAGTCCAAATACTATTTCACTCATTAATCAGTTACTCGAAAAGTCATTTTAAGCCGGGGCAGGCTGCTCGCCTGCCCCGCCAGGGTTATGCTGACGCGTCAGTCTTTTTCTTCGCCGCACGCCGCGCCCGGCTGCCAGCGGCGATTTTGCGGGTTTTATCCGAGGGTTTTCTCGGCTTTTTGTCCTTCTTTGCCCCACCGTCCGCCGCCGCTTCTTTCCTCTGCGGCGCGCGGAACGCGCTGTCTGGCTCAAAAGTTCCTTTTTTGCTCTGATCGCGACGGCGCTTACCGCTGTGCTGAGGCGCGGCTTTTTTGGCGCGATCGCGCTCCGTTTTGCCTTCGCCACGCGGCTTACGGCTGCTGGAGATCATCGCAAAATCAATTTTCCGCTCGTCCATGTGTACCGCGTCTACGCGCACTTCCACCGTATCGCCAAGGCGGTACGTTTTGCCGCCAGACTCGCCAATAAGGCGCTGGCCTACGGCATCAAAGCGGTAATAGTCATTGTCCAGCGTGGAGACGTGCACCAGGCCGTCAATAAACAGATCGGTCAGGCGCACAAAGAAGCCAAAGCCGGTCACGCTTGAGATCACGCCGGTGAAAGTTTCCCCGACATGGTCATGCATAAAGTCACACTTCAGCCAGTCCGCGACGTCGCGGGTGGCCTCATCGGCACGGCGCTCGGCCATCGAGCAGTGCTGACCAAGCTGTAGCATTTGCTCCAGCTCATAATGGTAACCGCCCGTAGGGGTAGTGATCCCCTCAGACATACCGTTCTCTTTCGCCAGCAGATACTTAATCGCACGGTGCAGCAGCAGATCGGGGTAACGACGAATTGGGGAAGTAAAGTGCGCGTACGAAGCCAGCGCCAGGCCGAAGTGGCCGCGGTTTTCAGGATCGTAAACCGCCTGCTTCATGGAGCGCAGCAGCATGGTTTGCAGCATTTCCGCATCGGTACGGCTGGAGATCTGCTTCAGCAGCTCCGCGTAGTCCAGCGGATGAGGCTTGTTGCCGCCGCCCAGCGTCAGTCCCAGTTCGTTCAGCACCGAGCGGAAGCTCTTAATATTCTCTTCGCTCGGACGGTCGTGATCGCGGAATAGCGCCGGTTCGTTATTTTTCTCAACGTAACGGGCTGATGCGATGTTCGCCAGGATCATGCACTCTTCAATCAGCTTGTGCGCATCGTTACGAGAAACCTGCTCAACGCGCTCAATGCGCTCAATGCGACGCTCGGCATTGAACACGAATTTAGCCTCATCGGTTTCGAAGGAGATACCGCCGCGCTGCTCGCGTGATTTCTCCAGCACCAGATACATCCGGTGCAGCTCTTCCAGGTCTTTCACCAGCGGCTGGTATTGCTCACGCAGCTCCTGGTTGCCCTGCAGGATGCTCCACACTTTGTTGTAGGTCAGGCGCGCCCAGGAGTTCATCACCGCTTCGTAATGCTTGTAGCCCGTCAGCTTGCCGGTCGCCGAAATCGTCATCTCACAGACCATACACAGGCGATCTACCTGCGGGTTCAGCGAGCATAAGCCGTTAGAAAGCACTTCCGGCAGCATCGGCACCACCTGAGAAGGGAAATATACCGAGGTGCCGCGGTTTACCGCTTCATCATCCAGCGGGGTGCCAGGACGAACGTAGTAGCTCACGTCGGCAATCGCCACCCACAAACGCCAGCCGCCGCCGCGCTTCCTTTCACAGAAAACGGCGTCATCAAAGTCGCGGGCATCTTCACCGTCAATGGTGACCAGCGGCAGATCGCGGAGATCCACGCGCCCTACTTTGGCCTCTTCCGGCACTTCTTCTTTCAGTTTGGCAATCTGACGCTCAAGCTCTGGCGACCAGGCGTGAGGAATATCGTGGGTGCGCAGCGCCATTTCCACGGCCATGCCGGTGCCCATATTGTCGCCCAGCACTTCCACCACTTTGCCCACGGCTTTACTGCGGCGCGTAGGTCGCTGAACCAGCTCCACCACCACCACAAAGCCCATGCGGGCGCCCATCAAGTCTTCCGGTGGGATCAGGATGTCGAAGCTCAGACGGCTGTCGTCCGGCACCACAAAGCCAACGCCAGCCTCGGTGAAGTAGCGTCCAACGATCTGGTTGTTGCGCGGCTCAAGCACCCTGACCACGCGCGCTTCACGGCGGCCTTTACGATCTGCGCCCATCGCCTGCGCGAGGATCACATCACCGTGCATACACATTTTCATCTGCTCAGCAGAAAGATAAAGGTCGTCTTTACTGCCTTCAACCCGCAGGAAGCCGAAACCATCGCGGTGGCCGATTGCCTTTCCGCGCAGCAAATCCAGACGTTCCGGCAGGGCATAGCACTGACGGCGGGTAAAGACTAACTGACCGTCGCGCTCCATCGCGCGCAGGCGACGGCGCAGCGCTTCAGTCTGCTCCTCGCCAGAAATAGAGAGTTCAGAAGCCAGCTCTTCACGGCTGGCTGGCTTTTCGCGCTTATCCAGATGGGCAAGGATAAATTCGCGACTTGGAATGGGATTGTCGTATTTTTCAGCTTCCCGTTCCTTAAAAGGATCTTTTGACATAGCGGTTCCTCCGTTGTCATCAACTGCTGAGTGAGGGTTGCTCAACCAACAATAATTTGTAGAGCGGATGGTTGTCTTCCAGCAAATCTGCCAGGGTATAGCCATCCAGCACGGTCAGAAAACTCTGTACCGCATCAAAGAGCGCCTGCTTCAGGCGACAGGCCGGCCTGATATGGCAGGGTTGGCAGTTCACCAGCTGTAGCGGTTCCATATCCCGTACCACCTGGCCAATCACAATCTCGGAGGCTGGCCTGCCTAAGCGAATGCCGCCGTTTTTTCCGCGCGCGGCAGCAACGTAGCCAGCCCGGCTAAGTTGATTGATTATTTTGACCATATGATTACGTGAAACACCGTAAGCCTCTGTTACTTCGCTAATGCTGGTCATCTGTCCAGCAGGCAAAGCGGCCATAAAAATCAGCGCACGTAAACCATAATCGGTGAAACTCGTTAGCTGCACGGTAACCTCATAAGCATGACCGACGTTCGGAAGCGCTGCCGTAATCCGCTCATAAATGAGTGTGTTATCAATGATGATAAACCAGCCTTCGCATTCGGGGCTATTTTATTTAAGTAAGCGTTGATAATGAGAAAATAAGGTGGGAAGCACAGGTGGTAAGAGTAAGGCCGGGCAGTCCCGGCCTCTGATAACGTTACGCGTCAAACGGGTCACGCAGGATCATGGTTTCGCTGCGGTCCGGACCGGTAGAAATGATATCAATCGGCACGCCGGTGACTTCTTCAATACGCTTAATGTAATTCAGCGCGGCCTGCGGCAGGCCATCCAGCGACTTCACGCCGAAGGTGGTTTCGCTCCAGCCAGGCATAGTTTCGTAGATTGGCTCAATGCCTTCCCAACCTTCAGCGGCCAGCGGCGTAGTCGTCACTTCGCGACCGTCAGGCATCCGGTAAGCAACGCAGATTTTCACCTCTTTCAGGCCATCCAGCACGTCCAGTTTGGTCATGCAGAAGCCAGAGAGGGAGTTGATCTGCACCGCGCGGCGTACGGCAACCGCATCCAGCCAGCCGGTGCGACGGCGGCGGCCGGTGGTGGCGCCAAATTCATTTCCCTGCTTGCACAGGAACTCGCCGGTTTCATCGAACAACTCGGTCGGGAATGGGCCAGCGCCCACGCGGGTAGAGTAGGCCTTCACAATGCCCAGCACGTAATCCACATAGCGCGGACCGATGCCTGAACCTGTCGCCACGCCGCCAGCGGTAGTGTTGGAAGAGGTCACGTACGGATAAGTACCGTGGTCGATGTCAAGCAGCGTGCCCTGCGCGCCTTCAAACATGATCAGGTCGCCACGCTTGCGCGCGCCGTCCAGCAGTTCAGATACGTCCACCACCATACCGGTGAGGATGTCGGCAATCGCCATGACATCGCCCAGCACCTTATCGTAGTCAACCGCTTCTTCTTTGTAGTAGTTCACCAGCTGGAAGTTATGGTAATCCAACACTTCTTTCAGCTTCGCGGCAAAGGTTTCTTTGTTGAACAGGTCGCCAACGCGCAGGCCGCGACGGGCGACTTTATCTTCGTACGCCGGGCCAATGCCGCGACCGGTGGTGCCGATAGCTTTCGCGCCGCGCGCTTTTTCACGCGCCACGTCCAGCGCCACATGGTACTCCAGAATCAGCGGGCAGGCTTCAGAAATAAACAGACGTTCACGTACCGGGAAGCCACGATCTTCCAGACCTTTCATCTCTTTCATCAGCGCAGCAGGAGACAGCACCACACCGTTGCCGATGATGCTGGTCACGTTTTCACGCAGAATACCTGATGGAATTAAGTGGAGGACGGTTTTCTCACCGTTGATGACTAGCGTATGGCCAGCGTTATGACCGCCCTGATAGCGCACAACGTATTTTGCACGTTCAGTCAGCAGGTCAACAATCTTACCTTTACCTTCGTCACCCCATTGGGTGCCCAGTACGACGACGTTCTTACCCATTTCTCAAAATCACCGATTGCTTAAAAATGGATTCTACCACCGTAAAACCCGTCTTTCAGCTCTTTTAGCATACGATTATTACTTTTTTCCCGGCCTTTAGCCGCCGCTGTGGGTGCTGATCATATAGTAAATCACTGCGCCCGCGACCACGAGACCGCCGCCGAAACGGCGCAGCAGGGTATCCGGCAATTGAGCCATTGATAAAATCATTCGCCGCCAGATGCGCGGCAGCAACACCGGACCGAGGCCTTCTAAAACCAGCACCAGGGCCAGCGCCATCCAAATGGTTGGGTTCATTGTTTTTTCCGCTCAGGACCATAAAAAAAGGGCCGGATTTTCCGGCCCTTCGTTTTATAACAGATTCTTAGCGTGTGGCGGTAGAGGGCGATTTCATAAAGCGGAAGAAATCGCTGTCCGGGCTGAGCACCATCACGTCCTGATTGCTTTTGAAGCTGCTCTCGTAAGCGCGAAGGCTACGAATAAAGGCATAGAAATCAGGGTCCTGACTGAAGGCATCGGCAAACAGCTTCGCTGCTTGCGCATCTCCTTCACCCCGGGTCATCAGGCCGGTACGCTGCGCTTCCGCCAGCGTGCGGGTCACTTCATAATCCGCAGTGGCACGCAGTTTTTCCGCCTCTTCCTGACCCTGAGAACGCTGGCTACGGGCTACTGACTCACGCTCCGCACGCATACGGGCATAAATGGCGTCGGAAACCTCAGTAGGCAGGTTGATCTGCTTAATACGCACATCGACGACCTGAATACCCAACGCCGCCATACTGTTCGGGTTAATAGCCACCTTATTGCCGGTGGTTTCACGCTCAACGCGCGCCGCCGCCGAAGCAATAGCATCGTCCGCCGCAGGGGTAGCGATTTCGTCATCCTGACCTGCGCTACCGGTATTCAGCGCGTCGCGGACGTCGGTAGTCAAACGGCCACGCGAATCGGTCACAATGTCTTTCACGTCGAGACGGCCAATTTCAGAACGCAGACGGTCGCTGAATTTACGCTTCAGCAGCACTTCGGCCTGGGAGACGTCGCCGCCACCGGTTGCCAGATAGTAGCGGCTGAAATCGCTGATGCGCCATTTGATGTAAGAATCAACGATCAGGTCTTTTTTCTCTTTGGTGACAAAACGGTCGGCCTGGTTGTCCATGGTCTGAAGACGGGCGTCCAGCGACTTCACGGATTCCAGGAAAGGAATCTTAAAGTGCAGGCCTGGCTCGTACACCAGCGGCTTGTTTTCTCCGTCGCGCAGAACCTTGCCGAAGCGCATCACGATGCCGCGCTGGCCTTCCTGGACGACAAACAGTGACGCGTATAGCACCACCAGCACAACAATCAATACAACGATTAATGGCTTACGCATCGCTTACTCCCTCCCCTGGCGCTGGGTATCGTTGCGCTGAGCATTTACCCGGCGCTGGTCCATGATGTTATCCGGGCTGAACGCCGAACTGCTGCTGGCGCGGTCATTGCTGTCCGAAGCCGGCGGCAGGCGCAGCAGGTTGTTATTGCTGCTGTTCTGGCTGTTGTTCGACGAGGACGCCCCGCTCTGTCCACGCATCAGCTGCTCCAGCGGCAGCACCATCAGGCTGTTGCCCTTATCGTTAACCAGCACCTTGCGGGTATGGCTCAGCACGTTTTCCATTGTTTCGATATACAGACGTTCACGGGTGATCTGCGGAGCTGCCTTGTATTCAGGAAGCAGTCTCGCGAAGCGATCGACCTCACCCTGCGCTTCAAGCACGGTACGCGTTTTGTAAGCACGCGCTTCTTCCAGAATACGCTGCGCCTGGCCGTTAGCGCGTGGCTGCACTTCGTTGGCATAAGCTTCCGCTTCACGCACGTACTGCTCACGGTTTTCACGGGCGGCAATTGCATCATCGAAGGAAGCCTTCACTTCTTCAGGCGGACGAGCGGCCTGGAAGTTGACGTCCAGCAGGGTGATCCCCATGTCGTAAGGACGAATCGTTTCTTCCAGCTCGCGCTGGGTGTCGCTACGCACCACGGTACGGCCTTCGGTCAGGATACGGTCCATGGTTGAGCGGCCAATCACGCCGCGCAGCGCGCTGTCCGTTGCCTGACGCAGGCTGTCGTCCGCGCTGGTTACCGCAAACAGATAGCGTTCCGGGTTAGTGACGCGATACTGCACGTTCATTTCCACCCGCACGACGTTTTCGTCCGAGGTCAGCATGGTGCCTGACGCTGCCAGCTCGCGCACGGCCTCAACGTTCACCGCGCGAACCTGATCGATAAAGGTAGGCTTCCAGTTCAAGCCTGGCTCAACCAAATGGCTGAATTTACCGAAGCGTGTCACCACGCCGCGTTCCGCCTCTTTAATGGTATAGAAGCCGCTACCGGCCCAAATCACCACCGCCGCCACAACGACGATGCCGATCAGACGACCACTGCGACCCGGCGTATTCTGCCCGCTGCTGTTATCGTTCTTATTCCCACCGCCAAAACCGCCAAGCTTTTTGCTCAGCTTACGAAAAATATCATCTAAATCAGGAGGCCCTTTATCGCGCCCTCCCTTATTTCCCCCAGAGTTGCCGCCTTGATTATTGCTGCTTCCCCACGGGTCGCGGTCCTGTCCGTTATTCCCGGGCTGATTCCACGCCATGTTTATACTCCATATAATTGTGTGTGCGGTGGTATCCCATGGCCGGGATACGCGTGTCAGGCAAAATCAGTCAAACAATGTAATCCACCAGCGCCGGTTCCTGTTTGCACAGGCGGCGCCAGTCCACGATCGGCAAACGTATATGCAAACCTACGCTACCATCGTCTTCATTCCACTCTTTTTCTATCGCCTGAAGCTGATAAAATCGGCTACGTAGCCGCCCGGCTTCAGGCGGCAAACGTAAATCGTACTGCGCGATTTCGCCCGCCAGCCGCTCGGTCAGCGCCTGGAACAGCAGCGAAATCCCTTCCCCGGTCTGGGCGGAAACCCATACGCGGACCGGCATATTCTCTTCGTCACGATCGATGCGCGGCACAAAGCCTTCCAGCATATCGATCTTATTCATGATCTGAAGCATTGGCACTTCGTGGGAATCTATTTCTTCCAGCACGTCGACCACGGCTGCAATATTTTCATCCACGCGTAAATCGGCGGCATCAATCACATGCAGCAGCAGCGTGGCTTCGCGCGTTTCCTGTAGCGTTGCTTTAAAAGCGGCGACCAGATCGTGCGGCAGATGGCGAATAAACCCAACGGTATCCGCCAGCACCACTTCCCCCACGTCGCTGACGTCTACCCGACGCAGCGTAGGATCCAGCGTGGCGAACAGCTGGTTGGCGACATACACATCAGCTGAGGTCAGGCGGTTAAAAAGCGTAGATTTACCGGCGTTGGTATATCCCACCAGCGAAACCGTCGGCACGTCGGCTTTACTTCTCGCCTGACGGCCCTGCTCGCGCTGTTTCGACACCCGCTCAAGACGAGAAAGGATCAGCGTAATACGGTTGCGCAGCAAGCGGCGGTCGGTTTCCAACTGCGTTTCACCCGGTCCGCGCAGACCAATCCCGCCTTTCTGACGCTCAAGGTGCGTCCAGCCACGGACAAGACGCGTGGCAAGATGGCGAAGCTGCGCCAGCTCCACCTGTAGTTTACCTTCATGGGTACGGGCGCGCTGGGCAAAAATGTCCAGAATCAGCCCGGTACGGTCGATGACGCGGCATTCACACAGGGCTTCCAGGTTACGTTCCTGGGCCGGGCTCAGGGCGTGATCGAACAGCACCACCGATGCCCCGCTGGCTTTTACCGCCTCTGCGATTTCAACCGCCTTTCCTTCACCGACGAAATATTTAGGGTGGGGGGATTTCCGACTGCCGGTAACGACCCGCAGCGCTTCTACACCCGCAGAAGAGACCAGGGTTTCGAATTCCTGCAAATCTTCCATATCCCGGTCTTGGGTAAAATAGATGTGTACCAGTACGGCCTGCTCACCGGCATCATAACGGTCAAACAAACTTAAAACCTCTCAGAACCTTGTTAAACCTGCTACACGGATGGCCATACTGCGTGAATATCAGATTCTAAATGCGCGCTGGACCCGTATATCGTCAAGCGGCGATTATTGCGCAATCCGACCTCGCCATCCGGCGAAGAACGAATCGGGCGGATTGCCAGGACGGGGAACCCGACATAACAGGTACCCCCGCCATGGAAGAGCCGTGATTACTCTGCCTCGTCACTCTCTTGCTGAGGCTGAGTAGACGCCCCCGGGTTACTGCCGTGATGATAGTTACTGCTTCCGCCACCCGCATTGTTGCTATGGTGGGAGACTGGACGGGACGGAACAACAGTAGAGATAGCGTGCTTATAAACCATCTGACTAACCGTGTTCTTTAATAAAATCACAAATTGATCAAACGACTCGATCTGCCCCTGCAGCTTGATACCATTCACCAAATAAATCGAAACCGGAACACGTTCACGACGCAGCGCGTTTAAGAACGGATCTTGCAATGATTGCCCCTTAGCCATTCTATCTTTTCCTTATATGCTTGTTGTTTACTACTTAAGAGCATGAAAGCCCTGAAATACTGCGTAAAAATTCGCGCCTGATCATGCACTGATTGTACACAATCACCCAGGCTTAGCACTAAGAACCTGTAACAGGGTATCGCAAGCTGCATCGGGTTGTTCGCTATCCAGCCAGTGAACATCCTTCCAGCCGCGTAACCAAGTAATCTGCCGCTTAGCTAACTGCCGGGTCGCGCAAATTCCCCGATAAACCATGTCATCGTAATCGATTTCGCCAGCCAAAAATGACCACATCTGGCGATAACCTACACAACGAATGGAAGGCAAGTCCGTATGCAAATCACCTCGTGCGTATAACGCCCGAGCCTCCGCTTCAAACCCTGACGCTAACATCTGGTGAAAACGCAGTTCAATACGCTGATGTATGACTTCGCGATGCTGAGGCGCAATCGCGAACTGCAGCACATCGTATGGCAGCGCTTCGCCTGAAGTTTTAGTCAGTTCTGTTAAAGTTTTACCCGAAATGAAAAAAACTTCCAGTGCTCGCGAGAGTCTCTGGGGATCATTCGGATGAATACGATTTCCAGCAACGGGATCTAACTCACATAATTGACGGTGAAGGGCATCCCACCCCCGTTCACTCGCCTGCTGCTCAATACGCTGACGCACTTCAGGATCCGCCGGGGGCAACGGCGACAATCCTTCCAGCAAAGCCTTGTAATAGAGCATGGTGCCACCAACAAGCAACGGAATACGACCGCTTTCGGTAATCTCCGCCATTTCTGCCAGCGCATCCCGACGAAACTCCGCAGCGGAATAGGTTTCTGCAGGATCGCGGATGTTCAGCAAGCGATGGGGCGCCAATGCCAGCTCCTCAGCGGAAGGTTTGGCCGTGCCAATATCCATACCGCGATAGATGAGGGCGGAATCGACGCTTATCAACTCAACCGGTAGCTGCTGACGTAAAGCCATCGCCAGCGCAGTCTTACCGGAGGCCGTTGGCCCCATCAAAAAAATTGCCTTTGGCCGGCCAGCCTTGGATGTCTCACTCATGCTTCAGGGCGTTCATCGCCTGTTCAATATCGATGTGCTGTAAAAATCCAGAAGGCGGCGATTTCAGTAGCTGCGGGCAAAGTCTTTCGACTTCAGCCAGCAATGCAATCGCCTGCGAGTGATTCCAGTGCGGATGGTCAGCTAGCGAATGGCGCGCTAACCATTGCGCTACCTGCGTTGCGGACACATCCTGCTGCCGGGCGAGATAGCCTAACAGTTCTGGAATCAAGTTTTGTAAATTTTGTTGGCGTAATGGTAAAGGTACAGCGCGGAGCGTCACATGATGCGCATCCGCATGGAGTTCAATCCCCATCTGAATCAGCAGGCTACCGTGGCGGCCAAGGGCTTCGCGCTCTGCCTTGTCCAACTTAAGCCGAACGGGGATCAGCAGCGGCTGCGGTTTCAGCCCTTCGTCGCCCGGCGCAAGCTGAGCCTGCTTCAACCAGCGCTCGGCGACCGGCAGATGAATCAGCGCCAGCCGCTCTTTCGCTTCGACCAGCGCAAAATTGCCATGCATCACGGTCAGCACCCGGCCAAAACTCTGGCTGTGGCCGCTGAGCGGTATTTCTGCGGCGCGTTCGCTAACGGGAGACGGCTCCCTGGCGCGCAAAGGTTCCGCCGTGCTCAGGAGTTGCTGATAGGCCCGCCCCTCTTTTGGCTGATAAACAGGCTCCTGTCGCTGCCAGTTGGCCGGGGCAGCACCGCCTGAAGCTCCCGCCCCGGAGCGGGAAGCTGGCGTTGAGCGCGCCGTGCTCCCTGACCAGGACTCGCGGACCGTCCCTTCGCCAGCGCCGCTCGCGGAGTCTGGTTCGGAGGCGACATCGCTGCTTTTGGCCGGTGCCGGAACGGAAAAATGGTTGCCGCCAGCGGCCTGGCGGTTCTCAGGCTGCCAGCGTTCAGCAGGCTCGACGTCCGGCAGCGTTTCCGCTCCCGCCTCTTGCAGCACGCTGACCACTCCCTGATAGATAAAGTCGTGCACCAGCCTTGACTGGTGAAAACGCACTTCATGCTTGGCAGGATGAACGTTAACGTCAACCTGATGCGGGTCGATCTCCAGGTAAAGCACGTAGGCGGGCTGATGATCGTTGCCAAGTTTGTCCTGATAAGCCTGACGGATAGCGTGATTAATTAGCCGATCGCGCATCATGCGGCCGTTCACATAGCAATATTGCAGGTCAGTTATCGCCTTCGATCCGACAGGATCGGCCACCCAGCCCCGCAGGCTGAGATCGCCATGCTGCCACTCAATAGCCAGCGCATGACTGAGGAAAGCCGTGCCGCAGATAGCACCCATACGGCGTTCGCGCTGGCTGCTTTCGCTGACGCCGCGATACTGACGGACCAGCTTGCCGTTATGGGTCAGCGAAAACGCCACGTCAAATCTCGCCAGCGCAATGCGTCGGACGATTTCGTCTATATGGGTGAATTCGGTTTTTTCAGTGCGCATAAACTTGCGCCTGGCTGGCGTGTTGTAAAACAGGTCCAGCACCTCCAGCGTGGTGCCGACAGGATGAGCGGCTGGCTTGAGCGTCACCGCCATCTCTCGCCCTTCCGCATAAGCCTGCCACGCTTCCGCCTGCTCTGCGGTACGTGAAGTCAGCGTCAGTCGGGAAACCGAGCTGATACTGGCCAGCGCTTCGCCGCGAAAGCCGAGGCTGACAATGGCTTCAAGATCGTCCAGCGAGGCAATTTTGCTGGTAGCGTGGCGCGCCAGCGCCATCGACAGTTCGTCTTTGCCAATGCCGCTACCGTTATCACGGATGCGGATCAGCTTCGCGCCGCCCTTATCAATTTCAATATCAATGCGGGTAGCCCCGGCGTCCAGACTATTTTCAACCAGCTCCTTCACTACCGACGCTGGCCGCTCCACCACTTCACCAGCGGCTATCTGGTTAGCAAGCTGAGGAGGCAACACCTGAATCGGCATAGAAATTCCTTGTTTGGTTACGATGCGGGGATCGTTAACGTCTGACCCAGCATGACATTTTGCGATTTCATTTTATTGGCCTGCTGAATGGCTTTGGCGCTGACGCCATACTGAGCGGCAATCGCCGTCAGCGAATCGCCGCGCACAACCTTATGGCGAACGGGCTTAGCCACTTTCGCCGGGCTGGCGCTGGCGGCCTGGCGGCCAGCGGGCACCTTCAGCCGCTGCCCGACCCACACCACGTCTTTGTTCAGCGTATTCAGCGAGCGTAGCGTCGCCATGCTCACGCCATACTGGGCGGCAATCCCGGAGAGCGTCTCTCCCCGTTTTACCACATGACGCTGGGTAGCCCCAGTATATTGGGTGGCCTCAGGGGCTGGATTAGGTTCTACGTTAACCGCCGCTGCGGACTGCAATGGGCGGTTTTCCTCCTTTGGGATGGATTGCAGCGGGTGCGCCAGGAAGTAGTTGCGGAGCCCTTTATAAATCGACTCGGCAATCTTCTGCTGGTAAGCGCTACTGCCAAGCAGTCGCTCCTCCGAAGGATTACTGATAAAGCCGGTTTCCACCAGCAGGGAAGGAATATCCGGCGAGCGCAGTACGCCCAGGCTGGCATGTTCCGGTCGGCGCTTGTGCAGGGCGCCTACGCGCTGAAGCTGAGCGATAACCTTCACCGCGACATCATAGCCTACGCGCTGCGAGTGGCCGAACTGCAGGTCCAGCACCGCCTGGCTGAGGTAAGGATCGGCCTGACTGTTGGCCAGCAGATCGCCAGCACCGCCCAGCAGCTCTGACTGCTTCTCGTGCTGCTCCAGCCAGCCGGCCATTTCGCTGTTGGCCCGACGGTTAGACAGCACCCAGACAGACGCGCCAGAAGCACTGCGGTTTGGCGCGGCATCGGCGTGAATAGAGACCAGCACGTTGGCATTCTGCTTACGCGCCACGTCAGAACGCCCCATCACGGAGATAAAGTAGTCGCCGTCGCGGGTCATCACGCCTTTGAACATCGGATCGTCATTCAACAACAGCTTGAGCTTGCGGGCGATGGAGATGGTGACATTCTTCTCTTTCAGGCCGCCAGCGCCAATCGCGCCGGGGTCCTGGCCGCCGTGTCCGGCATCGATCGCCACAATCACCGCATCATTGACTGACCGCGGCGCTTTGCCTGGCGAGGCAACCTGATTACCGCTGCTAACGCTCGTTACCGGGTTGCCTTTGAAAGGATTTTCGCTCGGAGAAGAAGGTGCGCGACGCGCGACGCTGCTCACTGCCGCTGGCCGACTGGAGGACGCATTCGCCGGCCTGCTGCCATTAATGGTAAACACCACGTTATAGCTGTTGCCGTTGCGCTGCGTAACCGCTCGGGTTTTGCCCGGCTGGGTGAGTTCAAACACCAGGCGAATGCTTTGCTTGTCTTTCGGCGTGCTGGAGCGGATACGCTTGACGATATTCTCCCCGCTAAACGTGAGCGGCAGCCCCTGGACCACGCCACTTTGGCGAATATCCAGCACCACGCGGTCGGGATTACGCAGCGGGAAAAAACCATAAACCGGCTGCCCGCTAAAACTCAGGGTTACCGTAGCCTTGTCATCACCGTTTGAGACTTTAATGTCGGATAAATTGGCAGCGAGCGTGCTAAACGTGGTCAGTAAAAGTGCCAGTATCAAACCAAACTTCATGCGCAATCTCATGAACAACCCTTTTCCATAGCAACATGCTGAATCATGACGTCTCCCGCCGCTGAGCAGGCTTTTATCTCCGCCTGGCGTCCCGTCCCCTGATAGCTCAAATGCAGTTCAATATCCGGCACCGGCAGGAAGCCCGCTCCCTGCTGCGGCCATTCGACCAGGCACAGGCTGTCCCCACCGAAATAGTCACGGATGCCCATAAATTCAAGCTCTTCAGGATCGGCCAGCCGGTAGAGGTCGAAGTGATAGACCTGACGGTCCGGCAGAAGATAAGGCTCGACCAGCGTGTAGGTGGGGCTTTTAACATTGCCCTGATGCCCCAGCGCCTGGAGAAAGCCCCGGCTAAAGGTGGTTTTCCCCGCGCCGAGGTCACCATACAGGTAGATCGTGGCCGCACCGCAACAGGCGCGGGCCAGACTGGCTCCTAATGCGAGGGTTGCTGCCTCGTCAGACAATGCGATTACACAGGTCTTCATTCTTTTTTATTCAGGATCTCTGGATTAACAAAAAGATAGAGCTTGGAAAATAGATCGGTCGCCAGCATCCCTCGCGTGCCGCAGCGCGCTGAAACGGCCTCAGCCGCCGCGCCGTGCGCAACGCAGCCTGCGCAGGCCGCATCGAACGGCGAGAGCTTTTGCCCCAGCAAACTGCCGATAATTCCTGACAGCACATCGCCCATCCCGCCCGAAGCCATGCCCGCGTTGCCCACATCGGCAAACGCCATCTCTCCGGCTTCGCTGGCGATAAGGGTTCCGGCCCCTTTCAGCACCACCACGCCACCATAGCGTTTCGCCAACTCTTTCGCTGCATGTAAGCGATCGCTCTCAATATCGCTGGTCTTACTGTTTAGCAGGCGCGCCGCTTCGCCGGGGTGAGGCGTAATAATCCGATTTTGACGTTTATCGGGTCTGATTGCCAGCAGGTTAAGCGCATCGGCGTCCCAAAGCATCGGTTTCTGAGAATTTTCTACCTTTTGTAACGCTTTTTTCCCCCATTCGCCCTGTCCCAGTCCAGGGCCGACAACGATGACATCAGCCCACTCTAGCGCCTTATCGAGCGCAGCACCGCTCAGCTCCTCGACCATCAGCTCCGGCCTGGCGGTTAGCAGCGGAGTAATATTGTGCTTGTGAGTGAGCACTCGCACTAATCCAGCACCAGCCCGCAGCGCCGCTTCTCCCGTCATGCGTATCGCCCCGGCCGTGCCGTGATCGCCGCCGATAATAACCAGCTTACCATGATCCCCTTTGTGCGACGTGGGCCTGCGTGGCTTCAGCCAGTGGCTCAGCGTCGAAGCATCATAACGCGCCATCGGAGCAACCTGCCCGGCAAGCCAGGGGTCCAGGCTGAGCGCGTGGAAATGCAGTTGCCCGGTAACGTCGCGCGCCTTGCCGGTCAGCAGCCCCGGTTTCAATGCGATAAATGTCAGGGTATGAGCCGCTGAGATAACGGCGCCAGGCGTGGTGCCGTTAGCAGCCACTAACCCAGAAGGAATATCCACGGCAAATATCTCTGCCGGATGCGCATTCGCCTGCGCAATCAGTTGGTCGTAAGGGGCTTTTGGCGATTTGTTCAGCCCTGTCCCCAGCAACGCATCCACTATCACCTCGACCTTTTCAGGCCAGGCCATGGCTGGATCGTGGATCACTCCGCCGGCGGCGAGCCACGCTTCACGCGCCTGCTCCGCTTCCTCAGGTAACAACTTGCTGCCCTCACAAGCGATTACCGTCACCGTCAGACCCGCAGACTGCGCCAGCCGCGCCACGATAAATCCATCACCGCCGTTATTGCCGTGCCCGCACAGGATCAGCCAGTGCTGGCTATCAGGCCATAGCGCACGAAGGCTGGCAAAGGCCGCTTCGCCCGCGCGCTGCATCAGCTCAAACAGCGTCAGCCCCAGCGCATCAGCCCCTTCGCGCTCAAGCTGAGCCATCGCTTCTACAGGCCAGACAGAATAGGGTAAACTGGTAGAGTTACTCAGTTTATTCAGGTTAGTCATGTCGCTTCCTCTCGATCTCCATCAGCTCGCCCTCGATATTAAAAAGTGGGGGCAGGATCTCGGCTTTCAGCAGGTGGGTATCAGTGATACCGATTTGAGCCTGGAAGAGCCGCGCCTACAGGCCTGGCTGGACAACCAATACCACGGCGAGATGGCGTGGATGGCTCGCCACGGCATGATGCGCGCCCGCCCCCATGAACTGCTGCCCGGCACGCTGCGGGTGATCAGCGTCCGGATGAATTACCTGCCTGCCAAAGCCGCCTTTGCCAGTACTTTAAAAAATCCCCAGTTGGGCTACGTCAGCCGCTATGCTCTGGGCCGTGATTATCACAAAGTATTACGCAATCGCTTGAAAAAGCTCGGAGAGACTATCCGCGAGCGCTGTTCTGAAGCGCAGTTTCGCCCCTTTGTCGACTCTGCGCCGGTGCTGGAAAGGCCGCTGGCGGTAAAAGCCGGGCTGGGCTGGACCGGCAAGCATTCGCTGGTTCTCAACCAGCAAGCGGGCTCGTGGTTTTTCCTCGGCGAACTGCTTATCGACCTGCCGCTTCCGGTCGATACGCCGCAGGATGAGCAATGCGGCCGCTGCGTTGCCTGCCTGACGATCTGCCCCACCAACGCCATTGTTGAACCCTATAAGGTCGACGCCAGGCGCTGCATTTCCTACCTGACCATCGAGTTGGAGGGCGTAATTCCGGAAGAGTTCAGGCCGCTGATTGGTAACAGGATCTATGGCTGCGATGACTGCCAGCTGATTTGCCCATGGAATCGTTATAGCCAGTTGACCGATGAGGACGATTTTAGCCCGCGAGCGGTGCTGCACGCGCCGCCGCTCACCGAGCTGTTTGCCTGGGATGAGGCCAAATTTTTACGCGTGACTGAAGGCTCAGCCATCCGGCGAATTGGCCATCTCCGCTGGCTGCGCAACGTGGCGGTGGCGATAGGCAATGCTCCGTGGTCTGCCGAAAACGTCGCGGTACTCGAAGCCCGCAGAGGGGAGAATGAGATGCTGGACGAGCATATCGTCTGGGCACTGGCGCGTCAGCTGGCAAGACGCAGCGAACATGCTATTGAAATGCAGGGACAGCAGAAACGGCTGGTGAGAGCTGTAGAAAAAGGGTTACCTCGTGATGCATAAATGAACAACCAACGATTATTTCCAGCGGCTGAGGTTTTCCACATGGTGTGGATAAAAATAAAAAGTTGTTGTCATTCAATTGTCACAGAAAGCACAAGCGATCCAGATAACATTTTGAAATATTCACATTTGAAATAAAAACAGAAGGTTACACTGCTTATTAACACATCTTTTCTGAGGTTAATAACGCAATGCAAAAGATCAACCTGTGGATAACTCTGTTAAAGAATTTTCGGGAATGCCGATAATAAGCGAAGCACAGTCGGTTTATCGCTGTGGATAAATCGTCTGGGAAAGGAGATAAATGATAATCTGGAGCGGGAAACGAGACTCGAACTCGCGACCCCGACCTTGGCAAGGTCGTGCTCTACCAACTGAGCTATTCCCGCATACAATCTGAACAGTAAGAAAAACTGCCGTTGATGATAAAAACGACGCTTTCTTCTAACTTACTGATTTTAAACAATCTCTTCATTCCGTTTTGCGGAATGGAGGAGATTATGAAGGTTATACCCGGGGATGACAAGATATTTTTACCCTCAGCGGGAAGCGCGATGAAGCATTGGATTAGTAAATAAGCAGATCGCTCACTGCTGGAAAAAGTGACTGATATTCTGATTGAAATAGCGGCATTGCTGCTCTACTGGCGTGCCGTCGGCCACCAGCGCCTTAAAGACCTTTTCGCTTTTTACCGACAGCTGCTGGTACTCTTCTGCATTTGTTGGCCATCCTCGTTGGGCACCCAGCGCTACAACCTGGGCAAGCAGCTGTTCATTAGAGGGCAGATCGCTACGATGGCATTTTTCTTTCAGGTAATAGCTTCCTCCAGCAATCGCCGAAAGCTGTTGGACCTGCTGTTCAACGGCAGGAATGGCACCAGATTGTACATCTTTAGTCCGGTGGATGTTTTGCTGGCATCCCGTCAGCAATACCAACGCGCCCAATATTGTCGTGCAGCGATTAAGCAATATTTTACTTATCATTTTATATCCGTCCCTGAAGTGAATAATTTAAGCCGGTCGGCGTTGGTGAATGACTCATTAAATGACAATAAGCCCAGAAATCTGTAACAAGCCAGCTATAGCCAGGCCTGGCCCAAATGGAATTGCCGTTTTGAAACTCCGTCCGGATAAGAGCCTAAGCAGTAAAATGCTGATAATTCCTGATAGCGCAGCCAGTAACAGCAACTGCGGCAGGCATTGCCAACCGCACCATGCAGCAATCGCCGCGGTCAGTTTAAAGTCACCATTGCCCATGCAGTTTTTATTGACCCAGCGGGAGGTGAGAAAATTAAACCCCCAAAGCAGACAATAGCCCGCCACGGCCCCCACGACGGCATCCGGCAGGGAAATAAACGTTTCCTTCAGGTTAAATAATAACCCCAGCCACAGCAGCGGATAGGTTAACGCATCCGGCAGAAGCCATGTTTTGCCGTCGATTATCGCCAGCGCTAAAAGCAGCCAACTGAAGATCAGCACGCCCAGTAAGCTCAGGCCAGGAGGAATAAGAAAACCGCTAAGCAGCGCGATGATCATCGCGGCCAGTTCGGTCAGTGGGTAGCCAGTGCTAATCTGTTTTTTGCAGCAGTGGCTGGTACCGCGCAGGTACAGCCAGCTAAAAAGCGGGATATTATGCTGCCATTTGATCGGTTCGCCACACTCAGGGCAGCGTGATGCGGGAAGGAGCAGGTCAAAGGAGGGCGCGTTATCCCCGGCCTCCACTGAAGTAAAAGCCGAAGGCTCTGCGCGGTTCGCCTGCTGAGCCCGGTCGATCATAATGGGTAAGCGATAGATCAGCACGTTTAAAAAGCTGCCGACGCAAAGACCGATTATCGCCAATCCTCCCCACCAGAACAGCGGAAGATGGGTAGCCATTTCCTGTATGAGTTCCATCAACCGCTCCCTTTGGTCAGACGACGAGTTCCTTTCCCATCACAATCAACTTTCAGCCTTTTTTAATACCAGCTCCGAAACCTTTACTGAATCATTTTTATCGCTGATCGCCGCCAGCTTAAGCTGAAAAACAGTTATCCTCTGCTCATTTTGCAGTTCATTAATTAACGCCATCAACGAACTGAAGCGGATTACGTCGATTTCCAGAGTAATGGTCAGCGCGTCGTTACCTTTAGTTACGGCTGAAATACCCTTTTGCATAAGAACATGTTCGACCGTTTCGGCGAAAGTGCTGGTAACAGGTTTTGCGGTATGGCTTCCAGTGGACTGCGGGAAATGGATTTTTTGTTGGGAAATCCACACGACATCCTGCGCTGCCTTGATCCGCCTTTTTTCGCCGCTGGAGGTATAGTTCATCAGCGGCTGCACCAGCCAAAAAGTGACCAGCAGAGCGACAACAAACCCGGCCAGCCCTACCCCAATCCCTTTCTCAACCGCCGTTCGCACCTGCCAGTGCTGGATTATTTTCTGTTTCATCACGGTGTTTTCATCTGCAGCCAGGCTGTCTCAAGTTGATTATGTTCAACAGCGTCGGGCGCGCCTTCGCTGACCTTAACAGAAAGCGCCGCCAGGCTCGTGGTGAGTGTTTCGGCATCCTGACGACGAGTGGCTAAATACAGGGTGCCCGTTTCGCCATCATATTGAATGGTATGAATAACGATTCCTTCTGTGGCCTCACTGGCTTCCGCCAGTGCGTTTAATAACGCGATCGGGTTTGACTGATTATCCTGCGCTGCGGTTTTCTTAATTAACTGCGTCAGCCTGAACTTAGGGTTGCTGACCTTTTTCTTGCTGTTAGTTAATTGCTGATACAGCTGTTGCGATCGCCTCTCCATTTCTTCTGCTACCTGGTGCTGATGGTAACCATTGAGAAATGAGGCCATGCACAACCCAAGCGATGCGGTCACTCCCAGTAGCAATACACTTTTATAATCGCCAGGCTTATGGCGACCTTTAATACCCACCGGTTTTGTCAGCAAATTGGCGGAATGACTGCGGCTATGAGCAACCAGAATCTCCAGCGCTTTTCCTGGCGCCATTTGCTGCCATCCGTGGGGAATAACGGCGCCATCGCAGTCACCATATACCCTGCCTACCGCTCCGTTTTCGGCCAGTTCAGGCAGTGCGTGCAGCCACTGCCCATCGATAACCATGCCGCAGCCTTCCCCCTGACGGAGCAGCCAGCGCTGACGATCGTAAAGGCAACTCCACTCTCCTTCCGCAGGCACGGGCAGGCACAGGGTCTCGGGAACGATACGGTGTAAAGGCATTTCGGCGGAGATGAAAAAGTTAACCCATTGCTGAAGAAGGTTTTTTGCCACACCAAGCAGAGTGCAAGGCGTCCCGGCAGCCACCAGTACCCACTCCAGAGACTCGACTTCACCAGCCACCTTGCCCTCCAGCCAGTAAGGCAGAGCTTTCAGCAATTTGCTGCTCATTTTTACCTTCCCTGCCCCCGGGATCTCAACAGTGTGAAACACGGCCAGCTCTCCGGGGATAATCAGTACCACTTCTCCCCCGGCGGCATACTCTTTCAACCTGCCTGTTTCTGCCATATTCGCCAGCGTGCCGCTGGCCACTGTGTCTTTATTAAGACGAAAAAGCCATTCCACCTGCTCATCAGCAGAGAGCGAGGGCCTGATGAAGAGTATTGAACTCCCGGCAATCCTTTTCCTGATCTTATCCATTGGCATCCTCACTCAGTAAGATTCACTCACGCCATAGCGACGTTGTATAATATGAAGCTGGTTATTTTCTTCCCTGAATAAGCTACGCAAAGAATATTCACCCTCCTCTTCAAGTACCCATTGCGACAGCGAAAAATAATGGCTTTCCTGCACCAGAGTCTTTTTTATTGCACTGGTCCAGACGTTACTTTTACTTTCCGCCGCGGCCATCAGCGCAGCGCTATCTTGCCAGCCCTGAGCTGGCCTGGTACTTATCAATCGGTTGGCCTCACTGACGGAGAGAGAGTTAACAAATAGCGCCGCCAGCATCGCTCCCTGATCGGGCCTTAGCGCGTTGATGTTTACCAACAACGCCGACTCCGGCAGCGCACACACCCAGTCTCTCAGCTGCTGCCAGCTTTTCTGGTCAATTCCCTCTACCGTTCGTAGTTCACTACTGTCAAGCATGGGGACATGCGCGGCAGCCTCAGCGCCGGTTCCGCGCTGCTGGCTGGCTGAGTCCCCCTTTTCCTTTCCCTCGGAGATGCCATTTACAGGATTCAGCCGGCGCTCAATGGCCTGAGTGATATTTTTCGCCGACTCGTCACTCATACCGGTAACATTAACCAGCAGTTGGGCGAACACGGCTGAAGGGTAGCGCCCAGCCTCGCGATCAACCTGTCCCTCGTCGGCAAGCGGTTGTTCTTTACCAGCAGCAAGGGAAACTGCATCCCCCTTTTCGTTTTGAAAGGCGGATTCTGGCTCAGCAATTTCACCCTCATCCACTACGTCAGACCCCTTCTGGTCCGGCTTTTCCACCCGCTCTTTTTGTGACTCGGTCTGCCCGGAGGAAGAGTTTTTTCCCGACTGCACATTTTTTATCAGCGAGTTAAGGTTGAAACATCCCCCCAAATCACGGGTCTCATAACGAATCTGCACCCCGTCAAGCAGCAGAAGGCCGGAGTCTGCCGCGATTTTCTGCTGCTTCTCAAGCGTGTTTTTTAAAATTTTTTCATTGCCAAGCAGTGTCCATTTCATCTGCGTTTGCCAGCTAATAGAGTGACTTCTGATCATCGTTTGCTGCCAGTATTCATTGCTAAGCACCGCAACAGAGAGGATCAGAGCCATCATCAGCAACACCATCAATAACGCGCTTCCTTTCTGATTGGACATGCTGGTTCCTCAGTCTTCTGCAAGAAGAAATGTCCGACGAAACTCCCCGCCATCAGCGAATTCAAGCTCAACCGCCACGGCCTTTGGCAGAACATTCAGCATATTAAGTTTCTCTACCCACTTATTTTGGTAGTAATAGCGGAGGGTAAACGCGCTAACGCCTGTTAATAAAGTCGTCACCCTGGGCGGCTCCGCTGAGACTCCAGCGGGCCATAAGGCACTTACTTTTTGCAGTTTCCCCTGCGCAAGCTGGTACGTGACGTGCTCAATTTGCGAGCGGGGAAACATGCCTGCCGGGTTAAGCCAGTTACTGCGCAAAAACCGCACCTCTGCCTCTTGTTTACTGGCCGGAGAGAGGTCGCCAGTGGCTATAGCGGCAGTCGAAAGCTGGTTTTTTTCGCCAAAATCAGGAGGGAGCAACGCTTGTGAAAAATCCATCTCCATCACCGCAAAAGCAAACTGTTGCTGCATCAGTTTGCTGGACGCCTCTCTTAGCAGCGCAGAACTACGCAATACGCCCTGGAAAAGCTGTAGCGCAATGACGCTGGTTGCGGCAAGCAGAGCCAGTGCCAGCATCATTTCCAGCAGAGTAAAACCAGCCTGCTGATTATGCCTGGCCATTTGTCAGGCTCATCCAGGTTCTTAACGAGGCCACGGGTTGCTGTATTGTCCCCTGTCGAACCTCTACCTCAACGGCGACGATCGCCAGTTGCGTGGTGGGAACGGTGCGCCAGCGCAAATGCCAGATACCCGGCCCCATCACCTGGTTTTCCTGTTGCCATAACGCATTACTGCTGGCGGGGTTAAGCAGAATTTCAGCCAGTTTGCTATCTGCCAGCCAGGTCCCCATTTGCTTCTGCTGCAAGCTGCTGAGGTAATTCGCCTGCTGCCCGCTGGTTTTGAGCACCGCGGTGGCTGAGACTGCCAAAATAAGCATTGCCACCAACACTTCCATTAATGCCATTCCATGTTGTTTCACTGCGTTCTCCCTTCTGATAACAACAGATCCGCACGCGAGAATGTGAAGACAGAATTCGCTTCCCGCTCTTCTCCCGCAGTTTCCCTTGACGATAAAGACAGGGTGAAATCGGTCACTTCTCCGCCCGGCAGGAACAGAATCTGGGGCGGATGAGGAATATCGCCCGGCTCTGCCGACGAATGGCTAACGCCGTCAACGTCAATGGTTAACTCCACCTGCTCCGGCAGGCGGTAATGCATTTTTAGCAAACCGCGCTTAGCCGTTTGCCAGCGGTAACCAGGGATCAGATCGCCGGATTTTCGATCATCACTTTTCTCTACCCGCCGACTCAGTACCTGTATTTCCCACCCGCCGGTCAGGATGCGCAGACCGAATATTTTTCCTTCCAGCTGCGCCCTCTCAGCCGTCTTTCGTAGCGCAAAGATGATTTTTTCATGTTCCCTCGCTATTTCCTTGTTGGGATCAGGTAGCGAACCGATGACCATGCTTCCCATCAGTCCCAGCAAAAACACCACACAGATCATCTCCAGCAGCGTGAAGCCCTTGCTCTCTTTCATGACGGCTATTTCTTCTGTGTTTTGTTCCAGTTACCAATGTATTGATCGGTCTCCCCTTCTCCCTTCGGCCCGAAGGAGAATACGTCGATAGCATTATGTTCACCGGGGTTGGCTAACTGGTAATCATTGCCCCAGGGATCTGTCGGAAGCCGGCGGATATAGCCCTGTTCTGGATAGTTTTTAGGGACTGGCGCCAGCTCCGGCTTTTCTGCCAGCGCCTCAATGCCCTGTTCGGTGGTGGGATAACGATGGTTATCGAGCCGATACATATCCAGCGCGTTTTCCAGCGTGGCAATGTCGCTCCGGGCTTTCTGGATATCCGCCTTCTCTTTGTTCCCCATCAGGCTGGGGATAGTCAGGCTGGCAAGCAGCCCCAGGATCACTATCACCACCATAATTTCCAGCAGGGTGAAGCCCCCCTGGGTTTTAACGACAGGATTATTGCTTCGTCCATAAGTCATGTTGCGTGTCCTTATCCAATCATCTCGTTCAACTGCAATATGGGCTGTAAAATAGCCAGAATAATGAAGAGCACAATGCTCGCCATTGTCACCACCAGCAGCGGTTCAAACAGTGCCACTGCCAGCGTAATATTGTGTGATAGTTGTTCTTCCTGGATATGCGCCGAGCGTTCCAGCATCTCATCCAGACTGCCGCTCTGCTCTCCGGCAGCCACCATGTGTAACATCATCGGCGGGAACAGCCCGGTGGCGCTTAATGCCTGATGAAACTTCCCGCCTTCCCTGACCTTCTCTTCAGCCTCGTTTAGCTGCTGACGGGCATAGTCATTCCCCACCACGGAGGCACTGATGCGCATTGCCTCCAGCAAAGGCACCGCGCTGGCGTTTAAAATGCTTAATGTGCGGGCATAGCTTGCGGTGCTGATACTGCGGATTACCCGGCCAATCAGCGGCCAGCTCAGGTGCTGACGGTGGCGCCTTAACATTCGCGCCGGGTTGCGAAGCCAAAGGGCATTGCCCACGACGACCAACGCGACGCCACCTGACAGCGCAAGGCCATAGTCACGTAGAAAATCGCTACATCCGAGTAGCGCTCTAGTCGACAGAGGTAGGGCTTGCTTCATGGTGATGAACTGTTCGATAACCTTAGGCACCACCGCCGTCAGCAGGATAGCAATCACGCCGCAGGCAACCACGGTCAATACGATGGGATAGATCATCGCCTGCATAATTTTGCCTTTCAGCTTCTGGCTCTGTTCCTCATTGGTTGCCAGCCGCTGAAGGACCAACGGCAAATGCCCGGAGGTTTCTCCGGCCGCCACCATGGCGCAATACATCCGGCCGAAAACTTTCGGAAAAGTGGCCAGTGCGGTAGCCAGAGAATGCCCCTCCTGCACCTTTCCTCTGAGCTGAGTAAAGATTTTTTTCACGCTTTTTTTGTCGCTCTGCTGGGCGACAATCCGTACTGCTTCATCCACCGGCAGGCTGGCGGCAATCAGCGTCGCCAGCTGCCGGGTTACCAGCGCCAGATCTCGTGCCGAAAGAGAGGAGCCGCTGAAAAGCTCAACTTTCGCCGTTTTTTTGAGGGTGATAACGGCTAACCCTTTCTCCCTCAGCTGCTGACGGGCATCGCTGAGGGTGGCCGCAAGCAGACGGCCGCGACAGGTTTTGCCTTCCTGCGAGAGCGCTTCATAGCTGAATTTCTCCACGCTATGCCTCCCTGGTCACACGGGTAACCTCTTCCAGGGTGGTTAATCCTGCCACCACTTTGTTCATCCCGTCCTGTCGCAGCGTCGCCGTCTTTTGATGAACCAGCGCGTCAATTTCCTGCTCGCTGCTTCCGTGGCTTAACGCCGACCTGATCTGCGGATCCAGCACGATCAGCTCATGAATGCCGGTTCTTCCCCGATAGCCGGTCTGCTTACAGTGTTCGCACCCTACCGCGCGCGCGAGTAACAGTGCTGGCTCCCTGCTGCCGATCATCAGCCGCTCTTCCTCACTGGCAGGGCTCTGCACGCAACAGTGAGTACACAGAGTGCGAACCAGCCGCTGGGACAACACCCCGGCGAGCGTGGTGGCAAGCAGAAAAGGTTCAATCCCCATATCCTGCAGGCGGGTAATGGCTCCCACCGCGGTGTTGGTATGTAAGGTGGAAAGCACCAGATGCCCGGTCATTGAGGCCTGAACCGCAACCTGAGCCGTTTCTGGATCGCGGATTTCACCCACCAGCACCACATCAGGGTCCTGACGGAGTAACGCGCGCAGGCCACGGGCGAAGGTCATATCGACCTTGCTGTTCACCTGGGTCTGGCCGATACCATCAAGTTCATATTCAATGGGATCTTCCACCGTCATAACGTTACGTACGCTGCTGTCTATTTCATTTAACGCGGAATACAAAGTGGTGCTTTTGCCTGAGCCAGTAGGGCCGGTAACCAGCACCAGACCGTGAGGTTGATGAACCAGCTGCGTTAATCCTTCGCGACAGGCTTCCGACATGCCGGCATGGGACAGCGTGAGCCGGGCATTATTTTTGTCCAGCAGGCGCATCACCACCCGTTCGCCATACTGGGTAGGTAAGGTGGAAACACGCACGTCCACCGCCCGGCCGGCAATGCGTAACGCAATACGCCCATCCTGCGGGATGCGCTTTTCGGCAATATCCAGCTTTGCCATCACCTTAATACGCGAGACCAGCAGCGAAGCCAGCTGCCGTTGAGGCTCCAATACGTTATGCAGAATGCCGTCAACGCGGAAGCGGATCAGCAGACGTTTCTCAAACGGTTCAATATGCACATCCGAGGCGGCTTCCTTTATCGCCTCTCCCAGCATGGCGTTGATCAGCCGGATAATCGGCGCATCATCATTGCCGTCCAGCAAATCCGTATGGGCCGGGATCTCCTCTGCCAGCGCATAGAAATCAATTTCGCTGCCAATATTGGCCATCACCCCGGCATTGTTCTGGTACACCTCCGTCACCGCATGTTCAAAGACCGATTCCGAAACGATGCTGAGCGCCCTGATTGACGGGTATAAACGCTGCGCTTCCATCAGCGCGGGCACCGCCACATTTTCGCGGCACATGACGCAGGGGGCGCCCTGCTGTTCGGTCACCAACACGCCATATTGTTTTACCCAGGAGAAAGGGAGCATGGCGGTGAGAGTATCCGCGTCCATATCATCCATGACGTTTACCCTCCGCTCTGCTGAAAGGCAGCAATCAGCGTAGAAACCTGTTTAAATTGCTCGCGCTTGCCATCGGCATTTTTAAGCTCAATCAGTTCGACAGGTAATGCCTGCTGTTCATTGCGTGAGGGCTGATGATCCTGATGATCGTTGAATTTCTTCGAGCTCAGATCGCGGAACTGGCTGCCATCACGAATAATCGTCGGGCGAATAAAGAGGATCAGGTTGCGTTTGATCTTTTTCTTCGATGTGGTGCTGAACAACTTGCCAAGGTAGGGGATATCGCCTAATACCGGCACTTTTTGTTCGACATCTGACAGGGTCGTATCAAGCAGTCCACCAACCACTACGGTTTCCCCGCTGCCTACCAGCACCGAGTTATTCAGCGTGCGGGTGTTGAAGGTCGCGCCAAGATTCTCACTGCTGGCGGTAGAACTCTCCGCCACGCTGGAGACTTCCTGTTCAATCTTGAGAAAGACCGAGTCGCCCTGATTAATCTGCGGCTTAACCTTTAATTTGATACCAACGTTTTTACGCTCGACGGTATTGAAAATGTTATCGCTGTTAGTGGTTTGCGAGCCGGTGAGGACAGGAACTTCCTGACCCACGCTGAACACGGCCTCAATATTGTCCAGCGTAACGATGCTAGGCGTGGCCAGGATATCGTTATTGGTATTGCTCTTTAGCGCGCTGACCAGACCCGCCCAGTTGTTATGACGGAAGCCAACGCCTAAACCCGTTATGTTCTGAACCGTCCCAGCCAGTGAGGCGCTCTCCATAATGCCCATCGCAGTGCCGTTATTGGACGGGAAGTTACTGCCGCCGCCGTGCTTATTGAACCACTGCACGCCAAGGTTAAATCCCTCGGCATCCTGAAGCTCGACGATCACGGCTTCGACCAGAACCTGCGCACGACGAATATCTAATTGTTCAATAACGTTTTCCAGCTCAACCATCATGTCCGGCTGAGTAGTAATAATCAGGGAATTGGTTTGTTCATCAGCCTTAATGCTGGTGCCCTTTAACAGGGCTGGGCTTGATGGGGAAGAGGCGGTATTGCCGCCGTTTTCCATGTTGGCGCTCATACCGGTCAGAACTTCCACCAGTGTGGTGGCCTGAGCATACTTCAGGTAGATGACTTTGGTTTTCCCCTGTGAAGTATGCTTGCGGTCCAGTTTCTGGATCAGGTCCAACGCCGCACGACGCAGGCCAGCCTCACCCATGACCAAAATACTGTTGGTGCGCTCATCAGCGATCATCTGTAACGACTGAGTCGCAGGGCGGGCGTTTTTTTTATCGTTATTTAGCATTTCGCCCGCCAGGCGAATGATTTCTGCGGCAGAAGCATGAGCAAGAGGGTAAACGTCGATATGACGATCGCCTATTTTATCGAGGCGCTTAATGACCTCCAGCAGCCGGTTAATTACGCTGCTCTTACCGGTGAGTAACAGACTGTTGGAACCTTCAAAGCTGGTAATAATGCTGCCGCTGCCGCCATCCACCCTTTCCAGTGGCGGCACCAGTTCGTGGGCAGCCATATTGTTGATGGTCACAACCCGTGTCGACAGCGCATCTCCTCCCGGCGTCTTACCATCATTAATCCTGGCATTCCCACCGGCAAGACTTAAGGGCACTATTTTCAGGACGTCATTGTCCATCTCCACGACGTTATAGCCATGTACATCAAGGACATTAAGGAAAAATTGGTAATACTGTTCCTCATCAAGCGTATCGTAACTCTTAACGGTAATATTACCGGTTACGCCAGGCTGGATGATGACGGTTTTATTCAGCGCCTGGCTGATGGTGTTGATAAATTCCTGAATATCGGTGTTTTGAAAGCTGGCGTTATACTTCTCTGCCCAGGCAAGGGGGGAGAGCATCAGGGTGAAAACAAAATAGATCGCCGCTCTTAAGTGCGGAGAAAAAACGGTAGTACGTCCCTGCATAGCCACTACTCCTTGTCGCTGTAATAAACGGGCCAGGAAAATCGCCTCGGTCCCTGTCTTATCAGAACTCTATTTGTTACATCCGTTGTGAAACATAAAAACCATCAACGCTGAAAATGACTCTGTCAGTAAAAATTCGGACGATGACCGCGCCATTGTCCAATTGCTCACCTGGCCGGTAACTCTTTTGTTGTCCGGCGAATTCAACGATCGCCACACCCTGCTGCCTGTTGTCACTGCTAAGCAGGCCTTTGATAACCACCGGCAGTTCACCGGCTGGGGCCTGGAGAAGCAACGCATCGTCCGGCAACGCTGCCGCTACGGCAAAACGTGGGTCGGAATGGTGTTCACTGCTGTCTGGATCGCCACTTCTGATAACGTTGGTCAGAGCATTCAGGCTATAGCCGCTTTTTTCCTGCACGGGAAGAGACATTTTCCAGTTCTCCTCTACAAGTAATTTAACGGCCTGTTCCTGCTTTTTCATAAGCTGAAAATCAGTAAAGATCATGCTACCAAGATGACCGGCCAGGCATATTATGATGATATTGGCGCCCATTACCGGCAGAGAAAAATGAATATTTTTTATCCGCTGCAAGTAGAATTCCTCGTCTGAATAAGTAAAAGGAGGGAAAATTAATTCCCTCCCTGCTACATTATCAAGCTATCTATCCCTGAAATAGCGGACAGGGATTAGCGTTATTGATTAACGATATAAGTGTAAATATAGCTTGAAGCATACTTAGTGGAACCAGGGTTACCACTGGTACGAATCACACCAATTTTATCGCCTTTTTTCAGTTCCTTCGCATTCATGAACACCCGAACTTCTGAGTCGTTGGTTCCTTTATCAATATTTGCGTAATACGCCTTACCGTTAAAGGTTTCCATGATGTATTTGCCGTTCAAAGTCACGCGATAGTCGACAGGCTGATTAAACAAAGTCTTATCGAGGTAAACACTCACTTGATTACCTGAAGTAGTGATATATTTCACCGCTGTATCAGCGGTGTATTTCACCCCTTTTTTAACGACAACTTGCTGGATGGATTTCCATGTATTATCCACATGCAATGAGACAATATCCCCCTCTTTCAGCGCGTTTGCTGGCGTATAGCTAACGACTTTAATGCCTTTTTCTGCATTGGCTACTGATGAGTAGTAAGACTTGCCTTTACTAAATTCAAAGACGTACTTACCGTTCACTCTTACTTTATAGATACCCTTTTTGTAGGTATCTTCAGAAGCATAGAGTTTGATCTCGCCGCCGTTATGATAATCCACGTACTGCAACTGAGGGGCTTTAGAAACGTCAGGAATGGTCAGCTCAACGGTCGGAGTTTCAGGTACTTCTGGCTCCTCTGGTGCTTTGGGCTCCTCTGGCACATCTGGTACTTCCGGGACCAAAGGCGAAGTATTTTTAGCCACCTTAACCATCTCGTTCAGATATGAAACCTGCTCAGCAAAAGACGTCTGATTGGTAGAGGAACCTAAAGTCCACGCAAAGAAGCCACCGAAACCATTTTCGGACTGCCATTTAATACGCTCAAGATTATTTTCCTTGCTTTCAACAAAGTTGCCGCCGTCAGCCCATTGGCTATTAATCGTGGCGCCTACCAGGATTTTGCTCTTATCGCCAACCGCTTTGGCATAATTCTGCATGGCAACTTTATATTTAAAGTTTTTACCCGCGTCATAGGTCATTACGTTGAAAAAGTCGAACAGATCTTTACTGTCCTGCAGAAGCTTAGTCACTTCACCGTTGTGAGAAGAACGGGCATTTTCGATGTAAGAGCAATTTTCAATGACAGAAGGTTGAGCGCAGTTTTCAGGATCGGCCCCCACATGGTAGGTTGTCAGGCTCAGCAGCTTCTCGTTACCTACCAGCGCACGCAGACGCTTGACCAAATCCAGCAGATTGTCATTCTCCTGCTGAGTCAGACGGGCCGCTTTTTCAAAGTCAAAATCAATCCCGTCCAGATAGACATCGCCGCCATACTGATACTTATCGTACTCACATTCATTCGCGTAATTAAATGCCTGACATTCGCCAACCACTTCTTCCGGCGTCAGTCCTCTTTTATAGACTGGGAAAGGTGTTTTCAGCAGTTCTGCCAAATTTTTTGCAACAGTTTCACGCTGTTCTGGGGTGCGAATATAAGACCAGATACTTTCATAGGTTTGGCCGCCAAATGCCACCATCACTTTCTTCTCTGGGTGATTATACTTCAGCTGTGTCCAGCCAAGATATTGCTGCTTCATCCAGTAAGGATCGTAATTCGGAACCTCGGCCATACCATCAGAAATGCTAACCTTACCGTTGCTATCCCATGCGCCAAAAGAGAGCATAAAGATCTCAATATCTGATTTATTAAGCCCATCATTCAGCTTTTCAATATCCGGTAAACCCCATGAGGTCAGATAGCTGACTGTACGAGCATTCTCTGCAGCGCCAGCAGGCATCATCTGTGCCATCAGTGCGCAACCCATCAGGGTTGCCAGAACAGTTTTCTTCAACATTATGAATTTCCCTATCAAATGCTACAACATTTTGTTAACAAATATAAACTTCTTCCGGCGCGCTTTTTAGTTTCAATAAAATGCACCGACCAGATCTCATCTACCCTGTCAACAGCAGCGTCTTGATGCAATATTTAACCTGCACAAGCACCAGAAGGCACGGCGAAGCGCAAAGCTGGCATGCTTAAAAATACGCTGAAAGCAGAAATTAACCTTAAAGAATTTATTAAAAAAAATCTTAAGTCAGCACGCATCCTAAATTCCCCCTACTGAACACCACCGATAGCGGGATAGCCTGCCAGCATCGGCCGTTCTTAAGCCGATCAATTAAGTGAAATTTTCTACACAAAAAGGAAAAAACAAATCAACATTGCATACGGGCTGGCGAAATGCGAAAAAATAATTTTATCAGAAGGTTATATTAACCTTCCGATAGCTAAAGTACGCATTGTAAACCAGCGTAATTTTTATTCATTAAATGGCGCAACCTGCCGATACGGAATAAATAAATAATTCAAGAGAGCTTAATGCGGTTGATTTTTTTATTGATAAATGTTCTTATTCTTTGCTGGCAGTGAGAAAAGCATCCTCAACATTGAGCAAGCCGGGGAAAATAAATTAACACTGCGAAAACACATCTTTACCAAAACGACACAGAAGAAATGTTTAAGAAATATTAAGGATGATATTTATGGATGTGAAATGTGATAAAATTTACCGTCTTAATAATGCGGTAATTTTTGTACCAAATAAAAATACTCTTATTTCATGCGCGGATAACAGCCAGCATGTTCTTTACAGCACGGCGTCACGCTGTTTAGTATTATTAATTGAAAATATAGGGGAAATTGTTAATCACCGGCAGTTTTATGAGAGTGGGTGGGAGGCACAGGGCAAAGAAGTTACGCCCAACACGCTGTATCAAACGATCTCAGAACTTCGCAAGCAGTTAAAAAAATCTGGGGTGGGTAACAATATAATTAAGACATTGCCGAGACATGGCTGGTTTATAGACCCCGCCACGCTGAGCGTAGAGGATTATATTGCTGAGGAAAATGCAGATAATTTTTATGCTGATAAAGAAGTGCTCAATGTGAATAAAGGCCGGCTCACTACGCTTCTGCCACGCATTGGCAAGTTAAAAGCTTTTGCCGTCTCGCTGGTGCTGATTTTGTAGCAGCAAGCGCCAGCTGGAGAGGTAAAGCATACCCAGCATCATTCTGGCGGGCATTAATCATCTGCGGTAATTCGATGATTAAGTGCCCGCGTTTATCGCTGGAGCTGGCTAAAGAGTAAGGTTCGGTGTGTTTTATTGCCTGGAAGAAGTGCGCAGTAAAGGCTATCCAGCGTGACGAATCATCATGCTGACTATTTTCCGGGGCGGTCTGGAGAGAAAGGGATATTTGGAGCGGGAAACGAGACTCGAACTCGCGACCCCGACCTTGGCAAGGTCGTGCTCTACCAACTGAGCTATTCCCGCACTGCAATCTGGCATGGTCTGAAACAATCTGGAGCGGGAAACGAGACTCGAACTCGCGACCCCGACCTTGGCAAGGTCGTGCTCTACCAACTGAGCTATTCCCGCACTGCAATCTGGTATGGTCTGAAACAATCTGGAGCGGGAAACGAGACTCGAACTCGCGACCCCGACCTTGGCAAGGTCGTGCTCTACCAACTGAGCTATTCCCGCCCGGCGTACCGCAAAAAAATCTGTCACGGTACGGGGTGCGCATTATACGAGAAATGATTTCTGGAGCAAGCCTGAAACCGCTTTTTTTTCTTTTCAGCGTTTAACCGCTGGATTTATCGGCAAAGTGCTAATTTATCCAGCATTGCCAGGGGTGATAAAGCCTCGCCAGCGGCCAGCCCCTCTCCCCCTCTCGCTGGTAAGCACTAAAGCTGGATAAAGTGCTCACGATAGTAGGCCAATTCCGCCACCGATTCGCGAATATCATCCATCGCCTGGTGCGTTCCCTGTTTCTTAAAGCCCGGCAAAATACCCGGTTTCCAGCGGCGCGCCAGCTCTTTCAGAGTACTCACGTCCAGGTAACGATAGTGGAACCAGGCTTCCAGCTCCGGCATGTATTTAAACAGAAAGCGGCGATCCTGACCGATACTGTTGCCGCAGATCGGCGAACTGTTAGCCGGCACCCACTGTTTCAGGAATTCAATCGTCGCCAGCTCGGCCGCGCGCTCGTCATACTGACTTTCCTTCACCCGCGTCACCAGGCCGCTGTTAGTGTGGGTTTTCACATTCCAGTCATCCATCAGCGCCAGCTGGGAATCGGACTGGTGAACCGCGAACACCGGCCCCTCCGCCAGAATATTCAGATCGGCATCGGTGACCAGAGTGGCAATCTCAATAATACGATCCTGCTCCGGGTTCAACCCGGTCATTTCAAGGTCAATCCAAATCAGGTTACTGGCATTTGCAGTCATAGGGATTCTCACCGTGGCTTATATCGTCAAACGTTAGGGTGTATCATAAACGTTTTGCCCCGTCAGGGCGAAGCCTGCCAAGCCGTGTGAGGAAGAGTGAGTAAAAACAAACTGTCCAAAGGTCAGCAACGTCGCGTCAGTGCCAACCACGACCGTCGCCTTAAACAGCGTGCGGATAAACCAGAACCCGATGACAGCCTGTTTGGTGAAGCGCGGGATGGGGTGGTCATTAGCCGTTTTGGCATGCACGCCGATGTGGAAGATGCGGATGGTTCAGTGCACCGCTGCAATATTCGCCGGACTATTCGTTCGCTGGTAACCGGCGATCGGGTGCTGTGGCGTCCCGGCGTGCAGGGCGGCGCGACGGTTAAAGGCATTGTGGAGGCCGTTCATGAACGTACCTCCGTTCTGACGCGCCCCGATTTTTACGACGGTGTAAAGCCGATTGCGGCCAACATCAATCAGATCGCCATCGTTTCCGCGATCCTGCCTGAGCTGTCGTTGAACATTATCGACCGTTATCTGATAGCCTGCGAAACGCTTGAGGTAGAGCCATTGCTGGTGCTCAACAAAACGGACCTGCTTGATGAAGAAGGCCGCGAATTTGTTGATGAACAAATGGAAATTTACCGTCGCATCGGCTATCGCGTCCTGATGGTTTCAAGCCATCAGAAGAACGGCCTGCAAGAGTTGGAAGCGGCGCTGACCGGCCGCATCAGCATCTTTGCCGGGCAGTCAGGCGTAGGTAAATCCAGCCTGCTGAATGCCCTACTGGGGCTGGAGCTGGGCGCCAATGAGATCCTCACCAACGACGTGTCTGACGTTTCCGGGCTGGGACAACACACAACTACCGCCTCCCGTTTGTACCATTTCCCGCACGGCGGCGACGTCATTGACTCTCCAGGCGTCAGGGAATTCGGTTTATGGCACCTTGAGCCGGAACAAATCACCCAGGGATTTGTCGAATTTCGTGAGTTTTTAGGCCACTGTAAGTTCCGCGATTGTAAGCATGATAGCGATCCCGGCTGCGCCATCCGTGAAGCCGTTGAAAACGGCGAAATCGACGAGATGCGTTTCGAAAGCTACCACCGCATTCTGGATAGCATGTCGGATATGCAGCTGAAAACGCGGCGCAGCTTTTCAGAAAACAGTGACTAACCTCGGCCTGCCCGCACGCCGCTGGCAGGCAACATAGCCTAATCACCAGGGCACTGTTACAATCCGCCCCGTTTCTCTATTTGTCTGATCAAGCCAGGAGGCTACTGTGTTGGATCGTCTTAAACTCGGCCTGAATACTCTTCTGCCTAAAAAAGGCCTGACTGAACTGGCTGGCTGGGGCGCAGGCAAGCGCGCAGGCTGGCTCACCAAAGCCGTTATCGACGCTTTTGTCTGGTACTACAAAGTCGATATGAAAGAGGCGCAGAAGCCGGATACCGCCAGCTATCGCACCTTTAACGATTTCTTCGTTCGCCCTTTGCGCGACGACGCTCGCCCGATTGAAACCGATCCAAATCTGCTGGTGCTGCCAGCCGACGGCGCAATCAGCCAGCTCGGTCACATTGAAGGCGACCAGATATTCCAGGCCAAGGGCCACACCTATTCGCTGGAAGCGCTGTTGGCTGGCAATGCGGCGATGACGGAAATGTTCCGGGATGGGGAGTTCGTCACCACTTACCTCGCGCCAAGGGATTATCACCGCGTGCACATGCCGTGCAATGGCATCCTGCGCGAGATGATTTATGTGCCTGGCGATCTGTATTCCGTTAACCCGCTGACCGCGCAGAACATCCCTAACCTGTTTGCCCGTAACGAGCGCGTTATCTGCCTGTTTGATACCGAGTTTGGTCCGATGGCGCAAATTCTGGTCGGCGCGACCATTGTTGGCAGCATTGAGACCGCCTGGGCAGGGACCGTCACCCCGCCGCGTGAGGGGATAATCAAACGCTGGAGCTGGCCAGGCGCTGAAGAAGACGGCGCGGTTGTCCTGCTAAAAGGTCAGGAAATGGGCCGATTCAAGCTAGGCTCAACGGTGATTAACCTGTTTGCTAAAGAGAAGGTCAAGCTGGCAGAAAGCCTGACGCCAGAAACCAAAACGCGTCTGGGCCAGACGCTCGCCATCGCACTGCAGAAAACCAGTGCGGAAGACGTTTTACATCACTTATAGCAGATGCGTATGTCACGCCTGATTCTTACTCTTCTGTTCGGCTGGGTGCTGCTGCAACCCACCTGGGCAGCCAGTACTCCTGACGCCAGCCAAATTAAGCAGCAGCTTGATGAGGCGAAGTCAGACAAAAAAACGCCGAATCAGGCGGAAACGGTTGATGCGCTACAGTCGACGCTCAACTGGCTTGATGAAATGCAAAAGTCTCTGGCGAACGCCAGGGACTATCAGAAAATTATTGATGATTTTCCAAAGCTCTCCCGCGATTTGCGCCAGCAGGTTCTCGCGCTGGCCGATAGCCCGAAAACCATCAATAACACCATGACGGCTCCTGAACTGGATCAGGAGATCCTTCAGGTCAGCAGCCAGCTGATTGAAGAAGGTCGCCAGGCCCAGCAGGAGCAGGATCGGGCAAGAGAAATCAGCGACTCATTAGCCCAGCTGCCGCAGCAGCAAACGGAAGCCCGGCGGGCGTTGAACGATATTGAGCGCAGGTTGCAAGGGCAACCCGCCGCCACGACACCTCTGGCTCAGGCCCAGCTGGCGGCGCGACAGGCTGAATCGGCCGCGCAAAAGGCCAGAGTGGATGAACTTGAACTGGCCCAGCTTTCGGCAAACAATCGCCAGGAGCTGGCGCGGATGCGCAGTGAGCTGCACCAACGTACGGCTACGCAGCTGGATACCTACCTTCAGGATCTGCGCAATCAGCTGAACAGCCGCCGCCAACGCGAGGCTGAAATCGCCCTGGAACGTACCGAACAGCTGGCGGAAAACAGCGGCGAACTGCCGAAGATTATCAGCAAACAGTTCCGCGTAAACCGGGAGCTGTCGAACGATCTGAATCAGCAGGCGCAGCGGATGGATCTTGTGGCCTCGCAGCAGCGCACGGCCACTAATCAGACTATCCAGGTTCGTCAGGCGCTGAGCACCATCCGCGAGCAGTCGCAATGGCTTGGCGTCTCCAACGTACTGGGCGAAGCGCTGCGCGCCCAGGTGTCCCGTCTGCCGGAGATGCCTAAACCGCAGCAGCTTGATAACGAAATGGGCGAGCTGCGCGTTCAGCGGCTGCGCTACGAAGACTTGCTTGAGCAGCAGCAGCAGTTGCGCCAGCTGAAACAGGACGACGGTAGCCCTCTGAGTGCTGACCAGCGACGCATTCTGGATGCGCAAATCAAAACCCAGCGCCAGCTGATCGGGTCGCTGCTCTCCGGCTGTGACAATCTGATTCTGGAAGTCACCAAGCTGAAAGTTGCGAATGGCCAGTTGAAAGATGCGCTGAATGAGGTCAAAGAGGCAACCCACCGCTATCTGTTCTGGACGGCGGACGTGAATGCGCTAAGCCTGGCCTTCCCAGGCGATTTGGTCCGCGATCTGAAAAGCTTGTTATCACTGGATACGCTCGGGCAGTTGGGCGGCGCGATGGTGATGATGTTCACCAGCCGCGAGACCGTTATGCCGATTATTGGCGCAGTGCTGCTGGTTGGCTTCAGCCTCAGCTCCCGCCGCCACTACCGCGATTTCCTCAGCCGCTCCGCCAGCAAAGTAGGCAAGGTTACCCAGGACCGCTTTGGGCTGACAATGCGCACCGTTTTTTGGTCTATCCTGGTCGCCCTTCCGCTACCGGTGCTGTGGATGGCGTTGGGCTATGGACTACAGCACGCCTGGCCCTACCCTATCGCCGTGGCGATTGGGGATGGCATTACCGCAACGGTGCCGCTGCTGTGGGTCTTTATGATCAGCGCGGCCTTTGCCCGGTCTCAAGGGCTGTTTGTAGTGCACTTCCGCTGGCCTCAGGTTCGCGTAGCTCGCGCCATGCGCTTTTACAGCTTGTGCACCGGTCTGGTCGTGCCGCTGATTATGCTGTTGATAAGCTTTGATAATCTGGATGACCGGCAGTTTTCCTCCACGCTGGGAAGGCTGTGCTTTATCCTGATTTGCGGGGCGTTAAGCCTGGTGACGGTCAGCCTGAAGCGAGCGGGGATCCCGCTGCATCTGGACAAAGAAGGCAACGGCGAGAACCTGATTAACACCCTGCTGTGGAACCTGATGATCTGCATTCCGCTGTTTGCCGGGCTGGCCTCCTGCATTGGCTACCTCGCCACCGCTCAGGCGCTGCTGGCCAGGCTGGAAACCTCGGTGGCAATCTGGTTCCTGCTGCTGGTGATCTACCACATTATCCGCCGCTGGATGCTGATTCAACGCCGCCGTATTGCCTTCGATCGCGCGCGAACCCGCCGGGCGGAGATCCTCGCTCAGCGAGCTAAAGGCGAAGAAGAAGCCGTGGCCCATCAGACCAACTCCGACACGCTGGAGGTGGACGAGCCGGTGATCGATCTGGACGCGATTAGCGCGCAGTCCCTGCGGCTGGTGCGCTCAATCCTTACCCTGATCGCGCTGATTTCGGTGATCGTTCTGTGGTCTGAAATTCACTCGGCGTTTGGCTTCCTGGAAAACATCCACCTGTGGGATGCCAGCACCACGGTACAGGGCGTTGAAAGCCTGGAGCCAATTACGCTGGGGTCGGTGCTGATTGCCATCCTGGTGCTGATCATCACGACTCAGCTGGTGCGGAACATGCCTGCGCTGCTGGAGTTGGCTCTGCTGCAACACCTGAGCCTGACGCCCGGCACCGGCTACGCGATTACCACGCTGACCAAATACGTACTGATTTTCATTGGCGGGCTGGCCGGGTTCTCAATGATTGGCGTGGACTGGTCGAAACTGCAATGGCTGGTAGCCGCGCTGGGTGTGGGATTGGGGTTCGGCTTACAGGAGATCTTCGCTAACTTTATCTCCGGCCTGATCATTTTGTTTGAGAAGCCGATCCGCATCGGCGATACGGTGACCATCCGCGATCTGACCGGCAGCATCACCAAAATCAATACGCGCGCCACCACCATTACCGACTGGGACCGCAAAGAAATCATCGTGCCGAACAAAGCTTTTATCACCGAGCAATTTATCAACTGGTCGCTGTCGGACTCGGTGACGCGCGTGGTGCTGACCATTCCGGCCTCTGCCGAAGCTAACAGTGAAGAGGTGACCAGCGTCCTGCTAACCGCCGCACAGCGCTGTCAGTACGTGCTGGATACGCCGCCGCCGGAAGCCTACCTGGTCGATTTGCAGCAGGGCATTCAGCTGTTTGAGCTGCGCATTCATGCGGCAGAAATGGGTCACCGAATGCCGCTGCGTCATGAGCTGCATCAGCTTATTTTACAGGGCTACCAACAGCACGGACTGGAAATGCCGTTCCCACCTTTCCAGGTGCGGATGGAAACGATTGGGCGCAAGACGCCAACGCAAAACGGCGCGCCAGCGGCAAGAACTTATAAATCAGGCGGGTTGTAATACGACAGAGGCGGCGCGCAGCCGCCTCTGAAAGGCATCAGCAGCGATCGACCGGAAAGGCAATCACCTCGCTGAGGGAGTCTGCTTTCAGGGCCAGCATAATGATGCGATCCACACCCAGCGCCACCCCGGAACAATCCGGCATACCATGTGCCAGCGCGTCCAGCAGGTTGGTGTCGATCGGCTGCTGCGGCAAGCCGCGCGCCGCGCGCTTACGATTATCCTGCTCGAAACGCTGACGCTGCTCACGGCTATCGGTCAGCTCGCGGAAGCCGTTCGCCAGCTCGATCCCGCGGAAGTAAACCTCGAAGCGCTCCGCGACACGGTGATCTTCAGTACTGATCTCCGCGAGGGCGGCCTGGCTCGCCGGGAAATGATAAACGAATGCCGGTTTCTCTTTGCCGATCTGCGGCTCCACGCCCATCATAAACAGCAGCTGAAGCAGCGTATCGCGATCTTCTTCCCGGTTAGCCAAATCGCCAACGCCCAGCTTTTCCGCCGCTTCACGCAGCTGCGTTTTATCGGCAGACAGCGGATCGAGCTCCAGATGGCGGATAAAGGCCTGCTGATAGGAGAGCGTTTCCGCCGGGGCAGATTCCAGCACCTGCTGCAACAGATCGTCAACCTCATTCATCAGACGGTACATATCATAATGCGGTCGATACCACTCCAGCATGGTGAACTCTGGATTATGGTGGCGCCCTGCTTCCTCGTTACGGAAACTCCGGCAAAGCTGGAATATCGGCCCGCTGCCCGCGGCAAGCAGGCGCTTCATATGGTATTCCGGGCTGGTCATCAGGTAGAGATCCAGTCCCTGGGCTGCGCCCGGCCCCACGAAACGTGTCTGAAAAGGAAACAGATGGATATCGGTCACCGTAGCCTGGCTCATCGCCGGGGTTTCCACTTCCAGCACCCCACGATCGGCAAAGAATCGCCGAATTTCTGCCATAATCGCCGCACGCTTTAACAAATTGCTTATCGATGCGCTTGGCAACCAGCTGGCCGTATCGCTCATTGTTTCAACTCCTCATCAGACAGGGTGAAGCAGTCTACCCGTACCGGCGGGAACACACAAATTTGCCAGGGAAAATTCCTCATTCAGCCATATTCATCTACGCCCTGGCATAATTAATCGGTGGAAAACGTCGCGGAGATCCCGCTTTTACTGTTTATTTCTCATCCAAATGCCCGAACATATCAAGTTTAGCGCCATCAGCCAGTTTTATACTGATCTCCCTGGTGAAGGTGAGGATATCCCTCCCTTTCCACTCTTCTGACACTCTGACAGGGAGAATACCGTGCATACCTTTACTGCCGATCTGGTCATTGTCGGCGCTGGCGGAGCGGGCCTTCGCGCCGCTATTGCCGCCGCCGAAGCGAATCCCGCCCTTTCTATTGCGCTAGTTTCTAAGGTGTATCCCATGCGCAGCCACACGGTTGCGGCCGAAGGCGGTTCCGCCGCCGTCACACAATCCCATGACAGCTTTGACCTCCATTTCCAGGATACCGTTTCGGGCGGCGACTGGCTGTGCGAGCAGGATGTCGTCGACTATTTTGTTGAGCACTGCCCGAGAGAGATGACCCAGCTTGAGCTGTGGGGCTGTCCGTGGAGCCGACGCGAAGATGGGACGGTGAACGTACGCCGCTTTGGCGGCATGAAGATAGAGCGCACCTGGTTTGCCGCCGACAAAACCGGATTCCACATGCTGCACACGCTGTTCCAGACCTCGCTGAAATACCCGCAAATCCAGCGCTTCGACGAGCACTTTGTCCTCGACCTGCTGGTTGATGAGGGGGAGGCTCGCGGTCTGGTGGCGATGAACATGATGGAGGGTACGCTGGTACAAATCCATGCCGGCGCCGTGGTGCTGGCAACGGGCGGCGCAGCAAGGGTCTATCGCTATAACACCAACGGCGGCATCGTGACCGGCGACGGTATGGGCATGGCGCTGCGCCACGGCGTGCCGCTGCGGGATATGGAGTTTGTGCAGTATCACCCAACCGGTCTGCCGGGATCGGGAATTCTGATGACGGAAGGGTGCCGGGGAGAAGGCGGCATCATGGTAAATAAGGACGGCTACCGTTACCTGCAGGACTACGGCCTGGGGCCGGAAACGCCGCTCGGACAGCCTAAAAATAAATACATGGAACTCGGCCCGCGCGACAAAGTGTCGCAGGCGTTCTGGCACGAATGGCAAAATGGCCGGACGATAGCCACGCCTCGCGGTGACGTCGTGCATCTCGATCTGCGCCATTTGGGGCAGAAGAAGCTACTGGAGCGGCTGCCGTTCATCTGCGAACTCAGCAAAGCTTATATCGGCGTGGATCCGGCCCTGGCACCAATCCCGGTGCGGCCTACCGCCCATTACACTATGGGTGGCATTGAAACAGACGCGCAGTGTGAGACGAGAATCTCAGGGCTGTTTGCCGTTGGCGAGTGCTCGTCCGTGGGGCTGCACGGCGCCAATCGACTCGGCTCTAACTCGCTGGCGGAGCTGGCGGTTTTTGGACGGCTCGCGGGAGAGAATGCCGCTGCCCACGCCGTTACAACGCATAAAAAACCGATCGGCGCGCTGGAAGCTCAGGCAAGAGACTGCGAAAAGCGTCTGCACGGGCTGGTCAATCAGCAGGGCAAGGAAACCTGGTCCGCACTGCGCGATGAAATGGGTCTGGCAATGGAGGAAGGCTGCGGAATCTACCGCACGCCGGAACTGATGCAGAAAACCATCGATAAGCTGGCTGAGCTTCAGGAGCGCAGCAAACAGCTGCATATCAGCGATACCTCCAGCGTCTTCAACACTCAGTTGCTGTACAGCATTGAGCTTACCCACGGCCTGAACGTTGCGCAGTGCATGGCGCACTCGGCGATCCAGCGTAAAGAGTCGCGAGGGGCGCATCAGCGGCTGGACGAAGGCTGCACCACGCGAAACGACGAGCAGTTTCTGAAGCACTCGCTGAGCTTTTATAACCCGGCAGGCGCGCCGGATATCCGCTGGGATGAGGTAAAAATTACCCGGCTGCCGCCAGCCAAACGCGTGTACGGCGCAGAAGCTGAAGGTAAGGGTAAGGAGGCCATCCATGAATGAGCTAGCCAGCTGTAAAATCACCGTTCAGCGCTACAACCCGGAAACCGATAAGCTGCCGCGCCGCGAAGTGTACGAGGTCCCCTGGGACGATCAAACGTCGCTGCTGGATGCGCTGAGCTTTATCAAGGACAACCTTGCTTATGACCTCTCCTGGCGCTGGTCGTGCCGGATGGCGATATGCGGCTCCTGTGGCGTGATGGTCAACGGCGTGCCTAAACTGGCCTGCAAAACCTTCCTGCGACACTACCCCGAAGGACTGCTGGTCGAGCCGCTGGCGCACTTTCCGGTCGAGCGCGATCTGATTGTAGATATGAGCCATTTTATCGAAAGTCTTGAGGCGGTCAGACCGTGGATTATTGGCAACGCCCGCGAGGCGGATAAAGGGCCTAACCGGCAAACGCCTGCGCAGATGGCTAAGTACCACCAGTTTTCCGGCTGCATCAACTGCGGCCTGTGCTATGCCGCCTGCCCGCAATTTGGCCTGAACCCAGAGTTTATCGGCCCGGCGGCTATCACCCTGGCGCATCGTTATAACCTCGACAGTCGCGATCGGGGGCAGGCCCAGCGTATGCCGAAGCTGAACGGCGACAACGGCGTCTGGCCGTGTACGTTTGTTGGCTTCTGTTCGGAAGTCTGTCCTAAGCATGTTGACCCTGCCGCCGCGATCCAGCAGAGCAAAGTCGCCAGCGCAAAAGACTTCCTGATCGCCACTCTTAAACCGCAATAAGGAGCCGCCCCAATGATCACCAAACGGAAGCCTTATCATAGCCCGATGCCTGCTAACTGGTGGCAGAAGTCCGGCTTCTATCGTTTTTATATGCTACGCGAGGCCACGGCAATTCCTGCCCTGTGGTTCAGCCTTGAGATGATCTTTGCGCTGTATGCACTGAAGAACGGAGAGCAGAGCTGGCAGGCATTTGTCACGGTGCTGCAAAATCCTTTCATGCTGCTGATTAACCTGGTGGCGCTGGCCGCCGCGTTGCTGCACAGCAAAACCTGGTTCGAACTGGCGCCGAAGGCCCAGGTTATTGTGCTGGGGGGTAAAAAACTCTCTCCCGCGCCGATAATTAAGGGCCTCTGGGCGCTGATGGTTCTTGTCAGCCTTATCCTGCTGGTCTGGGCAATGGTACTCAAGGAGTCGCTATGAAAAAGCCATCAACGCGTTCAGACGAGCCGGTTTTCTGGGGGCTGTTTGGCGCTGGAGGAATGTGGGCAGCGATCGTTTCACCCTGCGTTATTTTGCTGGTTGGGTTACTCCTCCCTCTGGGCGTGGGAACCAGCCGAGGTCTTAGCTATCAGCACATTCTGCATTCGGCGCAGTCGCTGCCGGGAAGGCTGTTCCTGTTTCTGATGATCGTGATGCCGGTATGGTGCGCTCTGCACCGTCTTCACCACGGGATGCACGATCTCGGCCTCAGGGTTCCGGCAGGAAAATGGCTGTCCTATGGCCTGGCGGCCATTCTCACCGTGGTAACGGCAATTGGCGTCGTCACCCTGTAAGAAAATAAAGGCGGCGGCGACGCTGCCGCCTGAAAAGCATCTATACTCAAGCTATTCATACATAAAGGAATAGCTGATGTCTCTGTGGAAAATGCTGACCGTCGCAGCCGGTGCCCTGCTGTCGATTGCCTGTAGCACCACCCCGCCAAAAGGCGTAACGCCGGTTGAAGGCTTCAATGCCGATCTTTATCTGGGTAGCTGGTATGAAATTGCCAGGCTCGATCACGCTTTCGAAAGCGAATTGGATAACGTCACGGCGACCTACAGCAAGCGCGAGGACGGCGGGCTGAAGGTGGTGAACCGTGGCTTTAACGTCGCTAAACAGCGCTGGCAGCAAAGCGTGGGTAAAGCTTACTTTACCGGTTCACAAAGTCGGGCGGCGCTAAAAGTGTCGTTTTTTGGTCCTTTCTACGGCGGCTACAACGTCATTGCGCTGGATAAAGATTACCAGCACGCGCTGGTGTGCGGCCCAAATCGTGACTATCTGTGGATATTGTCGAGGACGCCGCAGATTTCAGAGCAAGTGAAAACGGCGCTGCTCGATAAAGCACGCGAGACGGGATTTGACGTGAGTAAGCTGATTTGGGTAAAGCAGGCTGGCTGACGAAGCCGGTGCCAGAGCACCGGCGTAATAATTACTGTGCACTTCTCTGAATGGCCTGCCCACCGGCAGACACGTCTTCACCCACGCCACGCGTGGTATTACAAGCTGTGAGTACCGAAGAAAGCACCAGAACGGAAAAAATCGCAACAATACTTTTCTTTAACATGGGAATGTCCTTTTAAGGTGAAGTAAAGTACAGCGTTTTAAGCATAGCCGTAATTTAGCCACATGCTTATGAGACAGGCGGCGAAAAGGACATTTTAGGACAGCTGGAGGTTAGTTGGCCGCGTGAGAAATGGCACCGCCAAGGTGCTGAACGTCCTCGCCAAAACCGTGAAAGGTGTTGCAGGCGCTAAGCGCACTGGTCATTAACACTGCGACAGCAATGAGTTTTAACCACTTCATCATCTGATTCTCACATCGTTAAAGAAAAGGGCCTGTAAGCCAGGCCCACTTCCCGGGCTTATTTTACGCGAGAAACGTATTCGCCTGAACGGGTATCGACACGAATGACTTCACCAATCTGCACGAACAGCGGCACTTTCACCACGGCGCCAGTAGACAGCGTAGCTGGCTTGCCGCCAGTTCCTGCGGTGTCGCCTTTCAGGCCTGGATCGGTATCGGTGATTTCCAGCTCAACGAAGTTCGGCGGCAGCACCTGAATCGGCTTGCCGTTCCACAGCGTGACGATACATTCAGCGTTATCCAGCAGCCATTTAGCCGCATCGCCAACGGTCTTCTCTTCAACAGGGTGCTGTTCGAAGGTTTCCGGGTGCATGAAGTGGTAGAACTCACCATCGTTGTACAGGTAGTTGAGGTTAGTATCTACCACGTCTGCGCCTTCAGCGGAGTCGGTGGATTTGAACGTTTTCTCAACGCGGCTGCCGGTCAGCAGGCGACGCATTTTTACGCGAGCAAAAGCCTGGCCTTTGCCTGGCTTAACGAACTCGCTGGATTCGATAGCGTAAGGTTCGCCTTCGAACATGATTTTAAGACCGGGACGGAAATCGTTGCTAGAATAAGTCGCCATAAAGGCCCTCTAAAATTTAATACTGGTACTTAGCCAAAAAAATGGCACACATTGTAACCCTAAATACCCCTTCGCGAGAAGAATGGTTGCATCAACTTGCGGATGTAATCACCGATCCAAATGAATTACTGCAACTTTTAGGCCTCGATTCGCACCCGGAGCTGACGGCTGGCAGTGATGCCCGTCGTCTGTTTGCCCTGCGCGTCCCGCGGGCCTTCGCGTCCAGAATGCAAAAAGGCGATCCACAAGATCCTCTCCTGCTACAGGTCATCACCGCCAGCCAGGAGTTTGTTGATGCTCCGGGTTACAGTACCGATCCGCTCGATGAGCAGACCAGCGTGGTGCCGGGTCTGTTACATAAATATCGCAATCGTGCGCTGTTGCTGGTTAAAGGCGGCTGTGCGGTCAACTGCCGCTACTGTTTTCGCCGCCATTTCCCCTATCAGGATAACCAGGGAAACAAGCGCAACTGGCAGCAAGCCCTGGAGTATATCCGAGAGCAGCCAGAACTGGATGAGATTATTTTCTCCGGCGGCGATCCGCTGATGGCAAAAGACGCCGAGCTTGACTGGCTGATCGCCGAACTGGAGCAGATCCCACACCTGAAGCGCCTGAGGATCCACAGCCGTCTGCCAGTGGTCATCCCCAGCCGTATCACCCGCTCGCTCTGTCAGCGCCTGGCGCAGTCGCGGCTACAGATCCTGATGGTGACCCATATCAATCACGCGCGGGAGATTGACGACGAGCTGAAAGATGCGCTGCACCAGCTGAAAATGGCGGGCGTCACGCTGCTGAACCAGAGCGTTCTGCTGCGCAACATCAACGATAGCGCTCAGGTACTGGCGGCATTGAGTAATGCGCTGTTCGATGCCGGCGTGCTGCCTTACTACCTGCACGTACTGGATAAAGTCCAGGGCGCAGCGCACTTCTACGTTTCTGACGATGAAGCCAGAAGCATAATGCGCGAGCTGCTGGCCAGCGTCTCAGGGTACATGGTCCCCAGGCTGGCGCGGGAGATTGGCGGGGAACCCAGCAAAACGCCCTTAGATCTGCAGCTGCGCCAGGCATAGCGCCGCAATAAAAAAGCAGGGGAGGATTGGGAACTCCCCTGCTTATCTGATTAACCGCACGCTCGGTGCAATGGCCTCAGGGACCAGTGCAATAAGGTCTGTCAGCCAGCAATTACGGACACTTGTACACCTGACCGCTCATCTTGCTGTCCAGCGGAGCGAAGCTTGACCAGATGTTTTGCGTTGGGCTGGTTGCGCCGTAAATTACGTTGCCGCCCATTTCTGCCGCACGGTTGCGCAGATCGTTAGCCGCGCCGCGCAGCGAGCTGCTTTCGCCGCCGCCAGCACCGCTAAACCAGTTACTCTGTTCACCGGTCACGTTCCCCAGAAGCTGACACCCTTTCGCTGGCTGCTGGTCGGTAAAGCTGACGCGTTCACCCGCCGGGCTAAGCGTGTTGGAGGTACTGCTACAGCCTGCCAACAGCGCTACCGCCACTGAAAGCCCCAGCAAGACATTAATCCGCATTTTCTTCCCCATTATTATCATCAGACTCCCCACTGAGATTACCATAAAAACGGCTCAATTCATGAACTTCTGTTGCCGTTTTCAGCAGGAAAATGTTATCGCGCGATGCTGACCGATACCCGATGCTTTGCAGACTGATGATAGCCCCGCGATCATTGTTACCGTATTTATTCTGTAATATTTAACAAATATCTGATGTATTGCCTCAACATAATAAAACTTAATAACAATTATAATAAATAACGCAGCATTTTACTGGCAATATATAAAACAGTCCGATTTACAATAATAGACATAATTGTGACGATTAATTACCCTTGCAAAACATATAATATAAATAGCTCAAGGTAAGAAATTAAGAATATATCAATAATCACCTTTAGCTTATCACTCTTTATTCCTGACCAGGAAGTCAGGCGTTACCTTTATTTATCAACAGGTATTTTCATGTCCAGAAATAAGTTAACTACTCGCCATAAATTGCTTGCTTCAGCAATCAGCCTCTCGTTCTTCTCCCTGCCCTCCGCTTATGCTGTCACCTCCGTGGTGATCGATGGAGAGGAGCAGAACGTCTATATCAATACCGAGGAAAACACGGACAAGCAGTTTACTATTACCAATGGCAGTTCCCTCACCGTGTCGGGCGTAACCGCAGGTGCTGATACCTATCCGGCAACCACACATACTATTACCAACGCTTCGCTCCTGTTGCAAAACGGCGCCACTTTCAACGGCGCCCTGACCAGCAATAATGGTCAGATTGGTATTTATAATAGCGCCTATAACGGCAGTATTCGCGCCGCAGCTGGTGCTGGGGTTGGCGATATCATTATCAACGGCTCGCATATTCAAGGCCACATCAACTCAGGCACGGGTAATGACGGGCGGCTGATCCTGATTAAAGATTCAACGCTTGATTCTGGCAACATGACCACGCTGACCAACAGCAGCGGCCAAATGATGGTCATGGACTCTACGCTTGTCAGCAACAAATTTACCACGCTGATAGCGCAAAACGCTGAAAGTCTGCTGCTTCAGAATGTGGACATTATCACGGGGGGATTAGCTGCCGACGTAGTGGGAGCTATTGGGCTGAGCGTCAGCAACACGCCAGATGTTGTAATAAAAAACTCGAACATTAACAGTGCCGGCACCGCCGTTCATGCCATAAACACCCAGCTTTCGACGACGCACTCGCCCGACACGTTAACGATTACCGACTCAATACTCAACAGTCATTACTCTGCCGCGCTGGAAGCGAAGAATTTTAACGTTAACATTTCGAACACCCGGTTAACGACAAAAAATGATGGGCAAGGCTATACCTGCTTTAGCCACAGCTGCGGCGCATTAAATATTCAGGGCGGTAAAGTACAACTCCACAACGGCTCACGCATTGACAGTCAAAACACGGGTGTGGCTATTTCAGGAGACACCGCCACTGAACTGATGGTGGTGAATTCCAAAATATATTCTGATGAAGCGGTATTTAATGTCGACGGCGCAAAAGATGTGGTTATTACCCTGGCCAACACTGGATTAATTCTTGCCTCTCCTCAGCCTTCGCTGTTAAGTCAGCAGAATATTTTACTGGAGGCGACGAATAACAGTAATGTCGATCTGGCACTGCAAAATATTCATGCTCAGGGGGATATTATTGCCGACGATACCAGCTCGGTTACAGTGCTGCTCTCCAGTCAGGCGAGGCTAAAAGGCCAAATATCCGGCGTATCCGGGTTGGAAATCAGTCGTGACGCTATCTGGTTTCAGACAGGAGATAATCATGTCGGCAATCTGACGCTGACCGGTGGCGTCGTGTCGATGGCTTCGCCAGCCGCAGGCAGTTATCACACCTTAAGCACAGAGAGTTTGCTGGGCGCAGGGGTATTTGCCATGAATACCAATCTACAGAATATGCAGGGCGATCTGTTAAAAGTAAACGGTGAAGCGACGGGCGTATTTGGCCTGAGGATTGCTAATAGCGGGAGTGAGCCGACCAATGCCAACGACCGGCTGAACGTTGTGCAGACCGGCGGAGGTACGGCTCTTTTTATGGTGGAAGGCGGTAAGGTTGACGCGGGCGTCTGGCAGTATGAGCTGATGAAGGACGGCAATAACTGGTATCTGGGCACCGGTACTCAACCACCGCACGAGAATGACAATGAGAACGGCAATAACGGTGAGACGGGAAGCCAGCCATCAGGCCCAACGACATCTCCCTCAACCGATGCGATTCTGAATATGGCCTCAGCGCCTGCTTATATCTTCAATAATGAATTGCAAAATCTGCGGCAGCGTAAAGGCGATATTGCCCAAATCCCTCAGCGTAATGGTGGTGTCTGGGCACGCTACCTGAATAACACCTCCCACATTAACTCCAGCCTGAGCGCCGCTTACAATCTTGGGCAAAACGGTATTGAGGTCGGGGGAGATAAGGCTGTTTCCCTGACGAATGGGCAGCTTCTGCTGGGTGGCTTCACTTCCTATACGGACAATAAAATACACAATGCCCGTGGCGGAGAGAGCCATATTGCCAGCTATAGCATTGGCCTTTACGGCAGCTGGTTTAACCCCGGCGGGCTATATGTTGATGCGGCTATCAAAACTAACCACTTCAGTAATACCTTAAATACGCTGATGAGCGACCGGACGATAGTCAACGCCAGCTATAGCCAGACTGGCTTAGGCGGCGCGCTGGAAGCTGGTTGGCACCAAAGCCTGAGCAACAATTTCTGGCTGGAACCTTTTGCCAGAATAAGCACTTTCCAGGCGGGCGATAAAAAAATCAGCTTAAATAATGGAATGAAGGCAAATATCGGCAATATTCGCTCTCTTCAGGGTGAGACAGGCATCCATGCCGGTAAAAAACTCACCGCAGGAAAGGTGGTTCTGAATCCCTGGCTGAAAGCCAGCGTGATACAGGAGTTTGAAAAAGATAACGCGGTGAGCATCAACGATAAGTGGACGTTCAATAACAACGTTTCTGGTACGACAGGCCGCTACGGCGCCGGTATTGACATCGCGTTAACCAAAGAAACATCCGTCTTTGCTGACGTCAGCTACCAACAGGGTCGCCACAGTGAATCTCCGGTCAATGCCAGCCTGGGTATCCGCGCAGGCTTCTGACAGAATGTAAAAAGCCCCGTCATTTCTGACGGGGCTTTTGTACAGCAGCGGGGCGATTACATCATGCCGCCCATACCGCCCATACCACCCATGCCGCCGCCAGCACCTAAATCAGGCGCGTCGGCTTTAGGCAGGTCGGTCACCATGCACTCGGTGGTGATCATCAGGCCCGCAACGGAAGCCGCGTACTGCAGAGCAGAACGGGTCACTTTGGTTGGGTCCAGGATACCGAAGTCGATCATGTTGCCGTATTCTTCAGTCTGCGCGTTGTAACCGTAGTTACCTTCGCCTGCTTTCACGTTGTTAGTCACCACAGAAGGCTCTTCGCCGGCGTTAGAAACGATCTGACGCAGTGGTGATTCCATCGCGCGCAGCGCAACTTTAATGCCGACATTCTGGTCTTCGTTCTGACCGGTCAGTCCTGCCAGTACAGCGGCAACGCGCACCAGCGCAACGCCACCACCAGCAACCACGCCTTCTTCAACCGCAGCACGGGTAGCGTGCAGGGCATCTTCAACGCGCGCTTTCTTCTCTTTCATTTCAACTTCAGTTGCCGCGCCCACTTTCAGAACGGCTACGCCGCCTGCCAGTTTCGCTACGCGCTCCTGCAGTTTTTCACGATCGTAATCAGAAGTCGCTTCTTCAATCTGCTGACGGATCTGAGTCACGCGGCCAGAGATAGTGGCTTCTTCGCCCACGCCATCAATGATGATGGTGGTGTCTTTGTTGATGACCACGCGTTTTGCCTGGCCCAGGTCTTCCAGCGTCGCTTTTTCCAGCTCCATACCGATCTCTTCAGAGATAACGGTACCGCCAGTCAGCACGGCGATGTCCTGCAGCATAGCTTTACGACGGTCGCCGAAGCCTGGTGCCTTAACGGCAGCCACTTTAACGATGCCGCGCATGGTGTTCACCACCAGCGTCGCCAGCGCTTCGCCTTCAACATCTTCTGCCACGATCAGCAGCGGTTTGCCAGCTTTAGCAACGGCTTCCAGCACTGGCAGCATTTCGCGGATGTTGGAGATTTTTTTGTCAGCCAGCAGGATGAACGGGGTTTCCAGCTCTACTGCGCCAGTTTCTGGCTTGTTGATGAAGTACGGGGACAGGTAGCCACGGTCAAACTGCATACCTTCAACCACGTCCAGCTCGTCCTGCAGACCGGTGCCTTCTTCAACGGTGATAACGCCTTCTTTGCCCACTTTCTCCATCGCCTGAGCAATCAGGGTACCCACAGTTTCATCAGAGTTAGCGGAGATGGTGCCAACCTGAGCGATAGCTTTAGAGTCGGAGCAAGGAACGGAAAGTTTTTTCAGTTCTTCAACCGCCTGGATAACCGCTTTATCGATCCCGCGCTTCAGATCCATTGGGTTCATGCCCGCAGCTACGGCTTTCAGACCTTCATTAACGATAGACTGGGCCAGAACGGTTGCGGTGGTGGTGCCGTCGCCCGCAGCGTCGTTCGCTTTTGAGGCTACTTCTTTCACCATCTGAGCACCCATGTTTTCGAACTTGTCTTCCAGTTCGATTTCACGGGCAACAGAAACACCATCTTTAGTGATGGTCGGTGCACCAAAAGATTTATCCAGAACCACGTTACGGCCTTTCGGGCCCAGGGTAACTTTTACTGCATCTGCCAGTACGTTAACGCCACGTAGCATTTTCACGCGTGCGTCGTTACCGAATTTTACGTCTTTAGCTGCCATCTTTAATATCCCTTAAATTCGTTTCGTTCAGTGAGTTACGCGTAATTACGCTTCAACAATTGCCAGAATGTCGCTTTCAGAGATGATCAGCACTTCCTGATTGTCGATTTTCTCCGTTTTCGCACCGTAGCCTTCGCTGAAAATGACCACATCGCCCACTTTCACGTCCAGCGGTTTCACTTCGCCGCTTTCCAGGATACGGCCATTACCAACGGCCAGAACTTCACCACGGGTAGATTTACCCGCAGCAGAGCCGGTCAGCACGATGCCACCAGCTGATTTGGATTCCACTTCTTTACGCTTGACGATCACACGGTCGTGCAATGGACGAATTTTCATTGATAACTCTCCTTTGAGAAGTCCAATCAGGTTTTGGGATGACCGCCGGGCCTCACTGGCACCGGCCTCGTGACGGAAGAGATAGGGCCTGACAGAGGGGCTTTCAAGGGGGAAAAATAAAAAATTTTTCTTCTGCGTCACAACTGCACAAATAACAGGCAATCCGTGGCTCAGAAAAGCAAAAGGCGGGATTTCCCGCCTTTTCTCAGTTAACGACGATCGTCAGAGTCGTCGTGCTCAATCAGCTTGCTGTCCTTGCGCTCATACTCGCCGTCAACCGTAAAGCCGCTGTCTGGGCCTGCGCCCGCGCCGCGCCAGACTTTCAGATGCGGCATCAGCTTCAGGGTCAGATGCTTTTGCACCGGCGGCAGCAGCAGCAGCAGGCCGAGGAAATCGGTAAAGAAGCCCGGCAGCAGTAGCAGGAAGCCGGCCAGAATCAGCGAAACACTTTTAATCATCTCCGCTGCGGGGCTCTCGCCCGCCGCCAGTTTTTGCTGCATCAGCATAAAGTTTTTCATCCCCTGGTTTTTCACCAGCGAGATACCGATACAGGAGCTGAACACCACCAGCAGCAGCGTAAGCAGAACGCCCATTACGTGGGCAACCTGGATGAAAATAGAAATCTCAATCCAGGCCAGTATAAATAGCACTAAAAAAGGCAACCAACGCATCGCAGTCTCCTGTCTGCCAGGGCCATCCCGCCTCAGGCGTCACGGCGATAAAAGGGATCTTCACGATCGCAGGCTATTGAAATGGGCATCCGACGTACGTTTTTCAACTACCCTAATACGAAATTCCTGTTGGTGTTTAATGTGTGACTGGTATCACACTGTGTCAAAGATGTATGAAAATGAACGCAATTTCAGTGATCCCTATTCAGGCATTTCGCCACCAATAGAATATGATCGTGCTCTGCCTACGGCAAATGGATAAAATGTCGGCAGAAATGCTTCACGACCAACGATCGCTTTGATTGTGACACCCCAGACCCAATGGATTTCAAGAAGGTTCTCAATGGTTAATAACATTCGTATCGAAGAAGACCTGCTAGGTATGCGCGAAGTCCCGGCAGAGGCTTATTACGGTGTCCATACTCTGCGTGCGATTGAAAATTTTTACATCAGCAACAGTAAGATTAGCGATATCCCGGAGTTTGTCCGCGGCATGGTGATGGTCAAGAAAGCGGCAGCCATGGCTAATAAGGAGCTACAGACCATTCCACGCGACGTGGCTAACGCGATTATTCAGGCCTGTGACGAAGTCCTGAACAACGGCAAATGCATGGACCAGTTCCCGATTGATGTTTATCAGGGCGGCGCCGGCACCTCGGTCAACATGAATACCAACGAAGTGCTGGCCAACATCGGTCTCGAGCTGATGGGGCACCAAAAAGGCGAATATCAGTTCCTCAATCCCAACGATCACGTCAACAAGTGCCAGTCGACCAACGACGCCTATCCCACCGGTTTTCGTATTGCCGTTTACACCTCAATTTTAAAATTGCTGGATGCGATCGGGCAGTTGAGCGAAGGGTTCAGGCGCAAGGCCGCCGAATTTAACACTATTCTGAAAATGGGGCGTACCCAGCTACAGGATGCGGTGCCCATGACGCTGGGGCAGGAATTCCAGGCTTTTAGCGTGCTGCTGAACGAAGAGATCAAAAACCTGCTGCGCACCGGCGAGCTGCTGCTGGAAGTGAATTTGGGCGCCACCGCCATCGGGACTCGCCTGAACACCCCGGACGGCTATCAGGCGCTGGCCGTGCGCAGACTGGCTGAGGTCAGCAACCTGCCCTGCGTGCCTGCTGAAGATCTTATCGAAGCGACCTCAGACTGCGGCGCCTACGTTATGGTGCACAGCGCGCTGAAGCGCCTCGCGGTGAAGCTTTCTAAAATCTGTAACGACCTGCGCCTGCTCTCTTCCGGCCCGCGCGCGGGGCTGAACGAGATCAACCTCCCTGAACTCCAGGCGGGTTCCTCGATCATGCCTGCCAAGGTAAACCCGGTGGTGCCCGAGGTGGTGAATCAGGTTTGCTTCAAGGTGATTGGCAACGATGTCACGGTTACGATGGCCTCCGAAGCGGGCCAACTTCAGCTTAACGTGATGGAGCCGGTGATCGGCCAGGCGCTGTTCGAATCGGTACACATTCTGACCAATGCCTGTTCAAATCTGCTGGAAAAATGCGTTAACGGTATCACCGCCAATAAGGCGGTCTGTGAAGCCTATGTCTTCAACTCCATCGGCATTGTCACCTATCTCAACCCGTACATTGGCCACCATAACGGCGATATCGTCGGTAAGATTTGTGCGGAAACGGGCAAGAGCGTGCGTGAAGTGGTGCTGGAACGCGGGCTGCTGACCGAAGCGCAGCTGGATGACATTTTCTCGACGCAGAACCTGATGTTCCCGGTCTATAAGGCCAAACGCTATACCGACGAAAATGAACAGTAATCGTTCAAACAGATGACCTTCAAGGGCACGTACGTTCGCAGAACGACGTGCCTTTTTTTATGGCACACCCTACAAATTATTAACGTTTAGTTATTAAAAGAAACAAGGAGTCGATCATGATGGTACCAGAGCTAATAGTCGTCCTGCTGGCGATTTATCTGGGCGCGCGGATGGGCGGCATTGGCATCGGCTTTGCCGGTGGCCTGGGGATGCTGATCCTCACCCTGGGATTCCAAATCAAGCCGGGTGCGATCCCGTTTGACGTGATTGAAATTATCATGGGCGTTATTGCCGCTATTGCCGCAATGCAGGTCGCGGGCGGGATGGATTATCTGGTCAGCCTGGCCGAGCGCCTGCTGAGGAAACACCCGCGCTACATTACCTTCCTCGCCCCGCTGGTGACCTATTTTATGACCCTGCTGGCAGGTACCGGACACACGGCCTTTTCGACCCTGCCGGTGATCGCCGAAGTGGCTAAAGAACAGGGCGTACGCCCTTCCCGCCCGTTATCGATTGCGGTGGTGGCTTCACAAATTGCCATTACCGCCTCGCCGATTTCTGCGGCGGTGGTTTTTCTGGCCGGGATTCTGGAACCTAAAGGCGTCAGCTACCTGGCGCTGCTGGCCGTGACGATCCCGTCGACGATGATCGCTATTTTCCTCGCGGCGCTGGTGACTAATTTCCTCGGCAAAGAACTAAAGGAAGATGCGATCTATCAGCAGCGCCTCACCAACGGGGAAACCGTGCTGCGCGGAGCCAGCGTATTTGAAGAGAAGCCCGGCGCAAAACTGTCGGTGCTGCTGTTCCTGCTGGGGATTGTGGCAGTGGTGCTGTATGCCACCGCCATTAGCGATGCCGTGGGCCTGATCGCCAACCCGGTGCTGCCGCGTAATGAAGCTATCGTGGTGTTTATGCTGACCGTAGCCACGCTGATTTGCTTCACCTGTAAAGTAGATACTGCCAGAATTCTGTCGGCCAGCACGTTTAAATCCGGTATGAGCGCCTGTATTTGCGTGATGGGCGTGGCATGGCTTGGCGATACCTTTGTAAAAGCCTATATCGGCGAGATCCAGCAGGTTGCGGGACAGTTACTGACGGATTTCCCATGGATGCTGGCGGTGATCCTGTTTTTCGCCTCCACGCTACTCTATTCCCAGGCAGCCACCACCAAGGCGCTCATGCCAGCGGCCCTGATGCTTGGCGTGTCGCCGATCGCCGCCGTTGCCTCTTTCGCCGCTGTCTCCGCGCTGTTTGTGCTGCCCACTTACCCGACGCTGCTTGCCGCTGTAGAGATGGACGATACGGGCTCAACCCGGATTGGCAAATATGTTTTTAACCACTCATTTATCCTTCCCGGCACGCTGGCGATTATTCTGTCGGTGCTGTTCGGCTTTCTCATTGGCAATCTGATTCTTTAGTCGACGGCCGGGCACTGGCAGACCAGTTTGAAGGGCGGAAAATCTTCCGCCCTCGCTTCGCCGTTTACATCCTGAAAAACTCCGTTTCGCCAGGTCATGATATAGTCGTCTCAGCACCTGAGGATTACCCTCCAGGCTCAGTCAGAGCCGTGCCGGGGCTCTCCCCGCTGCCGGACTCAGCCCAACATGGAACCCGTTATGGCTAATCGTTTGACCACATTGTTTTTTATCCTTTTTACTGCTCTGTTCAGCCTCAGCGCCTCCGCGTCGCTTTTTGGGCCAAAGAACGACAGCCATTTCGTCACCGTTGACCAGGCGTTTGCTTTTGACTTTACCCAGCAGGCCAACAGGCTGACGCTGAGCTGGCAGGTTAAGCCGGGTTATTACCTCTACCGCCAGCAGATCAAGATTTCCGCCCAGGGCGCAACGCTGGCCGACTGGACCTTGCCAGCGGGCCATCCTCATGAAGATGAGTTTTATGGCAAAACTGAAATTTATCCCGACAGCCTGACGCTGCCCTTACCCCTGCAACAGGCGAATAAAGGGGCAACGCTCACCGTCACTTACCAGGGCTGCGCCGCCGCCGGATTCTGCTATCCGCCCGAGACTCGCAGCGTTCCACTCAATGAAGTGGCTGCGGGGAGCCTGGCGGCCGCCCCAGTCGGAACAGCCGCCCCGATCGTTGCACAGACCTCACCGAGTGAAAGCCGACCTTTTTCTCCATTCTGGGCGCTACTGATCGGCATTGGCGTGGCCTTTACGCCGTGCGTTCTGCCGATGTACCCGCTGATCTCCGGGATTATCCTCGGCGGCAACCGTCACTATTCAGCTGGCCGTCTTTTCGCGCTGGCGATGGTCTACGTGCAGGGGATGGCGCTGACCTACACGGTAATGGGCGTGATTGTTGCCGCCGCTGGCCTGCGTTTCCAGGCCGCCTTGCAGGCGCCAGCGATCCTGATTGGTCTGTCGGTCCTGTTTATTCTGCTGTCGCTGTCGATGTTCGGCCTGTTCACCCTGCAACTCCCCTCTTCGCTGCAAACGCGGCTGACGCTGTGGAGCAACCGCCAGCAGGGCGGCTCGCTGACGGGCGTATTTTTAATGGGCGCGCTGGCTGGTCTTATCTGCTCTCCCTGCACTACCGCACCGCTCAGCGCGATCCTGCTTTATATCGCCCAAAGCGGAAATATGCTGGCCGGAGCCGGTACGCTCTATCTGTACGCGTTGGGTATGGGACTACCGCTGATTGCCGTCACGCTGTTTGGCAACCGCCTGCTGCCGAAAAGCGGCGCCTGGATGCAAACGGTTAAAGAGGGGTTTGGCTTCGTGATCCTCGCCCTGCCGGTATTCCTGCTGGAGCGCGTGGTGGGCGATCTTTGGGGGCTGCGCCTGTGGAGCCTGCTGGGTGTGGCCTTCTTTGGCTGGGCCTTTATTAGCCTCAAAGCCGCTAATGGCTGGCAGCGGCTGGCGCAGATCCTGATGCTGGCCGCTGCGCTGGTTGCCGCTCGTCCCCTACAGGACTGGGCATTTGGCTCTGCCGCCCAGACTAGCGAAGCTGCTCATCTGAATTTCTCCCGCATCAGCGATGTCGGCCAACTCAATAACGCGCTGCAGAACGGCCAGGGGCGTATCACCATGCTCGACCTGTACGCCGACTGGTGCGTGGCCTGTAAAGAATTTGAGAAATACACCTTCAGCCAGCCGCAGGTGCAAAGCGCGCTGAACAACACGCAGCTGCTACAGGCCGACGTAACGGCCAACAGTGCCCAGGACAGCGTGCTGCTGAAGCAGCTCCAGGTTCTGGGACTGCCGACCATCCTGTTCTTTGATGCGCACGGTAAAGAGATCCCAGGCTCACGCGTTACCGGCTTTATGGATGCCACCGCGTTTCAGCAGCATTTGCAGAAACTGGCGCAGTAAACGACACTAGGGGGGAGATTTCCCGGTGCAGAGCCGGGGAGCGGGCCCCAGGAGGAGAGTCACTTGCAACGTGAACAGGTACTCGAACATGCGCTGAACGTACTCGAGCAAAAAGGCCTGGCGGCCTCCACCTCCTTCGCCGTAATGGCGCAGGCGGCGGACTGTCGGGAAGAGGATCTGCAACGCTTCTGGCCAGACCGCGAGGCGCTGTTGTATGACGCCCTGCGCTACCACAGCCAGCAGATTGATATCTGGCGGCGAAAACTGCTGCTGGATGACACGCTAAACGCCGAGCAGAAGCTGCTGGCGCGCTATCAGGTGCTGGAAGATGCGGTGAAAAATAATCGCTATCCGGGCTGCCTGTTTATTGCCGCATGCAGTTTTTATCCCCAGCCGGACCACCCTGTTCATCAGGTTGCGGAGCTGCAAAAACGGGCATCCTGGCAATATACCCACGATCTGTTGATCTCGCTGGAAACCGATAATCCGACGCTGGTTGCTCATCAGATGGAGCTAATCCTTGAAGGCTGCCTGAGCCGCCTGCTGGTGAAACGCAATGTGCAGGAGGTAGTGACTGCCCGCACGCTGGCGGAAGACGTGTTAAGCATTGCGCTTTGCCGTAAAAATGGCGCGTTGAGCTGAGCAAAATCCACGCTGAATGGCTGAAAAGCAGCCAGTCAGCCGTAGTTTAGCGGATTTTTGTGACAAAGCCGTTGACGGAAGACGGCCTTTACGGTTTAATGCGCCCCGTTGCCCGGATAGCTCAGTCGGTAGAGCAGGGGATTGAAAATCCCCGTGTCCTTGGTTCGATTCCGAGTCCGGGCACCACTTTCACTTCAATGTACGTCTCCCAACCCACACAAAACTCAAATATAATTACTGTCATACGCCGCTTTCGAACGTTACGATTTCTGCTGACCTCAATGCTACCTGAATCAATCAGACAGAACTGCAATCAGCTTTTCCGCTACGCCATCGCAATGGGAATATCTGCAGCAGCGAGCCAGTAATGGGATAAGTGATAAATGTGTATGGCAATGTAGCGGCTAATCTACGATGCCATGCAACATTAGTATTAGTAAGGTCTACCCTCGCCAAAAGCGCCTTCAATTAAACAAACTTCTGCTGCAAAAAGAGAGGCCTGACGCAAGCTCAGGGGCAGCGTGTTACCTTCAATATGTGCCAACAAAAATGCCGTTATAAAAGCATCGCCTGCCCCAAGCGTGTCTATCGGGGTGATAATTTCCGGCGACTGACTCATCCATGCACTGCCATTGAAAAGCAACGCCCCCTCAGCCCCACGTGTGGCAACAGCATGACGACATCCCGCATTCCAGGCAATTTCCAGCACCTCGCGCGTTTCTTTCATACTCCGTTCGGCACAGGAGAAAAAGCCATAGTCTAACCAACGACATAAATGACCTATCTTTTCGACTTCAAAATCATCTGAAAAATCATATGACAAACGGCCTGGTAGCCTTCCAAGCCCGGGTAACAGCTCATCGACGTAGCTATAAGCACTGGTATGTATCAGCGAAAACTGACTTAGCCAGGGCATATCATCTAAGATAAAATCCATAGACGTCGTCTGGCGAATCCCCCCGGCATTAGAGTTAATAAACCGCCGTTCCCCATGCTCAATGGTCAGATTGGCATAACCATTTTCACCAGGTACTACCAGACAATGAGAGGTATCGATCTCCCTTGCTTCCAGTACGTGGCGAATATGTCCTGCCGCGCTATCGTCGCCAAAAACGCCAAGATACGCTGCATTCGCAGATAATAACCGGGCGTACACGCTGAAGTTAAGCGCGTTCCCGCCGGGATAACCGATACCTGTATGGGTATACCGGTCAATAACGTTATCACCCAGGCCAAGTACTCTCATTCTGCCATCTCCTAATAAGCTACCTGTCCCATATATCGCCGGGTTTCCAACGGATGTTGACGTATTCTGGCTAATGCAGCGCGGTATTCGCACATAACACTGTAGAAGAGAACGGGATTAAAATACTCCACCACGCTGGTCGATACGACACCAAGCCCCAGCTCCTTCGCATCAACAATTTCCACCTTATTTCCGTACTGTCGAAGGAAATCGCGAACTCTTTCATCAAGTCCCCTGGTACGGCCTTCGTTCATCAGCAGAATCCAGGGGGTATTTGAATCAGTCACTTCAAACGGACCATGGAAAAATTCGCCACTATGAATTGATGCCGCATTGAGCCACTGCATCTCCATTAATGAACATATGGCAAAACCATAAGCATGTCCGTAGGAAGCGCCACTGGAGAGAATATAAAAAAGTGATTCTTCCGCGTAGCGCTCAGCAAACGCTGCGCTGCGCGCCTGCACCTGACGTCGGGCCCGGGAGACAATCCCATCAATCTGCTCCATTCCTGCCCGGAAATCGGCATACCCTTCATACCCCTCAGTCTGATGCAAGGCTTCAACACACAGACTCAAAATAATCGCCATCGGATTATTTATAACCTTGCTGTCATCTCCCCAGGCATAAAGCAAATTACTGTCAGAAAAGCCGATAAGATCTGCATTTTCATTGTGCGTCAACGTCACAGTGACGCTGCCCCGACGTTGGGCCAGTTGGGCTGCTGCGACAGACTCAGGGGTATTTCCTCCGTGCGAGCAAACAATCGTCAGCGATTGGGGCCCCAGTGTCTTTGGCGCGGCGTGAACAAACTCGTTTGCGGTCATCATATAGCTGTGCAAAGTAGCCGACTCACTATTGAGAAAATAATTTGCCGGATACATATCCACCAGAGACCCGCCGCAGGCCACAAGGAACACCTGACTCAGTCCACCCTGCGGGAGGAAGCGCTGTTCGATAAGAGAGGAAATAATTGCTGAAGTATTCATAAATTACTCACCGTACACATTGAAATTGAAATATTTTTTAGCCAGCCGATCGTAGGTACCCTCACTACGTATTGCCTTAATCGCACCGTTGAGCTGTTCCAGCAGCTCAACATCTTGCTTCGCAATGCCGATACCGGTGCCAGGGCCAAAAATGGCATCATCTTTTACCTGCGGTTCGATCAGGCTGAAATTCTTCCCCTGGGGTTTGTTAAGTAACGCTGTGGTCACCACCGTCGCATCGTCCAGAGTCGCGTCCAGACGGCCAACGACCAAATCCGCGTAAACTGCCTCTGCACTTGGATAGGAAACAAGTTCCACGCCTTGTGATTGCCAGTGTTTCTTCGCATAGGCTTCGAATACAGAGCCCTGCTGTACCCCCACACGCTTACCCTGCAAAGATTCGGCTATGGGTTTGAGCCCGCTATCTTTTAAAGCGACCAGATACGCCGGTGTGTTTAGACTGGCCCCCTGAATC
>NZ_JRUQ01000029.1 GCF_000773975.1 Erwinia typographi
CGCTATTTAGGACGGGTCAAGGCATTTAAAAAGGTCGATAGCAACTATCGACCTTTTTTTATCCGCCGCCAGCCAGGCCCGTTAAAGCCAGTGGCAGAGAAGCATTACTGGAACAGGCCCAGGTTCTCTTTGGCGTAGGCTTCAAAATCGGTGCAGCCGCCAATGTGGTTCTCATCAAGGAAGATCTGCGGCACAGTTTCAACCGGCTTGCCGACGGTTTTTTCCAGATCGGCTTTGGTGATGCCTTCTGCGTGAATGTCCACGTAGCGGAAGTCGAAGTCATCACGCTCTTCGGTCAGCTTTTCGGCCAGCTCTTTCGCACGGACACAGTAAGGACAGCCAGGACGTCCAAAAATCACTGCAAACATAGGTTTCTCCTCAAAGGTCGATATTTGTGTGATGTATATCACAATTCATCAATTAATGGCGATTATCATGCCCGCTTCGTTCCGCGAAGGGAAGAAGGAATTACCTGTTGGTCCGATTCGCACAGGCTATGCAAAATCTGTCAGCTTAGGCTTTAATAACGGCTGGCAGGATAGAGCAACCCCCAGAGAGGAGATACACCATGCGTGCTTTTAGTCGTATGCCCAGGTTTGTACTGGTGCTGGAAGGACTGGGGGGAATATTGCTGCTGCTCTCTTACTTCACGCTACATCGAATGCTACCCTTACCGGCGCCTTTTTCCGGCCCGCTGGCCGCGACATTTATGATTTTCGCCGGGATTGCGCTGATGCTTCCTGCCGCGCTGCTGCTGATGTGGCGCACGGCCAAAGCGATGGCGCCGGAACTTTTTAACGCAAAGCCAGACCCAACTACTCCAGGAGAAAAGCATGACGCCGACCATTGAGCTACTGCGCTCGCACCGATCTATTCGGGCTTTTACCGAGAAGCCGATTGAGGAAGCGCAGCGTGAAGCTATTCTGGCCGCCGCTCAGTCAGCATCCAGCTCCAGCTTCCTGCAATGTTCTTCAATTATCCGCATCACCGATCGGGCCGTTCGCGACCGGCTGGTTGAGCTGAGCGGTGGACAGCAGTACGTAGGGAAAGCCGCTGAATTCTGGGTGTTCTGCGCCGACTTCAATCGCCATCTGCAAATTTGTCCTGAGGCCCAACTGGGCCTGGCGGAGCAGCTGCTGTTAGGCTGTGTGGACACCGCGCTGATGGGGCAAAATGCGATGATCGCGGCGGAATCCCTTGGGCTGGGCGGCGTATTTATTGGCGGCATTCGCAACGGTATTGCTGAGGTCACCGAGTTGCTGGGCCTGCCACACTACGTTCTGCCGCTGTTTGGCCTGTGCCTCGGCTGGCCTGCGCAGTCTCCGCAGCATAAACCAAGGATGCCTGCCGCGATGCTGGTGCATGAAAACCGCTATCAGCCGATCGACCCCGAGGTGCTGGCGACCTACGACGGCGAGCAGGTGGAATACTATCTCTCACGGGAGAGCAATCCGCGCCGTGAGAGCTGGAGCGAACATATCCAGAAAACCATCATCAAAGAGAACCGCCCGTTTATGCTGGATTACCTGCATCGGCAGGGTTGGGCAACGCGTTAAGCTCCCCGGAGGCAACTGGTGAAAATAGCGATTCTTTCCCGAGATGGCTCGCTTTACTCTTGCAAACGCCTGCTTGAGGCTGCGCGTGAACGCGGCCACAGCGTTGAGGTTATCGATCCGCTCTCCTGCTACATGAATATCAACCCTGGCTCCTCGGCCATTCACTACCGTGGTGAACAGCTGGGGCATTTCGACGCCGTTATCCCGCGTATTGGCTCGGCGATTACCTTCTACGGCACCGCCGTGCTGCGCCAGTTTGAGGTTTGCGGCAGCTATCCGCTGAATGAGTCGGTAGCGATCACCCGCGCGCGTGACAAGCTGCGCTCCCTTCAACTGCTGGCCCGCCAGGGCATTGATATGCCGGTGACAGGGTTTGCCCATTCGCCTGATGACACCAGCGATCTGATTAAAATGGTAGGCGGCGCACCGCTGGTGGTGAAGCTGGTGGAGGGAACGCAGGGAATTGGCGTGGTGCTGGCGGAGACGCGTCAGGCGGCAGAAAGCGTGATCGATGCTTTTCGCGGGCTGAACGCGCACATTCTGGTACAGGAATTTATTAAAGAAGCCCACGGGCGCGACATTCGCTGCCTGGTTATTGGCGGCGAAGTGGTGGCTGCGATAGAGCGCGAAGCTAAAGAAGGGGATTTTCGCTCCAATCTGCACCGTGGCGGCACGGCGCGCTGCGTGGAGATCACCGGAAGAGAGCGCGAAATGGCGATAAGCGCCGCCGCTACGCTGGGACTGGACGTCGCCGGGGTGGATATCCTCCGTGCCAGGCGTGGCCCGCTGGTGATGGAGGTGAATGCCTCCCCAGGCTTAGAAGGGATTGAAAAAACAACCGGTTTGGATATCGCGGCCATGATGATCGGCTGGATAGAAGAGCAGGCCCACCCCGGCTTCTGTCTGAAAACCGGCGGATAGTGGCTTATTTCTGTCACAATCGTGGTGTTCAAGCGGATTTTTCCGTAAGCTAGGGCGCAATTTTAAGGCGGTAAGAGAAAAGTACATGGATTCACTCGTCGTTCCAGATATTGACGTAATACGACGTTGGCTGGATCAGCAAAGCATCACCTGGTTTGAGTGCGACTCTTGTCAGGCGCTTCACCTGCCGCATATGCAAAATTTCGACGGGGTGTTCGATGCCAAGCTCGATCTGGTCGATAACGTTATTCTGTTTTCTGCCCTGGCCGAGGTCAAGCCAACGGCGCTGATCCCGCTGGTAGGCGATCTTTCGCAGATCAACGCCAGCTCGCTGACCGTGAAAGCCTTTGTCGATATCCAGGATGATAATTTGCCAAAGCTGATCGTCTGTCAGTCGCTTAGCGCCAGCGCAGGCTTGACCTACGGGCAGTTCGTCCACTTTATGAAGCAAAGCGAAGAGCAGATCTCCATGGTGGTGCTCGAAGCGTTCGCTAACCATCTACTGGTGCCGGGCGAAGAAGATGACCGTACCGAGGTTGTCTCCTCCCACTCATTACTGCATTAAAAACCTCCTGTTTATGCCGGGTCAATCGCTGATGGGCCCACTCATCCGCTGATTATTTATTCAGTCGCGCTGACCGGTTGCTACATTCCCCAGTTTAAAGCGCGAAATAACCATTTTTTATTCTGCTTTTTACCCGGATATGCCAGATATTTGTCGCCGTTTATGCCGTCTTTGGCGTATCACATAGAGGAAACAGGCATTAAAAATCGATAAAAGGCGTTTTTTACGCCGGGGGCTGGCCTGGGGGAAGCGGGGGGGCTATTCTTGCGAAGCTGCATTTCTCATGCAACGTCGTTACATGTATAGGTTTTTTCTATTTAACAGCACGGTGAATAATCATTCATTGTAGAGCTATAACTGGCCGGTTGTAGGTGGCTTTGCCTCAGGCTGTAATTATCCCTGTTCAGGAGAATGGAAAACATGTTCACCCCACGTAAAAAATGGTTGTCAGGTGTAGTTGCTGGCGTGCTGATGGCGGTTTCCGTCGGCGCAGGGGCTGCTGATAAGACGCTGCATGTTTATAACTGGTCAGACTATATCTCCCCGGATACCGTGCCGAATTTCGAAAAGCAAACCGGTATCAAAGTGGTTTACGACGTGTTTGACTCCAATGAAGTGCTGGAGGGCAAGCTGATGGCCGGCAGTACCGGCTATGATGTAGTGGTGCCTTCATCCAGCTTCCTCGCCCGTCAGTTGCAGTCCGGCGTGTTTCAGCCGCTGGATAAGAGCAAGCTGCCTAACTATAAAAACCTCGACCCAGACCTGCTGAAAAAACTGGATCAGCACGACCCGGGCAACAAATACGCCATTCCTTACCTGTGGGCCACCACCGGTATCGGCTATAACGTGGATAAGGTCAAAGCGGTGCTGGGCAAAGACGCGCCGGTTGACAGCTGGGATCTGGTACTGAAGCCGGAAAATCTGGAAAAACTGAAGAGCTGCGGCGTTTCCTTCCTCGACGCGCCGGAAGAAATTTTTGCCACCGTTCTGAATTACCTGGGCAAGGACCCGAACAGCTCTGATGCTAAAGATTACTCTGGCGCCGCCACGGACCTGCTGCTGAAGCTACGTCCCAGCATCCGCTACTTCCACTCTTCGCAGTACATTAACGATCTGGCTAACGGCAATACCTGCGTAGCGATTGGCTGGGCTGGTGACGTTCTGCAAGCGAAAAACCGCGCGGTTGAAGCGAAAAATGGCGTACACATTGCCTACAGCATTCCAAAAGAGGGCGCGCTGGCGTTCTTCGACATGCTGGCCATTCCTAAAGATGCCAAAAACGTTGATGAGGCCTACCAGTTCCTCAACTATCTGATGGAGCCGAAAGTCATCGCCGACATTTCCAATAAGATGTTCTATGCCAACGGCAACAAGGCTTCCGTGCCGCTGATCGATGCCGATGTCCGTAATAACCCGGGCATTTTCCCAACGCCGGACACCATGGCTAAATTGTTCGTGCTGAAGGTACAGGACCCAAAACTTGACCGTGTGCGCACGCGCGCATGGACTAAAGTTAAAAGTGGTAAGTAATTGACAAAAACGAGCCTGACTCGCTTTTGATTCAGCAACAGAGGCGCATTAACTGGCCTCTATTTGTCTTTTATATGGCTGAGTCGCCGTATTCAGTTAGCGCCGGAGAGTAATGGTAGTGAACGACGCGATCCCCCGTCCGCAACAAAAAGCTGGCAAGGCGTTGACGCCGCTGCTTGAGATCCGCAATCTGACCAAGTCTTTTGACGGCCAGAACGCGGTAGATGATGTCAACCTGACCATTTATAAAGGTGAGATTTTTGCGCTGCTGGGCGCATCCGGCTGCGGGAAATCAACGCTGCTGAGGATGCTGGCTGGCTTCGAACCGCCGACCTCCGGGCAGATAGTGCTGGATGGCCAGGACCTTTCCCATGTGCCGCCTTATCAGCGCCCAATCAACATGATGTTCCAGTCCTACGCGCTGTTCCCGCATATGACTGTGGAGCAGAACATCGCCTTCGGCCTGCAGCAGGATCGCCTGCCTAAAAACGAAATCGCCAGCCGCGTGGCGGAGATGCTGACGCTGGTGCATATGCAGGAGTATGCCAAACGTAAGCCGCACCAGCTCTCTGGCGGCCAGCGTCAGCGTGTGGCGCTGGCCCGCAGCCTGGCGAAGCGGCCTAAGCTGCTGCTGCTGGATGAGCCAATGGGCGCGCTGGATAAGAAGCTGCGCGATCGGATGCAGCTGGAAGTGGTCGATATTCTTGAGCGCGTCGGCGCAACCTGCGTGATGGTTACCCACGATCAGGAAGAGGCGATGACCATGGCCGGGCGTATTGCGATCATGAACCGCGGTAAATTCGTGCAGATCGGTGAGCCGGAAGAGATTTACGAGCATCCGACGACCCGCTACAGCGCGGAGTTTATCGGTTCGGTGAACCTGTTCGAAGGGATACTGCGCGAGCGTCAGGCCGATGGTCTGGTTATCGAAAGTCCGGGGCTTGTCCATCCGCTGAAGGTTGATTCCGACGCCTCAGTGGTTGATGGCGTACCGGTGCACGTCGCGCTGCGCCCTGAAAAAGTGATGCTTTGTGAAGAGGCGCCGGCTGACGGCTGTAATTTTGCGGTGGGTGAAGTGGCGCACATTGCCTATCTGGGCGATCTGTCTATTTACCACGTTCGTTTGCGCAGCGGCCAGACGATCAGCGCTCAGTTGCAAAACGCCCATCGCTTCCGCAAGGGTACGCCAACCTGGGGAGACGAAGTGCATCTCTGCTGGGACGCGGACAGCTGTGTGGTTCTGACGGTATAGCGGGGGAAGTAATGAGCCAACAATCTTCAAAAAACACCGAGCCGCCGACCCGTTCACCCGGCTCGCTGAGCGCTTTTCTCGGCCGGTTGCAGATGAAATACGGGCGCAGGCTGACGATCGCGATACCCTATATCTGGCTGGTGCTGCTGTTCCTGCTGCCGTTTCTAATCGTTCTGAAAATCAGCTTTGCGGATATTGCGCGCGCCATTCCGCCGTACACCGACCTGCTGACCTGGGCTGACGGCGAGCTGACCATGGTGATGAACCTTGGCAACTACCTGACGCTGACGGATGACCCGCTTTACATCGATGCTTATCTGCACTCGCTGGAGGTGGCGGCGATCTCAACGGTGGTCTGCCTGCTGATCGGCTATCCGCTGGCATGGGCCGTCGCGCACAGTTCGCCGTCGACGCGTAATATTTTATTGTTATTGGTGATCCTCCCTTCGTGGACCTCTTTCCTGGTGCGCGTCTATGCGTGGATGGGAATACTGAATAACAACGGTATCCTGAACCGGTTCCTGATGTGGACTGGGATTATCGATCACCCGGTGGCGATTCTGTATACCAACCTGGCCGTCTATATCGGCATCGTTTATTGCTATCTGCCGTTTATGGTGCTGCCAATTTATACCGCCTTAACCCGCATCGATTATTCGCTGGTCGAAGCCTCTCTGGACCTGGGCGCAAGGCCACTAAAGACCTTTTTCAGGGTGATTGTGCCGCTGACTAAAGGCGGGATTATCGCCGGTTCGATGCTGGTATTTATTCCTGCGGTGGGCGAATACGTGATCCCGGAACTGTTAGGAGGGCCGGACAGTATTATGATTGGCCGCGTCCTCTGGCAGGAGTTCTTTAATAACCGGGACTGGCCGGTAGCTTCAGCGCTGGCAGTGATCATTTTGCTGATTCTGATCCTGCCGATAATCTGGTTTCATAAGCATCAGAACAAAGAGATGGGGGAGAAGAAATGACGACGTTACCTACCATCCGTTCCCCATGGCGCATCGCGATTCTGGTGCTGGGTTTTGCTTTCCTCTACGCCCCGATGGCGCTGCTGGTGATCTATTCGTTTAACTCATCCCAGCTGGCGGCGTGGGAGAGCTTCTCCCTGCACTGGTATAACGTGCTGTTCCATGATGATGCGATGAAAAGCGCCGTGGCGCTGAGCCTGAGTATTGCCGCGCTGGCGGCTACGGCGGCATCGGTACTGGGCACCATTGCGGCAGTAGCGATCGTTCGTTTTGGCCGCTTTAAAGGCTCCACCGGCTTTGCCTTTATGCTAACTGCGCCGCTGGTGATGCCGGACGTGATTACCGGCCTCTCTTTGCTGTTGCTTTTTGTGGCGATGGGCAATGCCTTCGGCTGGCCTGCTGACCGCGGTATGCTGACTATCTGGCTGGCCCATGTGACGTTTTGTACCGCCTATGTCGCGGTGGTGATCAACGCGCGCCTGCGCGAGCTGGATCGTTCGATTGAAGAGGCGGCGATGGATCTGGGCGCGCCGCCGCTGAAGGTCTTTTTCGTTATTACCGTTCCGATGATCGCCCCGGCGATTGTCACCGGCTGGCTGCTGGCCTTCACGATTTCACTGGACGATCTGGTGATATCCAGCTTTGTGACGGGCCCAGGCGCGACTACGCTACCGATGCAAATTTTTGCCACGGTACGACGCGGCGTGAACCCGGAGATTAATGCGCTGGCTTCGCTGATCCTGTTTGTGGTGGGCATCGTTGGCTTTATCGCCTGGCGCTTTATGGCGCACGAAGAGAAAAAGCGGCAGAAGGATATTCAGAAGGCGCGCGGCGGTCATTGATCGTCGGCGGCGAGCGGCAGGGAGGCCGCTGCTGAATCTCCCCAGAGTGGATTCACTGTTTTTTTACGTGCAGCCGCCACGTAAATATTTCTCTGGTAAAACTCATCATCCCCGTTAATTTAGCCTCTCTGTAATAACATCAGCCATCACCTGGCTGGCATTCGATTATCAATAGCGAAAAGAAACAAACGGGTCGCAGCAAGCAGAAAGTCGTTATTGATTTAACCTGCGCTTCAATATGGCCAGGCGCTGATAATAACCCTATCGTTAGTCATATTCTTTTCGTTATTCAGCCCGTTGGTTAATGCGGGGAAAACGCTTTTCTGACTGGCGCTATTCCCTTTATTGCGCTAAGCATTAGCTGTTGCGCCGGGCAGCGAAAAGAAGTAATGAGTTTATGGCTGGCGGACTGAATAAAGCGAAGCTGCTGGTGAAAAACCGTTTCAGGCAGCATTATTCTGTTTGTCGGAGCATTAAAAAATATCGTATTATTATAGTAATTATTAATTATCCACCCCGTAATGATCGTTCAGGCCCAACGTTACCGGAGCTCCAGACTTGCGCAAAGGCACTATTCCGGGACCGCAGGTTCCGTCCGGCAGGAGAGTGATATGTCAGAGGTGTTCAGAGAGGGAAAGGCAGTCCTGACATCACCGTCGTCGGTGCCCGTTGCGGTGCTGGTAGCTGGCATTGCCATTATCGCTACCCGATTAATCAGTCTGGCCCTTCAGGTGCACGAGCTGGGGCTGGCGGAGGTCGCCAGTTTTGTTTACCGCAGCGCTCAGGCCTGGGATTCCACGCTGATTTTTATCGCCAGCCAGCTGCTGTTTTTCTTTGAACTGCGCTGTGCGGTGGCCCTGATGCGCGGAAAAAACTGGGGGCGCTGGGGATATGCCGTCGCTCAGGTGGTGGTGGTACTCTATATGTATAGCGCCTCAATGGGATGGATCTACCCTGAATTGTTCAGCATTAATGGGGAAAATAGCCTGCAAATTGTCCACCTGCTGATATCACAAAAGCTTCCCGACCTGCTGGTGATCCTGCTGCTGTTTGTCCCGGCGGGCTGCCGACAATTTTATCGCCAGCGCTAAAGGCTGGATGCTACAATCGCCGCCCGCTTTTCGCTTTACGGATTAACCGATTTTATCATGCACTGCGCTCTCTATGACGCCGATCGCTGCCGCTCCTGCCAGTGGCTGCCCATTCCTTATCCCCGACAGCTTGAACAGAAGCAGCAGCGGCTTAGCCAACTGCTGGCCAGTCAGCCGGTAAAAAGCTGGCTGCCGCCTGCGACCTCTGCCATGCAGGGATTTCGTAACAAAGCCAAAATGGTGGTAAGCGGCAGCGTGGAGCGGCCGGTGCTGGGTATTGTGCATCCTGACGGTACGCCTGTTGATTTGTGCGACTGCCCGCTGTACCCGCAGAGCTTTGGCGACATTTTTGCCAGGCTGAAACCCTTTATCGCTCAGGCCGGGCTGACGCCCTATAACGTGGCCCGCAGGCGGGGTGAGCTGAAATTTATTCTGCTAACGGAAAGCACGCTTAACGGCCAGCTTATGCTGCGTTTTGTCCTGCGATCCACGACGAAGCTGGAGCAGCTAAAGCGCGCGCTGCCAACGCTACAACGGCAGTTGCCCCAGCTGAGCGTCATTTCGGTGAATATTCAGCCGGTGCCGATGGCGATCCTCGAAGGAGAAGAGGAGATAGCGCTGACGGACAACCAAACGCTGGCCGAGCAGCTTAACGATGTTCCTCTGTGGATACGCCCGCAGAGTTTCTTCCAGACTAACCCCGCCGTCGCCGCCAGGCTCTATGCCACGGCGCGCGAGTGGGTGGGGGGGCTGGGTATCAGCAGCATGTGGGACCTGTTTTGCGGCGTCGGGGGTTTTGGTCTGCATTGCGCTACGCCGGAGATGTCGCTGACCGGGATTGAGATTGCCGCAGAGGCTATCGCCTGCGCGCGGCTTTCGGCTGAGCTGATGGGGTTGAAAAAGGTCAGCTTTGCGGCGCTGGACTCTACCGCTTTTGCTACCGGCGAAGCGGCCGTACCGGATTTGGTGCTGGTTAACCCGCCGCGCCGGGGGATTGGCGCGCAGCTTTGCCACTATCTCACCACCATGGCACCGCCTTATCTTCTCTATTCAAGCTGCAATGCGGCCACGCTAGCCAGTGATATCGCCCTGCTAAGCGATTACGCCGTTGAGAAGGTGCAGCTGTTTGATATGTTCCCGCACACCGCCCATAGCGAAGTCCTGGCCCTTCTCAAACGGCGGGGCTAGTCAGCGGCGCCAAACCAGCGACGACGAAGCTGGTCCAGCGTACCGTCGTTCTTCAGGCTTTCAAGCGCCTTATTAAGGTTATCCAGCAGTTGCGTATTGCCCTTACGCACCGCAATTCCCAGCCCTGAGCCAAAAAAGCGCTGGTCAGTGATCGGCTGGCCGACTACGGCAAGCTGCGGGTTAGTTTTTAGCAACTCCTGTATTGCCACCGTATCGCTGAAAATGCCGTCCAGCCTGCCGTTACGCATATCCAGCAGCGCATTCTGGTAGTTATCATAGGTGACGGCGATGATCTCCGGCCAGGTTACAGTCAGCCAGGCCTGATGGGTCGTTTCCGCGCCGATACCGACGCGTTTTCCCTTCATCTGCTCGATATTATTGTACAGCCCTTTCCCCGCGACCATCGTGCCGGAGTTGTTAATGTACGGGTTGGTGAAATCGACCAGCTTCTGCCGCTCTTCAGTGATATCCAGACCGGAGATTACCGCGTCGTAGCGGCGGAACTTGAGCGATGGCAGCAGGCGTTCGAAAATATTGTTGGTGAAGCTACACTGCTGCTGCATCCGCTCGCAGAGCGCCTTCGCCAGATCGATATCAAATCCTACCAGCTGATATTCGCTATTAAGAAACTCGAAAGGCGGATTGTTCGCGGTTGAGGCAAAACGCAGGGGGGCTGCTGCCTGGGCGCAGCTTATTATTGCGGTTAGCAGAAGGAGTAAAACAAGCTTAAGCATCACGTACCGTCCTTGCGGCCATATTACCTGGCTATTATGCCTTGCAGGACGCGCGCGCTATTCGCTGATTAACCGCTAAAGAAGGGCTGTGTCTGAGGGATTCCGGTGACCTGGGCCACCGGTGGGATCAGTTCCGACGCTCAAAGGCGAGGGCGCGGCGCTCAATCAGACGCATCATCAGCGTGAGTAATCCGTTCACGCAGAGATAAATCAGCCCGGCGGCGGCAAATACCGTGACGTCATAGGTCCGCCCATAAAGCAGCTGGCCGTGGCCCATCACTTCCATCAGCGTGATGGTGTAGGCAAGCGAGGTGCTTTTGAATACCAGCACCACCTCATTCGAATAGGAAGAGAGGGCGCGCTTAAACGCATACGGCAGCAGAATACGCAGCGTCTCCTGGCGGTTCATGCCCAGCGCAGAGCAGGATTCCCACTGGCCCGCTGGAATGGCGCGCATAGCGCCGTGAAAAAGCTGAGTCGTGTAGGCGGCGCTATTCAGTGACAGCGCCAGCAGCGCGCACAGCCACGGCTGCGAGAGAATATGCCACAGCCAGGGGATCGCCTGAATCGACGGGAACTGGCCCGGGCCGTAATAAATCAGGAAGATCTGCACCAGCAGCGGCGTGCCGGTGAACAGGGTGATATATCCCCGGACCGCCAGGCTCAACAGCGGCACTTTTAGCGATAAAATAACGGTGAACAGCAGGGCAAACGCCAGCGCCAGGATCAGTGAGGCTACGGTCAGGGTCAGGCTGGTGTGCAGCCCTTTAAGCAGTTCGGGTAGATAGCTCAGCATCAGGCATTCCCCTGCTCAAAACGCGTAGCGCGCCGATCGATGTGCTTCAGCACCTTCTGGCTCAGCAGGGTAATCACCAGATAAATAGCTGCGGCTATCAGATACCAGGTGAAAGGCTCCTGGGTGCGGGCGGCAATGCTTTTGGTTTGCAGCATAATATCGTTCACGCTGATCAGTGAGACCAGCGCAGTATCTTTCAGCAGCACCAGCCATTGGTTGCCAAGGCCTGGCAGCGCATGACGCCACATCTGCGGCATGATCAGGCGGAAGAAGATCGCCGGGGTTTTCATCCCAAGAGCGCGGCCTGACTCCCATTGCCCCACCGGCACGGCTTTCAGCGCGCCGCGAAGCGTCTGCGAGGCGTAGGAGGCATAGAGAATCGACAGGGCAATCACCCCACAGAGAAACGGGCTGACGTCGAAGTTCTGGATGGGAACCTGCACGGCAAAGCGGAACAGCCCAAGGTTAACCGTAAAGCCGTCGGACAGCGTCAGCAACAGCTGCGAAGCGCCAAAATAGACGAAGAGCACCACGAGGATTTCCGGCAGGCCGCGAAACAGCGTCACCAGCCCCGTACCCAGCCAGGCAACCGGGCGCCAGCGGGCCGATTCCCAGGCGGCGAAAAGCATCGCCAGAATCAGCCCGACCACCAGTGCGGAAACGGCAAGGCCAACGGTCATACCGGCGGCGCTTGCTAAAGGATAGAGTTCATTCATTCAGGAATTACTGCTGGAACCATTTGTTGTAGATGGTTTTGTAAGTGCCATCGGTCTTGACTTTATCCAGCGCGGTGTTGAACTGGCTTTGTAAATCCGCATTGCCCTGGCGGACAGCGATGCCCAGACCGGTGCCGAAGTAGGCTTTATCCGTGACTTTTTCGCCCACCGGCGCCAGGTTGGCGTTCTGCTTCAGCCATTCGTTAACCACGGCAGTATCGCCAAATACCGCGTCAATCCGGCCATTTTTCAGATCCAGAATGGCATTCTGATAGCTGTCATAAGGAACGGTATTCACCTCGCTCATTTTTTCAGTCAGGTATTTCTGGTGAGTTGTGCCGTTCTGTACCCCGACCCGCTTGCCCTTCAGCGCATCAACCGCCGCGATTTTGCCTTTCTGCGCAATAAACATCGCCGAGTTGTCATAGTAGGCTTTGGAGAACAGTACCTGCTTTTCACGCTCAGGCGTGATATCCATACCGGCCATCACCGCGTCAAAACGGCGGAACTTCAGGCTTGGGATCAGGCTGTCGAAGGCCTGGTTGGTAAAGGTACAGGTGGCGTTCATTTCGCGGCACAGGGCGTTTGCCAGGTCGACATCAAAGCCCTGAATTTTGTTATCTGAATCGACAAATTCAAATGGAGGGTAGGAGGCTTCGGTAGCAAAACGGATAGTTTGCGCGGCGCTCGCGCTCAGGCTTAAACCCGCTAACAGTGCGGCAAGTACGACTTTTTTCATCATTATACCCTGCATTAGTGCGATAGATAATTGGCAAACGCTTCGGTTTGCGGCTGTGTAAAGCGACTGGCGTCACCCTGTTCGACCACGTAGCCATTTTCCATATACACCACCCGGCTGGCCGTCTTGCGAGCCACTTCGACTTCGTGGGTGACGATCACCTGGGTAATGTTGGTCTGCGCCAGTTCCTGAATGATCGAGACGATCTGCGCGGTAATCTCCGGGTCGAGCGCGGCCGTTGGCTCATCAAACAGCAGCACCGCAGGCTCCATCATCAGCGCGCGGGCAATGGCTACGCGCTGCTGCTGTCCGCCGGAAAGGTGCAGTGGAAAACGGTCGGCAAATTTGGTCAGGCGCAGGCGATCGAGAAGCTTACCGGCGCGGGCAAACGCCTGCTCTTTGCTTAAGCCCAGCACGCGGCAGGGCGCTTCAATCAGGTTGTGCATGACGGTCAGATGCGGCCAGAGATTATACTGCTGGAAAACCATGCCGACGTTCTGCCGCAGCTCGCGTATGGCCGCGGCGGACGGGGTTTTAGCGAAGTCGATTTGATGACCTGCTATGCTCAGCGTGCCGGAACGGGGCATCTCCAGCAGGTTCAGAACGCGCAGCAGAGAGCTTTTACCGGCGCCGCTTGGCCCCAGCAGAACCAGCGTTTCCCCTTCCGGGCACGCCAGTTGAATGTCGAACAGGGCCTGATGGGCGCCGTAAAAGCAGTTAATACCGTTTAGTTGAATACTCATGCGCAAAAAGTGAATAGCAATTGATGCTGCGAATCTTAACGTTGACGGCATACTTATGCAATCATCGTGCGTTAAAATACCTTTATGACTAGCCGTAAAGTCAAAGGCTAGCACAAAATCGCGCGTTTTGATGGTTTTTGCCGCAGGCAGGAGAACAGTGTGCAGCAGAGCGTGCCATCAGGCGATGGCACGAGGGAATAGCCCTATCTCAGCAGACGCTGGCTGAGAGAGCCGCCCTGCAAATGCGGATTCGGGCCGTTATAGCGTACGTCATCGACCGTCCAGCAGGTTCCTTCCCGCACCATCAGCACCTCGTCCTGCCATTCAACAGGTTTGCTGCCGTCGCGGCTCAGCGTCACGCGCAGCGGGATGTTGCGCGCATCGGTATTTGGAATGGTTGAGGAATCAGCCACGCTGGCCGAGGTGGGACCGGCCGCCAGGCTTGAGAAGAGATCTCCCTGGCTCAGATCGGCATCACTGCGGCTCTCGCTGTTAGCCTTCAGCAGCGTGTTGTAAAGCTTGTCGCTCAGGTAAGGACGATATTTTGCCAGCTGCTGCGCCGTTGGCAGGCCCTGAGTGGGCTCCTTCAGACGCAGATCGTAAAACTGCTCCGCGACTGAATCCGGGCCGCCATCAACGCAAGGACCCATGCGTGTACCGATGTCCTTATAGGCGGGTTCTACGGTGGTACAGGCGCTAAGCAGCAGCGCCACTGGAGCCAGTGCAGCAATCGCTTGGTATTTCATCTTGATTTCCTTATTGTTTCTGGATGACGGTTTTTAGCATAGAGTATAGCCGCTCTGCTTAGCCAGAAGGGCTACACTCGGAAAGAACAGCAAAAGGAGAATGAACCATGAAATTTTCTACCACTCCAACCCTGGAAGGTCATCGCATTACGGATTACTGCGGCGTAGTCACCGGCGAAGCGATTCTGGGCGCCAATATATTTCGCGATTTTTTTGCCGGCATCCGCGATATCGTCGGCGGCCGCTCCGGCGCTTACGAAAAAGAGCTGCGCAAAGCCCGGCAGATTGCCTTCGCCGAGCTGGAGGAGCAGGCTAAAGCGCTGGGAGCGAACGCGGTCGTGGGGATTGATATCGACTATGAAACCGTCGGTAAAGACAGCAGTATGCTGATGGTCAGCGTCAGCGGTACAGCCGTCAAAGTCAGCCAGTGAGGCGTCTGCTGCTGACCTCGGTAGCGGCCCTGCTACTGAGCGCCTGCGGCTCATCTGGTTTTGAGTCGCACAAGGGCTACACCGTCGATACGCGCCATTCTGCTTATGGCGCGCGTCCGCGGGTGAAAGTGCTGGTGATTCATTACACGGCCGAAGATTTCCCAACTTCGCTGGCTACCCTGACCAGTCGTGAGGTCAGCGTTCATTACCTGATCCCCGCCGCGCCGGAGCAGAAGCAGCATCAGCCGGTGGTACTGCGTCTGGTGCCGGAGTCCGAGCTTGCCTGGCACGCTGGCCCCAGCTTCTGGCGCGGCGCCTCAAGGCTGAATGATACTTCGGTGGGCATTGAGCTGGAGAATCAGGGCTACAGGAACGCCCCCGGCGGGCGGAGCTGGTCGCCGTTTCCGCCGCCGCAGATGGCGGCGCTGATGCCACTGGCGCGGGATATTGTTCAGCGCTACCACATTCTGCCGCAGGATGTGGTGGGTCACAGTGATATCGCGCCGCAGCGCAAGCTGGACCCTGGCCCACTATTTCCCTGGCAGTGGCTGGCGAAGCAGGGGATCGGGGCCTGGCCGGATGCCTCGCGGGTGAGCTTCTATCTCGCGGGCAGAGCGCCGCAGCAGCCGGTTGAGCAGGGGCGCCTGCTGACGCTGCTCTCGCTTTACGGCTATCAGGCCAGCCCGGAGATGCCGCAGGAAGAGCAGCAGAAGGTGATTGCCGCCTTCCAGATGCATTTCCGCCCGTCGGACTATCGGGGGCTGCCGGATGCGGAGAGTGAGTCGATTGTTCGGGCGCTGCTGGAGAAATACGGCGAGGGTTAAAATTGGCGGCCGCTTGGCCGCCTCTTTACGTCCGTTATCCTAAAAACGCTTTCCACTGGGCGACCAGCGTTTCCAGCGCGGGGCGATCGATATCCAGATGCGTCACCAGCCGCGTCACCGCACCGGTGCCGATCAGAATGCCGTGCTGCTCCATCCACGCTTTCAGCGGGGCTATCTGCGCTTCCGGCAGGCGGACAAACACCATGTTAGTGTCCTGACGTAAGACATCCACGCCAATGGCTTTTAGCCCTGCGGCCAGCCACGCGGCATTATCGTGATCCTCCTGCAGGCGGGCGACATTATGCTCCAGCGCATACAGGCCGGCAGCGGCAAGAATACCGGACTGACGCATTGCGCCGCCGGTCATCTTCCGCCAGCGGCGCGCGCGCTGAATATACTCTTCGCTGCCGCAGAGTAATGACCCCACCGGCGTGCCCAGCCCCTTGGACAGGCAGATGGTCAGCGTATCGCAGTAGCGGGCCAGCGCCTCCAGCTCCACGCCCAGAGCCACGGCGGCGTTAAAAATGCGCGCGCCGTCAACGTGCAGCGCCAGCTTGCGCTCGCGGGTGAATGTCCACGCTTCCTGTAGATAAGCCAGTGGCAGGACCTTGCCGTTATGGGTGTTTTCAAGGCTCAGCAGTTTCGTGATGGCGAAGTGAAAATCATCAGGCTTGATAAACTGGGCAACCACGTCCAGCGGCAGCGTCCCGTCGTCGGCGGCGAGCACCGGCTGGGGCTGAATGCTGCCCAGTACCGCCGCACCGCCAGCCTCATACTTGTAGTTATGCGCCAGCTGGCCGACGATGTATTCTTCGCCGCGCTGGCAGTGGCACAGCAGCGCCACAAGGTTGGCCTGGGTGCCGGTGGGTAAAAAGAGGGCGGCCTCTTTGCCGCTCAGCTGCGCCGCTTTTGCCTCAAGGGCGTTGACCGTCGGATCATCGCCGTAGACATCATCTCCGGTTTCGGCGGCCATCATCGCTGACAGCATTGCTGTGCTGGGGCGGGTTACCGTATCACTGCGAAAATCAATCACGCTTGCGCTCCTCTAATCAAAAACGGACGCCGCAGCGTCCGTAAAACATACCTGCAAGTGTTTTACCGCAGCCAGTTGGTTTTTGCCAGTTCAACCACTTCGTCGCCCCGACCGTTGATGATCGCTCTGAGCATATACAGGCTGAAGCCCTTCGCCTGTTCCAGCTTGATCTGCGGCGGCATCGCCAGCTCTTCCTTGGCGGTGATGACGTCCAGCAACACCGGGCCGTCGTGATTGAGGGCTTGCTGAATGGCATCATCGAGTTCGGAGGCCCGTTCAACCCTGATGCCCTTTACCCCGCAGGCCGTGGCGATCTCGGCAAAATTTGGATTGTCCAGATCGGTGCCGTCGGTCAGATAGCCGCCGGCCTTCATCTCCATCGCCACAAAGCCGAGCACGCTGTTATTGAAGATGACCAGCTTAACCGGCAGTTTTAGCTGGGCAACGGAGAGAAAATCGCCCATTAACATGCTGAAACCGCCGTCGCCGCACATCGCAATCACCTGGCGCTGCTTATCCAGCGACTGTGCGCCGAGCGCCTGCGGCATGGCGTTAGCCATCGAACCATGGTTAAACGAGCCAATCAGCCGTCGCTTACCGTTCATCTTCAGATAGCGGGCGGCCCAGACGGTTGGCGTGCCCACGTCGCAGGTGAAAATCGCATTGTCATCCGCGTGGTGGCTCAACTGCTGCGCCAGATACTGTGGATGAATGGCCTGCTTGTCGTTGGCTTTAGCCAGATCGTCCAGGTCCTTGCGCGCATCGACATAATGCTCAAGCGCCTTATCGAGGAAGTCGCGATCGTGCTTGACGTCTAACTGGGGCAGCAGGGCGGTCAGGGTCGTTTTGATATCGCCGATCAGCGCCATATCGACGTGGCTGTGCGCGCCGATGCTGCCTGGGTTAATATCTATCTGAATGATTTTGGCATCGGCCGGATAGAATGCCCGGTAGGGAAACTGCGTGCCCAGCAGCACTAGCGTGTCGGCGTTCATCATCGCGTGGAAGCCGGAAGAGAAGCCGATCAGGCCGGTCATGCCGACATCGTACGGGTTGTCATACTCTACGTGTTCTTTACCCCTGAGCGCGTGCACCACTGGGGCCTTCAGCGTTTCGGCCAGCTTCACCACTTCCGCATGGGCTCCGGCGCAGCCGCTGCCGCACATCAGGGTAATATTGCCCGCCTCGTTGAGTAACGCCGCCAGCTTCGTCATCTCTTCGGCGGGCGGCTGGATAACCGGCAATTGAGGCGGATACCAGCCCGAGGTTGCGCCCTCCGGTGCTGGTTTCAGGGCCACATCGCCAGGCAGAACCACTACCGACACGCCCCGGTTGAGAATGGCTTTGCGCATGGCAATTCCCAGCACCTGCGGCAGCTGTTCCGGGTTGGAGACCAGCTCGCAATAATGGCTGCATTCGCGGAACAGCTCCTGCGGATGGGTTTCCTGGAAATAGCCGCTGCCAATCTCGCTGGAGGGAATATGGGCGGCAATCGCCAGCACCGGAACGTGATTACGGTGGCAGTCAAACAGCCCGTTGATCAGGTGCAGGTTGCCCGGTCCGCAGGAGCCGGCGCAGACCGCCAGCTCGCCGCTGATTTGCGCTTCGGCTCCGGCGGCAAACGCTGCGACCTCTTCATGGCGGGTGGGCATCCATTCAATGGTGCCCATTTTATTCAGGCTGTCTGTCAGCCCGTTCAGGGAGTCCCCGGTGACGCCCCAGATCCGTTTAATCCCGGCGCTTTCTAAGGTTTTCGCCACCAGTGCGGCTACGGTTTGCTTCATCCCTTTCTCCTTTTAGCTTATCCCAAAATAGTCAGACTAAAGCATAGACGAAGGCGAAGCGTTGTCAGGGCGAGGCAGGAGGTGAAACGTGCGGTTTACGGCAGCCCGAAGGCTGCCGGAGGGTCAGGAAGAGAACAACGCGATCAAAATCGGCGCAAACAGGCTGAGGATAAAACCGTGGACGATCGCGGCCGGAACGATCTCCGTTCCGCCGCTGCGCTGTAGCACCGGCAGGGTGAAATCCATCGAGGTGGCGCCGCACAGACCCAGCGCGCTGGAACGGTGGCGGGCAATTAGCGCCGGGATGAGCATAATCGCCAGCAGTTCGCGCAGCAGGTCGTTAAAAAAGGCCGCGCTGCCGATCACCGGCCCAAACGATTCGGTCATCAGAATGCCCGAAAGCGAATACCAGCCGAAGCCGGAAGCCATCGCCAGCCCGGTTTTCAACGGCAAACCGAGCGCGAGGGCAGCAAGCAGCCCACCGACCATCGCGCTAAGGAACACCACCATCGCGACCATCATGCCGCGCCGGTTAAGCACGATCTGGCGCAGCGTCATACCGCTGCCGCGCAGCTGTAAACCGACGAGGAACAGCAGAAACAGCAGGGCATATTCGCTGGCCTGAGAGGCGAATTTCAATGGCGCCCAGCGGCTTAAGCCCAGCAGAAAGCCAGCGACAACCACGCCGCACAGCGTCAGCGATTCCAGCGCCATATGCAGCCTGGAGGGGAGGGCTTCCTGACGATGACTGTGCCTCCAGGGCTGGCGGGAGTCAAACAGCCGCAGCGCAAGCAGATTGCATAGCAGGATGCAGGCTGCGCTGACCAGACAGTAATGAAAAATAGCCAGCAGATTGCGGCCGAGATCGTCCAGAAACGCCAGGCTGATGCCCATAAAAAACAGGATTACATACACCATCCAACTGAGGAGTTTGTTGACCAGTCGCTGGAGGGAAAGATGTTTGGCGGGCAATAAATAGCCGACGATAAGCGGCAAAAGAATGATCATCAATCCTGAGTACATGGAGCAGGCCATCCGTGGGAAAAGGTGAGGCGACAAGCTAGCGAAAATTGTGCAGGGAGTAAAGCGATCTCAGTACCTTACCCGCACCTTAGGAAGAGCATTTGCGGTAAAAGCAGGAAATTCTGGCAGGTTATCATTGTCCCGGTCGACCTTTCCCTGCGGCCAACGCTTCGAATTGGGCTAACCGGGGGAATTCTGCAATCATCCCCTTGAAAAGCCGAACCGTATCCCAATCTTAAAGGTATTGCCGATCGATACCCATAAAAATGCCAGCGTGCATGGCTGGCATTTTATCGTAGGGTTGGTCAGAATGAGGTAAGGAAAGGTCAGGCACTGACTGCCATCGCCGTTTCCACAGGGACTATAAGACTGGCGTGATTGCCCTTGGGCCCCTGATGCACATCAAACTGGACTTGTTGCCCGGCTTTCAGCGTTCTGTAACCATCCATCTGGATGGTTGAGTAGTGCGCGAAGATATCCTCGCCGCCACTGACTGGACAGATAAAGCCAAAGCCTTTGGCATTATTGAACCATTTAACAGTACCCGTCTCCATGCTTCTACATCCCTCGCAAGACGTTTAAATGAGTGAGGTGACAAGGCTTTAAGCCTCTAAGCTGGTTAAAACGCATCCAGCTTATGCCTGTACTGTAGAGAATTGACATTGAGCGTCAAGCAAATGGGACGCTGAAACGGGGACGAAATGATCAAAATTTGAAGCAGTTAACGCTATTGCAAATTTTGTGATGAAGGTCGCGAAGCAGCAGATGATGACAAAAAATCACCGGCGTGGGCCAGCATTCTGGGCGTGTTAAACTTACCCTTAGTAATGTTAGTCTGACCTGAGTAAGTAACGTTTGAGACTGGGTACGTATGGGAAACACAAACGATTGGCTTAACTTTGAACATCTTGCAGATGACAAAGTCCGTGAAGGGCTTAAGCCGCCCTCGATGTATAAAGTTATTTTAAACAATGACGATTATACGCCTATGGAATTTGTTATTGACGTACTGCAAAAGTTCTTTTCTTATGATGTTGAACGTGCAACGCAACTGATGCTTGCGGTCCATTACCAGGGAAAAGCGATCTGCGGTGTTTTTACTGCCGAAGTGGCAGAGACCAAAGTCGCTCACGTAAATAAGTACGCCAGGGAGAACGAGCATCCGTTGCTGTGTACGCTGGAAAAAGCCTGAATAAGGCGATCTATTGGGGGAGGTGCCTATGCTCAATCAAGAACTGGAACTCAGTTTAAATATGGCTTTCGCCAGAGCGCGCGAGCACCGTCATGAGTTTATGACCGTCGAGCATTTGTTACTGGCACTGCTCAGTAACCCGTCGGCCAGAGAGGCTCTGGAAGCCTGTACGGTCGATATCGTGGCTCTCCGGCAGGAACTTGAAGCCTTCATCGAACAAACCACCCCGGTCTTGCCGGTCAGCGAAGAAGAGCGCGACACTCAGCCAACGCTCAGTTTCCAACGCGTACTGCAGCGTGCCGTTTTTCACGTACAGTCATCCGGTCGCAGCGAAGTGGCCGGCGCTAACGTTCTGGTCGCGATTTTCAGCGAGCAGGAGTCGCAGGCGGCCTATCTGCTGCGTAAGCATGAAGTGAGCCGCCTTGACGTGGTGAACTTCATTTCCCACGGTACTCGTAAAGACGAACCGGGCCCGGCCTCTGGCGCGGAAAATCCGGTTAACGAAGAGCAAGCAGGCGGGGAGGATCGTATGGAAAACTTCACCACCAATCTTAATCAGCTTGCTCGCGTAGGTGGCATCGATCCACTGATCGGGCGCGATAAAGAACTGGAACGCACGGTTCAGGTACTTTGCCGTCGTCGTAAAAATAACCCGCTGCTGGTGGGCGAGTCAGGCGTCGGTAAAACGGCCATTGCGGAAGGCCTGGCCTGGCGCATTGTGCAGGGAGACGTCCCGGAAGTGATGAAAGATGCCACGATTTATTCGCTGGACATCGGCTCACTGCTGGCTGGCACCAAATACCGGGGCGATTTTGAAAAACGCTTTAAGGCGCTGTTAAAACAGCTTGAGCAGGACAACAGCAGCATTTTGTTTATCGATGAAATTCACACCATCATCGGTGCTGGCGCCGCATCCGGCGGCCAGGTGGATGCCGCTAACCTGATCAAGCCGCTGCTTTCCAGCGGGAAAATCCGCGTGATGGGTTCCACAACCTATCAGGAATTCAGCAATATCTTTGAGAAAGATCGCGCGCTGGCTCGTCGTTTCCAGAAGATCGACATTACCGAACCTTCTGTTGATGAAACCGTGCAGATTCTGAATGGCCTGAAGCCGAAGTACGAAGCTCACCATGACGTGCGCTATACCGCGAAGGCGGTCAGAGCAGCCGTGGAGCTGGCGGTGAAATACATCAACGACCGTCATCTGCCCGATAAGGCGATTGACGTAATTGATGAAGCGGGCGCGCGGGCGCGTCTGATGCCGGTCAGCAAGCGCAAGAAAACGGTCAATGTCTCGGACATCGAATCGGTGGTTGCCCGCATCGCGCGCATTCCAGAGAAGAGTGTCTCTTCTACCGACCGCGATACGCTGAAGACGCTGAACGAACGTCTGAAAATGCTGGTGTTCGGACAGGACAATGCTATCGAAGCCTTAACCGAAGCGATCAAAATGAGCCGCGCCGGTCTGGGCCAGGATCGTAAACCTGTCGGCTCCTTCCTGTTTGCCGGCCCTACGGGCGTAGGTAAAACAGAGGTGACCGTTCAGCTGGCGAAAGCGCTGGGTATTGAGCTGCTGCGTTTCGATATGTCGGAATATATGGAGCGCCACACCGTCAGCCGGTTGATTGGTGCGCCTCCGGGCTACGTGGGCTTCGATCAGGGCGGGCTGCTGACCGATGCGGTAATCAAACATCCGCACTCCGTTGTGTTGCTCGATGAGATTGAAAAAGCGCACCCGGATGTCTTCAACCTGCTGTTGCAGGTGATGGATAACGGCATGTTGACCGATAACAACGGGCGTAAAGCCGACTTCCGTAACGTGGTTGTCGTTATGACCACCAACGCCGGCGTGCGGGAAACTGAGCGTAAGTCGATTGGTCTGATCCATCAGGATAACAGCACCGATGCGATGGAAGAGATCAAAAAGATCTTTACCCCAGAGTTCCGCAACCGTCTCGACAACATTATCTGGTTCAAACATCTCGATACCGAGGTGATTCATCAGGTGGTGGACAAGTTTATTGTCGAGCTTCAGGCGCAGCTGGATGCCAAAGGCGTGTCGCTGGAAGTCAGCGACGAAGCCCGGCAGTGGCTGGCGGCGAAAGGGTACGACAAAGCGATGGGCGCACGCCCAATGGCGCGTACCGTGCAGGAAAGCCTGAAAAAACCGCTGGCGAACGAGCTGCTGTTTGGTTCACTGGTGGATGGCGGATCGGTGTCGGTTGCGCTGGATAAAGAGAACAACCAGCTGACCTACGATTTTGTTAGCGCTGAGAAGCGTAAAACGGAAGGGTCGCTGCACTAACTCTCCACGGGCGTCAGAAACAGAAAAGGCCGGATAGATGATATCCGGCCTTTTTTTATGGGTGCTGCGGCAGAGCGCGGCAGCACGGCTGAATGCTAATTAGCGACTACGGAAGACAATGCGGCCTTTGCTCAGGTCGTACGGGGTCAGCTCAACAGTGACTTTGTCGCCCGTCAGGATGCGGATATAGTTTTTGCGCATTTTACCGGAGATGTGAGCGGTAACCACATGTCCGTTTTCTAACTCAACGCGGAACATGGTGTTAGGTAACGTATCCAGTACGGTACCCTGCATTTCAATATTGTCTTCTTTGGCCATCGAATCCTCTAGGTGTTACAACCTTAGTTTTGAACCGGCAAGATAATGCCGAATTTCAAGTATTATGTAAAGAATTGTTGGTGATTTCACCAGCATCAACCCCTCTGTAACGCGGTCTGCGCAGAGGAGCTTAAGATTAAATCTGAGTAGCGTATCGACGTCAGCGTGGGGAATTGCGGGCTAAGAATGGGTCTCGCATTCGCTCGTGCGCAATGCAAACCGAAAGACAAGGTGCGTTAATATTCCCAGCCAGGCCAATCCCGGCTCGCCTGCATCAGGAGGCGAAGGGCGGACGACATACCAAACGCGCATATTATATCACTGATATCACTTCTTGCGTGGAAAACATCGGCGAATAGCACTAAAAAAGGGTCTGCGGCTGCCAGCAGCCGGTGGAAAGGGGCAGAACAGCCAGAGAATTGACCAGGTTCAGATAATCCGCGCGGGAGATCTCCTGCGCGCCAAGCGAAGCGGTGTGCGGGTTCAATACCTGGCAGTCAATCAGTTTGCCGCCCTGCTGGTCAAAATAACGGCTAAAGACCATCAGCGCGGTTTTTGAGGCGTTTTCACGGCGGCTGAACATCGACTCGCCGCAAAATATCTGGCCGAGAGCAAGGCCGTACAGGCCCCCGACCAGCTCGTTCTGGTGCCAGACCTCAACCGAGTGCGCATGGCCGGTCTCAAACAGCTTCAGCCAGGCTCGCTGAACCTGAGTGGTGATCCACGTCCCTTCCTGGCGATCGCTGGCGCAGCCCTCAATTACCTCGTGAAAATTCTGGTTGAGCGTCACGCGGTAGGGGGAGTTGTTGTGAAAGCGTTTCATGCTGCGACTCAGGTGAAATCGCTGAGGATAGAGCACGGCGCGGGGATCTGGCGACCACCAGAGAATCGGGTCGCCCGGCGAGAACCAGGGAAAGATGCCGCGATGATAGGCACTCAGCAGGCGGGCGGGGCTGAGGTCGCCGCCCATTGCCAGCAGTCCGTTTGGCTCACGCAGGGCCATTTCCGGCGGTGGAAAATTAAGTGACTCCCTGGAGAGTTGGATCAGGCGCATAGTGACAGTCTCAGCGACACGAAGGGCTATGACTATAGCGCAAACCGCTGGTGAAAATACCAGTAACGTCCGCGTTTTGAGATTAATTCCAGGTGATTTCCCTGCTCGATAATTCTGCCGCTGTCCATAATGCAAATTTTGTCAAAGTGCTGGAGCCCCTGCAAACGGTGGGTCACCACGATCATCGTTTTGCCCCGGGCGACCTGCTGGAGCAGCGTCAGAATTTGCTTTTCAGTTTCCGCATCAAGCCCTTCGGTTGGTTCATCCAACAGCAGCAGCTCGCCGCCGTGCAGCAACGCGCGGGCCAGGCCCAGCCTGCGCAGCTCACCGCCTGAAAGCTGGCGACCGCCTTCGCCCAGCCAGCCGTTCAGGCCCTGAGGGTCGTCCAGCAGATTCTGAAGGCCAACCTGCCGCAACACCTCGCTTAACCGCTCGTCGCTGCTTTCCGGCGAGGCCAGCAGCAGATTTTCCCGCAGCGTATTGCTGAACAGATGAACGCGCTGGGTGACCACGCTGGTAACCGCACGCAGCGAGGCTTCGTCCCAGTTTTTCAGCGGCTGTCCGTTAAGAATCACCGTGCCTGCTTCGGGGTCCCAGCCCCTGGTCAGCAGTTGCAGGAGCGTTGATTTGCCGCAGCCCGTACGGCCAAGTAGCGCCACGCGCTCTCCCTGCGCCACTTCCAGCGACAGCGAGCTGAGCGCTGGCCGATCCGCCGCGTAGCTGAAGGTGAGGTCCTGAATGCTCAAAGCGGCACCTTTAGTAGGCTGTGGCCCATGGTTTTCAAAGCGAACCGCAGGCTGCTGGGCAATGGCTTCGGTGACGCGCTGGGCGGAAGCCATCACCTGCGCCAGATGCAGGAAAGCCCCGCCAACCGGGGCAAGGGCTTCAAAGGCCGCCAGCGTGCAGAAGACAAACAGCGCGATAAGCGCGCCGGGCTGAGCGTCGCCGCCAACACCCCCGGCGCTGAGCCAGAGAATCAGCACCACGCTAAAACCGCTAATCAGCATCAGTAAAGCCTGGGACAGCCCCATCAGGCTGGCCTGGCTTTTCTGCGCCGACAGCCAGCGCAGCTCCGTCTGGTCCAGCTCTGTATGGAACAGTTTTGCCGCGCCGTACAAAGCTAACTCTGCCTGACCCTGTAGCCACTCCGTCAGCTGGCTGCGATACTGGCCGCGCAGAGAGGCCATGGCAATACCGGCAGGTCGTCCTGCCCGGTAGAACAGGGGAGGGAGCACCAGCAGAGTAAGCAGCATTATCCCGCCAAGCGTTACGGCCAGCTGCCAGTCCAGCCAGCTCAGTCCGAGGGTGACGGTGAGGATCACCAGCAGCGCGCCTGTCAGCGGGGAAATGATCCGCAGGTAGAGATGGTCAAGGGTGTCGACATCGGCGACCAGCCGGTTGAGCAAGTCGCCTTTACGGTAGCCAGTCAGTCCGGCGGGAGAGAGCGGCAGTAGTTTGCTGAAGGTGAAGACACGCAGGTGCTGGAGCACCCGAAAAGTACCGTCGTGGCTGACCAGACGCTCGAAATAGCGCGCGGCGGTACGGGTTATCGCCGCGCCGCGAACGCCAGCCGCAGGCAACATATAGTTAAAGCTGTACAGGCCAGCGAAACCCGCCAGCGAGGACGCCGCCAGGAACCAGCCGGAAAGCGTCAGCAGGCCGATACTGGCTAACAGCGTGACGATAGCCAGCAGCACGCCTGCCGAAAGCCGCCAGAAGTGTCGGCGGTAGAGAGCTAAGTAGGGCAATAAGATTTTCATTCTACGGTTTCCTGACGCTGCGCGGCCAGCTCGGCAAAGGCACCCGGCGTGTGCAGCAGCTGCGCAGGGTTGCCCTGTTGGACAATTTTTCCGTTACGCATCAGCCACACCTCATCCCAACGGTCGAGCCGATCCAACTGATGGGTAATCATCAACGTCGTCTGGTTAAAGGAGGCGTTCAGTAACGCCTCGTTGACGCGCTGCTCGCTATGGCTGTCCAGGCTGGCGCCTGGCTCATCCAGCAACAGGAAATGGCAGGGCTTATACAGCGCTCTGGCTACCGCTACCCGCTGTGCCTGACCAACGGAAAGCGCGGCAGCCTGTTCGCCAATCTCGCTGTCCAGACCCTCGGCAAGCTGATCAAGAAATTCCGTCACTCCCGCCAGCTCGCAGACGCTGTCGAGCTTCGCCGAATCCGGCAGCGCGCCCAGCGTAATGTTCTGCCGCAGCGTGGCCGCAGGGAGATGAGGATTTTGTCCGACCCACGCCAGCTGCTGCTGCCAGAACTCAGGGGCGATATCGCGCAGCTCGACGCCATTTACCCGCAGCGATCCCTGATAGGGTAGAAAACCGAGCAGAACATTGAGCAGGGAGGTTTTCCCGGCTCCACTTTGCCCGACCAGCACAACCCGCATCCCCGGCAGCAGCATAAAGCTCAGCGGTCCAGCCAGCACTTTGCCGTCGGGGGAAAGAATTTCCAGTTCGCTGGCCTGAAATGTGAAGCCATCCTGCGTCGCTATCTGCCGATCGCCTTGGGAGGACGTGAGCGTTTCGCTGTGCGTCAGGAAGGTTTCCAGCGCGTCAGCCCCGCCTACCGCCTGAGCTTTAGCATGATAGAAGGTGCCCAAATCGCGCAGCGGCTGGAAAAATTCAGGGGCGAGGATCAGCGCAAGGAAGCCCGCGAACAGCGTGACGCCTGGGCCATAGTGGCCGAAATTCAGCTCGCCGAGGTAGGAGAAACCGAAATAGACCGCCACTACCGCGATGGAGAGCGAAGCGAAAAACTCCAGTACGGCGGAAGAGAGAAAGGCCAGGCGCAGGACTTCCATCGTGCGCTGGCGGAAATCCTCGGAGGCCTCGCGGATGCTGGCCGTCTCCGCCTCTGCCCGATGAAACAAGCGCAGCGTTTCGAGGCCGCGTAAACGGTCGAGGAAGTGGCCGCTGAGCCTGGCAAGCGCCTTAAAGTTACGCCGGTTGGCATCGGCGGCGCCCATGCCGACCAGCGCCATAAATAGCGGGATCAGCGGGGCAGTGCAGAGCAGAATCAACGCCGCTGCCCAGTTAACCGGGAAAAGAGCCAGCAAAATGAAGCAGGGGACAAAGACCGCCAGCAGCATCTGCGGCAAATAGCGGGAATAATAATCCTGCATCTCTTCAATTTGCTCCAGCAGCAGCGTAGCCCAGCTGCCGGCGGGTTTGCCCTGAATCCAGGCCGGGCCGAGCGAGCTGAGCTGGTTGAGTACGCTACGACGCAGCGTGGTACGGATGGCCTTGCCGCACTCAAACCCGACCTTCTCCCGCAGCCAGGCAAGCACGCCACGCAGGGTAAAACAGACCAGCAGCAGGATGAACTGCGTTACCAGCGCCTCACGCGGGAGATGCTCCACAATCAGCGCCTGAAGCAGCGAGGCGAGCAGCCACGCCTGGCAGACAATCAGCAGGGCGCTTAGCACACCCAGCAGCAGGGAGAGCCTTAACCAGCGTTTACCGTGGCCGGTCTGGTTCTTCAACCAGCGGAGTAACTGTTGCTGTCGTGTTTTGTTCATGCCTTTCCAACTGAGCGTCAAGCGAAACAGGGTGGAAGCGTCCCTGTAAACCACAGGGAGAATGGGAGGGTAATGTTACAATGTGGAAAGAAAAAAGGCGACCTGTTGAGGTCGCCTGGGGCAAGATTGATGCAAGAACTTAACAACTTACCGAGAGTTTTTAACTAATCCATCCAGATAGCGTTCCGCATCCAGCGCGGCCATACAGCCTGTTCCGGCGGAGGTGATCGCCTGGCGGTAAATATGGTCCATCACGTCACCCGCGGCAAAAACGCCGGGGATACTGGTCTGGGTGGCGTTGCCTTGTAACCCGGACTGGACTTTAATGTAGCCATTTTCCAGCTCAAGCTGATCCTTAAATATAGCGGTGTTCGGGCTGTGCCCGATGGCTACGAACAGCCCGGCAACGTCGAGTTCTTCGGTTTGCTGCTCGTCCAGCGCGGAGCGCAGGCGCAGGCTGCTAACGCCCATCTGATCGCCGATCACTTCATCCAGCGTCTGGTTGGTGTGCAGCACGATGTTGCCGTTCCGCACTTTATCCATCAGGCGGTCAATCAGGATCTTTTCCGCCCTGAAGCTGTCACGACGGTGAATCAGATGCACTTCAGCGGCGATATTCGCCAGATACAGCGCTTCTTCCACGGCGGTATTGCCACCGCCGATCACCGCGACTTTCTGGTTGCGGTAGAAGAAACCATCACAAGTGGCGCAGGCAGACACGCCGCGTCCCTTAAACGCCTCTTCAGACGGCAGACCAAGGTAGCGTGCGGAAGCGCCGGTAGCGATGATTAGCGCATCAGCAGTGTATTCGGCGCTGTCGCCGGTCAACCGGAATGGACGGGTTTGCAGATCGACCGTGTGGATATGGTCAATAATAATCTCCGTGTTGAATTTTTCGGCATGCTGCTGCATACGTTCCATCAGCAACGGCCCCGTCAAATCGTTTGGGTCGCCCGGCCAGTTTTCGACTTCGGTTGTGGTGGTCAGCTGACCGCCTTTTTCCAGCCCGGTAATTAACACCGGGTTGAGGTTAGCGCGCGCAGCATAGACAGCCGCGGTGTAACCCGCCGGGCCAGAGCCCAGAATAAGCAATTTACTGTGTTTGGCCGTGCTCATGAGACCCTCATTGGTTGTCTGGCAAACATTTTTTTTGATTGTAGGGAATTTCGTGCGGCAACAAAAGCGTTCTGCGATTTTGTTAACGATGGCTGCAAAAGGTTTGACCAATGAGCGTAGCGTACCAACATGGTGAAGATTGCGCCATGATGGGGCGAAATATGACACTTGTTAGTGCAGCGAAGTAAAAATATCTATTTAAAAACAGTCACGCAGCGATACTTCTGGCACGTTCTACTGGTTTTAGTTGTTTTGCTTTGACAATCGGCTGCGCTTTTGCGAAAACAGTGTAGGAAGCAGAGGGGATTTAGGCTGGCAGAGCAGGTTTTCATCTCATGTTCTGGCAATCTGGCCGAATAAACTCAGCCTGTCATTGGTGATGACGCATGGTGTGGACAGACAACATGCGTCATACGGATGGGCGCTTTATGAAAAGCGCAGCAGGCTCCTGACTTCACTTAGAACAACCCTGCACAGCGAACTTGTTCAGGGTATGGCAAGTCAAGGGAAGGCATCTAGAGAGACAATAATAATGGTAGACAATAAAAAACGACCTGGTAAAGATCTCGACCGGATCGACCGCAACATCCTTAATGAACTGCAAAAGAACGGCCGAATTTCCAACGTCGATCTTTCCAAAAGCGTGGGCTTATCGCCAACGCCCTGCCTCGAACGCGTCCGTCGTCTGGAGCGCCAGGGGTTTATTCTGGGCTATACTGCGCAGCTGAATCCTCATTATCTGGACGCTTCGCTGCTGGTATTCGTTGAGATTACTCTGAATCGTGGTGCGCCGGATGTGTTTGAGCAATTTAACGCCGCTGTGCAAAAACTTGAGGAAACTCAAGAGTGTCACCTTGTTTCAGGCGATTTTGACTATCTGCTGAAAACGCGCGTTCCTGATATGTCGGCCTACCGCAAATTGCTGGGTGAAACCCTGCTGCGTCTGCCGGGCGTTAACGATACGCGCACCTATGTGGTCATGGAAGAAGTGAAACAAAGTAACCGGTTAGTCATTAAAACTCGGTAACACAGGGCAGGTGCAAAACCTGAAAGATTTCGGTACACTCCTGTGAATTCATACAGGTCCAGCGTCGGGTATGCCCGACGCTGTTGCCTCCATAGTTTACAGGCACCTGGAGAGTACTCTTGAGCCAGGAATACACAGAAGATAAAGAAGTTTCCTTACAGCCGCTGAGCAGCGGGCGTCGCCTGCTGGAAGCGCTGTTGATTGTTGTGGCTCTTTTCGCCGTCTACCTGATGGCGGCTTTAGTGAGCTTTAATCCTTCCGATCCCAGCTGGTCTCAGACCGCCTGGCATGAACCTATCCATAACGTAGGCGGCGGCATTGGCGCCTGGCTTGCGGATACCCTGTTCTTCATTTTCGGGGTGATGGCCTATGCCATTCCTCCGGTGATCCTGGGGCTGTGCTGGATAACCTTCCGCCAGCGGCATTCGCAGGATTACATCGACTATTTTGCCGTAGCGCTGCGGCTGATTGGCGTGCTGGCGCTGGTGGTCACCTCCTGCGGCCTGGCGGCGCTGAATGCCGATGACATCTGGTATTTTGCCTCCGGCGGCGTGATTGGTAGCCTGCTCAGCAACGCGATGGCTCCCTGGTTCAGTGGGGCAGGGGGCACCCTGACGCTGCTCTGCATCTGGGCGGCCGGTCTGACGCTGTATACCGGCTGGTCATGGCTGACCATCGCCGAGAAGATCGGCGGGGTAGTAATGGGCGTGCTGACGTTTGCCAGCAACCGCTCACGTACCGACGAGCGCTGGCATGAGGAAGACGACGAGTACGATCGGAGCGAGGAAGGCGATGCGGCGCCGCTGCTGAAACAGCGTGCCGATAGCGATGAAGACGACATTCTGCTGGCGGCGCCGAAGAAAGCGCAGCCTGAAGAAGAGTACGAGGAAGAGGAGAGCGATCCTCTGCTCAGCAAGCCGGCCGCCGTGGCCGCCGCTGCCTCCGTACCTGCCGCAGCTTCACAGCCTGCCGCCGCCGCTTTGCAACCGACTTTAGCCGTGACTCAGCCTGCGCAGGCGGCACCTGCCGCGCCAGTTGCTGAAACCCCTGAACTCTATCGTTTCGACATGCCTGCGGAAACCCCGGCGCCTTCAGTCCAGGTGGACGATGAAGACGAGGGGCCGCGCATGGGCAACTGGCGTGACACTACTTCCTCGTCACCTTTTGACTTCTCCACGCCGCAGACCACGCAGCCGACTGATATGGCCGCTGGCGCGGCTGGCATCGCTGGAGCCGCAAGTGCGGCCAACGTGGCGGCGGCCTCCGCACCCTTTATGCCAGGCTTCAGCGCCACCAGCGAAGGCAGCAACCCTCAGATGAAGCAGGGCATAGGTCCAGCTCTGCCTCGTCCTAACCCGGTTAAGTTGCCTACGCGCCGCGAACTGGCGTCCTATGGCATTAAATTGCCTTCTCAGAGAATGGCGGAAGAAAAGGCCAAAGAAGAGCAGGATCGACTACAGCCGACGTCGCAGACGATGCCTGCGACCGGCCAGGATGACGAGGCGATGGAAAGGGAAGAGGCGCATCTGCGTGAGGCCTTTATGGCTCAGCAGCAGACGCGTTATGGCGAGGAGTTTGCCGAAGATGACGAAGAGGCGCTACAGCAGGCCGCCCTTGCCCGTCAGTTTGCCGAGCAGCAAAATCAACGCTATAGCGAAGAGCTTCGTCCGGAGAACCCGCAATCTCACCGACTGGATACGGCTGGCGCCTTCGACTTCTCGCCAATGGACGATCTGGTTGATGACGCGCCAGGCGAACCGCTGTTTACTCTCCCGCCAGATGCGGAAATAACGGCGGAGCCGTCGCAGTGGCAGCAGCATAGCCAGGCTCCTCAGCAGGCGCCTGTTGAACCGCACGCTGCGGCTCCGTGGCAGACAACGCCGCAACCGCCCGCTCAGCAACCGGTAACGCCGGCCTGGCAGACGCCTCCGAGCGTTGAACCGCAGAGGGTGGAAGAGGAGCCAGAGCCGGCTAAACCTGCTCAGGACAGCCTGTTCCATCCGTTCCTGGTGCGCCACGAGCAGCCGCTGGAAAGGCCAACGACGCCGCTGCCTTCCCTTGATTTGCTGTCGGCTCCGCCGGTAGAAGCCGAGCCGGTCGATATGTTTGCGCTTGAGCAAATGGCGCGGCTGGTCGAGGCCCGACTGGCGGATTATCGGGTGAAAGCGGAAGTCGTTGGCATCTCGCCTGGCCCGGTCATCACCCGCTTCGAGCTTGATCTGGCGCCGGGAGTGAAAGCCGCGCGTATTTCCAACCTGTCGCGTGACCTGGCCCGTTCGCTTTCGGCGGTTGCGGTGCGCGTGGTGGAAGTGATCCCCGGTAAGCCTTACGTCGGCCTGGAACTGCCTAATAAGCATCGCCAGACGGTCTACATGCGTGAAGTGCTGGAGTGTTCTAAATTCCGCGACAACCCCTCTCCACTGGCCGTGGTGCTGGGTAAAGATATCGCCGGACAGCCGGTGGTAGCGGACCTTGGTAAAATGCCGCATCTGCTGGTCGCCGGTACTACTGGTTCCGGTAAATCGGTCGGCGTTAACGCCATGATCATCAGTATGCTGTATAAAGCCACCCCGGAAGAGGTGCGCTTTATCATGATCGACCCGAAAATGCTGGAGCTGTCGGTTTATGAAGGCATCCCGCATCTGCTGACCGAAGTGGTTACCGACATGAAGGATGCGGCCAACGCGCTGCGCTGGAGCGTGGGTGAGATGGAGCGTCGCTACAAGCTGATGTCGGCGCTGGGCGTGCGAAATCTGGCTGGCTACAACGAAAAGATTGAGCAGGCAGAGGCGATGGGCCGTCCGATTCCTGATCCGTTCTGGAAACCGGGCGACAGTATGGACACCACGCCGCCAGTGCTGGAAAAACTGCCTTACATTGTGGTGCTGGTGGATGAATTCGCCGACCTGATGATGGCGGTGGGCAAAAAAGTGGAAGAGCTGATTGCCCGTCTGGCACAGAAGGCCCGTGCGGCCGGTATTCACCTGGTTCTGGCAACGCAGAGGCCGTCAGTGGATGTGATCACCGGCCTGATTAAAGCCAACATTCCGACCCGTATCGCGTTTACCGTTTCCAGTAAAATTGACTCCCGTACTATTCTCGATCAGGGGGGAGCGGAATCCCTGCTGGGGATGGGTGACATGCTCTATATGCCACCAAACTCCTCAATGCCGGTGCGCGTTCATGGCGCGTTCGTTCGCGATCAGGAAGTTCATGCCGTTGTTCAGGACTGGAAAGCTCGCGGTCGTCCGCAGTACATCGACAGTATTACTGCAGGTGAAGAGAGCGAAGGCGGGCTTGGGCTTGAAGGAGGCGATGAAGAGCTGGACCCGCTGTTTGACCAGGCCGTTGGCTTCGTGGTGGAAAAACGTCGGGCCTCCATTTCAGGCGTGCAGCGCCAGTTCCGTATCGGCTATAACCGTGCGGCGCGCATTATTGAGCAGATGGAAGCGCAGGGCATTGTTTCCTCGCCGGGCCATAATGGTAACCGCGAGGTGCTTTCGCCGCCGCCGCATGAGATGTAACCCAGCGGGTTTGGCTGTTTCACCGTAAATAACGGGCCGGGGAGACCCGGCCCGTTGAGTTTTTGGGGCCAGTCCCCATATCTACCCCATTGACGGTCTCAGCCAGGCTAACCGGCTGGTGATGTCGCCAGCGCCTGGCTACAGTGATCCTCCAGGCTACCCCGCTCACCGGGATAAAAAAGTTTTAATAAGGATGCCGTAATGAAAAAGTTAATGATTTCCTGCTCTCTGCTCGCCGCTTTAAGCTCTGCCAGCGTGCTGGCCGATGCGTCTTCTGACCTTCAGCAGCGCCTGGACAAAGTCAAAAGCTTCCATGCCAGCTTCACGCAGAAAGTCACCGACGGCAGCGGCCAGTCCGTGCAGGATGGCGAAGGAGAGCTGTGGGTGAAGCGTCCTAATCTGTTCAACTGGCATATCACCGCGCCGGATGAAAGCGTGCTGATTTCCGACGGCAAAACGCTGTGGTTCTACAATCCCTTCGTTGAGCAGGTCAGCGCAAGCTGGCTGAAAGATGCCACCAGCAACACGCCGTTTATGCTGATTGCGCGTAATCAGAGCAGCGACTGGAAGCAGTACAACATTAAGCAGCAGGGCGACAATTTTGAACTGACGCCCAAATCTACCGATGGCAACCTGAAGCAGTTCACCATCAACGTTTCCGGCAACGGCACCATTAATCAGTTCAGCGCCGTGGAGCAGGATGGGCAGCGCAGCAGCTACGCGCTGAAAACGCAGCAGAATGGCGCCGTTGAGGCCAGTAAATTCCAGTTCACGCCGCCGAAAGGCGTGACGGTGGACGATCAGCGTCAGTGAGGTCAGCTTGAGTAATCTGTCTCTGGATTTCTCCCACAATGAGTTTCAGCCGCTGGCGGCACGAATGCGGCCGCGCACGCTGGCAGAATATATTGGGCAGCAGCATCTGCTGGCTGCCGGTAAGCCGCTACCGCGAGCGATAGAGGCCGGACATCTGCATTCGATGATCCTGTGGGGACCGCCAGGGACAGGAAAAACCACCCTCGCCGAAATTATCGGCCGCTATGGTCAGGCGGACGTTGAGCGTATTTCTGCGGTCACCTCCGGCGTAAAGGAGATCCGCGAGGCGATTGAGCGCGCGAGGCAGAATCGTGATGCGGGCCGTCGCACTATCCTGTTTGTGGATGAGGTGCACCGCTTCAATAAAAGTCAGCAGGATGCTTTTCTCCCGCACATTGAAGATGGCACCATCACTTTTATCGGCGCCACCACTGAAAACCCTTCGTTCGAACTGAATTCGGCACTCCTGTCGCGCGCGCGCGTTTATCTGCTGAAATCCCTGACCAGTGAAGATATCGAAACCGTCCTCGATCAGGCGATGAAAGACGGTGAACGCGGCTACGGTGGCGAAAACATTGTGTTGCCTGCCGACACCCGGCGAATGGTCGCTGAACTGGTGAATGGGGATGCGCGCCGGGCGCTTAATACGCTGGAGATGATGGCCGATATGGCCGAAGTCGATGCTAAAGGGCAGCGCGAGCTGACGGCTAAGCTGCTGAATGAAGTTTCCGGCGAGCGCAGCGCAAGGTTCGATAACAAAGGCGACCGCTATTACGATCTGATTTCGGCACTGCATAAGTCAGTGCGCGGGTCGGCTCCCGATGCCGCCCTGTACTGGTACGCGCGAATTATCACCGCCGGGGGCGATCCGCTTTACGTTGCGCGTCGACTGCTGGCGATCGCTTCGGAAGACGTGGGCAATGCCGATCCTCGCGGTATGCAGGTGGCGATTGCCGCCTGGGACTGTTTTACCCGAGTTGGCCCGGCGGAAGGCGAGCGGGCCATTGCTCAGGCTATTGTTTATCTCGCCTGTGCGCCGAAAAGCAACGCGGTTTATACCGCGTTCAAGGCGGCGATGCGCGATGCTAAAGAGAACCCGGATTACGACGTGCCCGAGCATCTGCGCAACGCGCCAACCCGGCTGATGAAAGAGATGGGGCTGGGCGCGGAATACCGTTATGCTCACGATGAGCCGAACGCTTACGCCGCAGGCGAGGATTATTTCCCGGCGGAAATGGCACAAACGCGCTACTACCAGCCAACTTCCAGAGGGCTTGAGAGCAAGATTGGTGAAAAGCTAGCCTGGCTGACTGAGCAGGATCAAAATAGCCCGACAAAACGCTACCGTTGACTGTATCCTTGCGGTAAGGTTAGCAAGGAATTCAACGCATTCGCTTGCCGGATGCGCCCCTCTTTTCACACAATCAAACTATTCACAGGACAAGCATGCTCGATCCCAATCTGCTGCGTAATGAGCCAGACGCAGTCGCTGAAAAACTGGCACGCCGGGGCTATAAGCTTGACGTTGATACGCTGCGTTCGCAGGAAGAGCGCCGCAAAGTTCTGCAGGTTGAAACTGAATCGCTGCAGGCGGAACGTAATTCCCGATCCAAAAGTATCGGGCAGGCCAAGGCGCGTGGGGAAGATATCGAGCCGTTACGTCAGGAAGTGAACGCGCTGGGCGAACGCCTGGACGCGGCCAAAGCGGAACTGGACGAACTGCAGAATGCCATTCGCGACAGGGCTTCCGCGATCCCTAATATCCCGGCTGATGAAGTGCCGTTGGGGAAAGACGACAGCGAAAATCTGGAAATCAGCCGCTGGGGCACGCCAAAAGCATACGATTTTGCCGTCCGCGACCACGTCGAACTGGGTGAAATGGCCTCCGGGCTGGATTTTGCCATGGGCGCTAAGCTCACCGGCGCGCGCTTCGTGGTGATGCAGGGGCAAATAGCGCTGATGCACCGTGCGCTGAGCCAGTTCATGCTGGATCTGCACACCGGGCAGCATGGCTACCTCGAAACGTACGTGCCTTATCTGGTGAACCACACCTCGCTGTACGGTACCGGCCAGTTGCCGAAGTTTGGCGAAGATCTTTTCCATACCCGTCCGCTGGAAGAAGAAGCCTCCAGCAGCGATTATGCGCTGATCCCGACATCTGAAGTGCCGCTGACCAACATGGTGCGCGACGAGATTCTGGAAGAAGAGTCTCTGCCGCTGAAGTTTACCGCTCACACGCCTTGCTTCCGTTCTGAAGCCGGAGCCTACGGGCGCGATACCCGTGGCCTGATCCGTATGCATCAGTTCGATAAGGTCGAGATGGTGCAGATAACCCGCCCGGAAGACTCCATGCAGGCGCTGGAAGAACTGGTTGGTCATGCGGAAAAGGTGCTGCAACTGCTGGATCTGCCTTACCGCAAGGTGCTGCTGTGCACCGGTGATATGGGCTTTGGCTCCTGTAAAACCTACGATCTGGAAGTGTGGCTGCCGGCGCAGGATACCTACCGTGAAATCTCATCCTGCTCCAATATGGGCGATTTCCAGGCGCGTCGTATGCAGGCTCGCTGTCGCAGCAAAGCGGAGAAGAAAACACGTCTGGTTCACACCCTCAACGGGTCTGGCCTGGCGGTCGGACGCACGCTGGTTGCGGTACTGGAAAACTATCAGCAGGCTGACGGCCGCATTGCGGTGCCTGAAGTGCTGAAACCATATATGAAAGGGCTGGAATTTATTGGCTGAGTAAAAGCCTGACGTGACTGCCGGAAAAAACCTGCCGCCCTGCGCCGCAGGTTTTTTTTTGATTTAAATCGTCTGATCGACTGTTTCTGGCCGTAATAAACCCTTTGTTGATACCTGTCAAAATTCTCTTCTTGCGCCAAATTCAGACTACTTCCTAAGAGGTAGTTTCTTGCACGCCAAAAATTACCCCCCGCAGTGAAAAGGAAGCTAATTGCTGAGAGGTATTTATTTAATGAACAACGAACAGTCAGCAAATTTACTCAGCCGCAGGATGAGCAGGCGTACGCTGGTGAAAACGAGCGCTGTCGGCGGCGCGCTGGCCGCAGCGGGCAGCCTGGCGTTGCCCTTCAGCCGCATCGCCTGTGCGCTGACGCCAGCGGCGGCTGAAGCGCCTGAAAAGGTGGTCTGGAGCGCCTGTACGGTGAACTGCGGCAGCCGCTGCCCGCTGAGAATGCACGTCTCCGGCGGGGAGATCCGCTACGTTGAAACGGACAACACCGGTGATGACCTCTACGGCGGCCTTCATCAGGTCAGAGCCTGTCTGCGCGGCCGCTCGATGCGTCGTCGGGTTTATCATCCCGACCGGCTGAAATACCCGATGAAGCGCGTAGGGAAAAGAGGAGAGGGGAAGTTTGAGCGCATCAGTTGGGATGAGGCGCTAAACAGCATCGTGAGCAGTATGCGCTCGATAAAAGCCCGTTACGGCAATGAAGCTTTCTATCTCAACTACGGCACCGGCACGCTGGGAGGGACGATGACGCGTTCCTGGCCGCCGGGAGAAACGCTGATTGCCCGCCTGATGAACTGCTGGGGCGGTTACCTGAATCACTATGGCGACTACAGCACGGCGCAGATAGCCGCCGGGCTGAACTATACCTATGGCGGATGGGCCGACGGCAATAGCCCGTCCGATATTGAAAATACCCGCCTGGTGGTCCTGTTCGGCAATAATCCTGGCGAAACCCGAATGAGCGGCGGCGGCGTGACTTATTTCCTTGAGCAGGCGCGGGAAAAGTCCAATGCCCGGCTGATAGTCATCGATCCGCGCTATACCGATACTGCCGGAGGGCGAGAGGACGAGTGGATACCTATCCGCCCGGGAACCGACGCCGCGCTGGTCGCGGGCCTTGCCTGGGTACTGATTACCGAAGATCTGATCGATCGGGCGTTTCTCGATCGTTACTGCGTTGGCTTTGACGAAAAAACGCTGCCCGCAAGCGCGCCAAAGAATGGCGACTATCAATCGTGGATTTTAGGGCAGGGCGAGGACGGCATCGCCAAAACGCCTGCCTGGGCTGCGGCCATCACCGGCATTCCTGTTGAGCGCATTATCAAACTGGCGCGTGAAATCGGTCAGGCAAAACCCGCGTGGATTGCGCAGGGATGGGGGCCGCAGCGTCATGCTAACGGCGAGCTCACCTCGCGTGCCATTGCTATGTTGCCGATCCTCACCGGCAACGTCGGTATTCCCGGCGGCAACAGCGGTGCACGCGAAGGGGGCTGGGAGCTGGATTTTGTGCGAATGCCCGCGCTGGAGAATCCGGTGCAGACCAGTATTTCAATGTTCACCTGGACCGATGCCGTGGCCAGAGGGCCTGAGATGACCGCGCTGCGGGATGGCGTTCGCGGCAAGGAGAAGCTGGACGTGCCGATCAAATTTATCTGGAACTATGCCGGAAACTGCCTGATTAATCAGCATTCGCAAATTAATCGCACCCACGAGATCCTCCAGGACGACAGCCAGTGTGAAACCATCGTGGTGATCGATAACCATATGACGGCTTCGGCAAAATATGCCGATATCCTGCTGCCGGACTGCACCGCATCGGAACAGATGGATTTTTGCCTCGATGCTTCCAGCGGCAATATGGGTTACGTCATCTTTGCTGAACAGGCGATCAAGCCGCGTTTCGAATGCCGGACCATTTATGACATGACCAGCGATTTAGCCAAGCGGTTGCAGGTGGACGAAGCGTTTACCGAAGGACGCACTCACGAAGGCTGGCTGCGCCATCTCTATGCTCAGTCTCAGAAAAATATCCCGGAACTGCCTTCATTTGAGCAGTTCCGCCAACAGGGGATCTTTAAGCAGCGCGATCCTGACGGCCATCATATCGCCTACCGGGATTTTCGTAACGATCCTGAAGGCAACCCGCTGACCACGCCTTCTGGAAAAATTGAAATCTACTCCGCCCAGCTTGCGGACATTGCTGCCAGCTGGCAGCTGGAGCCGGATGAAACAATCCATCCTTTACCTGTTTATCATGCGGGATTCGAAGGGGCGCACGATCCGCTGCGCAAGAAATTTCCCCTTCAGCTGACCGGTTTTCACTATAAGGCGCGCACCCACTCCACCTATGGCAACGTTGAGGTGCTAAAGGAAGCCTGTCGTCAGGAGGTATGGATCAACCCTCTGGACGCTCGCGCGCGTAATATCGCCAATGGTGAGAGGGTGAAAGTGTTTAACGATCGTGGTGCGCTGATCGTCGCGGCCAGGGTGACGCCGCGCATTATACCCGGCGTTATTGCGCTGGGCGAAGGGGCCTGGTATACGCCTGACGCCAACGGCGTGGACCAGAACGGCAGCATTAACGTGCTGACAAGCCAGCGCCCCTCTCCGCTAGCCAAAGGAAATCCTTCGCACTCTAATTTAGTCGACGTCAGCAAAGTGGAGGGATAACCCATGCAGACACAGTACGGATTTTATATTGATTCAAGCCGCTGCACCGGCTGCAAAACCTGTGAACTGGCCTGTAAGGATTTTAAAAATCTCTCTCCTGAGGTCAGCTTCCGCCGCATCTATGAATATGCGGGCGGTGAGTGGCAGCGGGACGGGGATGGCTGGCATCAGGACGTGTTTGCTTACTATCTCTCCATTGCCTGTAATCACTGCGCCGATCCTGCCTGCACAAAGGTTTGTCCCAGCGGTGCGATGCATAAGCGAGAGGATGGGTTTGTGGTTGTCGATGAGGATGTTTGCATTGGCTGTCGCTATTGCCACATGGCATGTCCTTATGGTGCGCCGCAGTATGATGCCGAAAAAGGGCATATGACCAAGTGCGACGGCTGCTGGCAGCGGCTGGCCGAAGGCAAGAAACCGATATGCGTTGAATCCTGCCCGCTGCGCGCGCTGGATATGGCTCCGATTGAGGTACTGCGTGAAAAATATGGCGATCTTGCTGAAGTCGCTCCGCTTCCGGCGGCGCATTTTACCCGGCCGAACATCGTGATTAAGCCTAACGCTAAAACCCGCCCGTTCGGCGACACAACGGGTCAGCTGGCCAATCCACAGGAGGTTTGAGATGGGTAACGGATGGAGTGAATGGCCACTGATAATCTTTACCGTGATCGGCCAGTGCGTGGTCGGCGGATTCGCGGTGGTTGCTGTGGTGTTTATCAGGGACCGGCTGACGCCGGAGGTAAGGATGCGGCTGATCCAGCGGATGTTTTTCCTCTGGGTGCTGATGGGGGTAGGCTTTGTGGCCTCGATTATGCATTTGGGCTCACCGCTGCGGGCAGTTAACTCGTTAAACCGCCTCGGCGCCTCGGCACTGAGCAATGAGATTGCGGCAGGCTCGCTATTTTTTGCGCTTGGCGGCTTCTGGTGGCTGCTGGCGGTGCTGAACAAAATGCCCAGAGCGTTGGCGAAGGGCTGGCTGATCCTCACGATGCTGGCCGGCGGCGGTTTTGTCTATGCCATGTGCCGGGTCTATGCCATTGCCACCGTGCCGACCTGGAGCAGTGGCTGGACGCCGTTTAATTTTGTGCTGACGGTCATTATTGGCGGGCCGCTGCTGGGCTATCTGCTGTTGCACTGCGCTCGGGTGACGGATCGGGTTACACGCTTTTTACCGCCGCTCGGCGTTGCGGCGCTGCTGATCAGTTTCGCGGTCATGATCCTACAGGGCGCGGATCTACATACCCTTCACAGCTCGGTTCAGCAGGCTACGACGTTAATCCCACGTTACGGGCAGCTACAGGTCTGGCGTCTGGCTCTGCTGGTGCTGGGCCTTGGATTATGGATCGTGCCGCTGTTTCGCCATAAAACACCTTCTACCTTATGGCTGTCTGTCGGGCTGGCGCTGATTTTTACCGGTGAAATTATTGGCCGTGCTCTCTTTTATGGCCTGCATATGACCGTTGGCCTGGTATAGCCAGGAGGAAACTGATGAGAGAGATAGCCGAGATTGCGCTGACCGCGCGCCTGCTGGGCACGCTTTTTTACTACGCCCCGGACGATGAGCGCAACAGGGAGATCGTGACGACATTCCATATTGCTGACTGGCAGCATGACTGGCCCTGCGGTGACCCGCTGGAGATCGAGCAGGCCGCCGCCCTGATCGGCAGCGCTCTGGCCGATCCTGAAAGAGTAAAAGCCAGCTGGCAACGGCTTTTTATCGGCCCGGACCCTTTTAAGGCTCCGGCGTGGGGATCGGTCTATCTCGATCGGGAATCGGTCCTTTTTGGCGATTCGACCCTCTCTCTCCGTCACTGGATGAAAAATCGCGGTATCAGCCCCGACCTGCCGTCGCCGGAACCGGAAGATCATTTCGGGCTGCTGCTGCTGCTGACGGCCTGGTGCGCCGAACAGCAGCCTGAATGGTTGGATGAACTGCTGCCGCAGCATATCCTGCCGTGGGCCGGTCGCTACCTCGAACTTCTCAGCAGACAGGAGCAAGACGTTTTCTATCCAGGACTGGCCTTGCTGGCCCTCACCACGCTGAAAGAGTGGGTGCGCAGAGGGAAGTGGAAAACAGACAGGGTTGAACTCTATTTTTGAGATGAAGATATCCAAAAATAAATGTTATCGACAGATATGGCGGCGGAATTGGTAAAGCTGTCATTTTTCATAGAGATAACTTCGCCATGCCGACGGCTGAATTACAACCTAAGTTACTGTAGATAAAAAAATTAAATCGGCCCGCAGCAAATCGTGCTGCGGTCGTTTTCTGGCCGTTGACTTTATTTAAGCGAATGGCATTATGCGCGCAAAATCTTCGCCTCTTTGGTAGTTCCACGATTATGTCCACCTGGTCTCGCCCTGTGTTTATGCTGCTCTGCGGCCTGATGCTGCTGACGGTTTCTATTGCCGTGCTCAATACGCTGGTGCCGCTTTGGCTTACCCACGATTTGCTGCCGACCTGGCAGGTGGGGATCGTCAGCTCGGCATACTTCACGGGAAATCTGGCGGGAACGCTGTTTGCGGGCTGGACGATTAAAAAGCTGGGCTTTAACCGCAGCTATTACGTTGCCTCGCTGCTGTTTGCGTTGGCTACCGCCGCGCTGGGTCTGGAAAGCGGCTTCTGGTCCTGGGTCATGTGGCGTTTTATCGCCGGGGTTGGCTGCGCGCTGATTTGGGTCGTCGTGGAGAGCGCCCTGTTATGCAGCGGAACCCTGCGCAATCGCGGTCAGCTGCTGGCCGCTTATATGATCGTTTACTATCTCGGCACCGTTGCGGGCCAACTGCTGGTCAGCAAAGTTTCCACCGGCCTGATGCACGTTCTGCCCTGGGTCACGGGCCTGGTGGTGGCCGCTATTCTGCCGCTGGTCTTCACTAAAGTGACGGCTAAAGGGGATGATGAAGACGCCGCGCCAGGCCGCATGTGGCCGATGCTGCGCCGCCGTAGCGCCCGCCTTGGTATTAACGGCTGCATCATTTCCGGCATCCTGCTGGGGTCGCTGTATGGCCTGATGCCGCTTTACCTCTCCCATCAGGGAATGAGCGATTCTACGGTCGGCTACTGGATGGCGCTGTTGGTTAGCGCCGGGATTGTCGGGCAGTGGCCGGTTGGGCGGCTGGCGGATCGCTATGGCCGCCTGCTGGTGCTGCGCGTTCAGGTATTTGTCGTTATCCTCGGGGCGTTTGCGATGCTGGGCAACGCCGCTATGGCTCCTGCGCTTTTTGTGCTGGGCTGTGCGGGCTTTACGCTCTATCCGGTTGCCATGTCCTGGGCCTGCGAAACGGTTGCCCACCATGAGCTGGTGGCGATGAATCAGGCGCTGCTGCTGAGCTATACCGTCGGTAGCCTGGCCGGACCGGCCATGACTTCAATGCTGATGCAGAACTACTCCGACCGGGTGCTGTTTATGATGATTGCTGCCGTCGCCTTTATCTACCTGGTTATGCTGCTGCGCAAGGCAGACAAACATGCCACGCCGATTGCTCATGCCTGATACGATGCAGAGCGTTCGTTACCTGTAAGAAAGGGAGCCGCGTGGCTCCCTTTTTACTGGTTGATCGGGCTGGCGATCGATCGCTCAGTACATCACATAATGACCGTAGCCTTCCAGGATACCCTTAACCCGATCCATCGTCTCTTTTTTCGGTGGATGTACGCCATCCAGCTTGTACTCTTCGCCCATAGCCACCCACTTGTGCTTGCCCAGTTCGTGATAGGGCAGCAGCTCGATTTTTTCGACATTGCCCATATCACGGGTAAATTCGCCAAGGCGGTGGGCTGAATCATCATCGTCTGAGTAGCCCGGCACCACAACGTAGCGAATCCAGGTGCGGATTTTCTTTTTCGCCAGATAGCGGGCAAAGTCCAGGGTGCGATGGTTAGAAACGCCGACCAGAATTTGGTGAACGTCATCATTGATCTGTTTGAGATCCAGCATGACCAGGTCGGTAACGTCCAGCAATTCATCAATCACCGGGTCATAGCGCCGGACGAAGCCGTTAGTATCCAGACAGGTATTGATGCCTTCAGCATGGCAGGCGCGGAACCAGTCGCGCACAAACTCAGCCTGTAAGATCGCTTCGCCGCCGGAGGCCGTGACGCCGCCGCCGGAAGCATTCATAAAGTGCCGGTAGGACACGACATCCTTCATCAACTCTTCTACCGTGACCTCTTTGCCGCCGTGGGTGTCCCATGTGTCGCGATTGTGGCAATACAGGCAGCGCATCAGGCAGCCCTGGAAGAAGGTGATAAAGCGGATGCCGGGGCCGTCAACGGTCCCGCAGGATTCAAACGAGTGGATACGGCCGGTAACTGACATTGCGATGAATTCTCCACGGTAAGCCTGCCTCTGGCAGGTACGCAGTCTTTAAGCTGCGTTAAGTCTGTTTTGCCAGCCATCTGTGACGATAAGGGGGGAGGTGGCTGGCAAACAAGACTGAGGAAGGCTCCACCGAAGTGGAGCCTGATACTCAGATATTACATGGTTTTGGTGAAGGTACGGGTAATCACATCCTGCTGCTGCTCTTTAGTTAAAGAGTTGAAGCGAACCGCATAACCGGACACGCGAATGGTCAGCTGAGGATATTTCTCTGGATTTTCCATCGCCTCAAGCAGCATTTCGCGGTTCATCACGTTAACGTTCAGATGCTGGCCGCCCTCAATGCTGGTTTCGTGATGGAAGTAGCCATCCATCAGGCCAGCGAGGTTAGCTTTACGCACGTCATCATCTTTACCCAGCGCGTTAGGCACAATAGAGAAGGTGTAGGAAATCCCATCTTTCGCGTAGGCAAACGGCAGTTTGGCTACGGAAGTCAGCGAGGCTACGGCACCTTTCTGATCGCGACCGTGCATTGGGTTAGCACCAGGGCCGAACGGCGCGCCTGCGCGACGTCCATCAGGGGTATTACCGGTTTTCTTACCATACACCACGTTAGAGGTGATGGTCAGCACGGACTGAGTAGGAACCGCGTTACGGTAGGTTTGCAGTTTCTGAATTTTCTTCATGAAACGTTCAACCAGGTCGCAGGCGATATCATCGACGCGAGCGTCGTTGTTACCAAACTGCGGATATTCCCCTTCAATTTTGAAGTCGATGGCCAGGCCATCTTCATCGCGGATGGTAGACACTTTGGCGTACTTGATCGCCGACAGCGAGTCAGCCGCTACGGAAAGGCCAGCGATACCACAGGCCATAGTGCGGTAAACATCACGGTCATGCAGGGCCATCAGCGACGCTTCGTAGCTGTATTTATCATGCATGTAGTGAATAACGTTCAGCGCGGTCACGTACTGTTTGGCCAGCCAGTCCATAAAGTGATCCATACGAGCCATCACTTTGGTGTAATCCAGCACTTCGTCCATCATCGGAGCTTCTTTCGGACCAACCTGCATTTTCAGCTTTTCATCCACGCCGCCGTTAATTGCGTACAGCATGGTTTTTGCCAGGTTGGCGCGAGCGCCGAAGAACTGCATCTGTTTGCCGACGACCATTGGGCTGACGCAGCAGGCGATGGCGTAGTCATCATTGTTGAAGTCCGGACGCATCAAATCATCGTTTTCATACTGCACGGATGAGGTATCGATAGAGACTTTAGCCGCAAATTTCTTAAAGCTGAGCGGCAGCTTCTCAGACCACAGGATGGTCATGTTCGGTTCTGGAGACGGCCCCATAGTGTACAGGGTGTTCAGGAAGCGGAAGCTGTTTTTAGTGACCAGAGTACGGCCATCCACGCCCATACCGGCGAGAGATTCTGTTGCCCAGATGGGGTCGCCGGAGAACAGTTCATCATACTCAGGAGTACGCAGGAAGCGAACCATGCGCAGCTTCATAACCAGATGGTCGATCAGCTCCTGGGCGTCCTGTTCGGTAATTTTACCCGCTTTCAGGTCGCGCTCAATGTAGATATCCAGGAAGGTGGAAACGCGACCAAAGGACATTGCCGCGCCGTTCTGCGACTTCACCGCGGCCAGATAGCCGAAGTAGGTCCACTGGACAGCTTCCTGCGCGGTTTGCGCCGGACCAGAAATGTCGCAGCCATATTTAGCCGCCATCTCTTTGATCTGTTGCAGCGCGTGGTGCTGGTCAGCAATCTCTTCACGCAGGCGGATAGTGGCTTCAAGATTAACGCCGTTTTCCATATCTGCCTGCAGCGAGGTGAACTGGGCAAATTTGTCTTTCATTAGCCTGTCAATGCCATAGAGCGCAACGCGACGGTAGTCACCGATGATACGGCCACGACCGTAGGCATCCGGCAGGCCGGTCAGCACGCCAGATTTACGACAGCGAAGAATATCCGGGGTATAAACGTCAAAGACGCCCTGGTTATGCGTTTTACGGTATTCGGTGAAGACTTTTTTCAAGCCAGGGTCCAGCTCGCGACCGTAAACTTTACAGGAGCCTTCGACCATCTTGATGCCGCCGAACGGGATCAGCGCACGTTTCAATGGCGCTTCGGTCTGCAAACCAACGATGGTTTCCAGTTTTTTGTTGATGTAACCCGCATCGTGAGAGGTGATGGTAGAAGCCAGGTCGGTATCAAAATCCACCGGCGCATGGGTGCGGTTTTCCAGCTTGATGCCTTCCATCACTTTATCCCACAGGGTGGTAGTGGCTTCAGTAGCACCGCTCAGGAAGGCCTCATCACCTTCATACGGGGTATAGTTTTTCTGAATGAAGTCACGCACGTTAATGCTGTTCTGCCATTCACCTTGTGCAAAGCTTTCCCAGGCCGCAACCTGTTTTTCGTTGTGCTCGCTCATTTGATACCTACCTTAATTACGTGGAGTTCTGTTGTTCCTGCCGCCAGTATGATGCAGCCGCAGGCGTTAAATCAGTCAGGTTCGCAATCAGTGACGATCGCCGTCGCGCAGATAGATTACCCAGTAGGTTAAGCCTACGAGGAAACCTCCGCCGATAATATTGCCCAGCGTGACCGGGATCAGGTTGTCGATAATAAAGTTGCTGACGGTCAGGTGTGAAAACTGCGCTGCCGTCGCGCCTGTGGCCTGCCAGAATTCGGGTCCGGAAAAATCACGAATAATAATAGCCAGAGGGATCAGAAACATGTTGGCGATGCTGTGCTCAAATCCGCTGGCGACGAACATCGCTACCGGCAGCACCATCGCTAACATTTTGTCGGTCAGGCTGCGGCCGGAATAGCTCATCCATACCGCCATGCAGACCATCAGATTTGCCAGGGTTCCCAGGCAAACGGCCTCAATAAAAGTATGGTGCATTTTATGGTCAGCCGTTTGCAGAACATTTAACCCCCATGCACCATTGTCGGCCATAGCCTGACCGGCAAACCAGATCAGCGCCACAAAGAACATTGCGCCGAAGAAATTCCCGATATAAACGTTAATCCAGTTGCGGGCCAGCTGGCCCCAGCCAATACGCCCGCTGGCTTTCGCCACCATAGTCAGGACGGTGGAAGTAAAAAGGTCCGCTCCGCAGACCACCACCAGCATCAGACCAAGCGAGAAGCAGATACCGCCAACCAGCTTGCTCATCCCCCATGGAGCGGCGCCTGAGCCGGTTGTAGCCGTGATATAGAAGACAAACGCGATGGAGATAAAGACACCGGCAGTGATGGCCAGGAAAAAGGTGGTGAAGGTTTTTTTCGTCGCTTTATAGACCCCGGCCTCTTCGGCAACTTTGGCCATTTCAGACGGTAAAATCAGGTCAAACGGGTTGCCAGCTTTCACACTAACTACTCCCAAAATTAGTCAACAACAGAATACTAACAAAGGAGTATAGGTTAGAAATTGACGTGGATCATATTGACCTGGACTAGCCGGGGTAAACGGCCTGCTTAAGGCAAGATTGTTTATTTATGTTATTGAAACTAAATAAATAAATAGTTTTTAGTTTTCTAAAAAAAAGTTGAAATGAGCACGATTTGTGCGTAACGAAAGGGACATATTTAGGGGATATGTATCTGTAAAGTTAAGCGATAGCTTTTATTGCAAATCACAGTTACTTTTTATTAACGTTTTAAGTGTGCAGGGCGATCGCTATTCCAGTATCACGATCGCCCTGAGGCTTTATTTCCAGTTCTGGCGCTTCGCCTGCTGCAATTTTTCATAGGCGGCCAGCAGCGACCGGTGGGCCGGGAAGGCCATCAGATCTTCGTCCACCGTTTGCAGACCATAAAACGGCGCTTCACCGCTGATTGCCGCCGAGGCGGCTTCCACCGCGTCCTGCCCATACATCCGCACAAAGGCCGTATGATACTGAACCGGATCGCGTTCTTCTTCCTGGCTCAGCAGCAACAGCGTTTGCAGGCAGCGATAGTAGTTGGCGCGGGCTGGCGTAAAGATTGAGCTGTTAAACTCCATCGTCCATTCAGTCCAGATCAGCGCCTGCTCCAAATCGCCTCCGGCCAGCGCCAGCATGGCTTTGAGCTCGCCGATGCGCAGGGTATACCAGCCATTATCTTTGCCGGTTGCCAGGCCCAGCAGCTCACGAACGCGGGTGAAATCGTCGTGGCCGTCTTCATCAAGGCGCTCGATCAGCGACAGATAGTCCTCTTTTTCCCACTGGGATTCCGGCAGCGACAGCAGCGTCTCGCGCAGGTAAGCGCCCATGCTGTTGTTGGCCAGCAGCAGATCTTCCGCAGGATAAATGTCGGACATGCCCGGCACGATGATACGGCAGGCATAGACATCAAGATGCTGATAGTCGGCGATGTAAACTTCCTGGTCTTCCGCGTTAAAGATCGCCATCAGCGTGGCGAACTCTTCTTCGGTTGATCCGTCGAAGCGCCAGTCAACGAACGGATAGTCCGCGTCGTCTTTAAACATATCCCAGGAGATCAGGCCGCTTGAATCAATAAAGTGGGTCTCGAGATTGGCATGCTCGGCAACTTCTTCATCGTCAAATGTGGGCGGCGTGAAGACATCCAGATCTTTCAGGCTGCGGCCCTGTAGCAGTTCAGTAACGGTCCTTTCCAGCGCCACGCCAAAGTCAGGGTGCGCGCCGAACGAGGCGAAACAGGTGCCGTTTTCAGGGTTGAACAGCACCACGCAAATAACCGGATACTTGCCGCCAAGCGAAGCATCGTAAGCGAAGATTGGGAACCCTTCGGCTTCCAGCTTAGCGATAGCTTCCACCACGCCAGGGTAGCGGTCGAGCACCGCCTGCGGAATGGCTGGCAGGCTGATGGATTCGGCAATAATGCGGTTTTTGATATAGCGCTCGAACACTTCCGACAGGCCCTGTACACGCGCTTCATTCGGCGTGTTTCCGGCAGACATGCCGTTAGAAACGTACAGGTTGCCGATGATATTCATCGGGATATACACCGTCTGCTGGTCGGACTGACGCGTAAACGGCAGGGCGCAGATACCGCGTTCGCCGTTGCCAGACTGCAAATCAATCAGATCGCTGGCGCTGACTTCCTGTTCAGGGTCGTAAAAGGCCTTCAGGCGCTGATCCAGGATACCGGCAGGCAGGCTGTCATCCTCCGGCAGCGGGAACCATTTTTCGTTTGGATAATGAACGAAGTCGCCGTTAGCAATTGCGTTGCCCAGCCAGAAATCGGCGAAGAAGTAGTTGGTGGACAGGCGCTCAAAATATTCGCCCAGCGCGGAGGCCAGCGCCGCTTTTTTACTGGCGCCTTTGCCGTTGGTAAAGCACAGCGGGCAGTCGCGATCCCTGATATGCACGGACCAGACGTGAGGAACCGGGTTCAGCCAGGAAGCCTCTTCAATATTGAAGCCGAGATCCTGCAATTTTTGCTGAAAGCGTGCGATGGAATCTTCCAGCGCGGCGTCTTTGCCTGGAATATAAGTTTGCGTCATAGTGCCCACTCGTTTTGGGTTGTGGCGAAAGTGCGCAATGATACGGGGTTTCTGCCCGATTCGCTACGCGAGGCGGGGAAATTCCTGCCGCCGCTGGCCGGTATCTTTTCGCAACTGGTCGGCTGACCGGATAAAACATTGCAGCCGGGGAAGGGCAATGATAAAACCGATAGCTGAATCGAAACCGATTGATCTGAAAGTGGTGAGGGGAAATGAGTCAGGTTTTCAATTTTAGCTCCGGCCCAGCGATGCTGCCGGCTGAAGTTCTGCGTCGTGCGGAACAGGAACTGCGTAACTGGCAGGGGTTAGGGACATCGGTGATGGAGATCAGCCATCGCAGTAAAGAATTTATTCAGGTTGCTCAGGAAGCTGAGAAAGATTTTCGCGACCTGCTTAAAATCCCTTCCAATTATAAAGTCTTATTCTGCCACGGCGGGGCTCGCGCTCAGTTTGCGGCTATCCCCATGAACCTGTTGGGCAGCCAGACTACCGCCGACTACGTTGACGGCGGCTACTGGGCGCATAGCGCAATCAACGAGGCGAAGAAATACTGCACGCCAAACGTGATTGAGGCGAAAACTACCGTTGATGGCCTGCGGGCAATCACGCCGATGAGCAGTTGGGTGCTTTCCGATAACGCGGCCTATGTTCACTACTGCCCGAATGAAACCATTGACGGCGTCGCCATCAATGAAGAACCTGACTTTGGTGACAAAGTAGCGGTTGCGGACCTCTCTTCAACCATCCTCTCTACACCGCTCGACATCCAACGTTATGGCGTGATCTATGCTGGCGCGCAGAAAAATATCGGCCCGGCGGGGTTGACGCTGGTGGTGGTGCGGGAAGACCTGCTGGGCAAGGCGAAGAAAGAGCTGCCGTCGATCCTGGATTATCAGGTGCTGAGCGATAATGAGTCGATGTTCAATACGCCGCCGACCTTTGCCTGGTATCTCTCTGGCCTGGTGTTCAAATGGCTGAAAGAGCAGGGCGGCGTGGCCGAACTGGATAAACGCAATCAGGCCAAGGCCGATTTGCTGTACGGCACCATCGACAAAAGCGATTTTTACCGCAATGAGGTGGCTACGGCTAACCGTTCACGCATGAACGTGCCGTTTCTGCTGGCAGATTCCGCGCTGGATAAAGTCTTCCTTGAAGAGTCCTTTGCGGCAGGCCTGCATGCGCTGAAAGGGCATCGCGTGGTTGGCGGTATGCGAGCCTCGATTTATAATGCTATGCCGCTGGAAGGCGTTCAGGCACTGACCGACTTTATGCTCGACTTCGAGCGCCGTCACGGTTAGGCCCGTCGCTGAAAGCTGGAACCCCGCAAGGCTGCGGGGTTTCCTCGTTTTTTTCCTGGAGAATATGTTTCACATGCTGGAATCCCTGACCTTACAACCCATCGCGCTGGTAGACGGCACCGTTAATTTACCCGGATCTAAAAGCGTCTCTAACCGCGCTTTGCTGCTGGCGGCGCTGGCCAAAGGCACCACTCGCCTGACGAATCTGCTGGACAGCGATGACGTTCGCCACATGCTGAACGCGCTGAAAGCGCTTAATGTCAGCTACACGCTCTCTGCTGACCGTACCGTCTGTGAAGTGACCGGTCAGGGCGGCCCACTGCATGCTGACGGCCCAACAGAGCTCTTTTTAGGCAATGCGGGAACCGCAATGCGCCCGCTGGCTGCCGCTCTCTGCCTGGGCAGCAATGATATTGTGTTAACCGGCGAACCGCGGATGAAAGAGCGTCCGATTGGTCACCTGGTCGACGCGCTGCGTCAGGGCGGCGCTGAAGTGAACTACCTTGAGCAAACGGACTATCCGCCGCTGCACCTGAAAGGCGGATTTAGCGGTGGCGAAGTCTCTGTAGACGGCAGCGTCTCCAGTCAGTTCCTGACGGCGTTGCTGATGGCTGCGCCGCTGGCGCCGAATGATACCCGAATTGTGATTAAGGGCGAGCTGGTCTCCAAACCTTATATCGACATTACGCTGAACCTGATGCAGACCTTCGGCGTGGCGGTGAAAAACGAAAGCTATAGCGTGTTCCAGATTGCCGGTAATCAGCAGTATGTCTCCCCGGGCGACTACCTGGTGGAAGGCGATGCTTCCTCGGCGTCTTACTTCCTGGCCGCTGCGGCAATTAAGGGCGGTACGGTTAAAGTTACCGGTATTGGCCGTAACAGTATGCAGGGCGATATCCGCTTTGCCGACGTGCTGGAGCAGATGGGCGCCGTTATTGCGTGGGGGGATGACTATATTGCCTGCACGCGCGGCGAGCTGAACGCCGTCGATCTGGATATGAACCACATCCCGGATGCGGCGATGACCATTGCTACCGCCGCGCTGTTTGCCAAAGGCACCACCGTCATGCGCAACATTTATAACTGGCGCGTGAAGGAGACGGATCGCCTGGCGGCAATGGCGACCGAGCTGCGCAAGGTCGGGGCTGAAGTGGAAGAAGGGCACGATTACATTAGGATCACGCCGCCGGAAACGCTGAAGTTTGCTGAGATTGGCACCTATAACGATCACCGTATGGCTATGTGCTTCTCGCTGGTGGCGCTCTCGGCGACGCCGGTAACGATCCTCGATCCCAAATGTACGGCAAAAACCTTCCCTGATTACTTTGAGCAGCTGGCCCGCCTCAGTAAGTTGGCATAAATCTGCAAATCCGCTGCACTCTGGTGCAGCGGATTGCGAGCTAACTCACGCCCCGCAAGGATGTTCTCGCCTCAGCCCATTTTATTCTGACAATTAATTTAATCTCGGCCAGACTTAAGGGGTAACGATCGCCGCATAAGCTGCGTATAATGCCCGTCGATATTTGCCTGTGCGGCATAGCAGGCATTCCACCGACAGGAGAACGAGATGACGGCTATAGCCCCGGTGATCACTATTGATGGCCCCAGCGGTGCGGGTAAAGGGACCTTGTGTAAAGCAATAGCTGAAGCCTTGCAGTGGCACCTGTTGGATTCGGGCGCGATCTATCGTGTGCTGGCGCTGGCTGCGCTGCATCACCAGGTCGATATCGCTTCTGAAGAGGCGCTGGTGCCTCTCGCGGCGCACCTGGACGTGCGTTTTGTGTCGACCGACGGCGAGATGGAAGTGATCCTTGAAGGGGAGGACGTTTCTGGCGAAATTCGCACGCAGGATGTCAGCAATACCGCTTCTAAAGTGGCGGCATTTCCCCGGGTGCGCGAGGCGTTACTTCGCCGCCAGCGCGCCTTCCGCGATGCGCCAGGGCTGATTGCCGACGGGCGCGATATGGGCACCGTGGTGTTCCCGGACGCGCCGGTGAAAATCTTTCTGGACGCCAGCTCGGAAGAGCGGGCGCACCGCCGTATGCTACAGTTGCAGGAGAAAGGCTTTAGTGTTAACTTTGAGCGCCTTTTATCCGAGATAAAGGAACGTGATGAACGCGACCGTAACCGCGCCATCGCGCCACTGATACCGGCAGACGATGCGCTGGTGCTGGATTCAACCAGCATGTCGATTGAGCAAGTTATTGAAACTTCGCTTAATTATGCGCGTGAAAAGCTGTCGTTGCCGCAGTGAGCCACGGGTCGGAAACCCGTAAAATTTTCTTAACCCTGTGATATGGACGTCATGGGGCATGTGAAACAACCCCACCCGTCAGGATGTCAGGTGGACGTTAAATTGAAGAATCCATAAGATTATCAATATGACTGAATCTTTTGCTCAACTCTTTGAAGAGTCCCTGAAAGAAATCGAAACCCGTCCGGGTTCCATCGTTCGTGGTGTTGTTGTCTCTATCGACAAAGACATCGTTCTGGTTGATGCGGGTCTGAAATCTGAATCTGCAATTCCTGCAGAGCAGTTCAAGAACGCAGCTGGCGAACTGGAAATCCAGGTTGGCGACGAAGTTGACGTAGCTCTGGATGCCGTAGAAGACGGCTTCGGTGAAACGCTGCTGTCCCGTGAGAAAGCTAAGCGTCACGAAGCCTGGATCACGCTGGAAAAAGCATACGAAGAAGCTGAAACCGTTACCGGTATTATCAACGGCAAAGTCAAGGGCGGCTTCACTGTTGAGCTGAACGGCATTCGTGCGTTCCTGCCAGGTTCCCTGGTTGACGTGCGTCCAGTGCGCGACACGCTGCACCTGGAAGGCAAAGAGCTTGAATTCAAAGTGATCAAGCTGGATCAGAAACGCAACAACGTGGTGGTTTCACGTCGTGCGGTTATCGAATCCGAAAACAGCGCAGAGCGCGATCAGCTGCTGGAAAACCTGCAGGAAGGCATGGAAGTTAAAGGTATCGTTAAGAACCTCACTGACTACGGTGCATTCGTTGATCTGGGCGGCGTTGACGGCCTGCTGCACATTACTGACATGGCATGGAAACGCGTTAAGCACCCAAGCGAAATTGTCAACGTTGGCGACGAAATCACTGTTAAAGTGCTGAAATTCGACCGCGAGCGTACCCGTGTGTCTCTGGGTCTGAAACAGCTGGGCGAAGATCCTTGGGTCGCTATCGCTAAGCGTTACCCAGAAGGCACCAAGCTGACTGGCCGCGTGACCAACCTGACCGACTACGGCTGCTTCGTTGAAATCGAAGAGGGCGTTGAAGGCCTGGTGCACGTTTCAGAAATGGACTGGACCAACAAAAACATCCATCCGTCCAAAGTTGTTAACGTTGGCGATGTGGTTGAAGTTATGGTTCTGGATATCGACGAAGAACGTCGTCGTATCTCCCTGGGTCTGAAGCAGTGCAAAAACAACCCATGGCAGCAGTTTGCAGAAACCCACAACAAGGGCGACCGTGTTGAAGGTAAAATCAAGTCAATCACTGACTTCGGTATCTTCATCGGCCTGGACGGCGGCATCGACGGCCTGGTTCACCTGTCTGACATCTCCTGGAACGCTACCGGAGAAGAAGCGGTTCGTGAATACAAGAAAGGCGACGAAATCGCTGCGGTGGTTCTGCAGGTTGACGCAGAGCGCGAGCGCATCTCCCTGGGCGTTAAGCAGCTGGCGGAAGATCCGTTCAACAACTACATCTCTCTGAATAAGAAAGGTGCGATTGTTAACGGTAAAGTGACTGCTGTTGATGCTAAAGGTGCTACAGTTGAACTGGCAGACGGCGTTGAAGGCTACCTGCGTGCTTCTGAAGCCTCTGTTGACCGCGTAGAAGACGCAACGCTGGTACTGAATGTTGGCGACGATGTTGAAGCTAAATTCACCGGTGTTGACCGTAAAAACCGCGTTGTCAGCCTGTCTGTTCGTGCTAAAGACCAGGCAGACGAGAAAGAAGCCATCAATACTGTTAACGCTAAGCAGGAAGAAGGTAACTTCTCTAACGCAATGGCTGAAGCGTTCAAAGCGGCTAAAGGCGAGTAATTGCTTTTGCAACAGGGCAGTGTATGCTGCCCTGATACAGCCCGTTACCGTCAGAGCTTTTCCAACAGGAATTTACCGGAGGATTTATGACCAAGTCAGAACTTATTGAACGACTTGCTGGCCAGCACTCTCATATTCCGGCGAAAGTCGTTGAGGATGCGGTCAAAGAGATGCTTGAGCACATGGCGACCACCTTGGCGCAGGGCGAACGCATTGAAATCCGGGGCTTCGGTAGTTTTTCTTTGCATTATCGCGCGCCCCGTACCGGCCGTAACCCTAAAACGGGTGACAAAGTGGAGTTGGAAGGTAAATACGTTCCACACTTCAAGCCGGGCAAAGAGCTGCGCGACCGTGCAAATATTTACGGCTAACGCTTAAAGTATTACGCAAATAAAACGACACTTCGGTGTCGTTTTTTTTTTTGCCCGCCATCTGACTACTGCGAGCCAGCGCGCAATCAGTTGCGTAAGGTTGCAATCAGGCGCGAAAGGTTACGGCCCGGCCCGGAAAGCCGATTTTCTCACCGCGAACGGACTCTTTTCTGTGGGTAGACTGGTTATCCGGAAAAGGAGAGCCGTTATGCCGTACAGTCTCAGCCGCCTGGCGATGTGGGTTCTGATCGCTACGCTACCCCTCACTTTGCTTCCCCGGCTGCCTGCGGCCAGCGACGATCTCTGGCTGATACTGCCTGCACTGGCGCTTTTACAGCTGCGCTGGCGCTGGACGACCGATCTGGCGCTCATGCTGCTGCTTTTCCTCTGGGCCGTTATTGCCGGAAGAACCTTAACTGAACAGATTGATGCGCTTTCAGGTAAAACCCCCGATGTTACGGTTGGGGTGGAAGCGGTGCTGGCCGACGCTCAAAGGGTAAAGCTGCGAATTGTCAGCGTGGCGGGCAACATCGTTTTTCCTCCCATTTATGCGACGGTGGGCACCGAAGGGGTGAATCAGCCCTTATGCCCGGGGCAGCGCTGGCAGGCGACGCTGAATTTAAAGCCGGTACACGCCAGGCTCAATGAAGGCGGTTTTGATTCGCAACGCTTTGCGCTGGCGAACAGCACGCCTTTGACCGGGAGATTCATCGCGTTTGCCCCGCTCGACACGGCATGTAGCTGGCGCGACAGGTTAATACAGAAAAGCCGGGAATATTACGGCGAACGTCCCTGGCAGGCGATACTCTCCGCGCTGGCTTTTGGCGAGCGGGGAGAAATCAGCCGGGAGATGACCCAACTGCTGCGTGAGACCGGCACCGCGCATCTGATGGCTATCTCCGGTATGCATATCAGCCTTGCGGCCAGCGTGGGCTGGCTGTTTGCGCGCGGTTTGCAGCTCGGCTTTCGGGTGGCCTGGATAGGCTATCGTTTTCCGCTGTTTTGTAGCCTGCTGCTGGCGCTGGTTTACTGTTGGCTTGCTGGCGCTAATCCTCCGGCAGTCAGAGCGTTACTGGCCCTCAGCATCTGGGCTGGCCTGCGCGTGGCTGGTGTGCGATGCAGTAGCTGGCAAGTCTGGCGGCTGTGTATCGGCGGTATCCTGTTTTTCGACCCGCTGAGCGTGCTTTCCTACAGCCTCTGGCTGTCAGGCGGAGCCGTTGCCGGGCTGCTGCTCTGGTTTCAGTGGTTTCCATTACCGGCGATCTTTCGCGGTAAAAAACGCTGGCTCCCTGTGCAGCTGCTCCATTTACAGCTGGGGATCTTTTTACTGCTAATGCCAGCGCAGCTGGCTATTTTTCACGGCATCAGTCTGAGCGCGCTGCTGGCGAATATCTGGGCGGTGCCGCTGGTTACCCTGCTGACGGTGCCGCTGCTTCTCGCTGCGCTGGCGCTGCTGCCGTTTGCCGGGGCCAGCCAGCTGCTGTGGTGGCTGGCCGATCGTTCGCTTGAACTGGTGTTTGTTCCCCTCTCTTATTTGCCTGCTGGCTGGCTGCCGCTGGACAAACGGGCGCTGTGGGCTGGCGGACTGGTATGGCTGCTGCTGTTGAGCTGGCGATTCAGCTGGTGGCGTTCGTCACCCGCGTCCGTCATCACCCTTTGCCTGTCGATAGCCTGTGGGCGGCTGAGCGTCGTGCAGCCATTATGGCGGCTGGACATGCTGGATATCGGCCACGGGCTGGCGGTGGTGATCTCAAGCCGGGGTGAGGCGCTGGTTTATGATACCGGCAACCGCTGGCCCGGAGGCAGCGCGGCGGAGAGCCAGATCCTCCCCTGGCTAAACTGGCAGGGATTGCAGGTCAGGCACATTGTGCTCAGTCATGAGCACCTCGACCACATCGGCGGGCTGGAGAGCCTTCAGCAGGCCTTTCCAGAGGCTCTTGTGCACAGTGGGTTGGGCTGGAAGGGGCACCTGCCCTGCCGGCGTGGCGTCAGCTGGCGCTGGCAGGAACTGTCCTTTCAGGCTCTCTGGCCCCCACCTGGAGAGGATAAAACCGGGAACAATCAGTCCTGCGTGCTTAGCGTGAGCGACGGGAAATGGCGGGTTTTGCTGACCGGCGATCTTGAGGCGAAGGCAGAGTACCAGCTGGTTCAGCTTGACCGCGAGGCGCTGCGCGCCGATATTCTCCAGGTGCCTCATCATGGAAGCGGGACCTCTTCTGTGCCTCCGCTGCTTCGCGCCGTGCGGGGGAGGGTCGCGCTGGCCTCAGCCGCACGTTACAGCGCCTGGAAATTACCGGCGAAAAGGGTGGTTGACCGCTATAAAAATCATCACTATATCTGGCACGACACCGCGCTTGAAGGGCAGGTCAGCGTAAAGTTTTTCGATACATTCTGGCAGGTTAGCGGATTAAGAGCGCAAATAATGTCCCGTTGGTACCATCCGTGGTTTGGCGTACCACGTTATTCCAGGTAGAATGAGCGGCTATTTCATTTAAAGCTGGTTAAATAATGCATCAGGAAAAAGATCTCTCCACCTGGCAGACATTCCGTCGCCTCTGGCCGATGATCAAGCCGTTCAAACCCGGATTGATTGTGGCTGCGGTAGCACTGATACTGAACGCGGCGGGAGATACATTAATGCTGTCCCTGTTAAAACCGTTACTGGATGACGGCTTTGGCAAGGCTGACTCCTCCGTGCTGCTTTGGATGCCACTGGCGGTGATTGGGCTGATGTTAATCCGCGGCATCACCAGCTATATCTCAAGTTACTGCATCTCATGGGTTTCCGGTAACGTGGTCATGGGGATGCGCCGCAGGCTGTTCAGCCACATGATGGGGATGCCGGTCGCCTTCTTCGATCAGCAGTCCACCGGGACGCTGCTCTCGCGTATCACCTATGATTCTGAACAGGTTGCTTCCTCCTCCTCCAGCGCGCTGGTGACCGTTGTGCGAGAAGGGGCCTCAATTATCGGCCTGTTCATCATGATGTTCTACTACAGCTGGCAGCTGTCGCTGATCCTGATTTTACTGGCGCCGGTGGTATCCTTTGCGATCCGCACCGTTTCCAGGCGCTTCAGAAACATCAGCAAAAGTATGCAGAACACCATGGGCCACGTCACGACCAGCGCCGAGCAGATGCTGAAGGGACACAAAGAAGTGCTGATTTTTGGCGGTCAGGAAGTGGAAAGCGAACGCTTCAACCGCGTCAGCAACCGTATGCGCCAGCAGGGGATGAAGCTGGTTTCCGCCTCCTCGATCTCTGACCCGATTATCCAGCTGATTGCTTCGCTGGCGCTGGCCTTTGTGCTGTATGCCGCCAGCTTCCCCAGCGTGATGCAGACCCTGACGGCCGGTACCATCACCGTCGTATTCTCCTCGATGATCGCCCTGATGCGCCCTCTGAAGTCGCTGACTAACGTCAACGCGCAGTTCCAGCGCGGAATGGCGGCCTGCCAGACGCTGTTCAGCATTCTGGATACTGAGCAGGAAGAGGATAAGGGCACTCGCGTCATTGAACGCGCAAAAGGGGATGTGGAATTCCGTAACGTGACCTTTACCTATCCGGGCCGTGAAGCGCCCGCGCTGCATAATATCAACCTGGCTATTCCGCCTGGAAAAACGGTCGCGCTGGTTGGCCGCTCCGGCTCCGGGAAATCCACCATTGCCAGCCTGATGACGCGTTTCTACGATATCCAGCAGGGCGAAATCCTGATGGACGGCTACGACCTGCGCGAATACACGCTAAGCTCCCTGCGTAATCAGGTCGCGCTGGTCTCGCAAAATGTGCATCTGTTTAACGATACGGTGGCTAATAACATCGCCTACGCCCGTAATGAGCAGTACAGCCGTGAAGACATTGAAAAGGCTGCCGTTATGGCTCACGCGATGGACTTCATCAATAAGATGGACAAGGGGCTGGATACGGTCATCGGTGAAAATGGCGTGCTGCTCTCTGGCGGTCAGCGTCAGCGCATCGCTATTGCCCGTGCACTGCTGCGTGACAGCCCAATTCTGATACTGGATGAAGCCACCTCCGCGCTGGATACCGAATCCGAGCGCGCAATTCAGTCTGCTCTGGATGAATTGCAGAAAAACCGCACCTCTCTGGTGATCGCTCACCGGCTTTCTACCATTGAAAAAGCGGACGAGATCATCGTGGTGGAAGATGGCCACATTGTTGAGCGCGGCAGCCACAGCGATCTGCTGGAGCAGCGGGGCGTGTATGCCCAACTGCATAAGATGCAGTTTGGTCAATGATTGAACGCATCTGGAGCGGCCGCTCCGCGCTTTACCTGCTGCTGGTGCCGCTAAGCTGGCTGTACGGGCTGGTCAGTAACCTGATCCGTCTCAGCTATGTCTGGGGCTGGCGTAAAGCTTGGCGCGCGCCGGTTCCGGTGGTGGTGGTCGGTAATCTTACCGCCGGTGGCAACGGCAAAACGCCGGTGGTCATCTGGCTGGTGCAGGCCTTGCAGCAGCGTGGCTTACGCCCAGGCGTGGTTTCACGAGGTTACGGCGGTAAGGCGGCAAGCTATCCGCTGGTGCTGGACAGCCGTACCACTACCGAGCAGGCGGGTGATGAGCCCGTGCTGATCTTCCAGCGTACCGCCGCCGCCGTTGCCGTTTCTCCAGTCAGAAAAGAGGCCGTTGAGGCGCTGGTCGGGCAGGGAAACATCGATATTATTATTACCGACGACGGCCTACAGCATTACGCGCTGGCAAGAGACTTTGAGATCGTGGTGGTGGATGGCAAGCGTCGCTTCGGTAACGGCTGGTGGCTCCCCGCAGGCCCCATGCGGGAGCGGGCTTCCCGGCTGAAAAGCGTCGATGCGGTGATTGTAAATGGGGGGGAGCCTTTGCCAGGCGAGCTTCCAATGCAGCTGGCGGCTGGTCATGCTGTGAATATCAACAGCGGTGAAGCCCGGCCAGTAGCCCTGCTTGAGAAGGTGGTGGCGATGGCGGGCATCGGTCATCCTCCGCGGTTTTTCGCCACGCTTGCCCAGCAGGGCGTGACGCCGCTCAAAGCGGTCCCGTTCGCCGATCATCAGGCTTATCAGCACGCCCAGCTTTCTGCGCTGCTGGGGCCGGGAGAAACGCTGCTAATGACCGAGAAGGACGCGGTAAAAGCTCGCGCTTTTGCTGACGATAGCTGGTGGTATCTGCCGGTAGATGCTGAGCTTCCTGAGGCTGCAGCCAGCTCGCTACTCAATAATATTATCGCGCTCACTTCTTCCCACAGAGGCTAACACGCTGAAAAAACGCGCTAACTTTTTCGCAGCGCGGCGATAAAGGCGTTAAACTCAGGACATCTTTGTGATGAAGGTGCATTATGTCCGCTCTCCAGCTTTCCCTTGCTCAGGCCCGTCAGCTGCATCTTGCTGCTCAGGGACTGCTTCGTCCTCCGAAGCGTAAAGCTCGCTTTGATGACCTGTTAAGCGCCATCCGCCAGATGTCCCTGCTGCAAATCGATACAATCCACGTTGTCGCCCGCAGCCCGTATCTGGTGCTGTTCAGCCGGCTTGGAGATTATCCTCAAGCATGGCTGGACGAGGCGTTAAGCCAGGGCCGCCTGTATGAATACTGGGCGCATGAAGCCTGCTTTATCCCTATCGAAGACTACCCGCTGCTGCGTCACCGCATGCTCAACCCGCAGCATCTCGGCTGGAAATATAACAGTGAATGGGTTGCGACCTGGCAGCAGGAGATCGCCGATCTGCTGAGACATATTGAGCAAAATGGCCCGGTACGCTCGGCCGACTTTGCCGCGCCGGAGGGGCAAAAGCCCGGCTGGTGGTCATGGAAACCACACAAGCGCCACCTGGAGAATTTGTTCACCGCCGGTGAGTTGATGGTGGCGGAGCGGCGTAATTTCCAGCGCGTGTATGATTTGCGCCAGCGGGTGATGCCGGACTGGGACGATGCGCTCCATGCGCTGGAGGAGCCTGCTGCGGTGATGGCGATGCTGCGCAACAGTGCGCAGAGTCTCGGCCTGTTTCGTGCGGCCTGGCTGGCCGATTATTATCGGTTGAAGCGGGCGCCGGTAAAAGAGGCGCTGGCGGAATGGCTGGCGCAAAAAGAAGTGATTCCTGTTGAGGTTGAATCGCTTGGGGAAGGCTATCTGCATACTTCGCTGCTGCCGTTGCTGGAAGAGGGAACGCGCGCGACCTATACCACGCTGCTTTCACCTTTTGATCCGCTGGTGTGGGATCGCAAGCGAGCGCTGGAGCTTTTTAACTTCGACTACCGTCTGGAATGCTATACGCCAGAGGCGAAGCGGCAGTACGGCTATTTTGTCCTGCCGGTTCTGCACCGGGGGGAGCTGAAAGGCCGGATCGATGCGAAAATGCTGCGTAAAGAAAAGGTCCTGCTGGTCAGGCAGTTCTGGCTGGAGGAGGGCGTGCGGCCAGGGCAGGGAATGCTCACCGATCTGCATCAGGCTCTTTCGCGCTTTGCCCGCTGGCAGGGCGCCGAAAGCGTGGCGCTGGACAAAATGCCGGAACCGCTGGCCAGTGCATGGCAAAAAGGGTGGACGCTGTGACATCTCGCGAGGCGAGGAGTAACCGCTCCCTTGCCAGCTATGATATTCTAAGATCCTGTCTGACCGGGTCCACCAGGGAGAAACCATGGATCATCGTTTACTTGAAATCGTTGCCTGTCCTGTTTGTCACGGCAAGCTGTATTACATCAAAGACCAGCAGGAGCTTATCTGCAAGCCTGATGGCCTCGCTTATCCTGTGCGCGATGGCATTCCAGTTCTGCTGGAGACCGAAGCGCGCGCGCTGACGTTGGAAGAGATCCACCCATGAGTTTTATTGCTATTATCCCGGCGCGCTATGCCTCAACGCGGCTGCCGGGGAAACCGCTGGTTGATATTCAGGGCAAGCCGATGGTGGTGCATGTGATGGAGCGGGCGCTGGAGTCCGGCGCCGACCGCGTCATTGTCGCTACCGATAACGAAGAGGTGGCGCGCGCCGTAGAGGCGGCGGGCGGAGAGTTTTGCATGACCCGCCCTGACCATCACTCGGGAACGGAACGCCTGGCTGAAGTGATCGATCGTTACCAGTTCCCTGACGACACGATTATTGTCAACGTGCAGGGCGATGAACCGATGATCCCGCCGGTGATCGTTCGCCAGGTAGCTGAAAACGTGGCGCAGAGTGAAGCCGGAATGGCGACGCTGGCGGTGCCTGTTGAAACGGCAGAGGAGGCATTTAATCCTAACGCGGTAAAAGTGGTGATGGACGCCAAAGGCTATGCGCTCTATTTCTCGCGTGCCACCATTCCCTGGGACCGTGAACGTTTTGCTCAATCGCGCGAGACCATCGGCGAGACCTTCCTGCGTCACATCGGGATTTACGGTTATCGCGCTGGCTTCATCCGCCGCTATGTCAGTTGGGAACCCAGCCCGCTGGAGCAGATAGAGCTGCTGGAACAGCTGCGGGTACTGTGGTACGGCGAAAAGATCCATGTGGCCGTTGCGAAGGCGATCCCCAGCGTTGGCGTTGATACGCCGGAAGATCTGGCGCGCGTGCGCGCCGCTATGCAGTCCTGGTAATCCCGTCGGGGCCAGCGACTGGCCCCCTCTCCACTTTGTTTAAAGGAGGAGTAAATGGAACAGCTCCGCTCAGAACTTTCTCTGGTATTGGGCGAAACCCTCAGCCGTCTCGAATGCATCAGCGAGCAACCCTGGTCCAGCCTCTACTCGCTCTATGATCAGCAGGGACATTCGTTTCCGCTGGTGGCAAAGTACTTCAACGTCAAAGGCATCGCGGCGCAGGAAGCTTATAAGCTTTCCATGCTGGCGCGCGACAGCACGGTGCGCCTGCCGACGGTTTATGGCCTGATCGTCAGCCAGCAGCCGCCGCAGCATGAGGTGCTGCTGATTGAGCGGATGGGGGGCGTGTCGGTCGAAGCGCCAACCCGCACGCCCCAGCGCTGGCTACAGCTACAGGATCAGATCGTTGCCGCCCTGCTGGCCTGGCACCGAATCGACAGCCATGGGTTGGTGGGCAGCGTCGACAGCACCCAGGAAAATAGCTGGGTGTCCTGGTATGCGCAAAGGGTGGAGGTGATTTGGTCTACGCTCAACTTTATGCGGCCCGACGGGCTTTCCATGGAGCAGCGGCGAGTGCTGTATCGCAGCCGTGAAAATCTGGGTAATCTGCTGGCGGATTTTAACGATCCCTGCGTATTGGTACACGGCAATCTCTCCCTCGGTAACATGCTGAAAGAGGCGTGGAGTGACCAGCTACTGTCGATGATTAACCCCGGCATGATGCTTTGGGCGCCAAGAGAGTACGATCTTTTCCGGCTGTGCGAAGAAGGGCTGTCGGAATCTTTGCTGTACCATTATCTGAAGCAGGCGCCGGTGGCCGATGGTTTCGTTGCCCGGCGCTGGTTATATACGTTATGGGACGAGGCCGATCGTCTGATTCATACCGGCCAGTTTGATTCATCCCGCTTTGAGCGCGCGGCAGCGTCACTGATTCCCTGGCTCAGCTGAGGGCGTGTCGCCGGAGGTTAGCGCCTGCCAGCTTCTCCCCAGCCACTCATAAATTGCCCGATCGCTGTGACCAAGCCAGACCGGAGAGGGGATCGCCCGTTCCCAGAAGTTCAGCGGCGAGGTAATGGCCAGCTGATTAGCCGGAGCCGGTAACGGGTTCAGGCCCTGCTGCTGGAAAAAGATCATCGCCCGCGGCAGATGGGAGGCTGAAGTCACCAGCAGGAAAGGGCGGTTTGCCACCACTTTAGCCACTTCAGCCGCTTCCTGGCGCGTGTCCCTTGGCTTATCCAGCGCCACGATCGCGTCAGGAGGTACGCCTAACGACTGCGCCACCCTTGATGTTACCTCCGCAGAGCTGACGGGATTGCCCGGCGCGGCTGCGCCGGTGAAAATCATCTTTGATCCAGGATTCTGCCGCCACAGGCGGATACCTTCGACCAGCCTTGGCAGGCTGTTGCCGATCATATTGGAGCCTGGCGCCCAGTCTGGATTCCAGGTATAGCCGCCGCCCAGCACGACCACGTAATCCACCTGTTGCTGGTTTCGCCAGGTCGGGTAGCGGCTCTCGGTCGGCGCCAGCAGGCGATCGGCGATCGGCTGCAAGCTGATCAGCGCCAGCATCAGGCAGCCTACGGAGAGGATAATTTTCCCGGTTTTCTGCCAGCGGCTGAACCAGAGCAACAAAAGCGCGATTATCATCAGCACCAGCAGCAAAGGCAGCGGCAGCAAAAGACTACCGACGAGTTTTTTTAAGGCAAAAAGCATGAAAACGGACTCCTTTTGTCCGAAAAAACGCCACCCGAGAGCCTGGCGATGACTGAAAGGTTCATTCCTGGTCAGTGTATGTCAAAATAGCCTCAGGTTTCATCCACTCACCAGCCGGGAACAGCTATGCAGGATCGCAACTTTGATGATATTGCCGAAAAATTTTCGAAGAATATCTACGGTACCACCAAAGGGCGTATCCGCCAGGCGATAGTCTGGCAGGAGCTGGACGAGATCCTCGCCACTCTGCCGCAAGGGCCGCTCCAGGTGCTGGATGCCGGAGGGGGAGAGGGACAAACCGGCTGTGGGCTGGCGGAGAGAGGGCATCAGGTATTACTCTGCGACGTGTCCGGGGAGATGTTGCAGCGCGCACGCGTTCATGCTGAGGAAAAAGGTGTGAGCGGGAACATGCAATTTAAACAAATTAGCGCACAGTCAGTCGCTCAACATTTGGATAAGCCAGCCAATCTGGTATTGTTTCATGCTGTACTTGAATGGGTCGCCGAACCTGAAGCCGTATTAAAGGCGCTGTATGATGCTCTGGCCCCAGGCGGCGTGCTGTCGCTGATGTTTTATAACCTCAATGGTCTGATGATGCAGACGCTGGTGCTGGGCAATTTCGGCTATATGCAGGCCGACTTGCAGAAACGAAAAAGAAAAACGCTATCGCCAGATTACCCACGCGAGCCTGAACAGGTGTATCGCTGGCTACGGGAAGCTGGCTTCATCGTTGAGAATAAAGCCGGCGTCCGCGTTTTTCATGACTATATGCGCGACAAACACAAGCAGAGTGAACGATTTGAGGAAGTTCTGGCGCTGGAGAAACGCTTTTGCCGCCAGGAGCCATTTTTAAGTTTGGGCCGTTATATCCACGTTACCGCGCGGAAACCCTTAAACAGGACGAACCATGAGTGAATTTTCCCAGACCGTACCGGAGCTGGTCGCCTGGGCGCGAAAAAATGACTTTTCCGTCACCTTGCCTACCGAACGCCTGACGTTTTTACTGGCGATTGCCACCCTTAACGGCGAGCGCATGGATGGCGAAATGAGCGAAGGCGAACTGACCGACGCCTTTCGTCACGTCAGCGAAGGATTCGAACAAACCAGCGAAACCGTTGGGGTCAGGGCCAATAATGCCATTAACGATATGGTGCGTCAGCGCCTGCTCAATCGCTTCGTCAGCGAACAGGCTGAAGGCAACGCGATCTATCGCCTGACGCCGCTGGCGATCGGCATTACGGATTACTACATTCGCCAGCGCGAATTCTCCACGCTCAGGCTGTCGATGCAGCTTTCCATTGTTGCCAGCGAGCTTAAGCGCGCCGCCGATGCGGCCGACGAAGATGGCGACGATTTCCACTGGCACCGTAACGTGTTCGCGCCGCTGAAGTACTCGGTGGCGGAAATCTTCGACAGCATCGATATTACCCAGCGCATCATGGATGAGCAGCAGCAGGCGGTGAAGGACGATATCGCCCAGCTGCTGAACAAAGACTGGCGCGCCGCCATTTCCAGCTGCGAGATGCTGCTTAATGAAACGTCCGGCACGCTGCGCGAGTTACAGGATACGCTGGAAGCCGCAGGCGACAAGCTTCAGGCTAACCTGCTGCGCATCCAGGACGCCACGCTAAGCAGCCCGGATCTGGGCTTTATCGATAAGCTGGTTTACGATCTGCAAAACAAGCTGGATCGCATTATCAGCTGGGGCCAGCAGGCTATCGACCTGTGGATCGGCTACGATCGCCATGTGCACAAATTTATCCGCACCGCAATTGATATGGATAAAAACCGCGTCTTCGCTCAGCGTCTTCGCCAGTCGGTACAAACTTATTTTGACCATCCCTGGGCCTTAACCTACGCCAATGCTGATCGCCTGTATGATATGCGCGATGAAGAGCTGACGCTGCGCAATGAAGAGGTGATGGGCGAGCTGCCTTCTGAACTGGAATACGAAGAGTTCAATGAAATTCGCGAACAGCTGGCGGCGATGATTGAAGAGGCGCTGGCTATCTACAAAGCGCAGCAAAAGCCGCTGAATCTGGGCGCGGTGATGCGTGACTATCTGGAACAGTATCCGCGCGCGCGCCATTTTGACGTGGCGCGAATTGTCGTCGATCAGGCCGTCCGCTTAGGCGTGGCCGAAGCAGATTTCTCCGGCCTGCCAGCAGAATGGCAGGTCATTAATGATTACGGAGCCAAGGTGCAGGCGCATGTCATCGATAAATATTGAACAAGTGATGCCGGTTAAACTGGCCCAGGCGCTCGCCAACCCGGTTTTTCCAGCGCTGGACAGCCAGCTGCGCGCCGGTCGCCACATTGGTATTGAAGAGTTGGATCAGCATGCTTACCTGATGGATTATCAGGAGTATCTGGAAGAGTTTTACGCGCGTTACAATGTGGAGTTAATCCGCGCGCCGGAAGGCTTTTTCTATCTGCGTCCTCGCTCCACCACGCTGATCCCACGCTCGGTGCTTTCCGAGCTGGATATGATGGTGGGAAAAATCCTCTGCTATCTCTACCTCAGCCCTGAGCGGCTTGCCAATGAGGGTATTTTTACCCAGCAGGAGCTGTACGATGAGCTGCTGTCTCTGGCGGATGAGAACAAGCTGATGAAGCTGGTCAACCAGCGTTCTACCGGCTCCGATCTCGATCGGCAAAAGCTACAGGAAAAAATGCGTGCCTCGCTGAACAGGCTGCGCCGCCTCGGCATGGTGTGGTTTATGGGCAACGACAGCAGCAAATTTCGCATTATTGAATCGGTGTTCCGTTTTGGCGCCGACGTGCGCAGCGGTGACGATGCCCGCGAAGCACAGTTAAGAATGATCAGAGATGGCGAGGCGATGCCGATCGAAGGCGGCCTGGCGCTTAATGATGAAAGCGATGAGGACGATGAGGCGCAGAACCCGTCGTCGGATAACGCGGAGAATGAGTAAATGATTGAACGCGGAAAATTTCGCTCGCTGACGCTGGTTAACTGGAACGGCTTTTTCGCCCGTACCTTTGACCTTGATGAGCTGGTCACCACCCTTTCAGGCGGGAACGGCGCGGGTAAATCCACCACCATGGCGGCCTTTATTACCGCGCTGATCCCCGACCTGACGCTGCTGCACTTCCGCAACACCACCGAAGCCGGAGCGACCTCTGGCTCGCGCGATAAGGGACTGCACGGCAAGCTGCGCCCCGGCGTCTGCTATGCGGCGCTGGACGTGGTGAACTCGGTGCATCAGCGGGTGATCGTCGGCGTACGCCTGCAACAGGTGGCTGGCCGCGATCGAAAAGTGGATATCAAGCCTTTCAGCATTCACGGCCTGCCGATGTCGATCAACCCGACGGAGATTCTGACCGAAACGGTCAATGCCCGTCAGGCCCGCGTGCTGCCGCTTAGCGAACTGAAAGAGAAGTTCGAGGCGATGGAAAGCGTGCAGTTCAGGCAGTTCAACTCGATCACCGACTATCACTCGCTAATGTTCGACCTGGGGATCGTGGCTCGTCGTCTGCGCTCCGCTGCCGACCGCAGCAAATATTACCGTCTGATTGAAGCCTCGCTGTACGGCGGTATCTCCAGCGCCATTACCCGCTCGCTGCGTGACTACCTGCTGCCGGAAAACAGCGGCGTGCGTAAGGCTTTCCAGGATATGGAAGCCGCGCTGCGCGAAAACCGCATGACGCTGGAAGCCATCCGCGTCACGCAGTCCGATCGCGACCTGTTCAAGCACCTGATTTCTGAAGCCACCAGCTATGTTGCGGCGGACTATATGCGTCACGCCAACGAACGCCGCATTCACCTGGACGGCGCGTTGCTGAACCGTAACGAGCTGTTTGGCAGCCGCAAGCAGCTGGCGGCTGAACAGTATCGCCATGTAGAAATGGCGCGCGAGCTGGCCGAACACAACGGCGCCGAGAGCGATCTGGAAACCGATTACCAGAGCGCCAGCGATCATCTGAATCTGGTGCAGACGGCGATGCGCCAGCAGGAAAAAATCGAGCGCTATGAAGGCGATATCGACGAGCTGACCTACCGTCTGGAAGAGCAGAACGAGGTGGTGGCCGAAGCTCGCGAAGTGCAGGAAGAGAATGAAGCCCGAAGCGAGGCCGCCGAGCTGGAGGTCGACGAGCTGAAAAGCCAGCTGGCGGACTACCAGCAGGCGCTGGACGTGCAGCAAACGCGTGCCATCCAGTACCAGCAGGCCCTGCAAGCCTTGCAGCGCGCGCAGGAGATTTGCCGGGTTGCCGACCTGACGGTCGACAATGCCGAAGAGTGGCAGGATACCTTCCGTGCGAAGGAGCAGGAAGCGACAGACAAACTGCTGCAGCTGGAACAAAAGATGAGCGTGGCGCAGGCAGCGCACAGTCAGTTTGAGCAGGCCTTTGAGCTGGTGGGACGCATCGCCGGCCCGGTCAGCCGTTCCGACGCTTATCAGACTGGCCGGGAGCTGCTGCGCGATGCCAGCAATCAGCGCTATCATGCTGACCAGCTCCAGTCTTTACGCTCCCGCGTCTCGGAAATGGAGCAACGCCTGCGCGAGCAGCAGGAGGCGGAGCGCCTGCTGAACGAATTCTGCAAGCGTCACGGTCAGCAGTTCGAACCGCAGGATCTGGAGGCGTATCAGTACGAACTGGAAGCCCGTATTGAGCAGCTTTCCGAGAGCGTTTCGGCGGCGGGCGAACGCCGCATGGAAATGCGTCAGGAACTGGAGCAGGTTCGCGAACGCATTGCCCGCCTGCTCAAACAGGCGCCTCACTGGCACGCCGCGCAGGAGATCCTGATTCAGCTCGGTGAGCAAACCGGCCAGGCGCTGGAAAGCAGCCAGCAGGTGACCGAGTACATGCAGCAGCTGCTGGAGCACGAGCGTGAAACCACGGTTGAACGTGACGAAGTGTCCACCCGCAAGCGCGAAGTAGAAAAGCAGATCGATCGTCTTAGCCAGCCCGGCGGGGCGGAAGATGCGCGGCTGAATCATCTGGCCGAACGCTTTGGCGGCGTGCTGCTGTCAGAAATTTACGACGATGTCACCATCGAAGATGCGCCTTATTTCTCGGCGCTGTACGGACCGGCGCGCCACGGTATCGTGGTTCCCGATCTCTCTCTGGTGCAGGAGCTGCTGGATGGTCTGGATGATTGCCCGGAAGATCTCTATCTGATTGAGGGCGATCCTCAGTCATTTGATGACAGCGTTTTTAACGTTGAAGAGCTGCAAAAGGCGGTGGTGGTCAAGTCTGGCGATCGCCAGTGGCGCTACTCCCGCTTCCCGAAAGTGCCGCTGTTTGGCCGCGCCGCACGCGAGAACCAGCTTGATCTGCTGCGTGCGGAGCGCGAAACCCTGGCCGAACGTTTTGCCACGCTGTCGTTCGACGTGCAGAAAACGCAGCGTCTGCATCAGTCCTTCAGCCGCTTTATCGGCAGCCACTTAGCGGTGGCCTTTGAGGCCGATCCTGAAGCCGAAATGCGGGTGCTCAACCTGCGTCGTGGCGAGCTTGAGCGCGGCCTGACTGCACATGAAAGCGAAAACCAGCAGCAGCGTCAGCAGTTTGACCAGGCGAAAGAGGGCGTGGCACAGCTGAACCGCCTGATGCCTCGCGTCAGCCTGCTGCTGGATGAAACCTTGCAGGATCGCTATGACGAGCTGTTGGAGCGGCTGGACGAAGCGCAGGAAGCCGCGCGCTTTATCCAGCAGCACGGTAATCAGCTGGCGAAGCTGGAGCCGCTGCTTTCCGTACTGCAAAGCGATCCGGAACAGCATGAGCAGCTCAAGCTGGATTACCAGCAGGCGCAGCAGGTTCAGCGCGATGCCCGCCAGCAGGCCTTTGCGGTGACCGAAGTGGTGCAGCGCCGCGCGCACTTTGGCTACGTTGATTCTGCCGGGATGCTGGACGGTAACAGCGATCTGAATGAGAAGCTGCGCAAACGCCTGGAACAGGCCGAGTCTGAGCGCGCCAGCGCTCGCGAGCAGATGCGCAGCCATCAGGCGCAGTTCACCCAGTATTCGCAGGTGCTGGCATCGCTGAAAAGTTCCTATGATGCCAAGCGCGATATGCTGAAAGAGTTGCAGCAGGAGATGCAGGATATTGGCGTGCAGGCCGACGCCAGCGCCGAAGAGCGCGCGCGTCTGCGTCGCGATGAACTCTATGCCGCGCTCAGCAACAACCGCGCCCGCCGCAATCAGCTTGAGAAGCAAATCACCTTCTGCGAAGCGGAAATGGACGCGTTGCAGAAAAAACTGAAGCGCGTCGAGCGTGACTACCACCAGGGGCGCGAGCAGGTTGTCCATGCTAAAGCGGGCTGGGTGGCGGTGCTGCGCCTGGTGAAAGACAACGGCGTCGAGCGCCGCCTGCATCGCCGCGAGCTGGCCTATCTGGGCGGCGAAGAGCTGCGTTCAATGTCGGATAAGGCGCTGGGTGCGCTGCGTCTGGCGGTAGCCGATAACGAGCATCTGCGTGATGTGCTTCGCCTCTCCGAGGACCCGAAACGTCCTGAACGTAAAATTCAGTTCTTTATTGCGGTCTATCAGCATCTGCGCGAGCGTATCCGTCAGGACATCATCCGTACGGACGATCCGGTCGAGGCGATCGAGCAGATGGAGATCGAACTGGGGCGCCTGACGGAAGAGCTAACCGCGCGCGAGCAGATGCTGGCTATCAGCTCACGCAGCGTGTCTAATATTATCCGTAAGACTATTCAGCGCGAGCAAAACCGCATTCGCCAGCTGAACCAGGGCTTGCAGGCGGTAAGCTTTGGTCAGGTGAAGAGCGTTCGCCTCAACGTTAACGTGCGCGAAACGCATTCGATGCTGCTGGACGTGCTGTCCGAGCAGCACGAGCAGCACCAGGACCTGTTCAACAGTAACCGTCTCACCTTCTCTGAGGCGCTGGCTAAGCTGTATCAGCGTCTCAACCCACAAATTGATATGGGCCAGCGCACGCCACAAACGATTGGGGAAGAGCTGCTGGATTACCGTAACTATCTGGAAATGGAAGTTGAGGTTAATCGAGGTTCAGACGGCTGGCTGCGTGCGGAAAGCGGTGCCCTGTCAACGGGTGAGGCTATCGGTACCGGGATGTCGATTCTGGTGATGGTGGTACAAAGCTGGGAGGAAGAGTCCCGCCGCCTGCGTGGCAAAGATATCTCTCCCTGCCGTCTGCTGTTCCTGGATGAGGCCGCGCGCCTGGATGCCAAGTCTATCGCCACGCTGTTTGAATTGTGCGATCGCCTTGAAATGCAGCTGATCATCGCGGCGCCAGAAAACATCAGTCCGGAGAAAGGCACCACCTATAAGCTGGTGCGTAAAGTGATTAATAATATTGAGCACGTACATGTGGTCGGGCTACGTGGTTTTGCCGCCGAGCCGACGGCAGCCAACTCCGCTACGCCGGAAGAGAGCCAGCAGGCCTCTTCCTGAAAAAATTCTGCCGGCAGATATAGTAAATAATCGGTCGGCGGATTACTCTAGCCGACGGCATCGGCTGTATTTGCAGCAAATGCCGTTTTCTTTTTCTATACTGATAACAATGACTAAAAACAGATGCAGCCATCTGTTTGGCACTTAACCTGGAGGCAAGGGATGATGCTGGCAAAATCATGTTCTGGAAGGTTGACGCTGCTGGGCGTATGTCTGGCGCTGGCGGCAGCACAGATGCAGCCAGCCATAGCGGGGATCCCGCCAGTTTCTGCTCCTGTTAAGCCTGAATATAGCGTCTCACAGGCTCAGAGCCAGCTGTTGTCCGTACTTCCCGTCGGCTATAAGCCTTACTACCTGACCGCACTGGCTCCGCTGTATTCCGGCAACGCTATGCAACCGATGTGGCAGGATCGTCAGGCCGTTCAGCAGTTCCAGCAGCAGTTGGCCGAGGTGGCTATCTCCGGCGTGCAGCCGCAGTTCAATCTCTGGGTCAAGCTGCTGACCGACCCTTCGGTCACCGGCATGGCGCGCGACGTGGTGCTGTCAGACGCGATGATGGGCTACCTGCAATTTGTCTCTACCGTGCCGGCTAAAGGGGAAACCTGGCTGTACAGCAACGTACCTTACAAACTGGCCGTACCGACAATGTCGGCGATCAACCAGTGGCAAAGCGCGGTTCAGCGTGGCGGAACGGGCGTTTTTGTCGCCTCTCTGGCCCCACAGCATCCGCAGTATGTCCTTATGCACCAGGCGTTGAAAACGCTGTTAGCCGATAATCATCCCTGGCCGCAGCTGGCCGGGAAGCAGACGCTGAAGCCGGGACAGCTGAGTGATGACGTCCCGGCTCTCAGAGAGATTTTACAGCGTACCGGCATGATGACGGCTGGCTCTGATGCGCCAAAGCCTGACGACGATGCCGTGCCAACCTCCAGCGTTCCGGCGGGCTTTGTCGATGAGGAAGTGGCGGTCAGCCCTTCGGCCACGCCAGTGCCAGACAGCCCGAACACCCAGGCTAATACCCCTGCGCCAGCTGGCCAGGTTCAGGGCGAAGCGGCCCCGGCCAACCCCACGCATATTTATTCGGCAGAACTGGTTGAGGCAGTGAAACGCTTCCAGCGCTGGCAGGGGCTGGAACCCGATGGCGCTATTGGCGCAAGGACCCGTGAATGGCTGAACGTTTCGCCTCAGCTCCGTGCTTCGCTGTTAGCCCTGAACATACAGCGTTTACGCCTGCTGCCTGACGATATGCATAACGGGATTATGGTCAACATCCCCAACTATTCGCTGATCTACTACCTGAATGGCAGCCAGATACTGGCTTCCCGCGTTATTGTTGGGCGTCCAGATCGTAAAACGCCGCTGATGCGCAGCGCGTTAAACAACGTGGTATTGAACCCGCCGTGGAACGTGCCGACGACGCTGGTCCGTCAGGATATTGTGCCGAAGGTGAAGCAGGACCCGGCCTACCTCTATAAGCATAACTACACGCTGCTTTCCGGCTGGAGTAGCGATGCCGAGGTGATCGATCCGTCGATGATTGACTGGAGCATGGTCTCTGCCACTTCGTTCCCGTATCGCATTCGTCAGGCACCAGGCGCCACCAACTCGCTGGGGCGTTACAAGTTCAATATGCCCAGCTCCGATGCGATTTATCTGCACGACACGCCGAACCATAATCTGTTCCAGCGGGATATTCGGGCGCTGAGTTCTGGCTGCGTGCGGGTAAATAAAGCCTCGGACCTGGCCAACCTGTTGTTACAGGATGCGGGGTGGAACGACACCCGAATTTCCAGCACGCTGAAAGAGGGCGATACTCGCTACGTGCCGATTCGTCATCGCATCCCGGTCAACCTCTACTATCTGACTGCCTGGGTGGCTGACGACGGTAAGGCGCAGTATCGTACAGATATTTACAATTATGATATGACCGCGCGCTCGGGCGTACAGAGCATGGCTGCGGCTGGTCAATTAATGCTCTAATGGTTGATTATGCTGGTATTCCCCTGCTATGCAGAGCGTGGACGCCGCGAACGGGCGTTGAGATAAGATGAATAAATCCCAACGCCCATCACATTTCGCGGGTTGACTCAATAGTTTTACCCGGTTATGGTTCCCGACGGTGACGTTTTGCACCATTTCAGAACAATCCAGCCAGGTAATACTGATCAATGAATGACTTCGACTCTCATCGCCGTAAGTGGTTGACCCTTGGCGGGGCCGCATTAGGTTTTGCGCTGTTGCCGCGACAGGCTTTCGCCTCACTCTCCACTTCCCGCCCTCGTATATTGACACTGAATAACCTCAATACCGGTGAAACGCTCAAAACGGAGTTTTTTAACGGTAAAAGTTACGACAAGGATGAGTTGACGCGGCTGAACCATTTTTTCCGTGATTACCGTGCTAACAAAGTCAAAAGCATTGACCCTCATCTGTTTGATCAGCTCTATCGCCTGCAGGCGATGCTGGATACGCGTAAGCCGGTGCAGCTGATCTCCGGTTACCGTTCACTGGCGACCAACAATTCACTGCGTACCCACAGCAAAGGCGTAGCGAAACACAGCTATCACACGCTGGGGCAGGCGATGGATTTCCACATTGAAGGCATTTCATTAAGCAACGTTCGCAAAGCCGCGCTTTCCATGCGGGCGGGTGGTGTAGGATACTATCCGAGTAGTAACTTTGTGCATATTGATACCGGGCCAACGCGGCACTGGTAAGATGAAATTCCGGTGGAGCCATGGCTCGCTGGTAACGGAGCGTTATGGACTATCAAATTATTCCGGTGACGGCGTTCGCGCAGAACTGTTCGCTGATCTGGTGCCCCACTACGCAACAGGCGGCTGTGGTTGACCCAGGCGGAGATGCCGAAACCCTTCAGGCCCGCATTGCCGAACAGGGCGTTACGATAACGCAGATTTTGCTGACGCACGGTCACCTTGATCATGTGGGCGCGGCGGCGGAGATGGCCGCTTTTTATGGCGTCCCGATTGTGGGGCCGCATAAGGCCGATGCCTTCTGGCTGGAAGGCCTGCCGACCCAAAGCCAGATGTTTGGTCTTCCGCACTGTGCCCCGCTGACGCCAGACCGCTGGCTGGAAGAGGGGGAAACCGTGCAGCTCGGTAACCTCACCCTTGAGATTCTCCTTTGTCCTGGCCATACACCCGGCCACATCGTCTTTTTCGATCGCGCGTCGCGCCTGCTGGTGTCTGGCGACGTCATCTTTAGCGGCGGCGTTGGGCGCTCTGACTTCCCGCAGGGCAGTCACGCAGACCTGATAGCCTCGATCAAGAACAAGCTTCTGCCGCTGGGCGATGATGTTACCTTCCTGCCAGGACATGGCCCGATCTCCACGCTGGGCCGTGAAAGGATCGCCAATCCTTTCCTGCAATAAATTTATTAAGCCGTGCGGCTAATAGCGAAAAAAAAGCCTGCTGATTAGCAGGCTTTTTTTGTTCAGACGCTCAGGTTACAGCACTGCGACAATCGCCTCGCACAGCGGAGCCATATTATCCGGCGTCATTCCCGCTACGTTCACCCGCCCGGAGTTCACCGCATAGACCCCGAACTCTTCACGCAGGCGAATCACCTGATCCTTCGTCAGCCCGCTGAAGGAGAACATACCGTTCTGACTGATGATAAAGCTGAAGTCGTCCTGCGCACCTTTTTCAGCCAGGGTATTCACAAACAGCTGACGCATACGCTGGATGCGCTGACGCATCTCGGTCAGCTCCTGTTCCCAGATGGCACGCAGCGCAGCATTGCCAAGGATGGTCGCCACGACCGCCGCGCCATGCGCCGGTGGGTTAGAGTAGTTGGCACGGATAGTGGCTTTCACCTGGCTGAAGGCGGTGTCCGCAATGGCGGACTCGCTGGCGACCAGGGTGAACGCGCCAACGCGCTCATTGTACAGACCAAAGTTCTTGGAGTAAGAACTGGCGACGATCAGCTCCTGATGGCTGGCGGCGAAAATGCGCAGGCCTTCGGCATCTTCTTCCAGACCGCGGGCAAAGCCCTGATAGGCGAAGTCGAACAGCGGCAGCCAGCCGTTAGCCAGCGACATTTCAGCCAGCTGAGTCCACTGTTCAGCCGTAGGATCGATACCGGTTGGATTATGGCAGCAGCCGTGGAACAGCACGATATCACCCGCCTTGGCGGCACTCAGAGCGCTAACCATGCCATCGAAATCGAGGGCGTGAGACGTCGCGTTGTAATACTGATATTCACAAACTTCCAGCCCAGCGGATTCGAAGACGTTTTTATGGTTAGGCCAGCTTGGGTTACTCACCCAGATCCGCTTTGCGCCGGTCTGAGTGGCAATAAAATCTGCGGCTACACGCAGCGCGCCGGTTCCACCTGGGGTCTGCGCCGTGCGGGCGCGCCTGGCGCTGACAATGGCGCTGTCGTTGCCGAACAGCAGCTCCTGAGTACACTTGCCAAAGTCGGCCAGGCCATCAATGCTCAGGTAGTTTTTGGTGGTCTCATTCTCCAGCAGATACTGCTCAGCTTTTTTCACGCTAGTCAGCACCGGCGTTTTGCCCGTTTCGTCTTTATAGACGCCAATACCCAGGTTGATCTTATTTGGGCGGTCGTCGGCACGGAAAAGATCGGCTAAACCAAGAATAGGGTCGGCGGGTGCGGCTGCAATGCGTTCAAACATAGTCGAAGTCCGTTAGGCTTAATCTAAGGCGAAATGAGGACTCAGGTTACCGCCACGGCGCACAAATTGCCAACCGTTTGCGTTAAAAATCGCGGGGAAATACCGGGGAAAGATCAAAGCAGAGGAAGATAGCAGGCTGAGGCAAACAAAAACGGGGCCGAAGCCCCGTTTTAGTACTCTGCGGCGGTGAACTACATCACCCCGACAGGCAATTAGAACTGGTAAACCAGGCCAACGGCTACGATGTCGTCGGTGTTCAGACCCAGTGGGTTGTCGTCATCCAGCAGGTTGATCTGGTAGTCCACATAGGTAGACATGTTTTTGTTGAAGTAGTAAGTCGCACCGACGTCAACATATTTGTACAGGTCAGCATCGCCAACCCCTTCGATATCCTTGCCTTTAGACTGTTCGTAAGCAATGGATGGACGCAGACCGAAGTCGAACTGGTACTGAGCTACGATATCAAAGTTCTGCGCTTTGTTAGCAAAGCCAGTTGCGTCATTGTTGTTCGCGTTGGTGATCCAGGTAGAATTACGGTTTTCACCATAAGAAGCGGCCAGGTATACGTTGTTCGCGTCATATTTCAGAGCGGTAGACCACTGCTCAGTTTTGTCGCCTCTACCGTAGGTCAGCTGGTTCTGTTCGTTGGTGCGGTCGCCAGAAGCATAAGCACCTACGATGGCAACGCCGATTGGTGAGGTATAAGAGGTTGAAACACCCCAGCCGTCGCCGTTAGCACGACGTGGATCGTCGGTACGCTCGTTTTTGCCCTGGTACTGTACAGCAAAGTCCCAGCCGTCAACCAGGCCGAAGAAGTTGGTGTTACGGTAGGTTGCCAGACCACTTGAACGGCCAACCATGAAGTTATCAGAGTAACCGGAATAACCACCGAACTCTGGCAGCATATCGGTCCAGCCGATTGCATCGTAAACAACGCCGTAGTTACGACCGTAGTCGAAAGAACCGGCATCGCCGAATTTCAGACCAGCAAAGCCCAGACGGGTTTTGTTGCCACTCTGCGCGTCATCTCCGCCTTCAGAATTGTTCGCCTGAATGTTGTATTCCCACTGACCATAACCAGTGATGGTATCGTTGATCTGGGTTTCACCTTTGAAACCAAAACGCACATAAGACTGGTCGCCGTCGTTGCCGCTATCGTCAGAGAAGTAGTGCAGGCCATCAACTTTACCGTACAAATCCAGCTTGTTGCCGTCTTTGTTATAGATTTCTGCTGCATTGGCTGCGCCAGCGGCTAACAGTGCTGGGATAACCAGTGCAAGAATGTTGCGCTTCATCATTTTTTATTACCCTCATTGGAGTTATTTGGACACCTGCCACTGCCATCAACAATTCTTTACAGAACCCTGAAGAGAGTTTGGTGTCTTCCTGTGTCTGCACGCATCTTTCCATTCACTGAAGGGATAATCTAGCCCGAAAATGCTACTAATCTCCTGTTCTGGTTACAAGAGGAAAATATGTATTACAAAATGTAAAAAATGCGGAACTTTGTGAACCATATCTAAATTTACAAAAATAAAAAAAGGCCAGCAGAGCTGACCTTGAATATATATATGAATTTCTTATGTTTAATGCACAAATTCAGAAGGTGGCGTTTCGCGGCGTTCTTGGGAATGCGATAACATCTCTTACATTTTGCACGCCGGTGACATAGGCGATTAACCGTTCGAAACCTAATCCAAAACCAGAGTGGGGTACGGTGCCATAACGACGTAAGTCACGATACCACCAGTAATCTTCCTTATTCAGCCCCATTTCCGCCAGGCGGGCATCCAGCACTTCCAGACGCTCTTCACGCTGTGAACCGCCGATGATTTCACCAATGCCTGGCGCCAAAACGTCCATTGCCGCTACTGTTTTGCCATCGTCATTAAGACGCATGTAAAACGCTTTAATATCTTTCGGATAGTTTTTCACCACTACCGGTGCTTTAAAGTGTTTTTCGGCCAGATAGCGCTCGTGTTCTGAAGAAAGATCGATGCCCCAGGACACCGCGTTTTCGAACTTTTCACCGCAGGCGATCAGGATCTCCACTGCTTCTGTATAATCTACCTGAGCAAAATCTGTGGTTACAAAACGTTCCAGGCGGGTGATGGCATCTTTGTCTACGCGCTCGGCAAAGAATTCCATGTCATCACGACGCTCTTCCAGCACGGCTTTAAACACGTACTTGAGCATCGCTTCGGCCAGTGCCGCGTTGTCTTCCAGATCGGCGAAGGCCACTTCAGGCTCCAGCATCCAGAACTCTGCAAGGTGACGGCTGGTGTTAGAGTTTTCCGCCCGGAAGGTTGGGCCAAAGGTGTAAATCCTGGAGATCGCGCTGGCGTAAGTTTCGCCGTTCAACTGGCCGGACACGGTCAGGAACGCCTCTTTACCAAAAAAATCCTGGTCATAATTGACCTTGCCTTCCGGCGTGCGCGGCAGGTTTTCCAGGTCCAGCGTGGAAACGCGGAACATTTCGCCAGCCCCTTCGGTGTCCGAAGCGGTGATCAGCGGCGTGGAAACCCAGAAGAAGCCCTGCTCATCGAAGAAGCGATGCAGCGCCTGCGCCAGCGTATGGCGAACGCGCGCCACGGCGCCAATCAGGTTGGTGCGCGGACGCAGGTGCGCCACTTCACGCAGGTATTCAATGCTGTGACGCTTGGCGGCCATTGGATAAGTATCGGGATCGTCCACCCAGCCCACCACTTCAACCGCCGTGGCCTGAATTTCATAGTTCTGGCCTTCGCCAGGCGATTCCACCACTTTACCGGTAATGATCACCGAGCAACCGGTGGTCAGTCGCAGCACTTCATCCTGATAATTATTCAACGAATTATTGACGACAGCCTGGACGGGATTAAAGCAGGAGCCGTCATACACGGCGATGAAGGAAATACCAGCTTTTGAATCTCTTCGTGTACGTACCCAGCCGCGTAGGGTGACCTCATTGTCAACCGCGACCCGGCCTTGCAGTACATCCGCTACAGGCACAACGCTCATAAAAGTCTCTCACTATTAATCAGGATTAAAAAAATACCCCGGAGTTGGGGTAGTGCTATGTTACTTACCCGAAGGCGAGACACAAGCAGAATTCGTGGTTGTGCGGGAGATTTATTCGCGGGGCGGCAGGCGGGTAAAGGAGAAGAGGGGAGCCCCCTTCTCCTGGCGTTGCGTCACTAGCTGGCTTTTTTAACCAGCGGCAGATCGAAGGCTTTACGCAGGGCGCGGACGAAGGCTTTGTCCTGGCAAATCGTTTTGCCCGGGCTGTCGGAGAGCTTGGCAACGGGCTTGCCGTTACACTCCACCAGCTTGATCACGATGTTCAGTGGCTTAACCTGGGGGATATCGCAGGTCAGGCGCGTGCCAATGCCGAAGATGACGTCGGCGCGCTGACCAAACTGGCGATAAAGCGCGACGGCTTTGTCGAGGTCCAGGTTATCGGAGAACACCAGCGTCTTGCTGCGCGGATCGATGCCCAACTGCTGATAATGCGCGATGGCTTTTTCGCCCCATTCTACCGGGTCGCCGGAGTCATGGCGCAGCCCCTGGTAATGGGTGGCAAAGTGCTGACCGAAATCGCGCAGGAAGGCATCCATAGTAATGCAGTCGGTCAGCGCAATCCCCAAACTGTCCGGGTACTCTTCCAGCCAGGCATGTAGCGCTGCGCGCTGGCTGTTAGCCAGCACCGGGCTAATCTGCTGATGAGCCTGGAACCATTCGTGCGCCTGCGTCCCCACGGGCGCAATATGCAGGCGACGGGCGATATCGTAGTTGCTTGAGCCAATCAGCCACGGGAATTCCTGCTGCAGTGTGCTGACAATGGCTAACTGCACATCGCGCGAGAAGCGGCGGCGGGTGCCGAAGTCCATCAGCTTAAAGCGCGACATATCAAGATCGTCGGTCAGCGCCTTAAAGTCGGTCAGCTTGCTTTGCAGACGCGCTACCGCCATCTCAGGCTTGACCAGCGGCGAGCGGTGGCGATGCACCACTTCGCTGATTAAGGCCAGCAGCGGCACCTCCCACATAATGACCTCCAGCCACGGGCCGCTGATACGAATATCCAGCTTGCCCTGATGGTTGCGGACCTGAACCTGAGACGGGTCATAGCGGAACTGGCGCAGCCAGGCCAGATAGTCCGCCTTGAAAAAGGGCAGACCAGCCAGATAACCGGCTTCTTCATCGGTCAACGCCAGCGTCTCCATGGTCGCGATCTGCTGGATAATCTCATCGGCATAAATACCCAGTAAATCGTCGCCCCGGCAGCGGAACTCGGCCACCACGGAAACGTTCTGGTAACGATGGAAAACCGCTTGCTGCATATGAAGCTTGTAGGCATCCGTGTCCAACAACGTGGTCAGGATCGGGGTAGCATGTCGTGTCATGGTGCGTTTCAGCATCCTCTGGCGAAGAGCGTTATCCCTGGTTCAAAAATTGGAAAAGACGCAGGAGTATAACTTGATTACTCATTTATTGAACCCGATCACAGCACAATTCAGCGGATAAGATCGAGGGCAATCCGTGCGCTTGTTAATGAATTGTGTCTTTTCGGGCGAATCCCCGGCGACGGCGTGATTCTACGTGGCAACATCGGCCTAACAAGAATAGACTTGAAAAGGTTAACTAATTATCGACGTGAGAAGGACTTATGACGCAACTGCCGCAAGCCAAAAATCGCCATGATTATCGTACGCCTGATTATACCATCACCGATATCGATCTGACTTTTATTCTGGATGCCAGCACTACGCAAGTGACCGCCATCAGCCGCGTTAAACGCCTGGGCGCCGAAGACGCTGAGCTGCGTCTGGACGGCGAGGATTTAACGCTACTTTCGATGGAAATCGACGATCGGCCCTGGCCGCATTATCGCGAGGTCGAAGGGGCGCTGATTATCGGACAGCTGCCGGAAACCTTCACGCTGAAGATCGTCAACGAAATCCATCCGGATAAAAATACCGCGCTGGAAGGCCTTTACCAGTCCGGCGAGGCGCTCTGTACCCAGTGTGAGGCCGAAGGCTTCCGCCATATCACCTGGTATCTTGACCGGCCTGATGTGCTGGCGCGGTTCACCACCACGATTATTGCTGAGCAGACGCGCTATCCCTATTTACTCTCCAACGGCAACCGCATTGACAGCGGGCAGCTGGAGGATGGCCGTCACTGGATGAAGTGGGAAGATCCGTTCCCGAAACCTTGCTATCTCTTTGCGCTGGTCGCGGGTGAATTCGACGTGCTGCGCGACAGCTTTAAAACCCGCTCAGGGCGTGACGTTGCGCTGGAGATCTTTGTCGATCGCGGCAATCTTGACCGCGCCGACTGGGCGATGACCTCGCTGAAAAACAGCATGAAGTGGGATGAAGAGCGCTTCGGCCTGGAGTATGACCTCGACATCTTTATGATCGTCGCGGTGGATTTCTTCAATATGGGCGCGATGGAGAATAAAGGCCTGAACGTCTTTAACTCTAAATACGTGCTGGCGAAGGCAGAAACGGCTACCGACAAGGATTACCTCGGCATCGAGGCGGTCATCGGCCATGAATATTTCCACAACTGGACCGGCAACCGCGTCACCTGCCGCGACTGGTTCCAGCTGAGCCTGAAAGAGGGACTGACGGTGTTCCGCGATCAGGAGTTCAGCTCTGACCTCGGCTCCCGCGCCGTGAACCGCATTGATAACGTGCGGGTTATGCGCGGCGCACAGTTTGCTGAAGATGCCAGCCCGATGGCGCATCCTATCCGTCCGGAGCAGGTGATCGAGATGAACAACTTCTACACCCTGACGGTGTATGAGAAGGGTTCAGAAGTGATCCGCATGATGCATACGCTGCTGGGCGAAGAGAACTTCCAGAAAGGGATGCAGCTCTATTTTGAGCGTCATGACGGCAGCGCGGCAACCTGCGACGATTTTGTCCAGGCGATGGAGGATGCCTCCAACGTCGATCTCTCCCAGTTCCGTCGCTGGTACAGCCAGTCCGGCACGCCGGTTCTGACCATTCGCGATGATTACAATCCTGAGCTGGAACAGTACACGCTGCATGTGACGCAGAGAACGCCAGCCACCGCCGACCAGAAAGAGAAGAAGCCGCTGCATATTCCGCTGGATATCGAACTGTATGACGGCGAAGGGAAGGTTATCCCGTTTCAGCATAACGGGCACCCGGTTCACCATGTGCTGAACGTCACCGAAGAGTTCCAGAGTTTCGTCTTCGACAACGTCTATTTCCAGCCGGTGCCCTCACTGCTGCGGGAGTTTTCAGCGCCGGTGAAGCTGGACTACAAATGGAGCGACGCTCAGCTGACCTTCCTGATGCGCCACGCGCGCAATGATTTTGCCCGCTGGGATGCCGCCCAGAGCCTGATGGCGACTTATATCAAGCTGAACGTCGCGCGGCATCAGCAGGATCAGCCGCTGTCGGTTCCACTGCACGTTGCCGATGCGTTCCGCGCGGTGCTGCTGGAAGAGAACAGCGATCCTGCGCTGATGGCGCTGATCCTTTCCCTGCCGGGTGAAAATGAAATTGCCGAGCTGTTTGAAACTATCGATCCTCAGGCGATCGCCGGGGTGCGTGAGTCGCTGGTTCGCCTGCTGGCAACTGAACTGGCTGACGAGTGGCTGGCGGTGTACAACGCCAGCCACACTGCCGAATACCGCGTCGACCATGCTGACATCGGCAAACGGGCACTGAAAAATGTCTGCCTGGGCTATCTGGCCTTTGGCGATGCGGAGCTGGCGGACAGGCTGGTGCAGGCGCAGTTTAACCAGGCGAACAACATGACCGACTCGCTGGCGGCCATGGCCGCTGCGGTGGCGGCGCAGCTACCCTGCCGTGAAACGCTGCTGGCGGCGTTTGATGAGCGCTGGCATCAGGATGGCCTGGTCATGGATAAATGGTTCGCGCTTCAGGCCACCAGCCCGGCGGCGGACGTGCTGAGCCGCGTCCGTGCGCTGCTGAGCCATCGCTCCTTTACCCTGAGCAATCCGAACCGCATTCGCTCGCTGATCGGGGCTTTCGCTTCCGCTAATCCTGCTGCGTTTCATGCGACGGACGGAAGCGGGTATCAGTTCCTGGTGGAGATCCTCACCGATCTGAACACGCGCAATCCGCAGGTTGCCGCGCGGATGATCGAGCCGCTGATCCGCCTCAAGCGTTATGATGCGGGGCGTCAGGCTTTGATGCGCAAGGCGCTGGAGCAGTTGAAAGGGTTGGATAAACTTTCCGGCGATCTTTACGAGAAAATCAGCAAAGCGCTGGGTGCCTGAGCAGGCTGAAATAAAATGGGAAGGGGCGAATGAATATTCGCCCCTTTTTTTAACGCTGCGCGAAGCGCTTTTCCGTTTCTACCGGCGAGCGCTTCATCACCCGATCCAGCACTTCCGCTTCAAGTTCTGCCAGCCTCACCGAGCCTTTGCGTCTGGGACGGGGTAAGTCTACCGGCAGGTCCAGCCCAATATTTCCCTGTTCAATCAGCAACACCCGATCGGCCATCGCCACGGCTTCGCTGACGTCATGCGTCACCAGCAGTACGGTGAAATGGTATTTTTGCCACAGGGACTCAATCAAATCCTGCATCTCAATGCGGGTCAGCGCATCCAGCGCGCCCAGCGGCTCGTCCAGCAGCAGCAGGCCCGGACGATGGATCAGCGCGCGTGCAAGCGCCACGCGCTGCTTTTGCCCACCGGAGAGCGCGGCAGGCCACTCTTTGGCGCGATCTGCCAGACCTACCGCTTCAAGCGCCTCCAGCGCGGCCGCTTTCCATGTTTTCCCCTTCAGACCGAGGCCAACATTATCAATGATGCTTTTCCACGGCAGCAGCCGCGCATCCTGAAACATCATGCGCGTATCGTCCCTGGCCTCGCTGAGCGGCCCGTTGCCGGCCAGCAGACTGCCGGAGGAGGTTTTTTCCAGCCCGGCCAGCAGACGTAACAGTGTGCTTTTTCCACAGCCGCTGCGTCCCACGACCGCCACAAACTGGCCAGAAGGAATATGCAAATTGATATTATTTAATACTGTCCGGCCCTTGTACTGCTTGCTTACGCCGTTGATCACCAGCGGCGTACCGGCATTGAGGCGAGCCGGAGAAGGCGTTAATTCGCTCATGCGTTTTCCTCTTTCAATTGATAGGCCGGGTGCCAGCGCAGCCATACGCGTTCAAGCAATTGTGCGCTGACGTCAGCAAGCTTACCGAGCAGGGCATAGAGAATGATGGCGACCATCACCACATCGGTTTGCAGGAACTCACGGGCATTCATCGCCAGATAGCCAATCCCTGAATTGGCGGAGATGGTTTCGGCGACGATCAGCGTCAGCCACATCAGCCCCAGGGCAAAGCGCACGCCAACCATGATCGAGGGCAGGGCGCCAGGCAGCACCACCTGAATAAATAAACGCCAGCCGGAAAGTCCGTAGCTGCGGGCCATTTCTACCAGACCACGGTCAATGTTGCGGATACCGTGGTAAGTGTTCAGATAAATGGGGAACATGGTGCCCAGCGCGACCAGGAAAATTTTTGCGGACTCATCAATGCCAAACCACAGGATCACCAGCGGGATCAGCGCCAGATGCGGTACGTTACGCAACATTTGTACCGAGGTATCCAGCAGCCTTTCTCCCACTCGCGACATGCCGGTGATCAGCCCCAGCAGCAGGCCAATCGAACCGCCAATACCGAAGCCAATCGCGGCCCGCCAGCTGCTGATCGCCAGATTCTGCAACAGCTCGCCGCTGACCGAGAGTCGCCAGAATGCGACGGCGATAGACTCCGGCGAGGGCAGAATTCGGGTAGAGAGCCAGCCGATCTGCGAGGCGATCTGCCAGACGGCGATCAGCAAAACCGGCAGCGCCCAGGGGACCAGCTGGTTGCCAATACGGGTAAGCTGTTTGTTCATCGTCACCTCTAGCTCTGCGAAACTTTTTGTGGAGTAAAATCGTTAGCCACCGCTTCGCCGTGGGCTGTAACCACTCGCGGCTGCGGAATTTCCGGTACCGCCAGATCCAGATGTGGGAACAGCAGCTCACCGACGCGATAAGCTTCCTCAAGGTGCGGATAGCCGGAGAGAATAAAGGTTTCGATGCCCAAATCGGCATACTCCTGCATTCTGGCCGCCACCGTTTCACCATCGCCGACCAGCGCCGTGCCTGCTCCTCCACGAACCAGACCCACACCAGCCCAAAGATTAGGGCTGATCTCCAGCTTGTCGCGGCGACCGCCGTGCAGGGCCGCCATGCGCTGCTGACCTACGGAGTCGGTTCTCGCCAGAGCCGCCTGGGCTTTTGCGATAGTGGCATCGTCGAGGTGTGAGATCAGGCGATCGGCGGCCTGCCAGGCTTCTTCGTTGGTTTCACGCACAATCACATGCAGGCGAATGCCGAATTTCACTTTGCGCCCCAGAGCGGCCGCTTTCTCCCGTACCTGAGCAATCTTCTCTTTCACTTGGGCTGGTGGTTCACCCCAGGTCAGATAGACATCAACCTGCTCAGCGGCCAGATTCTGCGCCGGTTCAGACGAGCCGCCAAACCAAAGCGGCGGGCGCGGCTGCTGCACCGGTTTGAACATCAGGCGGGCGCCACGAACGTGGACATGTTTGCCTTCAAAATCTACGGTTTCCCCCTCCAGCACGCGGCGCCAGACGCGCGTGAACTCGGCGGATTCGGCATAGCGTTCTTTATGGTCGAGGAACACGCCGTCGCCCGCCAGCTCTTCGGCATCGCCGCCGGTGACCAGATTGAACAGGGCTCTGCCGTTTGACAGCCGATCGAGCGTGGCAGCCTGGCGAGCGGCCTGGGTAGGCGATATCACGCCCGGCCTTAACGCCACCAGAAAGCGCAGCCGCTGGGTGACCGGAATTAGCGAGGCGGCGACCAGCCAGGCATCTTCGCAGGAGCGTCCGGTGGGGATCAGCACGCCGCCAAAGCCGAGGCGATCCGCAGCCTGAGCAACCTGCTGCAAATAACCATGATCGACCGGACGCGCGCCCTCAGCCGTACCTAAATAGTGTCCATCGCCGTGGGTGGGTAAAAACCAGAAAACGGAAAGGCTCATGGCGTAATTCCTTATTGATTAGCGCTGGTGGCGTGCCAGATGCGATCGGCAATCTCGACTTTCACCGGCATTAAATGGCTGCTGTAAAACAGATCGGCGGTTTGCTGCTGTGCCCTGGCCGTTTTTTCACTGACCGGCCCGATAGTGGTTGGCGGGCGATGGTCCAGATAACTGGCGATAACCGGCTTCGGTAACCCCATTGCCTGGGCAAGCAAATCGATACTTTGGCTACGATTGCTGATCGTCAGCGCATCGGCCTGGCTGAAGGTGGCGAGAACCTGAGTGATAAAGGCCCCGTTGGCTTCGGTAAAGGGTCGGGTAGCCAGATAGAACGAACCGGTTTGGTTGAGCTGGCTGCCGTCGGTCAGTACCCGCACATTCCCCTTTAGCAAGGCGGCGGAATAGTAGGGGTCCCAAATCGCCCAGGCATCAACATCGCCCTGCTGAAAGGCGGCGCGGGCGTCTGCCGGCGTCAGGTAGGCCGGTTGAATATCGCTGAACGAAAGCCCAGCCTTTGCTAAAGCTCTCAGCAGCAGGTTGTGCGAGCTGGAACCTTTCTGAAACGCGACTTTATGGCCTTTCAGATCGGCCACGGTTTTGAACGGACTGTCTTTGGCAACGAGAATCACCTCGGCCTTGGGCTTCGGCGGTTCAGCCCCGACATAGAGCAGATCGGCGCCGGCGGCCTGCGCAAAGATCGGCGGAATATCTCCGGTGCTGCCGAGGTCAATGCTATTAACATTCAGCGCTTCGAGCATCTGCGGCCCGGCGGGGAACTCCACCCATTTGATTTGCGTGGCAGGGAAACGCTGTTCCAGCAGGTGGTGCGATTTGGCCAATACCATGCTGACCGAGCCTTTCTGGTAGCCGATGCGGAACGTTTTGGGCGCGTCGACCGGCGCTGCCATTGCCGTGCCTGCCAGCAGGCTGGTTAGCGTAACGGCGGAAAGAAATCGTGCAAAAAACCTCATCAGGTCGTCCTTAAACAGCAAGCGCCAGCGGCTGATGGCGACGCGCCAGCGCCTGCCAAAACGTTTCCATCGACTCGTTAATTCGCTCCTCAAGGATTGGCGAAAGCTCCGGCTGACGATCGTAATGCGTTATCTGGCTGTCATCGGCGAACACGCCATGCAGGATCTCCTGAGCTTTCAGGGCGCTGAGCACCGGTTTAAGCGCGTAATCCACCGCCAGCATATGGGCGAGGGTCCCGCCGGTAGCCAGCGGCAGCACCACTTTATGCTCCAGCGCGCGTTCAGGCAGCAAATCCAGCAGCGTTTTCAGCGCGCCTGAAAACGAGGCTTTATAAACCGGGGTGGCCACGATCGCGCCGTCGGCCTGTTCCAGGTCCTCTTTCAGCGCCAGCAGGGCTGGAGAGTCGAAGCGGGCGTACAGGAGATCTTCGGGCGCGAAGTTATGCAGATTCCACGGAATGACCTCAACGCCACGCTGTTCAAGCAGGCGCTGACAGACGGTAAGCAGGGCAGTCGAACGCGAAGGATAGCGAGGACTTCCGGCCAGAGTAATAACGCGCATAACCTCTCCTTATAACTAAAAGTTATTGAACTGACGTTTTCTTAATTCGATGGCTCTATCCTGACAGAGCGCCCGGAGAGGCTTAAATGATTTATCTGGCATAGGTAAGTCGTTAAGCGGATAAGGAAATCGTTTGTTGGCTAATTAATAGGCAGCAGGTTTCTATTGCAGCAATGTTTTTAATTATGTATTACTAATTTTTTACATACAGACCAACTATGACATAAGGAATAACAAGTGAAAAAAGTACTTTTGGCTGTTAGCGCTGCTGTAATGCTGCTCTCCGTAGCAGGTTGTTCATCTACTCCGAATACCATGAAGTTGCAGCAGGGTACGACCAATCTGTTGGGTCTGGCCTCTACCGATGAGGTGACGCTGAGTAATATTCAGAAGGGAACGCCAAACGCCCTGGGCGGTAGCGATGTGACCTTTGATGCCACCACGGCGAAAGGCCGCAAGTTTAAATGCAAAACATTTATGATCCCAGGCCTGCTGGCCGAGCCTACCTATTCCGATTTCACCTGCGGGCAGTAATGCCGACAGTGTAGATATGCCTGTGCAGGCGGGGTGAATTTCCCGCCTGTTTTTATCGCTGATAAAACCTTCCTTTATTTACCGCTATCGTTTTACTTTCCCCGTAAAGGACTTTACCATTTTCACCCGCGCCTGCAGCGTCACTACGCCTTCTGCTGCTGCCCAGACAGCCCTTCCGCCGGAAACAGATCCTGTAAGAGGAGGAGAAGGGGCGACAGTGACGCAAAAACGCAGTATTCCAGGTTTATATCGCCATGCGATATCGACTGTTTGACTTAATCAGCCTGATATCGTCGGGCTCCAGGAGCGACCATGTATTACCCCTTTGTTCGTAAGGCGCTTTTTCAACTAGACGCTGAGCGCGCCCACGAGCTGACTTTACAGCAGCTGCAGCGCATTACCGGTACGCCTTTGCTACATCTGATCCGCCAGTCTCTCCCTTTTAAGCCGGTTAACTGCATGGGGCTGACATTTAAAAATCCCCTCGGACTGGCTGCCGGGCTGGATAAAAATGGCGAATGTATTGACGCTTTTGGCGCTCTGGGCTTCGGATCGATTGAGATCGGCACCGTCACGCCGAGGGCGCAGCCGGGTAATGACAAGCCAAGAATGTTCCGCGTGCTGCAAGCTGAAGGGATCATCAACCGGATGGGATTCAATAATCTCGGCGTGGATAATTTGGTTGAGAACGTAAAAAGATCCCACTTCGATGGCGTACTGGGGATCAACATTGGCAAAAATAAAGATACACCGGTGGAGTTGGGCAAGGACGATTATTTAACCTGCATGGATAAAATTTATCCTTATGCAGGCTATATTGCCATTAATATCTCATCACCCAACACCCCAGGATTACGCACGCTGCAATATGGCGAGGCGCTGGACGATCTTTTGATCGCGGTAAAACAAAAGCAGAAAGATCTTGAAACGCTTCATCATAAATATGTCCCGCTTGCGGTTAAGATCGCGCCGGATCTTTCTGAAGAAGAGTTGATCCAAATTGCCGACAGCCTGGTGCGTCATAATATAGATGGGGTGATTGCCACAAATACCACGCTGGACCGTTCGCTGGTCGAGGGATTACAACATGCCGGTGAGGCAGGGGGCCTGAGCGGCCGTCCGCTCCAGCTGCGCAGTACAGAAATTATTCGCCGCCTGTCGCAGGAGCTACAGGGCAAGCTGCCGATTATTGGCGTCGGTGGAATTGATTCGCTGGTTTCGGCTCGTGAGAAAGTGGCGGCGGGCGCTTCGCTGGTACAAATATATTCCGGCTTTATTTACAAAGGACCGTCGCTGATAAAAGAAATTGTGACCCACCTCTAAGCCAATTCTCACTTAAATATGCCAGGGGCTTTATTTTCGCCGCTGGCTCGTTTATATTTTATCCTGTTCACTCATTATTCAGCCTATTTTGATCTGTTGCGGATTGACATGAATGTTCACATCCACGGCAGGTTCAATAAATAGCAGGCCATTTTTATCACTACAGGACCCATCATGAGAATTAAACCTGACGACAGCTGGCGCTGGTTTTTCGATGCAGAACACGATCGCATGATGCTGGATCTGGCTGACGGTATGCTGTTTCGTTCGCGCTTCCCCCGCAAGATGCTGACGCCGGATGCTTTTGATACTTCAGGGTTTTGTGTCGACGACGCGGCGCTGTTCTTCACCTTTGAAGAGAATTGCCGCCGCTGTGAACTGAATGCGGACCAGCGTGCTGAACTGGTGCTGAACGCGCTGGTTGCCTGCCGCTTCCTTAAGCCGCTGATGCCAAAGAGCTGGCATTTTGAGACGCACCGCCACGGCGGCTGGGCGCCAGCCGAAGGCGAGTTAGTTACCGTGCAGCTGTGTGAAAATGGTGAGCAGGCCGCACTGCTGGTGGTTGAAAGCGGAGAAAGTGCCGCGCTCTGCCTGCTGGCGCAGCCCCAGCTGACCCTCGCCGGGCGTGGCATGGTGCTTGGCGACGCGATTAAAGTCATGAACGATCGTTTACAGCCGCGGCAGCAGTCCCAGTCGCTGCCGTATGCCCGAGCCGTTTAATCCTGTTCTACTGCGTCAGAACCAGGTCGCTGGCTGGAATGCAGCTACAGCTGAGTATTCTGCCGTTATCCTGAACGGCTCCTTGCTTCATTGGGCTGACCTCACCTGAAACCAGCGTCAGGTGGCAGCTGCCGCAGATCCCGGCGCGACAGGAGTAGGGGATGCGATAGCCCTGCATTTCCAGCTGCTCCAGCAAAACCTGCTGATTGTTACCGCTGAAGGTTTCCCCCTGCCAACTGATGGCGACGCGCTTCGCGCTGCTGCTTACTACCTCTACCGATTCCGTCACTTGTCCTGCGCCGTAAGGGCGCGGCGGCTTGGCGGACAGTACCTGAAGCTCGTCTCCGACCCGCAGAATGCCGCTGCTGCGGGCAATCAGATTGAGGCCAAAATCAATATCCCCGCTGCCATCCGCTGCGGTGCGAAACTTTTGCAGCGTGGCCAGCGGCTCGCCGCCCGGATGTTTGCGGCCGCGTTCCGGGCTGACCGTCGTCAGCACGCAGCGGCTACAGGGCTTGGGCACGTCAAACAGGATTTCGCCGATGCGCACTGTCGACCAGCTGTCTTCGGCCCAGCGCGCTGCGCCGGTGACCACAAGATTTGGCCGGAACTGCTCCAGCTTGACGCCCGCCGGGCAGCGCTGGCGCAAATCCTGTAAGGACGCTTCGTTGATCAGCAGAAAAGGGAAGCCGTCGGCGAAGCCTAGCGGCACCTGCCCGAAACGTTTTACCCGTCGCGTCATCTCAGGCCCGACCCAGCGCAGCTGAACGGCACGCGGGAAGAAGCCGCTGAGCCACTGATTAATCGCCTCCGGCGCAATCTGCGAGGTGAAAATATTTCCCCAGACTTCGGTCGGCGCGGCTTCATCTGAGAAGTCCGCCAGTCGGACAGTGGCGCTGGTGCCGTCCGGCGCAGAAAGAAACAGACCTTCAGGGGTCAGGGCTGGCGTGAACAGCACCATCTCCGGGTACTGACGTGCGGTAATAAAAGTGCCATCGGGCGTGGTGATCATAAAGACACGGTCAAAGGCCAGCCCACTCTCCAGCGCCTGCGCATGCGAAACCTGCATCCCCCGCAGCGATTTCACCGGATGGATAAACAGACGAGACAGGCTGATCATAAGGCCTCCAGCTAACTAAATGAGGAAAAAAGGCTTTGCAGGCAAGAAAAGCGGCGGGGTGCCTGGCGAAAAGAAGCTAACTTTATGACATGTGCCCGTGATTAGCTATAATGCGCAGCAATTTTCTGAAGACGATAAGTGACGCTATGAATTCTCTGTTTGCCAGTACGGCGCGTGGGCTCGAAGAGCTGTTAAAAAGTGAACTGGAAGCGATGGGGGCTCAGGCCTGCCAGGTCGTCCAGGGCGGCGTACATTATCAGGGTGACGATCGTCTGATGTACCAGAGTTTGATGTGGAGCCGCCTGGCCTCGCGCATCCTGCTGCCGCTGACCGAATGCGGCGTTTACAGCGATCTGGATCTCTATCTGGGCGTGCAGGCTATCGACTGGCCGGCGATGTTTGGCAGCGATAAAACCTTTGCCGTGCACTTCAGCGGCCTCAATGAGGTGATCCGCAACAGCCAGTACGGCGCGCTGAAGGTCAAAGACGCCATTGTCGACAGCTTTACCCGTAAAAATCTGCCGCGTCCGGATGTGGATCGCGAGCAGCCGGATATCCGCGTCAACGTCTGGCTGAATAAAGACACTGCCAGCATTGCTCTGGATCTGAGCGGAGCCGGTCTGCACCAGCGCGGCTACCGTCAGCAAACGGGCCTTGCCCCGCTGAAGGAGAACCTGGCGGCGGCTATCGTACTGCGTTCGGGCTGGCAGGCAGGAACGCCGCTGGTCGATCCGCTGTGCGGATCGGGAACGCTGCTGATCGAAGCCGCGATGATCGCCAGCGATCGTGCGCCAGGCCTGCACCGTCAGCACTGGGGGTTTACCGGCTGGGCCAAATTTGACGAGGCGCTGTGGCGTGAAGCGATCGCCGAGGCGCAGGTGCGCGCTAAGCGCGGGCTGCAGGAAACGACCTCGCGCTTTTATGGCTATGACATCGATTCACGGGTGATTGAGCTTGCGCGCGCCAATGCCCGCCGCGCTGGCCTGGCCGGGGTAATTAGCTTTGGCGTGCAGGATGTGCTGAAGCTGACCAATCCGCTGCCGGAAGGCCCAACGGGCACGGTGCTCAGCAATCCGCCATACGGCGAGCGTCTGGAAAGTGAACCGGCGCTGATTGCGCTGCACAGCCAGCTGGGCAGGCTGATGAAAAGCCACTTCGGCGGCTGGAACCTGTCGCTGTTCAGCGCCTCTCCAGAGCTACTGAGCTGTCTGCAACTGCGTGCGGATCGTCAGTTCAAGGCGAAGAATGGCCCGCTGGACTGCGTGCAAAAAAATTATCAGCTGGCGGTGAATTCTGCCGCAGGCGCGGGCGGGCAAATTGCCGAAGATTATGCTAACCGCCTGCGCAAAAACCTGAAGAAACTGGAAAAATGGGCGCGTCAGGAAGGCCTCGAATGCTACCGTCTCTATGATGCGGATCTGCCTGACTATAATGTTGCGGTCGATCGCTATGGCGACTGGATCGTGGTGCAGGAGTATGCGCCGCCAAAAACCATCGAACCGGCGAAGGCTCGTCAGCGCCTGTTTGATGTCATTACCGCCACGCTCAGCGTGCTGGATCTGCCGTCTGATAAGCTGGTGCTGAAAACCCGCGAAAGGCAGAAAGGCAAAAGTCAGTATCAGAAACTGGGCGAAAAGGGCGATTTCTTTGAGGTCTCCGAGTTTAACGCCAAAATGTGGGTTAATCTGACCGATTATCTGGATACCGGGCTGTTCCTCGATCACCGTATTGCCCGTAAAATGCTCGGCCAGATGAGTAAGGGGAAAGATTTCCTCAATCTGTTCGCCTATACCGGCAGCGCCAGCGTTCACGCGGGCCTGGGCGGCGCGCGCAGCACCACGACGGTGGATATGTCCCGTACCTATCTTGAGTGGGCGGAGCGTAACCTGCGTCTGAACGGCCTGACTGGCCGCCAGCATCGCCTGATGCAGGCCGACTGTCTGAGCTGGCTGCGTGAATCGAACGAGCAGTTCGACCTGATCTTTATCGATCCGCCGACCTTCTCCAACTCCAGGCGTATGGAAGAGAGCTTTGACGTACAGCGCGACCATCTGCTGCTGATGAAAGATTTGAAAAGGCTGCTGCGTAAAGGCGGCACCATGATGTTTTCCAACAACAAGCGCGGTTTCAAAATGGACCACGAGGGTCTGGCCGGACTGAATCTTGCTGCGCAGGATATTACCGCCAAAACTCAGTCGCAGGATTTTGCCCGCAATCGTCAAATTCATAACTGCTGGCTGATTACCCACGCCGGTAAGGAATAACGTTTTATGTCATTAATCAGTATTCATGGTGCGTATCTCTCCTTCAGTGATGCCCCGTTGTTGGATAATACGGAACTGCACATTGAAGAGAATGAGCGGGTCTGTCTGGTGGGTCGTAACGGCGCGGGGAAATCCACGCTGATGAAAATCATCAATCGCGAGCAGCCGCTGGATGATGGCCGCATCATTTACGAGCAGGATCTGATTGTCGCGCGCTTGCAGCAGGACCCTCCGCGTAATGTGAAGGGGTCCGTCTATGACTTTGTCGCGGAAGGCGTGGACGAGCAGGCCGACTACCTGAAGGCCTACCACGCCATTTCTCACCTGGTGATGACCGATCCGAGTGAAAAAAACCTGAATGAGATGGGACGCCTGCAGACGATTCTGGACCACCAAAACCTGTGGCAACTTGAAAGCCGCATTCACGATGTCCTCAAGCAGATTGGTCTGGACGCCGATGCGCCGCTCTCCTCACTGTCCGGCGGCTGGCTGCGTAAGGCAGCGCTGGGGCGCGCGCTGGTCAGTAACCCGCGAGTACTGATGCTCGATGAGCCGACTAACCACCTGGACATTGAAACTATCGACTGGCTGGAAGGCTTCCTGAAAACCTTCCAGGGCAGCATTATTTTTATCTCGCACGACCGTTCGTTTATCCGCAATATGGCTACCCGTATTGTCGACCTCGATCGCGGTAAGCTGGTTTCCTGGCCTGGCGATTACGATCAGTACCTGCTGAGCAAAGAAGAGGCGCTGCGCGTTGAGGAGATGCAAAACGCGGAGTTCGATCGCAAGCTGGCGCAGGAAGAAGTGTGGATACGTCAGGGCATCAAGGCCCGTCGTACCCGTAACGAAGGCCGCGTTCGCGCCCTGAAGGCGCTCCGTCGCGAGCGTTCCGAACGCCGTGAAGTGATGGGCAAAGCCAATATGCAGGTGGAAGAGGCGAGCCGCTCAGGCAAGATTGTGTTTGAGATGGAGAACGTCAACTACAGCATTGCTGGCAAACAGCTGGTGCGGAATTTCTCTGCCCAGGTACAGCGCGGTGATAAAATTGCGCTGATTGGCGCCAACGGCTGCGGTAAAACCACCCTGCTGAAGCTGATGCTGGACCAGCTGAAAGCCGACAGCGGCCGCGTGCACATCGGCACTAAGCTGGAAGTGGCTTATTTCGACCAGCACCGCGCCGAACTCGACCCGGATCGCACGGTAATGGATAACCTGGCGGAAGGTAAACAGGAAGTGATGGTGAACGGCAAGCCGCGCCACGTCCTTGGCTACCTGCAAGAGTTCCTGTTCCATCCTAAGCGCGCGATGACGCCGGTGCGCGCGTTGTCCGGCGGTGAGCGTAATCGCCTGCTGCTGGCCCGTCTGTTCCTGAAGCCCAGCAACCTGCTGATCCTCGATGAACCGACTAACGACCTGGACGTGGAAACGCTGGAGCTGCTGGAAGAGCTGATCGACGGTTATCAGGGCACCGTGCTGCTGGTGAGCCACGATCGTCAGTTCGTCGATAACACCGTGACCGAATGCTGGATCTTCGAAGGCGACGGCGAGATCGGCGCTTTTGTTGGCGGCTATCACGATGCCCAGCTACAGCGTGCGGCTTACAAGCAAAATCGTTCAGTCAGTAAGGGCGCGTCGACTCCCCGTCAGGAAAATGTCAAAGCCGGACCGGAGAAACGCGCGGCGAATAAACTAAGCTATAACCTACAGCGTGAGCTGGAACAGCTGCCGCAAAAGATGGAACTCCTTGAAACTCAGCTGGAAACGCTGCAGGCTAAGGTGGCGGACGGCGACTTCTTCAGTCAGCCCCATGACGTTACCCAGCCGGTGCTGGATGCGTTGGCGGCAGCCGGGCAGGATCTGGAAACAGCGTTTGAACGCTGGGAATATCTGGAGTCGTTGAAAAACGGCTGATGCTTAAGCAAGAGGTAGTTTATGTGCTCATCGCACCACGCTGATCAATGGATGCTTTGCCCGCAGTGTGACCTGATGACGCAGTTGCCAGCCCTCAAGCCTGGCAGCAAAGCCAGCTGTCCGCGTTGTGAAGCGACGCTGACGGCAAGTTGGGAGGAGCCGCGAAGGCGGCCCACAGGCTATGCGCTGGCGGCGCTGTTTATGCTGGTTCTGGCTAACCTGTTTCCTTTCGTTAATATGCATGTGGCGGGGTTAAGCAGTGAAATCACGCTGATGCGCATTCCGCAGGTGATGGTTTCGGAAGATTACAGCAGCCTGGCAACGCTGTTTATGCTGTTTGTCCAGGCGGTGCCAGCCGTCTGTATGCTGATCATTCTGCTGCTGGTCAATTCTTTCCGCTTATCTCTTCCTGTTAAGCGGGGCATGGCCAGGGTTCTGTTTCAGATCAAAACCTGGGGAATGGCTGAAATCTTCCTCGCCGGGGTGCTGGTCAGCTTCGTTAAACTGATGGCCTACGGCAATATTGGCATCGGTAGCAGCTTTGTGCCGTGGTGCCTGTTCTGCATCCTGCAACTGAGGGCGTTTCAGTGCGTCGACCGGCGCTGGTTGTGGAACCATATCACGCCGCCGCCGGAATTGCCGAAAAAGCCGATACCCGCAATCAGCGGCATTCACCAGGGATTGCGATCCTGCCGCTGCTGTACCGCTATTCTGCCTGCCGAACAGTTTATCTGCCCTCGCTGCGGTAACGGTGGCCATGCCCGCCGCAAGAACAGCCTGCAGTGGACGCTGGCGCTATTGATGACCTCAATTGTGCTCTATATCCCGGCCAATCTCATGCCAATCATGATCACCGAAGCTCTCGGGACGAAAATCACCTCAACCATTATGGCTGGCGTCGTGCTGCTGTGGAGTGAAGGATCGTTCCCGGTGGCGATGGTGATTTTTATTGCCAGCATCATGGTGCCCTCGCTGAAAATGATCGCGATTGGCTGGCTGTGTTGGGACGCTAACGGCAAGGGGGATACGCGGCATGACAGTGAAAGGATGCACAAAATTTACGAGGTGGTTGAGTTTGTCGGCCGCTGGTCGATGATTGACGTATTTGTGATTGCCGTGCTGTCTGCGCTGGTGCGTATGGGGCAGCTAATGAGTATTTATCCCGCGACGGGGGCGCTGCTGTTTGCCATGGTTGTTATTCTGACTATGTTCTCAGCGATGACCTTTGATTCCCGTCTGACCTGGGATCGTGTACGTGAAAAAAGTCTTGAGGAGCCAAGCATTGAAGGAAAATAATCACGGCGTGGCGACGGTTGAGAATATCAAGCGCTGGTCACCGGTCTGGATCATTCCCATTGTCACCGTTCTCATCGGTGCATGGATCCTGTTTTACCACTTTAGTCATCAGGGCCCGCTGGTCACGCTGATCACCACCAATGCGGAAGGTATTGAGGGCGGTAAAACCACCATCAAAAGCCGCAGCGTCGATGTAGGGACCGTGGAAAGCGCGGTACTGACCGATGACCTGCATCATGTTGAGATTACGGCTCGTCTTAACGCTGGCATGGAAAAGCTGCTGAAGAATGATAGCGCGTTTTGGGTGGTGAAACCGGCAATTGGCCGCGAAGGGGTTACCGGGTTAGGCACGCTACTTTCGGGGGCTTACATTGAGCTGCAGCCTGGCACCAAAGGGGAGAAAAAAGAGCAGTATGATCTGCTGGACGCGCCACCGCTTGCGCCGTTAGATGCGAAGGGCATCCGCATTACGCTGGACAGCGCCAAGGCGGGCCAGCTGAATCCTGGCGATCCGGTGCTGTTCCGTGGCTACCGCGTCGGGTCAGTGGAAACCAGCCACTTTGACGCTGACAAACGCATGATGACCTATCAGCTGTTTATCGCCGCGCCTTACGATCGCCTGGTGACCACCAACGTGCGGTTCTGGAAAGACAGCGGCATTGCTGTCGACATGTCCGCTTCCGGTATGAGGGTGGAGATGGGCTCTCTGACCACACTGTTCAGCGGAGGCGTCAGTTTCGACGTGCCTGACGGCTGGGAGCTGGGACAAATTGCGCAGAACAAGTCGGAATATAAGCTATTTGACGATCAGCGCAGTATTCAGGACTCGCTGTACACCGTGCATAAAGATTTCCTGATGTTCTTCAGCGACTCGATTCGCGGCCTGCAGCCGGGCGCGCCAGTCGAATTCCGCGGCATCCGTCTGGGCACGGTGGCGGAGGTTCCCTTCAAGTCAAGAGAGATTGCGCAGCAGTTGGATACGGATTACCGCATTCCGGTGCTGATCCGCATCGAACCCGATCGCTTTGAGAGCCTGCTGGGTAAAGACTTCAATATTGAGCAACATTTGAAAGACGGCATCAAAAATGGTCTGAGGGCGTCGTTGAAATCGGCGAACCTGCTGACCGGATCGCTGTATATCGATCTCGATTTCTATCAAAATGCGAAGCCGGTCACTGGCCCAACGCACCTTGCTAACTACGAGTTGATCCCAACGATGAGCGGCGGGCTGGCGCAGATCCAGCAGAAACTGATGGATGCGCTGGATAAGGTTAACAACCTGCCGATCAATCCGCTGCTGAATCAGGCTACGGGCACGCTGAAGGAGAGCCAGAAAACGATGCGCGAGCTGCAAAAAACGCTGGATAACATCAATCAGATCACCTCCAGCCAGTCGATGAAAGATCTGCCGCAGGATATGCAGAAAACGCTTCGCGAGCTGAACCGCAGCATGAAGGGCTTCCAGCCGGGATCGCCGGCGTACAGCAGGATGGTCGGTGATATGCAGCGGTTGGATCAGGTGATGCGCGAGCTGCAACCCGTGTTGAAAACCCTGAACAGTAAGAGCAATGCTCTGGTGTTTGAAGCGAAACCAGGACAAGACCCGCAGCCGAAGAGGGCGAAATAATGATGAAATGGATACCTGTAGCGCTGGCGCTGGGGTTGTCTGCCTGTAGCAGCACCCCGGAAACAACTTACTATCAGCTGCCGGCGGCGGGTAACGCAGCGCCAGCCAGCGGTCTGGCGACAGGAAGCCGCCCGGCGGTGTTTGTTCAGCACGTTTCCGTACCTGATTACCTGGCGGGTAACGGCCTGGTTTATCAGAGCAGCGACGTGAAGTATGTGATTGCCGCCAGTAACCTGTGGGCCAGCCCGCTGGATCAGCAGCTACAGCAAACGCTGGTGAGCAATCTCAGCGCGGCGCTGCCGGGTTGGCTGGTTTCTGCCTCTCCTCTCGGGCAGCAGCAGGATACCCTCAACGTTAACGTAACGGGATTTCATGGACGTTATGACGGTCATGTGGTGATTAGCGGCGACTGGCTGCTGGAGCATCAGGGCCAGATCGTCAAGCGCTCATTTGCCCTTACGCTGCCGCAGACGGAAGATGGGTACGATGCGTTGGTCAGAACGCTGGCGAAAGGGTGGCAGCAGGAAGCTGGCGATATGGCAAATGCGATTCGAACCCTTAATTAACTAAATTTAATCTTAAGCACTAAGCCTTTGATTGTCGAAATGTGAAATTTTCGGCGCTCGAAGGCTTTTTTATTGTTTAACAGCGAGTTGCTTAGCCGTTAAGCGGTTTTTTAAGCGTAAAGGTCGCCCCACACTGGCACAAATTTATGACATTGGCGTGAATTTTGCGCATTGATCTTTCGTCAGGTTGGCGTTAGAACTTAATAGTGGATGCACAGTGAGCGGCCACAGATTTCTTTCCACCAGATTCCACCTGACCTGAAGAGGGGATTACAGGCATGATGAAGAGACAGAAACGAGATCGGCTCGAACGGGCACATTCACGAGGTTATCAGGCCGGTATTACCGGACGCTCGAAAGAGATGTGTCCCTATCAATTAATTGATGCGAGATCTCACTGGTTGGGAGGTTGGCGACAAGCCATGGAGGACAGGACGATTACCGCGTAATCTGACTGTTTAATGCAGTAAGGATGAGAACCTCCGCTAAAGCGGAGGTTTCCGTTTAAGGCTTTAAAAAACCGTTGTATCTTTAAACAGGCCCACTTTCAAATCTGTAGCGGTATAGATGACGTTACCGTCTACCAGCACTTCACCGTCTGCCACACCCATCACCAGCTTGCGGTTAATCACGCGTTTGAAGTGAATGCGGTAGGACACTTTTTTCGCGACGGGTAGCACCTGGCCGGTGAACTTCACTTCACCCACGCCCAGCGCCCGACCTTTGCCTTCGGCGCCTAACCAGCCGAGGTAGAAGCCAACCAGCTGCCACATGGCATCCAGACCCAGGCAGCCGGGCATAACCGGATCGCCAATAAAATGACAGCTGAAGAACCACAGGTCCGGATTGATATCCAGCTCGGCCTCAACGAAACCTTTGCCGTAGTTACCGCCGTCTTCGGTCATTTTGACCACGCGGTCCATCATCAACATATTGCCTGACGGTAACGGTGGGCCTTCTGCACCGAACAACTCACCACGACCAGAGGCAATCAGGTCTTCTTTTGTATAGGATTCGCGTTTATCTACCATGTTCTCAATAAGCCTTATTTTAGTGAATCACGAAGGTTAGCTAACAGGTGTAAGCTGAACAAGTCCGATCAGCTCTGGTTAAACCAGTTAAGCCAGCGCAGCGGCCAGGGACGATGACGTCCATCGTGCTGACTCATCTGGGCGATGCGCTCCTGTATAGATCTTAGCAGACAAGGGCCTTCTTCCTTATCCCACTCTGCCCCTGTCAGTAATGGCAGGGCCTCTTCCACGCTGCTGACTGCCCAGATGTGGAATTTTCCTTCCCGCACGGCGTCGACTACCTCCTGCTGCAGCGAGAGGTGACGAACGTTGGCAAGAGGCATAATCACCCCCTGATTGCCGTTCAGCGTGCGCTGCTGGCAGATATGGAAAAAACCCTCAATTTTTTCGTTCAGCCCGCCAACCGGCTGCACGCGGCCAAACTGATCGACCGAACCGGTCACGGCAATTTGCTGCGTCAGCGGCCGACTGGAGAGGGCGCTGATTAGCGCACAAAGCTCGGCCAGCGAGGCACTGTCGCCGTCCACTTCAGAATAGGACTGCTCAAAGACGACCGAGGCGGAGAAAGGCAGCTGCTGTTCAAGCTCAAGCTCGGAAATCAGCCAGGCCTGCATGATCATCATGCCTTTCGCATGGATATTCCCGCCCAGCTCAGCCTTACGCTCAACGTCGGTAAACTCGCCGTCGCCGACGTGCACCACGCAGCTGATGCGGGAAGGTTCTCCGAACGCGCGCGGATGGCCTGGAAATTCGATGACCGAAAGAGCGTTAATTTGACCGACCATTTCGCCTTCGGTTTCTATCAGGATCTGATCGAGCAGAATTTCGTCGCGAATGCGCTCGGAAAGGAAGCCTTCCCGCCACGCGCGGCTTTCCAGCGCCGTTTGCAGCTGCTCGCCGTTAATCGACTGGTCCGGACTGTACATTGAGGCTTCCTGCAGCTGACGGACGATCCAGGCAGGGCACAGCGGCAGGGTATCCTGATCGCCAGTATAGCGAACCGCTTCGCGAATCAGCACTGGCCAGAAATCTGCAGCCAGCGGGCCATATCCCTCGCTTGCCGCAACGTTCAGCAGCCATTTCACCCACAGGCTTAGCTCTTCACTATCAACAATCTGGATATTTTCTTCAAACTCAGAATAGAGACACTGTGAGGCCAGCTCTGGCTCCATCTCCTGGAATTCAGCCAGTACGTCCCGATCGCCGGTGAGGACCAGCCGAAACTGCATCGGCATCGAGGGGAGGCTCACCGGCAGAGGGCGAGTTTCATCTGGAGAGTACCAGTCGAAGCGCTGTGTGGTAAGGATTTTCCGGATGCGCAGCCACAGTAATGGCTGTGCCATCAGCGTCCGCAGCGACAGGATTAGCGTGCCGCCATTCGCCCTGTGGACCAGTCCCGGCTCCAGCGTAATCGTGTTGTTGTGCACTCGCACGCAGCCCAGCAGCTGTTCGGCTTCAATCCAGTCGGCACGATGGACGCCGCCAGTGCTGGCAAAGTTATCCTGCTCAGACTTTGCCGGACGCCAGCTAACCGCCAGCCCTTCCGTGTGGTAGTGCCCCCCGTGGAGCTCCACCTCATCTTCTTCAGTAAGGGTAGAGAGAACCTCTTCCAGCAAAGCCTGATATTCGATATTTTCAGCGGTTTTCACCAGCATCAGCGGCAATTTAGCCGGCGTTTGCGTCAGCAGGCTCAGGCCATTAAACAGGCGTGACTGCACGGCATCAAAGCAGCTGGTATCGTCTTCAGCTATTTGCAGGACCACGGGCTGAACGCTTTCGGTATCGGGCTGTAGGGCACGCCATTCAAGTCTATTGTTGGTCAAAGTTATCGTATTTTTCTGAAATGAGTAAAAGCGGCATTATACAAGATTTCAGCCTGTTAAGCACCGTAGAGTAGCACTTCAGCCGATGTTGAGCTGCGGATTGCGATAACCGCCCCGTTTTCTTTACGGCACGCCTGAAAAAAGCTGTTATTCTAAACTTGTCACAAAGTCAGCATGAGATTCCGATGAAATATCAGCAACTGGAAAATCTTGAAAGCGGTTGGAAATGGAAATACCTGGTGAAAAAGCACCGGGAGGGGGAAGCGATCACCCGATATCTGGAATACAGCGCGGCTCAGGTTGCAGTGGATGAACTGCTGGCCATGGAAAACCGACCGGTAGAGGTTCTGACGTGGATTGCCCAGCATATCAATCCGGCGCTCGAAAACCGGATGAAACAAACCATTCGCGCTCGCCGTAAGCGTCACTTTAACGCTGAACATCAGCACACGCGCAAAAAATCTATCGATCTGGAGTACCTGGTCTGGCAACGCCTGGCTGGTTTGGCTCAGCGGCGTAACCGTACCCTGTCTGAAACCATAGTTCAGCTGATTGAGGATGCTGAACGAAAAGAAAAGTACGCCAATCAAATGTCCTCCCTTAAGCAGGACCTTCAGGCTATCCTCGGTAAACCTGAGTAACGGCCGCCGGAAACGCAGCGCTGCCGCTCACGTCATAAAATAAGATCAAAAAAAACCCCGCCGAAGCGGGGTTTTTCATCAAAGTGAACTTAGCCCTGTGGCTGAGTTACAACGTCTTTGATGCCTTTAACTTCGATTTCTACGCGACGATCCGGTGCCAGGCAATCGATCAGGGCGTTACGGCCTTTCACGCTGTCACAGGTGTTGCCGGTAACTGGGTTAGATTCACCCATACCGCGTGCAGAGATCTTGTTAGAAGGGATGCCTTTAGAAACGAGGTAGTCAACAACGGACTGAGCACGTTTCTCAGACAGTTTCTGGTTGTACTGGTCAGAACCGATACGGTCGGTGTAACCCAGAACAACAACTGAACCGTCTTTAGGATCCAGGGAGCTCAGCTGGGTGTACAGCTGATCCAGAGCCTGCTGACCTTCTGGCTTCAGAGTCGCTTTGTTGAAGGTAAACAGAACGTCTGACTTCAGAGTGAAACGCTTAGTTTCAACAACTGGCGCCGGAGCCGGAGCTGGCGCAGGTGCTGGAGCAGCTTCATCCTGACCGAAACGGTAAGAAACACCCAGTGCTAACATGCCGTTGTCTGGACGAGCGCCAACGGTCTGTGCATCACCGATGTTGTTAACCCACTGGTAGTCCAGACGGGTTGCCCAGTTCTGAGTCAGAGCATATTCAACACCAACCGCGGCCAGTGGAGAAACACCCGTGTCGTGGTCGCTGATGCGGCCAGTCGTTGGGTTAGTCTGAGTAGAGTCTGCGCGCCATACCATGCCGCCCAGACGAGTATAAATGTCCAGATCGTCAGTGATTGGGTAGCTCAGTTTAGCAGCCAGTTGAACGCCCTGTGCTTTGAACGCGCCGTTAGTCACGTTGCCTTTGTTAGGCATGCGACCCAGCCAGTCATAACCCAGTTCGAAGCCCAGGTATTGGTTCGCCTGGTAGCCACCGAATGCACCTGCACCGAGCTGGCTTTCGTGGGTTGGACCGTCGTTGTTCTCATAACCATGACCGTAGTAACCGGTGTCATGATACTGAGACCAACCCAGTTTTGCACCAGTGTACCAGGTGTTATCTTTAGGAGCGGCCTGCGCTACGGTAGCGAAGCCAGCCAGTGCCACTGCAATTGCGATAGCTGTCTTTTTCATTTTTGCGCCTCGTTATCATCCAAATAGGCAATGAGCTTTAATTAGCCCTTTGATTAATCCTTCGCCGGGGTTGAAAGCGCTCGATTATGACTCGTCCAAAAAAGGGAGATTATTGAGCACCCTGGCGACGTAAAGTCTACAACGTAACAGCAAACTTACAAGTATGATGTGACGAAGGTCAGCAAAAAAAAGGGCGTTTAGACACAAATTTACACATCTCCAGGCTAATTAAGCCTGAAAAAAGTCAGGGGAAAATGCTGCTAACCCATTGTCCAGCAGGGTCATAGCATAATCAGGGGCTTATCCGCTTCCCCGTAGAACTTTCTAATGGGAAAAATCTCATTTTTACTTAATGATACAAAGTAGAGTGAATTTTTAACCCGCCAAACGGTCTGGACGAAGCGATATTCACCCTATCAGGACGCATAATCAGCCCTAAAGCCTGGCCGGCCATCGCCGCTTCCTGGAGCCGCTGACGATCTGCCATAGTAATCTCACCGGGTAACCAGCCTAACACCACGCTGTAATTTCCTGTCTGGAGCGCTTTAATCATTGCTTCAACCGTGGTGATGGCGCCGGACTGATGTATCTGCATCACCTTATCCAGCGGTAACCCTGACTGGAGCAGCCAGCTGCGGCTCAATTTTTGCTGCGGCGTCAGCCAGAGCTGCCAGCGGGACTGAGTTCCCAACTGTTGCAGTAAAGGCAGCAGCAGCATTTGCGTCATACCAGGCTGATTCTCGCTGTAGGTCAGCTCACTGATTAACCCTGTCGCTGGGGCAGGCTGCGCGTTGTCGCACTGCGCAGCAGCGCGCAGACCAGTATTAACAGAAGAAGATTTCAGGGAATGAGTATGCATATTGGCTTCGCTCACAAGGTCACTGTATGAATATACAGTATAGCGAGGGTGCCCAAAGATCAACCTTATTTTTTGAAAACGCGTCGCAAAAACATCAGCCGATGGCTGATGAAGGCAAACATTCATTGAACTTGTAACGGCGATTGCCTATTTTTCTTGCCGGAAGGTGAAGTCGTAAGGACATCTCAAACGGAAAAGGACGCTGATTATGCAAGATTCAAAAAGTAATATCATCAGAGCAAAACGCCAACTTTCCTCGTTGGGAGTGATACACAGCCGGAGTCAATTTGGCGGCTACAGCCTGTCTGTTGAACGTGTTGTGTTTGCGCTTGTCAGCGAAGGAGAACTTTATCTGCGCGCCTGTGAAGAGGCCAGGCCCTACCTTATTGAACGCAAAATGGAGCCGCTGTTGTTCAATAAGCGCGGCATTCCGGTTGCGCTGGAGTATTACCGCGTCGACGGTTCTCTCTGGGAGGAGCCAGAACAGCTGGTTGCACTCTCTCAGCTTTGCCTGCGGGGCGCGTCGCAAGAGCGTACGCTTCAGCAAAAAAACCGTCGGCTGAAGGATCTGCCCAATCTTAGCCTGAAGCTGGAAGTTCAGCTCAGAAGAGTGGGCATTTCGACGGTGGAGATGCTGAAAGAGCAGGGGGCCAAGCGCAGTTGGCTGAAGCTACAGGCAAAGAATAAAAATATGGGCATTACCATTCTCTTTGCCCTGCAGGGGGCGATACAGGGCCTGCATTGCGAAGCGCTGCCGGTAGCAATAAAGGAAGAGCTCAGGCACTGGCACAGCGAAACGCTGCTGTCTCAATCCCTGAGCGAGCAGCGAAGCTGTTAATCCACCAGCACCTGTCTCTTTAACTGAGCGATTTCAGGCAGTAAAGCGATCAACAGGCCGACCTGCTGTAACACCAAAGGCTCTTTCGTTTCCGGGTCGGCCTCTGTGGCCGCAAGGCGTTCAGCGAGATTTGCCAGCAGCCGCTGCGCTTTTGCCTCATCAACCACCTCGATATGGAGCACGTCGTCGACGTAGCACACCGCGTCATCCATCAGTTGCAGCATCGAAGGCCTGGTCATTTTTTCACGGTGTGCGCCCAGGGCCGAAATGTAGCTGAGGAAGGAGTGATTCAGGCAGAGCAGGCGAAACGCCGCCTCGCGTAATGCCGGTGAGGTTTTTTTTTCCGCAGAGATGTTCGATACCACGGAAGCGAGTTCGGCATCGCCATTGTGCGCATCGCGGCGCGCTACCCGGTAGTCAAGCCGGTTATCTTTGCCCTGATGATACTGCACCAGAATGGCGTCCAGATAGCGGCAGTTAGCGGTTAGCGTTCGTTCGGCAACGGAAGATAAACGACGGAAGCGCCAGTCTGGCCAGATAAAGGCCACGGCAAGCCAGGCAATGCCGCAGCCCAGTAGCGTATCAAAAATGCGCGGCAGAGCGATCTCGAAGCCTTCCCCCAGCAGGTTAAAGCAGAACAGCACCAGCAGCGTGATAAACATCGTGGCATGGGCATACTGCGACTGTCTGAAGGCAAAAAACAGCACGCCGGTTATCACGATCAGGCACAGCTGCCCCTCTACCGAAGGGACCAGCCACAGCAGAGGCAGACCGATAACAATACCGGCGACCGTGCCCGCGATACGCAGCGCCAGCCTGCGCCTGGTCGCATTGTAATTGGGCTGACAAACAAACAGGCTGGTCAGCAAAATCCAGTAGCCGTGCTGAAGGCCGGTTAACTGGATAAAACTATAGCCAACGCAGAGCAGCAGGGACATGCGCACCGCATGGCGAAACAGCGGTGATTCTGGCGAAAGATGACGGCCAAGACGCAGTCTGATATCCGCCAGACCGGTCAGCCCCTCGCTGGAAAGCGTCAGATCATGGCCTGGCGCCTGGTTTTCGAGGAGCTGTTCAGACTCGATGGTTGCCAACTGAGCGTCGATGGCCTTCAGGTTATTCAGCAGATAGTCCATCGCTTTTACCTCACTGCTGCCGGGCCGGGCGGCGGACAGACGCTCAAGGGCGGCGTTGAGGTGGATAAACGCGCGCTCAAAGCGGCTGTTATGCAAATAGGTTTCGCGCAGCAGAATGCAGTTTGCCAACTGCTGGCAGGCTTTGGCCTGTAGCGTCAGCAGCCGTTGAAAGCGAAACAGGATATCGCTATAGCGATATTCCTGGCGCAGCGCCTGATACTGCGCGTGGGAGGAGCTGGCTCGCTCATGAATATCCTGGGCGACAAAATAATAGTGCAGCGTACGGCGGGTACTGCGCTGCCCCCGATCGCCCCTCAGGCGGGACTGAATGGATATTTTGGTCTGGTTCAGCGTGGCGACCAACTGACTGTTGGCCATTGCGACATCAATCAGCGAGGCATTATCGTTTTCTTCAGTATCCGGGTCGAACAGGCTGGCTTTGGCCTCAAGATAGACGGCAAGCCCGTCGAAACAGCGAGCGATGTTCTCCTGCAAAGGACGGACGGGAAAAATCAGGTGGCCGGTCAGCGTCAGCAGGTTGTACCAGATGGCGCCGAGCAGCAGCAGCGAAGGCTGGAGATACCACTGCGGAAACAGCCCAAGACCGAGCAGAGTATAAATCGCGATGAGCAGTGCGCCAAAGGCGATGGTGGCATAGCGCTGCCCCAGCGCCCCAAGCAGTATAAAACCCCAGGTGGAGAGCGCCAGACCAGCGGTAAAAAGCCAGGGGTAAGGGGAGAGCAGCTCCACCGAAACCGAGGCAACACAGAAGCAAACCAGGGTGATTAACAGGTTGCGCAGTCTGCCGCTGAGGCGATCGTCAAGGTCGGCAAGCGCGGCGGCTACCACGCCCAGCGTCAGCGGAATGGTCCAGGTTATCTGCCCCAGCCACCAGGGCACGCCTGCGGTGCCAAGCAGAGCAATGAAGATGCGCAGATTGTAGAGCAATGCGCTGTTGTAGGCGTAGCGCCGCATTCCTGTACTTAACGATAGGCGCATGGCGGCACTCAGTTGAACCGGCTACGGGCGTTAGCTTCGCGAGCGGCTTTTGCCACCTCAACACTCACCACCCGGCGGCCTACCGGCCACAGGGCGATGGCGGCGATTTTAAAATTCGCAATCCCTACCGGGATGCCAATGATGGTGATGCACTGGGCAATGCCGGTCATAATATGCATGATGCACAGCCACCAGCCGAACAGGACAAACCAGAAGATATTCAGCAGCGTGCCGCCCGTATTCATCAGCGCATTTTTACGGCCCGGCTCCAGCTCGTCGACGTGTATCGCCTCGTTGCCGTAGGGCAGCAGAGAAAGTCTGGTGATCTCCCAGCAGGAGCGGGTCAGCGGTAAGGTGAAGATCAAAATAATGCTGACCAGGGTGGCAATCAGCCAGGATAGCGTGGTCAGAAAACCACCTAAAACAAAATTCAGAATGTTTAAAACAGTACGCATTGGTTCACTTCCCTTACAGTGCGCGGAGCTTAGTAATACAATGCGTTGATTGTAGCGCGTTTTAACTCTGGAGCGGTACACTCCCGCCAGCTAAACTACAGCCCATTGAAACAACCACAGCCAGAGGCAGGTCATGGAACTGAAAGCAACGTCGCTGGGTAAGCATCTGGCGCAACATCCCTACAATCGGGTGCGGCTGTTGGCCGCAGGCGTTGAGGTGAGTGGTGAAAAGCATGAATATCTCATCCCCTTTAACCAGCTGATAGCAATTAAATGCAAGCGTGGCATGGTATGGGGCGAGCTGGAATTTGCTCTGCCGGAAGACAAAGTCGTGCGCCTGCATGGCACCGAGTGGCAGGAAACCCAGCGTTTCTACCATTACCTTAACCAGGCGTGGCAGCGCTGGAGTGAAGAGATGAGCGAGGTGGCGGCCGGGGTGCTGAATAAGCTGGTCGCCCAGCTTCGCGACGGTGAACAGCAGGATAAATGGCTGAAGCGCAGCGATATGGCGGGCTGGCGGGAGGCAATCCATGAGGCGTTCTCCTCGCTGCCTCTGCCGGTAGAGCGGCTGGATGAATTTGATAACTGCCGTGAGGCCTGGCAGTTCTGCCTTGCCTGGCTGGACGGCAGCGATGCGCAGCGGCAGAAGCGCAATGACCAGTGGTCAGAAAAAATGCTCAGTCAGTATGCTGACTTCTTTAATACCGTTGAAACCTCTCCGCTCAATCCTTCACAGGCGAAAGCCGTGGTGAATGGCGAGGACTCACTGCTGGTACTGGCCGGAGCCGGAAGCGGGAAAACCTCGGTGCTGGTGGCCCGTGCGGGCTGGCTGCTGATGCGCAACCAGGCGAGCCCAGGACAGATCCTGCTGCTGGCTTTTGGTCGCCAGGCGGCGGAGGAGATGAACGAACGGATCAAAGACCGACTGAAAACCGATGGTATTCAGGCGCGTACTTTCCACTCGCTGGCGCTGAATATTATCCAGCAGGGCAGTAATAAATCCCCTTCAATCAGCAAGCTTGAAACCGATGCCTCACTCCGCCATAAGCTACTGATTAACGTCTGGCGCCAGCAGTGCAGTGAAAAGAAGGCCCATGCCAACGGCTGGCGGCAGTGGCTGCAGGATGAGCTGGAGTGGGAGCTGACGGAAGGCGATTTCTGGAAGGAAGAGCGGCTGGCTAAACGTCTCGCCAGCCGTCTTGAGCGCTGGCTGGGGTTGATGCGTATGCACGGCGGCGCGCAGGCGGCAATGATTGATTCGGCGCCGGAAGAGGTTCGCGATCTCTTCGCAAAACGGGTGAAGCTGATGGCCCCGCTGATGAAGGCCTGGAAAAGCGCGTTGAAGGAAGAGGGCGCGGTAGATTTCTCCGGGCTTATCCATCAGGCGGTCAATATTCTGGATAAAGGGCGTTTTATCAGCCCGTGGAAACACATTCTGGTCGATGAATTTCAGGATATCTCCCCGCAGCGCGCTGCGCTGCTGGCGGCGCTCAGACGGCAGAATAAGCAAACCACGCTGTTTGCCGTGGGGGATGACTGGCAGGCCATTTACCGCTTCAGCGGCGCTGAGATGACCTTGACCACCGCTTTCCATCACCACTTTGGCGAAGGCGATCGCTGCGTGCTGGATACCACCTACCGTTTTAACGACCGGATTGGCGAGATTGCCAACAAATTTGTTCAGAGCAACCCTTATCAGTTGAAAAAACCGTTGAATAGTCTCAGCAAGGGCAACAAAAAATCGATTTCACTGCTGCCTGAAGCCCAGTTGGAAGCGCTGCTGAATAAAATAAGCGGCTATGCCACACCGGATGAGCGGGTGTTGATCCTCGCTCGCTATCACCATTTGCGACCGACGCTGCTGGACAAGGCGAAGACCCGCTGGCCGAAGTTGCGGATTGATTTCACCACCATCCACGCCAGCAAAGGCCAGCAGGCGGACTATGTCCTGCTGCTTGGATTACAGTCGGGCAAAGAGGGGTTTCCTGCGCCAGCCAGAGAGTCGGTGATGGAGCAGGCGCTGCTGCCGCAGCCGGAAGATTTCCCGGATGCCGAAGAGCGCAGGCTGGCCTATGTCGCCATCACCCGAGCCAAACAGCAGGTGTGGCTACTCTTCGATAAGGAGCATCCTTCGGACTTTGTTGATGAGATAAAGCGGCTGGGCGTGCCGGTATTACGCAAGCCTTAAAAGAAAAGCGTGCCGCGGCACGCTCAGAGGCTTACTTCAGACGTTGCTCGAGATAGCGCTGATAGTCCGGGATGAGGATATCGACAGACTGTGAGAACAGCGGAGACTGAATAATAAAATCAGCGGTTGCGCGATTGGTGGCAACGGGAATATTCCACACCGTGGCCAGCCGCAGCAGCGCTTTGACGTCCGGGTCGTGTGGTACAGCATTGAGCGGGTCCCAGAAGAAAAACAGCACGTCTATTTTCCCTTCCGAAATCAGCGCGCCTACCTGCTGATCGCCCCCCATTGGGCCGCTCAGCATCGAGGTGACCGGCAGGCCGGTGGCGCGCTGAATCAGATTGCCGGTAGTGCCAGTAGCATAGAGCGTGTGGGCTTGCAGCACGTTTTTATGAATATCAACCCACTGCATGAGCGAGGTTTTACAGTGGTCATGCGCAACCAGCGCGATATGTTTTTTTTCCTGAATCTTACGAGTGGTCTGATCCATTCCGGCTTCCTGGTTTTACGTCAATCAGAGTAGGGTAACTGCCTGATAAAGCGTATCGAGTGTAGGCTGAAGGGCTTCAGACATCAACTGGTACGCAGCGCGCGCATGAGCATAACAAAACGCTGACGGGTGGCGGAGTCGACCTGGTGATACCAGAGTTGCAGCACGCGGTTACCTGCATGATTGCCGCTGGCAAAATCCTGGGAGCCTTGACTCACCGGGGAATGGGAGGTTTGCGGCTGAGCAAAGCGGGGCACCGAAGCCACGTTGCCTTTCAGGTTGTACAGCACCATCACCTGCTCATAATTGGTGTCAGGCCGGGCCATCAAATGATCCTGCTGGCTCTCAACTACCGCGCCGTGCTCGTCCAGAAGCTGGAATTCAGGGTGTTTATCAAAGGCTTTCCCCTGACGTACGGTCAGCAAAGGAGGCAGCGTAATGGTGACGGATTTCGCCTGGGTGGTGAACGTCACAATCAGCGGCGTGGAGACCCAGGGTGCGGCCATTTGCGCATCTTTCTTCAGATTTTTTTCCACGCGAAAAAGAACCTGATGCTGGCCCTGCTCAAGTTCCAGTCCTTCAGCCCCTTTGAGTAATGAACCGGAAATTTTCCGGCCATCCAGCACTAACAGGTCAATATCAGAGGCAAGCTTAAGCGTGGTTGCATGGACCGAAGTCGCAACCAGCAAAGCTAAAGCGCCTGTAATGACCGAACGCAGCATCATTCTTTCTCCAGAAGCGCGGACACGCGAAAACAACGAATGTATCAAAGTCTTTCAGTATGGCAGCATATTAACATTTTAACATATATATTCGTGCTATATCTCAAGGAACTACGCGGTTATTTCAGCGTCGTTTTCTGAGCGGTATCTTAGCGCCTACACTGTTGTATCAGACTGACAAGGAGAGGGTTATGCAAGATCAAACGATTGCCGACATCCTGACCTCAACGCGACATATCGCGTTGGTCGGCGCCAGCGACAAGCCAGCCAGAGCGAGCTATGGGGTGATGGCCTATCTGCTGGCGCAGGGATATAAGGTAACGCCGGTAAGCCCTAAGCTGGCTGGACAAACTCTGCTGGGCCAGCAGGTGTATGCCACGCTGGAGGAGGTGCCAGAGCCGATCGACATGGTCGATGTCTTCCGTAATGCGGAGGCGGCCTGGGGCGTGGCTCAGGAAGCCATCGCGGTGGGAGCGAAATCACTGTGGCTCCAGCTTGGCGTGGTTAACGAACAGGCGGCGGTGTTGGCCAGCGAGGCGGGATTGAAAGTGGTGATGGACCGCTGTCCCAAAATTGAGATCCCGCGGCTGGGGTTGGAAAAAAGCTAAAAAAAACCCCGCGAAGCGGGGATTTTGCATTAATTCCTGAGACGCGGCGCCTGTAGCTGTTCGCGTATTGACGCGGCCAGCTCATCCATTGACGGCTGGTCAGGATGATCGCCCGGCAGTTCCCAGCTCAGCTGAGCTTCCGCCAGATAGGTATGAACGGTATCGCCGTCTTCGTTTTCCATCACTACGTGATACCAGGGGGCATCGCGCAGTGATGTGCTGCTGGAAACCTCATCGATTGCCGGATCTTCTAACGAATATTCCGGATCCACATCCACTACAACCCCCAGAAAACCGTGCAGCTGATGCCGTACCTGTTGGCCGAGTCCAAATTTGCTGGCTATCATGTGACCTCCTGATAAACATTGCCCTGCTACCAAAATGGGGGCGGGGACGGCGTTTTCAAGTCACAGCACGCGGCAGGCAAATCCTTTCAGATACATCCCTTCCGGATAGCTGGCGAGCACAGGGTGATCGGCAGCCTGGCGGAACTGCTCGATAAATTGTACATCACGCCCGGCATCCAGCGCGGCATCGGCGATGATTTTCTGAAATAAATCAGCAGGCATCAGGCCAGAGCAGGAGAAAGTCAGCAGCATCCCGCCGGGATTGAGCAGCTGCATGGCCAGCATATTGATGTCTTTATAGCCCCGGCAGGCGCCAGCCAGCTGATTTTTGTTTTCAACAAATTTCGGCGGGTCCATCACGATAAGGTCAAACTTCTCACCGCTATCGCGATAGCGACGCAGCAGTTTGAACACGTCGTCGCGCAGGAATTCAGCCTTCGACAAATCGAGATTATTCAACCCGACATTCTGGCGGGCAATATCCAGCGCGCTCTGAGAGGTATCCACACTGATGACCTGCTTACAGCCGCCGAGCAGGGCGGAGACGGCAAAACCGCCGGTGTAAGAGAAGCAGTTCAGCACCCGGCGATCTTTCGCATAGCGGCGCGTAGCCAGACGGCTGTCACGCTGATCTAGGTAGTAGCCGGTTTTATGGCCCGTCTGAATATCAACCAGCAGCTTCATCCCATGTTCGGTAATGGCTAGCTGTTCCGGCGGCTGTTCGCCCAGCACCACGCCCTGCGTCAGCTCAAGGCCTTCCTTTTTGCGCACGGCAACGTCAGAGCGATCGTAAATCGCAGATTCCGGGTAGCAGCGTTGCAGCGCGGAAATCAACGCCGCACGCTGATATTCCGCACCGGCTGACAGCAGCTGCAGCACCAGGAAGTTGCCGAAGCGGTCAATGGTGATGCCCGGCAGGCCGTCGGACTCGCCGGCAATCAGCCGGTAGCTGTCGAGGTCGTCGCGCCCGGCCAGCCAGTCACGCAGCGGCTGTGCGGCCTGGAGGCGGCGGATAAAGAAGTCGATATCAATCGACTCATCCTGTTCCCAGCTCCAGATGCGGGCGCGGATCTGCGAGTCAGGCGACCAGGCGGCGCGCGCCAGCCATTTTCCCTGGCTGTCACAGACGTCAATCGTTTCGCCCTGCTGGGCTTTCCCTTCCAGGCGGGCGACCGCGCCAGAAAAGACCCAGGGATGGCGGCGAAGTAAGGACTTTTCACGTCCTTTGGCAAGAATCAAACGAACAGTCATATTTGCTATGCTTACAGTCAGAAAATCAGCCGTTATTGTCCGGTGCGAACCGTCAAAATGCAATCTGCGTCGTGAAAGGAGACGAAATATGACAACTGTCTGCGTGAAAGTCTGGGTACACGGTGTGGTTCAGGGCGTGGGGTTTCGCTACAGCACTCAGCAGCAGGCAAAGGCGCTGCACCTGAAAGGCTATGCCAGAAACCTGGAGGACGGCAGCGTCGAGGTGCTGGCCTGTGGGGAGGAGAGCGACGTGCATTCGCTGATTAGCTGGCTGAAAGCGGGCGGCCCCAGAAGCGCCAGCGTCGACAGGGTGCTACAGGAGCCACACCAGCCGCGTGATTTGCCGAGCGGTTTCACCACCGGCTAGCGCTATCGCAGCATTTTTAAAGGCATTTAGCCGGTTTAGGCAGGCCGGCGATTTTGGTCGCCTGTTTTGCCGGACCCTTAGGAAACAGGCGGAACAGGTAGCGGCTGTTGCCTTTTTCTTCACCGTACTTTTTCGCCATCGCTTTTACCAGCATCCTCACTGCCGGGGAGGTGTTGAATTCCAGGTAGAAATCCCGGACAAAATGCACCACTTCCCAGTGGGCTTCGCTCAGCTCAATGGCTTCCTCTTCGGCCAGCAAAGGAGCCAGCGCTTCGCTCCAGTCCGCCGTAGACTTCAGATAACCCTGCGCGTCACGCTCAATCTCTTTACCCTGAAATAGCACCGTATTGTCTCTGTCTGGTTAGCGGGTTGCTAGTTTAGCAAAATGCCATCAGCGCTGGGTAGCCCGGAACTGCTTCCGATCTTGCCGCTGGCTGGCCTGAGCCAAAAAAAAGCCCCGCATGGTGGCGGGGCGCTTTTACTGCTGACAATGGCCGCGGAGTTAGTTGCTGCGCGACATGCCCAGAATGCTCAGCAGGCTGACGAAGATGTTATAGATCGACACGTACAGGCTGACGGTGGCGCGAATATAGTTAGTTTCACCGCCGTGAATGATGTTGCTGGTTTCCCACAAAATAGCCCCTGAGGAGAACAGGATAAACATCACGCTGATCGCCATATGCAGGGCTGGGATGTGCAGGAACAGGTTAGCCACGACGGCCACCAGCAGCACCACAAAACCAGCCATCATCATGCCGCCGAGGAAAGACATATCTTTGCGGGTGCTGAGCACGTAGGCAGAGCAGCAGAAGAACACCAGCGCGGTGCCGCCCAGCGCCAGTCCAATGACGTCACCCATGCCCGCCGAGAGCAGCGAGTTGAGGATTGGGCCCAGGCAGTAGCCCAGGAAACCGGTAAAGGCGAAGGCGGCCAGGATGCCGGTTGGGCTATCGGCCAGGCGGTAAGTCAGAAACATCAGTCCGTAGAAGCCAGCCAGCATAAGAATAAAGCCGGGCGCAGGCAGGGCAAAAACGGTACTTAACGTGGCGGTTACGGCAGAGAAGGCCAGCGTCAGTCCGAGCAGGAAATAGGTATTGCGCAGCACCTTGTGGGTGGTAATTAAGGAACTGCTGCGGCTGGTTGAAACAATGCGATCCATATTAAAACCTCTCAGGGTCACTAATTTATCACTGAGAATAAGGAGCGCGGCGAAGCCGGGAAAGGCGTTTTACCCTTCTTTACGCGATATGCGGCCGTTTATGGCGTCAGGATGGCGATATTACCAGCAAAAAAACGGCTATCGGCTGTTTTTCAGGCGATCGAACCGAAACGCACTTTACATCGCCAGGGAGGATGTTTATAGTTCGGCACATTGTGGAGGGGTGGCCGAGTGGCTGAAGGCACCGGTCTTGAAAACCGGCGACGGGAAACCGTTCCAGAGTTCGAATCTCTGCCTCTCCACCATCTATTTTAACGGGTCAGCGTAAGCTGGCCCGTTTTGCTATGGGCAGCAAAATATCCGGTTGATTATTTTGCGTACGGCCGCCAAATAAATTGCACAAAAGCGCATAAATTCAACAAAATAAGCAAATTTACGCTTGGCAAAATCCCCGGCATCCCCTATACTGCGCCCCATCAGTTGCACCGGAGGTTTTATCACTTCCATCAGCCGCAGCTGATAACGCGTGGAGGGGTGGCCGAGTGGCTGAAGGCACCGGTCTTGAAAACCGGCGACGGGAAACCGTTCCAGAGTTCGAATCTCTGCCTCTCCACCATCAAATTCAACGGGTTAGCTCAGGCTAACCCGTTTTGCTTTCTGTCTTTTCCGCCTGAACACGCCCACAACGACGCCAGCCCGGTTAGAGCATTCTGAAAAACATCTCTTTTCTTTTCAAACTCCTGATGCGCACAAACGGCAAAGGCGTTAGTCTGCTATATTCTCAACATAAATGTAATGTCTGCCGCAGGTCCGTTTTCCCTGGCTCGCCGTTGCGAGTATCATCTGCGTGGTCGCAAACCTTTTCCCTGCCGCATCGCCATTATACGGTCGGGTGATTTACCCTTTAATCAATGGAAAAACACATGATTAGAAAGTTCAGTCTTTGCGCGTTAGCAGTCTGCTCGGCACTCACCGGGATTTCAGCCTATGCTGCTGACGACGATTACCAGCTTGAGCAAGTGTTGATGATGAGTCGCCACAATCTGCGTGCCCCGTTGGCCGATAACGGCAGCGTGCTGGCTCAGTCCACTAAAAAAGCCTGGCCAAAGTGGGATGTTCCCGGCGGGCAACTGACGACTAAGGGCGGCGTGCTGGAAGTGTATATGGGCCGCTACACCCGCGAATGGCTGGCGCAGCAGGGGCTGGTAAAAGACGGCGAATGCCCAGGCTCCGATGATATCTATGCCTATGCCAACAGCCTGCAGCGTACGGTAGCCACCGCGCAGTTCTTTATTACTGGTGCGTTCCCCGGCTGTGACATCTCCGTCTCGCATCAGGATGAGATGGGCACAATGGATCCGGTGTTTAACCCGGTGATCGGCGACGATAGCGAAGCCTTCAACAAGCAGGCGTTGACTGATATGAACAGCGCGGCTGAGAAGCTGTCGCTGAAGCCTGCCTTCCAGCGCCTGGAAAAAATCATTGATTACAAATCGGCAGCGGCCTGCGACGGTAAAAAACAGTGCGATCTCACCAGCGATAATCAGAACAAATTCTCGGCGGAAAAGGGCAAAGAGCCTGGCGTTTCTGGCCCTCTGAAAGTGGGTAACTCGCTGGTGGATGCTTTCACCCTGCAATACTACGAAGGAATGCCGCTGGACCAGGTTGCCTGGGGCCAGATCAAAACGCCTGAGCAGTGGAAAGAGCTGTCGGCGATTAAAAACGCCTATCAGGATACGCTGTTCACCTCGCCAAAAGTAGCGCGTGACGTCGCGGCTCCGCTGGTGGATTACCTGCGCAGTATGTTGGTGGATGAGGATAAGGCCTCGGCGCCGAAAGTGACGCTGATGGTCGGTCATGATTCCAATATTGCCTCGCTGCTGACGGCGCTGGACTTCAAACCTTACACGCTGCCGGAGCAGAATGAACGTACGCCAATCGGCGGGATGATTCAGTTCCAGCGCTGGCATGATAAGAAAAACGATCGCGAGCTGGTAAAGGTTGAGTATGTCTACCAGACCATCGATCAGTTGCGTAACGCCACGCCGCTGTCGCTGGATACGCCGCCGAAGCGCGTAACCTTGCAGATGAACGGCTGTCCGACCGATGCCAATGGCTTCTGCGACTGGGATAAGTTTACTCAGGTGCTGAATAACGCCATTCAGGGGACGCCGCTGGCGGTTGCGCCTCAGCCAGCGGAAGCTACGCCAGCCCCTGCCGCTCCGGCCGATGCGAAAGATCAGGCGGCAGATAAAGTGGCCGCGGCGAAAGCCGCCGCCGATCAGGCTGCCGCAGACAAAGCGGCTCAGGCTAAAGCCTCTGCCGAGAAGGCCGCTGCGGATAAAGCTGCGGCTGAACAGGCGGCGAAAGAGAAAGACGCCGCTGATAAAGCGGCAGCGGATCGGGCAGCTAAAGAAAAAGCTGCCAGCGACAAGGAAAATGCTGATAAGGCTAAAGCGGACAAAGCTAAAGCCGACCAGCCAGCTGCCGCGCCAGCCCAGTCCGGGGAAGAAAAGTCTTCCTGATTACGTAGCCAGAAAAAGAGAAAAGGCCGACATTGTCGGCCTTTTTTTGCCTGAAGGGAGACTGGAATCAGTCGCTGTTCACGACCACCAACTTCTGATTAACGAACTCCTTAATCCCTAAATCAGACAGCTCACGGCCGTAGCCGGAACGTTTCACGCCGCCAAACGGTAGTTCTGCCGCCGTGTCGCTGGCAGAATTGATATAGACCATTCCGGTTTCAATTCTGGAAGCCAGCTTCCTGCCACGGGCGATATCCCTGGTAAACACCGCACCGCCAAGGCCGTAGTGCGAGTCATTGGCTAACCTGACCACTTCATCATCATCTTTCACCACGTAAACCTGCGCCACCGGACCGAAGAACTCCTCAAAATAGGCTGGGTTATCACGGGTGATGCCGGAAAGGATCGTTGGCTGATAGAAGCAGCCTTCACCATCAACCACTTTTCCGCCCAGATGCAACTTAGCACCTTTGGCGACGGCCTGCTCAACCTGCTTCGCCAGCGTATCGCGGGCTGTTGAGGAAGAGAGGGGGCCGAGCGTGGTGCTTTCGTCCAGCGGATCGCCGATTTTCACTTCCCGGAAGGCCTGGCTGAATTTTTCAAAGAATGCGTCTGCGACTTTCTCATGCACAATAAAGCGTTTTGCAGCGGTACAGACCTGGCCGCAGTTACTCAGTCGGGCACCAGCGCCAGCCTTCACCGCTTTATCAAGATCACAATCATCCAGCACCACAAATACGTCGTTCCCGCCCAGTTCAAGCGTGGTCTTCTTCAGATACTTCCCAGCCTGCTGGGCAACGGCGCTGCCTGCGCGTTCCGAACCGGTCAGCGCCGCGCCCTGTACACGATCGTCAGCGATCAGTGAAGCAATCTGCTCGTTACTGATAAACAGATTGGTCCATGCGCCGGCGGGAGCGCCCGCTTCGCTAACCAATTCGGCAAACAGCGTGGCGCAGTGGGGAACATTCGCCGCATGTTTCGCCAGCACCGGGTTCCCCGCCGCCAGGTTAGGGGCGAGGACGCGCATCAGCTGATAGAACGGGAAGTTCCACGGCTCAACGGCAACCAGCACGCCGATGGGATGATTTTCTACCCAGGCTTCACCCAGTTCGCTGGGGTAACGGGTAGGGGCCAGAAAACGCTCGGCGTTTTCGGCGTAATAACGGGCAATTTGCGCGCAAAGCTTCACTTCGCCACGGCTTTGATTGATCAGCTTACCCATTTCAACGCTGGCGGTTTTCGCCAGTTCTTCGACCCGACCATCAATCAGATCGGCAAGCTTTTTCAGCACCTGCAAACGCGGCTGGATAGCGCCTTTTGACCAGTCGGAGTGGTAAAGATCGTCGGCCGTTTTTAACGCCTGTTCAACCTGACGATCGTCATGATTTGGCCAGGATTTAATAAGCTTATTACTGGCGGGATTGATTGTCTGATAAGACATACAGCACTCCTTTTCGCGTAACCGGCCTGAGTCCAGGCTCATTGAGTCAGGCAGTAAGCCTGGTAGAGAAATGGTGGTTTCACAACGTTACCAGTTTGCCGCTTCGGCGATTTTTCAGGGTTCAAAACGGCAAAAGGGCGGATAAATCCGCCCTGAAAAGCCTTTTTTCTCACTAAACGTTTTTGCGCTCAACAACCTTATTGTCCCAGGTCAGCACGTCCTGGTCGGTTTTTTCGAAGGCCCGTAGTAACACTTCATCGCTGCCCTGCTGCTCCCAGATGCCTTCGGCAAGCTTTTCATCGTAATTTGCCACTTCAAAAATGGCTTCAGCAATTTCAGGGGAGGTGCTACGCAGGGTTGCCCACTCGCCTACACGATGTGCTTTCGATTGTTGCGTTGCCATAATAGTCTCCTGTAAGACGTTATCCGTTCAGTTTAACGGCGAGTCCAGCGACATATTCACCCTGATAACGGGCAATCTTCAGTTCTTCTTCGCTGGGCTGTCGCGAGCCGTCGCCGCCCGCAATGGTGGTGGCGCCGTAAGGTGTGCCGCCACGCACCTGTGAAATATCAAAGAGTTCTTTTGTGCCGTAGCCGATTGGCACAATAACCATGCCGTGATGGGCCAGCGTAGTCCAGGTCGAAGTGATGGTTAGCTCCTGGCCGCCGCCGGTGCCGGTCGACGCAAATACGCTGGCCAGCTTGCCGTAGAGCGCGCCGGAAGCCCACAGGCCGCCGGTCCGGTCGAGGAAGGTTCGCATCTGCCCGGCCATGTTGCCAAAGCGGGTTGGCGTGCCAAACAGAATGGCGTCGTACTGCGCCAGCTCTTCCGGCGTAGCCTCCTGCGCTGCCTGCTGCGTTTTGCCGCCAACCTGAGCAAATCGTTCGGCGTCCATGGTTTCCGGCACGCGCCTGATCGTCACTTCCGCTCCGCTGACCCGGCCTGCGCCTTCGGCAACGGCACTGGCCATGGTTTCAATATGTCCGTACATCGAATAATAGAGCACAAGAATTTTTGCCATTTGTTCCCTCACTAAGTGCGTTTGTTGATCGTAAGAAATCAAAAACGGTGATTTAAAGGAGTATAGAAGAGGCTGGCGACGCGTGCAGAAGGTTTGGCCGGCATTCGGGTTAAACGGCAGCGAAAGGGACAAATTTTGAGAAAAATCATTAGCCTTAATAATGTGATGGCTCAAGCGTCGCCCCAGCGTTCTGGGCCAGAGTGTGATAATTTTCTCGCCAGTCAACTCGGGTAATCTATGCTTAGTAACGCGGCGGGGTATCTTCCCTCAGGTGCCGTCACGGCGGCCGACAGGCCTGCCGTGGGTATGCAGTATGATTGCTTAACTCTATTCGGAGGTGTGAAATGCCCGAACATCGTGGTGGATCTGGAAATTTCGCTGAAGATCGTAAAAGAGCATCAGAAGCAGGCCGCAAAGGTGGCCAGGCCAGCGGGGGCAACTTTAAAAACGACCCTCAGCGCGCCTCGCTGGCTGGTGAGAAAGGGGGCCGTAACAGCCGTGGCAGCCGCAGCAAAACAGAAGGGGACGCCTAGCCTGACCTTTCACCTTAACCGCCGGGCCTGACCCGGCGGCGTAAAGGAGCGGTTGACCCGCGCTTAGCCTCCCTGCACACTGGCGCCAAATTCTGAACTGAGCGCGCTATGTCTGCCTTCCTCTCTCGCTATAAATTCGCCTTTACCCGCCAGGAAATAGTGCTGGTTCTGATCACCATGGTTTGGGGCGGAACTTTTCTGGCTGTGCATCACGCAATGACCGTCAGCGGGCCTTTCTTTTTTGTGGGAACCCGTTTCGCTACCGCCGCCGTTGTGCTGGGGATGCTTTCCTGGCGAACGCTGCGCGGCCTCACTCTGCGTGAGATCAAGTCCGGCGCGCTGATAGGTATCGCCATTGGCTTCGGTTACGGTCTGCAAACTTACGGTATGCAGACCATCAGCAGCAGTAAGTCTGCTTTTATTACCGCAATGTATGTGCCGCTGGTGCCACTGCTTCAGTGGCTGTTTCTGGGGCGTTTACCCGGCCTGATGTCGTGGATTGGCGTGGTGCTGGCTTTTATCGGCCTGCTGCTGCTGGCCGGACCGGACGGCGGTTCGTTGACTTTGGGCACTGGCGAAGTGGCTACGCTCCTCAGCACTCTGGCGATTGCCGCAGAGATTATCCTGATCGGTGCCAGCGCCGGTAAAGTCGATGTGCGGAGGGTGACCATCGTTCAACTGGCTTTTGCGTCGCTGCTGGCTTTCGTGATGATGGTGCCGAATGGCGAAGTCGTCCCCGCGTTCTCTCCCTACCTGTTGTTCAGCGCCATTGGCCTGGGACTGGCCAGCGCGCTGATTCAGGTCACCATGAACTGGGCCCAGCGCAGCGTTTCGCCGACGCGGGCCACGGTTATTTATGCGGGCGAGCCGGTCTGGGCTGGCATTGTGGGGCGGATCGCCGGTGAGCGCCTGCCTGGCGCCGCGCTGATCGGTGCGGCGCTGATCGTGTCTGGCGTGCTGGTCAGCGAGCTGAAGCTGAAGTCTAAAAAAAAGGCGAAGGGTCAGCCTTCGCCTGATAACGTCGAGATCAACTAGCTGTCCTGATGCGCCACGCCGTTGCCCTTAAGCGCAGCGGCGCGTTTGCGGGTCAGAATCGCGTTGAGGATAATCGCGCCAAAGGTCGCGGTGCCGATGCCACCCATGGTGAAGTTACCGATTTTCAGCGCAAAGTCTCCAGCGCCCAGCACCAGCGTCACCGCCACCATAATCAGGTTGTTATTCTGTCCAAGGTCGACGTTATTTTGCACCCAGATGCGTGCGCCAGCCACTGCGATCAGACCAAATACCACAATGGAAGCGCCACCAATCACCGGTCCGGGAATGGTGTGAATTAACGCGCCAAATTTCGGTGAGAAGCCCAGCAGAATTGCAATAGTTGCCGCCGCGACAAACACCAGCGTTGAGTAAACCTTGGTCACCGCCATTACGCCGATGTTCTCGGCATAAGTGGTGACGCCGCTACCGCCAACGCTACCCGACAGCAGGGTTGCCAGGCCGTCGCCCACAAAGGCCCGCCCCATGTAGGGATCGAGGTTTTTGCCCGTCATGCCGGCTACCGCTTTGATATGACCGAGATTTTCCGCCACCAGGATCACCGCTACCGGCGCAATCAGAAACATAGCGTGGCTGTCGAAGATTGGCGAAGTGGTGGTGGGCAAGCCAAACCAGGCAACGGAAGAGAGCAGGCTGAAATCAATCGGCTTGCCGAGACCCAGCCCGTTGGTTAACAACGCATAGATGACGCAGGCCACGATCAGGCCAACCAGAATCAGCAGCCGTTGCACTAAGCCACGGGTAAATACCGCAACCACGCCGATACAAAGCACGGTCATCACTGCCATCCAGCTGTCGAACATGGAAGATGATACGCTATGAACGGCAATAGGCGCGAGATTCAATCCAATGGCCATTACCACGGCGCCCGTGACCACCGGCGGCATCAGTTTCTCAATCCAGCGGGTGCCTGCCTTCATCACCACAAAACCGATCAGCGTATAGACCAGACCGCAGGCAATAATACCTCCCAGCGCAATGCCAAGATTGGGGTTGATGCCCTGACCGTTAAAGCCCGTGACCGCGATGACTACTCCGACAAACGCCGCGCTCGATCCTAAATAGCTGGGCACCCGACCACCGGTAATCACGAAGAACAGCAGCGTGCCGACGCCAGACATCAGGATCGACAGGTTGGGGTCCAGTCCCATCAGCAAAGGCATCAACACCGTGGCGCCAAACATTGCCACCGCGTGCTGAAGACCCATAATTACCGTTTGTCCCAGCGGTAACGTTTCATCAGGCGCAACTATTCCCTGCGCCGTTGCGGACTGTTTACGCCATTGAGGGAACCAGGAATTAGCCATCGTCTTCTCCAGAGAAGTGAATAAAGCATTAACCGCAGGGCGCGGGAGATCAGGCTTCCTGCCGCCTTAAAGGGTAATAGCCACGAGCGAGAACCTACTCCAGGCTACAGGCTTCAGCAAAGGAGAGGCGCGGCAGCCGCTGATACACTTTGCTGGCATCGCCATAGCCGATATTGATCAGCAGGTTGCTCTTCCAGCCGCTATCAGCAAAGAAAGCCGCATCGACCGCCGCCCGGTCAAAGCCGGACATTGGGCCGGTATCCAACCCCATCGCGCGGCAGGCGCTTATCAGATAAGCCGCCTGAAGTGAACTGTTGCGAAAGGCGGTTTCCTGCGCCAGCTCCGGACTGCTGGTAAACCAGGCCCTGGCATCGGCATGAGGAAACAGCTGCGGTAGCCGGTCATAAAACTGAGGATCCCAGGCTACGATGACGGTGACTGGCGCGCTCATGGTCTTCTCCACGTTGCCGCTGGACAGGGTCTGCTTCAGCCTGGCTTTACCTTCTTCGCTGCGCACGAAGCAAAAACGGGCGGGACTACAGTTCGCGGAGGTCGGTCCCATCTTCACCAGCTCATACAGCGCCTGGAGCTGCTCGTCGGTGACAGGGCGGTCCAGCCAGCTACTGTGGGTACGTGCGGAGGTAAACAGCGTCTCTAACGCTGCGGAATTCAAGGCTTCTGCCATAGCGGCTCCAGTTCAACGGGTAGGGTTTCTGGCGCGGTCTCTTCCAGCCAGTTCAGTAAAAGTTGGTTAAAGGTGCTGCTGTCGGTGACGCTCATGGCGTGACCGCCCCAGGCCATTTTTTCCAGGGTGGCGTGAGGCAGCGCCTCGCACAGCGCCTGCGAGCAGGTCCACGGAACCAGCAGATCGTCATGCGAACACAGCAGCAGCACCGGCTGGGTAATGGCGCTGGCCTGCCGGGTAAAATCGCAGGCCATCAGCGCGTTCAGGCGGCGGAGCAGATTCTCCATGCCCTGGAAATGCGCCACATGCAGCGTCTCTTCCGCCTCAATGCGCGCCTCGTTATCCGCCAGCCAGTCGGCGGGATAGAGGAACAGGGGCTGAGCGCGGACCCAGGCCTCCACGCCAACGTTAAGCAGCAGGTCCTGGCGGACGGTAAAACAGCGGCGGGTATGCGCATTGAGCCGCAGCCAGCCGTTGACGATGACCAGCCTGGCGACGCGCTGCGGATAGTCGATCGCCAGCTGCATGGCAACCATGCCGCCGAGCGCGTGCCCGATGACGTCATAGTTATCAATGCCCAGCGCAGACAGTTCTTCAGCCAGTTCGTCGGCCATATCGCGCATACTGTAACCTTCCGGCAACGCGTCCGGGCTGCGCCCGGTTCCTCGCTGATCGTAGATGACAACGCGGTAGGTCTGACGCAGATCGTTCAGCTGAGGTAGCCAAAAACTGCCCAATCCGCCCAGCCCTGCCGACAGGACCAGCGTTCTGGCCTTGGGATCGGTCGATCCTGAAAGCTCAATATGCATAACGCTCTCCGCTACTTGCCGATGTGGGCGACGCTGGCAATCTCCACCAGCGCATCAGGTTTCACCAGACCGCACTGAATGCAGAAGCGAGCTGGTTTTTCGCCGGGAAAATAGTCGGCGTAAACGGCATTTACCGCTGCGTAATTGCTCCAGTCGGTAATAAATATCGAGTTAAAGGTTACGTCATCCATGGTGCCACCAGCGGCTACAATCACGCTTTTGATGGTCTCCAGCACATGACGAGTCTGTGCCGCCGCATCGCCAACGTGGACGACATTGTTATCTTTATCAAAAGGCAGCGTACCTGAAACATAAACCACGCCGTCAGCCAGGGTCCCAGGAACAAACGGGGCAATTGGAATGCTGGTGCCTGGTGGGGTAATAATGGTTTTTGGCATTGCGTTTTCTCCACTAAGGTATGCAGGTTTTATGCCGTTTGTTTATGCTGCGCGGGTTCAGCTTGTACCGCTGTACAGAAGCTATTGACGTCTGAAACCCAGCCAAAGAACGTTTCAATATTGAAAATGGCGGCCTGCTGGGCGAAAAGCGGCCCGGCCTGATAAGTCGCGTCTTCCAGCACGATGCCGAAATACTCCAGGAAGAAGCCGTCGCGCAGGGTCGACTCGACGCAGACATTGGTCGCGATGCCGGTAAACACCAGGTGGCGGATACCGCGGCTGCGCAACATGCTGTCGAGCGGGGTGTTGAAGAAGCCGCTGTAGCGGGGTTTGGGCAGTACGATATCGCCCGGCTGCGGCTGGAGCTGATCGACCAGCTCATAATCCCAGCCGCCTTTAGCCAGCAGCTTGCCTTGCAGCTCCGGACGCTGGCGCATGGTCTTCAGCGCATTGGATTTGTGCCAGTTTGGCGATCCTGGCCCGCCAGCCTCGACGTACTGATCGTCCCAGCCGTTCTTGAACCAGATAATCTGAATACCAGCCTCACGGGCGGCTTTGACCGCCACATTAATCTGGTCGATTACCGGGCTGGTGGTTGAGACGTCAAACCCGGCCAGGTCCAGATAGCCCCCGGTGGTGGCATAGGCGTTTTGCATATCCACGACGATCAGCGCGGTTTGCTCAGGTGGAAAGGCAATTGGCTCCGGCCTGGCCGGCAACGTGACGCTGTTTTTGCTGGATGCGGTGGTACAGACGACGGTCTCTTTACTGCTCATTACGCCACCTCCTGCGCGGCTTCAATGATACCGATACGGCACTGCATCAGCGGCTGAATGCGCTCGCCAAAATTCTCAATGCCCTGCAAAAAGTCATCAAAGGTCAACAGCACGCCCTGAGTGCCTTCCACGCTGGCCACCTCGTCCAGCATACGGGCCACATTGGCGTAAGAGCCTACCAGCGTGCCCATATTGATATTGACTGCCGAGGTCGGATCGGCCATCTGGCGAACGTTAGTATCGCTGCCCGATCGCTTATCCTGCTGGCTTTGGGTGGTCAGCCAGGCGAGCGCCTCTTCGTCCGCCCCTTCTTTATAATGTTCCCACTTCGCGCGAGCGGCCTCGTCCGTCTCATCGGCAATAATCATAAACAGCACGAAGGAACCCACCTCACGACCCGCTTCCTCTGCGGCGCTTTTCATGCGGGCTGCGGTCGGCGCAAAGGCGGTTGGCGTGTTGACGCCTTTGCCAAAGCAGAAGTTGTAGTCCGCGTGTTTTGCGGAAAAAGCCATGCCCGCATCGCTCTGACCGGCGCAGATAACTTTGATCGGCTGCTCAGGTCGCGGGCTGAGGCGGCAGTCGTTCATGGTAAAAAACTCGCCTTTCAGATCGGATTGACCAGTGCCCCACAGATCTTTCAGCACCGAGACATATTCGGTCAGGTAGTCATAGCGGCGGGAAAAATATTCGTCGCCTGGCCAGAGACCCATCTGGTCATACTCTGGCTTTTGCCAGCCGGTCACCAGATTGACGCCAAAGCGACCGTTGGCGATCGAATCCACGGTGGAAGCCATTCGCGCCACAATGGCGGGAGGCAGCGTCAGCGTGGCGGCAGTCGCATAAATTTGAATGCGCGAGGTGACGGCGGCCAGGCCAGCCATCAGCGTGAAAGATTCAAGATTATGATCCCAAAACTCGGTTTTACCGCCGAAGCCACGGAGCTTGATCATCGATAGCGCGAAATCGAAGTGATACTGCTCGGCCTTCAGCACGATGGCCTTGTTCAGTTCAAAGGTTGGCATGTACTGCGGCGCCGTGGTGGAGATCAGCCAGCCGTTGTTGCCGATTGGAATAAACACACCGATTTTCATTGGGATACCTCTGGGTTTGCGTTAGGGTAAAGTGCTGCGCTGCGGTGCTTCCTGCACTCTCCCTGAAGCGGCGCTCAGAAAGAATTTTGCAAAGGCTGTGCCAGTTTACTAAAAGGGTTTATTTTCATCAGGTTGAGGGATTTACGTTAAATGAATGTAGAGCAAGTGGTCTAAAGCAGACCGTTTGGTAAAAAAATTGTGCACAAAAATCAGGCGGCCGTGGTCAATTTAAGTGCATTAGTGCTAACCAGACCGTTTTGCTATTATCCTGGCAACCCACATGGATCATGAGGTCTCAGTGAATTCGACAGACAAGGCAACGGTGAAAGCCCCAACGCGCCGCTCGCGAGCGGTAGCGGCAAAAAGAACGGCGATCCTCAGCGCCGCGCTGGCGCTTTTTTCGCAATATGGCGTGCATGGCACCAGCCTGGATAAAGTGGCGGAAGGGGCGGACGTCTCTAAAACCAATCTGCTCTACTACTTTCCCTCCAAAGAGGCGCTCTATATCGCGGTACTAAAAAATATCCTCGATGTGTGGCTCGCGCCGCTTCGCGCGCTGAGGGAAGATCAGCAGCCGCTGGAAGCGATCAGGGATTACATCCGACTTAAGCTGGAGGTGTCACGCGATCATCCGCAGGCTTCGCGTCTGTTCTGTATGGAGATGCTACAGGGCGCGCCGCTGCTTAAGGGTGAGCTGGAGGGCGATCTTAAAAGGCTGGTGGATGATAAGTCGGCGGTGATAGAGGGCTGGATCAATCAGGGTAAGCTTGCGGCGGTAGAACCTCATCACCTGATCTTTATGCTGTGGGCGACCACGCAGCACTACGCGGACTTTTCCACTCAGGTTGAGGCGGTGACCGGGCAAACGTTAAATGATGACGTTTTTTTCAATCAGACGGTAGAAAACGTGCAGCGGATGGTGATTGAAGGCATTCGTATCCGTGAATAAACGACGGGCCAGTGCGACCCGCCGGCATGATATCAGGCCTGTTTTCTCTGACGGAGCCACCAGCCGATCCCCAGCAGGATAAACCAGACGGGGGTGACCATCAGCGCCTGGCGGGTATCCTCTTCGAGCGTCAGCAACACCAGTACAAACGCGAAGAATGCCATACACACCCAGCACATCAGCTTGCCCAACGGCATTTTGTAGCTGGATTCGGCGTGCAGTTCAGGCCGCTTCTTACGGTAGGCCAGGTAAGAGCAGAGGATGATGGTCCAGACGAACATAAAGAGGATCGCCGAGACGGTGGTGACCAGCGTGAATACCTGCATCACGTTCGGGATCAGATAAATGAGCGCGACGCCGCCAAGCAGGCACAGGCAGGAGAAGAACAGCCCGGTAGTGGGCACGGCCCGGCGAGAAAGCAGACCGAAACGGCGGTGCGCGACGCCCTGCTGGGACAAGCCATAAAGCATACGGCTGGTGGAGAAGATGCCGCTGTTTGCCGATGAGGCCGCCGAGGTCAGCACCACAAAATTAACGATGCTGGCGGCGGCAGGCAGACCAATCAATACAAACATTTCAACGAACGGGCTGCGGTCGGCGACCACTTTATCCCAGGGCGTGACCGCCATGATCACCAGCAGTGCCAGCACGTAAAACATGATAATACGCAGCGGAATGGCGTTGATGGCGCGCGGTAGCACCTTTTTCGGATCGTGGGTTTCTGCGGCGGCAGTTCCAACCAGCTCAATTCCCACAAAGGCGAACACCGCTATCTGGAATCCGGCAAAGAAACCGCTTAGCCCTTTCGGGAACATGCCACCGTGCTCCCAGATATTGCTGATTGCCGCCTTAGCGCCGCCCGGTGAAGGATAGTGCATGGCAACCAGTACAATACCGGTCACAATCAGCGCCACAATGGCGACGATTTTAATAATCGCAAACCAGAATTCCATCTCGCCAAACAGCTTCACCGTGGCGATGTTCAGCGACAGGAACACCGCGATGCAGAGCAGGGCGCTCATCCACACCGAAAAGTTGGGGAACCACAGCTGAAAATAGGAACTGATAGCCACCACGTCGGCGATGCCGGTGACCACCCAGCAGAACCAGTAGGTCCATCCGGTGAAATAGCCTGCCCAGGGGCCGAGCAAATCGGCGGCAAAATCGCTGAACGACTTATATTCCAGGTTGGACAGCAGCAGTTCACCCATGGCGCGCATGACGAAAAACAGCATAAAACCGATGATCATATACACAAAAATGATCGACGGTCCCGCCAGGCTGATGGTTTTTCCTGAGCCCATAAACAGGCCGGTGCCGATAGCGCCGCCAATAGCAATCAGCTGGATATGGCGATTGTGCAGGTTACGCCGGAGCTCGTCCGGGGCTTCTTCAGCGAGAAGCGTCTCTTTTGATTGGTCAACCATAACGTGTTCTTTGTCCTTTATATGATGTTGTGTAAGCTCTGAAGGCTTTTACGGCGCAAAGCTTAACGTAAAACGCCCTGAATGGCAGGTAAAGTTCTGGAGAATCCGACTGATTGTACAAAAAGGCCGCGACATTTTTCCGGTCTGCTGCCTGACGGGGAAAGCCCTGAGGGCGTTATTGCTCATCGCAGATGAAAGTCATTCTGGATATCAAAAGGAAGTTGTCAGGCCGCAGAGGTTAGCGTGCCTGGGGGCCTGGCTTTTGCCGTCACACAACAGTTTTAATTCCACGCTGTAACAAAAATTTATTGGCAGGCCAGGCGAAGATAAAGCCGGTGAACAACGCGATTTGCAGCATAAACCAGAACCTCAGCACGCGGGGTTCAATTTGCCCATGTAAAATAAAACAAAACGCCAGTTCCATATAGAGAAACATCCCGACCTGGTAAACAACCAGCGAAAAGAAATCGGTTTTAATCGCCTGCCACAGAGCGCGAAATATAGAGAACCCCTCTAATTGACGCAGGGCGAAAAATTGCAGCAGCACGCCAAAAACAAAGGAAAGCGCCAGCGAAAAAATAGCGTGGCTGAGAAGTAGGGAATGAAAAGGACTATAGTTCAGTATTGAAACTATCGGGATGGCAACTATATCACCCAGCGCGCAGCCCGCTGCACAATGGCTGGTAGAGGAGAAAATCTGTCTTATTTCAGGGGATTGCCTCCGGCTCGCAGGAGTCAACCACGACTTCTGGCGACTTTTCCGAGCAAAAAACCACCAGGCCAGCCAGCCGAAAAAAGGCATATAGAGTCCGGTGATGGGCCAGACCAGGTTCATTATCCTTACGGGATGCGGGCGGCGTAGAATATCTTTCACAATCATCAGGGAAGTGCAGACGCCTAACAGGATAAACACCATTGCCAGTCTGTCTAACATCGCTATTTCCTTATCGGCACAATGCGCAGAGGGAAGTTTGATTTATATTATCCATTCAGCCAGCTAGATTATGACTCCGCTGAGGTGAAATGCCAGCGTGATGAACAAAAATCCGCCGCAGTCGCCTGAAGATCTCTGCAAAAAAAGTGGAGTGAGAAGGCTGGTCAGACCCTTCAATGATGTGTGTACTCTGCGCTTAGTGCAACCTTTTTTACCAGTGATAAAAAAGGCAAACGGGACAAGGTAGGGTTTTTAATTCCAGTTTAATTAGATGGTTATGCGATTTTGTGCCCATTTTTCTTATCTCTATTTCAGAAAAGTATCGCGTCATACAGTAAAATTTTAGTCGCCATTGCTCGGTCCGGAACGGTCAAAATTATTGAATCTTGCCTGGAAAAATCCTATTCTAGCCATGCAGGTGAATGAGCAGAGCCGCTTTTTTTTATTGCTGCTGTGACCGTACAGTGAAAGCCTCTTACTGGTTCTTTTATAAATTAAATTGACTGGATTTTAATGACTGAACGATTCTTGCCGTCATTCAATGGATGCATACACCCGTAATTTTAGTTATTATCTTTTTCGCGTTCGATTAACACTATTCATTAAAATTTTTTCTCGTTTACATTCATTTTTTTCCCGCATTATCGAAAAATTATAAGCAGGATTTTACGGCGTTCGCACAATCCTGGTGAGGAATTAATGACTTCTGAGAACTATTTCAGTTGGCGTGATGAAGTACAGCTTGCCTTCCATCAAGTATCAGACTCGACAGATATAACACGTCTTATCGAGCAGCAGACGATCAGGCTGGGGTTCGATTTTTATGCACTGTATATTCGTCATCCTGTGCCTTTTACCCGACCCAAAATCTTTATTTACTCCAGTTACCCTGAGAAATGGCTCTGCGATTATCAGCAGCAGAACTTTGCGGCTATCGACCCGGTTATCAAAAATTGCCAGATTCCGGGGAAAATACTGTTGTGGGATGCGTCTTTGAACCGCAGCGGCCGGAGGGTGTTTGAGGCAGCAAAAGAATATGGCATTAATTCGGGTTTTTCCGCTTGCACAATGGCTAAAAACAGGGCCATTGGTATATTGTCTATGGCATCAGGTGAGGCTTTTGAAAAGATGAAGTTAACGCCTGATAAGCAACTTAAGCTTCAATATTTATCGGTACTGATTATGGATGCGTTACAGCGCGTAAAAGATATTTCCATGGCGATGATGAAGATGGAATTAAGCCAGCGTGAGCTGGAAATTCTCAAATGGACGGCTGAAGGGAAAACCTCAGCAGAAATATCGCTGATCCTGTCGATTTCGGAGAACACGGTTAATTTTCATCAGAAAAATATGCAAAAGAGGTTCAATGCACCTAATAAAACTCAGGTCGCTGCTTATGCTGCCGCAATCGGTTTACTTTGAAGGGATGCAACTACCAGATCTGGTAGTTTCGAATTGCTAATCGGTTGTCTACCCTGCGCCCTGGGTGAGAACCCCGAACGAGCCGCCAGCAGTGGCGTTCACGAGGGAATGCGAAAGAGGATCAATGATGAAGATTATCCAGACCAAGCTTAAGGATATGCCATCCTCATTGCTGGCCGAGCTGGGGAGTTACCGGTACAACGTGTTTGCTCGTGGGGAAGGATGGTCAATTCCTTCCCGGTTGAACACGCCCGGGCAGGAGTACGATCGTTTCGATCGTTCTGATGTGATCTGGCTGATCGCCTGGCAAGCCCAGTACGGCATCTGTGGCTGCGCGAGGCTGATGCAGTGGCAGGCCCCGGCGACGGGGCCGGAGATGGAGAACCGCGAGAAGCGCGGTAAAGCGCCCGCTCCCGTTTGGGAAATGTCGCGCTTCTCTGCCAGGCTGGATATCGATGAGGAGCTGCCGTTAAGCATTCTGTGGCATGGCGTCCAGCTGGCTGAACAGTCGGGGATTGAGTCTCTCTACAGTGCCGCCACGCCGATGCTTGAACAGATGTTTGAACAGAACCACGTTGTTTATGAGCCGTTAAGCGCGGGCGTTATCCAGTCAGAGGACAATCTGTTTGCCGTACGTATTCCGGTCAGCCAGCCTCAGCTGGCCGGAAAGTTTCAGGGCGCACGCCGCTTCAGCCCGGAAGAAGTGTTGCCAACCTTAGGCGTTTCCGTGAGCTGGAACTCACGCAGCCGTTAACTCTGCCATTTCGCCCACAGGACGATCAGCAGCCAGGCGGCCAGGCACCAGCAGGCTACTGCGCCAGCCAGCGCAAAGGGCAGCCGCGTCATGCCGACAAAATACCAGAGTGACAGGAGATAGATAAAATAAGGAACGATCGCCCACATACCAAACACGATGGTGGTGCGCAGGGCGTCAATACCGCGCTCGCTGGCGACGATATAGTGAGCTATCAGCGCGAAGGTGGGAAAAAGAGGCAGAAGGCCTGCGATATAGTAGCTACGGGTCTTCGATAGCAGGGCGATCAAAACCACCACCAGCGCACCCAGTACTGCTTTGAAAAGTAAGCCCATTGTTCCCTTCAGCTCAGGAGAAAGCTTAACCATCTTATAACGCTGAAGGAAAAGCAATGGGCTGGCGCTGATTGACCCGAATTATTGGCGATAGGCCAGTTTAATTTGTTTGATAGTGCTGCTGAACACGTCTGCCTGGCGCCGATCGGTCAACTGGTCAATATACCTTTCCATGTTAATGATGACTTTACCGGCATCGGCCTGGCCCATTCCTTTTAACATGAAGGTGACCAGCGCTTTCATGCAGGCCATTTCCTCGGCCAGGGTTTTGGTCTCTTCGCTGGTAGAAAAGTCAGTATTACTCATGATTTCTCCTTGTTGTTGTCTTCTGAATCATCGGCCTGGGGCGTGACCGGGGAACATGTAAATCGCTAACAAGTATATCACATAACCCACACCGTGAAGTCAGACTGACGGCGGGTTGCCTGAAATGCTTTCAACTGGTCCGGCTCATTATTTCAGTTCTATCAACCGTTAAAAAGAGGTAAGATCGCTTTCTTATAGCGTTCTGAAACCTTCTGGCAGAACCCACTTGGAGAGACCGGTTTGATTAGCGTTTTTCTTGTTGATGACCATGAACTGGTGCGTGCTGGGATCCGTCGCATCCTGGAAGATATCAAAGGTTTCCAGGTGACCGGAGAGGCAAACTGCGGTGAAGACGCGGTGAAGTGGTGTCGTGCCAACAGTGTCGACGTGGTGCTGATGGATATGAATATGCCCGGCATTGGCGGCCTTGAGGCTACGCGTAAAATTGTGCGCTACAGCCCGGACATTAAAGTCATCATGCTGACTATTCATACTGAAAATCCGCTGCCTGCGAGGGTGATGCAGGCGGGCGCTTCAGGCTATCTCAGCAAGGGCGCCGCCCCTCAGGAAGTGGTTAACGCCATTCGTCAGGTAAACTCTGGCCAGCGCTATATTGCTTCAGACATTGCTCAGCAGATGGCGCTGAGCCAGATAGAACCGCAGAAAACGGACTCGCCGTTCGACAGTTTGTCGGAACGGGAATTGCAGATTATGCTGATGATCACTAAAGGTCAGAAGGTGGCGGACATTTCCGAACAGCTCAACCTCAGTCCAAAAACCGTTAACAGCTATCGTTACCGCATGTTCAGCAAGCTTAACATCAGCGGCGACGTTGAGTTAACGCACCTGGCCATTCGCCATGGCCTGTTCAATGCGGAGTCGTTAATCAGTAGTGAATGAACAGTTTGATGCCAAATCTTTCCTGAAATCGGTCACCAGCCAGCCAGGCGTATATCGCATGTATGACGCGGGCGGCACGGTGATTTATGTCGGCAAAGCGAAAGATCTCAAGAAGCGGCTGACCAGCTATTTTCGCGGCAACCTTGCCAGCCGAAAGACGGAAGCGTTGGTCGACAGCATTCGCCAGATTGATGTCACCGTAACGCATACCGAAACCGAAGCCCTGCTGCTTGAACACAACTACATCAAGCTGTATCAGCCGCGCTATAACGTGCTGCTGCGCGATGATAAATCCTATCCCTATATCTTTCTGAGCGCGGATTCGCATCCGCGCCTGGCCAGCCATCGCGGCGCCAAACACGCCAAAGGAGAGTACTTCGGTCCTTTCCCAAACGGCTACGCGGTGCGCGAAACCCTGTCGCTACTGCAGAAAATCTTTCCCGTGCGTCAGTGCGAGAACAGCGTCTATCGCAACCGTTCGCGTCCGTGCCTGCAATACCAAATTGGCCGCTGTCTGGGGCCCTGCGTTGCCGGGCTGGTCAGTGAAGAGGAGTACGCTCAGCAGATTGAGTACGTGCGGCTTTTTCTCTCCGGTAAGGATGACCAGGTGCTTAATCAGCTGGTGTCACGCATGGAGATCGCCAGCCTCAACCTGAAATTCGAGGAGGCGGCGCGCCTGCGCGATCAGATCCTCGCCGTGCGTCGCGTCACTGAGCGCCAGTTTGTGTCGAATAACGGCGATGATTTAGATGTTATCGGCGTGGCGTTTGAGAGGGGAATGGCCTGCGTGCATGTGCTGTTTATTCGTCAGGGTAAGGTTCTGGGCAGCCGCAGCTATTTCCCAAAGGTGCCGACTGGCACCGAACAGGCGGAAGTGGTGCAGACCTTTGTCGGGCAGTTCTATCTACAGGGGAGCCAGGCGCGGACCCTGCCGTCCGACATTCTGCTGGATTTCACCCTGCCGGAAAAAGATCTGCTGGCCGAATCGCTGACCGGGCTGGCCGGGCGTAAAGTGTCGATTCAGAGCCGACCGCGCGGTGACCGCGCGCGCTACCTGAAGCTGGCGCGAACCAATGCCAGTACCGCGCTGGTCAGCCGCTTATCGCAACAGTCGACGATTCATCAGCGGCTGAAGGCGCTGGCTGAAATCCTCGACCTGCCTGAGATCAAAAGGATGGAGTGTTTTGATATCAGCCACACCATGGGAGAGCAAACCGTGGCGTCCTGCGTGGTGTTTGATGCCAACGGTCCGCTTCGAGCCGAGTACCGCCGCTACAACATTAGCGGTATTACTCCAGGCGACGACTATGCGGCGATGGATCAGGTTTTACGTCGTCGCTACGGCAAGGCGCTGGAGGAGAGCAAGATCCCCGACGTGATCCTTATTGATGGGGGGAAAGGGCAGCTGTCGCAGGCGATGAACGTATTTGCTGAACTGGAGGTGCCATGGGACAAAGATCGCCCCATTTTATTAGGCATTGCCAAAGGGACCGATCGTAAAGCCGGGTTGGAAACGCTGTTCTTTGAACCAGAAGGCGAGGGGTTCTCGCTGCCGCCGGACTCGCCAGCGCTGCATGTGCTTCAGCATATTCGTGACGACTCTCACAATCACGCAATTACTGGCCACCGTAATAAGCGCGCAAAAGTGAAAAATACCAGCGCCCTGGAAACCATCGAGGGGATTGGTCCAAAGCGACGCCAGATGCTGCTTAAGTATATGGGGGGCCTGCAACCACTGATGAATGCCTCGGTTGATGAAATAGCAAAAGTCCCCGGTATTTCCCAACTGCTGGCGGAGAAAATCTTTTATTCGCTGAAACACTAAGCATTGCAACCCCTGCTGCAATGTAGGAACATAGGGACAAATTCTACTCTGCCCAAACAGTTAGCGTATCTATGCATTTTAACATACCGACGTTGCTTACCCTGTTTCGTGTCGTTTTGATCCCGTTCTTTGTTCTGGCATTCTACCTGCCATTTCAATGGGCCCCCCTTGCCTGCGCGCTGATCTTTATTTTTGCGGCGATCACCGACTGGTTCGACGGTTATCTGGCGCGCCGCTGGAAACAAACTACCCGTTTTGGCGCGTTTCTGGACCCGGTAGCGGACAAAGTCATGGTGGCTATGGCGCTGGTGCTGGTGGCAGAGTACTTCCACTCATGGTGGATCACTTTACCTGCTGCGACCATGATTGCCCGTGAAATCATTATTTCCGCCCTGCGCGAGTGGATGGCGGAAATCGGCAAGCGCAGCAGCGTGGCGGTCTCCTGGATTGGCAAAGTGAAAACCACGGCGCAGATGCTGTCGCTCTTCGCTCTGCTGTGGCGCCCGGACAATAGCGTGGTAGCGGTAGGTATCGTCGCACTGTACATCGCCGCCGTACTGACTTTCTGGTCCATGTTCCAGTATCTTAATGCCGCACGCGGCGATTTGTTTGAACAGTGATCGATGCGATTTAAAAAGCAGCAAACGGAAGGAATGTGAGGATAATTGTGTTGACTCATTTTTCCATGTCAGTAGAATGCAACGCATCGAAAGGCAGGTAGTCTGCCAGAAGACAAAGTAAATCAGCAAGTTCTGCGCCTGGCAGAGGCTGAATGCGGGAATAGCTCAGTTGGTAGAGCACGACCTTGCCAAGGTCGGGGTCGCGAGTTCGAGTCTCGTTTCCCGCTCCAAATTTTAATCATCAGCTAGCCTGGTGATGTAACAAGTTTAAGGCGCGTTGGCAGAGTGGCCATGCAGCGGATTGCAAATCCGTGAACCTCGGTTCGACTCCGGGACGCGCCTCCACTTTACACCCATGCCCGGGTGGTGAAATCGGTAGACACAAGGGATTTAAAATCCCTCGGCTTATGGCTGTGCGGGTTCAAGTCCCGCCCCGGGCACCATCCTGAATACCGATTTAAAACCGAATAAAATCAAAGCAATAAGTAGTAATGTCGTTAACCGCCTAAGGGCGGTTTTTTTGTGACTTTGACTCGGCTTCAGAATATTCCTTCAGAATATCCATCATTATTTTTGTCCTCCAACGACGGGAACAACAGTGATTTTCCTGTCATAGCGTGCGGTTTTCTGTGCATTTTATGCCCTGAAATCGCCTGGTTTTCGTACAGATTGCCACTCGGATCAGATATGCCTTTGGCTTTCAGGTCGTGAAAAGTGAAGTTAAAATCCAACTCCGGGAATTAGGTGTTAGCCTCTAATGACGCGAAAACTGATGCAGAAGTAAAGGCTGCAACTATTGAGCTTCAGAGCAAACTAATCACTCTTCAGACCGAGTCTTTCACGCTTGGTGATGTGATCCGCCTTCGTGACGAAGAAGCAGTGCATCTCAAAACAACAATTGCAGAGTTCGAAAACTTTAAATCCGAGTCTGAAGGTTATGTTCTTAACCAACTTGATTCTGGTACTTTTGTTTATTCGAAGAAGCAGATAGTGAATGAATCTGAGACAACTGTGCACCTTTGCCTACGCTGCTTTTCCAAACGCGAAATATCTATACTTCAGCCGGTAGGTGAGGTTGTTTATGATCTTAATTTGGAAATGAATTTTCATAAGGGTATATGTCATGGCTGCAAGGCTTTTTTTTGGTAAATAAATCCGACTATGAACCAGATCGTTGGATTTCATAAATCTTCGGGATATCCAGATTGCTAAAGAGCGAAGCGTCCAACGGGGCGCTTTTTTTGCGAATCATCCGGTCATTCATATGCCACCTGCGGCGACTTCGTGGGGGTCCTGCCTGTTCGCTGTTGATATTTATGTGTTAAGTAATGCCTGTCATTTTGTTAATAGGCTATGCCTGATATGAATGGGGGCGTTTTCCTGATGGGTGAATGCATGGATTTTGCATCAAATTTTTAGGAGGAAGGGGGACAGAAAGATAGACCAACATGGGAATCGCAGGCACAAAAAAGCCCGCGATCAGCAACCACAGCTTTTAAGAGGTGGGGAAGACTAAACAACGTCAGAAAAGGGCCGTCATGCTTAATATTTGAAGAGGATCTTTAAGTATGGAGGTTGGCAGTCAGGGGCAATAGTGTTGATAAGTTACCGAAACACCATTTTTTCTTTATTGATGGCGTGCTACCGGTTCATTCCCGCCAAACATGATTGAGCTATGAGTGAGCTCGATGCGATGGCAGGGGATGGTTCACGTAGATACTGGTTAAAATAATTAATGATAGAAATTTGGCTTATGGTAATATTTGTGTGTTTTTTGTGCGTGTAATGATGTGTGTCTTACCTTTGTAACCATAAGGAGATATGAGTGAAAGCAAAAATTGCTATGTTATTAATGTTGTCTTCACTGGCATCTGGAGCAATTGCAGCTCCAGCCCCCGGTGAACCTGCTGGAGCCGAGGCGTCGACAATGGCTGAGGGGTCATCAGATGCTATCGGTGTTGGCGTTATAGCAGCGCTTACAGGTATTTTCATCGCGTCAGCTGGCGGTAGTGACGGTTCAAGTACCGGAACCACCACCACGACAACAACCTCAACATCGCGGTAACAGATTAATGGCCCGCTTGTGTTGTTCGGGCCATATTAAATGCACAAATACAAGCACTATGTATGGGGAAGACTGAATTAGGTGGAGCTTGGAATCTGAGGATTTACTCCGCAGTAAGGAAAGTCAGCCATCGGGCATGTATCTGACCCCATACCTTGTCCGCCAGACCCCATACCTTGTTCTCCATCGTTATATTGAGTGGATTTGGATGCATTTTGAATTGGATCTAAAGCTGTAGGTGACGAGGCGAATGCAGCGCCTGCGGACAGAGTGAGGATGATTCCGAGTGATGCAATTGTTGTTTTCATAGTATCTCCATGTGTTCAATTCGTTGGGGTGAGGCTTTACGAGGTACTCATATTGCGTGGGGTAATTTGGGATAAGGTTCCAATTGCCTTGAGATAGGCAAAAAAAAGCCCGCGACCGGCGGGTAAAGCTTTTGATAAAGGGTAATACTAAGATGTTTGACTTAAGTGTGTAAGTGTAGCCAGGAAGGTATGGTGAATCGCTACGGATTTGTTAGACATCTCAGAGTCATTTAAAATGGCTTAAAAAAGAGGTGCCCATGAGCGGTAAGCGCTATTCCGACGAGTTTAAAATTGAAGCGGTCAAACAGGTTGTTGGTCGTGGCCATTCCGTTGCAAGCGTGGCGACAGGTGCAGACTGAATCCGCTGCAGAAACCCGGAAGGCTAAAGAAGATAATAGATTGAGCACGTCAGCAGGCGAAAATAACGATGTAATAAGACGATTTGTCTGAGATGCAGCGGAATTCAACGATCATATTGATCAACCCGCCACCCGACGGGTTGATTACGACATCTTTTCTTATTCAGGACTGCTTATATCGAATGTTATTCTAAAGCGGCAGCCTGCGGTTTGAATAAACTTTTCCCCATTTTCATCATTGGTTTCTCTATGAATGAATAGGTGAATATTGAAATAATAATAGTCAGGCTTACCACCACTAATGGTGCCAATACATAAGTGTAACTATGAATGCCGCTATAGTGTCCGATAAAATAAAATACCACATAAAGTACAATCATATGCAGCATATATACAGAGTAAGATATTTTTCCAAGAAATATCAGTTTCGAGTTGCTTAATACTTTGTTAATGACCCCATTTTCATGTCCGGACTGGAATTTAAGAATGTAGTAAAATGAGGTTACCCATATAAGACATGCTAAGGAATCCTGTTTTAAAACGACAACAGAAGACAGGGCGAATATTGAGAAGACATACTTGATATGGATAAGTTTAACTTTAGGGTAAACATGCTTGTAAAAGAAAAATGACAGGTAACCAATTGAAAAGCTAGTGATATTTCCACCGTAGAATCCCTTATCCATTCCTCTGGAAACAAACAGAAGGGATACTATTAAAAATATGGTTAGTAAAGCATGTGCTTTCTTATCTATGTTGGTAATAATATAAAACAGGATTGGCGCAATGAGATAGAATTGCCATTCTACTGAAACGCTCCATGCCTGGCCAAGGATAAGATATGATGAATGAGAAAGTATCGATGGCGGAATAATTCCCTGAAGAAGAGGTAAATGTGACAGAACCGCTGCCTGAGGATGACTAAAGTAATCTGAGATGAGTGTTAATCTCATATTTGTTGATGCTGAGGTCGGTAATGCCTGTATGACATCGCGGCTAAAACCTATCATGATTAATGAAATTATCAACGCTACCAGGTATATAGGGAATATTCTAAAGAAACGTTGAGTTATATAGGGTAAATAATCTTGTTTCCTGTTGTCTATCATGAAAAAGATAACAAAACCACTGAGAATGATAAAAACATCTACTGCGGTCGTATTTATCAGATTAGGGGGGATGTGTTTAATGGTGGGGAGTGTGGCAAATACATGACCAAACACAACCCATACTGCCATCAACCCACGTAACCCATCTAATTCTTTAATGTGCTTCATGACGCATTCCCACATAACAGGTTTCAATTGTTAAAATAAACATACAATATATTTACGATTTCTTTCAATGTCAGTGGAGCAGGGCCAACCCCTGGATAGTGTCATTTAACGCACTTATTGGAGTTAAATTCTTAATTTTAGTTTTAAATGGTTTATTGTTTTGTTTTACTGAGAATAATGGTTTTTTTGTTGGAGTGTTTAGGAATATCCTTAAGCGTTGCTAAAGTCAGCTTTTACCTGGTTAACGGCATCCTTTGGACGAGAAATTGCAACTTTGTAGGGCTTTGTTGATATGGATATGGCGGCTGATGATGAGAAACACTGCGGACAGCCCGGAAGAAATGTCGTATGTTACTTAACAGTATTGAAACATCAGTAGCACAGGATTGTAGATTGGCAGCACCTGATATCAATTAGCCGGATAAACCTAATCCCTGACAGGAAAAAAATATGAGCGCATACGATAACTCAGTTAACCCTGATTTTTTCCGTAATATGCTGTATTTAAAAGATAACTCTCTTTCTGTTGACCAGTGTGTTAATCAGACCGCTGGCACCACTGTTAACCGCCTGGTGACGCAACTCGCTGCTTTGCAGGATCAGGTCAATACCCACGTTAGCGAACTAATTCATCGAGTTTTTTTAAGTGTTCTGGAGGCTTCCGATGAATCAGGCCAGTGATGCGTTAAACGCTGCAAGTGCTACTGCAGGTTCGTATGATGGACTGAATGACCAGTGCCCTGATTACGCGACACTGAGTGGAATTACACCAGACTCTGCCGGTCAGCGGATTTTTCTGAGAGAGTATACGGTGGGCACTGGATATGGCGGCGGTCAGTTTCAGGCAGTGAGTGGAGCCGGTACGGAAGACAATGGCGTTACCTGTGTGGTCAGCTCATCCTGGTATTGGAAACGAGTTGGCGATCCACACGATTACGATGTCACGCATTTCGGGGCAGTTCCAGGCACCAGTGATAGCGCCGCGGCTATTGACAGAATGTTTGCCTGGTCAGGCGGTGTTGCTGCGCCAATTGTCAATATTGGCGTGCAGTTTCCACCCGGCAATTTTTCCACCTCCACCCTGGACTGGAGCGGCACCTACAGATCGCATGTTCGAATTTCGGGTAAATTCAGCCCATCATTTGGATATAATTCAGCAACAAAACTAACGCTTATTGGAGCTGCAGGAAGCATTGCCTTTACAGTACAGGCTCGCAATACGGAAATCACAAATCTGTGGATTTATGGACAGTATGATTCTGATTCATTATTGCGTCATTTTTTCAAAAATACCGTCACGGCGGGTCAATATGTCAGGATAAATAATATTTACCTGACATATGTTGGTCGCGGGTTTCAGCTTCAGGATACGCTGGACTGCAAATTCGACCAGTTTTATACGTCGCACACTTATGACAATATTTTTCGTATTCTCGCTTCCGGTACGAGCACGGGGTCATGGAATCACAGTACCGCTGTTGAATTAAGTAACTTTAACATTCAGAATCATCTTGGTGAATCCGATCAGGCGGGGGCTTTGTTTATGCCGAATTGTGGGCAGAGTCTTATTCACAACGGCTGGATTGAACATACTACTTACCCGGGAAATATTACTCTTGGGCAGTGGAATATTCAGTCGCTGTCTATGGAAACCTGCACAAATCCGCTGTACGCGATTTATTCAAAAATTATTAATACCTTGTTCAGTAACCCTAATAATGCTGGTATTGACACGACAACTAATATGACCGTCAATTACCAGACGGGCGAGTATGAGACTCGCACCTTATCTGCTTATGAACGAGGCACCCTGGATTTTAATTCCCACACTATTACTGCAAATGCGGCGGTCAGGCAGCAGTGGCTGGCCAGTTATAAGAAAATCAGCAACCTGACGGCAAGCGCAATATGGGTTTCTGTTGGTCATGTTTATCTGCCGTCGCTGGCGAACCATGTGGTGATGAGATTTCTCGGTCGTACTGGATACAGTTCCGGCTCAAGCACGTCACCGATATCCTCAGAAGGCGTCGTGAGTATCCAGAACCGTGGAAACACCTCAGCGACAGTGTCGTGGGAATGCCCCTACGGCGGCCCCCTGTCAGACGTTAAATATACTCAACCGTATAACACAGACACCAATATTTATGTTCAGGTTCCGGCTTATTCAGTGGTGGGGATTTTCATTGAGTCAACCGGTCCAACCCGCACCGAAACGGGCGCGCCTGTTAATTTTACGTGGGACATGGCGACAGTCGAAGATATAACTTCAATCAGTAACATTACGGATGCGCCATCAGTAAGTTCGGTGGGCACAACCACAGCCGGATTTGTTTTCGATGGTGAAAATAGCCAGGTGCGTATACGCGGTTCACATGCTGCTTTCGGAGGGTTAGAGAACTTTTTGATGGTGATGAATGGCACGACTGCGTATATTCCTTATCAGAATGGTAACGCGACAAAGTTCCAGAAATATACCTACAGTACACTCCCCGCGGCATCATCAAACGCTTACTCACAGGTATTTTGTACCGCATTCAAGTGCGCTGATGGCAATAGTTATCCGGCACAAATGGTGTTTTCTGATGGTACTAACTGGCGTCCATCGTCAGCACCATCAACTTATTTAACTTCTGCGGCGTAAGGGGGAATAAATGAGCATTTCGCGTAAAGAGAAAATTGAGCAGACCATCTATAACGATGGCGTGGCTGTTAGCAATGACACGCTGGATATTGATGTTTCTTACACAATAAGAAGCGTCGATAATTTTAATGGGACAACGGCAACAGGCGTATTTGTTCGTGAAGTTAATGGCGTCGCTTACAGTGAACCATTCCGGTTTATTTTCAAATATTCGGGGGCAGGAAATCCACTTGAACAGGCTGAACCAGCGCTTCAGAAATACTTTGAGACCCAGGACGCGCCGGCATCAAGCACGTCGACCGAAGCCTCCAGTTGAGCATTCTGCCCGGTTCGCCGGGCGGTTCCAACATGAACATTCCCTTATCTGGATTGTTAAAAGAACCCTAAGCAATAAGGGAGGGGGAAATGTCGGGCCAGTTTCTGGAACTGTTGCAGCTGGTTATGTATTAACCGGTATCAATATGATGGCGCTGGGCTGGTAGGTTCTCCTTCAGCGTTTTTATGCAGGGAGCGGGAAAGTGATTTCTTGCACTGAGCGATCGTCGCGGAAATGGCTGTGCTGACGTCGGGTCTCTACATGCGATTAACTCTTTAAATGAAATGTAAACGTTGAGTTCGCATCACTCATTAAGGCCCACTGCAGTGGACCTTTTTAACGCTGGACCTTATTTCTCGATCATATGGGTGATCTGATCCCGGTTAATTTCATGCGTGGAACCACCTGCATCTTTATAGGTCACCAGGCCGGTGGATTTGTCGGTTTCAGGCTTTCCTTTAGTCACAATCATGTCACCACTTTTGGTCTGAATGACGTAATCGCTGGAACAGCCAGCAAGTAAAGCTGCGGCAGCAAATACGGCCAGCAATGAATATTTTTTCATTATATTTCCCTTTTAATTAATAGACGCGAACCATCTCGCGCCGTAATGCTACAACTTATTATATACAGGGACTACCAGCAGCCCGCTATTTGAACATTTTGTTACGACGAGGTTTAGTTTTGCTGGCGCAGTCGGGCTGGTTAAGATCCTCAGGTTTGCTATCATGTAGCGGATTTTTACTTATAAGGACATAGATATGCGTAAGTTACTGGTCGTCGCGATAGGCGTGATTACCCTGGGTGGATGTGCTTCAGAGAGTGCGCCTGCGGTTGCCAACGATAAGTCATCGGCTGCCCAGGCTAATACCAAAGAGTGGAAAGAGTTTGTGGCCCCGCTCTCGGTAAAAACGCAAACGCCTTCTGAAAGGATGATGAAGCGTGCAGAGCGTTAGTGCTGAGGGTGAAAACTCCCGTCAGATGGCTTTGTGAAGGGCGATATCTGGCGAATAAATCTGCTCTGACTGACGAGCTCGTAAGTTCAGGCGGGTATGTGGAATGGCTACTCCAAAAATTGCCCCGGTTTTGCACGTTTTCCGGGGCGGCTTGCAAATTTCTTAAATTCTTTTGGCTTCTTTAAGAACAGCCTTCAGCTCAATTTTGGTCATCCGAACACAGTATGAAGGCATACCTCTCTCAAAACGCCATCCTTCGGAAAGTAAACCGGCGTCAACTGCGTCAAAACCGAATGATTCGTAAAATTCTTCGACAACTTTTTTTCCTTCTTCATCATCACCAGCAAGCGGTAAAGCTCGCCTGGCTGAAGAGCCAGCCGGAAGTCCGTCGCTTTCAAGCTCTGTCATCGGTATCGCATTAAATGCCTTGATAATTTTAGTATCAGGTAAGTAACTGGCCAGAAGTTCACTGGTTGTTATCTGGCCTTTTTCCAGAACATCCACTTTCCCATCACGATCGGGATAATAATTGACGCTATCAATGATCAACTTTCCTGTAAGTTCTCCGATCGGCAGTTCCTTAATGGCCAGCAATGGCACCGCAATAATGACAACATCGCCAAATCTGGCCGCTTCAGAGGAGGTCCCCGTTTCGCATCCAATCATGGCACGCAGGCTGAAAAGTGTCTGTGGGCCGCGAGAATTACTCAGCATAACGCTGTGCCCTGCTTTAATCGCAAGCTTCGCAACAGCCCTGCCAACAAAGCCTGCCCCGATTATTCCGATCTTCATTTTAAACCCCGGTTAGTCACTGAACAATGAACGACCACTATGATTCACTATCATATGGAGATAAATAGTATTATTTTTGTTTTATAAACAACCTCAGTGAGTGAATATGGACAGGCTAACCAGCATGAAAGTTTTTGTTAAGGCGGCTGAAACCGGGTCTTTTGCCGCCGTGGCTGACTTAATGGGGATGTCGCCACAGATGGTTGCCAGGCATGTCGCGACGCTTGAAACCCATCTCGGGACAACATTAATTAACCGTACGACACGGCGTCAGCAGCTGACGGAAATAGGCCGTAATTATTATGACCGCTGTCGGATTGTACTTTCCGAGGTGGAAGAAGCCGATGCGGTAGCGATGGAAATGAAAGCTACCCCTGCTGGCGTGATCAGGGTTAATGCACCGGTGACTTTTGGGTCCCATGTGCTTTCCCCATTTATCACTCGTTATCTTCAGCGCTACCCGGATGTTCAGGTTGATCTGACCTTAAGCGATCGAATCGTAAATCCTATGGAAGAAGACTATGAAGTCATTATTCGTCTGGGCGAGTTAGCCGACAGTACCATGGTAGCCTGGCAATTGTCGCCTTACCGGCTGATTGCCTGCGCTTCACCGTCGTATATTGCCCGGCAGGGGATGCCATTGGTACCAGCAGATCTTTCCCGTCATTCCTGTCTGGTGTATGGATTCTGGTCTTCATTCACCCCATGTCGCTGGGTTTTTCAAAAGGAGGACAGGACAGAAGAGATCAGGCCGGAGGGACGATACAGATCGAATGACTGGAATGCACTTATGCATGCGGCTATTGAGGGGTACGGCATCACTCTTGGCCCTGAAAGCGTGCTCAGAAATGAAATCAGCAGGGGGAACCTTGTCAGAGTCCTGCCTGACTATGATGGCCCATCCCGACCTTTGCATGTGCTTGTCCCACCGGCAAAAAAACAGACGGTTAAAATCAGATGTTTTATTGACGCGCTCAGAAAAACATTTCCCCCATGATGCATCGAATATCGGCCATCTACCAAACCGCCTGCGTGGCGTGCCCCTGCATTCATCGACAAATCTGCCCGTCCTTATCGGGAGTACACCTTTTGCCGCAGAATTCACAAGGGCGATTTGGTGCCTGAAATCCTCTGCCACACCCGCGGTTCAGCATCAGGTCTGAATGCCTGAAGCCTGCTTATCTTAACCAAACAGCTTTAATTTACTCGTCAGCTTGCGCAGCGCTTTTTTCTCGCCAACGATCCCCAATCCTGCATGATGGAGATCGGCGGTTGAAATCTGCCGTACGGCTTCGAGGAAAGCGGCATAGTCGACGGTCATTTGCCCCTCGACGGGAAATAAAACGCTGTCGAAACCAGACGCATGGCACTGGCTGAGCAGCGAACCGATCTGTTGATTACTGGCGGCCAGCACGGGAATACCAACGGAAATGAGTCCTGGGTGAGACTGACCGTCCGCATCAATCAGCTCCGGTCCGACAAATTCGGGGCAGCGTTGCCCAAGGGTTAGCGAGATCACGGCTGCCGCGTTGGCGGCCTTACCGATGGGCAGCTCTGAGTTCAGAATAATAGCGCAGCGCAGATCGTTCATTTAGCTCTTCTCTCTATGCAGATGAAAAAGAGCAGGGTAGGGGAGAAGCGAAAATCAGTCTGGAAGATTTGTGCAGCGCTGCTGATAGTAAGCTGGCGTAAGCTGATAGGCGCGGCGGAACCAGCGGCCAAGATGGCTTTGATCGGCAAAGCCCAGCTGGGCGGCAACGTCGGCCGGTGTGACGCCCCCGGCCAGCAGCCGACGCGCATGGGTCAGGCGAAGCTGGATCAGCCATGCATGGGGCGGCAGGCCAAACTGTGCCTGGAACTCGCGCGACAGGCGAAAGCGATCGACGCCAAGCGCCTGTGCGACATCGCTCAGGCCTATATTCTCATCAAGACGATCGTGCAGGTACGATCTGGCCTTCAGCGCCAGCGCCTTTTCCTGCTGAGGGATAGCAAGCGATTTTCGCCAGTGCTGATGCTGAGTCAGGGCGGAAAATAACTGCTGCATGGCGGCTTCCTTAACGATTTTCAGTTCCCGATCCTGCAGGCACTGGAAAGCGTGAAAGGTGGCGTGCGCCAGGCGACGATCGCCGGAGAGCGTTCGGGCGAAATTCAGTTCGAAGCTGTCCGGCACCTGGCTAAAAACGGCCCCCAACTGCTGGCGCATAAAATCGGCGTCGATATACAACATGCGGTAGGTAAATCCGCTGTCATCGATCGCATCCCCGTCATGCAGTTCGCCTGGCTCAAGCAAAAAGACCGTACCAGGACGGCTCTGGTGTTTCTTCCGCCGTGAGTGAAACTGCTGCACACCCTGCTCGGTAACGCCGACAAGATAAGTATCGTGCCAGTGCGGATCGTAGGCATGGCCGGTAAAATGCGCGCGGATAGCCTCCACCGGCATTTCATTATCTCTGGAGAGTTGCACCCATCCAGGCTTCGCGATCATTCATACCCCCCGCAGATTCTTGTCAGTGCATCAGGTTATCTTCCCCTGTGTCCGCTCCGCAAGACTTCTTGCGAGAAGATATTCGTCCCGAAAGCGTAACTATTTATCTCTTTTTTTACTTATTAGTTACGCCTTCCTCTTCCTGGCGGCTAAGATCCTTGATTATAATTACCTTACTCTATTAGTTAGATCTCTAATCATCAGGTCTCTATATTTTGAATGCTCAGGAACTCAACTTTTCCCGCCTGCTTCACCTGACGGCACACGCCTGGCGTCAGGCAATCGATCGCCGGATGAAGGACAACGGGCTGAGCATGAGCAGTTGGATGGCGGTAGCCACCATTGCTATTCAGCCCTCGCCAATCAGCCAGAAAGAGCTGGCCCAGGCGCTGGGTTTAGAAGATGCCAGCGTGGTGCCACTGATTGACCGGCTGGTTAAGCAGCAGCTGGTTGAGCGCTTCCAGCCGGAAGAAGATCGCCGCAAACGACTGCTGCACGTAACGCCACAGGGGCAGGTGCTTTATCAGAAGTTAAAAATTGAGGCCGATAGCCTGCGTAGCGAGCTGCTGGCGGATATCAACAGTGATGAGCTGGCTATTACCCAACGCGTGCTTCAGCAACTTCTGGCTGCCACCGAGGCGAAATAACATGCGGGCAAATCGTCCAGATCCCTTTGCCCCGCGCGAGTGGGCGCCAGGCGAAAAGCCGATGCTTCCCGGGTCACCCTCTACGCCGCTCCATCCAGGTCATAAGCGCATTGCTTTCGGCCTGATTGGTCTGCTGATCTCCATCACCGGCGCGTTAAGTAACGCGTTGGTGACGGCGAACCTCAGCAATTTGCAGGGCGTATTCGGCGCCTACAACAATGAAATCGCCTGGCTGCCAGCGGTTTACGTGATGGGGAACATCTCTATCAACCTGCTGCTGGTCAAGTTCCGCCAGCAGTTTGGCCTGCGCGCCTTTACCGAAGCTTTTCTGGTGCTCTATGCGCTGGTGTCGTTCTTCCACCTGTTCGTCAACGATCTCAGCTCCGCCATCGTGGTTCGCACGGCGCACGGCATGGTGGGCGCGGCGCTCAGCTCGCTGGGCATCTACTACCAGATTCAGGCGTGGCCGGCGAAACACCGTCTGAAGGCGCTGACCATCGGGCTGGGTGCTTCGCAGCTGGCGATCCCGCTGGCGAGGCTGTTTTCCAGCGAGCTGTTGCAGCTTGACGAATGGCGCGGCCTGTACCTGTTTGAACTGGGGCTGGCGATGATTTGCCTGGGCGCGGTGCTGATACTGAAGCTGCCGCCGGGCGACCGCATCAAGGTTTTCGAAAAAAAAGACTTTCTGACCTTCTTTTTGATGGCGCCAGGGATGGCGCTGTTCTGCGGCGTGCTGTCGCTGGGGCGCATTGAATGGTGGACCAGCACGCCGTGGCTCGGCATCTGCCTCGCGCTGGGTTTAGTGCTGGTGATTGCGGCGGTGGTGCTGGAGCATAACCGCAGCAACCCGCTAATCAACACCCGCTGGCTGCGTACGGGCGCCATCTTCCGCCTGGGGATTGTGATGATCATGCTGCGAGTCACGCTTGCGGAGCAGAACACCGGCGCGATTGGCTATCTTCAGCAGGTTGGCTTGCTCAACGATCAGATGCAGCATCTGGCGATGGCGATCCTCGCCGGGGTCATTTCCGGCATCGTCGTCAGCGCGCTGACAATTAATCTGAAGCACCTGAGCTGGCCAATCGTGATGTCGCTGGTGCTTATTATGGTCGCCTCGCTGATGGATTCCCAATCCAGCCCGCTGACCCGCGCTGACAACATGTACTTCAGCCAGTTTTTACTGGGTTTTAGCAGCACGTTCTTTATTGCTCCGGCTTTGCTGATCAATATTGGCAGCGTAGTGACGCAGCCCAAAAATCTGGTGAGCCTGGTGGTGCTGTTCGGCATGAGTCAGAACATTGGCGGGCTGATAGGGGCGGCGCTGTTAGGAACGTTTCAGACCTGGCGTGAAAAATATCACTCCAGTCTGTTGGCCGATCAGCTGTCGTACCTCAATCCTAACGTGACGGAAAGACTTTCTCAGTATACCAGCCTGTTTAACGGCCTGATCGACGACAGTCTGTTACGCAGCGCGGAAGGGACAGTTCAGCTGCAATCCGTTGCTACGCTACAGGCCAACGTACTGGCTTATAACGATACTTATCTGCTGACCGCCGGCATGGCCTTTATCACGCTGATCTGGGTGCTGTGGCGGCTTGCGCGCCTGCGCTACCTCAACTGGCAGCAGGCAAAACGCGAAGCGGAAGCAGAACGACGAGCAATGCAGATGACCACTACTTCAATGAGCACGGGGCAATAATGAGTCAGCAGGACGAGAGTCAACGCACTGAACGCGAAAGAACTAACAAACTGCGTATTCTGTCGATCGCCTTCGGGTCCGGCATCGCGCTGGTCGGGGTGCTGGTGATCCTCTACGCCTGGCAACTGCCGCCATTCACCAGCCAGATCCAGTCAACGGAAAACGCCTACGTACGCGGCCAGGTGACCTTTATCAGCCCGCAGGTTAACGGCTATCTGACGGCGGTGAACGTGCTGGACTATCAGCCGGTTCACAAGGGTGACCTGCTGATGACTATCGATGATCGCATCTATAAACAGCGGGTGCATCAGGCCCAGGCGCAGCTGGCAATGAAAAAGGCCGCGCTGGCGAACAATATTCAGCAGCGCCGCAGCGCTGAGGCGGTGATCGAGCGCAATCAGGCGGCGCTGGATAACGCCAGGGCGCAGGCGGTGAAAAGCGGGCTGGATCTGAAGCGCGTTGAGAACCTGGTCTCCGACGGCTCGCTGTCAATCCGCGAGCGCGACGCTTCACGCGCCAGCAACAGCCAGACGGTAGCGGATGTGCAGCAGGCGAAGGCCACGCTGGACGTGTCGCGCCAGGACTTGCAAACGGTGATCGTCAACCGCGCCTCGCTGGAAGCGGACGTGGCCAGCGCGGCGGCGGCGCTTGAGCTGGCTCAGATCGATCTGGACAACACAAAAATAATTGCTCCGCGCGACGGCCAGCTAGGGCAAATCTCCGTCCGGCAGGGCGCTTACGTGACGGCGGGAACCCGGCTGACTTCGCTAGTGCCGCAGCAGCTCTGGGTAGTGGCGAATATGAAAGAGACGCAGATGGCACGCATCAGACCAGGTCTGCCGGTGACCTTTACCGTCGACGCACTGGACGGGGAGCGTTTCAAGGGAGAGGTGGAGTACATCTCCCCGGCCGCCGGTTCTGAATTCAGCGCCATCTCGCCGGATAACGCCACCGGCAACTTTGTGAAGATTGCCCAGCGTATTCCGGTAAGGATCAAAATCACCGGCGAAAATGCGCTTCGCCTGCGGCCTGGGATGTCAGTGGAAGTCAATATAGATACCACGGATGCGGCAAAAGACCGGGAGGCGAAATAATGCGCTGGTCAACCTCGCTGCTGGCGGCCATTCTGACCGCTACCCTCGCTGGCTGCGCAACGGAAGTGGAACAAGCCCCAGGCTCGCTGCCCATTCCTCAGCAGTGGCGAAATCAGGTGGGGCCAGCCGCGCCGGTAGAGGCTGACTGGTGGCGCGCTTTTGGTGATGCCGATCTGAACCGGCTGGTCGAGATGGGGCTGCGTAACAACCTGGACATTCTGACGGCGCGGTCGCGGGTCGATCAATATCGTGCCGAGCTTCGTGCGGCGCAGGGCGATAACTACCCTACGCTGGACGCGGGCGTAGCGGCGTCTCATGCCCGTGCGCTCTCTTCGGTAACCGGGCAACCATACGAATACGCGGTCTTCCAGGGGCTGCTTCAGGCCAATTACGATGTGGATCTATGGGGCGCGCGGGGTAGCAGCATTGATGCGGCTAAAGCAACGCTCGCCGCCCAGCAGGCCGCCGCTACCGCTGCGGAGCTGACGGTTGCCAGCTCGGTAGCGTCCGGGTATATGACGCTGGTCTCGCTGGATGAACAGCTGCGGGTCACCCAGGCTACGCTCGCCTCGCGGGAGAATTCATTAAAACTGGCCCAGCGACAGTATGAAACCGGCTATACCTCAAAGCTGGAGTGGGTGCAGTCAGAATCCGAGTACCAGACCGCTAAGGCGCAGATCCCGGTATTACAGCATCAGATTGCTCAGCAGGAGAACGCCCTGAGCATTCTGGTGGGAATGAATCCGCGTGAAATTGCGCGCCAGAGCCAGTTTGAGCACGTTGCGCCACAAACGCTGCCCTCCGTGCTGCCGTCCGACCTGTTACGGCGTCGCCCGGATATCGTACAGGCTGAACGGTTGCTGCTGGCCGCCGACAGCTCGCTGGCTTCCTCCCGCGCCAGGCTGTTGCCTTCGTTGAACCTCACCGCCACCGGCACCCTGCAAAGCTCGGTGCTGCATCAGCTGGTGGATAATCCTTTCCGCTTGTGGAGCATCGGCGGCAGCGTGCTGGCCCCGCTGCTGAACAGGGAGGCGCTGACCGCGCAGGTCGACGTCTCAATGGCTTCACGTAATCAGGCGCTCTACGGTTATGAGAAAGTTGTGCGTACCGCGTTCAGCGAAGTGAATAACGATCTGGACGCGATAGACCGTTACCAGCAGCAGCTGACGGAGCTGCAGAAGCAGGAGCAGGTGGTCGGCGAAGCCCTGCGCATTGCCCGCAACCGCTACCAGAATGGCTATGCCTCCTACCTTGATGAACTTGATGCGCAGCGCACGCTCTTTACTACCCAGCTCAATGTAGTTCAGGTGAAAAATAACCTGCTGCTGGCGCAAATCGACCTTTACCGGGCGTTAGGCGGCGGCTGGGAGATAAAATAACCTGACGCCGACCGCGGCGCTAAATTTTTGCAGTTCACATTCTTTAGCAACGAGTGCTATTATGCGCGCCATTAGAGTAATGAAACGCCACATTCCGTTGTGAACTGCTTTTCTCCTTGTTCGCTTTTAAACAGCATGCGGTTGTCAGGTTGTATTATTTTTTAGGGATAATAATGAATAAGACTCGTGTCATTTCTGCGCTGACGGTGATCTTTGCGCTGGCTGGCTGCGCCCGTACCGAACCGGTGCACAATATCAATGAAACCGTCTCCTCGCATTACAGCGACGAGCAGATGAAAAGCGCTATTATCCAGGCCGGTCTCTCCCGCCAGTGGGTGATGAAGGCTGAAGCTCCGGGCGTTATCGCCGGACATCTGTCACAGCGTGGTCATACTGTCGACATCCGCGTTACGTATTCCGCAAGCCGCTACAGCATTAATTACGTCAGCAGCAGCAACTTACTGGCTGAGAATGGCCAGATTCACCGTAATTATAATCGCTGGGTGAATAACCTCGACCAGGATATAAAACTGCGTCTTGCTTCTCAGCCGGCTAATTAAGCCGTCAGCGCCCGTTACCGCGTAAAATGCCTCCGCAGCGCTAAAGATAAGGAGTTGTCTGCCGACAACTCCATTTATCATTGCCCCACGGCTAAGCAGGGATCCCCTCAATTGCGGGTAATTCTGAGTGCCATTGCGACAGCGCTGACGCTATGCTGTAGCTCTATGTCCTGCCGTCATGCTGCCAGGGCGCTTTAAGAAGATCTGACGTATGAAACTAGCTTTTACACTCCTCGCCTGGCAGGCCAGCGCGCCAGGGCTGAATGAGCCGGCCGACTGGCTGCAATGGGCGGCCCGGACTCCCTGCATTGATGCCACGCAGCCGTTAGCCAGGCCGCGCTTTCTGCCGATGATGACGGCCCGGCGACTGACGGGCGGAAGTCGTGCTGCCGTAGAGTGCGGGCTGGCGCTGCTGAAGCGCGAGCGGGTCGATGCCGTGGTGTTTACCAGCCGCCACGGCGAGCTGGAACGGAATCTGCGTATCCTCACTGCTCTGGCTCATGAGGAAGATCTGTCCCCCACTGATTTTGCCATGTCGGTACACAATGCCGCCGTCGGAAGCCTGACGATTGCCGCCGCCGCGCCATTGGTCAGCAGCTCGCTGGCAGCGGGCGTCGACTCCTTCCAGCAGGGGCTGGTTGAGGTTGCTACGCTGCACGCGGCGGGCTATCAGCAGGTTTTGCTGGTGGATTTTGATGGCGCCATCCCGGACTTTTATCATCCTCATCTTCCAGCCGGCGCGCTGCACAGCCCGTACGCGGTGGCGTTACTTTTAGCGGCGGGCGACGGCTGTCGCTGCACCTCCAGCCCGGCAGAGAATGTCGAGAGCGGGGAGCTGCCGCAAAGCCTGCTGTTTTTACACGCTTACCTGGCCCGAACTACGGCCTTTACCCTGAAGGGGGACCGGC
>NZ_JRUQ01000003.1 GCF_000773975.1 Erwinia typographi
CAGAATCGTGTACAGGGTCACATTATCTGGTGCCTCAGCGACTGGTGATCAATCAAGATGGTATTGCTATCAGTGGCAGACTACGTTACAGCCATGATCCAGAGTGAGCCTTAATGAAAAACGGTGCCAGAGAGTTGAGAACAGCATTAGCCAGCGTTTTCGCATCAGCACAATCATGGCCACAGAACTGCAGAATTCACGTACCTCTATGTTGGTTCGCATAATGTATATTATGTTAAATATAGTTCGCCATCTCTTTAGTTCATAACCACCTGTAGACCACGATCAATCATACACTTACCCTACCTTCATCTTTTACTTGCCGCGCGTTATGTTTGCCGGTTATTTTCTTTATAAGCTCATTAGATCCATAGGCTACACAGGCTCGGCCCCAGGCCTGTGTTCCCTGCTTGCTCTGGTTGTTCACACATACGCCGTCCTGTTGGTTAAGACTATTACCTCGTTTGCTTTCGAGACTCTTTTTGCAACTGTTCTTCAATCCGCCGCTGTTTGTTCCGCCGGATCCTGTCTACGTAATCATTGATAGCTGCGGCCTTAATTGGCAATTCTTTCGTCCAAAAATCCTGTGGCACAGTAACGCTCAGACTCTGCCTCGAAGACCGCAGCCGGCGGCTTCAAAATAAGGTATTAATTGGTGTTGTGCTCTACCTGAATGCGTACAACAGCCTCTTGCATGGATATCCAGAATAACTCGTCCATAAAGGCTTTCATCTCGCGAAAGCTAACGAGTTTCACAGTACTACTGCGTTATTTACTGTTCCGTTACTCCCCTTTCTCCGATTTCTGGTGAATTATGTTACCCGCCCATTGACGTTATTATTTCCTGTGGTTAGCATAAGGCACGCTGTATATAAATACAGCGTTCTATATTGATAAGGAAGACAATAATGAGTAAAGATCAGGGAACAATGAACGTATCCGAAAACCCGGGAAGTGGCATCCACTGGGGGGGCGGTAATGGAAACGGCGGTAACGGAAAAAACAATAGTGGCGGAGGGATTAGCGTCTCACAGGCGCGGCGCGGCGAGTCGTATATGACCCCGTGGGGGCCGGTTGTCATTAACCCGCAAGGGCATCCGGTGATGAACGGAACGGTGATGACCGAAAGTAACTCCTCGATGGTTGACGATCTCTCAGGCGGCGTTGTCCGCGTACTGAACAGTCTGGTCAGCAAACCCAGAAGCCACCCCTCAAACAGCGGAGGAAAATCCTCCACCCAGACGGCAACGGAAAACTACCTTGCCGGTGGCAGCTGGGCGCCAGGCGGTCCGGTTGATCCCACCCTGATAAACAGCGCGATACAGGCGGTTATTGTAGCGCCGGTCAGCGCAGACAAAACGGGTATCCGGTCAGTGGCGGTCTACAGAATGATGCGTTCAGCGTTTGATGCGGTTCCTCTCAGCGCTCAACCGCCGGCCCGCGACCAGATAGTTCAGGCGTGTCATACGTGTCATAAAGCGATGCCGGATCGGGTTACCACCAAACGCGAGACAGGAGGACGTAACGGGAGAACCATAACCGGAACCGGTCCGAACAAACAGAAGAAAAGGCTGGGCGAGTTAATCCCGCATATTGCCTCAGACTTCAATGAGGCACTGAATCAGCATCAGGCAGCTGCCCGCGCAAAAGCTGCAGCGGAGGCGAAAGCGAAAGCAGAGACAGAAGCCCGCGCAAAAGCCGCAGCAGAGGCGAAAGCGAGAGCAGAGGCAGAAGCCCGCGCAAAAGCCGCAGCAGAGGTGAAAGCTAAGGCAGAAGCTGATGCTGTGAAAGATGCTATCAAATTCACTTCAGATTTTTACAAAGAAGTTTTTAGTGTTTATGGCGAAAAGGCAGAACAGCTTGCTAACTTATTAGCAAACCAGGCCAAGGGAAAAACGATTCGAAATATTGATGATGCTTTGAAAGCTTATGAAAAACATAAAGCAAACATCAACAAAAATATTAATGCACAAGATCGTGCAGCTATTGCTAAAGCTTTGGAGTCGGTCGAGGTGAAAGAGGCTGCCAAAAACTTTGCTAAGTTTAGTAAAGGGCTTGGTTATGTTGGCCCTACGATGGATGTTGTTGATTTATTCATGGCGTTGCGAAAAGCCATCAAGGAAGATAACTGGAGATCATTCTTTGTTAAGGTCGAAGCTATCGCCATCAGCTTTTCCGCGACGCAATTAGCTGCACTGGCTTTTGCTTCCCTTTTAGGAGCCCCTGTCGGTTTGCTTGGATATGCATTAATTATGGCTGGTATCGGCGCGTTAGTTAGTGACGATGTTGTAGAGGCAGCAAACAAAATTATCGGGATTTAAATTTCCTTTTGGATTTATTAACCTCTTCAAGGTCGTCATTTTTATGACGACTTTTTTTTATCTCATTAAATATAAAAACCAAGCCAAAAGGGATGGACACAATGAAATTAACTAATACAAACAGAGTAAGAAGATAGGTTTTGGGAACACCATCTTTAAATATTCCTGTGACCCAAAACTTTTCATCACTATATTTCAGTGCTGTCTTCTCAATCTGATACCAAGATAAAGGGAACAGTATGGCGCTCACAAGGCTGAAAACATTGAAATAAAGTATTCTCACTTGATTATTATCACCATTACTGCAAAAAAGAACAATTCCAGCGATTAAAATACTCCAAAACACTTTGCTAATGTAATATTTGAAATCCATACTCATCTTTTCCTGCAAAGATACTCTGTAAACAGGATATTACTATCACATGGCCCACAAGGGAATAACCATGTTTTTTATCTCGGTCACCGTACCCATAGTTTCCCCCTGAAGGATAAGCGTCAGAGCTGCGGGCGTTCGGGGATGAACCTTTGGCCCAAATTTTACGCCGGCTGCAAGACCGCGCTCCTGCCATCATTTGTAGGCTCCAGAATACGCTCTCGCTCGGCCACCGCCACTGCTGCCAGTATCTGGATAACAATTTTTCCCACAGTACCCTCGGTACTGAGGCCATTCTCCAGGAAGCGGATGCCAATTAAATTCACCGTTATTCCTCGCCGATTGACGGCTAAAAAGCGAAAACACCCAGCAATTAACGGGTTAATATTCGCCCTATCCTACTGATTACTCTCACCTATACAAATATTTACATATTTAGATGAAACCTTTTAAGAATCTCTAACGCAAATCATTATCATTGACTTTCTCAATTATTAAAAACCACCAACGACACAACAGCACACCACTTTCAATTTGGCGGGAAATATTATTATGTCTTTGAATCGCAGGGAAACTTGCGCGGGACCAGGCGCGTCTGGTCTCCGCAAAATCTTTACTCAGTCGTTGCTGACGATGGCTGTTCATGCCCTTCTTAATCCGGCGTTAGCCGCTGATACCACCACCAGTAATCCCCAGCAAGATCTGGTCGTTGATGCCACCACCGGCAGCGATACCAGCGCACAGGACAAAACAGACTACCAGGTAAAAACCACTCGCGCCGGTACTAAACTTTTGCTGACACCGCGCGATGTCCCCCAGTCCGTCAGCGTCATTACCCAGCAGCGTATGCAGGATCAGCAGCTGCAAACGGTTAATGACGTGCTGAATAATACCACTGGTATTACCAGCGAGCAGGACGATAGCGAACGCTCCTACTACTACTCCCGCGGCTTTCAACTCACCAACTTCACTTTTGACGGCATTCCTACTTCCATGGGTGATTCGTGGAACTTTGGTGACGCGGCTTCAGACACCGCAATTTATGACCGCATTGAAGTGGTGCGCGGAGCAACCGGACTGATGACCGGCGCAGGCAGCCCGGCGGCCTCAGTCAACATGATACGTAAACGGGCCGACAGCAAGGAATTCACCGGCACGCTGAATGCCAGCTACGGTAGCTGGAATAAACAACGTTATGTTGCCGACATTTCCGCCCCGCTAAATGAATCAGGAACGGTACGTGGCCGTGTCATCGGGGGTTATCAGAATCAGGACGGCTGGCTGGATCGCTACAGTAAAAATACCAAATTCCTCTACGGCGTAATTGATGCCGATCTCACTGATAACACCACGTTGTCGCTCGGTTATGATTATCAGGATGCCGATACGAAAAATCCCACCTGGGGAGGCAACCCGGTCTTTTACAGCAACGGTTCTCTGACCCACTACAATCGCAGCCTGAACTCCTCCGCCGACTGGACTTACTACCACACCACGGCACGTAAAGTGTACGCCGACCTGGTGCACAACTTTGATAACGGCTGGAGCGTCTTCCTCAATGGCACCCATGCTGAAAACACGTTCAGTGACAAGTTACTTTACGTAGGTTACACGTCCTATCCGGATCGTGACAGCGGAGAAGGTGCCGATGGCTATGGCAGTATGGATCGGGGCAAACGCGAGCTGACATCGGTCGACGGCTATGCCAGCGGCCCGTTCGAACTGTTGGGTCGCCAGCATCAGCTAATGGCGGGTGTTAGCTACAGCCGTCAGCATAATGTCACCTATAGCAGCGACGGCATTACCGACCAGGATGCCTATGACATCTCGCCCAGCGATATAGGCGTGTTTAATAACAACTGGAATGGCAATATCGCTGAACCAGCCTGGGGAGACTGGTATCAGAATGCCGATGATGTGGTGCGGCAGAAATCGGCCTACACCGCGGCGCGCTTCTCGCTGGCCGACCCGCTGTCGCTGATTGTGGGGGCACGTTATACCCAATACAGCACCGATGGCAGCAGCGGCAACATGGATAAAAATAACATCACCCCCTATGCCGGTCTGGTGTATGACATTAACGATACCTGGTCGGCTTACGCCAGCTATACCTCGATCTTCCAGCCGCAAACCTATCGCGACAGCTCCGGCCAGTATCTGTCACCGGTTACTGGCAAGAGCTACGAAACCGGCCTGAAATCTGCCTGGTATGATGGCCGTTTGACCGCCACCGTGGCGATCTTCCGTATTGAACAAAACAACGTTGGTCAGGAAGAAAACGGCGTTTATGTGAATAACAGCAGCGAACAGGCCTATACAACAACCAAAGGCGCGCGCAGCAAAGGGGCTGAATTCGAGCTGAATGGCGCTCTGACCGATAACCTGCAAATGACCTTTGGTGCGACCCGCTATGTGGCGCGCGATTCGGATGGGCGGTATAACCCGAACCAACCGCAAACCGTTTTCAAACTGTTTACTCGCTATCAACTGCCGATGCTACAGGAGTTAACCGTTGGCGGCGGCGTCACCTGGCAGAACCGCGTGTTTGAAGATGACACTGCGCCAGATGGCAGCACCCAGCGCGTTTATCAGAGCAGCTACCCGCTGGCTAACCTGTTCGCGCGCTATCAGGTGACCAAACAGGTATCGGTGCAGGCTAATATCGCTAATTTATTCGACCGCACCTATTACTCCTACATGAACAACTACGTTTACGGTGAACCGCGTAATTACTCCGTCAGTGTCTCCTATGCATTCTGACAGCCTCCTGCCCCGGCCCATGGCCGGGGAGATTGGGGAGATTGACCTGCGTCGACGGCGTTTGCTGTCGGCACTGGCTCTGTCTCCCTGGCTGGCCGGATTTCCTGCGCTGGCCGCCCTGCCGCAGCCGCGCATTATCGCCCTTGAATGGCTGCCGCTGGAAATGCTGCTGGCCCTCGGCGTGACGCCGCTGGCCGCAGCGGATACCCGCGATTACGGCCTGTGGGTGAAGGAACCCGCCCTGCCCGCCGGTTTGATTGATGTTGGACAGCGCTCAGAACCCAACCTCGAATATATCGCTGAGCTGAAACCAGACCTGATTGTCTATTCGCAGGGATACGGACCTCATGCTGCCCAGCTACAGAATATTGCCCCGACGATGGAATTCGCCTTTACCGACGAACAGGGCAAACCTTTAGCAAAGGTACGCAGTGGATTACTTTCTCTGGCTGGGCGGCTGGGAAAGACTGAGGAGGCGCGCTTACATCTTGCCTGGTTTGACCGTCAGCTGGTCGCGGCCCGCGAACAGCTGATCGCCTGGCGTCGCCAGCCGCTGCTGGTTTTTTCGTTAATTGATCAGCGTCATGCGGTGATCCTCGGTAACCGCAGCCTGTTTGGCAATGTGATGCAACAGCTGGGCATTGAGAATGCCTGGCAGGGTGAAGACGGTTTCTGGGGGACGGCGACGGTGGGCATTGAACATCTGGCAATGTTACCCACGCTACGGGCGATTTGTCTCGATCATGGTGACGCTGCTATCCGCAATCGCATCAGCACCACGCCACTGTGGCAGGCTCTCCCTTTCGTTCGTCAGAACGCGCTGCGCATTGTCCCCGCGATCTGGATTTTTGGCGCCACGCTCGCTGCTCAGCGCTTTTGCCATATGCTGCAAGAACTGGATAAAAAATGGTAAAACGTACGCCTCTGTTAGCGATTTTGCTGGCTGTCGCCGCCGCGCTGATGTTGTCCAGCTATAACGCCGGACAGGTGTTGCCATACCGTGAATGGTCCACGGCGATGCTGCGTCCCAATGCTACGGATATTCATCAGGTCCTGTTCCGTTACAGCGTGCTGCCAAGGATAGTGATGTCGCTGCTGATCGGCGCGGGGCTGGCGCTGGCTGGCGTCCTGTTTCAGCAGGTACTGCGCAACCCGCTGGCCGAACCTGCCACGCTGGGCGTTGCCAGCGGGGCGCAGCTGGGCGTGACCATGGCCAGTCTCGGTATGCTGCCAGGCGGAGCACTGGGACAACCGCTCGCCGCGCTGTCAGGAGCACTGGTGGTCGGCGTGGCGGTGTTTGGCACCGCGTGGGGGAAACGGCTCTCGCCGGTGACGCTGATTCTGGCGGGGCTGGTGCTGAGCCTGTATTGCAGCGCGATTAACAGCTTGCTGGCGTTGTTCCATTATCAGGAGCTGCAAAGCCTGTTTTTATGGAGCAGCGGCGCGCTGAATCAGCAGGACTGGCATCAGGTGCTGATGCTGCTGCCGTTTCTGCTACCCGGATGGTTGCTGGCGCTGCTGCTGGTCAGGCCGCTGACGCTGCTGGGCATCGATGACGATATCGCCCGCAACCTCGGGCTGGGGCTGAGCGCTGCCCGGCTGGCGGCGCTGGTACTGGCGATCGCCCTGAGCGCGCTGATGGTCAGTGCAGTCGGGGTGATCGGTTTTATCGGTCTGTTTGCCCCTTTACTGACTAAACTTTTCGGTGCGCGTCGTCTGCTCTCGCGAATGTTACTGGCCCCGCTGACGGGTGCGCTGCTGCTGTGGATCTCCGACCAGTCCATGGTGTTGCTGGCACAGGTATGGCAGGAAGTCCCTACCGGAGCCGCCACTGCTTTGCTTGGCGCGCCCGTCCTGCTGTGGCTGTTACCGAAGTTGCGCCATACGGAGATCGCCAGCCGCAACGGCCTGCTGAAGGAGCGTCAGCGGCCAGGTATATGGATTGCTGGGGGGACGCTGTTGTTATTCTTTGCACTGGCGATCGTACTGATGGTGGGGCGTAACAGCCATGGTATCAGCTGGGCTGGAGGCAATATTGGACAGCTGTTGCCGTGGCGTTGGCCGCGCACTCTCGCAGCGCTGAGTGCCGGTGTTATGCTGGCACTAGCCGGTACGCTGATTCAGAAACTGACTGCCAATGTGATGGGCAGCCCGGAGGTGCTCGGCATTAGCGCCGGATCGGCATCCGCGACAATCGTGATGATGTTTTTACTGCCTGCCGCAGGCTTTAGCTCAATGCTGTATGCCGGCAGTGCCGGGGCAGCCCTGACGCTGGCAGTGATCCTGCTGGTCGCGGGTCGTCAGCACTTTTCCAGTCAGCGCCTGTTGCTGGCTGGCATAGCACTAGGCACGCTGTTCTCTGCCGCGATTTCGCTGCTGCTGGCAAGCGGCGATCCTCGCCTCGGTAATCTGCTGGCCTGGATTTCCGGCTCAACCTATGGTGTGCAACCCGCACAGGCCGTAGCCAGCGCTCTGCTAACGCTGCTGCTACTGGCGCTGACGCCATTGTGCAGCCGCTGGCTAAATATTCTGCCTCTGGGCAACGACAGCGCCCGCTCGTCAGGCGTACCGCTGGTCCGCGCTCGCCTGACTATCCTGCTGCTGGCTTCAGTGTTAACGGCTGGCGCAACGCTAACCGTCGGACCACTGAGTTTTATCGGGCTGATGTCACCGCATATGGCGCGCATGATGGGCTTTCGCCGCGCCGTACCGCAGCTGGGTATGGCAGCAATCATCGGGGGACTACTGATGCTGATTGCCGACTGGTGCGGCCGCATCCTGATGTTTCCGAATCAGATCCCGGCAGGGCTGCTGACCACCTTTATTGGCGCGCCCTATTTTATCTATTTGCTACGTCAGCAGGGGCGAAATTAAGGGCAGTATCAACTTAACTGCTCCTCAGATTGACTACTACGCCCTGCGGCCTCGCTATCGAATGCGTGACCGGTCGGGCGTAGCCGGTCAGATTTGCGCCAGGCCGCCGTCGACAGCAACTTCGCTGGCGGTCATGAAGCTGCTGTCGTCCGATGCGAGAAAGGCCGCCGCCGCCCCGAGCTCCGCGGGATCGGCCATGCGCTGAAGCGGATTCATCGCGGCGAAGACCTTCATGCCCTCCTCGCCTAGCGCTTCCTTAGCGAGTTCAGTTGCCGTCGGCCCTGGCGTCAGCACGTTTACCCGGATACCGGTGCCCTTCAGATCCAGCGCAAAGGTCCGAGCGAGATTACGCACCGCCGCCTTGCTCGCACTGTAGGCGCTGAATGCCGGAGCGCCCGTGGTGCCAGCGCTCGAACCAGTCAGAATTATCGAACCGCCCTCGCCCATCAGCGGCAAAGCCTTCTGAACCGTGAAGATCGCCCCCTTCACATTGGTGTCAAAGATTTCGTCGATGTGCTCGCCAGTGATCTTGCCAAGCGCAAGCTGGCTTCCCGCTCCGGCATTGGCGAAGACGATGTCGAGGGTTCCGCGCTCATCCTTCACCGACGCGTAAAGTCGATCCAGGTCATCAAGATCGGAAACCGAGCCTTTCACCGCGCGGGCATTGGGCCCCAGCTCTGCCACCGCGGCGTCGAGCGCTTCCTGCCGACGGCCAAAGATGAAGACGAAGGCGCCCTCCTCGATAAAGCGCTTTGCTGCGGCGCGACCGATGCCGGTAGCGCCCCCGGTGATCACTGCGGTCTTTCCATCCAGTCTGTTCATATCATGCACCCTTCGTTTGAGTTGTACGGAATCAGGTAACGGCTTACTTGCGGGCCAGTGTGCGATTCTGATAACCTGAGGTCAAGTATGCACCTTTTGGTAAGTATCAAAAAAAATGACCCAATCTTCTCAACCTGAAACCTGTGGTATCGGCTTATCCTGCGGGCTCGGCGCCACGCTTCGCATCATCTCGGGCAAGTGGAAACCGCTGATCCTTTTTTTCCTGCGCGACGGTCCGAAGCGCTACGGCGAGCTCAAGCGCTTGATCCAGGGCGTTAGCGATAAGGTACTGATCCAGCAATTGAAGGATTTGGAAGCCGATCGCGTACTGGCGCGGACCGACTACCAGGAAGTGCCGCCGCGCGTGGACTACAAGCTGACCCCGCTCGGCCGCAGCCTGGCCGAGGCGATCATCCCGCTGTGCAGTTGGGGCACTGAGAACATGGAGGAAATGACGAGCATCTTCGACAAACGAGACCGGTTGCTCCAGCAGGATGCTGAAAAACCGCAGGATTAATTTTTGTTAGTGGATCTGACTTTAACTCCAGACCCCGAGGATAGGAAATCTTCCAACTGCATCTGCAATTGACGTCGGGTCTGTGGTCCAGAGTGATGAATGCCATAACCTGAAGGAGCGCAGCCGCACTCCTGCAGACGGTGTTATCTCAATGCAATATCAGCAGTTGCCATATTCAGCGCAGCGTCAAAAGGAGCTTTTCCCGCCCCCGCAAGCCATTCTTTCAGTGTCAACATCGGACCGAACTCTCTCTCTAAGGCTGGGATATCTGCAATTCCTGCAACCACGCCGTTGTCCACAAGTTCCGTCAGTTTTCTCAGGAACACGTTGCCTGCCAGCAACTCTTCTGAAAACCGCTGATAGCGAATTGGGTGGCCTGCAGCAAGCGAGAAAGCGCACTCCAAGTCTTTGCCGGTAATACTCTGCCCTGAGAGCTCCAACGCCTGACCTGCGTAACGCTCCGGGTGGCATAGGATTTCGGCATTAATTCGGCCAAGATCGTTAAGCGCAATCATCTGCATAGGCTGATCCCGATGCATGAAAAAGGTGAATACACCCGTGTTCAATCCCATACCAGGCAGCAGCATCATCTCCATAAAGCTGGCCGGACGCGTGATCGTAGCGGCGATCGGCAGGCCGCGAATGTGCTCCTCTATCTGGGACTTGCTGTCGAAATGCCCCATGCCGGTCAGACCTTTTCCCGCCGCTCCGCCCGAAGAGTACACGATGAATTCAACGTTTGCTGCAACCGCACTATCGGCGATTGCTTTGCCCTGCATCACCTCCTGTTCGTCTGACACCAGGCCGGATGGCGAACTGGTCTGCACGCTAAACACACGGTCGACGCCCTGCATCGCCCGCTCAATCGAGGCACGGTCAAACAGATCGCCCACAACCAGTTTGATGCCCTGTTCGGCAAGAGCTCTTGCTTTATGGCTTTGGGCATCCCTGACGAAGGCACGTACCGTTTCCCCCCTGGCTTTCAACGCTCTTGCCACAGCACCGCCCTGCTGCCCGGTAGCACCAAAAACCAAAAATTCCAAAGACTGTTGCATTTCAGTAACCCATAGTAACTTTTGAAGGTTCTCATTTTGAACTATCATGACATTTCCGCAAGACGGCACTTTTTTGATACTGAGTTACAGAGAGATAACCAATGGAGAGTATTCCTGAAGATGGACAGACCATGATGCCAGATGAGGTCAATGGTCGACCTGTTCTACATACGCCCGGAGGCCCGGTACTGACGCCTTGTGCTCCCGGGAGTGTATTAGCCCGACTGGGAGACAAGTGGACAATTTTGGTTATTTCGTTCTTATCTCTCTATCCATATACCCCGATGCGTTTCGGGGTGCTTCGACGGGGCATCCCGGACATCTCGCAACGCATGCTGACGCTGACTTTGCGCAACCTTGAACGGGATGGACTGGTTTCGCGCCACTACTACCCTGAACTGCCGCCTCGCGTCGAATACGAGTTGACCGAACGAGGGCGCTCCATGTTGGCACCGCTGGCGGGCTTTACCCAGTGGATTCGCGACACATGGCAGGATATAGAAGCTTCACGACGCGCCTACGATGAAGCTGAATGAAGTTGGGGGGTAAACGTGACAGCAGGCGCGTGAGGGATTTAGCGTTCCGTCAGAGGCTTAAACGCCGCCTTCTCACTGACATGCAACCTTTGCCACAAACCCACTTCCCATTCGAGATACTGGCGTGCCGCTGATTTGTTGCCATGATGCCGGTCATGGGTAAAAAACAGATAATCAATACGCTCTGCATCTGATGGATAATCCGCAGAGGCGACGACTTCACCTCCCGCGGCTCGCCACTCTGCCATGCCGCCAGCCAACAGATTTATACGACTGGCTGGCGGCAATTCGAGGGAATACCAGCCAGCCTGCTGCGGATCATCGCTGATAAGCACAACATCGCTCACATCGCTACCGATAATATGAGCACGGGAAATCCATTTACTGCCGGGAAGATGCCCCTCTTTATAAGCCTGGCTGCTGCGAATATCCCATATTTCTACCGGATGTGACGCCCGTAACCGATCGTTTAATTGCGCCGCGCTTATTTCTGCTAATTCCGGCGCGGTGAGCGGGTTTTGCAACGGCTGGGTTGCCTGCCGGGCCACGGCAACGCCCCCGTTAAGGACATAAGCCTGATGCCCCATCTGCCGTAGCCAGTAGGCGGTGACCGGTGCCCTGACACTTTCCGAGTCAATCAGCACCAGACGCGCATTGCGCACCCCCACATACTGATCGGTAGCCTGCTGCAATTGGCCACCCGGAGCATACTGCACGCCCGGTATTGCGCCTGCGTTAAACTCTTTCTCAGTACGCACATCCAGCAGATAAACGGTTTGCTGTTCATCCTGCCACGCCCTGACCTGTTTTGGTGACACCCAACTGACGCCTGCAGATTCCGCCAGCGCGCAGGCACGCTTGACTCGCTCGGGGGTGACGGCCATCTCCTCCTGATAGCGACGGCTTTGCCCATGCTCAAGCGTATAGTCTGCCAGCATCCAACCCTGGGTGCCGTTTTCCAGGGCGTAGACTGGGTTCTTAACGCCTAAGTCAATCAGCGTCTGCGCGCCAATAATACTTCGCGTTCTCCCGGCACAGTTGATCACCACCGGCGTGCTGTCATCCGCCGCCAGGTCGTCAAAACGCGCACTCAGCTCGCCATTGGGGCAGCAGATGCTGCCGGGAATACTCATTTTCTGATATTCGCTAAAGGGGCGGCCATCCAGAATCAGCAAAGGCTCGCCACTGTTAATCCGCTTCTGAAGTGCTTCAGCGGAGAGGGATCGCGTATGCCGTAGTGCTTCAATGTGCTCGCCAAAAGTTTTGGAAGGAACATTCACCCCTTCAAACAGACTGTATCCGGCTTTTTCCCAGGCCTGGGTTCCTCCTGACAACAGGAAAACCTGCTGGTATCCCAGCGCTTTTAAACGGTTTAAAGCGGCGGCCGCCACGCCGCTCACGCCGTCGTCATACACCACAATGCGGACATGGCGGTTAGGTGCCAACCGGCTGACATCCAGCTCAAGACGGCTGTAGGGAAGCGGCACAGCGAAAAACAGGTGGCCTTCCCCATATTCGCCGTGTTCACGTAGATCAAAAATGGCCAGTTCCTGCCCATCACCCAGCCAGCGCTCAAGCTGGGTAACAGTAATATCTGCACTCATTACGTCAGTCCTTCAGTGGAGAATTAATAGAGATAGCTTATGGGCGGCGGGCAGCCATTCACGCGGAAGTCACCGATGGCACGGTACTTCCAGGCAACAGGATCGTGCGTGGTGTGGGTCCGCGCATTACGCCAGTGACGATCCAGACCGTGTTTACGAAGCGTCATAGACGCGCCGCCGACATCAAAAAGTGTCTGGCAGGCAAAGAGAGCCGCCTCTGTAACAATCGCTTTGGCTTCCGCGGTAATAACGGCAGCATCAATGGCGAGCTGCTCGATCTCTTCCGGGGCGGCGCCTGAAAAACGGGCGTCCGATGCCAGTTCAATCTGCTCCGCCGCCAGCAGCACCAGCGCTTCCGCACCGTGCGTACGGGCGGCGATTTCACCCACTTTATGCAATAAGTAAGGGTCTTTATTGCCCTGCGGCAGCCCGCTCTCTTTTACCGCGCGGACTTTGCTCCTTGCCCAACCGGCAGCATCGCTGAGCGCCGCCTGCGCAATGCCCACTTCAATGGCACAGTGCACAATCTGTGAGGCTGAACCGGTATGATGTCGCTGCTGCTGCCAGCGATGAACCCGCATGACTTCGTGCTCTTCGACCTTGATATCATGAAGTTCAGTCCGGCCACTGAGCGTGCCGCGCTGCCCCATGCCGGACCAGTCACTATGGCGCACCACGCCCGGACGATCGGCGGGGATCACCACAAGCACCGACTGGTCGTTATCATCCAGCGCCAGCACTTTTAACAGCTGTCCCATGAGCGCGCCGGTGCTGTAGTGTTTTTCACCGCTGAGGCGATACGCATCGCCATGACGCGTAAGCCGCGTACGCATTTCCCCACGATACTGGCCGCCCAACTCCGCGGACGCCCCGCCAACTAAGGTTCCCTGCGCCACCTGCGACAGGAATCTGGCGCATTGCTCCGGCGTTGCCATCAGGCGAGTACGTTCGACAAACACAAAATGCGGCAGCATGGCCTGCGCGACTGAAGGGTCACCCTTCGCCAGCGCGGCAACCAGCCGCGCCAGCTCCGGTATCGATCCTCCGGCACCGCCATACTCAACCGGGACGCGTAATGCCCCCAGACGCAGCTGGCTGATGCGTTCGAAAGCGGAAAAGTTCGCTTCACCGCTCCGGTCATACTCTGCCGACTCTTCGGCAAGTTGCTGACCGAGGATCTGCGCCTGGGTCAACAGCGTTACTGAATTTAAAACGGGTGCGCCCATGATCACTTCTCCAGCCAGGCATCGGCAAGCGTGGAATAGAACAGCATCGGCCCCTTGCGCAACCCCTGGAGTTTTTTCGAATAGAAGCCAAAGAACTTCAGCTCCAGCAAGTTGACAGAGGCGACGTCAGTCTGCACCAGCTCCTGCATCTGCCAGATATACTGCTGGCGTTTTTCCACATCGCCCTCCTGCTGGATGCCTTCAATGATGCGATCCATCTCCGGATTGCTGTAGCCAGAGTCATTACTGGAAGGCGTGCCGGGCTTGATATTTTTGCTCCAGAAGCGCCGCGTCACGCCAATTTGCGGGTCGGGATAGGCGGAATACCATTGAGAAAAGGTATCGAAGTCATATTCGCCAAACACGCGCCGGATCATCGCGGCCAGTTCCAGATTGATCAGTTCAACCTCAATCCCTACGTGTTTAAGCTGCTGCTGCATATACTCCGCTGCCCGTAAATAAACCTGGCCATAGGAAACCTCGGTAATATGGTTGATGCGCAGCCGCACGCCGTCCGGCCCACGTTTCAGCCCCGCGTCATCCAGCAACTGCTCGGCTTTTTCCGGCGAAAACTCATGCTGCGGCAATCCCGGCTTGAAAAACTGTTTCTGGAAACTCGGCACGCAGCTTTCCGCCACATTCGCCAGCCCGTACCAGACAATATCCGCCAGCCCTTTTCTGTCGATAGCATGAGCAAAGGCTTTGCGCACGCGCACGTCCTGGAAGGTTTTTCGGCGGAAGTTGAAATCAAAGAAGAAGATCGGTGCCGGAACCTGCCAGCCCTCGGTGTCCAGTACCAGATTAGGTTCGGCGGCGAGGCGCGCAACGTCGCTCTCCGCAACCGGGTTGTTGGCCGCGAACTGAATTTCGTTGCTCTCCAGCGCCACGCTGCGCGCCCCGGCATCCGGCAGCATTTTGAAGATGATCCGATCCAGATACGGTTTTCCCGTATCCCAGTAGTCTTCGTTGCGTTCCAGCACAATATGACTGCCGCGCACCCACTCTTTGAATTTAAAGGCGCCGGTGCCGATCGGTTTCACGTTCCACGGATTCGTCAGCGGGTTGGTCCCTTCATACAGATGCTTCGGCACAATCTGCGTTTCAGTACCAAACAGCACGGACCACAGTACCGGCGCCGCGCCGGTGAGACGCAGGATCACCGTGTGATCGTCCGGGGTTTCAACTGCCGTCACTTTGGCAAAGTTAGACGCCCCGCGAGGGTGAGTTTTCTTCACCACATTCAGGATCGACCATTGCACATCGGCGGAGGTAAAGGGGTGACCATCGTGCCACTTCACGCCTTTACGCAGATGGAAAGTGATGGATTTACCATCCGCCGACTGTTCCCACGACTCGGCCAGCTGAGGCTGGGGTTTGTAATCTTTATCGTAAGTGACCAGCCCGTCAAAAATGCTGGAAGACACCACTACCGCCGGGCTTGAGATATTGATCCCCGCCACCAGTCCGGCAGGTTCCGGCGTCACGTTGGCGAACAGCGTACCGCCTTTAATGACGCCATCGCCGGAGGCGTGACTGCTAACCTGGGCTGCAATCGCCGAGGGAAGAAAGCCCGAGGCGGCCAATGCGCCACCGCTGATAGCCATCATTTCCAGCAGACGGCGACGGCTAAGATGCAACAAGTCTGAAGAATCCATGCGAAACCCCTGATTAAGTTTTTTGATTCATTAATAAGAAAAAGTCAGCGGCGGTAACTCGCCATTAACGTAATAATCCCCCAGCGTGCGGTATTTATAGGCCAGCGGATCGTGGGTGGTATGCGTGCGAGCATTGCGCCAGTGGCGGTCAAGATTGCGGGTGCGCAGCGTTGCCGAAGCGCCACCGATATCAAACAGCCACTGAGAAACGGTCAGAGAAGCACGCGTTGAGACGGTTTTGGCTTCGGCAACGGCCAGGGAGGCTTCGGCAGCCAGCTGCTCGCACAGCGTGGTCGGCTGTCCAGCAAAACGGGCGGCGGCAGCCTTTTCCAGCTTAGCGGCAGCACTTAACACCAGCGCCTGCGCAACCCGACAATGCGCCGACATCTCGCCAACGGTATGCAGTAAATAGGGATCTTCACTGCCTTTGGTCACGCCGCTCTCTTTAACCGGACGGACATGCTGACGAGCGAATTCAAGCGCATCGTCCAGCGCCGCCAGTGCAATGCCCGCATCTATCGCACAGTGAATAATCTGCGCGGTGGCGCCCGCGTGATGACGCTGAGTGCGCCACGGCTCCATCATCAGTACCTCAGCCTTATCAACCCAGACGTTATGCAGTTCGGTGGTGCCGCTGGCCGTGCAGCGCTGCCCCATGCCGTTCCAGTCATCATGGCGAATGATGCCCGGTCGGTTGGCGGGCACAATGGCGGAGACCAGCTGGTTGTCAGCATTCAGGCAGCGGATCTTCAGCCAGTCACCAAATAACGCGCCGGTGCTGTAGTACTTAACACCGTTTAACCGGAAATGATCGCCTTCGGCGGTAAGGCGGGTTTGCAGCTCGCCACGAAACTGACCGCCGCGCTCGGCGGCCGCGCCGCTAAAAAGATAGCCTGCCGCTGCCAGCGGAAGAAATGCGTGCTGCTGTGCCGCCGTGCCCATCAGGCGAAGGCGTTCCACAAACACCACATGCCCTAAAAACGCCTGCGCAACGCTGGCATCGCCACGAGCCAGCGTTATATAGTGCTGCGCCACGTCGACCCAGCTTCCTCCCGCGCCGCCAACCGCCGTCGGCACCCGCAGCGCGCCGAGTCGCAGCTGACGAATCTCCGCGAACACGTCGAAAGGCAGAGTGCGTCCTGCATCTCGGGCAGAAGACTGTGTGGTCAGCCGCGCCGACAGTTCTCGCGTTGCCGTGAGTAATTCCCCGACCTCCGGCGTGTCGAGGGGACGTGCTGAATGTAACTCCGTCATGATATGGCTCTCCTGATGATTAACGACGGCTCTGCTGGAAGATGCGGATGGTGGCAAGCCACAGAATGGCCGTCCCTCTGCCGGGACAGAACTGGCGTCTGCGTCCGGCAATCTGCCTGCACGTTTGGGCAACGCTGTTGAAAACGGCAGCCCTGACTGATTTCGTAGGGATTTACCGGCGACTCTTCGTCAGGCGGGGCCTGGCGCAGGCGCCGCCGATCGGGGCTGACGCCGGGAATGGTGCTCAGCAACAGGCGGGTATAGGGATGCGCCGCGTGGCTCCACATGTTCTCCCTGGGCAGGACTTCAACAATGTGCCCGGCGTACATCACGGCTATGCGTGTGGCAATTCGTTCAACCACGGAAATATCGTGGCTGATGAAGAGAATTGAGACGCCGGTTTGCTGTTGCAGCGCCTGCAGAAGATCGACAATTTGTTTTTGCAGGCTGACGTCAAGCGCCGACACGGGTTCATCACAAACAATCAGCGCCGGTTCCGGCGCCAGCGCACGGGCGATGTTCAGACGCTGACGCTGCCCGCCAGAAAGCTGGTGGGGAAAACGATCCATCAGCGCGCTATCCAGGCCCACATCGTTAAAAAGCCGTGCGGCTTTCTCCCGACGCGCCTGACGCGACAGGCCGCTGTGCAGGCTCAACGGCAGATCAACGGCATTCACCGCGCGCTGACGTGGGTCCAGTGCTGACAGCGGGTCCTGAAACACCATCTGGATCGCCCGCCGCAGTGGACGCAGCTGGCGCGGCGATAACGCCGCCAGATTAGTGTCACGAAAGTGGATGTCGCCTTCCTGCACCTGCTGCAACCCTACCAGTGCCTTGCCCAGCGAGGTTTTACCGCAGCCGGATTCGCCAATCAGCGCGAGAACCTCTCCCCGATCGATATGAAAGCTGACGCGATCGACCGCGGTGAAGGTGGCCGCTGGCGTGGCATAGCGCACCGTCAGTTCCCGCACATCCAGTAAACGGCTCATAGCTGGCCTCCTGCCACCGACCGGGCATTGAGCAACTGGCGGGTGTAGGCGTGCTGCGGCTGCTGATACAGCCGCGCTGCTGGCTGGGTTTCCAGGCATTCGCCATTACGCAGCACGGCCACGCGATCGGCCAGTTCTGCCACTACGCCTAAATCATGGGTAATCAGCAAGATGGCGGTGCCGGTCTCTTGCTGTAGCGCAGCAAGCAACCGGATGATTTGCGCCTGAATAGTGACGTCAAGCGCGGTGGTTGGCTCATCGGCAATCAGTAATGCCGGGTTGCCGGCCAGAGCCATGGCGATCACCACGCGCTGGCGCATACCGCCCGACAGCTGATGCGGATAGCTGGCGTAGCGCTCATCCGCCATCGGAATTCGTACCTGGCGCAGCAGCGCCAGCGCCCGGAATTTGGCTTCTTTTCGCCCTACCCGATGATGTAAACGGACGGCCTCGGCAATTTGAGCGCCGACCGTCATCAGCGGGTTAAGCGCCGAAAGCGCATCCTGAAAAATCATCCCAATACGCCCGCCGCGCAGACGGCCCAGCTCAGCCTGGTTAAAATGGCGGATGTCCCGCCCTTCAAACTCCAGCCGATCGGCCGTGACGATCGCCTCAGCGGGCAACAGTCCTAATACGGCATAGCCCGTGGTGGTTTTCCCGCTGCCCGATTCGCCGACCAGCGCCAGCGTTTCCCCCGCCTCAATCGAGAAGTCCAGCTGCTTTACGGCAGCCTGAGCCTGACCACGGTAGGTGATGGTGAGATTTCTAACCTCTAACAGCGCCATTATTGCAGCCTCCCACGTTGCGGATTAATCACATCATTGATGGCCCGGCCAAGCAGGCTCAGGGATGCAACGGTAATAAAGATGGCGATCCCTGGAATGGCGGAGATATATCCGGCGCTGCGCAATACGTCTCTCCCCTGTCCAATCATGCTGCCCCACGACACCACATTGGGATCGCCCATGCCGAGGAACGCCAGCGCGGCTTCGGTCAAAATGGCATGACCAACCAGCATTGCCAGCATCGCCACTACCGGTATCAATACGTTGGGTAAAATGTGTAGCCACAAAATGTGCAGGTCACGCATCCCCATCACTTTACCGGCCAGCACAAAGTCGAGGTTCCGCAGTCGACGGGCTTCGCCACGCGCGATGCGCGCAACATTAGGCCAGGATGTGGCGGCAATACCGAATGTAATGGTCGAAACGGTTGGGCCGAGGATCAGCACCAGCACCAGCGTGAACAGCAGCGAAGGCATGATCTGAAACAGCTCGGTAATGCGCATCAGCTGGTTGTCGACCCAGCCGCCATAGAAACCGGCGATGGTCCCGATGACCAGGCCCAGCAGAGCCGTCAGCAATCCGGCAGACAGACCAATTGACAGCGACAGGCGCGCCCCCCAGGCAATGCCGCTCCAGATATCGCGCCCCAGCGTATCGGTGCCAAGCCAGTGCGCCGCACTCTGGCCCGGGGCGAGGTACGGACGAGCAATCATGGCGGTCGGATCGCTGGTGGTAAGCCAGGGAGCAAGTAAGGCAATCGCCACAATCAGCAGCAAAATGAAGGCTCCGCACCAGCCGCTGGCATGAATGCCTCTGGGTTTCAGCAAACTGAGCGCACTCATAAATGTCCCCCGCTACGGCTACGAGGATCGAGGGCGGCATGTACCAGCTCCGTTAGCAGATTCACGACCACCACAAACAGCGAGGTGACAAATAAGATGCCCAGCAGCAAATTCACATCGCGCGTGGATACCGCCGACAGCGCCAGCTGGCCCAGCCCCGGCCAGGCGAACACCGTTTCAATCGTTACCGAGCCACTCAACATTGCGCCAAACTGTAAGCCGGTCAGCGTCACTACCGGCAGCAATGCGTTAGGGATAATATGACGCCATATCAGGCGGAAACGGCTGCACCCTTTGGCGCGTGCCGTGCGGACGAAATCCTGTAGCGCTACGCCGCGAACCGACTCCTGCATCAGGCGGATATAGAGCGCGAGATAACTAAAGGCGAGGCATCCAGCAGGCATCAGCAGATGGCGCGTCACGTCCCAGAACCGGGCGAAGCCGGATAAATCGGCCCCCATGGTGCTGTCTCCGCTGGAGGGCAGCCACCCCAGTTTTACGGTAAACACCACCACCACCATCAGCCCAAGCCAGAACACCGGCATGGCAAAACCCAACGTGGCGATCAGGCCAATGAAACGTTCAACGACGGTCCTGCGCGTTACTGCCGCAATCACCCCCAGCATTGTCCCCAGCATCACGGCGATCAGCAGCGCAACCCCCATCAGCAGCAGCGTGGATGAGAGCCGTTCGGCGATCAGCTGCGTCACCGATTCGCTATAGCGAAACGACCAGCCGAGATCAAAGCTGAGCACGTTTTTCAGATAGGAGAAGAACTGAATCATCAGGGGCTGGTCGCTGCCGAACTGGCTGCGCAGCTGTGCCATAAATTCCGGCGTTGCGGCCCCCGCTTCCCCGGCGATCACGTCGGCCAGGTCGCCGGGCACGCTTTTCAGCAGGAAAAAATTAAGGATGATAACCATAAACGCCACCGGCAGCGCCTGTAACAGCCGGGCCAGCAGCGGATGCAGTTTGAAGCGTGACGGCTTCACAGGCGCAGCCCCGCTTGTTTCATCAACGGCAGTACCGCTTCGCCGAAGTAAGCAAGATCGGGCGCGTAGTCGTAAAATGCCACCTGCACGCCATCGCAGCCTGCCTGTTGCAGACGCTGCATATAAGCAACTATCTGTTCCGGTGAGCCGACCAGCTGAATATTGCCGCCAACGATTTTTTGGTCGCGCTGATGGCCGAGAAAGGCCTGGCTATCGCGCTTTCTTGAAGACGCGAAGAAATTATCCACCGCGACTTCGTCCTGCGCGGCAACAATGGCGCGGTAGTAATCCCACGCCTCTTTCTCCGTGGGGCGGCAGATGACCATTGGATTGATTAACGTTCGCAGCGTGCGCTGTTGTAACGCGGCAGCGGCTCTGATACGCGCCGTGTGCGCGGGCAGCGCCGCCAGCGCGGCCTCAATCTCTGCCCCCGCCGGGCTGGTGATAAAGACCAGGTCAGAGTGACGAGACGCGTAATCAATCCCTGCCTGGGAGCCGGTGGCATTGACCAGCAGCGGTCGCGCATAGCGCGGTTTGGCCGTTACCCAGCCCTCTTCGCTCGACCAGAATTCCCCCCTGAAGGTCACCTGTTGGTCATCAAGCCAGTAACGTTTGAGCAGCGCGACAAACTCTTCTGCCATGCGGTAGCGCGTATCGTGCTCAATTTGCGGCGCACCAAACATACGGGCATAGCTGTCCTGATTGCCGGTGACCATATTCAGCCCCCAACGCCCGCCTGAAATCAGATCCAGCGAGGCGCCAAAACGCGCCAGGTGCAGCGGATGCCATGGCCCATATAAAATATGCAGGGTAGAAATCAGCAGGATGCGGGAGGTCACCGCGCTCAACGCCGCCGTGGTCATAAACGGGTCGATACTGTGTTCGCGATAGCGGATTTCGCCGCCGTAGCCGCCCTTCGGATTCCACTCCGCAAGGCCGAAGACCAAATCGAACCCCAGCGCTTCCGCGTCGAGGGTCAGCCGTTTGTTATAGTCAAAGTGCCAGTCAGTGGTGCGTTCCAGCCGTGAAGGGCTCCAGCCGCCGTTCTGAATGGGCAGAAACAGGCCCAGCAAAAACGGTTGCTGGAGCACGCTGTGCAGCGGGCTGCCCACGATATCTGCGGGGGAAACGTCGTCAAAACCTGAATAAAGCGAAGTCATGTTCGGCCCGGTATGGTTGATGATGGGCCAATACTAGTGAGGGGATTTAGGGTACTGAAATGAGAAATGGATATATTTTTATGCTTTTATAAGCAATGGACGGCTTCGCCAGCCGTTAACTTTAATTAACACAATGATAAATAATAAATATTTCAGGATCGACCTGCTTCGGCGCACTAAAAACCTATCCTGAATGCTAATAGGTTTTCCTCATCACCTAATATTATTGCGGATGCTGCTGCGCTCTGAAGCCACTCGCCAACAGTTCAAACGCCTGCTTTACCAGCGTCTGATTGGTGCCGGGCCTTATCCAGAGGAAAAACTGCGTGTCTGGCAAACGGGGCAAGCCATCGCTCTCACCCAGCACGCGCATTTCGCTGTCCAGCAGTTCAATACTCCGTGCGGTAACGCCTAACCGGGCCTTCACCGCTGCTTTGATGCCTAACAGGTTGGAGGTGGTATAAGCCGGTGTCCAGCGAACCTGCGCGGCATCCAGCGCCTCAATCGCCACCCGGCGAAAAATGCTGGGGTAGTCCGCGAGGATCAGCGGCAGTGGAGAATGAGGGCGATGCTGATACTGCGCTGAACAGATCCACACGGTCGGCGACGTTCTTAGCAGCACGCCTTCCAGTTGAGGATCGAAACGGGTTGAAATCGTCATATCCACTTCGCCACGATGCAGCGCTTCCATCAAAAAGGGGCTGCGGCCAACGTCCAGCTCAATATTGAGTGACGGAGCCCAACGCGCAATCTGGCTGAGCAGCGTCGGCAACAGGGTGTCTGCCACATCATGTGGCGAGCCAATACGCAGTACGCCGGAAAAGCGACTGTCTTTTAACGAGCGAAGCGCATCATCATTAAGTAACAGCAGATCCCGCGCATAGCTCAGCAGATGCTGGCCATGCTGCGTCAGGCGTTTGGTTCTGCCCTCTTTTTCAAACAGCGCCGTGCCGACCAGCGTTTCCAGCCGTTGCATCTGCTGGCTTACTGCCCCCTGCGTTCGCCCTAAACGGATACCGGCTTTGCTGAAGGTGTGCAAATCGGCCACGGCGATAAAAGTACGCAGGAGTTCGATATCAAGATTTTCCGCTACGGACATGGTGTCAATTTGCCTTAATAGATGTCATGACAGGCATTCTAGTCGTCCTGGCTGGCTTAAATTAAATATGATTTTTTAATAACCTGTACCAGTGCGACCGGACAAAGCGCCGGCGTTTTTTTTCTGCACTCACTAATTCAAAATGCTGGCCAAATACTTTTGCGATGACGGCGGGTGACATTTCCATGTCCCGGGGAGAATTATCCATCGCCCAGATCAGATGGGTTCCCCCCGGCTTCAGAAGGCGACTGACTTCAGATGCATATTTTAACTGTCCCGGCAGATCAAGACAGTGAAAACAGCCTACGTCAAAAGAGACGTCGAAGGGTCCAGCGATACCATCAAGGTGAGTGACATCTCCAACATGAAAATCCGGTGAGGGATAATTTTCCCGGACGCGATCCCGGGCTTTCTGAATCGCCACGGCTGAGAAGTCAACGGAAGTCATCCTGACCCCCTGCCTGGCGAAATAGTCAGAAAACAGGCCGATACCGCAGCCAAGTTCCAGCGCATTTTCAGGGGAAGTTTCCTGAATAAGTGTTTTAAGCTCCGCCGGAACACGGACATCCGTCCACATAAGATGCCCGATACCTGAGCGATACGCCTCATCGAAGTCACTGTTTTTATCTGGTGCGCCCATATCTATTCCTTATCTGATGTTGAGAGAAGCGGTATTTTTACTTGTACATAGCATGCTATACATAGTACATAGCATACTATGAAAATCAATCGCAATGCACAATGGGCACCAGAAACCATTGCCACTTTCTGGATAAATCAGGCATCCCGCCTGCTGATGCGCACGTTTGAACAACGTCTGCGTCCGCTTAACTTTGGTATGGCCTATCTTCCTGTGGCAATCGCGCTGGAGGAAAAAGGCGATATGCAACAAAAGCAGCTGGCGGATTATGCCAGCGTTGAACAACCGACAATGGCCGCTTTGCTGGTCAGGATGGAGCGGGATGGCCTGATAGTGCGTAAACCGCACCCGGTGGATAAACGATCAAGTTACATTTCGCTTACCAGGCAGGCGCGGGTGACGCTTCCACAGGTTAAAGAAAGCCTTTTTGATGTAGTTGAACAGGCAACCAACGGGATGAGTGACGAGGAGTGTTCTGCGCTCGTGTCGTCATTACAACGAATGATAAAAAACCTTGAGACCTGAGATGCTCCGCTAACGCATTTCCCGGGCACCTCAGCGAAGTGCCCGGGCATCACCTTACTTTTTATCTTCTGACCAGGTTGCGCTGCTGATATCAACTTTAACCGGCAGCAGGCCGATTTGGGTAAATTTATCGGCCAGCTTCTGCTGTTCCTTAAACACTTCCGGCGTCATCCGCTCGGCGCCAAACGGCATTCTCGCCAGCGCACGTTCCCAGACAGGCTGAGCCAGCCCGGTAGAGAGGGATAAGATTTTCGCGGCTTCCTGCTGATTCTGGTTGGCCCAGCGACTTAAGGCGCCAAGCCGATCGATAACCTGCTTCGCGGTTTCAGGATAGGTATCGGCAAACTTACGGCTGGCCAGATAAAAGGTGTAATGCGGAACCAGACCCTCAGCATTCTTTATCAGGCGCGCCTTAGCGTTAGTCTCGACTTCCGCATAATAAGGGTCCCAGATAACCCACGCATCAACCGCGCCGCGCTGGAAAGCCGCGCGTGCGTCTGCCGGCGGTAAATAAACCGGGGTAATATCTTTATAACTCAGCCCGGCATTTTCCAGCGCGGCCACCAGCAGATAATTAACATCCGAACCTTTATTCAGCGCTACACGCTTACCCTTCAGATCGGCGACGTTTTTGATGGCGGAATCCTGCGGGACGAGGATGGCTTCCGTTTTGGGGTTTGCCGGAGAGTGTGCGAGATAAACCAGATCGGCTTTTGCAGCCTGCGCGATCGTTGGGGGCGCGTCCCCGGTCGCCGCCATATCAATACTGCCGACGTTCAGCCCTTCCAGCATTTGCGGACCAGCGGGAAACTCAACCCAATGCACGGCAATGCCCTGCTTTTTAAAGTCGCTGTCGAGCGTCCCCCGATATTTCAGCAGGGCAAAAATATTGGCTTTTTGAAAACCAATATTGAGTGTTTTTGGTGCCTCTTCCGCCTGCGTGTTGAAAATAAAAGCGGCCTGCGCAGCAACGAATAGCGCGCTTAATAAAAGTTTCTTCATCTCTTTTTCCTGAGTGATGTTGTAATTAGCGCAACATAGCAAACACGGACTTAACGGCTTAGCGACAAAAAATCCTATGCTTAGCTAAAAATGGTCATTGCTGCCAGACGGCATCACGCACTTTTATGGCGCGAGGAAGAAGCCCTAACGCATAGAAACGATCGGCGATCCTCTGCTGCTCGCGGATAATGGCTAAATTCATCCGCTGCGTTTGATGGCTGCGCCTTTCCAGGGCGTGGACCAGTGAGCCAGCGGGGATGCCAAGCTCAACAGACAGCAGCGCCGCGGCTTCGCGCCGGTGACCATCAATATAGCGCCCGGCCTGTTCCAGAGCAGACATCAGGACTTGCACCAGGTCGCCGGAGTGCTGGGTGAATGCCCGGTCGGCAAGATAAAACTGATGGTTATGAACCCGCCCCACGCCATTCGCGATAACCTGAAGCTGCCCGCCCTGTTCGGCATCGCTTAGCAGGGGGTCCCACATCATCCAGGCGTCGACAGCAGCCAGTTCGCCAGGCGTGAGCGGATATTTAGGCGGAGCATAGACAATTCGCACATCATCCAGCGCTAAACCGGCTTCATCGAGGATTTGTAGCAGCAGAAAGTGAACGTTTGAACCTTTATTCACCACAATGCGCTTGCCCTTCAGCGCCGCAATGCTGTCAATTCCGCTATCCTTTGCCACCATCAGCGCCACGCTCTGCGGCGCGGCGGGTTCCCACGCGACGTAAACCATTGAGCTGTTATTTGCCTGAGCAAACAGCGGCGGGACTTCTCCCGTGGTGCCAAAGTCTATTTCGCGGTTGTTCAGCGCATGAAGCAGCTGGGGACCGGCCGGAAACTCGCTCCACAATACGCTGACGCCCTTCCCGGCCAGCTGTTTTTCAAGCGACTGTCGCGCCTTGAGAATCCCCAGATTGCCAAATTTTTGATAACCAATACGTAACTCTCTTTCCCGTATCGCCCGGTCTGGCGGCGGCTGGCTGGCGTGGCTGCCCAGGCTACGACGTGGTTTAATCAGGCCAAGATGACCAAGATGGGTACGCAACGTATTGCGGCTGATGCCCAGCAAAGAGGCCGTCTGTAGCTGATTACCCTGGCTCAGCTCATAGGCATTTTTCACCAGCGAGGACATCACGCGGGGATAGAGCGGACCGTCGCTCTCCTGCAACTGCTGACGCAGGAAACTGTCGAGCTTATCCTCTCCCGCAGACGTGTCATTCGCGGCGAGCGTGCCCAGCCGCAGCTGCTGAGAGGTGACCTGCGACTCTTTGCTCAGCAGCACGGCATTGTGCAGCGTGTTTTCCAGCTCACGAATGTTGCCGGGCCACGGATAATCCACCAATGTGGCGATAGCTTCGTCGCTAAGGCTTAACTGTGGACGTCCCAGGCGGCGGGCATACAGCTGCAAAAAGTGTCGGGCCAGTAGCGGAATATCTTCACTGCGCTGACGCAGCGGCGGCAGGGTCACGCTGGCAACGTTGAGCCGGTAAAAGAGATCTTCGCGAAACCGGCGTTCACGTATCGCCACCGCCAAATCGATATTCGTTGCGGCAATCACCCGGACGTTAACTTTCACCGTTCGGGATGAACCAACCCGCGTAATCTCGCGCTCCTGCAACACCCGCAGCAGCTTAACCTGAAGCGACGGATTTAACTCGCCAATCTCATCAAGTAGCAGCGTGCCGCCCTCAGCGGCTTCAAACCAACCCTGATGGCGATCCATCGCGCCGGTAAAAGCCCCCTTCTCATGGCCAAACAGCTCTGACTCGGCCAGGCTTTCAGTCAGTGCACCGCAGTTAACGGCGACAAAAGGATGTTGACGACGCTGGCTGTGATAATGCAGATAACGCGCCATCACCTCTTTCCCCGTTCCCGTCTCTCCAATAATCAGCACCGTCGCGTCCGTTGGCGCAAGCTGGTCGAGCACAGTTTTAAAAGCCAGCGAGGCAGGGTCAATTAAATCAGGCGTTGAGTTCGGCATGGCGTTGTCCGGAGTCATAACAGGCCATGACAATATCGTCAGCGCCCGACGAAAACGAGCGGAAAAATAAGCCTGACTGCTGCAAATGCAGCAGGGTGTTATCACTGTTGCTGCATTTGCAGCACGCCACCCGACGGGCATGGATTTATTTCTTATTGAATTTTATGGAAAAAATACTTTTACCGTAGCTGGCACGATAGCTGCTTACAGCCATATAACCAAAGCGTCACTCTCTATGTATTAAATTCAGATATCGTTATAAGGGAAGTAACTTATGAGTAATGTTGCGCAGGCAAACCTCAACCTGTTCTGGTTTCTACCGACTCACGGCGATGGTCGCTATTTGGGCACCACCCAGGGAGGCAGAGCCGTTGATTTACCTTACCTGCAACAGGTTGCGCTGGCGGCGGACAACCTCGGCTATTACGGTGTGCTTATCCCCACCGGCAAAAGCTGTGAAGATTCCTGGCTGGTAGCCTCAGCGCTGGCGCCAATTACCAAAAAGCTACGCTATCTGGTCGCCGTGCGGCCTGGCTTACAGCCGCCCAGCCTGGCCGCACGGATGGCCGCCACGCTGGATCGCCTGTCAGAAGGACGTCTGATTATCAACGTGGTTACCGGTGGTGACCCGGTAGAAAACAAAGGCGACGGCATCTTTCTCGACCATGCCGAACGCTATCAGGTCACCAGAGAGTTCCTTGAGGTTTATTCCCGGCTGTTGAAGGGGGAGAAAGTCGACTTCTCAGGCGACCATATCCGCGTTGAAGGCGCCGAAATCCTCTTCCCGCCGGTCCAACAGGACGGACCACCGCTCTATTTTGGCGGCTCCTCTGAAGAGGCCATCGACGTTGCCGCAAATCAGATCGATACTTACCTGACCTGGGGTGAACCGCTTGAGCAGGTGGCCGAAAAGCTGGCGGTGGTGCGTAAACGGGCGCAGGAAAAGGGACGCACCCTCTCCTACGGTATTCGCCTGCATGTCATCGTCCGCGAGACGGAAGAGGAAGCCTGGGCGGCGGCAGATCGCCTGATTGCCCACCTGGATGACGATACTATTGCCGCCGCGCAGAAAATATTTGCACGTATGGACTCGACGGGTCAGGCCCGCATGAGCGCGCTGCACAGCGGCTCACGCGACGGGCTTCGCATCGGGCCGAACCTGTGGGCAGGCGTCGGCCTGGTCCGTGGCGGCGCCGGTACGGCTCTGGTCGGCAGTCCCGAACAGGTTGCGGAGCGCATTCGCGAATACCAGGCGCTGGGCATCGAGAACTTTATTTTCTCCGGCTATCCGCATCTGGAAGAGGCCCACCGCTTTGCAGAACTGGTTATGCCGCTGCTGCCGCTGGCTGCAAATGCAGAGAAAAAGCAGCGCAACGTTAACACTGGCCCTTTCGGTGAGACCATTGGCGGCGACCGCCGTCCGCAAAAATCGGTCAGCGCCAGTTAACCCCCAGGAAGGAGACGCATGTCAAAGCACATTATCATTATTGGCGGCGGATTTACCGGCACGGCGCTGGCGGTTCATCTGGCGCGTCTCGGCTCCGCAGGGTTGCAGGTAACGGTGATTGAGCCGCGACCGCAGCTGGCGCAGGGCGTGGCCTACAGCACCAGCGATCCCGCGCACCGTATCAACGTTCCGGCATCGCGTATGCAGCTTGCCGGTGATGAAGATGGCGCTTTCGATCGCTGGTACCGTGACTCTCCGGGGTTTAAGGCCGATCGCAACGCGCTGTGGAGTGATGGCAATGTCTATCCGCAGCGTGGGCAGTTTGGTCGCTGGGTGAATGAGCAATTTTTGCAGGAAAAGAAGCGCTCGGCGGTGAAACTCCAGCATCTGTGCGATCGCGCGGTATCCCTGCGCGATGGCGTGGTTACTACCGCCTCAGGTGAAAAGTATCAGGCCGATGAGGTGGTACTGGCAATCAGCCACCCTCCTCCTGCGCTTCCCGGCAGCCTGAAAACGTTACAGGGTCACGAACGTTTGATTGCCGATCCCTGGCAGCCTGATGCGCTGTCCAGCGTCAAGACTCACGACCGTGTGGCGATCGTCGGTACAGGATTAACCATGTCCGACGTGGTCGCCTCGCTGCATGGTCAGGGACACCTCGGCAGCATTACTGCGTTTTCGCGCCGTGGACAGCTGCCGCGTACCAATCTTAGCGGGCAGTATGAGAACCGGACGCTGGATTATCGCCAACCGCAGGTTGCCAGCGCGCGAGCCTGGCTACGGCGAATTCGCCAGGAAGTGGCACGCGCGGCAGCTGAAGATCTGCCGTGGCAACTGGTGCTGGATGATATTCGCCGTCAGGGCCAGGCTATCTGGCAGACCCTGTCGCTGAATGAACAGCGTCGCTTCCTGCGCCACCTGCGGCCGTGGTGGGATGTTCATCGTTACCGCATTGCCCCGCAGGTGAGCGCGGAATTAAACCAGTTGCAGGGCAGCGGGCAACTGAGCGTTACTGCCGCGCGCCTGCAAGCCGCAAAGGATGATAACGGCAGCATTCGGCTGACGCTGCAACCGCGAGGCGCAGCCATTGAGGATCTTGTCGTTGACCGGGTGATTGTCACCACCGGCCCGGCACACGGCGCGCTGCTCAACAGTGAGGCGCTGCTGCGTCAGCTCGCTGACGATGGCGTAATCCAGGCCGATCCGCTGGCGCTCGGCATTCACGTTAACGCCCGCTCCCAGACGCTCACCGCGCAGGGCAAGACCAATCTGCATCTGTACGTTGCCGGCCCGGCAGCGCGCGCGCGGTTTGGCGAGTTGATGGGGCTTCCGCAGGTGGCGGAACATGCCGAATCCGTGGCGCGGCAGCTGCTTGGCATCTCGTCACCCTCACACCGGGAACGATGTCCCTTTTCGCTGACTGACTGATTTTCCCCTTATAAAAAAAACTTACTGAAAAGTGGGCGGCCCGCAATAGCCGAACCCGCTGTGGAGCTTGCTATGTCATCGCAACGTGAAATTCGCTTAAATGCCTTCGATATGAACTGTGTCGGTCACCAGTCCCCAGGCTTATGGGCCCACCCGCGTGACCGTTCCTGGCAGTATAAAGATCTCGACTACTGGACCGATTTGGCTCGCCTGCTGGAACGCGGCAAATTCGACGGGCTGTTCATTGCCGACGTGCTCGGCGTTTATGACGTGCTGAACGGCAATAATGAAGCCGCCATTCGTAACGCGACCCAGGTGCCGGTAAACGATCCGCTGGCGCTGATAACTCCTATGGCGCTGGTGACGGAACATCTCGGCTTTGGCTTAACCGCCTCTCTGTCGTTCGAGCACCCCTATCCTTTTGCCCGCCGTATGTCCACGCTCGATCACCTGACTAAAGGGCGTATTGGCTGGAACATCGTCACCTCCTATCTGGAAAGCGGCGCGCGTAACCTGGGGCAATCATCGCAAACCGGTCACGATGCCCGCTACGACTACGCCGATGAATATTTAGAAGTTATCTATAAGCTGCTGGAAGGCAGCTGGGAAGACGGCGCGATCCTGCGCGACCGCGAGCGGCATGTGTTCAGCGACCCCAGCAAAATTCATCCCATCAATCATCAGGGTCATTTCTTCCAGGTCCCCGGCATTCACCTGTGCGAGCCTTCTCCCCAGCGCACGCCGGTGCTCTATCAGGCGGGCGCCTCCAGCCGGGGCAAAGCCTTCGCCGCCGAACACGCAGAGTGCGTCTTTGTGGCCGCCCCGTCGAAAGTGCTGCTGAAGAAAACGGTTGCCGATATTCGTCGTCGTGCAGAAGAAGCGGGCCGCGACCCGCGCAGTATTCTGATCTTTAACCTGCAAACGGTGATTGTCGGTGAAAGCGATAAAGCGGCCCAGGCTAAATGGCAGGAATACACCCGCTATGTCAGCTATGAAGGCGCGCTGGCGCTGATTTCCGGCTGGACCGGCATCGATTTTGGCCAGTATCAGCCGGACCAGGTGCTGAAGCATCTGCATACCAACGCCATTCAGTCGGCGGTAGAAACCTTCTCTACCGCCGATCCTGACCGCCAGTGGACAGTCCAGGGGCTGGCCGACTGGGTTGGCATTGGTGGATTTGGTCCGCTGATGGTGGGCAGCGCGGAAACCGTCGCCGATGAGCTGCAAAGCTGGGTGGAAGAGACCGACGTTGACGGCTTTAACCTGGCGTATGCCGTGACCCACGAAACCTTCAGTGATGTTGTTGAACTGCTTGTTCCCGAACTGCAAAAGCGCGGCGTCTATAAGCAGGATTACCAGCCGGGAACCCTGCGCGAAAAGCTGTTTGCTCAGGGGCCGCGGCTGGCGTTACCGCATCCGGGAGCGGGTTACCGTCGGACACCGGCTAGCGGAAATCCGCTGAAATCGGCGGAGGTTTTATGATTGAAATTGCCGGGTTATGCAAAACCTATCGGGCTCCGCACGGTCATTCCGTCGATATCTTAAAAGATATTACGCTAACCGTGCCCGCAGGCACCATCACCGCGGTAGTTGGGCCGAGCGGCGCGGGAAAATCGACGCTGGCAAAATGCATCAGCCTGTTGGAAAAACCCACTTCCGGCAGCATTCGCGTAAACGGCGAGGATCTGTCACAACTCTCGGGAGAAACGCTGAGGCAGCGCCGCCGCGCCATTGGTACGGTCTTTCAATCCTCCGCCTTGCTACAGCGCAAAACCGCCTGGGAAAACGTTGCGCTGCCTCTGGAATGGCTGGGCGTGGTGCCAGCCGAGATTAAACGCCACGTCGGCGCGCTGCTGGAAAGCGTTGGGCTGAGCGACAAGGCCGATTTTTATCCGATACAGCTCTCGGGCGGCCAGCGTCAGCGGGTTGGGATTGCCCGCGCGCTGGCGCTCAGGCCGTCGGTATTGCTGGCCGATGAAGCCACATCAGGTCTTGATCCGCAGGCGACGACGTCGATTTTAACCCTGCTGAAACAGCTCCGCGACCAGTTTGGCCTGGCGATCATTCTTATCACCCACGAGATGGATGTCGTGCGCAGAACGGCAGATGCCGTGGCGCAAATTGCGGAGGGCAAACTGGTTACCCAGGGGACGCTGCGCGAGCTGCTGTCGGGACAGGCATCGTCACTGGGCGAGCAGCTTTTCCCGCTGCAACCGCTGTCGGCGTCTGGCGATCTGCTGCTGCAACTCACCTACGCAAACCGGCCTGTTGCCACCGACTGGATCAGCCGTCTTAGTCAGCAACACGGACTTCAGGTCGATGTGCTGGCTGCCCATATTGAGCAGGTTGGCGAGGTGCTGGCTGGCCGGATGCGTATCGCCGTGCGTTTCGCCCACCAGCCAGTGGCAACGCAGGCGCTGATCCAACAGCTCCATCAGTTTGGCATTCATGCGGAAATGGTGGATGAGCGCCCGGCGCTACGGGAGGCCGTATGAAGCCGGTCGAGGTGATGAGCCAGGACACGCCCTGGAGCGATATCCCTGCCCTGATGCTGCCAGCCTATGGCGAAACCTGGCTGATGGTCGGCATTGTCATGCTGTTTGTGATCACGCTAGGCGGGCTGCTTGGCATCGTGCTGTTCAATACCTCGTCTCAGGGATTGTTTCCGCAGCCAGCGCTCAATCGTAGCCTGAGCTGGGCGGCTAATATGGGCCGCTCGCTGCCTTTTCTGGTATTAATGGCCGCGATTATCCCCTTCACCTTTTGGCTGACCGGCACCACGATCGGTATTCCTGCGGCGGTGGTGCCGATGATTATTGCCGGAACGCCTTTTTTTGCGCGGCTGGTTGAGAATGCGTTACGTGAACTTCCTGCCGAGGTTACGGCTGTCGGCCTGGTTTCCGGCGGTTCCACCTGGCAAATCATTGCGCGAGCTCAGCTCAGCGAGGCGCTACCGGCTATCGTCGCCGCCATCGTGCTCAATCTGATCTCGATGATCGAATATTCCGCGATCGCCGGCACCATCGGTGCCGGTGGCATCGGCTATCTGGCGGTGGTTTACGGCTATCAGCGTTTCGATAATCACATCATGATCGCCACCATCATTGTTCTTATCGCCACTATTCAGATTATTCAGTTTACGGGTGACCGTTTAATTAAGGCACTTAAACCTACTCAGGGAGCAGCGTCATCATGACATATCAAAATTTTGAACTCAGAAAGCAGAAAAGATGGCCGTGGCTGGCTGTGGCCGGAGTGCTGATCCTGGCGATCGGTTTTGCCTGGTACCATTTTGCCCATCAGCAGCGGGCCGTAACCTTTGGCACCACGCTCAAAGTGCATTTTGAACCGGCGATGGCGGGCGAAGAGCGTCTGATCCAGTATGTCGGCGAGCATATCGCCCCTGATTACGGTATCAAGCTGGAGGCGGTTGGCTTACAGGACCCGGTGCAGGCGGACCGTGCGGTTGCGGAAGGTCAGTACGCCGCCACGGTTTATCAACATCAGTGGTGGCTTAAGCAGGTCGTTGACGCCAATAAATTCCAGCTCACCTCGACGATGCCGTTATTCCAGTGGGCTTTTGGTATTTATTCCGACCGCTACAGCGACATTAAGGATTTACCGCAGGGAGCCGAAATTGTGGTGCCTGACGATGGCGCGAACCAGGCGCAGGCGCTGTGGTTATTACAGCGAATTGGTTTGATTGGTCTCGATCCTGCGGTAGAACCTCGTAGCGCGAAACTCAAAGATATTAAAGACAACCCGCACAATTTTAATTTTAAAGAATTAGATCTGTTAACTATGCCGCGCGCACTTAATTCTGTAGATGCGGCGATCGGCTATGTTTCACAATTCGATGCGGGCAAAGTACCGCGTGATAAAGGCATTCTGTTTCCGCCTGCGCCGCGAACCTTTGCTTCACAGCTGGTTATCGGCAACGCCTGGTTAGAGGATGAAAATATTGTAAAACTGAAGCAGGCCTTCGCCGATCCCCGTTTACAACAGTGGCTGAAGGAAACCGACGATCCGCTGGTAAAAGGCGTATTAGTCCCCGTTTCAGCTGAATAACGTCAGAAAACTATCTCACTTTTACCGGATGCGTCCCTGATGCATCCGGTATTTCCATTTGCGAAAATAAATAATTCAAGTAATTGATTTTATTGCAATAGATAGGTTTTTTTGTTGTTTGTTGTTGCCGGTAATTCTGCTTATAACTGCCCTGTTACCTGCACAATAAAATAACGAGGATACTATGAGCACACTGAATATTGACGACGGCATTGCAGTACCGCCGCCGCATTCAACACCGGTTCGTTCCGTCAGCGACGTGGCGAGATTAATTAACAGTAATACCGAGAAAAATAGCTATGCGCGCTGGATTGTTTTCCTGGCGCTCGGCGGCGTATTTCTTGATGCCTACGATCTCACCACGCTTTCGTACGGCATTGATGACGTGGTGAAGGAGTTTGGCTTAACCCCCACCCTAACCGGCCTCGTTACCTCTTCAATTATGATCGGCACCATCCTGGGTAATTTAATTGGCGGCTGGTTAACCGACAAATATGGCCGCTACTCCGTTTTTATGGCGGATATGCTGTTCTTCGTGGTCTCCGCGATAGCCGCCGGCCTTGCTCCGAACGTCTGGGTGCTGATTGGCGCGCGTTTCCTGATGGGGGTCGGCGTGGGCATTGATTTACCGGTCGCGATGGCTTATCTGGCCGAATTTTCAAAATTCTCCGGCAAGAGTAATAAAGCGGCGCGGCTCGCGGCCTGGTGCCCGATGTGGTATGCCGCCTCTTCGGCCTGTTTCTTTATCATCTTCGCGCTCTACTTCTTACTGCCTGCGGAGCATATCGACTGGTTATGGCGCGCTTCGCTGCTGTTTGGCGCGGTTCCGGCACTGTTGATTATTGCAGTACGCAGTAAGTTTATGAATGAATCGCCGCTGTGGGCTGCCAACCAGGGTGACCTGAGCGGCGCAGTGCGCATTTTACGCGACTCTTACGGCATTGTTGCCCATGAAGAGAAGCCGCTTCAGCCGGAGGCCGCCAGCCACAAACCGCCCAAAGTCAGCTTCCGCGTCCTGTTTCAGAAGCCATACCGTGAGCGCACCATCGTTACCGCGGTGATGAATATCTGTATTTCATTCGAATACACGGCGATTGCCTTCTTCCTGCCCTCTATTCTGGCGCAGTTTTTGGGCGCGGGGGTATTTGAAACAATCTCTGCCTCGCTGGGGCTGAATGCGCTGTTTGCCTTCACCGGCGGACTGCTGGGGATGCGGCTGGCGTGGAAATTCCCGTCGCGCCATGTGGCGATTGCCGGCTTTGCTCTTCAGTTCATCGCGCTGATTTCGCTGGCCCTGATCGGACATCCTGATGCCACGCTCGGTGTGGTGTTCGCGATTCTGATGCTGGGACTGTGGCTGTTTGCCGAAGGTTTTGGCCCCGGCGCGCAAATGATGATCTACCCCGCGCTCTCTTACCCTACCCATATTCGGGCGACCGGCGTGGGTTTCGGCCGTTCTCTGTCGGGTATCGGCAGCGCGCTGGCGCTATTCATCCTGCCCATTTTACAGGCCAGTTACGGCACCAATATGTTCTGGATAGTCTCCCTTGCGGCAATCATCCCGATCATTTTCCTGCTAATCATTCGTTTTGAGCCTACCCGTCAGGACATTGATGACCAGCACGATAACGGAGAACACCATGTCTGAAGTAAACAGTGCAGAATACGCCGAACTGGCGCAGCGTTTCCGCCCGATTTTTGCCCGTATTGCGGCCGGTGCCGTTGAACGGGAGCGCGACCGGACGCTGGCCCGGGAACCCATCCGCTGGCTGAAAGAGGCCCGATTCGGCACCCTGCGGATCCCGGTGCGGCATGGCGGTTTTGGCGCTTCCCTGCCGCAGTTATTTCAGTTGCTGACCGAGCTGGCCGAGGCAGACTCAAATCTGCCGCAGGCGCTGCGGGCCCACTTTGCGTTTGTCGAAGACCGGCTCAATCAGCCGGACAGCGAAGATCGCCGCCAGTGGTTTAGCCGCTTTATTGAGGGTGAGCTGGTGGGCAGCGGCTGGAGTGAAACGGGCAGCATTAAGCTGGGAGAGGTCATCACCACCGTCTCGCCAGCAGAGCACGGATGGTGGCTGAACGGGGAGAAATTCTACAGCACCGGCACGCTCTATGCTGACTGGATCGATGTCTATGCAAAACGCACGGATAACAACCGCGATGTGATTGCCCTGGTCAGCACCCGGCAAGAGGCAGTCGAACGCGACGACGACTGGGATGGATTCGGCCAGCGACTGACCGGCAGCGGCACCACGCGCTTCAGGCAGGCTCAGGTAGCCCAGCCGCATGTTTACGACTTCAGCGAGCGTTTCCGTTACCAGACCGCCTTTTATCAGCATGTGTTGCTGGCAACGCTGGCCGGTATCGGACGCGCGGTTAACCGTGATGCGGCTCAGGGCGTAGCGTTGCGCAAGCGGATATACAGCCACGGTAACGCCCGGCTGGTTAAACAGGATGTGCAGGTGCTACAGGTTGTTGGCCAGATCAGTAGCTGGGCCTGGGCCGTTGACGCCACGGTGCAGCGCGCGACGCATTCGCTGCAACAGGCTTTTGACGCGGCGCAAGACGGCGCAGATGAAGCCCGGATTCACGCCGCTAACGTGCTGGCAGAAGTTGAGTCAGCTCGCGCGCAGGCGATTGCCGTCGAGCTGGTGACGCGCGCGGCCAGTGAACTGTTTAACGCGCTGGGGGCTTCTGATACCCGCGTCAGTAAATCACTCGATCGGCACTGGCGCAACGCGCGTACGGTGGCGTCGCACAATCCGGTGATTTATAAATTACGCAATGTGGGCGACTGGGAAGTCAACGGCAATGACCCTACTTTCATCTGGCAAATAGGCAATGGCGAATAGCGGTTTAGCCGCCGCGGGCGGTGTCAATTCGCGCCAAAATGTAACAGGCTGAAAATACCTTCATTGTTAATTAACCGAGTTGTGGCTAAACATTTTTATAACATCTAATTAGCAATTAAAGTCAAACGGTTCCACGGTAAAAGCGCTTAATTAGGCCTGTCGACGCTCAACACCTTACGTGCGCAATCGCCGATATTTGTTAACGGTTACTTTACTTAACGACCCGTTATCGGGTCGTTACCCTTTTGCAAATAACCGGCTTTAATGTTCAACACCGGAGAGCAGGATCATGAAAGAATTAGTGAATGATGTTTTATCTATATTTTCACGCCAGACCGTTAAGCCCGTGATTATTCGTGCGGGCTTATCTCATCATGAGATAGCCTCCCTCAAACCTAACGGGCTGGCATCAGTCAGTTGGGTCACGTCGATGGAAGAGCTGAACGATGCCTTCGTGCAGAAAGCGCTGGAGGCGGGTGCCGCTGCCTATCATATTACCGAGGTGGAGTCCCATAAGCCGGGTAACGATGAACAGCATGTGCTGGCCGCCAACGCGACCCTTTACTACATCAATGGGCTCCGTATGGATACGGGAAACAGTGCGCCCTAGCGTTCCGGCCGGTGATTGCGGAACCCATCCAGTCACGTTACTTCGTTAACCCACCGCGGTATCATTACGGCGGTGGGAAACTTCTGCCTCTGCGGCACGGGCAAGACATTCCACCCATTGCTGGTGATAGCGGTAAAGTCCGCCGGGATGCTGACGACCGAGCATTTCAAGGAACCAGGGCCCCTGCTGCGTCTCTTCCGTTAACACATGGCACCCTTCGCTGGTCGGGGTAATAACCCAACCGTGATAGGCACTCGACCCTGTTTCGTCACCGTCAACCGTGGTTGCCCACGCCAGCCGCCGGAACGGTTCACATTCCGTGACCACCAGGCTCATCGGGAAACCCACCGTAATCTTAACAACCCTCTGCGAGCTGTGACAGCCCGTGGTTAACGCATCAGGAGATTTGTCATGTTTGATCATTTCCCCGCTGAAAAGGCCCATCGCATTCTCGAATCCGGGCCCATCGTACTGGTGTCTACACGCGGTGTGGACGGCCAGGCCAACCTGATGACCATGGGATTCCATATGATGATGCAGCATGAGCCTGCCCTGGTCGGCGTCATTATCGGCCCCTGGGATCACAGCCATCGAGCTCTGGTGGAAACCGGCGAATGTGTGCTGGCGGTCCCTACCGTTGAGCTGGCTGAAACCGTCGTCGATATTGGCAACTGTTCAGGCGACACAATGGATAAGTTCCAGCATTTTGGTCTGACCGCCGTAGCGGCGGAAACGGTGGGCGCGCCGCTGGTGCGCGAATGCTGGGCCAATCTGGAATGCCGCATTTCCGACAGCGAGTGGTCAAGCCGCTATAACCTGTTTGTTCTCGAAGTCCAGCGTATCTGGATCGACAACGAGAAAGAGGAAAAGCGGCTGATACATCATCAGGGCGACGGGCGCTTCAGCGTGGATGGCGAGCAGATCGATCTGCACCAGCGGATGGTGAAATGGCGCTATCTTATGTGATCTGACCCCAGGCTCAGGCTCCTCTTCTGGGCAGCACCAGCGGAAAGAAGTCTGCTCTTGCCGGAGACAAACCGAGCCTCACTAGCCTGTGAGCCGATTAGTTGCTATATTCGGCTCATGTAGTGAGCCGAATAACCTTCTTATTCGGCTCATCCTGCGAGCCAAAAGTTACGTTAATCGGCTCATTCTCCTCAGAGGGCGTCGGCAAAGATGACATCACGATGGATATGGCAGCACCCGGAGTGGCCGCGTTTCCACTGGCAAGACGCTGAGCTACTGCCGCGCCTGCGTGAAATTCAGCAGCAGCGCGGGCTGCTGCTCGGCCGCGCGGGACTGCAACCGGATGATGAATCGCAGCAGACGCTGGATACGCTACTGGCGAATATCCTTTCCTCCTCGGCTATTGAAGAGGAAAAGGTGAACGCCCTGTCGGTACGCTCCTCGCTGGCCCGCCGGTTAGGCGTAACCGAAGCGCAGCCCTGGCCGGTTTCCGACCGCTCTGAAGGCCTTGCCGCCATGATGCTGGACGCCATCGATAACCGGGAGCAGCCGCTGACCACTGAACGACTTTGTCAGTGGCACCGGTGGCTGTTCCCTCAGGATGAAAAGTCCGTGCATACGCTGGGCGTTGGCGTCCTGCGCGGCAGCGACACCATGCAGGTAGTGTCAGGCCGCATCGACAGACCGGTGGTCCATTTCGAGGCGCCTCCGCGCGACGGACTGGAGCAGCAGCTGCAACAGTTTATCGACTGGTTTGCCAGCAGTCAGCATGACGTGCTGCTCGACCCTTTGCTACGCGCGGCGATCGGCCATTTGTGGTTCGTCACGCTGCATCCCTTCGATGATGGCAACGGACGCATTACCCGTGCGCTGACCGACCTGGCACTGTCGCAGGCGGATAGCCAGAGCATCCGACTTTATGCCATGTCCCCCGCTATTCTGACCAGGCGCGCCAGCTATTACCGCATTCTTGAGCAGACGCAAAAAGGCGATCTGGATATCACTGACTGGCTGAGCTGGTTTCTCGATACGCTGAATAAAAGCCTCAGTGAAGCCATCGCCAGCGTTGGCCGCACTCAGGTAAAAGCGCGGTTCTGGTTGCGCAATCGAAACACCACGCTGAGTAAAGAGCAGAGCAAGGTCTTAAATCGCCTGCTGGACGGCGGCGAACAGGGATTTGAAGCGGGTATCAGCGCCAGCCAGTACCAGAAGGTGGCAAAAGTGAGTAAAGCGACGGCAACACGCCATCTGAGCGATCTGCTGGAAAAAGGCTGTATTGAAAAGCTGGAAGGCGGTGGCCGCAGCACGCGTTATCAGATCGCTGCTGAGTTTGCCCTCCGCTAAAAAAACCTGCCGCAAAGCACCTGTGCCGACGCGAAAACCCACACTGATGACATGTGTATTGCAACGACATGATTCATATAGAAAAATAGTAAACAAATCTTAACAAAATTAATCATTGAGGTCGGACAGGAAAAGCCCTATATTGGGCGCGATTTTACACTGAGTTGCTACTTTTTTAACCACTTATTCATCCAGGACGTACGGACGCCCCGGTTGTAGGAGAGATATGATGACGGATAAAGTCCGTATTGAAACTTTAGGTGCGAATTCTTTAAATGCAAACAATGAGACCTATTTGGCGAGACAAGCTGAATTTGAATCAAATGTCAGGAGTTATCCTCGCAAACTGCCGTTAGCTATCGCTAAAGCGCAGGGCGTGTGGATTACCGACGTTGAGAATAATCAATATCTTGACTGCCTGGCCGGTGCTGGAACGCTGGCCCTGGGACACAATCATCCTGACGTCCTGCAAAGCATACAAAGTGTCATTACCAGCGGCTTGCCGTTACATACACTGGATCTGACCACTCCATTAAAAGATCGGTTCTCGGAATACCTGCTCTCTTTACTGCCAGGCCAGGGCAAAGAGTACTGCCTGCAGTTCACCGGTCCTTCAGGTGCGGATGCCGTAGAAGCCGCGCTGAAGCTGGCGAAAAAATACACCGGCCGTTCCGGCGTGATCAGCTTCTCCGGCGGCTACCACGGCATGACCCACGGCGCGCTGGCGGTGACCGGCAACCTGGGCCCGAAAGAAGCGGTCAACGGCATGATGCCGGAAGTGCAGTTTATGCCTTACCCACACCAGTACCGCTGCCCGCTGGGCATTGGTGGTGACGCTGGCGTAAAAGCGCTGACCTGGTACTTCGAAAACCTGATCAACGACGTTGAAAGCGGCGTGCGCAAGCCTGCGGCCGTGATCCTTGAAGCCCTTCAGGGCGAAGGCGGCGCGAACCCGGCTCCGGCCGAGTGGCTGCAATGCATTCGTAAGGTCACCCGCGAGCACGGCATCCTGCTGATCCTCGATGAGGTTCAGGCTGGATTCTGCCGGACCGGCAAGCAGTTTGCCTTCGAGCACGCTGGCATCGAGCCGGACATCATCGTAATGTCGAAAGCCGTTGGCGGCGGCCTGCCGCTGGCCGTGTTGGGAATTAAGAAAGAATTTGACGTCTGGTCACCGGGTCACCACACCGGCACGTTCCGCGGTAACCAGCTGGCTATGGCCACCGGCCTGACGACCATCAAATACCTTAAAGAACACAACATCGCTGAAAAAGTGGCTGCCCAGGGAGAATGGCTGAAAGGCAAACTGGCCGAGCTGCAGAAACGCTATCCGGTGATTGGCAACGTTCGTGGCCTGGGTCTGATGATCGGCATGGAGATCGTCAAACCCAACGAAGCGCCGGATCATATGGGCAGCTATCCTGCTGACGACGAGCTGTCTGCGCTGCTACAGAAAAAATGTTTCGAATCCGGGCTGATCCTTGAGCGCGGGGGCCGTAACGGCTGCGTGCTGCGCCTGTTGCCTTCCCTGCTGATCACCAATGAGGAACTCTGTGTGTTCCTGGATAAATTTGAAAACGCGCTGTTATTAGCAGGCGTCAAACCGGTTTGAGTGGAGTGAAGTTGATGTCCGGGTTAAACCCTATTCTCGCGGCCTCCGCGCAAAGCACCGAAGCCTACAAACAGGCGATCGAGCAGAGCAGCAAGGCCGTTGTGCAGTGGCTACAGCAGCCTGAGATGTATCAGGGCAAGTCCGTTGCCGAACTGCGCGAGCGCATTACGCTGGATTTTAACCCTCAGGGCCTGGGCAACCAGGCCGCCATTGAGCGTGCGGTTGAGTTCTTCCTGAAAGACAGCCTGTCGGTACACCATCCGCAGTGCGTTGCTCACCTGCACTGCCCAAGCCTGGTGGTCAGCCAGGCCGCTGAGGTGCTGATCAACGCCACTAACCAGAGCATGGACTCCTGGGATCAAAGCCCGTCAGCAACCATCATCGAGATGAAGCTGATTGAATGGCTGCGTAGCCAGGTTGGCTATCAGGCTGGCGATGCGGGCGTATTCACCAGCGGCGGAACGCAGAGCAACCTGATGGGACTGATGCTGGCGCGCGATGCCTTCTTTGCCCGTCAGGGACACTCGATTCAGCAGGATGGCCTGGTCGGCAACCTGAAGAAGATTAAAGTCTTCTGCTCTGAACATGCTCACTTCTCGGTGCAGAAGAATATGGCGCTGCTCGGCCTTGGCTATCAGTCGGTGACGCTGGTGAAAACCGATGCCTTCGCGCGAATGGATGTGAACGATCTGCGCGAGAAACTGGCGCAGGCGAAAGCCAACGGCGAGCAGATTCTGGCTATCGTCGCCACGGCGGGAACCACCGACGCGGGCGCTATCGATCCGCTGCGGGCTATTGCCGGGCTGGCAGCTGAACAGCAGATCTGGGTGCATGTTGATGCGGCCTGGGGCGGCGCGCTGCTGCTGTCTGAGCGGTACCGTGACTATCTGGACGGCATTGAGCTGGTGGATTCGGTTACCCTGGACTTCCACAAGCAGTTCTTCCAGACCATCAGCTGCGGCGCCTTCCTGCTGAAAGAGGCCCGTCACTATGAGTTGATGCGCTACCAGGCGGCCTACCTGAACTCAGAGTTCGACGAGGCTCAGGGCGTGCCGAATCTGGTCTCTAAATCGCTACAAACCACCCGCCGTTTCGATGCGCTGAAACTTTGGATGGGGCTCGAAGCGTTAGGACAGAAACAGTATGCGCAGATCATCGATCATGGCGTCACGCTGGCGCAGCAGGTTGCTCACTACGTCAGCGAACAGCCTTCGCTGGAACTGGTCATGCAGCCTCAGCTGGCCAGCGTGCTGTTCCGCTATCGCCCGACCGCTTCGACGATCGCGGACGATGCGGCTCTGGCGCTGCTTAACCAGCGGATCGGCGATGCGCTGCTTGACTCAGGCCGCGCCAACGTTGGCGTAACCGAATCAGGCGGCGTAACCTGTCTGAAAATGACCCTGCTGAACCCAACGGTGACGCTGGAAGACATTAAAACCCTGCTGGCGCTGGTTGAAAGCACCGGTCAGGCGCTGCTGGCTGCATAATCAGCCTGTCGGCAAGCCATAAAAAAGCCGCTCACAGCGCTGTGAGCGGCTTTTTTTTATGCCAGACGCTGGCGCTTAGTTGATCGGGTGGGAATAATCCATCCCCTTCAGATCTGCGATCAGCCCCGGCCCCGAAGGCTTCCAACCCAGCTGCTGCTGGGTCCACGTACCGGAAGCGCTAAGATCCAGGCTGGCAAACATGGCGAACCAGCCAAAATGCTCAGCAGCCTGCTCTGGCTTCAGAGACACCACCGGCAGGCCAAGCCCTGCACCAACCACTTCCGCTATCTCACGCGACGAAATGCCCTGCTCTGCCACGGCGTGATACCGGCCGCCTTTCTGGCCTTTTTCCAGCACCAGCAGATAGAGCTTAGCCACATCCAGAACGTGACCGGCAGGCCAGCAGTTAGCACCATCGCCGACATAGGCCGCCACGCCCTTCTCGCGGGTAATGCCGATATACGGCGTAATTAATCCTTGTTTAACCGTATCGTGCACCTGAGGAAGACGAATCACCCGCACGTCAACGCCTGCCTCCAGCAACACATTCCCGGTCTTCTCTGAGAGAATACGCGGATTGGGATGCCGATCGTTGAACACATCCTCCCTGGCCGGCTGCCCATTTCCTACTTCTCCCATGCCGGTGCCCGAAGTAATAAGCAGCGGACGATCGGAGCCTTTGAGCACGTCGCCCAGGGCTTCAATAACGCGGCGATCTTTTTCACAGTTGGCGGCAAAGTTGGCGAAGTTATGGTCAAAAGCGGTATGAATCACCGCATCCGCCCTTGCCGCTCCGGCGCGCAGACTGTCAGGATCCTCCAGTGAACCGCGATACGCTTCCACCCCTGCGGCCGCAAGCGCCTCAGCCCCGGCGTCGGATCTTGTCAGACCAAGAACCTGATGTCCCGCCGCAAGCAGTTCAGTAACAATTCGCGACCCGATGAATCCCGTCGCGCCAGTCAGAAATACAAGCATCAGTTACCTCCCTTGTTGAGTGAAGGATAGTGTTACCCTGAAGGCGCAAAGGGAAAAGTAGTGACTTTATCGTAGTATAGGGACTAACAGGATCGGGATGGCAAACCAACCGGAGCCACTAACCACAAGAGCCAGAATATGAATTTATCCGCTAGTGATGTTGCAGACCTGAATACCCTCGCCTACTGGCTGGCCGAGGATGATTTTAATACTGAGCAAGCCAGCGAAGCCGATTTGATGATCCTTGCGGGTCATGCGGTGCTGCCAAATATTGCCGGTGCGTTCGCCCTGCTGGCGCAGACGTCGCTTCCCCTGCTGATCAGCGGCGGCACAGGCCACTCGACTGAACTGCTGCGTAATGCGCTGACGGCAAGCCAGCAGTATGGAACGCTTCGCTTTGCGGGCGCCAGTGAAGCGGAACTGCTGGCAGAGCTGGCAACAAGCGCATTTAATCTCAGCAGCGATCGGCTTCTGCTGGAAAATAAATCGCGTAACTGTGGCGAAAATGCGGCGTTCAGCCTGCAAATGCTATTAACGCTGGGCGAGCGGCCGCAGCGCATCATCCTGGTCCAGGACCCGCTGATGCAGCGCAGAACCGTAGAAACTTACCGCTACACCTGGGCCAGCCACGGCGTCTCAGCCACGTTTATCAGCTGGCCGGTATTTATCCCCTACCTGGAGAAAACGGACGGCGGGCTGCGCATTGCTGGCGCAGAAACGGCTGAGGGGCTGTGGTCAGTGGATCGCTTTGTCGCCATGACGCTGGGCGAAATTCGCAGGCTGCGCGATGATGCCGAAGGTTATGGTCCGGCGGGACAGGGGTTTATTGGGCACGTTGACCTTCCTGACGCGGTTCACCAGGCATGGTTACGCCTGGTGAACCGGCCGGAGCTGGCTAAACTGGTGCGCTGAACGTCTTTCCCGCCGTTCAGCCAATCTGCGCTTTCCTTCCAGCCAGCGGGGCTACGATCGTTTGCAGCAGGCTCATCGCGGTCAGGACGCCAAGAGGCAGCGTCCAGCCCGCGCTGTGCTCATGCAGCACGCCGAAAAAGAGCGGTCCCAGCGCAGCCAGAGCATAGCCAACGCACTGCGCCATGCCGGAAAGTTGGGAAGCCTGACGATGATCGGCGGCCCGCAGGTTGAATAGCGTCAGGCAGGTCACCATTGAGGCTCCCGCCCCGCAACCGGCGATAATCAGCCACAGCGCGGCAAAATGCGGCGCCAGCCATAATCCTGCCAGCCCGATAAAAATCGCCAGCGAACAGACAAACCCCAGCAGGCGCTGATCGGGCAGCCTCTTCAGCGCCGCCATACAGGCAAAGTTCGAAGCCACCGCCACGATTTGATAAACGAACAGCAGCCATCCAGCGGCCTGCTGGCTAAATCCGTTAGCCTGGGCATAGGGCGTGAACCAGGTAATCAGGGTATAGAAAGCCATCGACTGGAGCGCCATAAAAAGCGACACCTGCCAGCCCAGCAGCGATCCCCAGGGATTTTTCAGCCTGGCGGCAGAAGCTTTCTGGGACGCGTGCTGCGGTTGGGCATGATTTTTCAGCGGCGGTAGCCAGGCTAGCAGCGCAATTCCGGCAGGCAGCAGCCAGACGCCCAGCGACAGCGTCCAGCCAGCCTGGGTCATTTCCGCCAGCGGAACCGCCACGCCAGAGGCCAGTCCGGCGGAGATCGCCATGGTGGTGGCGTACAGGCCAATATATTTGGCCGTGTGCTCACGAAAATCACGCTTAATCAGCGGAGGGAGCAGCACATTGGCCGCCGCGATACCTGAGCTCAGCACCCAGGTTCCCAGCCAAAGCCCGGTCTCGCCATCGCTGATACGCAGCACGGACCCCAACGTGATTAGCCACAGCGCACACCACAGCGTTCTCTCCAGCCCGAAGCGGTTGCCCAGCGCGGCAGAAACCGGTGCCAGGACGGCAAACATCAGCAGCGGAATAAAGTTCAGCAGGCCCGCCTGCGAGGGATTCAGGCCAAATGTCTGGCAGATATTGTCCAGAATCGGGCCAGTGGCGGCAATTGGGGTACGTAAGTTCGCCGCAGTAATCAGCAGCACAAACAAAAAATAGCCGGAGCTGGAAACAGCAGAGGAACGGATTGAGGAGTCAGTCTGAGCCATATTACCTTCGCACGAAAAGCAGGAAAGCGCCTGCTGATAGTGCGTTGATTGACGTTAACGCTTACGCAAAAGGAGCATAGTCCTGATGTCTGGGGGAATAATACACAGCGCTATTTACTATTCCAAACATTTTTTGAGAGGAACCCTAACGCCAGCCTGCTGTATTCCGGCGCGCAGTAGCGTTAAAATGGGGTCTCAAAGCCAACACAGGATAGCGAGGTATAATGTCTTATCGTTTCACCCTGGCCGCTTTAACGGCCGTCGTAACGCTCACCGGTTGCGCTAAACATCAAACAGCCAGCGATCAGCCTGATAATTATTTTAAAGGCCCTTCACAGATTAACGTGTCGCATGTAATGACCCGTGCCGACGATGGCTCCGATATCTTCCTGACCATTGACGGCAACGATGCCGGACCGCTGATCGCCGGTCAGAACACCGAGGTTCGCGTGCCCGCCGGTAAGCACAAGGTAGGTGGCTATGCGGCTACCATGCTGGGCCTGGGCCGGGTAACGATCCCCGCGCTGGAAGTCACCACGGCAGCGGGCGAATCGACGCAGATTGCCTATTCGGTTACTAAAGACAAACCGGTCTTTGCCAAAGAGGGCGTCACCAAGCTTCCAGCCCCGGCGCCCGCCGCTGAACCAGCAAAACCAGAGGCCACGCCCGATCAAAACGCGGCGGTAACGACGCAGCCAGCGGCAACCTCAACGGATACCAGCCAGAGCGCGGCCTCCACGACTACGTCAGCAGCGACAACGTCAACGGACGCCAGCCAGAACGCAGCCTCCACGACTACGCCTGCAGCGGCAACCTCAACAGACGCCAGCCAGAACGCAGCCTCCACGAC
>NZ_JRUQ01000030.1 GCF_000773975.1 Erwinia typographi
GATTATTCAACCACTACAAACCGATTTCTGGGATGACGTTGCCAGTCCAGCGAGTCATGCAGAAATATCTTGTGAAGGAGGGACCACCTTCAGCGCCCGCAAACGCGCCATAATTTACGCCCTGCGCTGGGTACAGTCGCAGCGTGAATATGAAAATGTTATGCAGCATCTCTCAATAATGCCGGGGGAAGGAAAAAGAGACTGGCAGGCCAATGAACGGCGAGTAACGGCATTTCTGGCTCGAGGTGAGGAACCGCGAACGTATGGTTATGCAGGTTCACTGATCCCCAGTGCAAAAAATGTCACCATTGAACCCAGCCACTACGCTGAAAACCTGAAAAATCTTTACCTGCACCTACCGAAAACCCCTGCCATCCCGCCCGGTCACGTCCATATGTCGACCCTTCCTTTAAGGGAGGTACTCCCGATGTATCTTTACAGCTGTACGCGACTCATTGATTCCATGCACGGAGGTAAGTCATGACACGGATGCAGAATTGCCTGACGGCAGTGCTGATAATGATGGCGCTGGGTGGCTGCCGGGACGAGCAGAAAGTTAAAGCGGAACAGGATACGCTGGTTAACAGCTCGCTGGACAATATGGTGGCAGTGAAAGGCGGGCATTTTCAAATGGGTGACTTTGGCCCCCTTATTGGTGAAAAGCTGCCGTTCAGCGCGGATAGGGACAATAAGCCGCTGCATCCGATCGAACTGTCTGACTTTCGTATCGGTAAATACCGGGTGACATGGGGAGAGTTTAACCGCTGGCTGGTTATCCAGGGGCAGGGGCAGAACGACTACTATCAGGAGATTATGAATGATAAAGATCCTGACTACGCCCCCCTGAAGATTGCTCTTGGCGACAGTTATCCTGCCTCCGCCAGCTGGAATGATGCCCGTAGTTACTGCCAGTGGCTGGGACAGGTCAGCCATCGCCATATAGATTTACCAACCGAAGCGCAGTGGGAGTATGCGGCGCGCAGCCGGGGACAGTTCCTGATTCTGGCTAACAGTGATAATTACTGGTACTTCGAGGATAACAAAGCCCGCAATATCGCCCCGTCCACTGAAAACCGTCCGGTTGGCTCCTATGCGCCGAATCCGCTGGGGTTGTATGACATGCTGGGGAACGGAACAGACTGGGTTAAAGACTGGTATGCAGCAGATTATTACAGCCGCTCAGCCGGGAAAGATCCTCAGGGGCCAGAAACAGGAGAGAAAAAAGTTATTCGTGGGCGACAGGGGGCCCCCTCAGATTCACTCACTATGACCCGTGAGAGCATGAAGCCTGATGAAGTCTCGGGACCACCATCGAGATCCAGTGGTTTTCGCTGTGTGGAGAATGACCTGTCCATAAAGTAAGTAAAACAATAGAGACCAGATGATCCCATGCACGGAGAGATAAGTCATGACACGGAAGCAGAATTGCCTGACGGCAGTGCTGATAATGCTGGCGCTGGGTGGCTGCCGGGACGAACAGAAAGTTAAAGCGGAACAGGATACGCTGGTTAACAGCTCGCTGGACAATATAGTGGCAGTGAAAGGCGGGCATTTTCAAATGGGAGACTTTGGCCCCCTTATTGGTGAAAAGCTGCCGTTCAGCGCGGATAGGGACAACAAGCCGCTGCACCCGATTGAACTGTCTGACTTTCGTATCGGTAAATACCGGGTGACATGGGGAGAGTTTAACCGCTGGCTGGTTATCCAGGGGCAGGGGCAGAACGACTACTATCAGGAGATTATGAATGATAAAGATCCTGACTACGCCCCCCTGAAGATTGCGCTTGGCGACAGTTATCCTGCCTCCGCCAGCTGGAATGATGCCCGTAGTTACTGCCTGTGGCTGGGACAGATGAGCCATCGCCATATAGATTTACCAACCGAAGCGCAGTGGGAGTATGCGGCGCGCAGCCGGGGACAGTTCCTGATTTTTGGTAACAGCGATAACTGGTTTCACTATGAGAATGATGAAGCCCGTAATACGGCCCCGTCAGCGGAAAACCGCCCGGTGGGTTCCTATGCGCCTAATCCGCTGGGGCTGTACGACATGCAGGGAAACGGCACGGACTGGATTAAAGACTGGTATGCAGTGGATTATTACCATCATTCTTCAGCTAAAGACCCTGTAGGGCCTGCAAAAGGAAATAAGCGGGTTATCAGGGGGACACACCATGATGCGGGTGGCGGTTATACCATAACCAGAGGAAGTATGGCTCAAGACAAAGTACTGGGACCACCTTCCACATCAAGTGGCTTTCGCTGCGCGGAAAACGACCTGCCAACAAAGAATGAATAACTGGATTTAATGAAAATAAACAAGGAGCGGTTATGTACAACAACAATGAAGTCATAAGTCATTTGCAGACTAATAAAATTCTTGCATTAAAGCTCGAGCATGCATTAACTGGCGTAGCAAACGCCGTATCAAATCAGATTGAATCGATAGGCGCAGGCGCAACGCGTGCATTGTATTACACATCCTGCTTTAGTGATGAATATCAGGATGTATGCCAGCAACAAAAAAATAAGATATTCGCTTCAAAAAAGGTGTTATTTATCTTCTGCGACATGGCGATGTTGCGTATAATATGCTAAAAATATATTTTGAAGAAATATTAAAATATAAGACTTCCGAACAGCTGGAACACATCAAACAAAGGCTAATGGTTGTTAATATACATATTGCCGCCAGTTCGCTGACAAATGCTGGATTTGCTTTAGCAACAGCATCATTTGTCGCTGCAGGCATGAATTTAAGCCTCGAACTCAGTGAACTGGCAGGGCGAAGAGCGGGGCAGGTCATTGGGGTTATTGGCATATACGGCATTGTCCAGAAAGCAGCAGATAGCGCATATCGTCTTCATATTACTTATCCAGCTTACTACTCAGCGCTATACGCTCAAGAGCTGGAAATGATGTACTTCCTGATAGAACCATTGTTTGAGCGAGCTGAGGCGTTTAAAGCACAATGGGTATCGGATGGCGAAATTGCAGACATTATCACAAGGATGATTCGATAATCATGATGAATATTATTAAAAGGTTTTTCAGTCGGATATTCAGGTCGTTGATTTCATATTATGGCCCGGCAGTACTGACAATAATATTCTCTTTGGTTCAGGGCTTATTATATCCGGATGGCCCGATCTGGCCTACCCCCTTATTCTTTGTGTTTGTAATGGTTATTTTATCGATATATGAGCATGTAAAGTTAAAACGTTAGCATTATCGTAAATTTATTTATAAGGAAATTGTATGTCTACACCCGCACATTTATGGCTTGAAGATGAAAATGGCTCTCCGATTGTTGGCTGTTGTTTAATGCCGCTGCGCCTGGGCTCTGTTGAGTTAAAATCATTTTCCCACGGAGTAACTATTCCTGTGGATCCAAACTGGGGGAAACTTACGGGTACGCGCGTTCACCGCCCTATCACTATAGTGAAGGAATTTGATCAGACAACACCACTTCTGTACCGAGCTGTTTGCGAAGGCCGAACCATGAAGAAGGCGACAATCAAGATGTACCGTATTCTGGAATCAGGCATCGAGGCCGAGTATTTCAATATCATTCTTGAAAACGTCAAGTTCACAACGGTTGCGCCATATCTGTCCCCTAACGGTATGAGTAATACTCACCTTGAAACGCTCGAATTGCGTTATGAGGCGATAACCTGGAAGTATACGGAAGGAAATATTATCTATCGTGATTCATTGAATGAGCGTTGTTGTGCCTGACAACGAAGGGAATCAGAAGAGGCATTTGCCTCCTCTGACACTAATATATGTCGACCCTTCCTTTAAGGAAGGTACTACCCATATATCTTTACAGCTTTACGCGACTCATTGATGCCATGCACGGAGGTAAGTCATGACACGAATGCAGAATTGCCTGACGGGAATGCTGATAATGCTGGCGCTGGGTGGCTGCCGGGACGAGCAGAAAGTTAAAGCGGAACAGGATACGCTGGTTAACAGCTCGCTGGACAATATGCTGACAGTGAAAGGCGGGCATTTTCAAATGGGAGACTTTGGCCCCCTTATTGGTGAAAAGCTGCCGTTCAGCGCGGATAGGGACAACAAGCCGCTGCACCCGATCGAACTGTCTGACTTTCGTATCGGTAAATACCGGGTGACATGGGGTGAGTTTAACCGCTGGCTGGATATTCAGCGACGGAATCTGAGCGATTTCTATGAGGATGCCCGTGACAGTAAATATACATGGAAAAGCGGGCGGGAAGCACTTGGCGACAGTTATCCGGCCTCCGCCAGCTGGAATGATGCCCGAAGTTACTGTCTGTGGCTGGGACAGGTCAGCCATCGCCATATAGATTTACCAACCGAAGCGCAGTGGGAGTATGCGGCGCGCAGCCGGGGACAGTTCCTGATTTTTGGTAACAGCGATAACTGGTTTCACTATGAGAATGATGAAGCCCGTAATACGGCCCCGTCAGCGGAAAACCGCCCGGTGGGTTCCTATACGCCTAATCCGCTGGGGCTGTACGACATGCAGGGAAACGGCACGGACTGGATTAAAGACTGGTATGCAGCGGATTATTACCATCATTCTTTAGCTAAAGACCCTGTAGGGCCTGCAGAAGGAAATAAGCGGGTTATCAGGGGGACACACCATGATGCGGGTGGCGGTTATACCATAACCAGAGGAAGTATGGCTCCAGACAAAGTACTGGGGCCACCATCCACATCAAGTGGCTTTCGCTGCGCGGAAAATAACCTGCCAACAAAGAATGAATAACTGGATTTAATGAATATAAACAAGGAGCGGTTATGTACAACAATGAAGTCATAAGTTATTTGCAGGCCAATAAAATTCTTGCATTAAAGCTCGAGCATGCATTAACTGGCGTAGCAAACGCCGTATCAAATCAGATCGAAGCATTAGGGAAGGGAGCGACCCGCCTGCTGTATTACACGTCCTGCTTCACCGATGAATATAACGATGTTTGCCAACAACAAAAGACGGAAGATATCCGCTTTAGGGACGCTGTTTACAAGCTTATACGCCACGGTGATGTGGTTTATGACATGCTAAAAATCTACTTTGAAGAAATATTCAAATACAAAACATCAGATCAATTAGAACACATCAAGCAGTCTCTTATGGCTGTGAATGTCCATATTGCTGCCAGTTCTCTCACCAGTACCGGATTTGTGTTAGCTGTCGCCAGTGCTGTGCGAATTGGGTTAAATCTCAGTCTCGACATTAGCGCTCTTGCAGGTAAGCGGGCCTCCCGTGGTATTGCGGCGGTCGGGATTTATGGTGTTGTGCAGAAGGCTGCCGACAGCGCTCATAGTCTGTATATTCAATACCCTGCTTATTACGCTGCGCTCTATGAGCAAGGGCTGGAGATGCTTTACTTTCTCATTGAACCTGTGTTCAAAAAAGCAGGTGCTATCGAAGCACATTGGACATCAGATCATGATATTTCGAACATTATCAGCAAGATGATTCAATAGCCATGCTGGGATATATAAAACGTTTTTTACGGTGGCAGGGGCGGTTCTTCTTCTCGATCTATGGCCCTACCATGCTAACCATTATTTTTGCCTTGCTTCAGGCTCATTTTTTTCCTGGTAGTCCAGTCTGGCCAATCGGTGTTTTCTTCATAGCCGTAATGATTATTTTTGGTCGTTATGTGAAATGGTGAAGCGCTGGTCATCCCAAAATCTAATATTTATCGATAAGGAAATTTTATGTCTACACCCGTACATTTATGGCTTGAAGATGAAAATGGCTCTCCGATTGTTGGCAGTGGTTTAATGCCGCTGCGCCTGGGTTCTGTTGAGTTAAAATCATTCTCCCACGGAGTAACTATTCCTGTGGATCCGAGCAGGAGGAAACTTACGACTACCCATATATCTTTACAGCTGTACGTGACTCATTGATGCCATGCACGGAGGTAAGTCATGACACGAAAGCAGAATTGCCTGACGGCAGTGCTGATAATAATGGCGTTGGGTGGCTGCCGGGACGCTCAGAAAGTTAAAGCGGAGCAGGATAGGCTGGTTAATAGCTCGCTGAACAATATGCTGACAGTGAAAGGCGGGCATTTTCAAATGGGAGACTTTGGCCCCCTTATTGGTGAAAAGCTGCCGTTCAGCGCGGATAGGGACAATAAGCCGCTGCACCCGATCGAACTGTCTGACTTTCGTATCGGTAAATACCGGGTGACATGGGGTGAGTTTAACCGCTGGCTGGATATTCAGCGACGGGATCTGAGCGATTTCTATAAGGATGCCCGTGACAGTAAATATACATGGAAAAGCGGGCGGGAAGCACTTGGCGACAGTTATCCGGCCTCCGCCAGCTGGAATGATGCCCGAAGTTACTGTCTGTGGCTGGGACAGGTCAGCCATCGCCATATAGATTTACCAACCGAAGCTCAGTGGGAGTACGCGGCGCGCAGCCGGGGACAGTTCCTGATTCTGGCTAACAGTGATAATTACTGGTACTTCGAGGATAACAAAGCCCGCAATATCGCCCCGTCCACTGAAAACCGTCCGGTTGGCTCCTATGCGCCGAATCCGCTGGGGTTGTATGACATGCTGGGGAACGGAATAGACTGGGTTAAAGACTGGTATGCAGCAGATTATTACAGCCGCTCAGCCGGGAAAGATCCTCAGGGGCCAGAAACAGGAGAGAAAAAAGTTATTCGTGGGGGACAGGGGGCCCCCTCAGATTCACTCACTATGACCCGTGAGAGCATGAAGCCTGACGAAGTCTCGGGACCACCATCCACATCAAGTGGTTTTCGCTGCGTGGAAAACAACCTTCTAATAAAATAAATAAACAATACGAGACTCGTTCTCGTCGTAAAATTCTAAAAGACAGCAGTGTCGTTTTTACGTCAGCAAAGGCCCGAATTATCGGGCCTTCTTTCTAAAAGTTATGACGCTTCCCATTGATTGCGCAAGGACTGTATCCCTGAGCGCACTTGCCGCTATTGATGAAAGCGCAGGGCAACATCAAAGCCCTGCTGGGCGGAAACCACCACCGCCTCATTGGCTTCGCTGAAGTGCAGATCGCCCTGGCGCAGGGCGGTTTTTACCTTCTGCAAATCGTCAGTCTGGAAACTCAACGCCGCCATCAGCGCGGCACCGGTGTAATGCTCCGGTAGCGCATGGAAGCGGTGCTGGAAATAAGCTTCTGTGGCAAAACGCACGCTGGCCGCGCCAGCGGCTAACACAAATGCGCCTTCCTGACTGGCTTTAATGCTTGAGCTGCCAAACAGTCGGCTGTACAGCTGGGTAGCGGCGGCCGGGTCCTGCGCGACAATGACAAATTCGCTGATATTTGTTACGCCGTTGGGGTGGATCTGCCATTCAGGCTGCCAGACCGCTTCCGGCGTTAAATGCTGGCAGAAAAAGCTGCGCCCGGCGGGGATCAGATCTGGTCTGATCCTGACGGTGCGAAACTTCGCCTCGCTCAGGCTACCGTCTGGCAAGGTGACGGGACGATGAAAGGACGCGGGTTCGTCTCCGTCTAAATCCTGGCGCAGCAAATATTGGTAGTCGCGATCGGCCTCGTCGGTTTTCCACACCAGACCGCTCAGGCCGTGCGACGCCTGCCACAAATCGGCTCGCCGATCTCTTTTTCCCTCTTCAAAACCCAGCAGTTCAAGATAGTTTTCGCCAAATATGGCCAGATGATTGCTTGAGCCCAGCGAGTGGTGCCCACGCTCCGACAGCTGAAAACCAAGCCGACGGTAAAGAGCAAGGGCGCTGTCTAACTGCTCTGCAACGTTAATGACCACATGATCAAGTTCAGGCTTAGCTACAGGAAGAGGCATCAGTGAACTCCTGGTGGTTTTCATTCGCGACGATTTTTAACGCCCTGGGGGCCAACTGCGTGAAGTAATCGACCGCTGGATCGATAACGCTTTCGCTTGGATCAAAGCCAGGATGGTGCAGGCCAAACTCACTGGCGCTGCCGATGCTGACAAAAACGCCCGGAACATGATGCAAATAAAAAGCAAAATCTTCCCCGCCCATTTGTGGCGTAGCGGCAGATTCAGCCTGGTAACCGCACTCCTCAGCCAGCCGGAGGGCAAAATCAGCCCAGGCAGGCGTATTGACGACGGCGGGTGGACCTTTGATCCATTCCAGTTCGGCCTCAGCGCCGAACCCGCCCGCGATTCCCTTTATCAGCGCAGTGATTTTCTCTGGGATTTGCGTCCGTATCTCTGCATTGTGCGTGCGTACCGTGCCCTCAAGCTCAACGCTTTCTGGCAGCACATTCCAGGTATTCCCGGCCGAGAAACGGGTCACGCTAACAACCACCGACTCAAGCGAGCTGAAGGTGCGGCTGGGCAGAGTTTGCAGCGCCGTGACAATCTGGCTGGCGATCACAATCGAATCGATGCCTTCGTGCGGTCTGGCAGCATGGGCGCCTTTACCACGGATGCGGATGAGAAAGCGATCGACGTTGGCATAGAATGCGCCGCCGCGCGTTTTAAACGAATTCAGCGGCAGGTCCGGGGCATTGTGCATGCCAAAAATGGCCTGCACGCCATCGAGCACGCCGGCATCAATCAGCTGCTGCGCGCCGTTAAACGTCTCCTCTGCCGGTTGAAACAGAATGCGCACGCGTCCCTTTAGCTGCGCCTCCTGCTGCTTAAGCCGATACGCCACGCCCAGCATCACCGAGCTGTGCAGATCGTGCCCGCAGGCGTGCATCACGCCGGGACGGGTAGATGCCCACGGATGAGTAACCTGTTCTTCAATCGGCAGCGCATCAATATCGGCCCTCAGGGCGATCAGCGGTTCACCCTGACCGATTTCAGCAACGACGCCCGTGGTCAGGTCGAAGGGCAAAATCCGTACATTTCCCTGCTGTAGCCAGTCGGTAATCCGTGCAGTGGTCGCGAATTCCTGATTTGACAGCTCCGGGTTTTGATGGAGCTCGCGCCGCCATTGCACCAGTTGACGAGAGAGTGGTGAGGTCATAGTCATCCTTGCGTAGTTGACGGGAGATAGGGTTCGCCGAGCGTCAGCATCAGGCGGTTAGCCCAGGCGAAAAAGGCGCTGGACTGAATCAGATCGAGCAAAGAAAGGGTATCCAGTCCCACATCGCGAAGCGCGGAAATCTGCTGCAAAGTAGCCTGCGCAGGCGTCACCGACAGGGCAGAGGCCAGATCGATCAGCGCGGTCCAGCGTGCGGATTGTCCTTCCGCCAGAGCGTCGCCTGGCGCTACGTGGATCAGTTTTTCAACGGATGCATTCTCCTTTGACAGCTGGCTGGCTTTGCGAGCGTGAACGGAGGCGCAGTAAATGCAGCCGTTTACCTTGCTCGTCACCGTTGCCGCCAGCTCGCGTTCGGCTCTGGGCAGGCCGCCAGCCGTATAGAAAATACCTTTGTCGGTGAGCGTACGCTGTTCAAGCACCGGTAAATTACGCGCCAGCAGGCGGAAATAGTCTGAGTCCGTATGGCCAAATTTCGCCAGCACCACCTTTTCCTGCCCGGTGAATTCGGCAAGGGGTTTCGCCGCCAGCCAGGGCTCCCAGCCCAGCTCCTGCTGGGTGAAGGCGGTCGGCGCCGTTTTACCACTGGCGGTATAGGGAGCATCGTGCCACCGTCCCGCCACGGCAGGGGGCGCTTCGCTGCCAGAGGCTTTACCTTGCAGCAGGTTCAATCCCGCCAGCAGGCGGCTCTGAAAATTGAGAAAAGCCACCAGTTGAGCCACCGTCACAATGGCGTCGGTGCTCCAGCCCGCTCTCTGCAATTCAGTCAGATGCGCTGGCGTGGCGCTAACCGGTGAAAAAGTCAGGCGATGAGCAAAATCTTTCAGCACCTGATGGCGCGAAGAGTCAGAAAATGGCTGCGCCTGCTGGTGATAATGCGCCTGCAAAGCGGGCTGCGCATTCCACTCTGCCACCAGCGCCGCCAGCGCAAAGCGCTCGTGCAGCGGAAACTCAGGCTGTTGCTGGCTAAAAATAACCTCATAACTTCCCTGAGCGTGGCGCGTGGCGGCTTCCCGTACGTTCCGAAGCTGGTCGAGTTCAGACTCTGGCACGATATCGGCCAGCAAAGCCAGTAAATCATCAGCACTGGACATAGAATTCTCCTGTTTATAAGTCCGTTATAAGGTTCTGAGCTGCGGCGCAATATGCTGAGCAATCAGCTCAATGGAACGCAGCGTATCGGCGTGGGAAGGGGTGACCGAATGCACCTGAAAAGAAATATCGGTCACCCGTTGCAGCGTACTGTCCTGCAATAGCGACGCCTGTACGTGCGCGACGTCACCAACGTGGGCATCAAACTGAGCCAGTAAGGCATCAAAACTGTCGCCGCGCAGCAGGTGTCCCAGCGCCTGATACTGGCTGGCCTGGGCGCGAATACCCGGCCCGGCGACATCGCGGGCATAGTGATGGGAATCCGCCACAAAGGCGGTACGAGAAGCGAGAATTCTTGGCGCGATACCGGATGGGAGCGCCTCCAGATAGGCATCAATCAGCGGATTTTGCAGTACATCCAGCGGCAGTTCTGGCCTGCCCGTCGGGCGGGGCTGAGTGCGCGAAAGCATTAAACCGTGCCCGCTTTTTGCTGCCCGTACCGCACCTTCCACCGAGAAGGTGGCAATCCACAGGCGGTCGGCAAGCCGGGGAGCCGCAGGATAAAGATGATTGTCCGGGTGGCCGAGCGAGTCGCCGCGCCAGGCGCTGACCAGCGTATGCAGATTGTCGGCGAACGCGTGGCCACGCTCGGCAAACGTCAGGCCAAACGGCAGGAACGAGTCCGGCGTGCCGCCTGACCCCAATCCTACTTCGAGTCGCCCGTCAGCCAGCAGATCCAGCACGGCGGCGTCTTCAGCAACCCGCAGGGCGTTTTCCATCGGCAGCGTGATAATCGCCGTGCCCAGGCGGATACGCTGAGTATGGGCGGCAACGTGAGCAAGGAACAGCAGCGGCGACGGCAGGCCGCCTTCATCTTCGTGAAAGTGATGCTGAGCAATCCAGGCGCTGTCAAAACCCAGCCGTTCGGCATGCTGGATCTGCTCCGTTGCCAGACGGTAGCGCTCTTTTGCCGGGGCTTTATCCAGCAGGCGAGTAAAAAAGCCGATGCGTTTGCTCATCAGGCAGGCTCCTTAATCGGTGATAAATGTCCGGGAATGGCGGCGATCAGTTCACGGGTGTAGGGATGCTGCGGCGCGGCAAATACCGTGACAACGTCACCAGACTCGACCACTTCACCAGCTTTCAGCACGGTTACGCTGTCGGCGATCTGCCTGACCGTCGCCAGATCGTGAGTGATAAACAGATAGGTCAACTGCTGCTCAGCCTGCAACTGTTGCAGAAGGCTGAGAATCTGCGCCTGAACGGTGACGTCAAGCGCAGAGGTGGCTTCATCCAGCACCAGGATTGCAGGCTGTAAAATTAGCGCGCGGGCCAGCGCCACGCGCTGTCGCTGCCCACCGGAGAGTTCTCTGGCGCTTCGCCACAGAATCTCCAGCGGCAGCGCGACTCGTTCAGTTACCGCTTCAACACGCTGGCGACGCTGGTCGCGGTTCAGCGGCGCATAATTAAGCAATGGCTCTTCAATAATCTTAAACAGCGTCTGCCGTGGGTCGAGCGAAGCGAACGGATTTTGGTAGACGAACTGAATTCTGCGACGCAACTGGCGCAATGCCTCTCCACGCAGGCCGTTAACCACAATGCCATCCAGCGTCACCGTTCCGCTGTCAGGTTGCTCAAACCCCAGCAATATCCTCGCCAGCGTGGTTTTGCCAGAACCTGACTCACCAACAATCGCGTGGGTGGCGCCGCGCTTTACCTGAAAACTGACCTCGTTCAGCGCCTTCAGCCGCTGAGTCTTACTGAGAGCGAAGCCTTTACTGATGGCGGCGGCCTGGATCACCGTAGCGGAAAAGCGATTGTCACTGATGCTGGCTCGGGAGCGCGGGCGTGGAAGGGCATCTGCTAACAGCTGGCGAGTATAGGGCTGCTTCGGTGCATTGATGACCTCCTGAGTCCGACCAGCTTCCTGAATTTCTCCGTTGCGGAAGATGATGATCCGATCCGCTCGCTCAGCCGCCAGCGCTAAATCGTGAGTGACAAACAGCACTGCCGTGCCGGACTCGCGGCGAAGATGGTCGAGCAGATCGACAATGCGCTTTTGCACCGTCACATCCAGCGCGCTGGTCGGCTCATCGGCAATGATAATATCGGGCTTCAGGGCCAGCGCGATGGCGATGAGTACCCGCTGTTTCATCCCGCCGGATAGCTGATGGGGGTACTGGTTATACCGCTGCTGCGGATGGCTGAGACCAACGCGGGTGAGCAAATCCAACACCGTTTGCCGGTGGTTTGCAGGGCGAGTCGCCCGGTGGATACGCAGGATTTCCCCGACCTGATCGCCAATGGTTTTGACCGGGTTAAGCGAATTGCCGGGGTCCTGCGGCACCAGACTGATACGCGCGCCGCGCAGGGTGTCAAAGCGTCGGCGCGACCACCGGCTGATATCCTCGCCATTCAGCAAAATCCGCCCGCTGTCGCGTCGGCCATTTTCAGCCAGTAGCCCGATAATAGCCTGAGCCGTGGTAGTTTTACCCGAACCGGACTCCCCGACCAGCGCCACCATTTCCCCCTGATTAAGCTGAAAGCTGACCTGATGCACCACCTGTTGCCAGCGGTTAGCGCTGCGATAGCTCAGGCTAAGATTTTGCACGTCTAATAACAACGAAGGTTGTGAACTCATTCAGGCGCTCCTGCCAGCTGCTGGCTGATGCGGTTAGCGGAAAGCACAACAACGACCACCACCAGGCCCGGGAAAGTTGTCAGCCACCAGGCGGTGGCAAGATAATTGCGACCCTCGGCAATCAGTAAACCCCACTCCGGTTCCGGTGGCGGGGTGCCATAGCCAAGAAAGCTGAGGGTTGAAAGCGCCAGAATAGACTGGCCGAACTGAAGAGCGGCATAGGCAATAACCGGCGTCACCGCATTGGGGAGAATATGACGCCACAGAACCGCGAAGAAGCGCCCGCCGCTGCCAAACGCCGCTTCAACATATTCGCTATGGCGAATGCGCACCACCTCACCCCGAGATAAGCGGGCAAAGCTGGCTACTGAGGCGATGCCGACGGCCACGGCCGCATGAAGCGTGCCGAAGCCAAGCAGGATCAGCACGCTCAGCGACAGCAGCAGGGAGGGGATGGAAAGCAGCACATCAACGGCCCGCATAACCAGCGACTCCGTTTTGCCGCCGAAAGCACCGGCCAGCACGCCCAGCGCGGTTCCCACCATCAGCCCCATCGCTACGGCAATCAGCGCTGCCGAAAGCGAGTGTGAGGCGCCATAGATAATCCGCGCAAACAGATCCCGCCCCAGCTGATCTGTGCCCAGCCAGTGACCTGCCTGCGGAGGAAGCCGCTGAGCACCGGCAATCCCTTCAACGGCGCTGTAGCTGGTCAGCCATTGCGGGAAGAGCGCGGCACTCACCGCCAGCAGCATCACCAGCCATGCCAGGCATAATCCGGGCTGAAAGGTAAATCGCTGGCGACGGGACGGCACATTTTTCTGCCTGGTCGAGGCAAAATCAACCAGGCTCATGCGGCACCCCGACTGGCTGTTTGTAAGCGCGGGTCGAGCAGAGGCATCAGCAGGTCGACAAGCATATTGATCAGCACAAAGCCCAGCGCGGAGATCATCACTACCGCCTGAAGCACCGCGACATCCTGATTATTCACCGCCTGCTGCGTCAGCTCGCCTAATCCTCCCAGTCCAAACACCGTTTCGGTGATCAACGCCCCCGCAATCAGCTCTCCCAGCAGCAGCCCCGCAATCGTCAGGACCGGCAGCATGGCATTACGCAGAATATGCCGCCAGAGAATCGAGGTTTCGCTGGCGCCTTTGGCGCGCACGACGGCAACAAAAGGTCTGGTCGCCACGTCGTCGATGCTACGCAGCAGTATTTGCGCGAGCGGGGCGGAGATGGGGATGGCAACGGTGACAATGGGCAAAATCATGCCCTGCCACGGAGAGGGATTGATCACCGGGATCCAGCCCAGCTGGAAGGAGAACAGCTGGATCAGCGCGATGCCAAGCCAGAAGGTGGGGAGCGAGACAAACAGGACCGGCACCGACTGGAGCAGATTGCGCAGGATGCGCAGTGCCGGAAGGCGCGACAGGGCAGCCAGCAGAAAAGCCAGCGCCACGGCCAGAGCAAAGCCGCAGACCGCCAGGCGTAGCGTCCCCGGCAGATTACTCTTTAGCTGCTCGCTGACGGCGACGCCAGCCTGCACTGAATAGCCAAAATCCCCGCGTAACATAGCGAACAGCGTATGCAAATACTGCTGCCATAGCGGGCTGTCAGCCCCGTAAGCCTGGCGCATCTCGGCAATTTGCTGTGGGCTGAGGCCCAGATCGGGATTCTGGAACTTAATCAGCACCGCGTCGCCGGGCAGCACCTGTAGCAGAATGAACGACAGCGTAAAAGCGGCCCACAGAACCAGCAGGCCGTGCCCAACCCGATACAGCAGTGAGTAGTGCATGGCTGACTCCTTAATGCTTTTCAAGCCAGGCGCCGTAGAGAGAGGGGCGGCCCACGGCTTCAAACTTGACGCCTTTTAACCAGGGCGCGCCGGCAAAAACCTGAGGCTCTTCGAAGATCGGGATGACATAAGCCTGTTCCAGCAGATAACGCTGAACATCGCCGGTCAGATTCAGGCGTTTGGCCGGGTCAATTTCGGCTGAAATGTTGACTAACAGCTGATTCAGCTTGTCGTCGCGGAAGCTTTTGACCTTATCGCTCAATCCCCCTTTTTGCAGCAGGGCGTCACGGTTGGCGGGATAAAAGCTGCTTTTAATCACGTCCGGATCGGCGCGGCCAACCTCAGTGACATTCAGCGGGGTTTGAAGCGGGTCGAGGTTGTCCAGCGTTTTACTGCCCGCATCGCCAGCTTTGACCTTAAGCTCCACGCCGACCTGACGCCACTGTTGGGCAACCAGCTGCAACACCTCTTTGTTCTGCGGCTGCGGCAACGACTCATAAACGGCGAGCGACAGACGCTGTCCCTCTTTCTGGCGAATGCCGCTGGCGTCCGGCACCCAGCCCGCCTCATCCAGTAATTTTTTCGCTCTGGCCTGATCGAAGGTCAGCTGGTCGGCCAGGTTAACGTAACCGGCGGCGGTCGCGGCAACAACGGAGGTCGCCTGCGGGTAGTTAGGTGAAAACAAGGTCTCCACTACCTGTTTGGTATTGGTGGCATGGAGCAGCGCCTGACGCACGCGAATATCACTCACCAGCGGATTGTCCGGGCGGAAGCTAAGGCTGTCATTCACGCCGCGCGTCGGGGCGGCATAAACAGGGAAGTGCCGCTCCTGAGCCTGTTTTTCATCGTAAGCCTGAACCTGACGGATAAAATCAGCCTGGCCGGCCAGCAGCGCGCCGATGCGCACGCTGTCTTCCGGGGTGACGAGAATTTTGATGCCGTCGAGATTAGCAGGCCCCTGTTGCCTACTGTTTTTGGGGCCCCACTGATACTCTTTACGCCTGACCAGATCGACCTCACGCCCCAGCTTTTCGTTACTGACCACAAACGGCCCTGAACCAATGATGTGGCGGGCATCGCCCAACTGGTCAAAATTCCGCGCCAGCGTACTCAGCGAAACCAGCCCGGAGCCAATGGTCGCGGTTCCTTGCAGGAAGCCGGGAGAAGGCTTGCTGAAATAGAACTTCACCGTCAGCGGGTCGATAACTTCACTACGCTGATAATTATTAATGACTTCTGAAACCGGCAGGCGCTGGGCCTTATTTCCCAATCCATAGGTATCAAAATTCTTCGCTACGGCATTCGCATCTAGCGGCGTGCCGTCAGAAAACGTGACGCCGGGCCGTAATTTAAAGGTGTATTCGGTTTTATCGGCATTGGTACTCCAGCTTTCGGCAATCCAGGGTTCAACTTTTAACGTTTCCGGGTTTTGCCAGGTCAGCTTATCGGTTATTTGATTAAGGATGCCGCCATTGGGATAAAAGCCTCCGGCGGGAGGATAAAGATTGGTGTGCGCCTGCTGCTCAAGATAGATCAGCGTACCGCCAGTAACCGGCGCGTCGGCGGCGCAGGCCGCAGCGCTGCCGGTCAGGATAACAGCGGCCAGAGCGAGTGAAACGGGTGAGCGGGGTAAAGCTATTTTCATGATGAGATCCTTGATATTAAAATTCCTCAGCAGGCGTAAATCATCATCGAATGGTCATGCAATCAGGTGAAATAATGAATTGGTTAAAGCTTATCTGGAAAAAACAAATAGCGAAGTTTCATCCTCAGACCTCAGGCACAGAGTGGAATTACCCTGGCGGGTGAAAGAGGGAATTAATAAGTCTTATTGCCATTTTATAACTTCATATTTCACTATTTGTTGTTTTACGAATTATACAGGTCGCTCCACACTTATCTGGAAATTGAATGAAAGAGGAAAGGGTGGATGCCATATCGACTGAGTCTGTTAGATAAATCTCCGGTTGCATCAGGAGAAACACCCGGCGCCGCCTTACAGCGCACGCTGCAACTGGCCCAGCAGGCAGAAGCCTGGGGCTATCACCGTTTCTGGCTGGCTGAGCATCACAATACGGAAAGCCTCGCCAGCCCCTCTCCGGAACTCCTTATCGCCTGGATCGTTGCGCAAACCCGGCATATTCGCGTCGGCTCGGGTGGCGTGATGTTACAGCATTACAGCCCCTATAAAGTCGCGGAAAACTTCAACCTGCTGGCCTCGCTGGCGCCGGGGCGAATCGACCTTGGCGTGGGCAAAGCGCCCGGTGGCTTGCCGCTGTCCACTCACGCTCTGCAACTGGGGATCGATGCGGATAAAAAGGGCAGTTTTGCTGAACAGCTGCGCCTGCTGGACAACTGGTTACAGCAACCCGACAGCGGGGATGAAGAGAGCTTGCGCGCCACGCCGTTGCCTTCCCATCCCGCCAGCCGTTTCCTGCTGGGGGCGAGTCGGGAAAGCGCCCGTCTGGCGGCCGAGCTGAACTGGCAGTTTGTCTTCGCCGCGCACCTCAACGGCGACCGGCAGCTGCTTGAGGCGTCGCTGGAGACTTATTCACGGCTCAGTCAGGGGCAGCGCGCGCTGGTTGCGGTTCAGGTGGTGGCGGCGGATTCACCGGCGCAGGCCGATCAGCTGGTCTCCGGACTTCAGCACTTCCACGTACAGATTAAAGACGGGCCCGGCGTCAACGTCGCCAGTCTGGAACAGGCCGAGCGCTATGTGCGTCAGGGAGGCTTCAGCGACTACCGGATCGAGCCGCGTACGCCATCGCTGCTGAAAGGCACCGCGTCGCAGGTTCATGCGCAGTTTGAGGCGCTGCATCATAACTTCGGCATTGATGAATTCATTATTGATACGCCGGTTGCTGATACTGTCGCGCGCCGCAGGTCGCTGGAACTGCTGGCGACCCATCATCTGGTTGCGGCATGAGTATTGAACTGAGTGGAGGTTTATCATGAGGCCTGACGAATCGCAGCTGATTGCATGGCGTCGCGAGCTGCATACCTGGCCGGAGTTGTCTGGTAAGGAGTTTGCGACCACTAAACGATTGCGCGAATGGTTGCAGAATGCCGGTATCCGGCTGCTGGATATTCCGCTGGAGACCGGCGTGGTAGCCGAAATAGGCTCGGGCGAAACGCTGATAGCCCTGAGGGCCGATATTGACGCGCTGCCCATTAATGAAACCAGCGGCGTCCGCTTTCATTCACGTCATCCCGGCATTATGCACGCCTGCGGTCATGACGTTCACAGCGCCGTTATGCTTGGCGCCGCGCTGGAGTTGAAAGCGCTGGAAGCGCAGCTGCCTGGCCGCGTTCGCATTCTGTTCCAACCCGCTGAAGAGATCGCGCTCGGCGCGAAACAGCTGATTGCCGCAGGCATGTTGAAAAACGTGCAGGCGATCTTCGGGATGCATAACGAACCGGGCCTGCCGGTCGGCACTTTTGCCACCCGCAACGGCGCGTTCTACGCCAACGCGGACAAATTTATTATTCGCGTCACGGGTAAGGGCGCGCACGCCGCGCATCCTGAACAGGGCGTGGACGCTATTGTGGTCGCCAGCCAGATTATTCAGGGACTGCAAAGCCTCACCAGCAGGGGCTTTAATACCCTCGATAGCCTGGTGCTGAGCGTCACCCGCATCGACGGCGGAAAAACCTGGAATGTTCTGCCTTCCGGCGTTGAATTTGGCGGCACGGCACGCACTCACGATATGCTGGTCCGGGCCGGACTGGAAGAGAAGGTCCGACAGCTGGTCGGGCAGTTTGCCCTGGCTCATGGCGCAGAAGCCACGCTGAGCTGGCACCCCGGACCGCCAGTGCTGATCAATGATCCTGAATGGGCGCAGTTCAGCTCCGACGTTGCGCAGCTGCTTGGATATCGCGTACGAACGGCCGATCTGCATCTGGGCGGCGAGGATTTCGCTTTCTATCTGCAACACATCCCCGGCGCCTTTGTCAGCATTGGCAGCGCCAGCGACTATGGCCTGCATCACGGCAGCTTCACGCCTGATGAAGCGCTGATTTCCCCGGCGGCACACTACTTTGCCCAGCTGTCGCAGCGGGCCCTTCAACACCTCAGCGCACGATGTTGTGCTTCAACGCCTACCGAAACGCACTAGTTCCTTCCATGACGTCTGAACGAGGGAGCTGACCTCCCTCGTCAGGCTCTGCCGTAGCCAAAAAAGAGAGAATACCCATGACAACAAGACAGCTCCGACTGGGCACCATCCTGCACGGCGCCTCGGGAAATATGTCCGCGTGGCGGCACCCGGTTGCTCAGGCAGATGCCAGCATCAGCTTCGACTATGCCAAAAAGATCGCCCGCAAAGCGGAGCAGGGCAAGCTTGATTTCCTGTTTGTTGCCGACGGTTTATTCATTAACGAGAAATCGATTCCGCATTTCCTCAACCGCTTCGAACCCCTGACGCTGCTTTCTGCGCTGGCGGGCGCTACGGAACATCTTGGCCTGGTCGGCACCGTGTCCACCTCATACAGCGAGCCGTTTACCGTCGCCCGCCAGTTTGCCAGCCTCGATCACCTGAGCGGTGGTCGCGCTGGCTGGAACGTGGTGACCTCGCCGCTGGAAGGATCGGCAAAGAACTTCTCACGCCCACAGCATCCTGAACATGCGCTGCGTTATCGAATTGCTGACGAATACCTGACGGTAGTGAAAGGCCTGTGGGATTCCTGGGAGGAAGGGGCGTTTGTCCGTGATAAAGAGAGCGGCCGGTTCTTTAATCCAGAGAAACTCCACACGCTGGATCACCACGGTGATTTCTTCCAGGTGCAGGGACCGCTAAACATTGAACGCACGCCCCAGGGGCGTCCGGTGATCTTCCAGGCTGGCGCTTCCGAAGACGGCAGGAAGCTGGCCGCGCGTCATGCCGACGCTATTTTTACCCATCAGCCAACGCGGGAAGAGGCGCAGGCGTTTTATCGCGATGTTAAGCAACAGCTGGTCGCAAACGGACGCCAGCCGCAAGATTTGCACATCTTCCAGGGCGTCATCGTGATCGTCGGCGACGATGCGCAGGACGTCGAGCAGCAATATCAGACCACCGCCGCGCTGGTATCGGTTAAAGAGGCGCTCAATTATCTCGGACGCTTCTTCGATCACCACGATTTTTCTCAGTATCCGCTGGATGAACCCTTCCCGGACATTGGCGACATCGGCCAAAACAGCTTCCGCAGCACTACCGATGAGATCAAACGCAAAGCCAGCCAGTTTGGCCATACGCTGCGCCAGGCCGCTCTGGAAGCGGCGACGCCCCGACCGCTGTTTCACGGCACGCCTGAACAGGTGGCCGACGGCCTACAGCTGTGGTTCGAAAGCGAAGCCGCCGATGGCTTCATTATCAACGGCGGCACGCCGGATACCTTCGAACGCTTTGTCGATCGCGTGGTGCCGCTCCTGCAAGCAAGGGGCTTATCGCGCCTTGAGTATCCGGGCAACACCCTGCGCGACAGCTTCGGCCTGCAAAATCCCGTCAATCAGTTCGCACAATAATAAGAGTCTTCGCTATGCAGAAAAATAAAATGATCGTCGCCTTGCTGCTTATTGCCGCAGGGACCAGCAGCTTTGCTGCGGCAGCCGATGTGGCCTTTAACGGCCAGCGCGTCAGCCTTGAAGCCAATAAAACGCCGGTCAATACCGCCAAAAACCCGCAGGCCGTTTCGCAACTGCCTGCGAACCTCCATCTGGCCGTTCCCGGCTCATTCACCGTAGCCGTAGCGGCGCTGAACTCGCCGCCGCTGACGGTATTTTCTGATGACAACAAAACGTTACTCGGCAGCGAGGTGGACATTGCGCGACTGGTGGCCGACAGCCTGGGGCTGAAGCTTAACGTAGTGCCAACCTCGTGGGAGGACTGGCCGCTGGGCGTGGCCTCCGGCAAGTATGACGCGGCTATCACCAACATCACCGTCACCAAAGAGCGTAAAGAGCGGTTTGACTTCGCCACCTACCGCAAAGATTCGCTGGGCTTTTACGTTAAATCCTCCAGCGGCATTCATTCGCTGACCAAAGCGGCGGATATTGCCGGGCTGCGCATCATCGTCGGGTCCGGCACTAACCAGGAAGCGATCCTGCTGGCCTGGGACAAAGAGAACCAGAGCAAAGGGCTGAAGCCCTTTACGCCGGTCTACAGCAAAGATGACGCGGCGCAAACGCTGGCGTTGCAGTCAGGCCGCGCCGACGCCTGGTTTGGCCCCAACGTGATTGGCGCATGGAAATCGGCGCTGACCGGCAAAACGCGGCTGGTTGGCAGCGTGGACGGCGGCTGGCCAAAAGCGGCGCACATCGCCGTTACGCTGAAAAAAGGCAGCGGGCTGGTCGAGCCGGTTAGCATCGCACTCAACGGCGTGATGAAAAACGGGGATTACCAGAAGGTGCTGGACCGCTGGGGAGAAGGGATCGAGCACATCGATCGTTCCGAAATCAACCCGCCGGGGTTGGGCGACTAAGAGGGAAAAAAGATGAGCCACACGCAATTTCGCGAAGTATCACCGGAAGCGCCCGAGCTGCAACCGATTCTTACCGGCCTGTTTGCTGAATATTCTGCCCGCTACGGTGACTATTTTAGCCGCCATCAGGAGGTTGAGTTGACCGAATGGTATCTGCCGCCTAAAGGGCTGTTCATCGTGCTGGAGAAGGAGGGCGAAATCATCGCTATGGGGGCTTACAAACCCTATGACCAGCAGACCGCCGAGCTGAAACGGATCTGGACTCGCGCCGATCTGCGCCGTCAGGGGCTGGCGCTGGTGATAGTGAAAGAACTTGAGCGGCGGGCGCGGCGGGCGGGATATCAGCGGCTTTATCTCACCACCGGTTTCCGCCAGCCTGAGGCCGTGCGCCTGTATAGCGGCCATGGCTATTTGCCGCTGTTCGATCTGAGCGGCGATCTGGAGCGTTACGGCCAGCCGCCTTATGACGGTCGCCTGCGTTTTACCAAAGTGATTGGCGTGTACAACGTCGCTCAGGCCAGCTAAGGAGCAAAGATGGACAGGGTACCGAAACTACAGGTAGTACCTGCGCGCTATCCAGCTCGCACCGTCGGGGCGGTTGTCGCCCTGTTTATTCTGGCAGGCGTCGTTCAATCGGTAGCGCTGAATCCTCGCTGGGAATGGGGCGTGTTTGCCCGCTGGTTTTTTGACCCGGTGATCTTGCAGGGGCTGGGGCAGACGCTGCTGCTGACGCTTTGCGGCACCGTTTTCAGTCTGATTTTCGGCGGGCTGCTGGCGCTGGCGCGGCTCTCATCCTCCTGGCTGTTAAGCAGCCTGGCCTGGGGATATATCTGGCTCTTTCGCTCGCTACCGCTGATTGTGGTGCTGATCATTCTTTATAACTTTTCCTATCTCTACGAAACCCTGTCGATTGGCGTTCCCTTTACCGGGCTGTCCTGGGGGCACTTCCAGACCATTAACGTGCTCGGTCAGTTTCCGGCCGCGGTGATCGGTCTGACGCTGGTGCAGGCAGCCTACAGCGCGGAAATTATTCGCGGGGGTTTCCTTGGCGTGGATGAAGGGCAGTTCGAGGCGGCCTCGGCGCTGGGCCTGTCTGCCTTTCGCCGGACGGTGAGGATTATTCTCCCTCAGGCTTTACGCGCCATTATTCCGACGGCGTTCAACGAAATCATCAGCCTCGCCAAAGGCACCGCCATGGTTTATGTGCTGGCAATGCCGGAACTGTTCTACACCATTCAGATGATCTACAACCGCAATCAGGAAGTGATCCCTTTGCTGATGGTCGGAGCGGCCTGGTATTTGATTATCACTACCGTGCTGTCAGTGATTCAACACAACGTTGAACGCTGGCTGGCGCGCAGCGTCAGCCGTGAGCCAAAACCTTCGGGTTGGCGTCAGTGGCGGACTCGCGTCACCGCAGTTCCCCCTTCAGAGGAGATCGTCCATGTCAGAAGCCATTGATTATCGCAGGCAGAACGCGACCGGCGCGATCAGCATCACCGGCGTCAGCAAAAGTTTCGGCAGACATAAAGCGCTGGATAACGTCTCGCTGACGCTGGAACCCGGCTCGGTGACGGTGATCCTCGGGCCTTCAGGCTCGGGAAAATCCACCTTACTGCGCACGATTAACCATCTCGAACGCGTGGACGAGGGGTTTATCCGTATTGACGGCGAGTACATCGGCTACCAGCTGCGCGGCGACAAGCTTTATGAACTGAAGGAGAAGGCGATCCTGCGTCAGCGCATCAACGTCGGCTATGTCTTCCAGAACTTTAATTTATTCCCGCACATGACCGTACTGAACAACCTGATCGAAGCGCCCATCGCCCACCGGCAGCTCTCCAAATCGGCGGCGATTGCGCGTGCAGGGGAGCTGCTGGACATTGTCGGCCTGCGCCATAAAGCACAGGCCTGGCCGCGTCACCTCTCTGGCGGTCAGCAACAGCGCGTCGCGATTGCCCGCGCGCTGATGCTCAACCCACGGGTAATGTTGTTCGATGAACCCACCTCCGCGCTCGATCCTGAGCTGGTCAGTGAAGTTCTCGACGTCATTAAGAAGCTGGCCCGCTCCGGCACCACGCTGGTCATTGTCACCCATGAGATCGGTTTCGCGCGGGAAGTCGCTGACAGCGTGGTTTTTATGGACGAGGGAAAAATCGTTGAGCAGGGCAGCAGCAGCCAGGTCCTGAACAACGCGCGCCATGAACGAACGCGCCGTTTCCTGGCGCGCGTGCTGTGAGGAGCCGACAAATGAGCCATCTAAAAACCTCGCCGCCGCGCATATGGGGCGGGGTCTTGCTGACCGCCAGCCTGCTGCTTGGTGGCGTTAACGCGCTGGCGGATGAAAAGTTAGCGTCCACTAACAATGAAACGCCACTCCATGCGCCGGTCAATCCCGAGGCGCAAAGCAAAATCCCGGCAAATTTCCATTTTATTGAGCCGGGAACCTTAACCGTAGCGACGTCGGCCACCAATTCCCCGCCGCTGGCTCTGCTGGCATCGGACAATAAAACCCGCATTGGCAGCGATCCTGACATTGCGCAACTGTTAGCCGACAGTCTCGGACTGAAGCTGAAGCTGGTGCCGGCCTCCTGGGAAGACTGGCCGCTGGGGATTGTAGCCGGGCGCTACGATGTGGCGATGTTTAATATTGCCGTAACGGAGGAGCGCAAAAAGAAATTTGATTTCGCCACCTACCGGGCCGATAACCACGCTTTCTCGGTGAAAAAGGAGAGTGCGATTACCTCGATTCACACGGCGGAAGAGGTGGCGGGTAAACGCATTATCGTGGCGTCAGGAACCAATCAGGAGCGAATTTTACTCGGCTGGGACCAGCAGAATCGCGAGAAGGGGTTGCCGCCGGTTCAGCCGATCTACCTGGCGGATGACGCCTCGGCCACGCTTTATTTGCTCTCCGGTCGGGCCGATGCGCTGTTTGGTCCGCATTCCGTCGCGGCCTGGAAAGCGGCCTCGCGTGGGCAAACCAAACTGGTTGGCACCGGGCCATTTCGTGCCTGGGTAGCGGTCACCACGAAGAAAGGGAACGGACTGGCGCCAGCGCTGCAAGCGGCGCTGGATGGCGTCATTGCGGGCGGGCAGTATCAGCAGGTTCTGCAACGCTGGGGCGAGCAGGAGGAAGCCATCAGCCAGTCGCAGGTGAATCCACCGGGGATTGTTTATTAGCGGTTTATTGTATTAAGAGGCGATCTTTTATCTGTCGCCAGGTTGAGAAGACAGGCACTTTCCGCGCTACCCGTTTTCGGCTGGAAAGTGGTTAGCATGAGAATATGCGTGCTTGTCTACATAACTGAGCATTTACGATTGATTTGCTGTAAGTAACCTGACTAAATTACCTTGTATTGTTTAATGGAATTTTTACTTACATGGAGCGTTCCTATGGCAATTCCTGTTTATCTTTGGCTTTACGATGAAGCTGGGAATCTGATAAAAGGGCCCGTTGAGGTGGCCGGTCGTGAACATAGTATCGAAGTTATAGCATTACGCCATATGATCGATATCCCCACTGATGACAATACCGGTAAGATCACCGGTGCACGCAGACATCAACCTTTTAGTTTCGATAAAGAAACAGATTCAACTTCCACGCATTTATATAAAGCGCTAACCACAGGTAAAAACCTTAAATCTGCTGAATTTAAGTTTTATCGTATAAATGATGCTGGTCAGGAGGCGCACTATTATTCAGTTATTCTTAAATGCGTAAAAGTCGAATCAATTATCTCAGCTATGTATGATATCAAGGATATATATAGCGAAGGTAAAAATCACCTTGAATTTATTGACTTTGACTATGAAAAAATAACGTGGAATTATGTTGATGGTAACATTTTTCACTCTGACATCCGGAATGGATGAACAGCAATTTAACTTAATGGACTATTTATTATGACATGGACTTACAAACAAAGCGCAGGTGAACTTTTTCATAACGGAAAATTCATTGACAAGGGGATATTCTGGCCGAATGACAAATAAAAACAACCCTGACCGCCAGCAAGTTAAAGGGTTAGGGCCATTACCAAGAGGGAGTTACCGTATTACAGGAAAAACAAATTCTAAAGGCCCAATGACGATTGTTCTCGTTCAAAGTTCGGGAGTAAGCTTCGGCAGAACAGCTTTCCGTATCCATGGTGAAAAAATTGAAGGAGTACCGGGTTGGGCTTCAGAAGGATGTATTATTATTGGTCCGGCAACGCGCAGACGTATAATTGACTCGAACGATAAAGTTCTGGAAGTTATAAGATGATACAGATCAATAAATACTTTTTCATCCCGTTAATTTACATTGGGGTATGCCACGCTTCAGCAGATATATCCAGTGAAATTGATTTAAAAAAACTTGTACAATGTGTGAATAATGGCAATAATTCCTGTCTGGAAAAAATCCCTCACAATACTAAGAGGCTAAATTTTGAACAAAGCATTATATTAAGAAATGCCCTGGTACATTCACTCATCAAATCACCCTCTGCAACAATTGATGTTCTAAATAGTATTGATAAAGAGACTGCCAGAACGGGCCATTCATTTATCAGAGATAATTATGGCACGGATATAGTCTGTGCTTATATGATCAACAGTAACAAATATGACAGGGAGTCTTTTTTTAAATACTATTCAATAGTCAAAAATAAACTTGAAAAAACGGGTGGTAAGGGAAAAACCTGTCTGGACATTATGAAATCTTCAGTAGAAGAAACAGTCTATGAAGAAAAGAGGGGGGAAATGAAGTGGGGAAAAGAAAAATATCCCTTCTGAGATTGTTAAATGAAAGAGATGCACCTTCAGGTACACCTCTGTTATCGGGACTATCGGGCATAGCCAGTCAGTCAATCGCCTTAAGAATGGCGGCCAGCTGTTCGCGGTGTTCGCCGTCAATTTCACGGGCGGCGGAGTAGCCCGCATTTTGCAAAATCATTTCGTTCAGCCCCACCAGCCAGTCATAAATATACCAGGCCGCATAATTATTCGGCTTCAGGTCGAGCCTGGTCAGCCTCTGACCTGGGCCAAGGCTGGCGGTCTGGGTTTCCGGCTTGGCGAAGATCTTTTTGCCCCGGTTAATTTTACTGTCCGGCCGTTCGGCCTCCGGCAGGTGCAGGAAACCAAGCCAGGCGACAAAATCGCCCATTACGCTGAGCGCTCTGGAAACCTGGCAATCGGCCATCATCTCCGGCGGCGTGCCGGGCGCTTCAGGATCGGTGAGCATTTTTACCAGCGAGGCCTCAATTTCAAGACGGATGCTGGCGGTGACCAGCTCTTCAGTCAGCATTTCCAGCGTAGGCTTACTGACGCCAAGCAGCTCAAGCAGCGCGCCCTGATCGGGCAACTGACGGAGTGAGTTGATCCAGTGACGATAAACCTGCTGCGCAAACGCCGCTTCAGGCTCATCCGACGCGCCGTTTTCCGGGGTGCTGCTCCGATCCGCCAGCGGATCGTCGCTCAGCAAATCGATACTCATGCCAATGCCGAAAGGATCCTCTTCGCTAAGGGTGAATTCTTCCACCAGCGGACGTTCCCCCGGATTCTGGCGCTGAAGGAACAGATGGCGCAGCGTTTCGCGGGAAGGGAGCAGCCGCTCCAGCAGTTCACCGTGAACGCCGGTACGCGCCTGCAAGGCTTTCAGCAGCGTTCCGGCAATCCTCAGCCGCGCCTGCGGCTCCTCTTTCTCCGATGCCAGATACCAACGGCCCAGCAGGTTGTCGCTAAGTTCACGGCGGATCTCGGCACTCTGCTCCTGCAATCTGGCCAGTTTAGCCTCACGATGAACCTCGGTCATCAGCCAGCCCGCCATACGCCTGACGCCTTTTTCATCCATTGCCAGCATCGAACCCCAGGCATCGCCCGGATTGCCGACGTAGCGCTGTACGGCGGCGTCGAAACTCTGTCCGCGAGTAATACGCTGATCGAACGGCGTCAACGCCCAGATCAGTCCCGGCTTGCGGCCGCTGCGAACCTGAGCATTTTCACCCTGTGTTTGCTTCACCCAGTTATCCAGCACGCGACCGACGGCACGCGTTTCCGACCGGTGACCGACGGCGCTGCACACCATCAGCAGACTAACATCCTGACGCTCTGCCGCGCGGGTTAACAGGAAAGGGCGCTTGGCGCTGATAAAAGCCAGCGCCAGCTGGTGGTGTGGGTCATCGGGCAGCACGTCCGGCTCATCAAAGCCTGGATAGTCCAGCAGATCCACCTGTTCAAACAGCGTTTCGCGTGGGCTGCTGTACAGCGGCATCAGTACTTCACGGCCCAGCAGCGCCAGCTCAGCCAGCGCGAGGTTGACGGGCTGAAGGCTACGCCCATTATGCTGCGGCACCACCTGGATCACCCGATCGGATGAGGCGTTGAAGTCGCGCAGGCCGTTGCAGTTCAATACGCTCTGCGTGGCGTCGTCCAGTACGGAGAGCGGAGCCAGCACGCCCGGTACGCAGGAGACATGGTGTAGAACGTGCGCCAGTTGGCGATAGAGGGCGGTCAGTTCACGATCCTCATTCCACAACAGCGAGAACAGCCTGGCGCGGTCGTCCACGCCAAGCAGCGGCGCCAGCTCTACGGCCAGCGGCCAGAAATGGGCATCCAGCGCTTTGCTGACGCAGAGTTGGGCGCTGCTGAGCCGATCCCATAGCGCCACCACATCACAGGCGTTCATGCCGTCGATCGCCTGCGGCTGACGGTACATCGCCAGCGTTTTCAGCCGCTCGGCGATCTGCTGCTCATCCAGCGAGGCCGACTGGTGGCCGCTGCGGCGCGCCCAGAGGTCCGCCAGAATCGCGACCAGCTCCTCTTCGCTTAGCAGCGACAGCTGAACCGGCCACTCGTTATCCACCCGCGCCTGTTGACCGCTGTAGCGAACCACCATGGTGCCGGTCTGCTGCTGAGGATTCAACTGGCGATACTCCAGCACCGAACTGCCAAGCGCCAGCTCCATTTTGCCTTTCTCACTGGCGGCCAGCGCGGTAATCAGATAAGACTTTCCCGCCTGCGCCAGGCCAAAGAAGCCAATCGCGCACTCTTTGCCGACGGCTTCCAGCAGGTTGCCTGCTTTGTTGCGCTGTCGTTGCAGCCTGACGCTCAGACGATCGGCTTCCATATTGAGGCGCGGCGCGGTCTCGCGGGCGCTGTCCAGCCAGGCGACCGACCGTTCGATACCTTTGGTCAGGGCTTCGAGTTTTCTGCCGAAGGCACCCGACAACTGTTTAGGCGTCAAGGGTTTCATTTCTTGTATACGCTCCCACTGTCAATCCAGTAATGGGTTAATCCCGAACCGCTGCTGGCTAAGGTATTCAGCTTTAGCCGCAAATGTTCCAGCGGTACGCGGCTACCGTCATCCAGGGTGGCGTCGGTAATTTCAAACCGTTCCGGGCCATACTCACCGCTGTCTTTGGCTACAGCCAGCCTGATTTTCAACACCTTATCGCCCGCCACGCGGCGTGCCAGCTGCGGGTCGGCAATCGACAGCGTGTAGAGCGGAGAAGCGGGCCAGCGGTCATTATCCAACTGGCGAAAGCCGAGCGTCAGCGCGCCGCGCACCTGGAATCGCTGGCGGGCATCGAGGCTGAATGTCTCCTCGTCCAGATCGATATCACCGTACCAGACATTATCGCTGCTCAGCGCACCGTTGCTGTCCAGCATTCCCAGATAGCGGATGGTGGAATAGGGCTGGAAATCCCCGGCCTTAAACCAGAAGTTCGCGAGGCGCAGGTCAAGCGACAGCAGGCAAAGCATTGCGCCGACCGCAGCGGTAGATTTCGGGTTCTCAATACGCCCCTGTTTATTAAACGGATACCAGTCGTTAGTGTGATAGCCGTCGAGCGACAGGATGCGGCTTACCGGCAGCGGCTGCAAATGGCGGAACAGGGCCTGAACGCCAGGGAAGCGAGAGGGGCGCCCCGTCAGCAGCAGGACGTCGCAATCATAGACGGCCACCACTTCGGCCATTGAACGCAGACTGTGGGTAATGTTCATGCGCGGTGACAGGAACTCGGCGTGCAGTTTGCTCAGCTTGACCACCAGCGGCACGCGCAAAATGTTGAACTCTTCGGCTTCGCCCGGCAGCTCACGCTGGATTTCGCGGTTGATGTAGTCCAGCAGCTTGCTGGTTGGCGGCAGCGCCAGCAACTCTTCGAAGCGGGCATCCACCTCAGCGTTCAGCTCCAGCGGATCGAACCTTTCGTAGGCTTCAAGGATCGCCTGTCCAACCGGGATAAAGAGTTGCAGCGTCACCTGCTGGCGCAGCGTGGAATGCCCATCGAGCCGGCCTTCATGACCAAACAGTCGGGTCATCACGCCTTCCGGGTTAACCATTCCGGCCTGCTTAAACGCGGCCTGAAGGGCGGGCAGCACATAGAGCTGGATCACGTCCAGCAGGATATCGTCGCCAGCCTGTTTAAACCCTTCACGGAACAGCAGACGAGGCATTATTTTTACGTTGTTGCCGACACCGTCATCGAGGCGATATTGCGTAATTGCGAGGTCGGTGGTGCCGCCGCCAATATCGATCGAGGCAATGCGCAGCGTTTTGCCCGGCGGTTCGTCCACCGCGCGGGCGCGATCCGGGCGAGCCATGCTGACAAAGAACGCCTCGGCGCGGCCGCCGAAGTTAACCTGGGTTTCGTTATACAGGTAAACCATCTGGCCGCAGGTCGCTTCATCCCACTCCATCTGTACCTCCGGCACCGGCACCGTGCTTTTTGCCTTGTCTTTGGCGCTGGTAAAGTCCTCGTCTGCCGGATGCCAACCCATCGCTTTCCACACCAGCGCGATGGCTTCGTTCATCCGGCGGCGGAAAATTTCCCGCTCCGGCTTCGGCATGGCGGAAGGCAGCGTCAGGATAATGTGACGAAGCTGGCGCGGGGCGCTGCTGTGCAGCATTTTCTGGCGCTGCGCCGCGCTGTTCATCTGCATCAGCGCCTGGGCAAGCAGCTCGGAGAGCATGAAGCTCATGACCGAGCTGCGGCTGTACTGCGGCGAGAACACCGGCAGCCGCTCATCCAGCGGCTGGTTGTAAAGCGGCTGACCGTCGTCATTCACCAGGTTTGTCATTGGCGCGGCGGTAGCCAGCGGTTCCAGGGTGGCATTGCCTGGCGTGCGGCTGAAGCGCCAGCCCGGCGTATAGCTCTCTTCATCCCACAGATAGCGGCGCGGGCTGGAGATGCCGGTTGCGCCTTCGGTTCCCAGACGCTGAAGCGCCAGGTGGCTGGCCTCACGGCCTACGCGGGTGATCGAGGGCCAGATAAAGGCGTCATCGCGGCCGCTCTCCACCGAGAAGTTCTGCTTGCCGAAGGAGGCCTGAGCGAACTCCACGCGACTTTCAAACAGCTCGTTATATAGCTGGTGCGGCGCGCTGAGATTGCGCAGATGCAGCTCATAGGTGTGCTTAAGGCCATGATGATCGTCGACGTGATCCTCTACCATGATCCCGCAGGTATGGGAGTTGCCGACGTCAAGGATCAGGTCGACCGGCACGGCTGGCTCCTGCAAGGTGGCCGCGCTGATTTTCAGCTCTGGCAGAGAGAGCTGATGCCCAAGCATATGCAAAATATTCAGGTAGTGCGCCTGATATTCAAATTCGCGCAGGGCGGTACGAATATTTACCTGGGGACGCTGCTCAACGTTTGTCGCTTGTTGGGTAAACACTTCGCGCAGCCAGCCGTCAATCCAGGTATGGTCGAGGAATTCGCCCAGTTCGTTGCTGCGGTGGGCTAAAGCGAAGCTGACGCCGTTTTTCACGTCGCTTTCATTCAGCGCCAGCGACTCATCTTCCCCTTCGGCCCAGACGCGGGTTTCAAAGGCCAGGCATACGCGATGCGTGTTGCCATTGGCGTCGGGCTTATCCAGCGCGATAATCTGCAAACGCGCCCAGTTATCCGGACCACCGATAAAGGTGCGGGGCGGGTTGAAGCGGAAAAAGGGCAGCGGCAGCCAGATGCCATTCAGCAGCCTGAGCGACTGCGAGAGGGGGAAGCTGAACTCTGGCTTAACCACTTCCGGCGTGGTGCCAGCGTTGACCGGCAGCAAATACTTGCCATTTTGCGCGTTAAAGTTCAGGCGCAGCAGAGGACCGTTAGCGGTCTGGCGGACAAAGCTTCCCGGCAGATCGTCATCAGGCTCCGGCGTCAGGGCAAAGTCAAGGAACTGAATTCCGCTGTTCTGGATCAGCGTCATGTTCGGTTTAAAATCAGCGATCGTCGCCAGCATCATGATTTACTCTCGCGCTTTATCGTCATCGGTAACACCGTACTGGCGTCGTACTGACCGCTACAGACTGCGGCGCCAGCGGTTCCCTGGCTACATACCAGCTCTGGCATCTGATAGCGGGAGCCGTCGCTGCATTTGGCTTTTGTGCGGGTATTGATCACCAGGTTGCCGGACTTCATCAGGCCCGCATAGACATCCACGCGGCAGCTGACGCCGTCACCGTGAGTGATTTTGGCGCTGCCTTTGCCGTTCTTCAGCTGATAGCGCAGGCTGGGTGGCTTCCCGGTAATGGGGTATTTTCCGCCGACCATGACTCGCCAGCTGCCGTTGAGGAATTTGGTTGAACCGAGTTTCACCTGGTCCGCAGGCAGGACTAAATCGTCTTTGGCGGCAGGGGGCACGTCTGCCGCTGGCGGCTGAGCCGGAGCCTCTGGGGCATTTTCGACGGCGGCTGGAACCGTTTCAACCTGAGACGGGGCCGGACTGACGCTGGCTGTGGCGACCGGCAGCGTAGCTGTGGATGCCGGCGACGTGCTGACCTCAGGTGCAGGCGCCGCATTCGTCGGAGCCTCCGTTTTGGCCGCTGGCGCCTCGGTTTGTGCCGTTTCTGCCGCCGCTGGCTCTGTTTCTTTCACTTCCGGCGGAGTTTGCATAACGGCTTCAGGCTGGGAAATGTAGCCTTTGAGCTGTACGCCAAAGGCGATTAGCAGGGCGGCGGCAGGCAGCATCCAGCCGTAGCGGATCAGATTACTTTTCGTCGCGGGTGCCTTGGTTACAGGCACAGCTGGAGCAGTGATCACCGGCGCATCTGGCGCGGGCGCGGCGGGTTCTGGCTGAGGTTCAGCGACGACGGGGGCCGGTACGGCAACCGAAACGGCAGGGGGCGCCACCGGAGCGACCACGGCGGCAAGCTTTGACAAGTTAAGCGGCGGCTCATCGTGCTCCTGCGGACGCAGGCAGTCCAGCGCATCCTGACGAGATTTTTTCTCCAGGCTGACAAAGCCCCAGAAGGTGATCACCGGCTTGCCGCCGACCAGATAAACAAAATTCTGGTCGGGGAATTGCAGCGCCTTAGCGAGCAGGGCGCCAAACAGCTTCTGACTGTTTTTCTCCGACTGCTGCGCCTTGCGGCACATTTCAGCAACGGCCTGCTGGCACGCCGTCAGCTGGTTCAACGCGTGACCGCGCGCGTTTTCGCTGGCGGCGGCCCAGGAAATGACCTTACCGGAAACCGGTGAGTACCAGTCCAGGCGATCGCCAGCATCATTAGGTTGGGGAATAGCCAGGCAGTCGGCAATCTGCGGCTGCTTTCTCAGCCGCAGCGTTTCCCGCAGTTGCAGGGCCGACAGGTACACTGGCTGGCCGTTCTCACCAAGAGGCAGAACGGCATCCAGACTTCCGCTGCGTAAAAATGATTTTGCCACGCAATAAAGACCTTCTAGTCAGAAGTGGAAAGCAAAGTACTCTCCAGCGTGTCGCTATTGTAGTGGAATTTGACTTAACGCTAAGGCGGAAATAAGAGGGTAAACAGGGGATTAATTTGGCAATAGAATGACTTTCTTCCCGGCTTGTCGGCGCGGCCTGAAGTCTGAACAGGCGCGGCCAGCGCGCGTTAAGGCGCTTTATGTGACATTGTCACCTGTGGCGGACGAAGATTGCACATAGCAGCGGCATTCAGTATGGTGTGCGCAATTTCTCCCGGCTGACAGAGCACACTATGACTCACACTTCGAAGGACCCTCTGCACGGCATGACTCTGGAGGCAATAGTCACTGCGCTGGTCGCACGCTATGGCTGGAACGAACTGGGTCAACGCATCTCGATCAACTGCTTTAAAAACGATCCCAGCATCAAGTCCAGCCTGAAGTTTCTGCGCCGGACGCCCTGGGCCAGAAAGGAAGTGGAGGATCTCTATATCGCGTCGCTGAAAGATTCCCGCGCCTCGTCGCCAGAAACGCCGACCGATAGCCCCTGGGCCAACTGGAAGAAAAAAGACCGAATCTGAGCCCAGGCACTAACACAGCTCAGTGCAAAGTCCACTACTGCATTTATCAGGGGTTAAAGCCGAACCGCCAAAACTTCCGCAGCCCAGATCACCAACGGTTTTAACCGGTCATTGTTTTCCCCGCGCGCCACGCCGGTAAAGCGTGCTACGGGCGACGCCAAGCGCCTTCGCGGTTTTGCTGACGTTACCATTAAAACGTTGCAGGGTTTCGGTTATCAGTTGCTCGTGATGCTGATGAAGGGCGGGCAGAGCATGACGGCTGTCGTCGCGGAATTCAGCGGGCAGGCTGTCGCAATCGAGACGTTCATTGTCCTCGGCAAGGGCCAACAGGACTTTTAGCAGGCTGCGCAGTTGCCGGACGTTTCCGGGCCACGGATGGCTGGACAGTCTGTCGATCAGCTCGTTTGAAAGAGTGACGTTACGCTCAGTACCGCCAAGCTCCTGCCACAGTTGCCCGATAAACGCGGGCAGTTCGGGCCAGTCGCGCAGGGCTGGCAGCGTCAAAGAAAATTCCTGCAGGCGATACAGCAGGTCCTCACGGAATTCGCCAGCCGCTACGCGCTGCGCCAGGTCCCGGTGGGTCGCGCAAATCACGGCGAAGTTCACCGGCCAGCTCCGGCTGGAGCCAAGCGGCGCCACCTCTTTTTCCTGCAACACCCGCAGCAGCCGGGTTTGCAGGGAGAGCGGCATATCGCCGATCTCATCCAGAAACAGCACGCCGCCGTCAGCTTCGCGAATTTTGCCGATGTAACCATTTTTACTGGCGCCGGTAAACGCCCCCGGCTGATAGCCAAACAGTTCTGACTCAATCAGCGACTCAGGGATCGCCGCGCAGTTAATGGCGACGAATTTTCCCTGCTGCCAGCGGCTCTGCTGGTACAGCGTGCGGCTGACGAATTCTTTGCCGCTGCCAGTTTCACCATAAATGCAGAGCGAAACGCCAGCGTTGAGCAACCTGACCATTTTGTCGCCTTCGCCGCGCAGGGCGAAAGGCTGCGGCCTGACCACCGCTGGCGCAGCAGGGTAGTAGCGACGGGCTGGCGCTCGCAGGCGATAAAAATAGCGCTGCTGGCTGAGGTGAACCAGCGGCTGCGGCACGGTATTAGCCAGCTGCTCCGTCTGCGGAAAGAGCTGCTGAAAGAGCAGAGATCCGAACTGCCCGGCATCCAGATTCAGCTCGCGCATCGCCAGCCGGTTCGCCGCCATCAGCACATTATCGGAAAAAATCAGCAGCAGCTCCTCAACCCGGTCAATACCTTCAACCTGAGGGTGCAGGCTCATCAGCCATTGATCGGGATGCAGGCTCTGCTTAACCCACAGGTACTCAATTTGCTTAGCCGCGTCTTTGACCCAGGCCAGCGTCGAGGGATGGGGGTAGTTCGAAGGGCCAGAGATATCCAATACGCCTGCGATTTGCCCGTTTGGCGTTTGCAGAGTCATCGCCGCGCAGTACAGCCCCTGGTTGCTGGCAAGATAGTGCTGGTGACCGAAAATTTCGCAGCCATCATCAATGGCGAGCGCGGTGCCGATGGCGTTGGTTCCCCGGCCACATTCACTCCACAGGTTACCCGGCGCAAGGGCGAATCGCTGAGCTTTCTGCATCGACTGCATGTCGCCGGTTGTATGCAGCACCAGACCGCTGGCGTCAGAGAGGACCACGACCGACTGCTTATTGGCAATTTTTTCCGCCAGTCCCTTCATCGCCGGTTGGGCAAACTGTTGCAGCCCGGCGTTGCTGGCCAGCAGGTCGGCCAGCTCGCCCTGACGCACACGAGGGAAGTCATCAGCCTGCCGGTCCAGACCATAAAGCTGGCTGCGAAACCAGGAGTCACTGAGCAGTGGCGTGGTGGCGATCGGGGAAGGGCGGGCCGCTGACATTTTTCCCTGCATGGATAACCTCGTCAATGTAACCAAAGTGTTGCGACATTGTAGCCTCTCGGGTTTTAAGACGTTGCGATTTGCAACACAGAAGCCGAATTTTTCATGCGCTCAGTCACACTGAGAAAATGCGACTGATTTTAATTACTTTATAAACAACAAGTTATATTTTTTCGCCGAGTTGGCATAACCCCTGCAAAACAACTCTGTCAGCGCAGAGAAACGCTGCACTAAATCAAGATGGCGGCGTTCAGCCTCTGATAAATCTAATCCTACAAAGGAGTTTGCGATGCGTTATGCACATCCAGGTACTGAGGGATCGCTGGTCTCTTTCAAAACGACCTACGGTAATTTCATTGACGGCCAGTTCAAAGAGCCGCTCAGCGGCCAGTATTTTATGAATACGTCGCCGGTCAATGGCAGTGATATTGCGCAGTTCCCCCGCTCGGACGCAAGGGACATTAATGCTGCGCTCGACGCAGCGCACCGGGCCGCCGAGGCGTGGGGTAAAACCAGCGTTCAGCAGCGCGCCAACCTGCTGTTACAGCTTGCCGACAGGATCGAGGCTAACCTTGAATACCTTGCCGTGGCGGAAAGCTGGGATAACGGTAAGCCGATCCGAGAAACCCTGAATGCCGACCTTCCTCTGGCCGTTGACCACTTTCGCTACTTTGCTGGCTGTCTGCGCGCGCAGGAAGGCAGCGCGGCTGAGATTGATGAAAATACCGCCGCCTATCACTTCCATGAGCCGCTTGGCGTGGTGGGGCAAATTATTCCGTGGAACTTCCCGCTGTTGATGGCCGCATGGAAACTGGCGCCCGCGCTGGCGGCAGGTAATTGTGTGGTGCTAAAACCGGCAGAACAAACTCCGCTCGCCATCACCCTGTTGCTTGAGCTGGCGGGTGATATTTTCCCGGCAGGGGTGCTGAACGTGGTGCAGGGCTTTGGCCGGGAAGCCGGAGAAGCGCTGGCAACCAGCAAGCGTATCGCGAAAATTGCCTTTACCGGATCGACGCCGGTTGGCCGCCATATCATGGCCTGCGCGGCAGAAAATATCATTCCGTGCACCGTAGAACTGGGCGGCAAGTCGCCAAATATCTATTTCGCTGACGTGATGCAGGCGGAGCCGGAGTTTATCGATAAGGCCGTTGAAGGGCTGGTGCTGGGCTTCTTTAACCAGGGCGAGGTCTGTACCTGTCCTTCGCGCGCGCTGATTCATGAGTCCATCTACAGCGCATTTATGGAGCGGGTGATGGCAAAAGTCGCCACCATCCGCCGGGGCGATCCGCTGGATACCGATACCATGATCGGCGCGCAGGCCTCCCGTCAGCAATTTGACAAAATCCTCTCTTATATCGACATCGCCCGTCAGGAAGGCGGACAGGTTCTCACTGGTGGCGACCGTGCCGTTATTTCTCCCGCGTTGGATAGCGGCTTCTATATTCAGCCAACGCTGATCAAGGGCGATAACCAGATGCGCTGCTTCCAGGAGGAAATTTTTGGTCCGGTAATCGGGGTGACCACCTTCAAAGATGAAGCAGAGGCGCTGGAGATCGCCAATCAGACCCAGTTTGGGCTGGGCGCTGGCGTCTGGACGCGTGACAGCAATCTCGCCTGGCGCATGGGGCGCAGCATTAAGGCGGGACGAGTCTGGACCAACTGCTATCACATTTATCCGGCTCATGCCGCCTTCGGCGGCTACAAGCAGTCCGGCGTCGGGCGTGAAACCCACAAAATGGCGCTTAGCCAGTATCAACAAACGAAAAATCTGCTGGTCAGTTATGACACGGCACCTTTAGGGCTGTTCTGAGCCCCTTTTCCCTTGAGGACTGAAAGATGAAAACGATGAAAGCCGCAGTAGTGAAAGCGTTTGGCGAGCCATTAGTCATTGAGCAAGTGCCAATCCCGGAAGTGGGACCAGGTCAGCTGCTGGTGAAAGTGGTGGCGACGGGCGTCTGCCATACGGATCTGCACGCCGCCGAAGGCGACTGGCCGGTGAAACCGCAGCCTCCTTTTATTCCTGGTCATGAGGGCGTCGGTTACGTGGTGGCGGTTGGCGAGGGGGTAAAGCACCTCAAAGAGGGCGACCGCGTGGGAGTGCCCTGGCTGTACTCCGCCTGTGGCCACTGCGAGCACTGTCTGGACAGTTGGGAAACCCTTTGCCACTCGCAGCAAAACGCCGGGTATTCGGTCAACGGTAGCTTCGCGGAGTATTGCCTGGCCGACGCTAACTTCGTGGGCCGCCTGCCGGATAACCTTGAGTACAATGAGATAGCGCCGATCCTGTGTGCTGGCGTGACGGTTTATAAAGGCCTGAAGATGACCGACACCAAGCCGGGCGACTGGGTAGTGGTTTCCGGGATTGGCGGACTGGGTCACATGGCTATTCAGTATGCGGTGGCAATGGGGCTGAACGTAGCGGCGGTTGACATTGACGATGACAAGCTGGCATTTGCGAAACGCCTCGGCGCCAGCGTAGTGGCTAATGCGAAAAACGTCGATCCGGGGGAATTTTTCCAGCAGAGTTTCGGGGGCGCGCACGGCGTGCTGGTTACCGCCGTTTCGCCTAAGGCCTTCCAGCAGGCGCTGGGGACGCTGCGACGCGGCGGTACTATGGTGCTAAACGGTCTGCCGCCGGGAACATTCGACCTGTCGATCTTCAATATGGTGCTGGACGGCATCACCGTTCGCGGCTCGATAGTCGGTACGCGCAAAGATTTGCAGGAGGCTTTAGACTTTGCCGGACAGCACAAAGTGAAGGCCAATATTGCCGTCGAACCGCTCAGTAATATTAATGCTATTTTTGAGCGAATGCATAAAGGCAAGATAGAAGGGCGAGTGGTGGTCGATCTGGCGCTGTAATCTTAAAATGTAACGAGCGGCCGGCTGGGCCTGAGGCTGAACGCCTTCAGACAGTCCCGCCGCCGCTCGCTGGACCACATCATTACGCTGTACTACATCGCCAGTGATAACCTTCACTTAACGGCATTAATTATTATTTCTTAACCGTTCTTCCGCGCATTTATTCCTCGACTTACTAATTTCTGAAAAGTTCCTTAATATTCTTTTACATAAGAAATAAAAAAAATTATAGTTCTCATTCGCATTTGGGGTGCCAGCAATGTAGCGGCATAAAATTAAAAAATCCGGGGAAGTATTGATGTTTTTTGTTCCAGGTCCTGTCAGTGAAAACCGCGCCAGCCACGAGGCCACGTTCAAAATCACTTCACGTTATTCCATTCTTGCCGTTCTGATCGCCACCTCACTTCCGGTGTCGGGCGCTTTTGCAGCAGCAGCGACAGCGTCGACTCAGGCCGCAAAGAGTGACTCTGCCGAACAGCAGACGATGACCGTCGACGCTTCCGCGAGCGGCTCGGCCGATTCGGCAGCCACCGATTACAGCGTGCCGGTGACCAGCGCCGGAACAAAAATGTCGCTGATCGCCCGCGATATTCCGCAGTCCGTCAGCATTATCAGCAAGCAGCGGATGGAAGATCAGCAGTTGCAGACGCTTGGCCAGGTGTTAGACAACACCACTGCCATTCAGGAAGACGTCGGTGATTTGGACCGCCGGACTTACTATTCCCGCGGCTTCCTGATTGATAACTATATGGTCGACGGCATCCCAACCGTATTTGATACCATCTGGAACCTTGGTGACGCGCAGTCCGACGCGGCGCTTTTTGAACGGGTTGAAGTGGTGCGCGGCGCCAGCGGCCTGCTGACCGGAACCGGCAACCCTTCCGCGTCGGTAAATATGATCCGCAAACATGCGGACAGCAAAGAGTTTACCGGCGACGTCTCCGCCACCTACGGCAGCTGGAATAAACAGCGCTACGTAGCCGATCTCTCTACGCCGCTCAGCGAATCCGGCAACGTTCGCGGGCGTCTGGTGGCGGGGTATCAGGATAACGACAGCTATATCGAGCGTTACAGCGCTGAAAAGAAATTTTTCTATGGCACCATTGATGCGGATCTGACTGACTCTACCACGCTCTCCGTTGGCTATGAGTTTCAGCAGACCAACGCCAATCGTCCTACCTGGGGCGGTGCGCCGCGCTGGTATCTGGACGGCAGCAAAACGGATTACCGTCGCGGCTTTAACACCGCGCCGGACTGGGCCTATAACGACAAAGAGAGTAAAAAAACCTTTGTTACCCTTAAGCAAAACTTCGATAACGGCTGGCAGCTGACCCTCAACGGCACCCATAACGAGACGTTCATCGACAGCAAGCTGATGTATGTCGATGGCTACTTTGATAAAAATACCGGCGCGGGCGTCTCGCAGTATGCGGGCTATCCGGTTGTCGCCGGTACGGGCTACAACACCGGCAAGCGTAAAGTCGATGGGGTGGACAGCTTTGTCAGCGGCCCTTACGAGATGTTTGGGCGTCAGCACGAACTGATGGCGGGCGTCAGCTATACCAAACAGCGGAATACCTATTACAGCGCCTTCTCTAATATTTCTTCCGAAGAGCTGGGTGATTTTAACGATTACGACGGACAGTATCCTGAAACGGACTGGGGCCCGCGCAGCCTGGCGCAGGATGATACAACGCGACAGAAATCAGCCTATATGGCTACCCGCATTTCTCTCGCCGATCCGCTGCACCTGATCCTTGGCGCACGCTATACCCGCTGGAGCACCCATACCCTGACGCAGGATATGGAAAAAAATAACATTACCCCATACGGCGGGCTGGTCTTCGATATCAACGAAAACTGGTCAACCTATGCCAGCTACACCTCAGTGTTTCAGCCTCAGCAGTACCGCGACAGCAGCGGTGCTTACCTGGCGCCGGTTATCGGCAAAAACTACGAGGCAGGGGTGAAATCAGACTGGTTTAACAGCCGTCTGACCACCTCGGTGTCAGTGTTCCGCGCCGAACTGGATAACGTGGCGCAAAGCACCGGTCAGCTGATCGAGGGCAGTACCGATACCGCCTACGAAGGAAAAAGCGGCACGGTAAGCCGCGGCGTAGAGTTTGAAATCAACGGCGCAATTACCGATAACTGGCAGATGACCTTTGGCGGCACCCGCTACATTGCGGAGGATCGCAATGGCGAAGCGGTGAACCCTCAGCTTCCGCGCACCCAGCTGAAGCTGTTCACCAGCTACCGCCTGCCGATGCTACAGGAGATGACCGTCGGTGGCGGAGTGAACTGGCAGACGCACGTCTGGGATAACGTCAACGGCCCGGAAGGCAGCGGCACGCTGTACGCGGAGCAGGGCAGCTATGCGCTGGTTAACCTGTTCAGCCGCTATCAGCTGACTAAGCAGCTGTCCGTTCAGGCTAACCTGAATAACCTGTTCGATAAAAAGTACGACACCACCGTCGATTCAGATTACGCCGTGTACGGCGAGCCACGGAATTTCTCGCTGACCGCCAGCTATAAATTCTGATCCTCAGTAACGGCCAGAATGGCTCCCTCGCGGAGCCATTTTTTTTGGAGTCGATTGTCAGAGATGTCATAAGTGGGCTCCGGGAAGTTAACCAATGACAGGGCCAGCCTGCCAGTGTGAAAAAATGTCATGCCGATTTATCATAGTGCGAAAACTGTTGTCTCAACTGATTCAATCCCCTGATAAGGCAGCCTGTTAATGCTTCAACCTCTCGCTGGCGGTTCCTCCCTGTTGCTGATAGAGGACGATGAGCGCCTGGCCCAAATGATCGTGCCGTATCTTGAGCAGAACGGGCTAAAAGTGGTGCATACCCTCAGTGCCCAGGGCGCCTATACGGCGCTCAACGCCCGCTCGTTCGATTTGATCCTGCTGGATTTGATGCTTAGTGATGCCGACGGGCTGGACGTGTGTCGCTATATTCGCGCGACCTGTAGCTGGGATCCGGCAATTATTATGGTGACCGGACGCGGCGAGCCCACCGACAGAATTATTGGCCTGGAACTGGGTGCCGACGACTATCTGACCAAACCCTTTGAGCCAAGAGAACTGCTGGCGCGGATTAGGGCAATTCTGCGTCGGGTTAGCAAAAACCTGCTTGATACGGTAGATCTTATTCGCGCTGGTCAGCTGGAAATTAACACTGCCGCCAGAACGGTCACCGTCGGCCAGCGTCTGTGCCTTCTGACTTCGATGCAGTTTGATTTATTGCTGGCCCTTGCGCGAAATCCTGGCAGGGTGATGAACCGTGAACAGCTCTGGCAGGCCGTTCGCGGCGAGTCCTACGAGAGCTTTGACCGGGCGATTGACGTGCATATTGGCCGCATTCGCCAGATAATCGAAGACGATCCCCGTACGCCGACACGCATTATCACGGTCAGGGGCGTTGGCTACGTTTTTTCGCGCCTGCCGCAGGTCGCATCGTGAAAAAGCTGACCGATTATCCAATGTATCAGCAGATCTTTTTTGCCGTCACCAGCGCAATCCTGGCGGTGGTCTTCTGCACTATCGCCCTTTGGCTGTGGCTGGATGATAACAATCGCCATCTTAACGCCTTCGCGACCTTCACCGACATCGTCGAAGAAAGCCTTCCTCCTGCCAGCGCTTCCACGGCGCGGCAGGCTAAGGCTGTCGATCAATGGATCGCCAGAACGCATACGCGGTTTGCGTTATTTACGCCCGGCGGCAAGCTGATAAGCCATCCACTTAACCCGCCGATGCCTTATCCAGAACGCATCAGGCCGGGCGGCTATTTTGACGACTGGGCCGGTACCCGATTTGTCTGGCAGTTCGCCGACGGCCGGGTGCTGGTGGTTCAGCTGAGCATCGATCGTGCCAACCGTCCCTGGATCTTTATCTGCATGGTGCTGGCGATGGCCTTCGCCGTAGCGCTGGTTTCCTGGCCGATAGTCCGGCGGCTGACCGCCAGGCTGGAAACTCTCCAGCAAAGCGTTGAGTCTCTGGGCAACGGGCAGCTTTCCTCCAGAGTGATCGTTTCCGGCAATGATGAGGTGGCTCGCCTGGCGCTGAGCTATAATCGCTCCGCCAGCCAGCTGGAAAAACTGGTCAGCGCGCAAAAAAACATGCTCGCCAGGGCCTCGCACGAGCTGCGTTCACCGCTGGCGCGCATTCAGATGGCCTCGGCGCTGCTGGCGTCAGAGACGTCACCGGCCGCTGACGAACTGCGCCACAGCGTTGCGGAACTGGACGAGCTGGTGGAAGAGATCCTGACCATGAGCAGGCTGGAAGGGGCGGAAGCGCTTAAAAACCGGGATGTTCAACGTACCGACGTGACCGCCATTGCGGCGGAAGAGTGCGCAAGGAGTGAGGTAGAGCTGGACACCGCCCACGTCATCGCCTTTACCGATCCCACCCTGATCCGCCGGATGATGCGGAACCTGATTGAAAACGCGCTAAAGCACGGCGCTCAACCGGTTAGCGTTAGTTTACATCCTGACGAGACGGGGCATTTTATATTTACCGTCAGCGACCGGGGTAAAGGAATTCCGGATGGAGAAATCAGCCGGATTTTTGCCCCCTTTTACCGGTTGCCGCAGCAGAATGGGGCGGGTGGCACCGGATTGGGATTAGCGCTGGTGAAAGCCGTCTGCGAATACCACGGCGGCACGGTGACGCTAGCCAATATTCCCTCCGGCGGAGCGTGTTTCACCGTAAGTATTCCGCTGGGCGCCTGAACATATTCTGTCTTACTTCTGTTACATAACTTTACCTGCGCTAAAAAGCCGGTTTACAGCAGGCTGATTAAATCAGCTTTCTCTGGTTAATTTTCGTTATGTAAACAAAGGGTCATTGTTGATGCGCGCCATTATTCCCGCCGCTTTATCCGCTACGCTGCTCGCCGCTTTAGTTCCGCTATCGGCCAGTGCCGATGACAATGCCGATACTCTGCACGGTTTTATCGGCGGTGGCCTTGGTGTGAAGCCTGCTTACAGCGGAGCGAAAGACAATAAGCTGTCGTTTGTGCCAGCGCTAAAAGTTGAGTACGGATCGTTCTTTATCGGCGGGGTGGATACGCTCACGGCGGCGGGCTGGAAATTTTATGATACCGACCGCTGGCAGCTTTCGCTGGGAGTGGGCTCCGATCTCTTCCCGCGCGAGGAGTCAGATGACGATCACCTGAAGGGGATGGGTGACATTTCCGTCACGCCGCGCGCCTTTGTCTCCGGCACTTACAAAAACGGATTCTTCACCGGCGGGGCGATCCTGACTCAGGACATTGGCGGCAACGATCAGGGATTCAGATTCACGACCTATGCTCATGCTCAGTGGCAGGCGACGGACGATCTGCGCCTGTTCGCCGGGCCCAGCGTTAGCTGGGCAGACAGCGATTATATGCAGACGCAGTACGGGGTGTCTTCCGCTCAGTCCTCCCGCAGCGGCCTTCAGCGTTACGATGCTGGCAGCGGCCTTGAACAGGTAGGGCTGGAGCTGGGTGCGGATTATCAGATCACTCGCTCGTGGATGGTAGGGTTCCGCACCTTTGCTTCGCATCTTGAAGATCACGCCTCCGACAGTCCGGTAGTGGAAGATGCAGACCAGCTCAGATACGCTCTGTTTCTGGCCTGGAAATTCTGAAGCGAAGCCCGTTCTGGTCAGCGCGTGGTCCCGCGCATTTTCTTCAGCGCCTGATTCAGGATTTCAGCAATTTCACGCTGAGTGGCTTCATCGCTGCTGTGGTACTGATGTAGCTGGCTGCGCAGATCGTGGATCGCCTGGGTCAGCAGCGGAGAAAACGGCTGGCGGTGCTCAAACATCGCCTGATTCACCGAATCGCTATGGCTGGCGAACAGCGCCAGCTTAGCCATCAGCGCGTCGGCAACCGACTGATTCTGCGCAAGATGGGCTTCTCCCTGCTCGTTAATCGCATAGCGCTTACGGTTACCTTCCTGCTGTACGGTGACGTATCCGACATCTTCCAGATAAGTCAGCGCCGGGTAAATCACGCCGGGGCTTGGCGTATAGAAACCGCCGCTCTTGTCCGTCAGAATTTTAATCAGCTCATAGCCATAGCTGGCCTGATCTTTTAGCAGCGACAGCAGCAGCAGCTGTAGCTCATCAGCGCCAAACTTACGGCCGCGAAGGAAGGAAGGGCGGTCGCGATGTCCGGCATCGTCCCGGCCGCCACGCGGTCCGCGACGCCCCTCGCCACGATCGCCCCAGCGATCGGCAAACCAGCGGTGATGACGTTCTCTGCGCGGATCGTCATGACGACAATGGTGGTGTTCACTGCGCGGGTCTTCCTCACGGCGACGCATACGCTCATGACGCATGGCCTGACGCCAGTGGTCAAACATCATTTCCATCGCTTCTTCACGGCTTTCCGCCTGCTGAAAGCCGTCGCTATCACGGTCGTGCGCATCCGGGTGTCCACCGCGACGTGGGTTAAACATATCTCTAAACATAGTGCTCTCCTGATTTAAGTATGTCTTACGACTGTATCGTAAGATAGCGCTAGTTTTATATCTTACGATAATAAATTGCAAGAGATGCGAGGAAAAAAAGAGCACTTTTTGAGTCTCTTCTTTTGGGAATGATAGGTTTTTTGTCAAAGTTCAGTTATTTACCAGCCCGCTGTTTGCGTTGTACTGGCTGCTGGTAACATAGGAGGCGTCACCGGAGATGATATGTCTGCTTCAACGTCCGCCTCTGGAGCAAAGCTGTCACTGACACGTAAGTTTAGGGCTTAGAAGCAGAGGTGCTTTAGCGCAACGCATTTTTTCCAGAGAGTCGAAAGTCTCCCCGATGCAAGAGGCGAGCGAAAATTTGCCTGAACCGCTACGCCACTTCTCAAGTGCGATGCGCAGCAGGCCGTTTGCAATCATCGATGTTAACCGTAGCTCCTCCCGTCGCTCCACATCAGGCCAGCGGGCCCAGAACGCTTCCGTTAAAGACTGCTCGAGTTGAAGTGACAAACCGTCTTTACGGATGCGCAGTGCTTCGGTAGACCGAAGCAGTTTGTCTGCGAGGACGGATTCTCTGGTTTCAAACCTGGTAGCAAGTTTTATAAAGCACATGCGAGCAAGACTTAGTGGTTCATCGGTTGACGTGTCTTCCATAATTGCCGGAATTAGTGCATCAGCAAACCCGCTACCCGCATATCCGAACAGTACATCTTCTTTGGACTTAAAGTAGGAGAAAAAGGTTCGCCGCGATATGTTTGCTGCTGCTGCGATGTCATCCAGCGTCGTTTGTTCGTATCCGCGTTCAAGAAATAGCGTCAGGCCTGCCCGCGCTATTCGAGCGGCAAGCTCCTTTCGTTTTTTCTGCCGAACTCCGCTCTCTTTCATTTTCTTGGTCAGGCTCACAACGTATCTCTCCTTGACAATTTTGCACTCCGTGCAAATATTATTGCACTCAGTGCAATAAATATAGCCAGGAAGTGTAAGTCATGCGAGAGAAAAAAATTTGGTTCATTACAGGTGCATCAAGGGGATTCGGCCGCCTCTGGTGTGAAGCCGCACTTCAGCGGGGAGACAAAGTTGTAGCGACAGCTCGCGATATCGCGACGCTTAATGTTCTGGTAAAGAGCTATGGCAATTTGGTCCTTCCGCTGCAACTCGATGTTACCGACCGCCAGGCTGTACTGGATACCATGAATCAGGCCCACGCCCACTTTGATCGGATTGACGTGGTTTTGAATGCGGCAGGCTATGGGTATATGGGAGCCGTCGAAGAAATTGAATTCGAAGAGGCAAAAGCGAATTTTGAAACCAATTTTTTCGGCGGACTTTCCGTCATTCAGGCGGCTATCCCCCTAATGCGCAAGCAAAAAAGCGGGCATATCTTAACGGTGTCAAGCATCGGTGGTGTTCTCAGCTTTCCAACCGGTGGGATTTATACGGCCACGAAGTTTGCAGTGGAAGCCCTAACGGAAGCTCTGGCGGGTGAAGTGGCAGGCCTGGGTATCAAAGTGACGATTATTGAACCCGGAAGCTTTGCAACCGGATTCGGAGCCTCGACAAAGTCTGCTCCCGGGATGGAAATCTATGATCCCGTGCGCAATGCAATTAGAGGAAGCTTTAAGCCATCGGATATTGGTGAGCCATCAGCTACGACCGCGGCCATTATGAGTCTGGTGGATGCAAATGCGCCTCCGCTGCGTCTCATCTTAGGCGCGACGACGTTACCCAAATTCACGGCCGCCTACGAGTCCAGACTGGCTGAGTGGAATGCATGGAAGGAAGTGTCGATCGCTGCTCACGGCAATGTGCCAAATTGAAAAGGTAATCTTAGCTGTGGTGCTAATCGCCCTGAGCGCCGTCAACTGATGGACTGAAGTGCTCAGCCCGATAATCTTCACGCGCAGTGGCGGTGAAGTCGTTGATCAGTAGCGCTGCGCAGACCGGCCGCCAGGCCGGTTCGCGGACCAGGCGAGTCAGGACATGGCGCAACCGATCTAATTCCTGGGGCGAGGTTCGTGATGAGGTGATCATCGGCAGGCCAGGACGCAGTGGGGTAGTGCCAACAGAGACCAGCCCGGAGGTCAATTCGGGTCGGTGACGTTCTGCCAGCGCCCAGCTGACCGCATCGATTGCCGCAATATCTGCCTCACCAGCCTTCAAAGCCGCCAGCGACTGAAGGTGACTGCCGCTGAACACCACCTCAGAAAAGAATTGTTCGCCGCTGTGCGCCAATGCCACCAGCTCCCGCAGGCTATGGTAGCCCGACTGTGAATCCTCGCTGTTGCAGACCACCCGCTGATGGCGAAAATCGCTCAGTGCTTTACCGGCATCCGCTTCTCTGACCACTAGCTGGCTACTGTAGCGAAAATCCTGACAGCCAGCGGCCTGGTAATGGAATGTTCCGACCACCTGTACCTCGGGCAACTGCGTGCGCAGCGGATAGCCGCAGGTCTGGCTGAGCAGCAGTTGAGGATCGCGCCAGTGCGTCAGATAGTCTTGCGGGGCGCTGACAAGCAGCTCATATCTTGCGAATCCTTCTTCCTTCAGCAGCTGGTCCAGCGCCTGTAAAAGCGCGAGAGTATCAGGATGATGGATGTCGTACATCGGCAGCGAAATCATATTACTCATGCTCCTTCTCCCGGCCCAGGTCGCGTTGCTCTGGCCGTCCATCAGGGAAATAAGGGTTAACCTCAACCTCAACCGCTTTAATCAGATGCCTGCGCATCAGCTCGCCATAGCCTTTAACAAAGAAACCCTGATTACGCTCAAGATACTCTTTTTTATGGCTGCGGTAGACCTGCGGCAGTCCGTACCAGGGGATACCCGGCAGATCGTGGTGTACTGAATGGTAGTTCAGATTCAGGAACAGCAGACGCCAGAACAGACCGGCTTCATTGATCACCGTCCGTGCCTCTGGCGCTTCCTCCGCGCGATGTTCTAAAAATGAACGCACTGAAACCAGCGACAGCATTGGCCCGGTTACCAGCAAGAGATAGTAAACGATCGAAAAATTATGCTGTACCAGCCAGCCGATCAGCGGCAGCATCAACAGAAAATGCAGCAGCCACATGCCTGTCGCCGCACGATTAAGCTGCCGAAATGATTCCCAGATATTCAGCACGGCCCAGCACATCGTCAGTAACGGAGCAAGCAGCAGACGCCCAGGGAAGGTATTGCGCACGCGGACCAGCAGCCGCTGAAAGCCATTGAAATGCGTCCAGCGGCTACGGGTGAAGTAGTAACTTTCAGGATCTGTTTCCGGCACGGTTAAATCTTCATCGATATGGTGCTGAAGATGAAGGTCCCGATAAACGTCATATGGATACCAGATGGAGAAAGGGAGCAGCCCAAACAGCTTATTTATCCGGGGGTAGCGCGTCGGATGGCCGTGAATAAGCTCGTGTTGCAGCGACATGTACCAGGTGGTTAGCCAAATCAGCAACAGCGTTGACGGCACCAGCCCCAACGTTTGCCACCAGGCAACCGTGGCGAACCAACCGCCGTAAATCGTGATAATAAGTAGCCAGGTCGGCAGTTCCGAGCGCCATAGCCATGATGCAGCCAGCTGATGAACGGATTCCCGCTGCTGCTCACTCAAATAAACTGATGATTTCCCACTCATTAAGCCAACCTGCAACAAATCAACGTTAGTGCTTCGTGCGAGAGTAGCGCGAGCGTGATCGGTTACAAAGTCGATAATCTCCTGTATTTAGAACATAAATAGCTTAGCCAGCCATAAAGTCAGCACGGCCGGGCGAAATCACACGCATATGACTTTATTATTACGCTGGCGCTATTTTCACCGCCTCCCGATTTTCCATCCTGCTGGCGTTCCGACTGCAAAATACCTTACTGCCGCGGGCAAGTTACCCCTCAGGTCTGAGAGCTGAACGATTCAGCCAGTCATCTGCAAAATAGCAGTGGTTTGTCCGGTTAGCGCCTATCATTTTTTCCTATCGCCTGGCCACCCAAAACCCCACATATCCCACATTGACAACAAAAATCGGTCTTGCGCTCAGCGCGGGCACTTGCCACTATCGGTGTCAAGAAGCCAGGGCGATACGGAGTGAAACAATGCGGCAGCAGCATGAGACAACAGAAGATTTAATGCCGGACATCCTCACGGCGGCGAATCAGATTCGTCAGGGAAAACGCAGTAGCGTTTCGCTGGTAGCGCTCTGCCTGCAACGCATAAAAACCCACAATCCCACATTGAATGCCTTTGGCGACGTGTTTGCTGAAGATGCGCTGCGCGAGGCCGAAGCCTGTGACAGGGAAGCGGCGGCAGGTAAATGGCGGGGACCGCTTCACGGCGTTCCCTTTGGTATTAAGGATCTTTTTTCAACCGCTGGGTTACGCACCACCAAAGGCTCGCTGACCTCGCTGGAAAACGTGCCGGACAGCGATGCGCCGATTATTGCCCGTCTGAAGGGCGCAGGCGCAATTTTACTGGGGAAAACCGCGACCACCGAGTTTGGCTGGACCGGATCAAGCTATTCGCGCGTCTTCGGCCACGGCCGTAATCCCTGGAACACCAGCTTGACCAGCGGCGGCTCAAGCTCAGGGTCGGCGATAAGCGTTGCCGCCCATCTGGTGCCGGGAGCGCTGGGCTCGGACGGCGGCGGGTCGGTGCGGATCCCCGGCGCGTTCTGCGGCATTTTTGCTCTCAAAGCCTCGCTGGGGCGCATTCCTACCTGGCCATGGTCGGCGACAGAAATGCTGAGCCACGCCGGACCACTGACGCGTACCGTCCGCGACAGCGCCTTGCTGTTCGATCTGCTTTCTGGCCCGGACTCCCGCGATCATCAGGCCTTGCCGGAGAAAAATGAGTCCTGGCTGGCGCGCTGCGACCTGCCGCTGCCGCGATTTCGGGTGGCCTCTGCCGCCACGCTGTTCAACACGCCTGTCGATCCGGCGATCGCCATCGCGGTAGAGCAGGCGGTGGAACGCATTGCTCAGCAGCTGCCGGTCGAGGTTATTTCGCTCCAGCCCGATTGGGAAAGCCCGTTTGCGGCGTTTAACACGCTGTGGACTGGCGGACGCGGCGTGGCCTACGGCTCCGCGTTGCATGACCAGCTTGATCGGCTCGACCCCGGCTTTGCCACGCTGATTGCCCGCTCGGGCGAGATTGACCTTGCGGACTACCTTAGCGCGCAGAAACAGCGGGCGGCGTTTGCCGCTCAGGTTCACGCTCTGTTTGATCGGGTGGATCTGCTGGTCATGCCGACGCTGCCGGTGCAGCCTTTCGCCGCCGATCGCCATACTCCGCCCGAACAGCCTGAGGGCGACAGCGGCGTGGAGTGGGCGCGCTGGACGCCCTTTACCTGGCCATTCAACCTTAGCGGCAACCCGGCAGCGACCATCCCCTGCGGCTTTACGCCAGAAGGGTTACCGGTGGGGCTGCAGGTAGTGGGCCGTCGCTATGCGGAAGGAGACGTTCTGCAATTTTGCGCGGCGCTGGAAGCCCTTATGCCCTGGGCGCAGCACCTGCCGCCCCAGGCTTTATAGCCCCTGGTATACTGCTTACTGGCAGGAATTTAACGCAACGGAAGGGGCTTTATGATTAATCAGCCGAGGCTGGATGAAATTAAACGGGTGCTGAGCAGCGATAAGCGCGTGCGCGTCACCGAACTGGCACAGCGGTTTGTGGTCTCGGAAGAAACCATCCGCCGCGATCTGAAATATCTGGAAGAGCAGGGTCTGCTGCGCCGCGTTCACGGCGGAGCGATTCTGCCAGTCCCTAATGAGGAGCAGCCGCTGCAAATACGCAGCCGCATTAAGCCCCGGGCGAAGGTGCGCATCGGGCAACTGGGCAGCGAGCTGGTTGAAGAGGGAATGGCGCTGTTCCTGGATACCGGCACCTCAACGCTGGCGCTGGCCCACCAGCTGACCCGGTTCTCCCGGCTGAAGATTTTCACTAATTCGCTGGACATTGGCACGTTGATGACCCAGCAGAGCGACTGCGCGGTGACGATGGTGCCGGGCCGCGTGCGGCGTAACGATAACGCGCTAATCGGTCCTCACGCCCTGGCGTTTGCCCAACAGTTTCATTATGACATCGCGTTTATGGGAATAGGGGCGGTGGATTTAGAGCATGGATTTATGGATTACGAAGAGCCGGAAGCGCTGCTGCGAAGGGTACTGACCCGGCACAGCCGACAAAGCGTGATTCTGGCCGATGAGGGGAAATTTGGCCTGCGTACCTTTGTTAATACGCTGCCGTTTAGAGCCGTGGATACGCTGGTGACTAATGCGCCGCCACCGGCAAGTTTTATCGCAAGTCTGGAGAATGCCCATGTCAACATCCTCCATCCCGGCACTGCCGCGGATGATGCCAGGCGATTATCAGGCCTTTGATGCGCTCTTTGCCCAGAGTAGCGCCATTGGCGCGACCCCGGCAGGCGGATTAAACCGCCTGACGGCGAGTGCCGAAGACGGCGCGATGCGCGACGCGTTTTGCCACTGGCTACGCCAGCATGGCTTTCGCGTTCACGTTGATGAGATCGGCAACCTGTTCGGCCTGCTGACGCTCCGTGCTGGCGCCCCCTGGCTGCTTTGTGGTTCACATCTGGACAGCCAGCCCGCCGGAGGGCGTTTTGACGGCGCGTTTGGCGTGACGGCAGCGGCCGTGGCGCTTGCCAGCCTGGCGAGGCAGCTGAAAGAACGCCCTGACCAGGCGCGCTACAACCTGGCGGTGGTTAGCTGGACTAATGAAGAAGGCGCTCGCTTTCAGCCGAGCCTGATCGGCAGTGCGGTCTTTACCGGTTCCAGCACGCTGGACGCGGCGCTGGCCTGTCGGGATGCGCAGGGCGTCACGCTCGGCGAGGCACTGGAAAGCATTGGCTATCGCGGCACATCGCGGCCTGAAATGCCGCTCGCCGCCTATCTCGAAATCCACGTTGAACAGGGCCCGCACCTTGAGCAGCAGCGGCAGCAGATTGGCGTGGTGACGGAAACCTGGGCCGCGCTGAAGTGGCAGGTGCTCTTTCGCGGCGAGCAGAATCATACCGGTCCTTCGCTGATGGCGAGCCGCCGTGACGCGCTGCTGGCAGCCGCTAAAACCATTGTGGCGGTGCGCGACGAGGCCGATAAACACGGCCTGGCGATGCATACCTCGGTAGGGCGAGTGGAAACGTCGCCGAACTCGCCCAACGTGGTTACCTCGGAAGCCACGCTGTATATCGAGTTCCGCTCCGCTGACGAAGCTCTGCTGAAAACCACAGGAGAACAGTTTTCCCGCACGCTCCAGCAAATCGCCCAGCAGACGGCCACCGACGTCAGCCTGGTTTCCTCGCTGTTCAGGCCGCGTCAGAAGCTGGATGCCGCACTGGCTCAGCGGGCGCTGAAGCTGGCAGAAGAATCCGGCCTTAGCGCGATGCCGATGCAAACGGTTGCGGGCCACGATGCCATCAGCCTTAGCTATCACTGTCCAAGCTGCCTGCTGTTTGTTCCCAGCCATGACGGGCTGTCGCACAACGAGCGCGAATTCACCGCGCAGGAAGATTTACATCGGGGAATCGATCTGCTGCTGGCACTGCTGGCCGATCTTTGCCTTTCACCCGACGCAGCTTCGGAGGTGACGCGATGTTAAGTCGTCTGGAGCAGAGCCTGCGCAGCTGGCAGCCTGATGCCGAATGGGAAATTCAGCCCGGCACGGCTGGCGTCGCCTCGCCACACCGCGTAGCTACCGAATGGGCAGGATTCCGGCTGCAAAAGGACGGCCAGCGGCTCTATGCCAAAGTGCTGTATGACGATCAGCGGCCGCTGATTGACGTCGGGCGCAGCGCTTCCGCGAGCCGTGCCGCCGCCGGGCTGGGATTGACGCCGCCGCTGATTCATGCGGATAGCGAGCAGGGCGTGCTGATTTTCGCCGCGCTGGACGAAAGCTGGCACTGGGCGACGCTCGATCAGCTCACGCAGCCGCAGAATTTTAAGTCATTAGCGAAGATCCTCGATCGGCTGCACCAGATCACGCTGCCGCTGCCCTCGCGCCAGGATGCCATGCGGATCCTGCGCAAGCGCTGCCAACAGGATGGCGTAGCGCTCCCGGCAGAATTGCAGTGGCTGGGCGAATGCGTCGATCTGGCCTGGCAGGCATTGACGGCTCAGCCGTTCGAACCGGTGCTGCTTCACGGCGATCCAATAGCCAGCAACTGGCTGGTGAACAGCAAGGGCGAGTGGCAGCTGCTGGATTTTGACTGCGCGGCGAAGGGCGACGCCTGGTACGACATCGCGGTGCTGCTTAATGAACAGATGCCCTTTGACGATCAGTGGCGGGAAGTTATCAGCCGCTGGCGCGGAAGCTGTAGCGAAGCGGATTACGCCCGCTGCCGCCTGTATGCGCTGGTGGACGACTACTACTGGACGCTGTGGGGCCTGTGGAGTGGACACACCAGCCCACGCGGACTGGAGTTCACCAAAGTGGGGCAGTGGGCGCTGCTGCGCTGCCGGCAGAGCGCCCGCGATCCGCGTCTTGAAAGATGGTTAGCCCTTGTGGCGGGGAGTGCAGCATGAGTAAGCGTCCTGGAGAAGCAGAAAGCTGGCAGGAACAGCGGGTGGAGAAGGCGGTCGCGGCAGTGCCGGAATGGCAGACTTGCGACGTTCGCTACCGCCCGGTTAGTGGAGGGATCTCCAACGCCAACTGGCGTGTCGACGTGGAGGGTGCCCCAGGCGCTTACTTCGTCAAAATTCCAGGAGAAGGCACCGAGCGTTTCATCAACCGCGATACCGCCCATGAAGCGAGTCTCAAAGCGGCCGAAACCGGCTACGGCGCGCAGGTTGTGGCCTATCTGCGCGAGCAGGGCGTGGAGATCTTCGAATTTATGGAAGGCTGGCGCACCTCGTCAAATCAGGACTTCCAGCAGCGCGACGTACGGCATAAAGCGCTGCACGCGCTGAAAAGCTTTAACGACCAGCCGCTGCTCGCGGAGTGTAAAACCGTGTTTGATATGCTGGACGAACACATTGGTCAGGTTAATTCGCTCGGCGCCGCGTTTTCTCCTGATGCTGCCTGGCTGCATAAACAGTCCCGGCGGGCGCAGGCCGCGATACTGGCTGCGGGCCTCGACAAGGTTCCCTGCATGAACGACACGCTGGCGGGTAATTTTATGCTGAACGATCGGGGCGATATTCGACTGGTTGATTTCGAATACGCCTCAAATAACGATCGCTGTTATGAACTGGCCCTGTGGTTTGGCGAAATGTTTTTTTCGCCGGAAACAGAACGCGAGCTGCTGGAGGATTATTTCGGCAAGCTGGATAACGCCTGTTATGCCCGCGTGCAAATGCATAAGTTTCTTGCCGATATGAAGTGGTCAACCTGGGCGATTATTCAGCATCAGGTGGCGGATATTGATTTTGATTTCTCGAAATACGGCGCGTGGAAAACGCTGCGCGCCCGAAGCGTGCTTAATCATCCCGACTGGGAAAACTGGTTGCGCGCAGTTTAATTGCCCCTTCGGGCAAGGTTGGTCATTCATCAGAAAGACGGATTTAGCACTCCCGGCGGCGGCTGAGGCCTCGTTGTGGCAGAACGCTTATATCCGTCAACCCCAGGGGAATCGCTGTTAATCAGCAGGTAAGGGAATGCAAAACCCTAACTATCCATTTCAGGAAGTGGTGATGAGTTCCATTATTGTAGCGCATCAAAAGCGCTCGTTAATTAGCTTAAAAAATAAAATATTAGCCGTTTACCTGCTGGTGTTAGCGTTGCTGGCGCTTTTCCCACCGCTTTATTTAAGCGTCAGCGGCAGCAGCATCCTATTTCTCGGCATCCCGTTACCCATTATCTACTACCTTGCCATCGCACTTTTTCTTGGCCTTGGGCTATGGGTAACGTATCTGGCTGAATGTGCATTCGGGGAAATTCCTGAAGATGAGGAAGTATCATGAATATGTCCGCCGTTGAACCACACTATTTTATTACCTTTGGCATGATTGGCCTGTTTCTGGCGATCATGATTGCCGTGCTGTACGCCACTAACCAGAAAAGCACCTCGTTCTCCGACTATGCCGTTGGCGGGCGCTCCTATGGACCGTGGTACATTGCGATGAGCTACACCAATTCGTGGTGGCCGGGCGCCACCTTCACTGCGTTCTTTGCGCTGTCGGTTAGCGGCGCGATCGGTTTCTACGGCGCGGTTTACTCCACACTCGGCGTCACCGCGATGTATCTGATGGCGCGACGGGCCTGGAAATGGGGGCAGCATTTCAACCTGACCACGCAGCCAGACCTGTTGGGAATGCGCTTTAACAGTCCGGCGGTAAAGCGGGTGGCTTCAATCATCGGCATCATCTGCGTCTTCCCGTGGGTGGTGATGGGGATCCAGGCGCTGGCGCTGCTGGTTGAGTTTGCCAGCTTTGGGCGCTGGGGCGTTACCCTCTGTCTGTTCGCCGGCGTTGCGCTGATCCTGATCCGTCAGTACTGGACCGTCAGCATGGGGATGCGCGGGCTGATTATGACCGACATGTATCAGGGGATCGTGGCTTACGGGCTGGGGTCACTGGTCTGCATTATCCTGCTGTTCAGCGGCGGCGAGCACGGCTTCAGCCAGTTGGCCAGCCTGCCGCCAGCTATGCTGCAAATTCCTGGCGCGGAAGGCAGCCATTACGGCAGTTGGTATATGTTCAGCCTGATTTTCACCGGCGTGGTGGGGTCAATGTGCTGGCCGATGAGCTTCCAGCGTATTTATACCGCCAGCGGCATCCGGGCGGTGAAGAAGGGCACGTTGCTGACCATTCTTCTGGTGGGCGGGTTCTATGCCATTTTGATGCTATTCGCCACCGCAATCAGCCAGGACGCGGGCGTGCAGGCAAATCCTCAACAGGGCTTCTTTACCGCGCTCTTTGACCACGGCGGCCCATGGCTGCTTGGTCTGGCGCTGGTGATCGTCCTCGCCGCGAGCATTGGTCATGTGGATGGCTGCGTACAGGTCTGCGGCACGCAGTTTGCCAACGACCTGGCGACCTGGGGCAAACCCCGCAGCGACCGCCAACTGACGGTGCTGGCGAAATCGGGCATGGTGATATTTATCGTAGCGGCGGCGGTACTGGCCTACCTGACGTTTAACTACTCACGCCTGCAGCTGCTGGCGCAGATTTCCTATCAGGGCATTATCCAGCTCGCCGTCCCGCTGTTCTTCGGCATTTTCAGCCGCTTTGGCAACAAGCAGGGCGCGCTGGCCGGAATGCTGACCGGCATCGTGATCGCCATCGTGCTGACCGTTTTCTATCCAGACGACATTCCGGCGCTTGGTTCGCTGACCAGCGGCATTGTCGGGCTGGCTGGTAACGTGCTGGTGTTCATCCTTTGCGGCGCGCTGATCAAAGCCGATGCACAGGAGAAGGCGAGGGTGGAAGCGCTGTTCGCGCTGGCCGACCGTCCGCCGCAGCCGGTAACGGCAGGCAAACCGGTAATGAGTTAATCCTGAAGGGCGGCGAAAGCCGCCCTTGCTATCCCCCCGCGAACATTCTAAACCCGTTCTTTTCCCGGCCATTGCGCGCGCCAGGCGATAACTCGTTGACAGTCCGTAGAGCTCAGCTATCAGTTGCTAAAGTCAGTTGCTTCGGAAGCGTCACGCCAAAGCTCCAGATCCTTGCCCACGGCCTGCATCTTCTGTCCGGCAAGCTCATTGGCTATTTTTCCGGCAAATAAATGCAGCGGGGGTGCCGATGCGGCCGCGGCTTGCAGGATCAGGATAGCCACCTTTTCAGGATCTCCCGCCTGTTTGCCATCCAGCCCATTGAGATGAAGCTCCAGAGAGGCTTGTGCTTCGGTATAATCCGCAATGGAATGCTGGGCAACCACCAGGCTGTCTTTGGACAGAAACCCCGTACGTACCGGTCCTGGGTAGACTACCGTGGCGTTAATGCCCAGTTCAGCCACTTCGGCGGCCAGGCTTTCAGTTAATCCTGCCAGAGCGAACTTACTGCTGACGTAACTTCCCCAACCGGCATAGCCTCCCTGGAAACCAACGATGGAAGCCACGTTGAAAATATGTCCACTGCGCTGCTGGCGCAGGTGTGGCAGGGCATAGCGCAACACATGCAGTGGCGCGAACACATTGACCTCGAAGTTACGCCGCAACTCGGCATCGGTTAATGCTTCAACCGTTCCCTGCTGACCATAACCCGCATTATTTACCACCCGGTCGATACGACCATATACCGTGATGGTCTTTTCGATCGCAGTCTGCACGCTGGTCTCCGCAGTTAAATCAACTTCCAGCTTCAGCAGTTTGGGATTGTCGCCACCAAACGCCCGATCGAGGCTGGCGAGCGTGCGAGAGGTAGCGGCGACCCTGTCGCCCTGGGCCAGTGCCTGGCGAGCCAGAGACAGGCCAATCCCGCGTGCGGCTCCGGTGATAAACCAGACGTTTTCAGTTTTTGCTCGTTGTGCCATGGAGTAAGACTCTTTTATAACGGATTGAACGGAGGAACAGCTTAGGCTGGTGGGACTAAATGCAACAGGCCGAGACCTATCGCATTATTGCCTGTTTCTATCAAAATAGTTATTTATAAAGCGCAATATGCCATAATGATTGCTTGTTTATCTGGATAATGGACCCCGTTAACCATGACCGTTCCGGCCGTAGCCCAGCAAACAGAAATAATAAGTCTGATCGAAAGACTGGCGCCCCATGAAGGCTATACGCGCACGCTGCTGGAGGGCGTTCGCCTGATGCGAGCCGACGGCCCCCTTGGGCGCACCCCGGTGCTGTATGAGCCAGGCATTGTGATCGTTTTTCAGGGGAGTAAACGCGGTTATCTGGCCGACAAGATTTACCATTATGACGCCCGGCATTATCTGGTGCTCTCGGTTCCCTTGCCCTTTACCACTGAAACCCATGCCAGCAAGGAAGAGCCATTGCTGGCTATGTCGGTACGACTGGATATGCCGGTTATCGCCGATCTGGTGCTGGAAATTGACCGGAAAGTCAGTGGTTCAGTAGCGGAACCCGCTGGAATTATCTCAACGCCACTCGATAGCGCTCTTGCTGATACGGCCTTACGCCTCCTGAGAGTGCTAACCAATCCTCTTGAGGCAAAGATTCTGGGGCCTGGCACGATCAGAGAACTTTGCTTTCGCGTATTGAGAGGAGAACAAGGTGGGGCGATACGGGCGGCATTAGCCAGCCACGGCAGCTTTGGCCGGATAGCACGCGCGCTGAAGCACATTCACGACGATTACTCACAGCCTCTGGACGTGAGCCTGCTGGCCCGGGAAACGGGAATGGCCATCCCTACGTTTCATGCTCACTTTAAAACCGTCACCGGGACCTCTCCCATCCAGTACCTGAAATCCGTCCGCCTGCATCAGGCCAGGCTGCTGATGATCCGCGATAATCTGACAGCCGCGGCCGCTGCTATCAGAGTCGGCTACGAGAGCGCCTCCCAATTCAACAGAGAATTCCGGCGCGCTTTTGGACGAACTCCCGGCCAGGAAGCCCGTGAAATGAAAACGGCCTTTGCTTTATTGCCGGTCGCTCAGTTAGAGAGCGTGGCCTCCACACACTGAAAGTTCGACAGGGGCTGTTATCGCCGCTGAGGTCGGGAAGGGCATAATACGCCCGCCGCCGCTAAGGAGAAATACCCTTACAAAGCAGGGCGAGAGCGTGTCGGACAATCGCCTCTCTGGCCGCAGGGTCCTCTTCCACCCGTAGCTGAACCAGCGGGACTAATACCAGACTGACCAGCGAACCTAATAGCAGCGAGGTATTAATTTCAGGATTAATTTTTCCTGCCCGTTTCCAGCCCTCCATGATGGCGAGCACTTTCTCACGCACCTCTCGTTTGCCAAAGCGCTCATCCATTCGCTGGCGGATAAGCGCGTTCTCGCTGACCGCTTCCTGCATCCATAGCGGGGCAAACCAGCTATCGCGCTGCGCTGTCTCGGCAATCTCTTTCACCATATATTCAATGGCAGCGATGGGGTCATCGGCGTTAGCGACAAAAACCTCGAAAATTCGGCCGCGCAAAGGCATGAAACGCTCTTCGATGATGGTATCGAGCAGGGCTTCGCGAGAGTGGAAGTAGTAATTGAGCATTGCAGGCGTTACGCCCGCCTTGCGGGCAATGGCATTGAGCGAGGTTTCCGCAATGCCGTGCTGCGCAAACAGCGCGAGGGCGATATCCAGCAAATGCCCGCGCTGTTCCGCACTGATTGCGCCGCCGCGCGGCCTGCCGGGACGGCGAGCGGCACTCTTCACTGGCTTAAAATCCGAATTTTCTTGCGGGGCTGACATTTTTCTACCTGCCTGCTGGGTTCATGGTAATCTTTGTGCTAGATATTAATTGTGCATTTAATTAATTACAAGTGAGCATTGTCATGGACTCAGAATTGATCGCAGAAAAGCCGCAGGCCCAGGCGGAAGAACCCTCATTACGCCTGTTGTTCGGCGCTCTATTACTGGTCATGCTGCTGGCGGCGCTGGACCAGACCATCGTTTCTACCGCGCTGCCTACCATCGTTGGCGAACTGGGCGGCCTCGATAAGCTCACCTGGGTGGTCATCGCTTACACGCTGGCCTCGACGATTGTGGTGCCGCTGTATGGCAAATTCGGCGATCTCTACGGCCGTAAATCCGTCCTGCAAATTTCAATCGTGCTGTTCCTTATCGGCTCCGCACTGTGCGGGCTGGCGCAAAATATGGAGCAGCTGGTGCTGACGCGCGCGCTTCAGGGGCTGGGCGGGGGGGGACTGATGGTCGTCAGCATGGCCGCCATTGCCGATGTGGTGCCGCCAGCCGAGCGCGGACGCTATCAGGGGCTCTTCGGCGGCGTGTTCGGTCTGGCCACGGTCATCGGGCCGTTAACCGGGGGCTTTATCGTCCAGCACGCTTCATGGCGCTGGATCTTTTACATCAACCTGCCGCTGGGACTGTTTGCTCTGCTGGTGATTGGTGCCGTGCTCAAGTCGGGCGGGAAGCGTAAACAGCATGAGATTGACTATCTTGGCGCGCTATACCTGAGCCTGGCGCTGCTGTGCATTACGCTGTTCACCAGCGAAGGAGGAACCGTTAAGGAGTGGTCAGATCCGCTGCTCTGGTGCATCCTGGCGTTTGGCCTCGTCGGCCTGATCGGCTTTCTCTATGAAGAACGTCTGGCCGCCGAGCCGATCATCCCGCTGACGCTGTTTCGCGAGAGGAGCTTTATGCTTGCCAGCCTGATCGCCTTTATCATCGGCATGTCTTTATTTGGCAGCGTCACGTTCCTGCCGCTTTATCTCCAGATAGTCAAAGCCGCCACGCCGACCCAGGCGGGGATGCAGCTGCTGCCGCTGATGGGAGGATTACTGCTCACCTCGATTATCAGCGGGAGGATCATCAGCCGCAGTGGAAAATATCGCTTCTTTCCCATTGCCGGAACCCTGCTGGCCAGCCTGGGCATGGGGCTGCTGACCACGATCACCACAACGTCGCCAACCTGGCATCTCTACCTGTTCACCTGCGTAATGGGAATGGGGCTGGGGATGGTTATGCAGGTGCTGGTGCTGGCGGTGCAGAATACCGTGCCAACGAATTTACTCGGCGTGGCGACATCAGCGGTTACGCTGTTTCGTTCGGTGGGCGGCTCAATTGGCGTGGCGCTGTTTGGCGCGGTGTTCAGCGGGGTGCTGAAAACAGGGCTGGAACAACAGCTACCGCCGGGAACCGAGCTGCCGCGCACCATGAATCCCGATGCCATTCAGCATTTACCTGAACCGCTGCACCATGATTATCTTATCGCCTTTGGGAATGCTATCCACGCGGCCTTTTTAATGGCGATGATGGTAATGATCGTGGCGTTTATACTTTCCTGGTTCATGCCTGAGTCGCCGCTGGGTAAAGATCGGGCGAGGGGAGAGTAGCGGTTTTTTATTTGCATAAAGCAGCACATTATTGATTCACCTGGTGCCCGATAACGGCCGCCAGGGTATTTTTTTTAATCATTACTATGTAAAGATACGTAAGGACGGGGAGATTATTAAGCTTTCCTGTTTAGTCAGCTAATTATATAAGGTATAAGTAAACGACACTCAATCCTCTCCTGCGGCTGCATAATATGAAGCATCTCTGCAATTTTAAGAATATGTTGGTCCTGACCTGCATAATTATCGGCGGGTGCTCTTCAAAACATGATGCAGGCAGCCAGGATTTATCCGGCAATAATACAGGGTCGGCCACCAGCCAGGGTGCTCAGCCCGATCTTATCCCGGTACTTGCCGCGCTACACGATCAGATGCACTCCTGGCAGGGCACGCCCTACCACTGGGGCGGTACGGACTTGGAGGGGGTCGACTGCTCCGGTTTTGTCTGGCGCACGCTGAAAGACAGATTTAATATTCCGATGGACAGAGTGACAACAAAAGAGCTGATCCAGATGGGCAAGCCGGTTGATATTGATCATATGCAAACCGGGGACCTGGTCTTTTTCCGCATCAATCGTGAACTGCACGTTGGCTTTTACGACACTCAAATGAATTTCCTGCACGCTTCGGTTAGTAAGGGCGTGATGCGATCTTCACTGAATAGTCCCTACTGGAAATCGGCATTTTTCCAGGCGCGCAGGCTGAAAAAAGAATACGGCGCGGATATTACCTTCAATCAGGATAATAAAGGCTTCAATCTGGCAAGTCAGTAATTCCCTGCACGCCCACTCCGTAGTGGATTAAATTCAGCTGGAAACCTAAGTAATGGGTAAGTACCGCTGACGCCCATCCAGGCCAATCCTCAATTCATTATTCTTCTTTTTCTTGCTGGCACTGATCAAATTTTGCCCTTGCTCTTTCAACTTCGGGTAGATAGTCGAGCGTCCAGGCATAAATCGCCTGAAACGGTTCTTTCAGGGTTTTGCCCAGCGCGGTAATGGAGTATTCGACCGCCACCGGCGAGGTATCGAGCACTTTCCGCTCAACAATTCCATTACGCTGAAGACGTCTCAGGCTCTGGGTCAGGGCCTTCTGCGTTACGCCCTCAAGCTGCCGCTTGATAGCATTAAAGCGCGTCGGCTGTTGACAAAGCACGGCCATAATCAGTACTGACCATTTATCGACAATTTGATCGAGCAGCAGACGATGCGGGCAATCCGCGACCGAAAGCACCTGCGGGCTGGTGGATTGGGTGGTTTCCATAAGGGTACCTGGTAGCGTTAAAGTGCCTGATTGACACCTGGTATACTTATTATACTATGAATTTATCTACCGCCAAAGGAGTTCAACATCGTGACATCATCCAGTGCAGAAGCCTTATTTCAGCCGTTTCATTTAAAGAACCTGAGCTTAAAAAATCGCATCGTTATGGCCCCCATGACCCGTTCCTTTGCCCCTGACGGCATTCCGGGCGAAAACATCGCGGCTTATTACCAGCGCCGGGCAGAGGGGGACGTTGGCCTAATCCTGTCAGAAGGTACGGTGATCGATCGTCCCGCTTCCAGAAACGATCCGAACATTCCTTTCTTCCACGGCGAGGCTGCGCTGGCAGGATGGAAGCGCGTTATCGATCGGGTACATGCTGCCGGTGGAAAAATGGGGCCGCAGCTGTGGCATACCGGTTCAGTGGCAAGCTTTATGACCGAATGGGTGCCGGACGCGCCGGTCGAAAGCCCGTCAGGTCTGATTGCGCCAGGCCAGCCACGGGGAGAGACCATGAGCGAGGAAGCGATCGCCGATACCGTTGCCGCGTTCGCCAGCGCTGCCCTCAGCGCTAAGACACTGGGTTTTGACGTGGCTGAAATCCACGGCGCGCATGGCTACCTGATCGATCAGTTCTTCTGGGACGGAACCAATCAGCGTACCGACAGGTTCGGCGGCACAACGCTGAAGCAGCGTTCGCAATTTGCCGCGGAGGTGATAAAAAGCATGAGGCAAGCCGTAGGACCTGATTTCCCGCTGATTTTACGCATCAGCCAGTGGAAGCAGCAGGACTTCGCGGTAAAACTGGCCGCCACGCCTGATGAGATGAGCGACTGGCTAACGCCGCTGGTAGAGGCTGGCGTGGACATCCTGCACTGCTCGCAGCGACGCTTCTGGGAGCCTGAGTTTGCTGAAGTTGACGGTGACAACGGACTTAACTTTGCCGGCTGGGCTAAAAAACTGACCGGCGCGGCCACCATCAGCGTGGGTTCCGTAGGGTTGTCGGGCGACTTTATGGGCGCCTTTAGCGGCGAAAGTTCAAAACCGGCCAGCATTGAAAACCTGATCCAGCGGCTTGAACGCAACGAATTTGACCTGATTGCTATTGGTCGCGCGCTGCTGAGCGATGCGAACTGGGCGAAAAAAATTCGCAGCGGTCAGTACGATCAGTTACAGGATTTCAATGCTTCAACCCTCGCTGAGCTGGTGTAAACTGGGGCAGGGACCGGGCAGCCAGGCATCACCGAGGGCTGAAGAAAGGGAGAAGTAAAATTATGCCTTTCGTCCCTGCACGTAGACCTGCAAATTCACATTAACGGCATTGAGCAGCGGCGTACTGACGCTATTGCGCGCCGCGCGCAGCAGCAGGTCGCCAATCACCTGTTCTGACTCAACGTCATGACCCTGGCGCAAATCGCGATACATAGATGAAGTCATCCGCGTGCCAGGGTTGCTCAGCAATGCGTAAATCTTCGCGGTAACGGCAGGGCGCGGCTGGTAACCGTCGGCGCTTATTGTTGCCAGAATTTCACTAAACAGGCCCTGCAACAGCGCTTCTCCGCCCGGCGAGGTCAGTACCTGCTGCGTGTTGCCGCGCGCCAGGCAGGTTACTGCGCCCAGCGTGCTGAGCAGGAGCCACTTTTCCCACAGTTCGCTGAGGATATTATCGGTGAAAATAGTGTCCATTCCGCAGTCGCGCAGTGCCGTATCCACACGGTGCAGGCGGGCATCGTTGTGACCATCCAGCGCACCGTAATAGATCTGGTGCAGCGGCGTCATTTGCACCACTTCGCCATCAGGCCCCAGCGTAGCATTAATTTTGCACAGGCCGCCGATCACCCTATCCTGCCCAAAGCGGCGGCGCAGGGTGTCAATATGACGCATCCCGTTGAGGATTGGCAGGATCAGCGTCTCCGGGCCCACAGCAGGGGCAATATCATCCATCGCCTGCTCCAGCCCAAAGCTTTTCACCGTGAGGATGATCAAATCAAACGGATCGTGCAGCTGGCTTGCCAGAGTGAGCGGCGGGCGAAGCGTTACCGTACCCTGTGGCGTTTGCAGTACCAGTCCAGTATCCTGCAACTGCTTCAGGCGTCTTTCCCGTACCAGAAAGGTAACATCACGACCGGCTTGCGCCAGGCGTCCACCAAAATACCCACCGGTTGCACCGGCACCTACCACCAGAATTCGCATTTATTAACCCCGTTGACCAGGAAAGAACGTATACCATAAAACGCGCGGGCAGGGGTTTCCAGTATGATTTAGCGGGAAGTCCTGCTTCACCCGTCACCAGCTCAGGAGCCGTTTCATGTTTCACCTGATATTCAGCCTGCCCAGTTTGTACGTTATCGCCCGTTTTATCGCCCCCATGCCCTGGCCACTGAGCGTCAGGCTGGCCGTCGCGCTGCTGGCATTGATCGCTTCTCAGTACCATCTGTTTTGCCGCTTCTCCTCCGGCAGCGTGTTTGCCCCGGAGATGCCAAGGATCGTAGTGATCCTGTTTAACTGGGCGTTTTGCGCCATTTTTATTATTGCGCTAATGCAGTTGGTGACCGACGTCGCCGCCGTACTCGCGCTGGTGATTCAGCACAAAATGACCATTTTACCCGGCTATCGCTACGCGGTGGGGCTGATAGCGAGCGTACTGGCGGCCTGGGGCGTTTATCAGGCCATCCGCGTTCCCGCCATTAAAAACGTGACTATCGAAGTCAGCAATCTGCCCCGCGAGTTCGAAGGCTATCAGCTTGTTCAGCTGACCGATCTGCATATCAGCCGCCTGTTTCCGGCTTCCTGGACGGCGGCGGTAGTGGATAAAACCAACCGGCTGGGCGCTGATCTCATCGTGATCACTGGCGACGTGATTGACGGCACGGTGGAAAATCGTAAGAAAGACGTAGAGCCGCTCAGGCATCTGGCGGCTGCCGATGGGGTATATGCCATCACCGGCAATCATGAGTACTTTTTTGAGCCTGAACGTTGGGTGGAGCACCTTGCCATGCTGGGATTAACGCCGCTGCCCAACCGTCATAAAGTGATCGAGCGCAACGGGGCGAAATTGCTGCTGGCAGGGGTGAACGACCTGTCTGCGGGCAGAAGGGATTCAGCCCCCTCTGACTTAGCGCAGGCGCTGGAGAATGCCCCGCCAGAGGCCCCGGTGATTCTGATGGATCATCAGCCGAAAAATGCGCGTCACGCGGCGGCCAGCGGGGTCCAGGTCCAGCTCTCCGGGCATACCCACGGCGGGCTGGTCGCCGGACTTGCCAGGCTCTTCGAGTCGGCGAACGGCGGTTACGTCTCAGGTCTGTACAACGTGAATGGCATGACGCTTTACGTCAATAACGGTACGGGACTGTGGCCCGGTATGGCGCTCAGGGTGGGGCGTCCTTCAGAACTCACGCTGATCACGCTGAGAACGCCGTCCAGCGCCGAAAAAGACTAGCAGAATACAACCGAATCCGGAGCGGACAGCGCCCGCTGCGGATTCGCTGGGGATCAGGCTTTATCCGCCTCTTTTTCGCCTAAGAACCAGTACCAGAGAGGTATGGAAAGCAGGCCGGTAAAGACCGACGAGTACACCACAATCATAAATATCTGCGTAACCAGCATTTCAACGGACCAGTTGCTCAGTGGGATATGGTATTCGTCGATCGCCCCGCCGATCATGACTTTAGACATAATGGTAAGGGCAGTGAGCAGCACTACCGCAACCGCGGTGATAAATCGCTTCGTTTCTCGTCTCATAAAAAACTTTCCTGTTTCGGCCCCAGGCAGAGTGTCGTGGGCGCGCTGTTGGTGACGTTTGCCACGGAGTATATCAACAACTAAAAAGGCAAGCAGGCTGATTCCCATCACCGGCAGCGCATAGCCCAGCGCCAGGGCGACGACCGCGCTGACCGTTTTACCCACCGGGGGCACAGCTTGCCAGGCGGCCAGCAGCGTCCTTGCCGGGTTGGCATTTGCCACCGCGGGTCGACGTAGCCACCACATGCGGTAGCCCAGCACAATCATGACGCACAGGCCCAGCCCGAACGCCGCCAGAAGCAGCTGATTGGGCAGGCCGAACAGCACGCCCATATGCGCATCCACGCCCCAGCGGGTTAGCTTGGCTACCAGCGGGAAACTGGCAAACCGGACGCGATCGACAATGCTGAAGTTCTCCGGGTTAACCGATACGGAATCGACCTGCGAAGGCCAACTGCGATCGACTTCCGTTACCGTCCAGGCTTTATCAGCGGCTTTCGGTTGACGCAGCTCAACTTTAGCTGCCGCAATACCGTTCTCCCTGGCTGCGTGCAATACTCGATCCCAGTCACCGTCAGCGCGGTTAACGTTTTCCGCTTTATGCATGGCGGTAGCCGGCATTGCCATCCCGGACATGTCCATACCGTCCATCGCACCCTGATGCTCAGCATGAGGGTCGGCAGGCGCTGGAGCGATAGCGTTTAGCGAGGTGTTAACCTGCGGCGTCAGCCAGTTCAGCTCGCTGCGCATCCTGTCTATATTGTTGCCTGCCCACTGAGACCACGTCAGCCCGGTAACGGAGAAGAACACCAGGCCAACCAGCAGAACCAGCCCCAGGGTGATGTGCCAGTGACGGGTCAGCACAAATTTTCCGCTGACTTTTTTTACTTTCCGTCGGGGACGGGCAGACAGCCACAATATCACGCCGCCAAGAGCGGCAACCCACAGCCAGGAGGCAGCCAGTTCGCTATAGTTGCGGCCAAAGTCGCCCAGCAGCAGCCCACGATGTAATTGATCCAGCCACATCCTCAGCGGCAATACGCCCGAGGTGCCATAAACCGTCATGTCGCCTTTTACCTGTAGCGTGTAAGGATCGATAAAAATGGAGCGAGATTCTGAGGCGGCAAGAGTGGGATCGTTAAACTGCACGCGAGTCGTATCCGTCGCGCCAGGGGCAGGGCGCACGGCATAGATACCAATCGATTCGCCGGCATACCGGCGGGCGGCAGTGATTTGTTCCGACAACGGCCTGGCTTCCCCCTGAGGCTGTACTGTCAGCGCATCGGCGTAAATGACGTTTTCAATCTGTGGAGTCAGCACATAGAGCGTGCCGGTCAGCGCGGCCACAAAAATAAATGGGGCGACAAAGAGCCCGATATAAAAATGCAGGCGGCGTAAAAGGTTCAGCAGCGCAGCGCGGGAGGCCGAACCATTAACGGTTGTGTTTATCATAGCCATTCCAATATTTAAAATAATATGATGCTTTTCGCGCAATAAATCAGGGCGAATTAAATCCTGCGCATTGCACATATTTAATTTGACAGCAGAACATTACCCAAAAACAGGTATTAATATTCTTTTATTTCTGAATTAGCGATTAAAAAACAGGGGGGGCGCGCGGCTGAGAAGGTCCGATAAATAACGTGAAAGGAGCAACGGGAACAGGGTGGCGATGGGGCGTTCGTGACACGATCAGCAGCAGTAAAACAGCGAACAGTGCGATCCCTGCCATTAGCGGGAAATGCACCAGCAGCTGACAATAGCCGCAGGCAAAATCATCCATCATCCCCATGCCGCCGGCCATCATTGGCAGCGCGGAGGCCATGCTGCGAGCGGAATCCCCGCCGGTAGCGGTATCAGAAGTCTTTTGCGGCGGCGTCATCGAGTGAGCGTGATCCACAGGCATCGTGCCCATGTCCATACTCATCTCCATCCCCTCCATTGCCTCAGACGAATGGCTGACGACAGGCTCACCTTTTGTCTGCATACGCCAGTGTTCCAGCGTTTTTGACACCTCCGGCGCGATAAACAGCATCATGATTGCTAAGATAGCTATCATGGCTGGTATCCGGCGTTGAGACAGGCGATGCAGCGTGAGCAAATCAGGCATTCCGTTAGAGAGTGACTGCCGGGAAGTTTATCTTGTTTCCGAATAAATGTTAAAAGGTTTATCGCCTGATTAATTATTTCAGGCTTTTTTAGCATCAGATGCCGGTATCAAGTAACATTCTTACATAGACGTTAACCGGCTATGTTTATTGTATATTTCATTGAGAAGGGATAATCATGACTTCAGTTGAAAGTTTGCAGAGTAAATATCCAGGCGCAATGGTCTGGTCGTTCGGCGACGATGCAGGTATGGCAAATGACCTGGCAGACCTCGTTATCAAAGGGAAAAAAAAGGCATCCTGTGGTTCTTTAGGCTCTTACCTGGCTGAAAATCCTGCCATTAAGTTAGTTAAAATGAGTCGGGCTTCCCGGATTCTTGAGATAGGAACTCTTGGCGGCTGGAGTGACCTGATTGATGATGTGATCTTACCCATTTAAAAGGGAGGCGAGGGGAACCTTTGGCCAACTGGAGCCACGCAACTACCATTATATGATAATCAGGTAGCCCGACATGAAACTTCCGCTTTCCGGCACTGGCGGACACGTTCCCGCCAGTAGCACCAGTTCAGCTGACCTCGTCGCACAACATCAACCAGTCAGTAATGCTTCATCCTCCAGTCATTCCGTGTCAGCCAGGCCGGGAAACGGCATCAGCAGGGTTCACGGACAGCAGGTAGCAATGACGGCATTGAACCAGAGTGGTCAAATGTCTGCCTTCCGCACGGGGAATACACGGCGAATAGAAAGCCGGGGACAGATGCCCATCAACCCCGCTCGAGCGCAGGAGTTATTAGCTGATGAACAGCGACTGTCTCACGCGGCAGAGCAGATGATGGCTGCTATCACGCAAAATGATCTCAATCACTTTCCCCCCCAAAAAATAGCGCTGGATCAGCAGAGCCGTGCGCACATGTTAGCGACCTCTCCAGCTCACCGACAAGGTATCCGGGAAGCGCTGGATTTTTACCAAAGCAAATCCGGCGATAATGTTCTGATGAATATCAGCCGGATGGGATATCAGACGCTGCCAGAATTTTTGAAAGCCTGTGATAATGACTACCATGACGACGATAACATCGACGACTTTGTAGAGAATTTTGGCCTTAAATATTCCGTGCTCAATGAGGTTGAAGACAGCGATGATGAGGAGGAGGTTGAGGACTATGAAGATGATAAAGCCGCGCTGAAGTCACGTATTGAAGATACGCTAAGCGGCCCGTCCCAAACGCTTGACGCGCACCTCAGTCAGGCTCCACGCATCCACAATACGCCGCTGCTGAAAGGTGCGACCGGGGGTGATAATCTCGACAGCACTCAGGTCAATGGCAACGCGCTGCTCAAATCTGTACTGGAGGGTAAGGCTATCCGTTTTAATGGGTTTCTGAGTACCTCAGCCGAGTTCAAACAGGCGATTGACTTCTGTGGACGCACCGAGCGCAGCGTGCTGGGTAAACCGATCATGACTATTGATCTCAACAGTGATGCTCCGGAGCAAGAAGTATTGAGGCGGCATGCGCTCCAGCTACTGGAGCGCGGGCAATGTGACACTGGATCAATCCTCTATCATATGGAAGCTCAAGGGGCGGCGGGTGTCAGCCTTAACGCAACCAAACAGGAAAATTCAGCAGGCCATCTCGATCACGAAGATGAAATTTTAATGGCCAGCCAACATTATCGAGCCTGTACATAGATTT
>NZ_JRUQ01000031.1 GCF_000773975.1 Erwinia typographi
GACGGGGATACTGTGACTGTGTGGTATACTGTCACTGGAGTAAAATCAGCATCCACTTTATATAATGTTATGCATAGCGGTGATGATATTTCTGATACGGTTCCTGTGGCAGTGGAGGCTACTGGGAACAATGGAACGCTTTTACAGCAGGTTGATTATTACAAACTTGCCAGTCTTACGATAAAAATTCCTGTTTATCGGGGAATGGTATCGGGTGATACAGTCACAGTATATTGGATAGGACGAGACTATACTTATGATAGTGACACAATCACTGTCTCTGCTATTGGTGAGATAGATGTCCTTGTCCCACGGATGGAGTTTATTGACACTATCGGCGACACTGCTTTCGTTTATTTTTCGGTAAAAAAGAATGGAGTAGGAGACGAAATATCATCATCCATATTGTATCTGGATATTGAAGGTCAGTCACTTGAACTTAAATCTCCCGATGTCAGTGATGACTTACAAACGGTGACTGTTATTTACTCTGGCATGAGCAGTAGCGATAGAGTAAAAGTAAGAGTTGTTGGGGCGAGTATTAATGAAACATCCGTGCAGCAGGGGAATGATAGCAACATTATTATATTCTCCATCGATAGATCATGGTTGGAAAAAGATGAGAGATCCAATCTATTATATAATTACGCTGTTGGTGTTAGTGGGGGGGAGTATCAATTCTCTCGAGTTACTCGTATAAGTGCAACGTGAATAAATGAGGTCGGAAGTGCCGATAATTAATCGGTTGGCGCATTTTATAATAAAGGTTGAGAGGGGGTTGAATGAATAGGTGTTTAGGGTTAAGAAGTGACGTAAGGCAGTTGGTGTTTTTGGGAAGGAACCGTTTATTTAATGTGATTTATTGTTATCATGTTTATACGTCAATGTTATTTAAATTTATTTTTTTTGTTTTTTTTCTCATTTTGACTGTTCATCCATTAGACGCTAAACGCAATAACATCAAAATATCTGTTGATTATGAGAAAAGGGAGCGGGCATGTGGTAGTGTCACTGATCGGGGAGATAAAATATTATGTTACATTAAATACGATTATAGCAACACGGCAGTCAGGTGTGACCAAGATGACAATAAACCAGGAGTGCTTTGTAGTGGCGTTATCTTTAGAGGTACGGACAGTGACCTTAATCGTTCCTTTCACTCATGGAATCCGTCACCTACGTCGGTGATTTCTGGTGGAGTGTCATTTTCTTATTTAAGGAAAGATTCATCATTTAATAAGACTGCATACGGTTATGTCACGGGGTTTATTTTTTACCCAATGCTATTTACTCCCGTAGGAATGGACTCGTCAATTAAAGTTTTGTGTGGTTTTCCCCTTGATGCTTGGACATCGGGTAGATCTGATAAAGGGTGTGGGGAATATAACAGCCTGTCTGATACCAGACCATGTATTGAACAAGGAATTGAAACCGCCAGCCAATGGTACGACACTTATCATGGCCGCAGTGGGCAGAACACTTGTGGTTTCACTCTTTATTCTTCCGGGAATGCAGTGAATACTTCAAAATTATTTGATGCAATGATAAAATCCCAAATCCTTTTGAAAGAGTCATCATTTGATGAACAGAATGAACTGCGTTTGGAAGTGTGGAGTCAAGACAAAGCCGATATCCCCTTAGAAGCGTTTTTTTATCTGTCAGGGAGTTCGATAGGCCTTAAAAGTTCTCAGAAGGATCAAGAAGATTTTTATTCTGAATTCTCTTTATTTATCCCTATTATTGAAGTTAAGTTCCCTGATTCAATTGGAGGGGAAGCTGAATTTTCATTTAGTAAAAACGACCAAGTTGTAACTTATTGATTTTTATTGTTTGTTTAATGGTTTGCTTCTTCGAAAAATACTGTTTTTAAGGATTTGGTGGTTTTTATGAAGTTCAACAAAGTGTGATTGTTATTTGGTTGTTTTTTCTAAACTGTACGATTCATAATTGGATGGTCAACGTTGTGTTTTGCTACATCCAATCGCCCCTGGCGATTAATTGGGATTGAAAGGAAAGGATGTGATAAAAATGGTTTTTCTGGTGCTGTGTTTTTGATATGAGATTTATTTTTTATTTGTGTTATTTCGTGTAAAATAAAAAACGATAGTTGATGGTAGGTTCGGTTAGTAACTGTTTGGAGTGATTTTATGAAAAGTGTCATTATCATTGGTAGTGGCCCGTCCTTATGTAAGGATGATGTGGATTTATGTGTTTCTGATGGGAGGGATATTGTTTCAGTAAATTCATCGTGGGTGCTTTCCCCAAAGTGTAAATATGTTTTTTCAGGCGATCTGAATTGGTGGAATCATAATTATAATAAGTTGGCGGGGTATTCTTCTCTATGGACAAGTAGTTTTAAAGCTTCTAAAATTTATTCATTGAACTATATGGTGTGTGAGGCGTTTCTGACAAACTCAGGAGCTAAAGCAATCGATTTTGCTGTGAAAATAGGGTATGAGCATATAGTCCTTTTAGGATTTGATTGTGAATTATCTGAGCGCGGAGATACCCATTGGCATGGTGACCACCCTGCTGGTTTAGGAAATCCAACAATAGATTCATTCAATAAATGGAAATTGCAGTTTAGAGAATTGAGAATAAAAACACCATCAGTTGAAATCGTAAATTGTTCCAGAAGTTCGTCGATTGATGCTTTTCCACGTAGTCCCTTGTCTCAATGTCTGATTTCATGAAAAATGAGACTCATTGTAGTGGGACTTTCATCTTATTTTTATAGTGTGTGAATTTATGTCCATAATCGCTACTATTCTACTGAAAGGAGCACCTATGTTGATAAACCTATTTGGAAGCTTCTATGGGCCCGAGGTGATTGCCGCATTCTCTGGAGCTATGCTTTTCACTATTGTTCAACAAACATTTCATGGTATTAACAAACTGATCGTTTTTGTCGTTTCTTTCCTGATGGGAACAGAAGGTGCTGATACCGCACTTTCACTGTTAAAACCTTATCTTCCTGATGGCATTCATGTTGGAAAAGAAATCGGCGCGTTTGTATGCAGTGCTTTTATCGTTTCCGTTGCAATGAGTGCTATAACCCGGTTTGAAAACAAAACAAAAAGTGAACAAGATAAAAATGATCGTGTAGGAGGCGGGGAATGAATACATTGAGCTTTGAATATTGTTTTCAATTATTTCTTTTGAATGCTAATGCTATCATTTGTGCATTTATATCTGTTAAGGTTTTCTTGTGGCGATTGAAACATCGCCCGAATAATTTAATGAATGCTTGCATTACTTATTTTGTTATTATTTCTTGTGCGGCAATTGCTATTAGAACACTCACAGGTGAATATATGTATGCTGATTGGGCTGAGACGGTTATAAATTTTTCCCTTTTCATCATTTCTCTGGTGAAATCTGGTAATCTCTTTAGCAGTACGATGAGAAAGAATTAAGGAGATTCGTAGCGTCCTGAACCGGATATTCTCTGGATTACCCCCCCATCACTATAGACATATCCTGTCCTCACTACGGTGTTTGTTCGAAGGCCTCTGGTCTGAAGACGCCACCGATGTGATTATGACGCCGGGCCCAAGTCAAATCCCAGGTTTTATTTTATAGGCGAGTTTTCTTATGCGTTCTTTGGTAATGTATTGAATTAGCAGAACATGTATCCTTCGCTTAAGGACCCGATAACTTTTTCGTGGACCTCGATTGAGCGCGAGAAGCAAATCGTTTGATGTAGCCCCCTGAAACACCACCAGACAGTAACTGTATCTCCAGATAAGAATAGGCTCGAATATATGTCTAACAGTAACGCCAATTTTGAGATGACCGGGGTCCTGTTAGGGCAAGAAGTCCGTAAACGTAAAACGCCTCAGGAGAAGATCGCCATTATCCAGCAGACTATGGATCCGGGCATGAATGTCTCCTATGTCGCCCGTCTGCACGGTATTTAGCCTAGCCTGTTGTTTAAGTGGAGGAAGCAATACCAAGAAGGCAGCCTTACCGCCGTTGCGGCCGGAGAGTAAGTCGTTCCAGCTTCTGAGCTTACTGCGGCTCTGAAGCAGGTCCGGCAGCTTCAGCGCCTTCTGGGTGAGAAGACGATGGAAGTTGAGCTCCTGAAAGAAGCCGTGGAGTACGGTCAGTCGCGAAAATGGATAGCGCACGGCCCTTGTTGCTAAAGGACAGGGAATAGCCCTGGTCAGCCGCACCATGGGAGTGTCGCGTGCGCAGCTGTTTCTGCGATTAACCGTTCTGCCGACTGGCAGGACGGGCGCTGTAACCGGCGTAATGACGAAGCTGACGCTGAAATACTGTCGGACTTCTCGCCATCATCAGCGACATGCCCAGCTACGGCTATCGTCGTGTGTGGGGCATTCTGCGTAAGCAGCGTCGCACAGAGGGGCTGCCGCCGGTCAATGCCAAACGGTTTTATCGGCTCATGAGCGAGCATAATCTGCTGTTACTGCATGACAAAATGGAGCGACCGAAGCGTGAGCATAAAGGCAAAATCGCAGTAGCAGAAAGCGATATGCGGTGGTCTTCAGGCGGCTTCGAGTTCGGCTGTGACAATGGTGAGAAGCTGCGTGTCACGTTCGCGCTGGACTGCTGCGACCCATAGAATGGGCGGCAAGCACAGGAGGTTACGACAGTTCGACGGTGCAGGATGTGATGCTGAGGTCGGTAGAAAAGCGCTTCGGCGACAGGTTGCCGGCCACACCGCTGCAGTGGCTGACGGATAACGGTTCAGCGTATACCGCGCATGAAAAGCTGAGGTTTGCCAGATAGCTGGATCTGGAGCAGTGTATAACAGCAGTGAGCAGCCCGCAGAGTAATGGTATGGCCGAACGGTTCGTTAAGACGATGAAGGAAGACTATATCGCGTTCATGCCAAAACCGGATGTGAGAACAGCACTGCGGAACCTGGCAGCAGCGTTCACGCATTACAATGAAAACCACCCGCACAGTGCGCTGGGATATCCCTCTCCGAGGGAATACCGGCGGTAGCGGGTATCGTAACTTAAGATACAAAAGCTTTCCGGAAATGGCGGGTCAAGATCAGGCATAGCTGCCCCAGTCGACGCTGGTAATCATGCCAATACTGAAAGAGGCCAGCAGCGCCCGTCATACAGCTCTTTGAAC
>NZ_JRUQ01000032.1 GCF_000773975.1 Erwinia typographi
CCTATATCAGGACTAGTCAAGTCAATCTTTAGCGAGGCTACTCGTACTCGCTCATCGGCACGCAGGAACAGAACAGATTACGGTCGCCGTACACGTCATCCAGACGCTTCACGGTTGGCCAGTATTTGTTGTCGCTACCTGCCGGGAATACCGCCAGCTCGCGGGTGTAAGGATGTGACCATTCACCAACAATTTCCAGCTGGGTATGCGGCGCATTTACCAGCGGGTTATCTTCCAGCGGCCACTCACCGGCGGCGACGCGGTCGATCTCCATGCGGATTGACAGCATCGCATCAATAAAGCGATCCAGCTCGATTTTGCTTTCGGATTCGGTCGGCTCAACCATCAGCGTCCCCGCCACCGGGAAGGACATGGTCGGCGCGTGGAAGCCGTAGTCGATCAGGCGCTTGGCAATATCCAGCTCGCTGATGCCGGTCTGCTCTTTCAGCGGGCGAATGTCGAGGATACATTCGTGCGCCACGCGGCCATCCCGCCCGGTATACAGAACCGGATAGGCTGACTGCAAACGAGCGGCAATGTAGTTGGCGTTCAGAATCGCCACCGAGCTGGCCTGCTTCAGCCCCTCAGCGCCCATCATACGGATATACATCCAGCTGATCGGCAGAATCGACGCGCTGCCGAACGGCGCTGCTGATACCGCGCCTTTCTGGGTCAGCACCCCGTCAATCTGCACCACGCTGTGGCCCGGAACAAATGGCGCGAGATGCGCCTTCACGCCAATCGGCCCCATGCCCGGACCGCCGCCGCCGTGGGGGATGCAGAAGGTTTTATGCAGGTTGAGGTGAGAAACATCCGCGCCGATGTAACCCGGCGTAGTGATGCCAACCTGCGCATTCATGTTCGCGCCATCCAGATAAACCTGGCCGCCGAACTGGTGCACGATCTGGCAAACTTCACGGATGGTCTCTTCATACACGCCGTGAGTGGAGGGATAGGTCACCATAATACAGGCAAGCGCGTCGCCGCTTTGTTCTGCTTTCACTCGCAGATCGTTGAGATCAATGTTGCCCTGCTTGTCGCAGGCGACCACCACCACAGACATACCGGCCATCTGCGCGGAGGCCGGGTTAGTGCCGTGCGCAGAGCTTGGGATCAGGCAGATATTACGGCCGCTTTCGTTGCGGCTTTCATGATAGCGACGGATTGCCAGCAGGCCCGCGTATTCTCCCTGCGCACCGGAATTTGGCTGCATACACAGGGCATCATAGCCGGTCAGCTGCACCAGCCACTGCGAGAGCTGACCAATCATTTGCAGGTAGCCGGTAGCCTGATCGGCCGGGCAGAAAGGGTGCAGTTCTGAGAACTCAGGCCAGGTGATCGGGATCATCTCGGCCGCCGCGTTCAGCTTCATGGTGCACGACCCCAGCGGGATCATGGCTTGATTCAGCGCCAGATCTTTACGCTCCAGGCTGTGCATGTAGCGCATCATCTCGGTTTCGCTGTGATGACGGTTGAACACCGGATGGGTCAGGATCGGCTCCTGACGCAGCAGCGCGGCAGGCACGGACGAGCTGTTAGCGGAAATCGCGGCATCCAGCGCGTCGATATCCTGACCGTGGTTTTCGCCGAGCAGGATTGAGAACAGCGCCGCAACGTCTTCGCGCAGCGTGGTTTCATCCAGGGTGATGCCGACGGCGTTATGAATATCCGTACGCAGGTTGACGCCAAAGCTCAGGGCGCGATCCAGCACGGCGGCTTTGTCGGCCACTTCAACGGTCAGGGTATCGAACCACTGCTGGTGACGCAGCGTCAGGCCGCCTTTTTGCAGGCCAGCGGCCAGGATATCGGTCAGGCGATGAATGCGGGAAGCGATGCGCTTCAGTCCGGCAGGTCCGTGGAATACCGCATACAGGCTGGCAATATTGGCCAGCAGCACCTGGGACGTACAGATATTGGAGTTGGCTTTCTCGCGGCGGATATGCTGCTCGCGGGTCTGCATCGCCATGCGCAGCGCGGTGTTGCCTGCGGCATCGCGCGAGACGCCGATAATACGGCCTGGCATTGAGCGCTTGTGTTCATCGCGTGCGGCGAAGAAGGCCGCGTGAGGACCGCCATAGCCCATCGGCACGCCGAAGCGCTGCGCGGAGCCAAAGACGATGTCCGCCCCGATTTTACCGGGAGCCTGCAGCAGCACCAGCGACATAAAATCAGCCGCAACGCTGACGATCGTCCTGCGGTTTTTCAGTTCGGCGATCAGGTCGGTGTAGTCGTGGGCTTCACCCGTGGTGCCGACCTGCTGCAACAGCACGCCAAACACTTCCTGATGATCGAGAACTTTTTCAGCCTTATCAACAATCACTTCGAAACCGAAGGTTCCAGCTCGGGTACGCACCACGTCCAGCGTTTGCGGATGAATATCATCAGCCACGAAGAAACGGTTGGCATTTTTCAGCTTGCTAACGCGCTTAGCCATCGCCATCGCTTCAGCCGCCGCGGTAGCCTCATCCAGCAGCGAGGCCGAGGCAATATCCAGCCCGGTGAGATCCAGCGTAACCTGCTGGAAGTTCAGCAGCGCTTCAAGACGCCCCTGCGACACTTCCGGCTGATAAGGGGTGTAGGCGGTATACCAGCCTGGGTTTTCCAGCATATTGCGCAGGATAACCGGCGGGGTCAGAACCGGGGTATAGCCCATGCCGATATAGGATTTGTAACGCAGATTCTGAGCGGCAATCGCCTTCAGCTCCGCAAGAGCCTGATGTTCCGTCAGCGCGTCGCCGACCGCGGGCGGGCCTGGCAGCTGGATATCAGCTGGCACGATCGAGGCAATCAGCTCGTGAAGTGAGCTGGCCCCGGTGGCTTTGAGCATCGCGGCCTGCTGCTCCTGCGACGGACCAATATGGCGTTCGATAAATGCGCCGGTATGTTCAAGCTGGCTTAGCGTCTGAGTCATTAGCGGTAAATCCTGAATCTGGCATGGTAGGCACGGCGGGACGCGTCGATTCGTCCCGCAGAGGATAGAGTTTATTCGTCGATGCTGCTTTTATAGGCGTCAGCGTCCAGCAGGGAATCCAGTTCGGACTCGTCGCTGGCTTTGATTCTGAACAGCCAACCTTCGGCGTAAGGCGCGCTGTTCACCAGCTCCGGCGCGCCGTCCAGCTCGCCGTTCACCGCAACAATTTCGCCGCTGACTGGCGCATAGATATCGGAAGCCGCCTTCACCGACTCGGCGACGGCGCAGTCGTCGCCCTGGCTGTAGGTGTTGCCCACCTCGGGCAGATCGACAAAGACCATATCGCCCAGCAGCTCCTGCGCGTGCTCGGTAATCCCTACGGTAAAGGTGCCATCGGCTTCTTTGCGCACCCATTCGTGGCTGTCACGGTATTTCAGTTCATTTGGCACATTGCTCATAGCCATGCTCTCCTGAGAAGTTATTGTTATCAGACGACCGGTTTTCCGGCGCGTACAAAAACAGGTTTGGTAACGGTAACCGGCATTTCCCGGTTACGGATCTGTACGATGGCCTGCTCGCCAACGCCGGCGGGAACCCGCGCCAGAGCAATGCTGCAACCTAAAGTGGGAGAGAAAGAACCGCTGGTAATCACGCCCTCACGCAGGTTGCCCTGCACGTCGGTAAAGCGGACCGGCAGCTCATTACGCAACACGCCCTTGTCGGTCATGATCAGGCCGACCAGCTGCTCAGTGCCGCTTTCACGCTGCGCTTCCAGCGCCGCACGGCCAATAAAATCACGCTCCTCCGGCAGCCAGGCGATGGTCCAGCCCATGTTGGCCGCCAGCGGAGAAATGCCTTCGTCCATCTCCTGGCCGTATAAATTCATCCCTGCTTCCAGCCGCAGCGTATCGCGCGCGCCCAGACCGGCTGGCTTAACGCCCGCGCTTAACAGCCGCTGCCAGAAATCCGCGGCCTGTTCATTAGGCAGCGCAATTTCATAGCCTGCTTCGCCGGTGTAGCCGGTGGTGGCAATAAAGAGATCGCCCTCCTGCACGCCGAAGAACGGCTTCATTCCGGCCACGGCCTGGCGCTGGGCGTCGTTGAACAGGGTTTGCGCTTTCGCCTGAGCCTGCGGCCCCTGCACCGCGATCAGCGACAGATCGTCACGCAGTTTCAGCTCAACACCAAACGGCGCGGCATGTTCGCCGATCCACGCCAGATCTTTTTCGCGGGTTGCCGAGTTGACCACCAGACGGAAAAAGTCCTCGGTCATAAAGTAAACAATCAGATCGTCAATGACGCCAGCAGAAGCGTTGAGCATCGCGGTATAAAGCGCCTTGCCTGGCTGAGTCAGCCTGCCCACGTCGTTGGCGAGCAGATAGCGCAAGAATTCTCGGGTGCGTGCGCCGTTGAGATCGACAATGGTCATGTGCGACACGTCGAACATCCCGGCGTCGGTCCGCACCGCGTGGTGTTCATCCATCTGGGAGCCATAGTGCAGCGGCATCATCCAACCGTGAAAATCCACCATGCGCGCGCCGCAAGCCTGATGTTGTTCGAACAAAGGGGTCTGCTGAGTCATATCAATCCTGTGCTTTACGAGTTGTCAGACGCCTGCTCACGGCTACTGGTAACCGGACGCAAACGATACCCTGGCTCTGAACTTACCACCGAACGCCACCATTAACCATAAGTTAAACGGGGTCGAATGCCAGTCATGTCGCGCAGCGCCGTCAGCGAGTTTCCAGAATTTTTCACCATAAATCTGCGCAGAATCACGCAAAAATGACAATTTATGGTGCCAAATCCAGGTCGAAAATAGGGTTTAAGGGGATACGCCGAAATGATTTGGCAAGGTAAAAAAACCAAAGCATGAAAATAAGTAATGTGAAAAGGTGGGTGAAATTAGAATTTTTCAAATGAATCGCCCCTGTGGGAACCGTCTGTCAGGATTGAACACTTAAAAGGATCATTTCTCTCTCAGGTTTATACGGTATGGATATTAAATCAACCTCAGGAAATACCTTCCCGCTTCACGAAGCGGTCAAGCAGCACGATACGAAAGCCATCAGTCAATTAAGACAGGAGGGGCAGAAGACAAACCAGCTTAATGAGGCCAACCTTTCACCGATTGATCTGCTGTCCAGACGACGATCTATCGATCAGGAGCTACGCGAAAAGATGCATACCGCGCTGCTCTCGTCTATGAATCCAACTGCGCCAAAAGGGTATACCAAACCCGAGGCCCTGCATGGCTCCCCGTGGGGGTTTGAAATCCTGGCATCGGGCGAACTTAAAGGCGGCGCCAATGATGCCAAAGGCGGCGCACAATCACTGGAAGGACAGGTCTTCTTTTCAGATCGCACGCCAGAGAGTTCGTCCGACCGGATGACCCGTGACAACCTCAGGGGCAAAGCCCGTGTCTACTCTCAGGGAAAAGGCATGCACAGCAGCAACCCCGTTGCCCGGGCTTTTCAACACCGTATGACCCAGGCAATCAGCGCTCATCTGGCAAGCGGGCAACCGCTGCCTTCCAGCGGAAACGACATTAAACTGTCGGTGAACGCCGGTGAAAATGTTAATGATGTTGCCGTCCGCTGGTTACAGAATTTACTGACCAACGCGCGGAATATGAACGCAAAAAAATTCGAGGATATTCCGACGGAGAACAGCACTGCTTTGCTGAAGCTCCCTGAGTCAGTCACATTTACTTTTCCGGACGACCATCAACAGACCTGTCACGGTGCGGGACTGAAATCCCTGTTGGCTGACGCGGCTAAGACGCTGCAACAGGAGCTGGAAGGGGGTAAAGCGCCGCTGTTAGCAATGATCAATAACGGTAAAATCGTTCCTATGGTGTTCGGCTTCAGTAAGATCGACGATCTCAAAACGCATTCCATTAGCGGCGCATTCAGCGGTGTAGCAAAGAATTATAGCTACCAAAGTGAAAATCACCCTCTGAATGGGTCGCTAAAGGGGGGGGGAATTAAAAGAAATAGAACTTAACAACGTGCAGGATCTGGCTACGTTGAGCCTGGCCTGCCAGGCAAAAGGGGTAAACATTCCTGGAGAGACGATGATACGCATTAACCCTAACGCGCGGGAAAAAAGCAGCAACGGCACCAAAGCGCTCTATCTCGATCCGCAGCAGCTTGGACGGTTTCAGCAGCATATCACAGCGACATTGCGTGAGAAGGGAATGACAATAAATAATGCAACCCTGACCGAACTACAACAGATCAACCATGAAATACGCGGCAAGGATCTTGCCGCATGGATTGCATAGCCACCGCGATCGCTTCAGTCGGAGGCAGATTTTAGCGCAGCCACTCCGGCAGGTCGTTCAGCCCCATCGCCTGCCTGAGCAGGCGCGGCTTCACGCCGGGTAAGTTATCAGCCAGGCTCAGACCGACATCCCGCAGCAGTTTTTTCGCCGGGTTGTTGCCGCTGAACAGCTCGCGGAAACCCTGCATCCCTGCCAGCATCATCGCGGCACTGTGCTTACGGCTACGCTCATAGCGCCTGAGATACAGATACTGTCCAATATCTTTCCCCTGCTGCTGAAGGCGCTTCACTTCACCTATCAGCTCGGCTGCATCCATAAAGCCGAGGTTGACGCCCTGTCCGGCCAGCGGATGAATGGTGTGGGCCGCATCGCCCACCAGCGCCAGCCGGTGAGCGGCAAAGTTACGCGCATAGCGCCCCATTAGCGGAAACGTTTTGCGTTCGCTCTCTACCTTGCACAGGCCAAGGCGCAGATCGAAGGCAACCGAAAGCTGCTGGTTAAAGAGATCTTCAGGCATTGACTGTAAACGGGTCGCTTCCTGCGGGGCAACGGACCAGACAATGGAGCAGAGATGCGGATCGCTCAGCGGTAAAAAGGCCAGAATCCCGTCGCCGTGGAAGACCTGACGGGCAACCGCGTCATGCGGCCGTTCGGTGCGAATATTCGCCACCAGCGCATGATGATCGTAATCCCAGAAGGCCAGCGGGATATCGGCCTTGTTGCGCAGCCAGGAGTTGGCGCCGTCGGCCGCCACCAGCAGCCGCGCGCTCATCATCGTGCCGTCCTTCAGGGTAACGAAAGCCTCGTTATCACCAAACGCCACCTGCTGGAGTTCTGCCGGGGCGATGGTGGTGATGTCGCTCAGTTCGGCGGCTTTATGCCACAGCGCCTGATGGATTATCGGGTTTTCAATGATATGCCCAAGGTGCGCCAGCCCCTGCTGACCATCGTCAAACTCAATGTGGCCGAAGCTGTCGCGATCCCAGACCTGCATACCGTGATAAGCGCTGGCGCGTGCGGCAAGAATGGCGCTCCAGACGTCAAGATGCTGAAGCAGGCGTTCGCTGGCCGCGTTAATCGCCGACACGCGCAGCGCTGGCGCTGATGCCGCGTCTGTGGGTTCAGCCGCTGGCTCACGCTCCAGCACCGCAATTTTCATTCCGCAGCCCTGCAGGCCGCAGGCCACAGCCAGTCCAACCATACCGCCGCCCGCAACGATCACATCATAGGTTTGCATTACTGCTTTCTCCTTAACGCTCAACCCAGCCCAACGTGCGCTCGGCGAGCAAATTCCGCACCAGCGGCAGCGAGTCCAGCGCCATCAGGCCCAGATTTCGCCCTGCCACCAGCGGTGTATAGCGGTTAGCAAACAGCCTGACCAGCGTATCGGTAATGCCAATGGTCGCGGCGGCATCCGGCTGACGGCGCTGCTGATAGCGCTGCAGGCTGGCATAACCGCCCACGTCCTCGCCGGCGCGCCAGGCGGCGGCCACCGTTTCGGCCAGCGACATAACGTCACGAATCCCTAAATTAAAGCCCTGCCCCGCGATCGGATGCAGAGTCTGCGCCGCGTTGCCGACCAGCGCCAGCCGGTGAGACACATGCTGCGAGGAAGCCTGAAGCTCAAGCGGATAGCTGTGACGCTGGCCTACCTGAGTTATCTTTCCCAGCCGCCAGCCAAAGGCCTGCTGAAGTTCAGCCAGGAACTGCCCGTCGCTCCAGCCATCAACTCTGGCCTTATCCTCCAGCGGATGACACCAGACCAGCGAGCTTCGGCCCGCCGACATCGGCAGCAAAGCCAGCGGCCCGTGCTCGGTAAAACGCTCAAAGGCCCGGCCAAGGTGCGGCTGCTGGCTGGAGACGTTGGCAATCACCGCCACCTGCTGATAATCCTGAGTCTGCCACTGCACGCCGCAGGAAGCCGCAACGGCGGAGCGCGAACCATCGGCCGCCACCAGCAGCTGACCCGTCAGCGTTTCGCCGTTGCTCAACGTTACGCTAACGTCCTGCTGGCTGCGCACGACCTGCGTCACCTTAGCCGGACAGCAGAGCCGCACGCCGGGCGCTTTCTTCAACAGCGTAAACAGGCGCTGACCAACGTCGTGCAGCTCCACAACCTGCCCCAACGCGGAAATACAGTGATCGGCGGCGTCCAGCGAGACAAAGCTGGCGTGTCCCCGATCGCTGACGTGCACATGGGTGATAGCCGTTGCGCACTCTTTCAGCCACGGCCAGAGATTAATGGCCGCCAGTTGCTGACAGGTTCCTTCGGCCAGGGCGATAGCCCGGCCATCAAAGCCTGGGTGGGTACGGCTGGCCGGCTCGCTGGCTTCCACAAGCGTCACCGCGACCTTTCCCTGTGTCAGATGAGAAATAGCCAGCGCCAGCGTGGCGCCCGCCATGCCTCCTCCTGCAATTATGATGCTCATTACGCCTTCGCTGCCGCCATCAGTGCTTCAATATCATCGGCATCTTTCACCACCGTGGCCGTCAGGTTTTCGTTACCGTCTGCGGTAATGATGATGTCATCTTCAATGCGAATGCCGATGCCGCGATACTCCACTGGCACCTCCGCATCCGGCGCGATATACAGTCCGGGTTCAATGGTAATAACCATGCCGGGTTGCAGAATACGGTCGCGGTCGCTGCCGTAAAAGCCGACATCATGTACATCCAGCCCCAGCCAGTGGCTCAGACCGTGCATAAAGAACTGGCGATGAGCCTGCTCTTCGATCAGCGCGTCGACTTCGCCCTTCATCACGCCAAGCTTCACCAGCCCACTAACCATAATCCGCACCACCTGAGCATTCACTTCGCGAATGCTGGTGCCGGGACGGAACAGCGTCAGCGCAGCGGTGAGCGAGGCAAGGACGATGTCATAGATCGCGCGCTGCGGGGCAGTAAATTTTCCGTTCACCGGGAAGGTCCGCGTGATATCGCCGGCATAGCCCTGCAACTCACAGCCCGCGTCGATCAGCACCAGATCGCCATCGCGCATCCGGCTCTCATTTTCGGTGTAGTGCAGGATGCAGCCATTTTCGCCTGCGCCAACGATGGTGTTGTACGAAGGGAAACGCGCGCCATGCTGGTTAAACTCGTGGTGGATTTCACCCTCGAGCTGATACTCAAACATGCCGGGGCGGCACTTTTGCATCGCGCGGGTATGCGCCAGCGCGCTGATGCGGCCCGCCTCACGCAGCACCGCCTGCTCTTCCGGCGATTTAATCAGGCGCATTTCATGCACAATCGGACGCCAGTCGGTGATGGACGATGGAGCGGTCAGGTTTTGACGCGAGCCGCGGCGGAGCTTCTCCAGCGCGCCAAACAGCAACGCATCGGCTTCAGGGTAAAGCCCCTGCGCGTGATACACGGCATCCAGGCCGTTCAGCAACAGCGGCAGCTGCTCAGCGATATCGTCAAACGGCAGCGCCCGATCAACGGCAAGCTTCTCTGGCGCGGCATCCTGCCCGAGGCGGCGGCCAAACCAGATCTCTGCCGTCAGGTCGCGGACGCGATTAAACAGCACGCTGTGGTTATGGCTCTCGTCGCTTTTGATCAGCACCAGCACCGCTTCAGGCTCGTTAAAGCCGGTGAAATACCAGAAATCGCTGTTCTGGCGATAGGGATATTCACTGTCGTTGCTGCGGGTTGCTTCCGGGGCGGCGAAAATAACCGCCGCGCTGGCCGGCGCCATTTCGCTTAGCAGCGCCTGCCGGCGGCGTAAAAACTCTTGCTGGGTCATCAACTTCTCCTGAATGTGCCACGGCTTAGTGCAGGGTTGGCTTTTTCACTTCCACAGCCGATGGCGCGACGTGGGTAAAGGTGTCATGGCAGAGCAGCGCCGCTACGCGAACGTACTCAATCACCTCTTCCAGCGACTGCTCCAGCTCTTCCTGGTCTTCGTCTTCATCATAGCCAAGCTGGGCGATAGTGCGCAGATCGTCAATCGCTTCGCCCGTTTCGCCCTTCACCTTGTCCAGTTTCGGCTGCGATACGCCAAGGCCGAGCAGGAAATGGTTTACCCAACCAGCCAGCGCATCGGCGCGATCGAATACGCTGATGTCGTCGTCATCGGGCAGAAAAAGCTGGAACAGAAAGCCCTCTTCTTCAAGCGCATTGCCGATAGCCTCATGCAACTGCTGGAGCGGCAGCGCCAGCGACTGGGAAAAGGCCATTCCCTCGTTGGTCAGGTCGTGAACCAGCGTTTGCCAACTGCTCTGCTGGGTGCCGCCACAGATCATTCCGCTAATCAGGCCATGCATTTCGGCAGGCGTCATCCCTACGCCCTGCTGCGTCAGTGCTGAAGCCAGCGCATCATAGCCCGGCATTGTGTTTGATAGTGACATACGTTTTGGTCATCGTTGGCTGGATAAGTTCGTGGTATGCTACCACCAGGTGCCTCAACGATTCCAGAAAAGGGGTTGTTTCTTCACTAAGGCGTAGTTATAGTTGCGCCCCTCCCAACCCATTGAGCGGTAAGGGAGATTGGCGGCGAAGTAATCAGTCAGGATGGTGGCATGTCTGCACAACCCGTAGATATTCAAATTTTTGGCCGTTCTTTAAGAGTAAATTGTCCGCCTGAACAGCAAGATGCGCTGAAAATGGCTGCCGAAGACCTTAATCAGCGGTTGCAAGATTTAAAAGTTCGCACTAGAGTCACAAATACTGAACAGCTGGTATTTATTGCGGCACTGAACATCTGCCATGAGCTGGCGGCGGAAAAAGTCAAAACCCGCGACTATGCCAGTAACATGGAGCAGCGTATCCGTATGCTGCAACAGACCATTGAGCAGGCGCTGCTTGAACAGGGTCGCATTACTGAACGGACCGGCAGTAAGTTCGAATAACAGCTCATCGTTATCTGTGTTAGAGTAACGGTGAAGTACAAAATTTCTCTGAGATGTTTGCAAGCGGGCCAGTCCCCTGAGCCGATATTTAATACCAACAGAGTCTGACGCTCTGTGACCTGTGCGCAAGCTCGGTTCGTCCGAGAAGCCTGATGGTTGCGACGGCAGTCTCACCTTGAACCAAGGGTTCAAGGGTTACAGCCTGCGGCGGCATCTCGGAGATTCCTCTTTTTTTCTGCACTTTCCCCAGCTACGTTCCCGTTCTACACTCTGCGTGTCAGCTTAACCTTTCCGTTATTTTAGCGCGGTGAACCATGAACCTTCTCGATCGCCAGGATATCCGTACCCATGTGCGCCATCTCCGTCGTGCCCTGACGCCCGAGCAGCAGCAGCTGGCTGCGGTACAGGTCGTCGAGCGCGCGCTGAATTTCGCCCCGCTACAGCAGGCAAAAAAAATCGCGCTGTTTCTCGCCTTCGACGGCGAGCTGAATACCCGACCGCTGATTGCCAGGCTCTGGCAGCATAAGCAGCAGGTTTATCTGCCGGTTTTGCACCCTTTTTCCGCAGGGCAACTGCTATTTATCCGATATGATCCCGACACGCCGCTGGCGCCAAACCGGCTGCGCATTCCTGAACCGCCGCTGGATATCCGCAACCTGGCTACGCTGGATGAGCTTGACGTGCTGATGGTGCCGCTGGTCGCCTTTGACAGGCAGGGACAGAGGCTGGGAATGGGCGGAGGATTCTACGATCGGACGCTGCAAAGCTGGCGGCAGCACGGTTTTTTACCCGTTGGCCTGGCGCATGACTGCCAGCGGGTTGATGCCCTGCCCGCTGCCGAATGGGACGTGCCGCTCCCGGCGATTATCACCCCATCGAAAATCTGGCAGTGGTAGCCAACCAGCAGGCGTAAAAAAAGGGACGAGCTTTCGTCCCTTTTCAATCCGTTCGGCAGGTTAGTAAAGCAGACGCGCTCGAACGGTGCCCGGAATCGCCTTCATCAGCTGTAGCGCGGTGTTTGCCACATCCTGCGGCGCATCAATATCAATCACCACGTAGCCCATTTGCGGAGTAGTTTGCAGATACTGCGCGGCAATGTTGATGCCCTGACCGGCAAAAATGTTGTTGATGGCGGTCAGCACGCCCGGCCGGTTTTCGTGAATGTGCAGCAGACGGCTCTGGTCGCCATGCGTCGGCAGCGACACTTCCGGGAAATTAACCGCAGACAGCGTAGAGCCGTTATCAGAGTACTTAGCCAGCTTGCCAGCAACCTCGATACCGATATTTTCCTGCGCCTCCTGAGTTGAGCCGCCAATGTGCGGCGTCAGGATCACGTTATCGAACTCGCACAGCGGAGAGTTGAACGGATCGCTGTTGGTGGCAGGCTCTTCCGGGAAGACGTCAATCGCCGCGCCCGCAAGGTGCTTATCAGCAAGCACTTTGCACAGCGCCGGGATATCCACGACGGTGCCGCGAGAGGCGTTAATCAGCAGCGCGCCAGGCTTCATCATCGCCAGCTCTTCCGCGCCCATCATGTTCTGCGTGGAGAGGGTTTCCGGCACATGCAGGCTTACCACGTCGCTCATGTTCAACAGGTCGGAGAGATAACGCACCTGGGTCGCATTGCCCAGCGGCAGCTTGCTCTCAATGTCATAGAAGAATACGTGCATACCGAGGCTCTCGGCCAGCACGCCAAGCTGCATACCGATATGGCCATAGCCGATAATCCCCAGCTTCTTACCACGCGCTTCATAAGATCCTACGGCCAGCTTGTGCCAGACGCCACGGTGCGCCTTGGCGTTAGCCGCAGGAACGCCGCGCAGCATCAGCAGCAGCTCGCCGATAACCAGTTCAGCTACGGATCGGGTATTGGAGAAAGGCGCGTTAAATACCGGCACGCCACGCTTTGCGGCGGCAGCCAGGTCAACCTGATTAGTACCGATACAGAAGCAGCCCACCGCCACCAGCTTTTCCGCTGCGGCGAAAATCTCTTCGGTAAGGTGAGTGCGCGAACGGATACCGATAAAGTGCGCGTCGCGGATGGACTCTTTCAGCGCTTCGCTGTCCAGCGCGCCTTTATGAAATTCGATGTTGGTATACCCTGATGCGCGAAGGTTATCTACCGCGCTCTGGTGGACGCCTTCCACCAGCAGGAACTTAATTTTGTCTTTCTCCAGTGATACTTTTGCCATTTCCCGACCCTATTTTTTGCAGACTTCAGATGTGCCAGCTTACCCTTATCTCCAGGTATTAAGTTAGCCTTCTGCCAAAATATCAAAATTTACGCCTGCGGCAATACAAACGATTGCCCACCGGGCAGCACGGCAGAGAGGCCAGGCAGCTCAATTTGGCAGATAATCAGGGTGCAAGAGTCAGGTTCAGCAGGAACAGCCTGACTATGAAGGTTATGTGACATAAGTCACTAAATTTCACGACATTCAGAAAAGATGTTTTTTAACAGAAAATAACCGACGCCGGGGCGGCGCCGGTAAGATCATTTTTCTATGGTTTTTACGCCGCTGGCGGTGCCGATCAGCGCAATATCCGCACCGCGAGCCGCAAACAGCCCGACGGTCACCACGCCAGGCAAGGCGTTGATGGCCTTCTCCAGCGCGATCGGGTCAAGGATTCGCAGGTTGTGTACGTCAAGAATGATGTTGCCGTTATCGGTCAGCACATGCTGACGATACTCCGGCAGGCCACCCAGCTTCACCAGTTCCCGCGCGACGTAGCTGCGCGCCATCGGGATCACTTCAACCGGCAGCGGAAAGCGGCCCAGCACGTCAACCTGCTTGGACTCATCCGCGATACAGACAAACTTGTCGGCAACGGCAGAGATAATCTTCTCACGCGTCAGCGCCGCGCCGCCGCCCTTAATCATCTGCATCATGCCGTTGATCTCATCAGCGCCGTCAACGTAAACCGACAGCGAATCAACCTCGTTAAGGTCGAAGACCTGAATGCCAAGGCTTTTCAGCTTCTGGGTGGAAGCCTCAGAGCTGGAAACCGCTCCGTCGATCTGGTGCCTGATGGAGCCAAGCGCGTCGATAAAGTGGGCGGCAGTTGAGCCGGTCCCCACGCCAACCAGGGTGCCCGGCGTAACGTATTCCAGCGCGGCCCAGCCAACGGCCTTTTTCAGTTCATCCTGTGTCATGATAAGTTTAGATCCCGTACGGCTACAGTGTGCCGCTAGTATAAAACAACACCGGCAGAAATCACCGCCTTCCCGCCGCATTTGTTGGTAGTTTGGAAGACATCCCACAAAGCCGTGCCGGGAGAAAGTCGCCATTGCCCAGGGCAAAGTGACAAAAATATGGCATAGTGCAGTTTCCACACCTGAAAGAGAGTTAACACCCAAAATGAAACGCCCGGATTATCGAACGCTTCAGGCGCTGGATGCAGTGATTCGCGAGCGCGGCTTTGAGCGCGCGGCACAAAAGCTTTGCATTACTCAGTCGGCCGTCTCGCAACGAATCAAACAGTTGGAGAATATGTTTGGTCAGCCACTGCTGGTGCGAACGGTGCCGCCACGTCCGACCGAACAGGGGCAAAAGCTGCTGGCCCTGCTGCATCAGGTAGAACTGCTGGAAGAGGAATGGCTGGGCGATGAGAACGGCGGCACCACGCCCCTGCTGCTTTCGCTGGCGATTAATGCCGACAGCCTGGCAACCTGGCTGCTGCCAGCGCTGAAAACCGTATTAACGGACTCCCCGGTGCGCCTGAATTTGCAGGTTGAGGATGAAAGCCGCACCCAGGAACGCCTGCGTCGCGGAGAAGTGGTCGGCGCCGTGAGTATTCAGCCGCAGCCGCTGCCCAGTTGCCTTGTCGATCAGCTGGGCGCGCTGGATTACCTGTTCGTTGGTTCAAAAGAATTTGCGGCCCGCTACTTTCCAAACGGCGTCACTCGCTCCGCGCTGCTAAAGGCTCCGGCGGTGGCCTTCGATCATCTGGATGATATGCATCAGGCGTTTTTACAGCAGAATTTTGACCTGTCGCCGGGCAGCGTGCCCTGCCACATCGTTAACTCCTCGGAAGCCTTCGTGCAGCTGGCGCGCCAGGGAACCACCTGCTGTATGATCCCCCATTTGCAGATTGAGCGGGAGCTGGCGGAGGGCGAGCTGATTGACCTGACGCCGGGCCTGTTTCAGCGCCGGATGCTTTACTGGCACCGCTTTGCGCCGGAGAGCCGGTTGATGCGTAAGGTGACCGATGCGCTGATTGCCCACGGCCACCGCGTCCTGCGTCAGCCTGAGTAAGCCCCAAAAAAAGGGCTCAGCCAGGAGCCCTCTGAACACCGGCAAGGGAGCGATGAGAGTGCTCGCCCCTGCGGGGATTACTGATTGCGCTGTAGCTCAAACACCACATCAACCTGATCGTCGAAGTGAATGCTTTTCTTCTGATAGGTTTCGGCTGCGGAAGTCATCGGCGCGGCATCGGCCATCTTGTACATGCGGACCACCGGCATCGGCTGGTAGTTAGCCACATGATAACGGATGCTGTAAACCGGCCCCAGCTTGGCGTTAAAGCCTTTAGCCAGCTCGCCAGCCTGCTGCGTGGCGTCATCGATGGCGGCCTGACGGGCTTTATTGCGGTACTCGTCAGGATGAGCCACGCCCAGCTCGACGGAGCGGATTTCGTTAAGGCCGGACTTCAGCGCGCCGTCCAGAAGCTCATTCAGCTTGTCCAGCTGGCGCAGCGTGACCTGAACCTGGCGTACGGCACGATACCCTTTCAGGACGGATTTGCCCTCTTTGGTATAGTCATACTCCGGCTGAGTACGCAGGTTAGCAGCATCAATGTCTTTTTGCTCAATACCATTTTTTTTCAGGAAATCAAAGTACTGCGCGACACGATCGTCCGCCTGTTTTTTAGCGTCGCCAGCCTCTTTGGCGGAGATGCTGACTTCAATCGCCAGCGTGGCAATATCCGGCGTGGCGTCAACGCTGGACTGACCTGAGGTCACAACGTGAGGACCGTTGGGCAGTTCATCTGCCAGGGCTAAAGTGGGGACGGTTGCAAATCCAAGCATTGCGGCCAGGGCCAATTTAGTAAGCTTCACTGGGTTCCTCCGTGGGAGCATTCAGTCACTTCAGGGGCGAACAGGCGGTGGAAATTGCCTCACCGCCAGAGAATTGTTCCGTCAAAACGCAACAGGTTGGCATATGTTATTGCGTTTTCGGCTATCACGCTATGACCGTAATTCCTGGAGTGAGTTCCTTTTAGCGCATTCCCAGCGCCTGCAGCGCCAGCTTCAGCGCAATGCCCCACATCATCATGCCAACCAGCGCATTGATGATCCGCTGGGCCTTGACGGTATTCAGCAGCGGCGACAGCCAGGCCGCCAGCGAAGCCAGGCCAAAGAACCAGAGCAGCGATGCGCTGACCGATCCCAGAGCGAACCAGCTGCGGGCTTCGGCAGGAAGCTGCCCGCCGAGGCTGCCCAGCACCACAAAGGTATCAATATAGACGTGAGGATTGAGCCAGGTGACGGCCATCATGGTGGCGAAAATCCGCCAGCGCCCCTGCTGCATGGCCTTTTCCGACGCCAGCGCGACGTTAGCGCTGAATGCCGCTCGCAAAGCCCCCCAGCCATACCACAGCAGGAATGCCACGCCTCCCCAGGTCACCAGGCTCAGCAGCAGCGGCGACTGGGTCAACAGCGCGCTGCCGCCAAAGACGCCTGCGCAAATCAGCACCACATCGCTCAGCGTGCACAGCCCAGCGGTCATCAGATGGTACTGGCGGCGGACGCCCTGATTCAGCACCAGCGCGTTTTGCGGCCCCAAAGGCAGGATTAATGCCGCGCCCAGGGCCATGCCCTGAAAGAAGATGGATAACACCGGATAACTCCTCGTCCTGAATAATTGCAGGCGAGTGTATAAGGGAAAGATCATTAGATAAAATGGAATAAACTAATGGAATATCAGTTTAGCTAATACATGACTGACCATCAGGGCGAGCCGTAGCTCGCCCTTAACGTGTTGATTATTTTGACTCAGGCTGGGGCGCAGCCGCGTCCTTTTCTTCAGCCTGCTGCGCGTTGGCAGCATTAACCTGATGCAGGTGGACATCCATCTGCGGGAACGGAATGCCGATCTGATTGGCGTCCAGCGTACGCTTAAAGTTCTTCATCAGATCCCAGTAGACATCCTGCAGATCGCCCGCGTTGCTCCAGCAGCGCACCACAAAGTTTACCGAGGAGGCAGCCAGCTCGTTCAGGCCAATCTGCACGCCCATCCCTTTCAGCACGCGCGGCTCGGCATCGACCACTTCCTGCAACAGCTGGATGACCCGGTCGACATCCGCATCGTAAGCCACGCCGATGATGAATTCATTGCGGCGCACCGGCTCACGGGAGAAGTTGACGATATTGCCAGAGATGATTTTGCCGTTTGGCACCACCACAATTTTGCCGTCGGCGGTTTTCAGCGTGGTCGAGAAAATCTGCACATTCTGCACGGTTCCCATCACGCCGATATCAATAAATTCACCGGTGCGGAACGGACGGAAGGTGACCAGCAGCACGCCTGCGGCCAGGTTGGCCAGTGAGCCTTGCAGCGCCAGGCCAATAGCCAGACCAGCGGCACCCAATACGGCGATAACCGAGGCGGTCTGTACGCCAACCCTGCCGAGAGCGGCTATCAGCGTAAAGGCGATGATGCCGTAGCGTACCAGCGCAGACAGGAAGTCGGCCACGGTGGCATCAATATGACGCGCCCGCATCACCTTGTTCAGGCCGTTAGAAATTACGCGCGCCACTATCATCCCAACGATGATGATCGCAATGGCCGCCACAATATTAACCGCATAGCTCAACAGCAGCGCCTGGTTACGCGCCAGCCAGCCACCTGCGTTGCTGATGCCATTTACCACGTTCAAATCTTCCATCTAATTATCCTGTTGTTGTTCCCAATGGGAAGAAACCGTTTGCCAGCCAGGCTGACATCCCAAACCCAAAGGGTAACCAAAAATGCTGCATTCTGCCAAATAAGCAGTGAAATTAACAATTTGTTACTGCTTCGACCAAAAAAAAGCCCCTTTTCAGGGGCTTGATACTCATTCTCGCACTAAGCAGGAAAATTACAGAACGTCAATCGCGTTCAGCTCTTTGAATGCCTGCTCCAGACGCACGATCATCGAAGACTGCGATGCACGCAGCCAGACGCGCGGGTCGTAGTATTTTTTGTTCGGCTTGTCTGCGCCTTCCGGGTTACCCAGCTGGGCCTGCAGGTAGCCTTCGTTCTTTTTGTAGTATTGCAGAATACCGTTCCATGTTGCCCACTGGGTATCGGTATCGATGTTCATCTTGATCACGCCGTAGCTGATTGACTCTTCGATTTCTGCCGCAGAAGAACCTGAACCACCGTGGAACACAAAGTTCAGCGAGTTATGCGGCAGGTTGTGTTTTTTGCTCACATAGTCCTGAGAGTCGCGCAGAATGGTTGGGGTCAGCTTCACGTTACCCGGCTTGTAAACGCCGTGCACGTTACCGAATGATGCCGCGATGGTGAAGCGCGGGCTGATGGCATTCAGTTTTACATACGCGTAATCCACGTCTTCTGGCTGAGTGTACAGGGCAGAAGCGTCCATGTGGCTGTTGTCCACGCCGTCTTCTTCGCCACCGGTGCAACCCAGTTCAATTTCCAGCGTCATGTTGATTTTAGCCATGCGCTTCAGGTAGCCGCTACAGATCTCGATGTTTTCTTCCAGCGACTCTTCAGACAGGTCAATCATGTGAGAAGAGAACAGCGGCTTGCCGGTTTTCTCGAAGTGGGCTTCGCCCGCATCCAGCAGACCGTCAATCCACGGCAGCAGTTTCTTCGCGCAGTGGTCAGTGTGCAGGATAACCGGCACGCCGTAGTGTTCTGCCATCTGATGCACATGATGAGCGGCAGAGATAGCGCCTAAAATAGCCGCAGCCTGAGGCTTGTCTGATTTCAGACCTTTACCAGCGATAAAGCCTGCGCCACCGTTAGAGAACTGAATGATTACCGGCGATTTTACTTTAGCGGCGGTTTCCAGCACGGCGTTGATCGAGTCGGTGCCTACGCAGTTAACGGCTGGCAGGGCGAATTTGTTTTCTTTGGCTACTTTAAAGATCTTCTGCACGTCGTCGCCAGTCACAACGCCTGGTTTTACGAAATCAAAAATTTTAGACATATTTTTTGTCCTGTTTCGTCGGTCGTATTAAGAGATTCGGAACCCGTTACCGGGTAAATCAGTCCGACGGGAGACGCGCTCCCGCCCAGAGATTACTGTTTCGCACGCTCTTCAAGCATGGCAACGGCTGGCAGCGTTTTGCCTTCCACAAACTCGAGGAAAGCGCCGCCGCCGGTAGAGATATAGGAAATTTTATCTTCAATACCGAACAGATCGATGGCCGCCAGCGTATCACCGCCGCCGGCGATAGAGAATGCGTCGCTGTCTGCAATCGCCTTCGCAACGATTTCCGTGCCTTTACGGAAGTTCGGGAATTCGAATACGCCAACCGGACCGTTCCACAGGATAGTTTTGGCTTCTTTCAATAACTTAGCCATTGCCAGCGCGGTTTCGTCACCGAAGTCCATGATCTCTTCATCATCACCCACTTCGCTCACTTTCTTCAGGGTAGCTGGCGCAGTTTCAGAGAATTCCGTGCCTACGCGAGAATCGGTTGGCACCGGGATTTTGAATTCGTCGCGCAATTTCTTCGCGGCTTCAACAAAATCCGGTTCATACAGTGACTTGCCTACTTTGTTATCGATAGCCACAAAGGTGTTGGCGATGCCGCCGCCAACGATAACGGTGTCGGCAATTTTCACCAGCGAGTTCAGCACGTCGAACTTAGTGGAAACTTTAGAACCGCCAACCACGGCAACCATTGGGCGAGCTGGCGTTTTCAGCGCTTTACCCAGTGCGTCCAGTTCGTTGGCCAGCAGCGGACCAGCACAGGCTACCGGAGCGAATTTACCCACGCCATGGGTAGAAGCCTGAGCACGGTGAGCCGTGCCAAAAGCGTCCATCACGTAGATGTCGCACAGCGCGGCGTATTTTTTAGAGAGCGCCTCGTCGTCTTTCTTTTCGCCTTTGTTAAAGCGAACGTTTTCCAGCACCACCAGCTCACCGGCGGCAACGTCAACGCCGTCAAGGTAGTCTTTCGCCAGGCGAACAGGGCAAGAGAGTTTGTCTTTCAGATAGTTAACCACCGGCAGAAGAGAAGCCTCTTCACTGTATTCACCTTCGGTTGGACGGCCAAGGTGGGAGGTTACCATCACTTTTGCGCCCTGCTTCAACGCCGCTTCGATGGTCGGCAATGAAGCACGGATACGTGCATCAGACGTCACTTTCCCTTCTTTTACCGGCACGTTCAGATCGGAGCGAATAAGTACGCGTTTGCCAGCAAGATCCAGATCGGTCATCTTAATTACAGACATGGTGAATCCTCTCGTTGATTCTCTAAGTTTTGACAGGCGCAAACCGCGCCCTACCTGAAACCGCTTGCGGCCATCGCTAACGTCGTATCAATCATTCGGTTAGCAAAGCCCCATTCGTTGTCGCACCAGACCAGCGTTTTGATCAGGTGCTGACCGCTGACCCGCGTCTGCGTGCCGTCCACAATGGCACTGTGCGGATCGTGGTTAAAATCTATGGAGACTAACGGTAATTCCGTATAGTCAACTATACCACTAAATGCCCCTTCTGACGCGTTTCGCAACAGGGCATTGACCTCGCACGCCTGCACCGCCTGCCCCACGCTGACGCTCAAATCAATCGCCGTCACGTTAATCGTCGGCACACGCACGGCTATCGCTTCAAAACGGTCATTAAATTTAGGAAAAATGCGCGTAATGCCCGCGGCAAGACGAGTATCCACCGGAATGATCGACTGACTGGCCGCGCGGGTACGTCGCAGGTCGGGATGATAAGCGTCAATCACCTGCTGATCGTGCATGGCAGAGTGAATAGTGGTTACCGTGCCCGACTCGATGCCATAGGCATCATCCAGCAGTTTAATCACGGGAATAATACAGTTGGTGGTGCAGGAGGCATTGGAGACGATCAGATGGTCAGGCTGTAACGCTTTCTCGTTTACCCCGTAAACCACGGTGGCATCCAGATCGTGACCGCCTGGGTGAGAAAAAAGCACTTTCTTCGCGCCGGCCGCCAGATGAGCCTCGCCATCGGCGCGGCTACCGTATACGCCGGTACAATCCAGCACTACATCGACGTTCAGCTCCCGCCAGGGAAGATCGTCGATTGCCGCACAATGCAGCAGGCGGATCGTATCTTCACCGACCCACAGCAGATCCCGCTCCTGGCGGACATCCCAGGCGAAGCGCCCGTGGCTGGTATCGTACTTCAGTAGATGCGCTATTCCCGCCGCGTCCGCCAGCTCATTGATGGCTACCACGGTTACCTCAGCACGACGTCCGGTTTCATAAAGAGCGCGCAGTACGTTGCGCCCGATGCGACCAAAACCATTTATGGCAATGCGAACCGTCATATCACTCCTGCATCCGAATTCGGTGTAAAACTGGAGCGTTAGCCTGAGCCAGACGTTCGTATTTGTACAGGGAATTCTTGCATCAAGGAAACTGTACTAAGCCCGTTTTTCGTCAGTGCTTATGCAAACTGAAACGGTTCAGCGAGAATAATTGAACTCAGGAATAATGGGAATGACGAGGATCAATTGCAGCGACAATCTTTCGATCTATGTCACAGTTTTAGAAAATACCGACGAGGGATCGCAGCGGTATAAAACAGCGGGGCGGAAAGGAATTCCGCCCCGCTGGCATTACAGCAGTTCTTTCGCTTTAGCGACCACGTTATCCACGGTGAAGCCAAACGTTTCAAACAGCTGCTCGGCAGGCGCAGACTCACCAAAGGTGGTCATGCCGATGATGGCACCGTTCAGGCCGGTATACTTGAACCAGTAATCGGCAATACCGGCTTCGATAGCTACGCGCGCGCTAACCGCTTTCGGCAGTACCGCTTCACGGTAAGCCGCATCCTGCTTGTCAAAAGCATCGGTAGACGGCATCGACACCACGCGAGCCTTGCGGCCTTCTGCGGTAAGCTTGTCATACGCGCCGACGGCCAGTTCAACTTCTGAACCAGTGGCGATCAGGATCACTTCCGGCTGACCGTCGCAATCTTTCAGCACGTATCCCCCGCGAGCTACGTTAGCCAGCTGCGCGGCGCTACGCTCCTGCTGCGCCAGGTTCTGGCGTGAGAAGATCAGCGCGGTTGGACCGTCGGCACGCTCGATGGCGTATTTCCAGGCCACCGCAGATTCGACCTGGTCGCAAGGACGCCACAGGCTCATGTTTGGCGTCACGCGCAGGCTGGCCATCTGCTCAACCGGCTGATGCGTTGGGCCATCTTCGCCCAGACCAATTGAGTCGTGGGTGTAGACCATCACCTGGCGGATTTTCATCAGCGCAGCCATGCGGGCAGCGTTGCGCGCATATTCGACAAACATCAGGAAGGTCGCGGTATACGGCAGGAAGCCGCCGTGCAGCGTGATGCCGTTGGCGATAGCGGTCATGCCGAACTCGCGCACGCCGTAATGAATGTAGTTACCGGCCGCGTCTTCGTTGATTGGCTTAGAACCAGACCACATAGTCAGGTTGCTTGGCGCCAGGTCAGCGGATCCGCCCAGGTACTCTGGCAGCAGTTTACCGAAGGCTTCCAGGCTGTTCTGAGAGGCTTTACGGCTGGCGATTTTCGCCGGATTAGCCTGCAACTGTTCGATATACTTCTGCGACTCCGCCTGCCAGTTAGCCGGCAGTTCGTTCGCCACGCGGCGCTTGAATTCTGCCGCCAGCTCAGGATGAGCCTTAGCATAGGCCGCGAATTTCTCGTTCCAGGCCGTTTCTTTCGCCTGGCCCGCTTCTTTCGCATCCCACTGCGCGTAGATGTCCTGCGGGATTTCGAACGGCGCGTGGTTCCAGCCCAGCTGCTTGCGGGTCAGCGCCACTTCGTCCTCGCCCAGCGGCGCGCCGTGCGAATCGTGCGTGCCGGCTTTGTTCGGTGAACCAAAGCCGATCACGGTCTTACACATCAGCAGAGAAGGTTTGTCGCTGACCGCTTTGGCCTGTTCAACCGCTTTCTTAATCGCTTCTGCATCGTGACCGTCAACGCCGCGCACCACATGCCAGCCGTAAGACTCGAAACGTTTAGCGGTATCGTCAGTGAACCAGCCCTCAATGTGGCCGTCGATAGAGATGCCGTTGTCATCATAGAAGGCAACCAGTTTGCCCAGCTTCAGCGTGCCCGCCAGCGAGCACACCTCGTGGGAGATGCCTTCCATCATGCAGCCATCGCCCATAAACACATAGGTATTGTGGTCTACGACATCGTGGCCGGGACGGTTAAACTGGGCCGCCAGGGTGCGCTCAGCGATCGCCATACCGACGGCATTAGCAATGCCCTGCCCCAGCGGGCCAGTGGTGGTTTCAACACCGGCGGTGTAGCCGTATTCGGGGTGACCTGGAGTTTTAGAGTGCAGCTGGCGGAAGTTAGCCAGTTCCGCAATCGGCAGATCGTAGCCGCTGAGGTGCAGCAGGCTGTAAATCAGCATTGAGCCGTGGCCGTTAGACAGCACGAAACGATCGCGGTCGGCCCACAGCGGGTTAGTCGGGTTATGGTTCAGGAAGTCGCGCCAGAGGACTTCGGCGATATCCGCCATCCCCATTGGGGCGCCAGGGTGGCCAGATTTGGCTTTTTGTACCGCATCCATACTCAATGCGCGAATGGCGTTAGCAAGCTCTTTACGAGAAGACATGTTCTACTCCAGGTCGGATTAAACGCTTCGCCGTCCTTAACCTATTTTAATCAATGAGTTATCAGGCAAAGTTGTAAAAGTCGACCCTCAATGTACATGAAAAACGGGGCATCTGTACATGGCGAAAAGTGCAAAATAGCCGGGCAAAACTTGCACTTTCACTGTATAGCCACTACACGGTCAGGTTTGGCAAGGCTATAACGCCCCTTTTTAACGCCACGCAGGTTGTCTGGAGCGCCCCGATCCACGGGGCGCCGTGACGCTACTCGCCTTTGTTTACCGCCTGAACGTGCAGCATATCCAGCGCCAGCGTCGCCGCCGCCAGCGAGGTCAGATCGGACTGATCGTAGCCTGGCGCCACCTCAACCAGATCCATCCCGACGATATTCAGCCCCTGAAGCGCCCGCACCAGCTTGGTGGCCTTATCGGTGGTCAGCCCGCCGATCACCGGCGTACCGGTTCCCGGCGCGTGAGCAGGGTCGAGGCAGTCGATATCAAATGTCAGGTAGACCGGCAGATCGCCAACGATCTGTTTTACCTGCGCGATAATATCGTCAACGCTGCGATCGTTTACCTGAGCCGCGTCCAGCACGTTGAAGCCGAGAGAGGCGTCAAATTCGGTACGAATACCAATCTGTACCGAGTGGGCCGGATCGATTAGCCCTTCCTTCGGCGCGTGGTGGAACATCGTGCCGTGGTCGAAAGTCGGGCCGTTGGAGTAGGTGTCGGTGTGGGCATCGAAATGCACCAGCGCCATCTTGCCGAAGTACTTCGCGTGGGCGCGCAGCAGCGGCAGCGTGACGTAGTGGTCGCCGCCAAAGGTCAGCATGCGCTTGCCGTTAGCCAGCAATTTTTCTGCATGAGCCTGCAGCTTATCGGTCAGATCCTGCGAGTCGCCAAAGGCGTAAACCAGATCGCCACAGTCAATCACCTTCAGACGCTGGCGCAGATCGAAGGTCCACGGCCAGCGGCAGCCTTCCCATGCCAGGTGAGTAGAAATCTGGCGGATCGCGCCCGGCCCCAGGCGGCTGCCGGGGCGACCAGAAGTGGCCGCATCAAAAGGAACACCGGTGATCACCCACTCCGCATCGCAGTCGTAGGGCTGGAAATTAACCGGAAAACGCATAAAACCAAAGGCGTTTGATACCAGTGAGTTGTCATACTGGTTGCCCAGGGTGTTATTCATACCAAATCCTCTTTAACGGTGAAGCCGGACCGGGCCAGCTGTTGCTCAAACCGAGATGAAAAAAATCCCCGCCGCGTCGTTAAACCCGACGAGGAAGGGATTTGAGTCTTTTATTTTTCAGTCTGCCGTACCAAACGACAGGATGAAATTTTTCGCTACCGCCAGCAGGTAGCCAGTAACAACCGCAATCAGGACTTACCGAAAACGTTGCCCAGCAGAGAGCTGACGCTCTGAGTGTCAATCTCTCCGGCTGGCGAGGCTTTATCCACTACGCCGGGCAGGTACTGCGCCAGCGCGGAAGAGGCGCCGTTGACGTCAGTTCCCAGCTTATCGGCCAGCGATTGCAGCGCGTCGGTTCCGAATGCGGACTGCACTTCACTGCTGCCAATCGCCTCATTGCCGCCGGTGCCTATCCACGAGTTGAGAATGCCGCCGAGGCCGCCCTGCTGAAATTTCTCCAGCAGCACAGCGAACCCGCCCTGTTCTTCCACCCATTGCAGGATAGCCTGGAGCTGAATGCCGGAGCCGCTGCCCGCGCCATTCTGCGCATCACCACCCAGTACATCACGCAATATTCCATCAAACAGACTCATGCCTTACTCCTTTTCTCGCTGATATGCGGCCTGATTTTCAGGGCCGCTACGTCGTTAAAGGAGCAGATAACCGTAGCTACCTTCAGCGCGACATCCGCTCCCACTCCGGGAAGATTATTCGTCTTCCAGATAAGTGTAGCCATACAGGCCAGACTCGAACTCGGCCATGAACTGTGCCCGTAGTTCCTCATCCAGATCGCTCTCTTTGATCTGGTTACGGAAGTGGGTCAGCAGCTCCTGCGGGTCCAACTGAACGTACTCGAGCATATCCGCAACGGTATCTCCTTCGTCGGACAGCTGCACGTCAACCCGGCCATCGGCATAAGCAAACACGTCAACCGCTTCGGTATCGCCGAACAGGTTGTGCATATTGCCCAGGATCTCCTGGTAAGCCCCGACCATAAAGAAACCCAGCATCGGCGGATTATCCACGTCGTACTGCGGCATCGGCATAGTGGTGGCAATGCCGTCGCCGTCAACATAGTGATCAATGGTGCCGTCGGAATCACAGGTGATGTCCAGCAGCACGGCCCGACGCTCCGGCGACTTGTTCAGGCCTTCCAGCGGCAGAACCGGGAACAGCTGATCGATGCCCCAGGCATCCGGCATCGACTGGAACAGCGAGAAGTTGACGTAGATTTTATCCGCCATGCGCTCTTGCAGCTCGTCGATGATCGGACGGTGCGCGCGGTTGCTTGGATCCAGATGCTGCTGAATATAGTGGCAGATGCTCAGATAAAGCTGCTCGGCCCAGGCGCGCTGCGTCAAATCGTAGGTGCCCTGCGAATAGCCGGTGTGGATATCAAACAGGTCCATCTGGCTGTCATGCAGCCATTCACGCAGCGAGCGGCGGTTATTCGGCTCGTGCATCTCCTGCCAGGTATCCCACATGCTGACGATCGGGCGGGGTGATTCCGCAGACGGCGGCTGTGGCTCGCTGAACTCGTTGCGCTCCACGCCAATAATGTTGGAGACCAGCACGGTGTGGTGCGCGGTCACGGCACGGCCCGACTCGGTGATTACCGTAGGGTGCGGCAGGTTGTGCTCTTCACAAGCGTCGCCAATAGCCCAGATCACGTTGTTGGCATACTCATTCAGGCCGTAGTTTACTGAGCAGTCGGACTGCGAGCGCGTTCCTTCATAGTCGACGCCCAGACCGCCGCCGACGTCGAAGCACTGAATGTTGACGCCCAGCTTAGCCAGCTCAACGTAGAAGCGAGCGGATTCGCGCACGCCGGTAGCGATATCACGAATGTTCGCCATCTGCGAACCGAGATGGAAATGCAACAGTTGCAGGCTCTCCATCCGGCCCGCTTCGCGCATAATGTCCACCAGCTTCAGTACCTGAGTAGCCGACAAACCAAATTTTGATTTTTCGCCTCCGCTGGACTGCCATTTGCCCGAGCCCTGAGAAGCCAGACGGGCGCGAATGCCGAGACGAGGCACCACGTTCAGACGCTCGGCCTCTTCCAGCACCAGCTTCACTTCGGTCATTTTTTCCAGCACCAGATAGACTTTGTGGCCCATCTTTTCGCCGATCAGCGCCAGGCGAATGTATTCACGGTCTTTATAGCCGTTACAGACAATCACCGAGCGGGTCATACCGGCGTGAGCCAGCACGGCCATCAGCTCAGCTTTCGAGCCGGCTTCCAGTCCCAGCGGTTCGCCAGAATTAATCAGGGATTCGATGACGCGCTTGTGCTGGTTAACCTTGATCGGATAAACGAGGAAATAGTCGCCGCGATAGCCGTAAGATTCCCGCGCGCGCTTGAACGCGCCATTAATCGAGCGCAGCCGGTGCTGTAGGATTTGAGGGAAACAGAACAGTGCAGGAAGACGCTGGCCTTCCGCCTCGCGCTCTTTAACCAGCTTCGCCAGATCGACACGGGCTTCAGGCACGTCGGGATCGGGGCAAACGCTGATATGACCCAACTCATTGACGTCGTAGTAGTTATTGCCCCACCAGGCAATATTGTAGGTGCGCAGCATCTTGCTGGCATCTTGATCGCTCATGGCCACCTCCTGCATTGAGCGGAGTCCACCCTGTTCGCCTGCTGACGAACCCTTCATTGCTTTCATGTCGTCAGACATTGCGAGCCTCAAATTTCAATGATGCGGAACAGTTAACTACTATCGCAGGGATAACCCGCGACAACAAGCCATCGACTACCGGTAAATTCAGCATAAAACGCTGAAGAGTCGCACCAATCGGTCTCTGAAGTATAACATTAATCACACGGGACTCCGGGAAACGAGTCGGACAACCAATAGCAAAAATCCCTCAGTAAAAGCTGAGAGCGCCGGATTAAAGCGAGTGCGGAAGTGTAGCCTGCGCAGGTGGCGAAATGATGACGGGAAGCGCCATAACCTCGCGAAAGCGCACAAGAAAGGGATGCAGAAGGCTCAGGTGACAACGCCGCGGCGTTTTATACAGCCAGAACGCTCAAATTGCAAAAACTTAATGTGCGGAATGGCCAGGCTGTCATAAAAATGTTCCACTTTTCATCTCAGCTGAAAAATGCTTTAACGAAAAAAGGCTGGCAATTCGTTTATTGAGTAACCTAAAATAGCCGTCCAGATGTTAATCCGTCTATACTGGTTAACTTCTAAGCGTCTTCATTTGTATGTACTGCTCATGGCTTTGCCTGAGGGGGGCGCTGGAAAGCTGAGCCAGTGAATTACCGGCAACCAGTCTTTAGCGCTATGCAGTTGATATTAACCCGTATTCAGTAAGGTAAAGAATAAATGGCTAAACACCTTTTCACTTCCGAGTCCGTCTCAGAAGGACATCCTGATAAAATCGCTGACCAGATCTCTGATGCCGTGCTCGATGCAATCCTTGAGCAGGATCCGAAGGCCCGCGTGGCCTGCGAAACTTATGTAAAAACCGGCATGGTTCTGGTTGGTGGCGAAATCACCACCACCGCCTGGGTTGATATCGAAGAAATCACCCGTAATACCGTGCGTGAAATCGGTTATGTCCATTCCGATATGGGCTTTGATGCCAATTCCTGTGCCGTCCTCAATGCCATTGGCAAACAGTCTCCCGATATCAATCAGGGCGTTGACCGTGCCGATCCGCTGGAGCAGGGCGCTGGCGACCAGGGCCTGATGTTTGGCTATGCCACCAACGAAACGGACGTGCTGATGCCTGCGCCGGTGACCTATGCGCACCGCCTGGTGCAGAAGCAGTCTGAAGTGCGTAAAAATGGCACCCTGCCGTGGCTGCGCCCGGATGCGAAAAGCCAGATCACCTTCCAGTATGACGATGGAAAAATCGTTGGTATTGATGCGGTAGTGCTGTCTACACAACATGCCGAAGAGATCTCGCTGAAAGATTTGCAGGAAGCGGTGATGGAAGAGATCATCAAGCCAGTGCTGCCTGCCGAGTGGATTAACGCCGGGACTAAATACCACATTAACCCAACCGGACGCTTTGTCATCGGCGGCCCAATGGGCGACTGTGGTCTGACCGGCCGTAAAATCATCGTCGATACCTACGGCGGTATGGCTCGTCACGGCGGCGGCGCTTTCTCCGGTAAAGATCCTTCTAAAGTTGACCGCTCTGCGGCCTACGCGGCGCGCTATGTGGCAAAAAACATCGTGGCTGCCGGCCTGGCCGACCGCTGTGAGATCCAGGTTTCCTACGCCATCGGCGTGGCTGAGCCGACCTCAATCATGGTGGAAACTTTCGGTACTGAGAAGGTGGCAACTGAGCAGTTGACTCTGCTGGTGCGTGAGTTCTTCGACCTGCGTCCATACGGCCTGATCCAGATGCTGGATCTGCTGCACCCGATGTATCGCCAAACGGCGGCATACGGCCACTTTGGTCGTGAGCATTTCCCGTGGGAAAAAACCGATAAAGCCGAACAGCTGCGCGAGGCCGCTGGCCTTAAGTAAGCGTAAGCTTGCTGGTCTGAGGGCACCCAACGGGTGCCCTTTTTGCTGTCTGACGCTGGCGGATACCCGGCTGTTGACTACACTTTGCCAAACTTCAGTCAGCTATTTTGTTAACGGTTACACCAGGAAATATCCTGTATATCCGACAATTAAGAATTAACACTCTTAACAGACTGTAGCAAAATGCGCTATTTTCAGCGCTGTCTGATAGCCGGTTGTTTTACAACTGAGTGAAACTGTTTATGACTATGACTATCTGGTTAAAAAGCGTAAGCGCGCGTGAAAATGCTGCTTTCAGGAACGATCAATAGTGTAAGCGATTACACCAATGTGATCTTCAGCACAGTCTTGCGGGCAAAGGTTTTCTAACATTTATAACAACAATAAGCAGTACCACTTTAATGGAGGCGTTATGCCTGATAATAAGAAACAGAGCAGAACATCGAACAAGGCGATGACCTTTTTCGTGTGTTTCCTCGCCGCACTGGCCGGTCTGCTGTTTGGTCTGGATATCGGCGTCATTGCCGGCGCCCTGCCCTTCATCGCGAAAGACTTCAACGTAACGGCACACCAGCAGGAATGGATCGTCAGCTCAATGATGTTTGGCGCCGCTGTAGGCGCAATAGGCAGCGGCTGGATGTCATCCCGCCTTGGCCGTAAAAAAAGCCTGATGATTGGTGCCGTGCTGTTTGTGATTGGCTCGCTGTGGTCAGCGATGTCATCCAACCCGGAAATGCTGATCTTCGCCCGCGTTCTGTTGGGTCTGGCGGTCGGCGTGGCTTCCTATACCGCGCCGCTTTACCTCTCTGAGATCGCGCCTGAGAAAATTCGCGGCAGTATGATTTCCCTTTACCAGCTGATGATCACCATCGGTATTCTGGGCGCCTATCTCTCCGATACCGCGTTCAGCTACTCCGGCGAATGGCGCTGGATGCTGGGCGTGATCACCATTCCTGCGGTTCTGCTGCTGGTTGGCGTGTTCTTCCTGCCGAACAGCCCGCGCTGGCTGGCGGCGAAGGGCGACTTCCGCACCGCGCAGCGCGTGCTGGATCGTCTGCGCGATACCAGCGAGCAGGCGAAGAAAGAGCTGGATGAAATCCGCGAAAGCCTGAAGATCAAGCAGTCCGGCTGGAGCTTGTTCAAAGACAACGGCAACTTCCGCCGTGCGGTTTACCTGGGCGTGCTTTTGCAGGTGATGCAGCAGTTCACCGGCATGAACGTCATCATGTATTACGCACCGAAGATTTTTGAAATTGCTGGCTTTACCAACACCACCGAGCAGATGTGGGGCACGGTTATCGTTGGTCTGATCAACGTCCTCGCCACCTTTATTGCTATTGGTCTGGTTGACCGCTGGGGCCGTAAGCCAACCCTCAAGCTGGGCTTCCTGGTGATGGCGGTGGGCATGGGCGTACTGGGCACAATGCTGCACGTTGGCATTCACTCGCCGGGCGCGCAGTACTTTGCCATCGCCATGCTGCTGATGTTTATTGTTGGCTTTGCGATGAGCGCCGGTCCGCTGATCTGGGTTCTGTGTTCTGAGATCCAGCCGCTGAAAGGCCGCGATTTCGGTATCACCGTTTCCACCGCCACCAACTGGATTGCCAATATGATTGTCGGCGCAACCTTCCTGACCATGCTCAACACGTTGGGCAACGCGAACACCTTCTGGGTCTACGCCGGTCTGAACGTGCTGTTTATCATCCTGACTATCTGGCTGATCCCGGAAACCAAAAACGTTTCGCTGGAACACATTGAACGCAACCTGTTGAGCGGCAAAAAGCTGCGCGATATCGGACAGCGTGACTAAAACGGACTGGCCGGGGAAACCCGGCCAGCCTGATTGAATTCCCTCCTGCCAGATCGTATCCTCTGCCCTATGAAATCCCTCAGACTTCCCATCGCCCTGCAACAGGCGGTTATGCGCTCGCTGCGTGAAAAATTGCGGCTGGCAAACCAGCGTCTTGAGCGTAGCTATCCCGAACCGAAGCTGGTCTACCAGCAGCGCGGCACGGCGGCGGGCACCGCATGGCTTCAGCACTGGGAAATCCGCCTCAATCCGGTGCTGCTGCTGGAAAATCAGCAGGCCTTTGTTGATGAAGTCGTCCCGCATGAGCTGGCGCACCTTTTGGTGTGGAAACACTTTGGCCGCGTGGCCCCGCACGGCAAAGAGTGGAAATGGATGATGGAAAGCATTCTCGACGTCCCGGCGCAGCGCACCCATAAGTTTGAGATAGAATCAGTGCGCAGCCGCTCTTTCCCCTACCGCTGCGGCTGTCAGCAGCATCAGCTCACCGTTCGTCGCCACAACCGCGTGGTGCGCGGTGAAAGTGAGTATCGCTGCGTCCACTGCGGCGAGCGCCTCTCTCCCGGCCAGTTCCAACAATCCGAAAAAACGTCATGAAGCGTAAAAAAACATCAATAACCCGCTGATTTCACAACGGTGATTTCCCGAAACCGGGCGAATCTGTTACGCTCGCAGCCTGGTTTATAAGACAAATATTCTGAACATGCTTCGCAAAATCTTTTCCTGCTTTTCACTCTCACTGCTTTTGCCGACCTTTTTCGCCCACAGTCTCAGCCTGGACAACTATCATCAGAACAACTTCAGCCAGGCCAAAGCGTACGCGACGAAGATCAATGCCGACGCGCCCGGCACCTTTTACTGCGGTTGCCGGATCGACTGGAAAGGTAAAAAAGGCGTGCCGAATCTGGCGTCCTGCGGCTATAAGGTGCGCAAGAATGCGAACCGCGCCCACCGCATCGAATGGGAACATGTGGTGCCTGCCTGGACTTTTGGGCACCAGCGCCGTTGCTGGCAAAACGGCGGCCGTAAGCAGTGCGCCAAAGATGCTATTTACCGGCGTATCGAGTCCGACCTGCATAACCTTCAGCCCGCGATTGGTGAAGTGAATGGCGACCGCGGTAACTTTATGTACGGCCAGTGGAACGGCGGCGAGCATCAGTATGGTCAGTGCGCGATGAAGGTCGACTTTAAAAATAAGCGCGCAGAGCCGCCAGCGCGCGCACGCGGCGCCATTGCCCGCACCTGGCTGTACATGCGCGACCACTATCAGATCGCCATGTCTAAACGGCAGACGCAGCTGATGACCGTCTGGAACCGGCAGTATCCCGTCACCCCATGGGAGTGCAAACGGGACGATCGCATCGCTCGCGTACAGGGCAACCACAACCCTTATGTACAGCAAGCTTGCCAGCGGTAAAATCACTGACCTAAACTAGAGCCAGCCTTATGGCCGGGCCCGTTGCCCGGCCGCTAACTTTTGATCAGGATTTCCATGCGAATACCCCGCATCTTTCATCCCGAAACGCTTATCGCGGGCAGCGACATCGCCCTGTCCGAAGACGCCGCCAACCACGTAGGCCGCGTGCTGCGAATGACCGCTGGGCAAACCCTGGAATTGTTCGATGGTAATAATCTGACTTTTACCGCCGGGATTGTGCAGGCTGATAAAAAAACCGTGCGCGTTTCCGTTGGCGAGAGCCGCGAAGAGAGCCGTGAATCCCCGCTTCATCTGCATCTGGGACAGGTGATGTCCCGCGGCGAAAAGATGGAGTTCACCATTCAGAAAGCGGTAGAACTTGGGGTAAATGTGATCACCCCCTTGTTTTCTGAACGCTGCGGCGTAAAGCTGGATGCCGCAAGGCAGGCGAAAAAGCATCAGCAGTGGCAGAAAATTGTTATCGCCGCCTGCGAGCAGTGCGGCAGAAACAGCGTGCCGCAGGTGCGTGAAGCCATGACGCTGGAAGCCTGGAGCGCCGAGCAGGACGCGGGCCTCAAACTCAACCTGCACCCACGAGCCAGCCAGAGCATCAACACGCTGCCGCTGCCCGTGCAGCGCGTGCGGCTGCTGATTGGGCCGGAAGGCGGCTTAACCGCAGAAGAGATCGCCATGACCGCGCGCTACGGCTTTACCGATATCCTGTTAGGCCCAAGGGTGCTACGCACCGAAACGACGGCCCTGACGGCGATTACTGCGCTTCAGGTTCGCTTTGGCGACCTGGGCTAACAGCGCTTTTAACGCTAAGCAAAAAAATTTCCTGAACGGTATCGTCGCAGGCAGAAAGCCTGGAGGCTTACGGTAGTTGGGCAGGCGAACGAAAGGCTCACTGGAGACAGACTAAATGATTAAGCTTGGCATTGTGATGGACCCGATTACCTCCATCAACATTAAAAAAGACAGCAGCTTCGCCATGCTGCTGGAAGCACAGCGCCGCGGCTACGAAATTCATTATATGGAGATGAACGATCTCTATCTGCGCGGCGGCGAAGCTCGCGCCCGCACCCGTACCCTGAGCGTTGAGCAGAACTATGACAAGTGGTTCGAATTTGGCAGCGAGCAGGATATCGCGCTGGCGGAGCTGAACGCGGTACTGATGCGCAAAGACCCGCCGTTTGACACCGAATTTATCTACGCTACCTACATCCTTGAACGCGCCGAAGAGAAAGGCACGCTGATCGTCAACAAACCGCAGAGCCTGCGCGACTGTAACGAGAAGCTGTTCACCGCCTGGTTTGCCGAACTGACGCCGGACACGCTGGTAACGCGTAACGCCAGCCAGATTCGTCAGTTCTGGCAGCAGCACGGCGATATCATCCTGAAACCGCTGGACGGCATGGGCGGCGCGTCGATCTTCCGCATCAAGCAGGAAGACCCTAACCTGTCGGTAATTATTGAAACCCTCACTGAGCACGGCAGCTTCTACTGCATGGCGCAAAATTATCTGCCGGCCATCAAGGAAGGCGACAAGCGCGTGCTGGTAGTGGACGGCGAGCCAGTACCCTACTGCCTGGCCCGCATTCCTAAGTCGGGCGAAACTCGCGGTAACCTGGCGGCCGGCGGCCGGGGCGAGGCGCGTCCTCTGAGCGAAAGCGACTGGGAAATTGCGCGCCGCGTAGGCCCAACGCTGAAAGCTAAGGGGCTGATTTTTGTCGGCCTGGACATCATTGGCGACAAGCTGACGGAAATCAACGTCACCAGCCCTACCTGTATCCGTGAGATCGAGGCCGCATTCCCGATTTCGATTACTGGTATGCTGATGGACGCCATTGAAAAGCGCCTGGCCTGACGGTACGAATGGGGTCAACGGGCCCCCTTATTAACCCGTTAATTACGCTCGCGGCGCCTGCCGCGGGCGGTTAACCCGAATACAGAATCCTGATATGAATTTACAGCATCATTTTTTGATTGCGATGCCCACGCTACAGGACCCGTTATTTAAGCGCTCGGTGGTTTACATCTGCGAGCATAACGATGACGGAGCCATGGGACTGATTGTAAACAAGCCGATGGAGAACCTGACCGTTGACGGCATTCTGCAGAAGCTAAAAATTTCGCCAACCCCGCGCGAGCCGGAAGTCAAGCTCGACAAGCCGGTCTTTTCGGGCGGCCCGCTGGCGGAAGACCGTGGATTTATTCTGCATTCGGCTCAGAAGACGTTCGCTTCCAGCATTCGCGTTTCTGACAACACGGTGATCACCACGTCCCGTGACGTGCTGGAAACTCTCGGCACGCCGGAACAACCGAAAAACGTGCTGGTCGCGCTGGGCTACTGCGCCTGGGAGAAAGACCAGTTGGAAAGTGAACTGCTGGAAAACGCCTGGCTCACCACGCCAGCCGACAGCAACATTCTCTTTAAAACGCCGATAGCCGAACGCTGGCGCGAGGCGGCGAAAAGCATTGGCGTGGATATCCACAATATCACCAGCGATGCGGGTCATGCCTGATGAGCCACATGACGCTGTTATCTTTTGATTTTGGGACAAAAAGTATTGGCGTTGCCATCGGGCAACAGCTGACCGGCACCGCCAGGCCGCTGCCAGCGCTGAAAGCGCAGGACGGCACGCCGGACTGGAGCAAAATAGAAGCGCTGCTGAAAGAGTGGCAGCCGGATCGCGTAGTGGTCGGCCTGCCGCTGAACATGGACGGTAGCGAGCAGTTGCTGACCGCCAGAGCGCGCAAGTTCGCTAACCGCATCCACGGCCGCTTTGGCGTGCAGGTTGATCTTCACGACGAGCGTCTGAGTACCGTTGAGGCCCGCGCGGAGCTGTTCGAACGCGGGGGATTTCGCGCCCTGAGTAAAGGCAGCGTTGACTCCCTGTCAGCCGTCATCATTCTCGAAAGCTGGTTTGAAAACAGCGGATACTGAACGCGCGACCTGTACAGGGCACGCCGCTGCCAGCACCAGCCAGCGGCTACCCCAACGCTGCTGAAGCGAGCAGCCCAGCCCGCACCCTCTCGGCCCGGCTCTGAGCAAACGTCTGCATTCCTGCCTGAATGCCCGTTTCCAGCAGCCCCGGCAACTGATGGGTTTTTCCTTCACGGATCAAATTAGCCACCGCTGGCGTGTTCACCAGCACTTCAAAAAGCGCAACTCTCCTCTGCTGTTCAGCCGTCGGCTCAAGGCGCTGGGCGATTACCGCCTGCAGGCTGCCTGCCAGCTGGCTACGGATCAGGTTTTTCTCCGCGCCGGGGAAGACGTCCACCAGCCGCTCAACCGCCTGCGCTGCGCCCCTGGTATGCAGCGTCGCCAGCACCAGATGCCCGGTTTCAGCGGCGGTTAACGCCAGCTGAATGCTGTCGCTATCCCGCAGTTCCCCCAGCAGGATCACGTCTGGGTCCTCGCGCAGCGCGCTTCGCAGGCCATCGCTGAACGAACGGCAGTGCGTGCCAATCTCACGCTGTTGGATCAACGATCGCTGGCTGTGATGGAGAAATTCAATCGGGTCCTCCAGCGTCAGAATATGCCGCGCCTGCTGCTGATTGATCGCGTCGATCAAAGCGGCCAGCGTGGTCGATTTGCCGCTGCCGGTCGCGCCCGTCACCAGCACCAGGCCATCTTCCAGCTGCAATAGCGCACGGGTAACCGCAGGCAGGCGCAGCGCATCAATCTCGGGGCTTTTGCTGGCAATTATCCTCAGCGCCAGCGAAAGTCCCTGCTGCTGACGAAAAAGGTTGGCGCGCAGACGCGTAGCGTCTGGCAACGTCAGCGCAAAATCCAACTGCCCTTCCGTGCCGAACTGCCTCTGCTGCTGCGCCGTCAGCCAGCGGCGAATGCACTCTTCCAGCTCTGCGCTGGCGATCGGCGGCATTTTCTCCATCGGTTCCAGCCTGCCGCCGCGGCGCCAGAACGGAGAATGACCACTGCAAAGGTGCAGATCCCCCGCGTTATGCTTTACACTAAGGGCCACCATGTCTTCAATATCCATATTATTTCCCTGAACTATGACCTCGATTCAGCACAACTTACAGCAAGTCCGCGAGCGAATCTCAGCGGCAGCCGCACGCTGCGGCCGCGATCCGGCAGAAATCACTCTGCTTGCCGTCAGCAAAACAAAACCTGCGGGCGCGGTCGCAGAAGCGGCTGCGGCTGGTCAGCGCTGCTTCGGTGAAAACTACGTGCAGGAAGGCGTTGATAAGATCCAGGCGTTGGGGAATTCCGCCCTCGAATGGCACTTTATTGGCCCGCTGCAATCCAACAAGAGCCGGCTGGTCGCCGGGAATTTTAGCTGGTGCCACACCGTTGACCGGCTGAAGATTGCCGCCCGGCTGAATGAACAGCGTCCGGCTGCGCTGCCGCCGCTGAACGTTCTGATCCAGGTAAACATCAGTGACGAAACCAGCAAATCTGGCATCATGCTGGAGGAGCTGAATGAACTGGCAAAAGAGATTGTGCTTCTGCCGCGCTTGACGCTGCGCGGTCTGATGTCCATCCCCGCGCCGGAGGCCGATTACGCGCGTCAGCTCGCCGTTTGCCAGCGGCTGGCCGCCGCGTTTGACGCGCTGAAAACCGACTATCCCACTGTCGACACGCTTTCTCTGGGAATGAGCGACGATATGGAGGCCGCGATAGCGGCAGGCAGTACCCTGGTGCGCATTGGCACCGCTATTTTTGGCGCTCGTGATTACGGCGCCGCTCACAACAATAATTGAGGAACCCCATGCTGACGCTGACTTTTCTGGTCAAGACCCTGATCGACCTGTACGTGATGGTGCTGCTGTTACGCATCTGGATGCAGTGGTCGCGCGCCGATTTTTATAACCCTTTGTCCCAGTTTGTCGTTAAAATTACCCAGCCAGTGGTGAAACCTTTACGCCGCGTCCTGCCCGCTATTGGCCCCATTGATACCGCCTCGCTGCTGCTGGCCTTTGTGCTGACCACGCTGAAATACCCCATCCTGTTAATGATTCAGGTTGGCGCTTTCTCGCTCGATCCGATGAATTTGCTGGTCGGCCTGCTGTCGCTGTTGAAATCTGCCGGCTCTCTGGTGTTCTGGGTCATCATCATTCGCTCGCTGATGAGCTGGATCAGCCAGGGACGCGGCCCGGTAGACTACCTGCTGGTTCAGCTGACCGAACCGCTGATGAGCCCGATTCGTCGTATCCTGCCCGCGATGGGCGGCATCGATTTCTCGGCGATGGTGGTGATCCTGATCCTCTATATGCTGAACTACCTGGGCATGGACCTGTTCCCTGGCCTCTGGTATCTGCTGTAACCTGAAAATTCTGGACCTGATATGCAAAAAGTTGTGCTCGCCACCGGTAATCCCGGCAAAGTTCGTGAAATGGCCGATCTGCTGGCCGCCTTTGGCCTCGATATCGTGGCGCAAACCGAACTGGGCGTAGAGTCAGTCGAAGAGACTGGCCTGACATTTATTGAGAATGCCATCCTGAAGGCCCGCCATGCCTCAGCGGCAACCGGTCTGCCCGCAATTGCCGATGACTCGGGTCTGGCGGTGGATGCGCTCGGCGGCGCACCGGGGATCTATTCGGCGCGCTACGCTGGCGAAGATGCCAGCGATCGGCAGAACCTGTTGAAGCTGCTGGCCGCGCTGGAAGAGGTGCCGGACGGGCAGCGTCAGGCCCGGTTCCACTGCGTGCTGGTCTATATGCGTCATGCGGACGATCCCACGCCGCTGGTGTTCCACGGCAGCTGGCAGGGTGAAATTACCCGCACCGCGGCGGGCGAAGGCGGCTTTGGCTACGATCCGATTTTCTTTGTCCCGGCGCTGGGCAAAACGGCGGCCGAGCTGAGCAAAGCGGAAAAACATGCGGTTTCCCATCGGGGAAAAGCCATGACGCTGCTGCTGAAAGCGATGAGCAATGCGTAAGCTCCCGCCGCTGAGTCTGTATATCCATATTCCCTGGTGCGTGCAGAAGTGCCCCTACTGCGACTTCAATTCACATGCGCTGAAAGGCGATGTCCCCCACGAAGAGTACGTGCGGCACCTGCTGGCGGATCTGGATGCTGACCTGCCGCTGACCTCAGGGCGCGAAGTCAGCACCCTTTTCATCGGCGGCGGCACGCCAAGTTTGTTAAGCAGCGAAGCGATGCAGATGCTGCTGGACGGGGTGCGCGCCCGCCTGCCGCTCTCCGCCACGGCAGAGATCACCATGGAGGCCAATCCCGGCACCGTCGAAGCGGATCGCTTCAGCGGCTACCAGCGCGCCGGTATCAACCGCATCTCGATTGGCGTGCAAAGCTTCAGCGAACAGAAATTAACGCGCCTGGGGCGCATTCACGGCCCGGAAGAGGCCAGGCGCGCGGCCAGGCTGGCCGCCGGACTGAACCTGCGCAGCTTTAACCTGGATTTGATGCACGGCCTGCCCGATCAGTCGCTGGAAGAGGCGCTGGACGATCTGCGTCAGGCCATTGCGCTGAATCCTCCGCATCTCTCGTGGTATCAGCTTACCATCGAGCCAAATACCCTGTTTGCTTCCCGACCGCCGGTGCTGCCGGACGACGACGCGCTGTGGGATATTTTCGAGCAGGGCGACCAGCTGCTGACGGCGGCGGGCTATGTGCAGTATGAGACCTCCGCCTACGCCAGGCCTGGCTACCGCTGTGAGCACAACCTCAACTACTGGCGCTTTGGCGACTACCTCGGCATTGGCTGCGGTGCTCACGGCAAGCTAACTCAGCCCGACGGCACCATCGTCCGTACCACCAAAACCCGCCACCCGCGCGGTTTTATGCAGGGGAAGTATCTCGATCGCCAGCATCAGGTGAGCGACAGCGAGAAGCCGTTCGAATTCTTTATGAACCGCTTCCGCCTGCTCGAACCCGCGCCGCGTGAAGAGTTTGCTCTCTATACCGGATTAGCGGACAGCCATATCCGCCCGCAAATCGATCGCGCGCTGAATGCAGGTTACCTGATTGAAACGGCAGAGAGCTGGCAGGTGACGGAGAAAGGCAAGCTGTTCCTGAATTCGCTGCTGGAGCTGTTTCTGGCAGAGGAAGAGTGAGATAAGGCCGGAGGAATCCGGCCTTTTTTAATGCGCTATTTCAGCCCGGCAATCATCGCTTTGCGCTGATCTTCCAGCGAAGTTACCCGGCCGCAGACTTCCTTACCGAAATTCTGGAAATCCTTCTCCTGGCCTTTCCATTCGGCCTGTAGCGACTGCTGTAATCCGCCGAGGTTGCCCATAATCGCCTGGAGCGGGTTATCGCCCTGCCCGGCCTGCTTGCTGCCCATCTCGTTCAGACTGTCCTGCACCACGCCGCCCATCGCACTCTGCACCAGCTGCTCGCCGTCCTGACGCACCTGGTCGATAGCCTGATGGTGGAAAGTCAGCCCGTCGCTGCGGTGTTCAATAATGCGGTTCATCTGCTGCTTAAGCTGGGTGTCCAGCGTGGTCAGACGGTTACGCACGTTGCTGTTCTGACCGAGCTTCTCCACGATAACCTTATCCAACGCGACGCGGCCTTTTTCCAGACGCTGGCGCGCGCCCTGATCGATCCAGGGCAAATCACGGCGCAGCGCGGTCTGGTAATCAATCGCTTTCTGACGAGTTGCCGTATCGACGGTGGCAGCCTGACCGTTGCGCTGCACGTCCCCGGTCGGCGTGATCAGCAGATTGCCGCTGGCACCCACCACCTGCACGGTCTGAGGAGAGATCACGATGTCATCCTGGGGTTTCACGCTACATTGATAGTCAGCCTGAGCCTGGCCCGCAGCCAGCAGTAACGCTGCCACCATCATCGCTTTACGCATTTTGCATTCTCCTTAGAGTGAAAAGGCCACGCATGCGTGGCCCTTATAAACATCCGTTTATCCCCACATCCTTCAGGATGCGCGGCGGGATACTGTCTTAGTCCCACCAGACGTCAAAAAGTTCGGTGACCTGAATGTTGTTCAGCTTACGATCTTCCAGCCACTTGCGCACCAGCTCACGGTGCTCTTCGGTGCATTTGCCGGTCTCCTGCAGGCAGATCAACCCCTCCCATTGCAGGTAGCCGCTGCCGTCGAAAGCCAGACCGTTCGGATCGATCGCTTCTGCAATCAGGGCATCAACCGTTTTGTCGATAGTCTCTTCGCTACTGCCTTCGGGGAAGGTGAAGCCAATAGAGAAACCTAATTCCTGAAACTCATCGATATGCATTTTTTTACGCAAGCGACGACTGCGTTGGGTAGCCATTATTTAATCCTCTCGAACATAAGATCCCAAACACCGTGGCCCAGACGCTGACCACGCTGCTCAAATTTGGTTAACGGACGCGACTCAGGGCGCGGCACGTAATTCTGGGTTTCAGACTGGTTTTTATACCCGGCGATGCTGCTCATCACTTCCAGCATGTGCTCAGCATAGGCTTCCCAGTCGGTCGCCATGTGGAATACGCCGCCGAGCTTCAGCTTGCGCATCACCAGCTCGGCAAACGGCACCTGCACGATGCGGCGCTTGTTGTGACGCGCCTTATGCCACGGGTCCGGGAAGAACAGCTGCACCATGCGCAGCGAATTGTCCGGGATCATCTTGTCCAGTACGTCGACGGCATCGTGGCACATCACGCGCAGATTCGCCACGTTGGCCTCGTGCGCGCTGCTCAGACAGGCGCCCACACCCGGAGAGTGAACTTCAATACCGAGGAAATTCTGCTCCGGGTTGTTCCCGGCCATGGTGACCAGCGAGGCGCCCATGCCGAAACCGATCTCCAGCACCACCGGCGCATCACGACCAAACAGGCTGACCAGATCGACAGGTTCAGGCTGATATTCCACGCCCATCACTGGCCAGTAATTATCCAGCGCGTGCTGCTGGCCTTTGGTCAGGCGCCCCTGACGACGGACGAAGCTGCGAATACGGCGCATCGGGCGACCGTTTTCATCAAACTCCGGGGAAATGACATCATTCTTCATATTTCTGCCTGCTGGTCTGCAATCTCTGGAAAGGGGGCATTATGCAAAGTTACAGCGCTTAAGCAAGCCCCGCTAACTTCCGGTTTACAGCATAGTTGGTCTGTGCTGGAATCCCAGCCTGATTTTTAATTCTCCAGGATATTTTCCGACATGATGCAAGCTGCGCAGTTCTCACGACAGGTACTGGACTGGTATCAGCGTTTTGGCCGTAAAACGCTGCCCTGGCAGCTGGAAAAAACGCCTTATAAAGTCTGGCTTTCGGAAGTGATGCTGCAACAAACCCAGGTGGCGACGGTGATCCCCTATTTTGAGCGCTTTATGGCGCGCTTCCCCGAGATCACCGATCTGGCCGCCGCGCCGCTGGATGAAGTGCTGCATCTGTGGACCGGCCTCGGCTATTACGCGCGCGCGCGCAATCTGCACAAGGCGGCGAAAAGGGTTGCGGAGCAGCACGGCGGGAAGTTTCCGCAGACGTTTGCCGAGGTAGCGGATCTGCCCGGCGTAGGCCGCTCAACCGCAGGCGCGATCCTCTCTTTATCTCTCGGGCAGCATTTCCCGATCCTCGACGGCAACGTTAAGCGCGTGCTGGCCCGCTGCTATGCCGTTTCCGGCTGGCCGGGCAAAAAAGAGGTGGAAAAGCGCCTCTGGCAGATTGCCGAAGAAGTCACGCCGGCCGCAGGCGTCAGCCAGTTCAATCAGGCGATGATGGATTTAGGCGCGATGGTCTGCACCCGCTCAAAGCCTAAATGTGAGATCTGCCCGCTGAATCTCGGCTGCACGGCTTACGCCAGCGGCAGCTGGGCGAACTACCCCGGCAAGAAGCCGAAGCAAACGCTGCCGGTGCGCACCGGCTGGCTGCTGATGATGCAGCAGGGGCAGGAAGTGTGGCTGGAGCAGCGCCCGCCCGTTGGCCTGTGGGGAGGGCTGTTTTGCTTCCCGCAGTTTGCCACCCAGCCGGAGCTGCGGCAGTGGCTGAGTGACAGGCGCATCGAGGGAGCGAAGCTACAGCAGGACACCGCGTTTCGCCATACCTTCAGCCATTTCCACCTGGATATTGTGCCAATGTGGCTGGAACTGCCTGCCGCAGGCGTGGTAATGGATGAAGGCGCTGGTCTCTGGTATAACTTAGCGCAGCCACAGTCCGTTGGGCTGGCCGCCCCGGTGGAACGCCTGTTACAACAGCTGCGTCAGCCACAACAAAAAGCGCTGAACATCCGCGCGACAGAAGAGGAAGAGTAATGAGCCGAATGATTTTTTGTACGTTCCTGCAGCGAGATGCAGAGGGGCAGGATTTTCAGCTGTATCCGGGCGACGTGGGCAAACGCATCTATAACGAGATTTCCAAAGAAGCCTGGTCGCAGTGGATGAGCAAGCAAACCATGCTGATTAACGAGAAGAAACTCAGCATGATGAACCCGGAAGATCGTAAGCAGCTTGAACAGGAAATGATTAAGTTTCTGTTCGAAGGGCATGACGTCCATATCGATGGTTACACCCCGCCAGAAGAATAATCGTTGGGCCTCACAGATGAGGCCCTCTCAATGTGGGCGAAGCACGACAAGATGAATAAGAAACTGATAGGTTTGCTGGTCATAGCGCCGCTGTTGATTTCCTGCTCAGGCAACAAAAAACCGGTCTTCCATGAAGAGTGGGTTAAGGACACCAACGGATTTGATATTCTGATGGGGCAGTTTGCTCATAATATCGAAAATATCTGGGGCATTAACGAAGTGCTGATCGCCGGCCCCAAAGACTACGTTAAGTACAGCGATCAATACTACACGCGAAGCCACATCAACTTTGAATCAGGTTCCATCACCATCGAGACCATTGCCGGAACCGATCCGATGGCCAGCCTGCGTCAGGCTATTATTACCACGCTGCTGATTGGCGAAGATCCGGGGAATGTCGACCTCTATTCCGACGCCAATGATATTCAGATTGGTAAGGAGCCGCTGCTGTATGGGCAGGTGCTGGATAACACCGGCCAGCCGATCCGCTGGGAAGGTCGGGCGGGCAGCTTTGCAGACTACCTCATCCAGAACAAGCTTCAGCGCCGCAACGTCGGGCTGCATGTGATCTGGTCGGTCACCATTCCAATGGTGCCGAACCATCTGGACAAGCGCGCCCACAAATACCTGCCGATGGTCCGCGAGGCTTCGGCGAAGTACGGCGTCGATCAGTCGCTGATCCTGGCCATTATGCAGATTGAATCCAGCTTCAACCCATATGCGGTGAGCAATGCCGATGCGCTGGGGCTGATGCAGGTGGTGCAGCATACCGCCGGGGTGGACGTTTTCCGTATGAAGGGGAAATGGGGCAAACCAAGCCGCAGCTATCTGCTTGATCCGGAGAACAATATTGACGCCGGGACGGCCTATCTGTCGCTGCTGCAAAGCAGCTATCTGGCGGGGATTAACAACCCGACCTCACGCCGCTATGCGGTGATTACCGCGTATAATGGCGGGGCTGGCAGCGTGCTCAAAGTCTTCTCCAGCGATAAGACCAGGGCGTTCAACACCATTAACAACCTCTCGCCTTCCGAGGTATATCAGACGCTGACCACTAACCACCCGTCGGCGGAATCTCGCCGCTATCTCTACAAAGTAAACAGCGCGCAGAAGAGTTATCACCTCTATTGAGGCCAGCCGCAGTCAGAAACGGCGGGTGATGATGCCCGCCGTTTTTTATCAGCACATTTCCTGAACGACCGAAAATTAACGGCTGATATTTTTAAACTGTCTGGTGGTATCGGTCAGGGCCATTTCAGTTGGCAGGCGCTCCATCGAGCTGGCACCATAAAAACCGTCGCACTGCGGACAGTGGTCCATAATGTACTGGGCATCCTGCGGGCTGGAAATCGGACCGCCGTGACACAGCACAATCACCTCTTTACGCACGGATTTGGCCGCCGCCGCCCACTGATTAATCAGCGGCACGCAATCGGCCAGCTTAAGCGCCGTTTCAGCCCCAATGTTGCCACCGGTGGTCAGCCCCATATGCGGCACGATGATATCGGCTCCCGCTTCCGTCATCGCTATGGCGTCAGCTTCGCTAAACACGTAGGGCGTGGTCAGCATCTCCTTCTGGTGCGCCAGGCGAATCATCTCCACCTCCAGAGCGAAGCCCATCCCCGTCTCTTCAAGGTTGGCGCGGAAATTACCGTCAATCAGACCAACGGTAGGGAAATTCTGCACGCCGGAGAAACCTAAAACCTTCAGCGCATCCAGAAACTGATCGAACTGGCAGAACGGATCGGTGCCGTTCACCCCGGCTAACACCGGCGTATGCTTCACTACCGGCAGCACTTCCTTTGCCATATCCACCACGATCTCATTGGCGTTGCCATAGGCCAGCAGCCCGGCCAGCGAGCCGCGCCCGGCCATGCGGTAGCGGCCCGAGTTATAAATCACGATAAGATCGATGCCGCCCGCCTCTTCGCATTTGGCTGAAAGGCCGGTTCCGGCGCCCCCGCCGATAATCGGCTCGCGTCGGGCTATCATTGCGTTAAATTTGGTCAGTATCGCCTGACGGGTGAAAGCCATTCTCAGAACTCCTGCTCTGCCAGCTGGCGGAACTGCCCGATGGCAGCCTGCGCAAATTGAGGATCGTTAATGTTATAAGGCAGACGGCGTATTTTCCGCTGCTCCGTCTGCACCAGGTGAGCTTCCAGCGTGGTGATAAACGCGCTGTCCGCCTCGGGCGACCAGAACGGCTGGCCTGGCGCATCCAGCGCCGAGAAACCGCCTTCAGGAATTAAGAAGACCACTTTCCCCGGACACTGGTTGAGCTTCGCGGCAATCCACTTCGCCAGCGCTACGTTCTCCTCCACCGTGGTGCGCATCAGCGTAACCTGGGCGTTGTGATGATAGAACAGACGCCCGGCGTATTTTTCCGGCACGGTGTCAGCATGACCAAAGTTCACCATGTCCAGCGCCCCGCAGGAGATGACGCACGGAACGCCGGTAGCCGCCAGCGCATCGAACCGCGTCTCGTCACAGGCCAGCACGCCGTCAAACAACAGATCGCACACTTCGGTGGTAGTCAGGTCGAGCAATCCGGACAGCATACGGCTCTGCGTCAGCTTCTCCATCGCCATGCCGCCGCTGCCGGTCGCGTGAAAGACCAGGCAATCATAGTCTGCTTCCAGCTCAGCGCTGACCTGCTGAATGCAGGGCGTGGTGACGCCAAACATGGTCAGCCCGATGGCGGGCCTCTCATGCGGATCGCTTTCTGTCTCCCAAAGCACCGCGCCGGCAATCTGATGCGCGGCATTTCCCAGCACCCGGCGGGAAATACGGTTCAGCCCCGCCACGTCCGTGACCGAGTAAAGCAGGCTGATATCGCTGGCTCCCACGTAGCCGGAGACATCTCCCGAGGCCATAGTGGAGACCATAACTTTTGGAATGCCAACGGGAAGCGCCTGCATAGCTGGCGTAATCAGCGCGGTGCCGCCGGAGCCGCCCAGGCCGATCACGCCCAGCAGGTCGGCGCGTTGACTGAGGAAAATCTTAAATGCCAACGCCATCGCATCAATGGCCCTGCCGCGATCGCCGCAGAATACCGCCTCTCTCCCCTGAGGATGAAAGTCAGCAATCAGCTCCGGTGGAAAATCGACCCCCGAAGGTACGCTAACTGGTTGAGTAGACAGGTCAACTGTCAGTACCGCCGCGCCCGTTTTGGCCACGCATTGACTGACATAAAACAGTTCCCGGCCTTTAGTATCTGCTGTAGCCACAGCGTAGATATAACCTGAATTTATACTCATAGTCGTAACAACACCCTGTTATTATACGAAATAAAGACTTGATAAATCAGAATTAAAAAAGTAAATAACCAGTAAGCCGCGTCTCCGGTCAAGACCGCAAGATTACACTACCACCATCATTATTGATAAATCAATTGAATGAAATATGCGTCTCACAGGGAGGTTGACTATGCTTAAGGATGCGAACCGGCTGGCAGGAAGGACAAGGGTTCTCCTGATTTTTATTCTTTAATCGCTTGAATAACAAGCAGATTCAACTGAACAAATGAGGTTATTGTGGAGCAAAGGGATTCCGCTGGGGTTATGACTTTAACCGCTACAAGAGCTAGAACACGCCGTCTGCTGATCGATACCGCCATGAATATGTTCGACAGCGGCGCATTCCCCTCAATCACCGAAGTGGCTCAGGAAGCTCAACTTTCCCGCGCAACGGCTTACCGCTACTTTCCCACTCAGAGCGCGCTGGTCTCCGCCATCGTGACGGAAACCCTCAGCCCGATCAAAAGCTGGCGCTCTTCAAAAACAGACGTGGGCGATCGGATCGATGAGCTGTTGGGTTTTGCCTTTCCAAAGATGCTGGAGCATGAAGGAACGCTGCGAGCCGCCCTGCATCTCTCGCTGACTCAGTGGGCGCAGTCGCGCTCCAGCGATCGCCAGGATAAAGAGAAGCTGGTAAGAGGAAACCGCAAGGTGCTGCTACAGCATGTGGTGGAACCGCTCAACAAGGAGATGTCGCCGCAAAAGGTCGAGCGCGTGATCCAGTCGCTGTCGCTGGTCTATGGCTCGGAGATTTTCCTGGTGATGAAGGATATCTGGGGCTGCTCTAATCAACAATTGGAGGAGATCGGTAAGTGGATTGCCAAAGCCATTGTGCGCCAGGCGCGCGAAGATGAAAAAGAGCTGAAGGCCGGATGAAATTGCCTGTTGTAAGGGCCGCACGGCGGCCCTTACAACGCTATTCATTAATCATATAGCCATACAGGCGCTTCACGCCGTTCTCATCCGCTTCGGCATAGACGCCCTGAAGCTCCGGCGAAAAGCCCGGCAGCAGGTTAAGGCCCTCTTCCAGCGCCAGGAAGTAGTGCTGAACCGCCCCTCCCCAGGCTTCGCCAGGCACCACGCACAGCACGCCGGGCGGGTAAGGCAGCGCCCCTTCCGCAGCAATACGCCCTTCCGCCTTCGCAATGGGAACCAGCTCAACATTGCCGCGGATAAATTCGATATTGGCATCCTGCGGGTTCATCACCACTTTCGGCAGGCTATCCTGACGGAACATCGCCTTTTGCAGATCCTTCACGCCGTAGCTGACGTACAGCTGGTGCATCTCCTGGCAGAGGCGGCGCAGCGTATAGCCTGCGTAGCGCTTCGCATTTTTACGATAAATGGTCGGCAGCACGTCCGACAGCAGCGCATCCTCTTTGATATGCTGTTCAAACTGCGCCAGTTTCGCCACCAGATACGCCATTTTCTCCACGCTTTCTGCCGGCGTGAGCAGGAACAGGATCGAGTTGAGATCGCACTTCTCGGGCACGACGCCATTTTCCCGCAGATAGTTAGCCAGAATCGTCGCCGGAATCCCGAAGGAAGCATACTGGCCGTTAGCGGCATCAATCCCCGGCGTGGTCAGCAGCAGCTTGCAGGGGTCGATCAGATACTGATCTTTTTCGTACCCTTCAAAGCCATGCCAGTCCGCGCGGGGCGCGAAGCTGAAATAGCGCGGATCGGCTGCGATCGCTTCCGTTTTCGCCTCATGCCAGGGTTTCCCCTCCACCTCATCGGGGATAAAAGGTTTGATCAGTTCGCAGCGGGCGATAATTGCCTTGCGGGCATCGATCCCCAGCGTGACGCACTCGTGCCACAGGCGACGCCCCGCCTCGCCCTGATGCATTTTGGCGTTGACGTCCAGCGCGGCAAACAGCGGATAAAACGGGCTGGTTGAAGCATGCAGCATAAAAGCGTTGTTCAGCCGTTTATGGCTGCAAAAGCGCTGCTGGCCGCGAATGTGATTGTCCTTTTTATGGATCTGCGACGTCTGCGAGAAGCCAGCCTGCTGCTTGTGGACCGACTGGGTGACAAAGATGCCGGGATCGTTTTCATGCAGATCCAGCAGCAGCGGCGAGCAGGCTTCCATTACCGGGATGAACTGCTCATATCCTACCCATGCCGAATCAAACAGGATGTAGTCGCACAGATGGCCGATGCTGTCGATGACCTTGCGCGCGTTGTACACCGTGCCGTCGTAGGTGCCAAGCTGGATCACCGCCAGGCGGAAAGGCCGCGCCTCATTTGCCCGAGTGGGAGCAACCTGCGCGATCTGATGACGCAGATACGCTTCATCAAAGCAGCGTGCGTCAATCCCGCCGATAAAGCCGAAGGGATTGCGGGCCGTTTCCAGGTAAACCGGGGTGGCGCCCGCCTGAATCAGCGCGCCGTGGTGATTAGACTTATGATTGTTACGATCGAACAGCACAAGGTCACCGCGCGTCAACAGCGCATTGGTCACCACTTTGTTGGCGCTTGAGGTGCCGTTCAGCACAAAATAGGTTTTATCCGCATTGAACACTTTGGCCGCAAATTTCTGCGCATGTTTGGCCGATCCTTCATGAATTAGCAGATCGCCCAGCTTCACATCGGCGTTGCACATATCGGCGCGAAAAACGTTTTCACCAAAGAAATCATAGAACTGACGCCCAGCCGGATGCTTTTTAAAGAACGCGCCGCCCTGATGGCCAGGGCAGGCAAACGTGCTGTTATCCATCGCCACATATTTGGTCAGCGTGTTGAAAAACGGCGGCAGCAGTTCATTCTGGTATTCCGACGCGGCGGCTTCCAGCTTGATGGCATCATCCGCCGCGCCGGTCAGCAGGCCAATGCCAGCGGACAGCTCCAGCTCCTGTTCCTGCTCAGGATAATCCAGCGAGATAAAGACCGGCAGATTGAAGCCGGTGTGGTGCAGCAGCGCCAGCATACCGCTGCGGGAGTCAGCCACGGAGACAACCACCGCCGCTACGTCAGTAAAGTCAGTTTTCTCCAGCGTGACGACTTCACGCCCGGTCTGGAGATGGATAGCCACGGTGGTGCTGGCGGCAATTTTCAGTGGTGTCATAGCACAAATCCTTAAGCGTCAAGGATGAGTGGGTGCCAGAGGCACAGCAATGGGAAACGGCATCAGCCCTCTCCCGGCGAACGGTGTCGGTTGGTGTTCAGCAAAATGTGTTCAGGCTTCGACCGATAGACATCAGTAAAATCAGATCGCGTCTGCTTTTACTCATGGCCAACAGTAAGCGTATGAAAACCTCACCGCACGGTAAGGGAATTTTTCGACAGAATGTGACAGGCGGGTCGGCACGCGGACGGCATCGGCAGATGTCGGGTACAGTTGCTGGTAGTCAGCAGTGAACCTTGCATGGCGGCGACCTCAAAGTGAAGTGATGACGTTTTCGTCAGAATGGGCGCCATAATGGCATTTTTTATTTTGCGGTTCAAGACGGACGGCTGAATTTAACGTTCAGGAGACGATAGCATAACCTATTGATTTTTATCATTTATATAAATCTTCCGGCTAAAAACAGTTATCTTTCCGCTGGTTATGCATCAGGACGCCGAAGACTCACAGCCAGTGCTGAGCCTGAACCTTTTCACCCTGGCTGAATCTTGCCAGGCGGAAAGGAGCCGGATCGACGATCGGCGTGGCGCCGCTGACCAGATCGGCCATCAGCTGACCGGCGGCTGGGGCAATGCCAAAGCCGTGGCCGGAGAAGCCCGTTGCCAGAAACAGCCCCGGCACGCCTGGCGTGGCAGAGATAATCGGGATCGCATCCGGCATGGTGTCGATCAGACCTCCCCAGCTTTGTGCCACCTGCACGTTGTCCGACGAAGGAAGCCACCGCTTTAAATTGCACAGCATTTTGCTCACCACCGCCGGGTCAATGCGCGGGTCCAGCACCCGAACCTGCTCGTAGAGTGAGACTTTATCCGGCTGGCCTGGCCGCCAGCGCAGCGCTTCGTCGATAAAGCGCTGGCCCAGCCGCAGCTGAAGAGACTTACGCTCATGCCAGAAAGCCGGGAAAAAGGACGGCAGGAAGCGTAGCGAATCCGGCGTGATATCTGCGGTATTTGTCGCCGAGCTGGCGATGGTCAGCCCGCCGTCCAGCCGCTTACGCAGCGACACGTTGCCAAAGCTCACGCAGGGCTTCACCTCACACGCCACCGGACGGGTACGCAGCACGGTTGAGAGAACTTTTAGTTGCGGAATGTCGACCCCGACTCCCTGCATAAGTAACCTGGACCAGGCTCCTCCGGCCACCACCACCGACTGACAGCTAATCGCGCCGTGTTCAGTAACGACGTGGCTTACGCGTCCGGCCGAACGCTCAATGCTGCGCACCGCGCAGTACTGCTGGAGGTTCACCCCCAGCGCCATCGCGTAGATAGCCATCGCCGGGGCGGCTTTTTGCGGCTCGGCTCGTCCGTCCAGCGGCGTCCACAGCCCGCCCGACAATGAGCCAGCCAACCCTGGAATACGCTGGCTGAGCTGAGCTGGCGACAGCATTTCGCTGGCAATAGCGTGCTGCCGGGCCTCTTCGATCCAGCGCAGATGGCGTTCACGCTGCGCTTCACTGCGGGAAGCGTAGATAATCCCCTCCTGCCGGAAGCCGGTTTCCCGCCCCAGCAGCCGGTTCATCCCTTCCCACATCTTCATGCTTTCGTTGATCAGCGGCAGCTCACGCAGATCGCGGCCCGTGCGGCGACACCAGCCCCAGTTACGGCTGGACTGCTCGGCGGCTACGGTGCCTTTTTCCAGCAGCACCGTTTTTATCCCCCGCCGCGCCAGCGACAACGCCGTGGCTACGCCGATGATTCCCCCGCCGATCACCACCACTTCCGCCTGCGATGGGAAGATCTCCGATGATGGCACCAAATCAACGCCAGGACCCATAATCTCGCCTCATTTAGTATTGATCTTCTACGGTCCCGTCCGGCGCACGCCCTGAGCCAGCGCCATGCGTCAGCTGCAAGTATTCACATCGCGTTCCCTGAAAAAATCAGAGAATCAGCCCATTGATGCCCTCAGACGGGTATCCAGCGGGCTGAGCATCGGCTCGACGTTAGCCACTTCTTCCTGCATCAGCGCCACGTAGCGCTGTACGTTTTCCGGCGTCAGTCGCGGTGAAAGCACGGTTAATCCCAGCGATCCCACCACGCCTGCACCCGCCACGCGGATCGGCACTGAAACGCCGCCGATACCCGGCAGCAGTTCGCCGGGATCGAGCGCATAGCCTCGTCCGGCGGTTTGCTCCACCAGCAGCTGGAGCTTATCGCGGGTCAAACTCGGCCATTTTTGCAAACGGTGGAAATTGCGCTCGAGGATCGCCTGCTGCTGCTCAGCGTCGATAAACGACAGGATCGCCAGGCTACCGGGGCCAAGACCGAGCGGTACTGAGCCGCCAATCGATCCGGTGAGCGTTTGCATCTGGAACTCGCTGTCATAGCGATCGATACAGACCGAATCATCACGATCGCGCGCCATCAGCATTACCGTTTCACCGGTTAGCTGTCGCAGCCGCTCAAGCGCCGGTTGAAAGTGACGACGCAGGCCAGGGCCTTTGGCCGCTTTCGCGCCATAAATCAGCAATTTAGTACCGAGTCGATAGCATTTATCGCCCTGTGCCTTATGCAGCAGCTGATGGTCTACCAGCGAATTCAGAATACGATGGCAGGTGACCTTGTTCAGTCCGGACAGCTCGCACAGCGCTTTCAGCGCCAGGCCATCGCTACCCGCGTCCGCCACCAGATCCAGCAGCATCACCGCCCGGTCCAGCAGCTGGACGCCGTTTTTGCCCTGAGCGTCGTTCATCGCTCCTCCATAAAATTCCATATTGTGGAACTTTTAATTATAAGATTTCAGTATGTGGTTTTTTATTGACTAAATTTCTAACAGATTTCATATTCGATTAGCAAGTGAGATGTCTTTTTAACCTTACCAGGGGTGAAAAAAGAAGGAAGCACAAAGGACCTGGCGATCTCACAACAGAATCAATCTGAGCCAAAAAGGCCGGAAAATAACGACAAAATCACCTGCAATCATCACGACATCGTAAGGATGTAAACATGAATAAAAATCGCGCGCTGCTGGCTCTTTCCCTGCTGCTGATGGCCCCCGTCATTACCCATGCAGATACTTTGTCCGATATTAAAAGCCGTGGTGTGCTGACTGTCGGCATCAAAAATGATTATCCGCCCTACGGCTTTATCAATGCCGACGGTAAAACGGTGGGTTTTGAAGTCGATTTAGCCCGCGCCATCGCCGCTAATTTGCTGGGTTCGCCGGACAAGATCAAACTGGTGCCGGTCAACGCCTCCAACCGTATTCAGTTCCTGCAATCCGGCCAGATTGACCTGATTATGGCAACCCTCGGCGTTACGCCCGATCGGGCTAAAGAGATTGATTTCACCGTTGAATACGTTTCGGCGGCTGGCCCTTCCGTGCTGGCGCGCAAAGAGATTAAGTTCAGCCAGTGGGAACAACTGAAGGGCCAGAAGATCTGTGGCGTTCAGGGCTCTTACTACAACAAAACGCTGACGCAGAAATACGGCATCCAACTGGTGAACTTCACCGCCCTGCCGGAAGCCTATCGCGCCCTGCAGGATAATCGCTGCGTGGCGATGGTCTATGACGATATGACGCTGCAAAACAAGCTGAGCGAGCCGGGCTGGAGCGACTACAAGATTGCCATCAAGCCGTACGAATTCCTGCCGATGGCCGGGGGTCTGCGTAAAAATGACGACGCGTTCAAACAAGCCGTTAACGCCGCGATAGTGAAAACGGAAGGCGAGAACAAGCTGGTCGAACTGGAAACCACTTACCACATGCCGCCTTCTGACTATATCGCTAAGCGTGCCGAAGCCGCCCGCGCAGCCAAATAAGCCAGGATCGTAACCATGTTCGGACTTGATTACTCCTGGCTGCTGGACCCGGTTTATCAGCAGTGGCTGCTTCAGGGAGTGGTGCAGACGCTGGAACTGGCGGCGCTCTCTTCGGTGATTGCCATTGCGGTCGGCCTTGCCGGCGCGCTTGGGCTGACCTTCAAAATAGCCTGGCTCGATGCGTTAATCGAACTGTTTGTAGAGCTGTTTCGCAATACGCCGCCGCTGCTACAGATGCTGTTTTTTTACTTCACCCTGACGCAGATCGGCTTTACCACCACCGACCCGGTCACCGGGCTACAGGTGCCGTTAGTCAGCGCCTTCGCCTCGGCGACCGTGTCGCTCAGCCTGTTTGGCGGCGCGCTCAGTATTGAAGCCTTTCGCTCCGGCTTTGACGCCGTGCCGAAGGCCACGCTGGAGGCCGCGCGTTCGCTGGGCTATTCACGCTGGGGATTATTCCTGTACGTGCAGGCACCCATCGCATCACGCATCAGCCTGCCGCCGCTGACCAACGTGCTGACCAACCTGTTTAAGACCACCTCGCAGGCTTCGGTCATTACCGTGCCGGAGCTGATGTATGCCGCCGGACAGATTTATAACGACACCTTCCGCACGCTGGAAGTGATGCTGCTGGTGCTGCTGATTTACGTGGTGCTGGTCAGCCTGCTGGTTTGGCTGATTGGCTGGGCCGGACGTCGTCTGGCCTACCCAGGCTACGGAGGATAATCATGGATGCTTTTTACCTGAAGCGAAAGCGCCAGACCAGGCAGGCATTTACCCTGCTGGCGCTGATAGGTCTGCTGTTCAGCATGTTCAACGATCCCGGCGGCGAGTGGCATCAGGTCTGGCTGCGGCTGCCGCTGCTGCTGACCGGCAGCCAGCAGGGCTGGTCGTGGTCGGGCGGCTTCGTACTGAACATCTTTATCAGCCTGGTCGGCATGGCGCTGGCTACGGTGATGGGCCTGCTGCTGGGGCTGGCGATGATGGCAAAACACCGCTGGCTGAGTCTGCCAGCGCGGGCGGTAATGAACTTCCTGCGCAACTCGCCGTGGCTGGTGCTGCTGTTTTCAATGCTCTATCTGCTGCCGTATCACGCCACCCTCTTCGGCTTTTCTTTCACTTTCTCGCCGCTGTTCAAGGCGATTGTCGGCCTTAGCCTGCCTACCGCCGCCAACTTTGCCGAAGTCATCCGTGGCGCGGTGCAGTCGGTGCACAGCGGGCAGTGGGAATCCGCACGTTCGCTGGGCTACACCTGGTGGCAAATCTACCGACTGGTGATCCTGCCGCAGGCCTTCCGCCGCATCATTCCGGGCTGGATGAATCTGTATGCGCTGCTAACCATCTCTACCGCGCTGGCGACCGTTACCGGTGTACAGGAGGTGGTAACGCTGCTGCGCACCACGCTGGCTACCGAAAATGAGAGCGCGCTGGTCTACTTCTACGTGAGCGTGCTGCTGATGTTCTTTTGCTACTGCTACCCGATTGCGCTACTGGCGCGTCGGCTGGAAAAAAATACCAAGGGGGATGCCCTGTGAGCGAGCGTAATCAGGCTCTTATTGAGCTGGACAATATTCATAAATCGTTCGGTGACACGCATGTGCTTAAGGGCATTTCACTGAACGTCAGCAAGGGAGAAGCGGTGTGCATTATCGGCCCTTCCGGCTCGGGTAAATCCACCATTCTGCGCTGCATCAATGGCCTGCTGCCGGTCGATGAAGGTTTTGTGCGCGTGGGTCATCATCGCGTGCATGAGATTGCCAATGAAAAAGAGATGCGGCCGCTGCGCCATCAGGTAGCGATGGTGTTTCAACAGTACAACCTGTTCCCGCACCGCACGGTGCTGGACAACATTATGATGGCGCCGATCCAGGTGCTGAAGCATGAGCGCGAACAGGTCCGCGAGCGGGCGCTGAAGCTGATTGCCAAAGTACGGCTGACCGGCAAAGAGAATCGCTACCCCGGCGAGCTTTCGGGCGGCCAGCAGCAGCGGGTAGCTATTGCCCGCGCGCTGGCGATGCAGCCGGAGATCATTCTGTTTGATGAGGTGACCGCGGCGCTCGACCCGGAAACGGTAAAAGAGGTGCTGAACACCATCCGTGAACTGGTCGAGGAAGGCATGACCTGCCTGCTGGTGACCCACGAGATGCGCTTTGCGCGCGAGGTATCGCACCGCGTCTGCTTCACCGACCAGGGCCGGATAGTGGAAAGCGCCGCCCCGGCTCAGCTTTTTGATGCCCCGCAGGACCCGCGTACGCGTGAGTTCCTCGGCCAGGTTTTGTAATCCTTTTTTTGAGAGACACCATGGCAAGCCAATCTGACGACATTTTTACTTCCGACTTCAAAACCACGCCTTACTGGTGGGAAGCGGCTCCCCCCGAAACGGTTTTAGATCCGCTACCGTCGCAAGCGGATGTGGTGGTGATCGGCTCCGGGTTTGCCGGGCTGAATGCGGCCATTGAGCTGGCCCGCCACGGAAAAAATGTGGTGGTGCTGGAAGCCAACGAGCTGGGCAGCGGCGGCAGCACCCGTACTGGCGGGATGATCAGCAGCGGCCAGAAGCTGGTAGTCGGCGGCGCGATTAAGGGCATTTCACCCGATCTGTTCGGCAAGATGATTGCGGACTCCATTGCCTCCTTCGCCTTTATTCAGGAATTAGTGCAGCGAGAGGCGCTGGATGCCGACCTGTTTATCGGCGGTCGCTATTTCGGCGCGCACACCAAAAAACAGCTGAGCAGCCTGTATGAAATGGGCGACATTCTGCATCGGGTAACCGGCGTGACGGTACATAAGGTGAAGCGTGACGAGCAGGCTGCCATTATCGGCTCGACGTTTTATCACGGTGGGATTCTGGTAGACGAATATGGCGGAGTGCATCCGGGGAAATATAACAAGGCGCTGCGTGACCTGGCCCGCAAGCTGGGCGCCACGCTGCTCTCTCATGCCCGCGTGATGTCAATTACCCCGCACACCGGCGGTGGCAAAACGGTGAACACCGTTCGAGGGGTGATTGAAGCGCAGGAGGTACTGGTGCTCACCAACGGCTATACCGACACGCTGGCGACCCCGAACCTGGCGAAGCGCATTGTGCCGGTCAAAAGCTATCAGATCGCTACCGAACCGCTGCCGCCGGAACTGATGGCGAAGCTAATCCCCGGCGGCAGAATGATCACCGACAGCCGCCGGGATCTGATCTACTCCCGCCCTTCTCCTGACGGCACCCGCCTGCTGTTTGGATCGCGCCCCGGCATCATGGACTGCGATGACAAAACCGCGGCGTTCAAGATCCGCCAGAGGATGCTGGCGATCTGGCCGGAGCTGGCAGGCTACAGGATCAGCCATGCCTGGAGCGGCTTTGTTGCGATGACGCATGATAAAACCGCCTATGCCGGGCTGATGGATAATGCCCGCTTTGCGGTTGGCTGCAACGGCAACGGCGTGGCGCTGATGAGCTGGCTGGGCTACCGCACCGCGCAGAAGGTACTGGGAACCGAGGAGCGCCCGCTGTCGTTCGATCGCCCGACGTTCAGGCGCATTCCGCTGTACGACGGCCGTCCGTGGTTTGTCCCCTTCGTCAGCGGCTGGTATCGCCTGCGTGATGCGGTGGATAAGCGGCTGGACTAACCTGCTGCCAGGCGAACAGAATGTGTTCTGTTCGCTTATCTTATCGGCAGTGAACTGCGGTTGCAGCCCCGGTTGCTGGAAAAGAGTGCAATCAGCGATGTTTTGGCGACAAAGCCATTGACGCCCTGCGGCCAGTAAGGTTTAATGCGCCCCGTTGCCCGGATAGCTCAGTCGGTAGAGCAGGGGATTGAAAATCCCCGTGTCCGTGGTTCGATTCCGCGTCCGGGCACCATACATCGAAGCACACTGGTTAGAAGTGAGATCTCTAACGGGTGTCTAAACGAAGGTGGTGTTCAAAGCAACGGTGACTGCATTGACAGATGCATCATCCAAGATTGAACATAAAAATCTTCAAGAAAGGGTATCAGTTGCTGATGATGCCCTTTTCTTGTTGCTACAAATAATTACAATATTCCCCTCTTCTGTCAACCCTGCCATTGCACCAGTTTTGATTTGAAATGATGTTCATCATTTTCGTTTCACACTTTAAATGTGAATGTTTGGATGAGCATTTAAAAAATACTCATACACTAAATTCTGATACTGACATCAGACTTACAATAAACACCAAATCCAACTTAATTAAAAAATAAAAACTCTTTTTAATCACCAGATATGAGTCATCATGTCTCTTGAAAGATAATAATAAAACAAGAATAAAATATAATTTTTCATTTCGGTTAAAGATAGTTTCTGTATAATTAATACCTCACCCAAAAAATTCATTTCACTATGCATTCAAATGAACGCTACGACGCAGAACTTGACTGCCGAATAGATGTAATATTATTGGATATAAAGTTCTGGGAATGGCAAGCAGACAACGCTACTAGTAACGCAGATAAGCACTTTGCAATGATTGTCATAGCTGATAAGGTTGCGAGGCTTCAGATAGCTTTGGATATTAAAAAGAGAAGAATAGAGGCGTATTGGATTGTCAATTAGCTTTTAATATTAAATTAAAAAAGGCGCTCAATGAGCGCCAAGCGACCCTACATAGTAACTCAACGGTTACTTTTTATTGGAGACTCAGATTCCAATCTTATCTCTGACCCAAGATCGCGCTTTCTTGACAGTTTCGAAAGGCGGTGCTTTTTCGGGATCTTGTTCTGCTTCAATAATTATCCAACCATCATAGGTTGAATCTTTAAGGAAATTAATTACTGGGGCGTAATTAACAATGCCGTCTCCAGGAACTGCGAACAAGCCGTTTCTGACTGCATCATTGAAGCTAAGGTCATTGTTGATCACATTGTCTAATACATCGCCTCGCACATCCTTCATATGAATGTGTGCAACACGATTGCCATAGTTTTCAATGACCCAGCTGATATCCACGCCTGCAGCGGTAGCGTGGCCACAATCAAGAACGATACCCACTAAATCATTGGTTGCTTCAAGGAAAGCTTTAAGCTCATCGTTAGTTTCAACCACCATCATCAGGTGATGGTGGTAAGCGAGGCGTAGGCCATAAATTTTTAACAGTGAGACAGAAAGGTTATTCAGTTTCTGTGCGTATTGCTCAAGGCTAATATTCGCTAAGGCTGGAGACAGGGATAATGGCTCATCCAGAGGGGCACTTCCGGGCATTGCCCCACATTCTCCATAAACCATAACTTTTGCGCCAAGTGACTTCAGCAGTAATGCATGATCGTGAACGGCTTCAAGCTCTTCTTCGAAACTACGCTCGGCAAGAAATCCGCTAAACCAGCCAGATGCTAACTTGAGTTTTGCGTTGGAGAGTATTGGCTGAAGTTTATTAATTGTTCTGGGGAATTTACGACCTAACTCAATTCCTTCATAACCAGCTGCAGCAGCCTCTTCCAGACAAGTTTCCAGCGGAATATCACCGCCAAGATCTTCCAATACGTCATTTGTCCAGGACAGTGGGCTAACGCCAACACGAATACGCTTTGATACGCTCATAATTCTATCCTTCAAAATAAAAAGCATCGTTTCCGATAACCTGAGAAACGATGCTAAGTAGGTTCTCAGAGACTCTGAGGAAATATCGGTATTACAAAGTGAATGCTTCGCGGAAGGCTTCTAACGCCACCACTGAATCACCTGATGCCCAACCTTCCAGTGCTACAACACCGTGATAATTGATACCCTGGAGGGCACGAGCAATGGCTTTATAGTTGATTTCACCTGTTCCCGGCTCTTTACGGCCCGGTACGTCAGCAACCTGAATTTCACCGATATGCTTCTCACTTCTCTTGATTAGCTCTACCAAATTACCTTCGCCAATCTGAGCGTGATAAATATCCAGGTTCATTTTCAGGTATGGGCTGTTTACGGCGGCAACCAACGCCAGAGTGTCTTCCGCTTTTGCAAAAGGCGTACCCGGATGATCAACAGCAGTATTCAAGTTCTCGAGTGTGAAAACCTTGCCAGCCTTCTCGCCCAATGTAGCGAGTGCATCGAGCGTCTTTTTGGCTTTCAGCCACATCTCACCGGTTACGATCTCAACAGGCTTAGCTGGCAAGCCTACGTTGTTAAGGCCTGTACCATGTAAGTTCAGAGAAGGGCAGCCCAGGCGGCGAGCAACTTCGATTGACTCATTAGCGCTGGAAAGCAGCTGAGCAATCTCATCACTGTCGGTAAGGTTGCCAGAGATATATCCGGTCATTGAAGTGATACGAGCGCCGATTTTAACCAGTGCATCGATGTCTTTCTTCGTCCAGTCCCAGATTTCAACGCCGAAGCCCATAGCGTGAATGCGTTCTACACGCTCAAGAAATGGTAGGTCGAGAAACACCATTTCAGCGCAGACGGACAATGAGTAGTTAGACATGTAAAATCCTTAGAGATTGATCGGCTGAGACTGTTGAACAGAAGCAATACATGCCAGTGCGATTTCCAGTGCATTGCGTGCATCTTCGCCAGTTGCTTTCGGGGTTTCGCCGGTAGCAACACAACGAACGAAGTCGGTCAATTCAGCCACATAAGCGTCACGCAGCAGATCAGTATCACGACGAGCTGTATCAATAGAGATGCCGTCAGCGGTGTAACGTACACAGTTGTTCACATTGATATTGCCAGCTTGCAGCATGCCTTTACTGCCGAAGACTTCACCACGTACGTCATATCCATAAACAGCCTGGAAATTAGCTTCTGCAGTAGCGATCGCGCCGTTGTCAAAACGAATGTTCACTACGGCGGTGTCCAGCAATCCACGATCTTTAAAATCAGGGCGCACTAACGCATCGGCAACGGCATAAACCTGAGTCGGCTTTGCGCCTGGGTTCAGATGTAGCAGGATGTCGAAGTCATGGATTAATGTTTCCAGGAAAATAGTCCAGTGTGGGATTGGGGTAGGATCGCCTAAACCTGGGTCGCGCGTAGTTGAGCGCAGCAACTGCGGAACGCCAATTTTACCGGCTTTGATTTCTTCATAAGCGGAAGCGAAACCACTCACAAAACGACGGTTGAAGCCAACCTGCAATGCAACACCGGCTTCTTTAGCCGCGTTGATGGCTTTATCCGCCTCTTCCAGCGTGACAGCCATTGGCTTTTCACAGAACACGCCTTTGCCGGCTTTCGCTGCGGCTACGGCCAGCTCAGCGTGAGTTCGTGCTGGTGATGCAATGACTACTGCGTCAATTTCTGGATCATTCAGCATTGCCTGTGGGTCGGTGTAAGATTTTTGCGCGCCCAGCTTAGCAGCCAGCTTCTCAGCCGCGCCCGGAACAGGATCTGCAACAGCGACTAATGTTGCTCCTGGAATACGTTGAGCAACAGTTTCACCATGAAAACTGCCCATACGACCAGCGCCAATCAGACCTACGCGCACAATATTTTTTACAGACATGTAACTCTCCTCAGTATGTAGGGTATTTAAGGCTTACTTTTGCGAAACAGATTCTGGTGTAATGAGTGGTTTTTGCTCATGACCAAAACGACGGGATTTTGAGAGCATTAGTGGTTCGATGTGTTCCAGCGATACACCTTTTGTTTCTGGCAGGAATCGACCAACGAACCAGAAAGCGATCACGCTGAACCCACCGCATAACAGCAGCGGGAAAGCGCCGTGGAAATGCTCCATCAAAGCCGGACTGCGGTTCATCATTGGGAAGCTCTGCGTCACGATGAAGTTTGATACCCACAGTGAACAGAAGGCGTAACCCATTGCGACAGCACGCATACGATTTGGAAATATTTCAGAGATCAAAAGCCATGCACCAAGACTCCATGAAAGGCCAAAGACAAAGATGAAGCCCACTAATCCAACCACCGGCAGGTAACCTTTGGCTTCATTCATAAATGCCCAGGAAGTGAAGAACAGGAATGCGGCGCACCCTAAAGCTCCCCAACGCAGCAACGGAATACGGCCCACACGGTCAAATGCAACCAGCGCAATACTCACACCGGCTAACAGTGCTAACCCGAGGAAAATACTCTGGAAAAGAGAATCCTGCGTGTTGCCTGTTACGTTCTGAAGAAGTGACGGTGCGAAATACATTAGGATGTTGATACCGGAGACCTGCTGCAGTACAGCGATGGCACAACCAATCCACAGGATGTATGACGCCTTTTTGTCTTTAAGAATGCCGCGTTGCGATGGCTCGCTGGTCGAAGCTGAATCAGCAGCAATTGAATTACGGATTTCGGTATAAAGGCGTTCTGCGTGAGCGGTATTAGAAAGAGATGTCAGTACCTTCAGTGATTTCTCTCTCTTGTTATGCATCGCATACCAGCGCGGTGATTCTGGCATAAAGAAGGCCATCACTAGGAACAGCACACAAGGAACCAGTGCCGATGCCAGCATCCAACGCCAGCCCATTGAAACAATCCATTCGTGAGCCATGCCTTTGGCGATCAAGTAGTTCACTACGTAAACAACTAACTGACCGCTCACCATCAGCATTTGCTGCATACCTAGCATTCGTCCACGCAAATCTTTTGGAGATACCTCCGCGATGTAGAGTGGAGTAACGGCAGATGCCATCCCTACAGCCAGGCCGCCGATCATGCGATAAACAACGAACCAAGTCAGGTCTGTAGCTAACGCTGCGCCAATTGCAGAAATTGCGAACAGAACAGCCGTTATAACTAATGTCGCTTTACGGCCAATGCGATCCGTGAGGCGTCCTACTCCCCATGCGCCAATAACACATCCCAGGATAACGTTTGATACAGCCCAGCCACTTTCGGCTGGCGTGAGTGATAAATGTTCGGTTAGTGGATCAATAACGCCTGAGATGACTGAAGCGTCATAGCCAAGGATGATCCCGCTAACTGAAGCGATGGCACAGATGAATATGAGGTAAGGCACATTGTGCTTTCGTGTAGACATTTCATTACTTCTCCACGTTGGTTTTTTTAAGTTATTTGTCTTTGTAGGTAAGACGTAACTACTTAGCAACGGGTGTGCCAAGTCACACTCCACTGTTTTATAAGGAAATAAAAAAGACATCGATCACAAAGTGTTTATAAAAAAGACATGTCTCCATAACATGTCTATAGAATGGACACATTCAAAGCAACTAAGAATGAAATCTATGAACCATTTTCATGAGATGACCTGGGATGAAGAATGGGAGCTGATCGCGAAGCTGAACCATGAGCAGGGATTTGCTGAGTACATTGAAAAACTGGGAATGGCCTGGAAAGCTTTTGAACAGGGCGAAACCCCTATAGGCCTACGTTCTGCTATTCACGCATCATGGCTACGTAGCCATACAGAAGGCATTAATGCCTATCGCTTCGAATATCAGTTCTGCGATGAGAGCGAATTGCGCAGACTACTTGCTCGAAACGCGCTGTTAATCTCAATAGCGCGCGACATCATGCGTAATCTGCTTGCCTATAATCCTGATGGCCACATCAATCTGACCGACGCCAATGGCATAACACTTCACTTTTGTGGCCAGGATCTAACGCCAGTAGGTAGTATTCTCAGCGAGGTAATATCAGGCACCAACTGCACTGGTCGATGCCTGAAAGAGAATAAGCTGGTTTATATGCTAAGCGCAGAAAACTATAAAGAAGCGCTGCGCATTCGTGGCAAACATTGTGCGGCTGCCCCTATCAGGGATGAGAATGGCGTTATGCTTGGCGTTCTGACTTTGACTGCTAACCCCGGCTGTTTCCACTACCACACTTTGGGAACCGTTCAGGCCGCTGCAGAGGCGATTTCACAACAGCTTATTTTGCGGCATCTGGTTAACGAACAGGAATCAGTGATGGAATCGCTGAATGAAGGTGTTCTGGTCGTCAGTGAACAAGGGACTATTCGACAGATAAACCGCTATGCCCGCGAGGTACTCGGCATACAAGGGGATGTACGCTTCCAGGATGCTGATGAAGTTTTACTCCCTGAAGGTTGCTCGTTGAGGGCGCTGCCAGCCTGTAAGGATCGAAATATTGCTCTTTGCCCAAGCCCCGATGCACGTATCTCATGCGTGATTTCAGTTGTCGTGACTCCCGAAGGTGGTCGCGTCATTTCAATGCGTGATAACCGACGTGTACGAGATATGACGCGTCGTGTTATTGGCAGCAGCGCCAGCTACAATTTTGATATGATTCTCGGCCAGTCAAGGGTGATGCAGGATACCCGCAATAAAGCTCGTAATGCCGGGCGCAGTGACAGCACCGTGCTTCTGACAGGCGAGAGCGGAACGGGCAAGGAGCTATTTGCTCAGTCTATCCATAATGGCAGCACCCGCAATACCGGTCCGTTCCTTGCAGTTAACTGTGGCGCTATTCCTCGCGATTTGGTGCAAAGCGAATTATTTGGCTACGAAGATGGCGCATTCACCGGTTCGAGACGCGGTGGTGCTGCGGGCAAATTTGAGCTAGCGGATGGAGGAACACTATTCCTCGACGAAATTGGTGATATGCCTCTTGATGCTCAGGCAAGTCTTTTACGTGTATTGCAGGAAGGTGAAGTGATGCGTATTGGCGGTAAACGACCGCTGAAAGTGAATGTTCGTATCGTAGCTGCAACCAATCGCGATTTAAAAAAAGATATTGAGAATGGCTCTTTCCGTCGTGACCTCTATTTTCGCCTGAATGTGATCAGCCTGCCTATTCCGCCTTTGCGTTCAAGAAAAGAAGATATTAAAGAGCTGGCTGACTGGTTCTGTGAAAAAATCTGCCGCGCGCTCAATCGTGAACGCGCACTATTTTCCAGTTCGGCGTTGCAGTTGATGGAAACGTACGACTGGCCAGGAAATGTGCGTGAGCTGGAAAACATCGTTGAGCGAACCATAAACCTGACGGAAACGGACGACATCCGAGATAAGGATCTTCCCGAGGAGCTTCGTCTACCTGCTTATGCTGATTTAGGCATACCAAGTGAGGGCGCGAAAAGTTTTAATCTGAAGGATGGCGAAAAGACGTTGATCGAACTTTGCCTGATGGAAAAACAGGGCAACATGCGTCAAGTCGCCATCGCGCTCAATCTTTCACGCGGTGCACTCTATAACAAGATGAAGCGATATGGGATTGAACCCCGTGATTTCCGCAGGCTAAGTCATGAAGTCTAAATCTGCGATAACAAGCCGTCCTGATGGGCGGCTTGCTTTCAATCACTTGTTGTTTGATTCACCTAGCCATGGCCGAGCATTCATATCTTTACGTGCGCTAGCGACATCACTAGTGCTGACTGCTGGAGCAGCATTACCCCAGCTATTACGTACATAGGTCATCACGTCTGCAATGTTGCTATCTGACAATTTCCACGCAAAATCTGGCATCCCTGCAGATGTGGGATTGGCATGTGTGAAGGGGCCTTCACTGCCGTTAAGCACGACATTCAACAGGCTCGAAGGATCTTCTGCGTTGATTTGTGGATTTTTTGCCAGTGTTGGAATCATATTGCGAATACCTGATCCATCAGATACATGGCATGCATTACACTGTGATTCGAACACTTTTTTGCCCACAACCATCGCAGTATCACTACTATTGATGGCCGCAGGCCTAATTGCCACAGAAGCGGGTAGTGATTTCAGATAGTGAGCAATCGCTTCTAAATCACTTTGCGTCATGTGCTGAGTCGAGTTTTCGATCGCTTCAGTCATAGGGCCTGACGATGCAGCCATGCGGTTAGTGCCTGAACGCAGATAATTTACGATGTCTTCCTTGCTCCATGAGCCGAGTCCAGTATATGGATTCGGCGTAATGTCCGGTGCATGCCAGCCCTCTAAGGTTCCGCCTTGCAAGTATGCAGATGAGTCTCCACCAAGGAAGTTTTTTGCCGTGTGGCAGGAAGCACAGTGGCCCGGTCCGTCGACAAGATATTGACCGCGATTGAGCTGAGCACTATGACTGATGTCAGGTTCAAACACTCTGTCCCGGAAAAACATGAGGTTCCAACCGGCGAGGGTCCATCGCTGGTTAAATGGGAAAGGTAGCTGGTTTTCCAGTACTTTATTTTTCACTGCAGGGATGGTGCGGATGTAAGTCCAAAGGTCTGTTAGATCCTGATCGGTAAGCTTGGCATAGGCGTTATAAGGCATTGCCGCATAGAGATGGCCATGTGAACCAATGCCATGACGCACGGCTCGGTCAAACTGTTCCTGCGTCCAATTACCAATACCAGTCTCTTTGTCCGAAGTGATGTTAGAAGACAGAATGTTACCAAATGGAGTTTCTAACTTATAACCACCGGCAAAAGGTTGACCGCCATGTGCAGTATGGCAAGCAGTACAGTCAGACAAGCGAGCCACATATTCGCCGCGTTTTATCTGCGCCTGTAATGCTTCCCCCGTTTCTGGCTGAATCGCTTGCGGATAACTTTTATGCACATCGTATTGCACCAATGCGGTGTAACCCAATGCGCCTAATACCGCCAGATAAACGATGCCTAACCCGGCACGTCGGATTTTTTTAGACATTGTTTGCTCCTTTGCGTACCAGTGAACCCGGATTTTTCAGGTAATCATTCACGATGGCATGTGCCGTCCAAAGCGTAAGAGCACTAAGGGTAATAGTCGGGTTGTAACCAGCATTGTTAGGGAATGATGACGCTCCCAGAACGAATAGATTGTGTGCATCCCAGTGCTGCTGATAGCGGTTAAGCACTGAAGTCTTAGGGTCTAATCCCATCACTGCGCCACCGATAGTGTGTGAACTGTCGTAAGGAGTGAATGGCGAATTATGCTTGTCCGGGATTGAAACGATTTCCCATGAGGTAGCACCAGACTTTTTGCAAATCTCTTCCATGCGATCGCGAATGTAGTCCGCCATGCGTTTGTCGTTTTCGTTGTAATCGAACGTCATCCGCATCAATGGCTGACCATTGTCATCTTTGTAGTGTGGGTCGAGCGACAAGTAGGAATCTTTATGCGAATAAGAGGTGCCTTGCCCCTGAATCTTACCGAAGTTCTGGTAGCTCTTTTGGAACGCTTTTTTCCACTTTGAACCCCAAAGTTTAGTGCCTGGCGGCACGCGGTCAGCCAGACTCAGTGGGGTGCCTTGATCTGATAACGCCTGAATGCCTGCGCCGCCCAAGAAACCTAAGCCGGTGTGGTCGAAATTATCACCATTGAAGTCATCTATTTGCGTTGAGAGCGCACCGGTCGAAATGAACGGATTCATATGCTCATTTTCGAAATAGAGGAACGCATTAACCATCGTTTGATAGTTATAGGCGCGGCCTAATGTACCCTTACCGGTAGCAGGATCGTATGGCGTGCCAATTTCAGACAACAGCAATAGTCGAACGTTATCCAGCTGATAAGCTGAGATACACACGATATCAGCGGGTTGGAAACCAGTATTGCCATCTGAATCAAGGAATGTCGCGCCAGTAACAGTCTTCCCGTCTTCTGCTTTCTCAATGCGCAACACAGTGCATTCTGTCAGCATCGTCAGATTAGTGCGGTCCATCAGGGCTGGAATAACACAAGCGTTGGGTGAGGATTTTGACCAGTTACCGCAGCCGTATAAACCGCAATATCCGCAATAGGTGCAAGGCGCGAGGTTGATTCCTAGTGGGTTGGTGTATGCGGCACCAATCGTACCCCCCGGAATTGGGAACGGGTGATAGCCCATACCCTCTGTAGTTTTATGAAAGATATCATTCCAATGGGAACGGATAAGCGGCGGTGTTGGATATTCGCTTGTACGGCTGCCCTCAAACGGATTGCCGCCATCCTGTTTAACACCTTTGATGACACCCGCTTTACCTGAAATTCCGGCGATTTTTTCAACGCGATCGTAAAATGGTTCAAGTTCTTCATAGGTCACGCCCCAATCCTGAACGATTAGGCCATCGGCCAATTTCATATTGTGATAGCGCTTCTTTAAACGAGTTTCCATCTCAAAATCGGAAGGGTTAAAGCGCCAGGCATTCGCTGCCCAGTGCTTACCTGCGCCACCAACGCTGTTGCCCATCATGAAAATGTTGAGTTCACGTGCGGGCTGAGCTTTCTGGTCAGGCGAGTTACGGAAGGTCAGCGTTTCCACACTTGGTGGTTTCAAAATCTCACGACGTACCCCATAGCGCAGCTCATCTGCAGCAATAGCTGGCGAGAAATTCTTTTGCGTTTGTTCCCATGCGCCACGTTCAATAACAACAATATTGAGTCCTGCACGGGTCAGCTCTTCTGCCATGAGAGAACCGGCCCATCCCAGGCCGACGATTACGGCGTCAGCTTTTGGTCTGGTGTAATTCATATTTTAACCTTACGTCTGATTATGCTTTCAGGAGATCAATAATGCTGACTGGCTCGATAGAGAGTTTTTGGCCCTTCAGATTGGCAACGTCGCGATAGTCATAGCGAGCGCCTGGGAAGCCGATCATTTTCCAGCCAACCATGTTGCGGTTCCCGCCATAAATCGGATCTGCGAGGAAGCCTTCCATTACGTTGGAGAGAAACTGGCCAAACAGCGATCCTGAAGACGTAAAGCTTGGATAATTAAATTTTGACGCTTCCATCTGATCCAGATAGTGGTCTTTTTCATCGTCGGATAAATCAACAAATGATTTACCGAGAGTATCTTTGCAGTGTTGTTCCAGCTCCATGAGCCCTGTGCGGTAAATTTCGCGTGGGGTTAACGGACTCTGATTGCCCTGAGATTCGGTCCCTTGCTCATAAGGTCCGCCTTTATAGCGCCATGCTGCATCGCCATAACTTCCGGCGAGTTGATTATCAATGAACACAACGCAACCTGCGTCAGATGCGCCAATACTGATATCATCCGCAGGAATAAGACGATCAAAAATTGCTTTGACCAACGTTGCTTCACGTTCAGTCAAAAACAATCTTTTAGTCGGATCAGCGGGAGTAGGAGGTAAAGTTGCTTTAGCTCGCCACAGCTCACCACCTTTAAATACTTTTTCAGCTGCACCGGCTGGTTTAAATATTGATGCAGCTGTTCCTGTGCTTGCCAGCACCAATCCTGCCTGAATAAAACTTCTACGTTTCACACGATGCTCCAAAATACAGAGTCACCGACTAACCGAACCACGCTCACTAAATAGATAAGGTGAATCTTATAGACAGTGTTTTATAGAATAATTAACTGATTTAACTATTAAATCAGACCACATAACTATCCTGCTTTTTAATATTACATATCCCTGAAAACGCTTTGGTGCAGCAAACATTGCGAAACGTTTTGTCCCATACATCACAAGGTCATCACCTCATTACAGAATGATGCCAGTTTCACCTTGTAACCATTGCCAACACCAGAGTTGTTGCGATTATGTGTATATCTGCCATCGATGGCAATGGATTTTTGCCATCGATGGCAAGAGAAGGTCTACTATTGCAAGGGGCTTTTTAATTAGTTTTTATTATAATAATCAGGTAATTAACTAACGTGGTGGTTAGGTTTTTTGAAATGAACTAAAAGTGCGATTTCTATAGGGGATGTTATAAGGATTGTAGTGGCTGTATCTTTTTTAGACACATCAAGGCACGGCTTAAGCTTAAACCCTGTCTAATTTGACCCCGTCATAGAGGGTCAAAGGGTTGGCTTAAGATGGGATTTACGTACTCGAATTTCACCAAACCGCCAGTCACCATTTTCGTCGGAAATCCCATCAATAAGGCGGTTAATAGCCTCGGTAATTTGAAGATCGGCCCGTTGAGACCATGTGGTTAATTCCCAGGTTGTTGTTCGAGCTTCAGCTATATCATCAAAACCCACGATACCAATATGAGCCCCCTGACCGAAATCTCTTACCGCCTGAATAGCGCCAACGGCCAAGACATCGTTTTCACAAAAGAGTGCATCAATCCTGTTCTCTTCGGGAGTATTTTTTAAATGTTCTGTAATCAGCTTATATGAAAGTTCGCGATCGTAATGGCCTGAAATAAATATTTTATCAATATTCTTATTTGCTTCTTTCAAACTAGTGCGAAAGCCATCAATGCGCATTAACTGGGATGATGGCGTGTCATGACCCTTCATGTAAGCAAATCGTTTATAGCCTTGTTGAATGAGTAACTCTCCGAGCTGTTTAGACGCATCAAAACCATCGATATTGACGACATCAACATCAGGATTGTCGGTGCTACGGCATATATGAAATGAAGGTACGTGATAAAGTTCTTTTGCTGTTACGATTAACTCATCTCGTAAAATCGTAGCAGCAAATATCATTCCATCAACCTGCATTTGCCCAGCCATATTAAGCACCGACATATATTCTTCTTCGGAGCTTACATTAAATAAAATGGTCATGTATCCACGGTCGCCTAACTGCTTACTGACCTCATCCAGGATCATCAGAGTGTGTGGATTTTGAAATTCATCGACCAGAATGGCAATCAAGTTGGTTTTCTGATTTTTAAGGCTACGAGCCAACAGGTTTGGACGAAATCCCAGTTTGTTGGCAGCTTCCATGACCGCTTCTCTGGCATGAGATGAAATCGACGCCCCATCTTTGAAAGCCCTCAACACGGTGTATTTGGAGACGCCAGCAAGTTCCGCCACTTCAGTAGCTGTTGCTTTTTTCTTCTTTTTTTTATCGTCGATTTTGTGCATTACTAACTGGACCAGGAAGATTGAGAGTCACGAGAGCTTATCATAAAAACCTCAGATAATCAGTAAGCTCACGGATTGCTATTAAAAGTAAATAAGATGGAATGCAATTAACAAAACTGAGGATAAATCAATAAATAATAAATTTAGCGGCAGCAGTAATAACTGCTTGCCGCCATTTAAATAGGAGTCGGAAATTAGTATTATTCAGAATCAATGTTACTCATTATCCTGCCATCTGTATAAAGGCCTAACTCGCGCTCCAATGTACGACCTGTAACATCAAGGTTGATATCAATATACTCCATGGTTGTCGTAACGCTTCGATGCCCAAGCAATCCTTTTACCATTTGCAGGTTACGATCGGGAGACTTCATCAGCTCGGTTGCAAGGGTGTGTCGGAACCGGTGCGGGGAGACAGCAAATCCGCACTCCTTAGATAAGCGCCTGAAAAACGATTTAACCGGTTGTAATGTTGCAACGGGGGGCAAGCTCTCTCTTTCGAACTCTGTCCATAGAAATCGATTAACGTCAAAGATAGCATCTCCAACTTCTGCACCATTTTCTATAGCTCGTCTTACCAAGAGCTGAAGTTGCGGCTTGAGTGGGCCTACAATCGGAACGCGCCATTCTCTATGTGTCTTACTGCCATCAAGGCGCAGTTCGATCCAATTTTCTTCAAGATTAACGTCCATAAGTCGTACGTGCATCAGTTGGTTCACACGCATGCCGGTGTAGCGAAGTGTATCTAACACGGCAATCCAAAACCATGCAGGATGCAATGCGCAGCGCTTCATTTCAGCAATAGAAAGTTGATGATCCAAATCAGCATACTGCTGCATCAGGAGATAAACACGAGTCAACTGTGGCCTGGATAATGTCTTCTTACGCTTATTATCCGCCCTCACCAGAACATCGTTGAATGGGTTTTCAGCTTGCGGAATAAGACTCGCTTTCATAGCAAAGTTCATCAACGCGCGCATGTGCGCAACTTTGTTATTCCAGGTTATAGCTGCAGAGCCTTCGACATTAATCACATGCCGTCGCCACTGTTGAACGTCACGACGAGTTATTTCACATGGCTTACGCTCCATGCCGTAATATCTTCTGAATACATTGACGACTTTTCGGTAACTCCACTCCGTTTGAGGGCGCAGATACTTTACGAAAAAGTATTCATCCAGCAAAAATTCCCAGCTTGTATTGGTATCAACCTGACTCATAACCTTTCCTTCGATCAGCAATATAAAATGCCACCCTTTAAGCAGCAGCTCTCCTCCATACACCTTCCAGAAAAGCGTCAGGGAACCACTAGAAACTGACTGTCATCCGGCACATCAGAGCTACGGATGATCATCGTGGATTTGACCAGATAGCCTTTCACACGTTTGTAAGGGCCGTTACGGTCGGCACTGTTGTAGAGAGTGGCAAACGTAAAACGTTTACCATTGTTACGCCGATGTCGGTTGAGTCTTTCAAACCCTGCCTGAACGTTTTCGCGCTCATCAGCAGACTGACCGGTTTGCTTCAGATATCGATAAAATATGCCCGGTACAAGCAGGAAAACAAAACCAGCGACCAGTTGCACGCGTGAATCTGCTTCATTGCACGCTATCGTTCCATTTTCGAGACCCTCAACCAGCCAAGACCAAAATGTCTCGCCGATCTGTTTCTTAGAAATCTGTGAGGTCATCTCAGGTGTTACGGGGATCGATTCTGGAGCAAGCGGCTGCATTTGATAACCATTGCTGACGTATTTTTGATCACTTTCGGAAGATCCGTAGGTCGGCATATCAACACAATCAGAATTGTTCGCAGTGATTCGACTACCATTCTGGATGTGAAATTCATTTATATCAGTGCCATGATCGCTTTTCTTTAAATCATTGATGTTGATTTCGATTTCACCATTAGTTAAATGGCTATTTTTTATAACATCACAATGACTAAAGTATTCCTCGTATATTGCGTCGTCATACTGTCCTGTAGGGATTTCAGCGGAAAATTCACTCGGCATTTTCGGATGTAAATTTGGATTTATTTGCTCCAAATTTTGGCCTTCATTTAATTCGGCTGATAATAATTGCGCCTGCACTTTGTTGAGTAATGCATGGACCTGCTTTTCTGTTGAATTGATTCCGGCCAGTTCAAGAAACAGACAATCCCGTGCATTGGGCTGTTTTTCCAGCCAATTTAACGCGATTTTAGGCAACATCGAGACAGTGAATGCCAGTCTGATTACACTTTCTTTAGCTGGCCCTTCTGAATGACGGGTTTTTCTGAATCGATATTGCTGATCCGGCGCGCTCGAAATTGGCTGCCAGATATGCCCATCTTCCAGTTCCGCTTCGATGTAAAGCAACTCGGGAACGTGCCAGTAAAGCGCAAGCCAGAACACCACGCAGTTCCAGTGACTGGACTGCGCAGCCTGATCTTCAGGTGCAGCATTGGCAGGAAGCACCATGCCTTTAGATAGCTGCAGCATAGTGACGGTGTGATGCAGAGTGAGATCCAGCAATCCGCCGACTCTGTTCCAGCCGGTGATCCGCGTGGCAGGTAAGTTTTGATAACGTTCGGCAAGATTTTGCAGTGGTTCCAGGCAGAATTCTGCATATGCAGATTTCGACAGTAATGAGCTCTGCCAGATTTTCTTCAGCAGTGCCTGACGTGTTGGCATGCCGAACAACGATTGATGGTTTTGCGGTGTGAAGTAGCCTTCTCGTTTGACTGGTAAAGAGGGCTGAAAATTGCTGCGTCTGAACTTGTTTTGTAATTTTGGGAACATGATTCACCTCCAGATCGGAGGCACTATCGTTCCAGGCTGCAAGCAATCACAGCGTAAAATCATTTTTGAAAAATGCGATTAAATTGCCCAGCATAAAGAAACCATCCCCGGAAGGAGATGGTTTGGTTTCAGGCTGCGTCTTCTTCAGCTGCTTCATGAAGCGGTTTAAGCAAGTGTTCTGAAGCTTCACGAGCCATACGGCAGGCGCGGAACAACGCTTTCTTATCGGACTTCAGTATCTTCAGCCAGTGATCGATATAGCTGTCGTGCTGCACCTCGCCATAAACGCCCAAATGCGCGCAGAGGAAGGCACTGCCCAGCTCAGCAATCAACTCTTCAAAGGCATAAACCGGATCGCCAAACGTGCGGGAAGTCGATGTTATGCCTTCCCGATCGAGTCGGCTGTGATGGCCGGTTGCATGCACTAGCTCATGCAACAAAGTCGAACAAAAGTCTGCTTCGGTAAAAAACTGCTTACGCAGCGGCAAGACGATTTGATCCTTCATCGAGTTGTAGTAAGCCCGGTTTTGCTCGGAGTAACTGACGCGAACGCCAGATTCACCTGCAATGGTCACAATGTCATTGAAGACTGGCGCGCTCAACGTATCAACGGATTCATCATCCAGAATTTCAGGCGCAGCGCCGATGATTTTTTCCGGTAGTCCTTCGCATTGCTCGATATTGAACAGCATTATGCTGCGCAACATGATGCGTTGCTCCATCACCGTATCACCTTGTGCGTTGGTGTGCGGTTGGCCAGCTTTGTCGGTGGATTCAACCTCAAACGGTTTGAAGAACACCGCCACAGTCGCTTTCTCGCCTTTGCGAACGTTACCACCGGCAGCTTGCGCCTGTTTCCACGTTAGCCAGCGATTGGAATTGAACCCTTGCTCCTCAGCGGACAGCCACAGCAGCATGATGTTGATGCCGTTGTAGTGCCGACCGGTCGATGCATTTGATGGTATTGGTGATTCAGCGAAACGCTTGCTGTCTCGCCACGGTTTACGCCAGGGTAAAACTCCTAGCTCGATCGACGCGACGATTTTGTCGGTGACTTGCTGGTAAAGATCAACTTGGTTGGTTTGTGACTTACGGGGTTTACGTTTGGTAGGCATTAGATACTCCTCAAAAGGCGCATCTATCCCCCTGATGGCGAAGAGATGCGCCACAGGGTGGTGGGTGAATTGAAAACGAAGTTATTCGTCTTTGAGTGTGATGGATTCCGGGATTGGCCACTTACCGCCTAAGTTGAGCGATAGCCAGACCTGAACGTTGGTCCATTCTTCCAGCGTGCCGTCTGAACCGATGTTGTAGCAGCCTGGACAGAAGCGGTGTGCTATCAGCAACGTCGCTTTAACCATGAAGTCGTATGGTCGGGATGGCGTCCAAAGGAACGTGGTTTTACAAAAACCGTAGCCCGATGAATGCTGGCTGAGGTGAAACGTCTCATATGACATATCCGAGCGTTCTTCGCCGTTGAACGCGATCGCCGGTTGGCCATCGAGTCCTTCTACGAGTAAATCGCTTGGTTTAAGTAGTGGATATTGGCCGTCAGCAGTGCAAAGCACCATTGGGTCCAGATAACCTGGTATATGCCGGTTTTGGGTGAGCAAAAAAACGTTGGCGACTTGTGTTGTTAACAGCAGCCACTGATCGTTGGGTACAGATTTCACTTGGTAATATGAGTGAACATAGCCCATGAATAAATCCTCCAGATTGTTTAGGTGGGGATTTATCCGCTAACGGGAGTAAATCCCCGTCAGGGTGGGTAATGCAAGCCGTATGGCGATGTGATGAGAGAACCTTAACCATCGTAGATGGCACCCGCTCTAAAGGTGTGCGAGTATTGGGACCGCCAGTTGGCGCTTCTTTTCGGGTCCGTGAAGCTTTTCGATGCGCATAAACTTTAACCTGTGAATATACTATTTTCAATAGAATGCAAATCATAGATGCCATGTTTATGATTGTTAAATTAAAAATCCTCTTTTAAATGGAAAATATTGTGCGATTTAGAAACCTTAGGAATTGGGATTTACCTGCAGAGAGCTCAAGCCTCCTTTATTTTTGTCAGATGTTCGAAGAAGCATTTTTCGACTTTAGCCTTGATACATACAAACCATCAGCAATGAATTCAAGTTTATTGTGCGGGGAGGCTTTGGTTGTAATTAATGCTGTAAAAAAAGGACAGATTAAAGAGCCAAATATAGACCATGTTCTTGAGGAGTTGTGCGATAGCATAGAAAAAGATCCTGTTGTACTGAGTCTTGTGGATATTGATCTGAAAGAATTCATATCAATTTTAAGACCACCCAAAACACCTATCGATGAGAAAAAAACTACGATTGAAGTTCTTTTGAGCTACATTAACCTCCCTAAGTACAAATTAAGAAATGAAGAGTTGCTAATTGGCCAAATCACTGAGATACATGACAAAAAAGCAATTAGGAATTTAGCTAGAAGTTATGGCACAACCTTGTTGAACTTCAATTACAGTGAACGCTACATTAGCGATTCAATTCAAAAATTCTTTTATCACGGGCAAAGACGTGTAGAAGGTAATGTCGCAATAAAGGAATTTCTAAAACTGTTTCCAAACTCACCCGACCAATTCTGCATAATATACAAAGGTCTAGATTTGTATTCTGGATTAGAAGATGCAGCAAAGGTCTTAAACATTTCCATTTCTGAAATATTCTCGGAGATAGAGGGTGTTGATATTAATAACAACACTAGAGGCATGCTATCTAAAACGGATGGTCTATATCTGAAAGTTGATAAAGTTGAAGCTATGGATTTAAGTTCAGCCAAGCAAAGCGCTGATGAAAGATTAAAGACTTTTGGGACAATTTTTTCCCTTTTCCATCATAAGGAGCAGTTATCCTTTAAGGATGAATGCTTAGTTATTAACTTAACTAAAGGGGAAATTAAGAAGAGAAAAAGTGGCGTTAACCCAATGCTTAAGTGTGTTGATACCACGAAAGTTAAATCCTTAATAAAAATAAATGAATTCATTACAAAATTTGGAATGAAGACAGGTTCATTTCAGAAGTTCGCGAATGCAGCTCAACTCCACTCAATGGCCTTAAATAGCAACTCAGAGCACAATCAAATAATAAACCTTTGGATAGCATTTGAGTCAATAATCCCCGCAAATAACGACAAAAGTAACATTTTGAACATAGTCGATTCTACTCTGCCTTTTCTTAATTTCACATACTATCCAAGATTAGTTCGAATGTTGACAAGGGATCTCATTAATTGGAATGGGAAGTTAACCCGCCAAGTGTTGAATGGCATTGATGGGGAGAGTGCACCGTTAAAAGTGATGAAACTTTTATCTCTACCAGAGTATAAAAATAAACTAGTTGAATTGAAGCAATCCACCAAAGATTTTCATCTCCTAAATGACAGGATAGAGTATTATGAATCCATAATGTCTGATCCCAAAATGATAACATCAGGCTTAGAAACACATTCTAAGCGTGTCTCTCAACAGATTAGAAGAATATATAGAGCTCGAAACCTCATAGTTCACACTGGTGTTATTCCAACATATACAAAAATTCTAATTGAGAATTTGCATGATTACTTGGATTTAATACTAGAAACAATAATTGAACTCAATGTTTCGCATGGAAAAATATCGACAATTGAACAGGGATTTAAGTTTATGGAGTTAAAAAATGCAACTTTCATAAGAAGAATATCTGCAAAAGGATTTACATTTAGCAACGATAACATCAAGGATGTATTTTATTAACCTTTAATGTTTCTAGGTATTATAAATACTCTTTACGTAAGATCCACGCCCATCACCATGCCCTAAATCCATCGAAACCATCGCCTCAGCTTCTTTCCTGCTGAGGCCGTTTTTCATATGCCACTCTGTAGCCTCACGTGAATATGCATATCTCAGGCTATGCGGTGCTTCTTTGCCCGTAAGCCCGGCATCCTTAGCCACATTTCGGTAGCGATCGATCGCGCTCCTCAGCCCAGCTCTATCAACCAACTTGCCGCCATGTTCTACCGAATACGTTACCGCTGCATTTAAGCTGCGCACCAGTTCATGGCGCCTGACGACCGTTGTATCTCTCGGTCTGCCGCCTTTAGTACCGAACACTACGCGCAATCGCTCATCCCCCCGCGCCAGCGCCTGCTGCCACGTTTTAAGCGATTTCGCCGACTGTACCGCTTCTTCAGTTCTCAGCCCGAGGTAACGCGCAATCTCCATCGCCAACGCGACACCTTCGTCTTTACTGCGTACGAGGGCGAGCGCCTCGTGAAAGCGCTCGTCCGTTATCGCCGTCTTTGATCCAGCTCGACTGGCACCTGACAGGTTGAGCGCATCGTTACTCAACTTCTCATGCTTTGGATCGGCCAGTTTGGTTCTGCCTGCGGTGGCCAGAATCGCGCGAAGTGCCGCCATCTCGTTTTGCAGTGTTCGCTTGGAAATATCTTCCGCCAGGCGGCTACGCACATAATGCTCGATGTGTTGAGTCCTAATATGGTTCACGTCCCTGATCTGGATGTTGAGTTTCAGCATCTGCTCAGCCAGCCGTACTGCTATTCGCGAGCGATCGGCAACGGTTTTAAAGCTGCCGCCAGATTGTCTGGCAAGCGTTACCAATTGCTTGCTGAACAGCTTATTTCCACGCGACATACTTTCTCCAAAACATCTCTACCCCGACGGCACGGTTTCAGGTTGCGCTTCCTGCGTCTCAGCGGATATCTGTGCATCGGGGCGGCGAAATGTTGAGTTGTTGCGAGGTCTCCACAGCTCTCAGAGCTGATCGCGGCTAATGCCGGTTCCTGATTTCTCAGGACGCCTCCGTCCGTCAGGTTCGCTGACGTCGCCTTGATATCGCGTTGATTTCCTCCTCAGATAAGTTGCCAACGTTCACTGAATGTTGGTGCGGTTGATAGTTGTAATAACGAACTACGTGTTGGTCAGACGGTAAGCGTCGTCGCAGAAGGCCGTATTACGTGGTGTTGACGTATACGCGCTGCGCGCGTCACTTGGTTGTTGCTACGCGCCAACGCAAGTGACGCCGCGCAGCTTCTGCCTGTATTTGCGAGGTACGTTCGTCGCCAAATGTTCCAAATGGCGGAAACGATCACGCAAACTGGCCGTGCGCTGTAGCTAGTATCGATGAGATGAAGTTGATTGAACCGTAGTGAAGTGATGGAAACCTTGGACGTTGCTTTTGCCCGCTACTTGCAAAGGTTGAGTAGCTTTGCCGGTTATCCCGGATGCAGCCGCCAAATGGCGTTTCTCACAGGCTGCTGAAACTTTCGCTGATGACCGCCGCTGGGGTGCCCCTTTCAGGTCATGAGGGCTTTGTTGGTTGCGTAAACAACTATGGCAACAAGCCCAAACTATCAACATTGCATTTGACGGTCAACAGGCGATATAGGTTGCATCATCATGTATTGGGATTAGACTTTGACATATACATTCTGGAATTGAGGCAATCGTGCGCATTCAAAATCGGCATTTCAGAGGTAAACTTAAAACGATTAAGAGTAAACTTCCTGCTTCGACTAGCAGTAGAGTTCTCCTCGCCTGTATTGTTTTGGCTTTTGCAATTTTTCTTTTCTACAATCTTTCAGGAATTATATTAATCGTCGCAGCTATTGTTCTCGGTGCTTTAATTTACGGTAATACCGAAAGCCACGTTACGGAGCACAATAGTACCGTTTTTGACGATGACGATGAGCCGCGAGGGGATGGTTATCGTGATGGGCCAGAAGGATATGGGTATTATTCAGGTGGCGTGAGAGATGATGATTAAGATTAACCTGTTAATTAACGCGTTGCCTTTATCGTTTTAATTAGCCCAAGAGTGAATTCGGCGCATCCGTTGCGCCTTCCATTTCATCCTATTCTACCACCTATTTTTTCTCCGACTTTTCCAGCAGCAGACTGAGTTGATTTCACGCCTGAGCTCATTGCATCGGCCAAACCGCCAACTCTAATTCCAGCCCAAGAAAATGCAGTCACCCACAGCATGGGTAAGAAAATAAACATCGCGCCCATTACAAAGTTCATAATCAAATCGTCAGAGCTATTCTGGAATCCAGCCGCATTCCAGCGACTATGCGTATCTGAACTATAAAGCGCTTCCATCAACCAGCTGTCGAGCCAGCGCGCCAGTTCCCACCAGAACGTCAGGAAATTAAGCGCGAACACCACAAAGCTGACAGTAATAACGGTTTTGAACTCATAACTACCGAACGCTAATATCAATGGCAGCATTACGTAAATGGCCATCAGTAATAAGGCCTGAACCATCGGTAATGCCTGGCGCATCGCATCAAATGCCGGGAACGCTGCCAAACTACCCAATGACATCCCCGCAATACTGCCGAGTCGGCTGGCGGAGTTATCAAGTGTGAAGTCGGCATTGCCGCCATAACCGGCATAGGTGCGGCCATTCTGCGACACGGTCAAACTTTCGGGGCTCACCAGGCGGCGAACAATGCTTTCTTTATATTCCGCGTTGTCCTTGCCCATCATTTTTAGTGCTGCAGACATGCGCAGCCACATGCCGGGTGAAGCCTGATCGACTACGCGCGCCTCAAGCCCGGTATCGGCGCTGGACCACCATTCGCGGCAGGTTGGATAACCACCACGACCGGTGTCAGGTCTGCCGCTGTCGCGGCTTTCGTTCCACGGGAATGATGCGCGTGGCGTCTTGGATTGCAGTTGATCGTAATAACCGCTGCCGTTCAAAAAAGTGTTGCTGCCCAGCCACTCAACATCGCGCAGCGCATCCTCCTCTTTCGTTTGTCCCTGATCCTGCTGCTTCCACAGGTAAAGCGCCAGCGCATAGCAATCGTTGGTGAAATCCTGCAGCTCGGCGGCGAGCGCCGGATTGCTGATGCGAGTATGCTGCACCTCAAAGCGCAGCTGGCGTAAATCCGGGCGGCAGGGAATTGTGGCCACAGCTGCCTGAGTGATGCCTTTGGATAATTTGTGCATCAGCACCCACCAAATTGGCGCTGCTGCCGTTTGCCCATCCATGCTGCTGATGATCGTCGAGTAGCCGCTTTCATCCGGCGCTTTTGGCGTCCAGGTGCCGCAGCTCTTGGAGCGGGATTCATCGTATTGAATGCTGTCGAGGCTGACATTGATGATAGGCAGGCAGCAAACCAGCATGACGAAAAACGCGCTGTAGAGCGCGTTCTCGATGCGTGGCAGTGACAGCTTACCTTTGTTGCCCTCGTCATCACCTTCCTCGCGCACCTTGAGCCAGATCCCCACCACTTTGAATATCAGCGGCACTGCAAACAGACCAGTGGATATCAGCAGACCCCAGATGCCGTTATTGATGATCCAACCCAGTAGGGTAAGAAAGAACTCCAGATAGCTGTTCGTGCTCATCAGTGGCCTCCTGTTGTGGAGTACAGCGCCCATTCCATGACGACGATATAGAGCGTGCCAATGCTGCAGATACGCAGAATCATGCGACGCCAGGCAGGATCTGATTTCTTCAATTGCCAGCATTGATAGGCGAAGTAAGCGGTTACTGCATAAATCACCAGCCGCCATATCAGCCAGGCTATCCAGGTTTTATCAAACCAGCGCATGAGATGCGTAAGTGCTTCAGGTGATTTACTGGCAGACCAGAACAATGCCAGAGTGATGCAGACTATTGCGGTGAGCGTTAACAGCCATGCGAAAACCTTCAAAAATTTACGCATCTCACTCCTCCCCGGATGGCGCAGAAAGCTGATTGAAACGCGAATCAGTATTTTCATGCGGCTGGCGCTGCGGGTTCGTTGTGGCGCGATTGTTCTCGCGATCGATAATGGTTAGCACGGAGTTGCGCGCCAGCTCGCGCTTGAGTTCCATTTCGTTCTTGAGGGCAGTGATTTCCCGATCGAGCGATTCAACGCGACGATCGCCCTCCTGCAGTGCTTCTGGCATTGCCGCTGCATTCGGCTCCGATTGACCGGTCACAATCATGCGGCGCATCAGCAACGCGGTTTCAACCGTGTCAGCCATTGCCAGTTCACCCGCCAGGCGGCCAACCAGCGCCGCGTTGTCCGGGTCGCGCTGCAGCGCTTTGATTACGCCGCTGGTGATCGCAAGGCTGCCGGTGCGCAGTTTCGCCAGATTCTCGGCATTGGGTTTCTCCGCGCCGTTAACCAGTTTCACCAGTTGCTCGCCATTGATGCGTGTAGCTTCTTCCAGCATGGGCGAAAAGCCGGTTCCGGCGACGCTGGCGCCCGGTTGCTGATCGATATCGCCATCGGTGCATTGTGCGGCATCTTTACAGGTGCGAATCGAGCGATCGCCCAGCACTTTAACCACTGCTGCTGCAGCTTCTTCAGAGTTAGCAAATTTGCCACAGCTGCCGCCACTGCAACTGTCACCCGTCACGCTGCCAGTGCTGGTAACAGCCAGGTTGTTCATCATGTTGTAGCCCGCAGCGGTGAGGTCATGAGTCGGGCGAATCGCGCGCTGGCCGCGACCACCGCGTTTTTCACCGCCGACCCAGTTGCTGCCTGACTCACCCGTCACTTTTTCACCGGCATCGTTTACGCGAATTGCGTCTACGTCGCCGCTGTTCACCAGCTTCTTGTACTCATCCATCGCGGCTTGCTGCGTCCATTTGCTGGAGTCCGAGAAATCCACCATGCGTTTGGCCATGTTCTGGCAGTTGAGCTGCGCCTTGTCGAACGCCACATTTGCCTGCAGCACACCGTTGGTGAGCATCTCATACAGACCGGGATTGGCGCGTTGGATCACCATCGCTGGCAAACTGGCCACTGCGCCAGTTGCACCCTGAACCACATCGCCCATCAGGTTTTTGAAACCGTTGGTCATACCGTTGAGCTGATTGCCCACGGTAGTTTTGAGGTCGAAGTTGCCGCACTGCAGATCTGAGCTCCAGCCAACATCCAGCCCCAATTTCTGCATGTTGCTGCGCGTGGCTGGCTGAGAGATCACCGAACCGCCGCCAAGGGTATAGAACAGCTTGTCGGACACCGCGCCGCTGGCGCTTTTGCCGTAGCCCATGCTGCTGTCCTGCACCTGCGGCAGCGAAACATCAAGTGCCTGCGCGCTGGTAGCAATCAACAATGCAGACGCGGCGAATGAAAAACGAGGGATCATGATTCACCTCCAAAGTCAGTGCTGTAGAGGAAGGTCTGGCCGCGTCGCTGACAGCAGCTGTATGGCTGCCAGAGTGCAAAGGCTTCATTACCATCAACGGCTGGCGTGAAATTGCCATCCGGGAAAACCGCGCAGCTTTCACTGAGCTGCGGAGACAACCGCTGCCATTTGTGGTTCTTGAGTCCGGTGTTTTCCTCAACCGGTCCGGGCGGCCAGTAGCCAGGGGAAGGATTGCCTTTCAGGGTTTGATAGACGTGCGGCTGCCCGGTGCGGGTGATGATGTCGGCAACTCGCTGCGCCACCACAGCGGCGGCTTTGTCGTCATCGGTCTGCGTGACAAAGCCCGATCGTGGATAGACGTTGCTCCACATGTTGGCCGTTGACTGGCTGCCAATCTCGCGCATGCCTGGTACCAGTGCTTCCGGGTAAAGCGATTCCGGTGTGCCGCTGCGCCATGCCAGCGTATCGAGCGTGCTGAGGAAGTAAGGATTCAGCGGCGTTGCCGCGCTCTCACAGGAATAGCCCGAAATACTGCCGCCGATTAGCGATGTCGCTGGATGGCCAATCGCGTCGGCGTATTTGAAATGCAGATTGGTTTTACGTTTACCCTGTGCTTTAAGTTCCTCATTAACGCCACCGGCTGGCACGCCATACATGCCGTTTTCGAGCCCGCCAGCCGTCTGGCTGACGAACGCCATTTCCTTCCAGGGATTCGCGCCGGGTTGTGCATATACCGACACCACGGCTTCTGGGATGAAGTGCGTTACTTTGACCGAAGTACGTACCTTGCAGCCCCACGGCGTGCAGAAAAGCCAGTAACAGATGCCGCTGACGCGCCAGCTGATGCAGGATGGAGAAACCGCGCTTGCGATGATCTGCGCGCTGGTGATCGCCGATTCGGCTACCGGTTGCATAGCGGCGAACAGCAGCGCGGTAGTTGCCAGCTTCGCGCGCGTCATGGATGGCCACCTTGCGCCCGGATGTTCTTAGCCAGATCCACATCGGTGGTGCCATAAACCACGTCCACGTCGTCGAAGACCACCGCTGGATATTTTTCTATGCCAAGCTTCCACGCAGCAATAACGCCGCGCCAGGCTTCCACTAATTGCTGCTGTTGATCCGCGCTCATGCGCTGCAGACCGCTTTTGGCCGTCTGCGCAGCGGCTTCCGGATTTCCGCTGAGCTGGCCAAACATCGCATTTTGCTGCTGGTCAGGTGCATCGAGAAACACCATGCGTGTATCGGCGTCAGCATTAATGGCTGGATGGCCGACTGTAGTGAAAACGGTAACGGCGGCAAAACCGGGAGATATTGAGCAAAGGAAAAAGAGTGGGATCAGCGACTTCATCAGACTTACTCCACAAAATGAGAGAAGCCCTAACGGTGCGCTGGATGCGAGTCGAGTACAGCAAACAACTCTGTGTCGGATATCGGGAATTAAATATCCCCGACCCGAAGGGGTGCAGAACAACTACGCCAGGTAGGTGTAACCTTTGGGTCGGGGACGGTGGAGACTATGCAAATTTTGGCACAGCTTCACAAGCAAGAGTGCTCCGAAACAGGCCTCATTTCATGTCTTTTGATGAGAGTTTATGCGCCAGATAAAGTTGGAGATAAAGCAGATCTGCTGCGTCTACAACTGTCATGTACCAGCGCGGATGATGATAGTCATCTTCCGTTGGCCAACTCAGGTGGCTATTCACTGTAATCAGCAGGTCAATCGAGCTGCACAGCTTACCTTTGAAGTGCAGCGCAAGGCATGAATGGCTACCAACGCGCTGCGGATGGCTGGTGATATGCACGGGCGGATTAACGCGCGTACGAATCTCATCGTATAGCCTGTCCAATAATGTCAGATCGCTCATCAGGATTTCAGGTTCACCCTGCGGCATCAGAGTAAAAAGCGTGCGTGCAGCATGCCGGGAAATTGCTTTGGTAATGCGGGGTACGGGATATTTTAGTTTTAACATACGGCTCCCTGATTAAACGGCGGCAGACTTGAGGCCGCGCGCCGCATCGAGCTGGAGGGCAACGATCACTGCAGCTTCAAGCTCGCTACAGTTGTGCTCTTTCATCAACTTACGGCGTTCGGCTTTTTCCTCTTTCTCGGTCATGCCAAGAGCAAGGTAGAGGCTGGGCGGCACTGCCCGAAACAGCGCTTCGGTTTTCTTCGAAAGCACCACGCCTTCGGTATAGCAGCGCGGCAGCTTACTGGCAGAAAGCAGCACCGATTTTTGCTCATCGCTCAGCTTCTTAAAGCGCGCAATTTGCTCCACTTCATCAGGCGGCATCGTCAGGCAAAGCCACCATTCAGCCATGTTCAGCATCTTCTCGGCGATGTCCGGGTAATCCGCCAGGTTCTGCGTGGCCATCCACAGCCATGCACCGAGCTTACGCCACATCTTGACCACTTTGGTCATGTACGGAGACAGCAGCGGATTAGTGGTGGTGATGTGCGCTTCATCGATGGCAAAGACGATTTCACGGTCGAGATACTGATCGCGCTCGGCGATGTTATTGATGGTGTTCACCAGGGAAACCATCGCCAACGCCATCTGCGCACCATAGTTCTCGCGCGCCAGCGTGCCGAGATCGATAAGGGTTACATCTGCCTCTGGCCAAGGCGTGCCGGGACGGTTGAACAGTTCGCCTTCGAAGCCGCTGGTAAACATCGACATCGCACCTGCCATTTCATCGGCACGCGCGCGACGGCGCTCGGTCAGAAGCGGCTGGCCGCTGCTGTCCACGCTGTTATCACGCGCAATGGCAAACAGCGCGGTCTGCAGGTCTTCTGCAATCATCTGGCGCGATTCGTCGTAGCTGGTTTGCGCAGCCATCATGATGGCTTCACGGATCAGGCCACGGTCAGAGCGCGTTAACCGCTCCTCTTCGCGCTTTTCGCCGCCAGTGATCATCATACGCGCGGCGATCTCCATTTCACCGAGGATGTCGCGCTGTTCATCACCGTCGTCTTCATCGGCGTCCGGGATGTCGGCTTCGTTGAGCTGCAGCTGCTCAGGCTTGAGATCGAGCAACTGATGCGCGTCGGCGAACAGTGCCAGGCTTACGCCGCAGCCGGGACGGATGCCGATTTTATTCACCGTTAGGCCAAGGCTTTCGCAATAGTCGGCATACAGGCCAAACGAGTTGCCAGCTTCGGCAATAAATAGCCGTGGGCGATGAATGGCCATCAACTGGGATAGCGTAGCGCACAGCGTGGCCGACTTGCCCGCGCCGGTTGGTCCGAAAAGCAGCATGTGTGCGTTCTGCGTGCGGTCCTGTTTGTTCATCGGGTCGAAGGTCAGCGGTTCACCGCCGCGATTGAAGAAGCTGAAGCCGGGATGACCGCTGCCGGTGGCACGGCCTGTTACCGGCAGCAAACCCGCCAGATGCTGCACCCACGTCAGGCGCGTATACCAGTGGCGGCGATCCTTCTGCGGGTTGAAGCACATCGGTAGCGCGCGCAGCCAGGTATTCAGCGGTGACACGTTGTATTCGGGACGCACCGGCTGCAGGCCAGAGGTCAGCAGCACCGCCGACATGTTTTGCTGGCGTCGGTTGAGGTCGGCCAGATCGTCGCCGCGCAGCATGAACGTCAGCGCGCCGCGATACAGCTTATGGCGGCGGCCAAGATACTCTTTCACTTCGCGCACATCCTCACGCACGCGCCCGGATTCGGTGTTTTCACCCACGGCGTTTTTGGCCAGCTTAATAAAGTCGTTTTCCAGCACGTCCTGCGGCTGGGAAACGATGGTCAGTGAAACCACAGTGCCTTCAGGCAGCAGATCCATCAATGCGTTGATATGCTCGCCGCGCGCCATTTCACCGGTCAGCATGCCGGGTTCAGGCGGGCGGCGCAGACGTTCGATGGCAATCGCGCGATGCGGTTTGTCATCGAACCACCACACGCCGTTTTCGATGTCTGAGCGCGGCGGCGTGTACCACAGCGTTTCGGCAAAATCGTTGGTCATCGGTAGCTCGCCAGCTTCAACATCATGATGCTTCGCGGCGGCGTAAAACGCTTCTTTGCTCAGGCCGTGCTGCGGATCAGGATTAAACAGGCGCAGCAACCATTCATGGATTTGCGCGCCGGTCTGGCGTTGGCACGCAACGCCAGATGCGCCGAGCGATGCTGCCAGCCGGTCACAAACCTGATTCAACATTGTGACGGGCGGCAGCGCGTGAACATCTTTCACACCTTTGGCGGCACCTGGCACCCAGCGATAAATCACCATGCGCGTGCGGCGCTGCTGCCCGCGCCACGGCTGGCCAGTGACCAGCGTGTCGCGGAATAACCCCGTTGGAATGGCGATGTCCTGCAAATGGCGCTCGGTTTCACCCAGCCAGGCATTGGTAAATTCCGTACCGCGCGCCCACGGTTTTACATACTCTTTGACCGTGTTCAGATAGGGCGATGGATCGTCTTCATCCTGACAAAAGAACTGCACCACCCACGGCGAAATATCATCTTCTTCCAGACTGTCCTGCAGCGCATCTTCAACCTGATCGCGGATTTCCTCCAGGCGCGCGGCGGTGCGACCCTCGGATGAAATCGGCGTGATGGTATAAACCGCGCCGACTGAAACGCCGTCATCAAGCAGCAGGCATTTATCTTCCGGCAGATATTCGGCCCACGGCAGGTAATCAATGATGGAAGGTTTGGCGTGATACAGCGCCGCTTCATCCTGCACCGTCATTTTGCCGGGGCGCGGAAGTGGCTGCGGTTGGCTGCTTTCAGGGATGTTGCTGGCTTCTGAGGCGGGCTTTTTAAACAGGGAAAACATCATTACAGATCCTCCGTGCGCTCACCCGGCAAGGCGTACTGCACCTGGCTGTAAAACGGAAACACAGTGCTGTAGCCGGGAACCGGCGAGTTGCCACCGGCAAGATGCGGAAACACGTACATCACCATGTCGGGATTTGGCAGGCGCGGGAATTGCTGAGTTATCTCGCTTTCCTGCGTGCGGCTGTATGAATGGTCGAGTTTGTCGGCACGCTGATCTTCCGTTTCACTCAGCGGGCGGCGCAGCGCTTCACGTCCCTGCGCGCCTTGCTGAGTTGAACCACTCGCGCCTTTGCCTTGCCACAGCTCCAGCATGTTGCTGTCACCCGCTGGCAGCATTTCATCTTTTGACGTGCTGCAGCCTGATATGACCGACATCAGCGCGGCGAACGCGACCGGCATAAATGCTCTGTTCATTCGCAATCCCCTTAGTCCAGTCCGATACGTACGGCATTACCCGGCACGCTGAAGTCGTAACGCACCTTGCGGCCTTTATCTTCGTAATCGATCGCCAGCTGCTGCGTGATGTGAACGGCTAGACTCGCGCCAGGCGGCACATACACCGCGTCGAACGTCTGGCCATAACGCTGTTTCACCCATTCGGAAACATCGCCGACGCCACCGGCAATCGCTTTGCCCATCGCGGCCTGTCCGGCATCGCCGGTTAGCGTAGAAGTCACGCCGCCATAAGCGTTGGTTTGCCCGGTACGCTGATTTTCGTTGAGCGCTTCACCGGCAGCGGCTGCGCCGGAAAGCGCAAAGAGGGTTGGCAGGTAAGTTGATGCGTTGGATTTACGCGTGCCGCTGATGCAGGGAATCCCGGCTTCATCCGAGATCCAGCCGATGCCGCCGTCCTGCTTCTTGCCACCATCCTGGCCGTTGCTCTTGCCGTTAGTGTCCGGGCGCGGCAGCGTGCGCACCCGGCCATCGCTGAAGACGAAGGTGATAGAGTTCACCTGACCGCGCACGCAGGAAAGCGTCCAGTCGCCCGATGCGGTGCCGGAAACAATCGCGCCTTCAACATCGGGCAAATCGATACCGTTGGCAGTGAGGTTTTCACGGCCAATCAGCACTTTGAATGGATAAGGATCAGTGACGGTGCCATTAATCGGCACGCGCCCCAGCAACGCGGTCATGCCTTTGCTGCCAATCAGCGTGGAGTTTTCCGGCAGCGTATAAACCGGCTCGGTGCTTTCTTCTTCCTTCTGGCTGTTGGAGTAGCCTTTCACCTTCTGCTCGTAATTACTTTTGCTCTTACTCAGCGCATTATCGCCGAGGAATGATGTTGGAAATCCACTCATCGTAGATTTACCGTCGGCGGCAGTTGAACCCGCGTCCGTGCCGCTGCTGCGCTGATCGCTGGGTGAAACCCACATCACGCCATCACTGGTGCTGCCACTGGCAACATCATCGAGTCCAAGGCCTAGTGGAATATCGCTATTGTTCTGTTCCTGCTTATCGGAAGCCATGCGTTTGGCCAGTTGATTACTCAGCTCCTGCACTTTGCTGGTCAGCGATTGCTGTTCCTGCTGCAGCTGCTGGCGGCGGTCTTCGGCAATTTTTTGATAGTTCGATACCGCTTCGTTTACCTGACGGGCAACGTTCTGGTTACGAGTTCGCAGACGCTCATTTTCTTTCACCAGGTCGAGGTTCTGGCGGTCGAGTGTTTCCTGCTTGCCGCGAATGGTTTTGAGCGTGCCAACCAATGTGCGCAGCGTATCTTCTGGCGTATCACCTTCGACTCCCAGCGCCTTGAGCTCAGCAGGCGTCAGATCGGCCAGCGCTTTGGGCTTTTCTGGCGTGGCGCTGGTTTTCTCCGTCTCGTTTTTGATGCTGCAGCTTTTCATGCCAACCGCGACGCCCGCGAGCAGGAACACCGGCACCAGCACTTTGACCAGCGTGTTCGATTTAATCTGCATGGTGTTTACCTCGCGCTTTGCGGCTCACCTTCGCTTCAGGAATTAATGCGTTTTCGGGGCGTGAATCCATCACCAGATAGAGCATGGTGGTGTCTTCAGGCGTGCCGACTAAACCGAGGAAGCGGTGCTGGAAAGTGGCGGAGACAAACTTGCCCTGCAGCGAGCGGGGATCGAGAACGATTTTACGGCTGGTAATGTTGCGGACGCGAAACGCCACCACGTTCTGACTTTGCACCGCCCATGCGGCGATAGGCTGGATCTCTAACGGCTCGGCAGGATAGAGCGTGGTAATGCGTTTGGGTAAATGCAGCGGCAGCGAACGCACGCCGGGAACCGGCTCAACTGTGCGCAGCGGTGCATATAATCGCTGAGATGCGTAACGCGTGAGAAGCACCGGCAGCGGCGCGGAGTAGCTGACTTTCTTCTCTTCTTTGGCCTTTTCAGTCTGCTCAGGACTGGCATCGGCCTCACTGTCGCCACCTTCATAAACCAACTTTACCGGCTCAGATGAACCTTTCGCGCCAGCGGTGACATCGAGCATGATGATCTCGCCGTTCTCCACATCCTGCAGCTGGAGGCGGGTTTGGGAAAACGCTTCGTTCGCTTTCAGATACACCGCGCCGCCCGTGCTTTGCACGCGCAGTTTGCCCTTTAACGCTGGCGCGATACCGACGCGCACGTTTTTATCGACGAATACGACGCGCTCCTGGCCAACCTTGAGCATGACCTGCAGCGGGATGCGCTCCCACTTCATTAGTTCAACCGCCTGAACCGGATTCGGCACAAGTGTTGCCACTGGCAACACTGCCAACATCAGCCTGCAGGCAACATGCAATCTGGTGAGCGTATTCATCAAAACATCCCCTTATGCTCAGGCTTAGGTTCAGGTGGTGCGGCCTCCAGGCGCTGCGGCACGCTGTCGTAGCAATCCAGCGCCAGGCCGAACTGATTGGTTTCGGGATCGCCATTCCAGCGGGTGATTTTCATCGGATAACGCACCATCGCGCGCTTCACCGGCTCGGTGTGAAAATACTCATCAGCCACCAAATCCAGCTGCGCGACCCAGTTGTCACGATCGCGCACCGTGACACTTTTGGTGCTGTAGCCTCGCTCGGGGATTTCATACACCACGCGCACGCGGTCAATCAGCTCGTTGCGGTTGGTGCGCTTGGTGGCATCTCTTTCCAGAAAGTCTTTGCAGCCCGGCGTCAGGTAAGGCGACAGCGCCCGAATTTTGGCGGGATAGTCGATCTCACCGTTTTTCGGCCAGGCGTTGAGCTGCTGGAAGATATAGAAAGCAAAAGCGTAAACCGATGACGGCGGCACTTCCCACCAGGGGCGCGTGCTGCCAGTGCGTAAATCTGGCGGGTTATGAATGGTCATGCTGCGTGGCGCGAGCATCCAACCGGATGACGTGATCAGCACCAATAGAATGAGGAAAGCGCAGGCGATGCGCAGCGATTTGATGTGCTGATCGCTGCGTTGAATGGCATTGCGGAACTGGCTCATTTTCCGGCTCCCTTCGGTGTACGGCGCAGAGACCAGCTGTGTGAGCTGATGATGAGAGAACGATCGCCATAGCCCATCCGGCGTTTCTTCTCCTCCAGCCGTTGCCAGATGTAGTTTTCTGGCTTACCGCGTTTAAGGCGGGCCATCCAGCGCCCGCCAAACGCAATGAGTAGCAGCGGCATGAGCAGCATCCCGGTAGGGATGATGACCCAGCCAACCAGTGGAAAAAACGGCAGACACACCACGCCGCCAACCGCTAATCCAATCAATGCCGCCAGCCCCAATTCCGGCGTGGTGAAACCGCGAAACACGACAGGTTCGGCATTCAGTCGATCGGGCAGGAAACGGATGGTCTGCATGCTAATCCCCTTACAGAATGATTTCGGCAGACTGTCCGAGCAGCCAGATTGTCGCGACCAGTAGCACGACGCCGGTTGCGACGATAGAGCCAAACTTGGTCCAGGTGGCGCGCTCGTTACGCACTTCAACGAACGTGTGTACCGCGCTTGTTGCGACGTTGATAAACGCCACGGCACAGACCAGCAAACCGGCGAAGACAATGAAGTCCTGCGCGTAGCCTTTGATCTGGCCCATTAGCCCCGTACCGCCGCTGGATTCAGGTGCTTCAACCGATGGCAAATCGGCTAGTGCTGGTTTGCAGGACAACCAAGCCAGAATCAACCCGGAACCCAGACGCATGACCTGACGGTCTTTAAAGCGAGACAAGCGAACTAACTTTGATTTCATGGAACATTCCTCTTTGACGGATAAAGGCACTTCGAAAATGTCTGCGTTAACTGGCGAACATCCAGATGCAGGCGATCAGTAAAGCCACAGAACGGATAACAAATCGGGCAAGCGCGGCATCCCTGACTTTGGTATTTGCCCAGCCGTGCCAGACATCCACCGCCGCCCATGCTGCCCAGAGAAACAGCACGCACAGTAGTAGCCCAACGGACACCAGATACAGAACGCTAATATCGATGTTGCCGGATGCCGTTTTAAACGCGTTGATCTGCGCGGCGGTCATCGCCATAGCGGACGGCCTCGCGTGTAATCGCCGCTGACCTTGCCGTAATCCAGCGGTTGCGCGCGCGAAGGCTGCATGTAGCGGTCAATGCCAGCACGCATGGTGTTGAGGTCTTCGTTGGCTTTCTTGTAGTCGAAAAGGTAACGGCGGCGGTTATTGGGATCGGACTGTGCGGCGACGGTGCGGGCTCGGTCGAGGGAGAGCTGGACTTGATCTAGCAGGCGTTGGGTGGTGGCTAGTTCATCGAGTTCACCAGCGATAGATACGAATGATATTAACGATAATAGAATAGAGCCAATTACTAATCTAAAGTCTGGCATTGCAATATTCATAGCTCATACCTTCTTAAGTAGGAGCTATAATTTTTTCATTTTAATATAAATAAGGAACCATAAAATAATAACATAAGAATAAAATTATCCCTATGGAGAAGAAATTTTGATAACTCTCCAACCATTTGATGATATTATTGCTGTTGACTCTATACCCTCATCAGCCTTGTAATAAAGAGCATTGATGTCTTTTGCTGAACCCTTTGGATAGTAATAATAAGACACAAGCCCAATCTTTAATACGTTATCGAATTGGCCTTTTATCAAATAAAAAGTGTCAGAACTTATAGTTAGCAAGCTTGCGACAAAAATGAAGGATGAAAGCCCTCTAAAGAACGTTAACTGAGAGTTAACAATTGCCTTTTCTTTACTACTTAATTGCTCTGGGTGCTTGCCTGTTTTTAATCTAATAATAAACCGACTCATCTGAGCTAACCAGTCTTTAGATAATGTGTTTTTGATGTAGCTTAGCGAGCCAATCGCAACAAAGAAAACCATTTCGGGTATAACTATAATCAAAGATATCAAACATGTTAATACTAAATAAGCCAATGGTGTAAAGAAAACACTAATTGCCGTTAGATATTCACTGAAATATTTAGGATCTAGATTGATTGCATCAAAAACCCAACGCCTAGCCAATATTGTAGATAACGTGAAAGAGAAAGCTGCCATTGCTGCCAATAAAACTTTACCCAGCAAACCACTCCAAAACTTCTTGGCTAGAAAGTTCAGGCGCTTCCTTAGATCTAGATAAAATGAAATTGATATAATTAAAGCTATAAAAGGAGTGAGCACCTCAATTGAACTATAGCCGATCAAGTCAAAAAATGTGATAATGATAATACCAGCAACTCCGATGTGAAGCAGGTAATTATTAATGTCAGATATGGCATAATATTTTCTTGTCATTATTAGAAATCTAAATAACTTTACTTTTAGCTGCCTTGTTGATTTATTATGAAGCTGCTTAATTGCAAGAAATACAGGTAGTAAAACACTTAGGCAAAGAACACCAAAAATAACATTTTTTGCGTAAGTTGTTATCAATGGGTTGTTTTCTGTTTGAGAATTAATGATGATGGTTAGTACTGAAATTGCAAAGACCCAACCTGAATACCTAAGCATAAAACATCCCTTTGATTAAAGTTTCATTTTTATCGCAATAGCACTTTCTATGAATTTAATTCAAGAATGTGGTTTATATTGTTAAGTTTTATTATATGCACAGCTATAGTAAACCTATTAGCAATAGTGTACAAAGTCAAGCTTTGTACACTATCTCACTATTTAATATTAACTATTAGCTAAGAAACCCAATATATCCCATGCATTAAAAGAAAAGACTGCCTTAAGCTGTCGGGCGTTCATTCCAGGCATCCGTGTACTGGATATTGCCATCCACAATACGCCATGTGATTTTCTCATACTGCAAACTGATGCTTTCCGTATGATTTAATTTGTCATTGCCAGCTAGTTTCACGTTGGCAACGCCGCAGTTAACGCCGGTGACTTTCACGTTTTCCATCAGCACAGTGTAATAGTAAACCTCTTGGCCTGCGTCGCTGATGTTGTAGAAGCGAAGTTCAGCGCTTTTTAACGTCTGACCGGTGGCCGCAGCCTTATACAGATAAGGCGTGGAGCTATCGACTTCTTTCTCAATCATCATAGATGAATGCTGGCGCGTGCCTGTGATTTTACCATTAGAGCCGTCCACTGGCAGGTTAATGCCGTGGCTCATGCCGATAATTTCAATGCTTCCTTCACGATCATGAACATCGACAGATCCTCGAATATCTGCACCACCATCGTCTTTGAGCCACATATACGGAGGGATTGGCATTTCACTTGCTCCTTATTTTTTTGATTAACTTCATGGTTATTAAGTAAACAGCCGTGGTGATAGACACCACAATGACAAAATCAATGTAGAAATAGGCGTCGTAAAGGGTTTCGATGTTGGATTCGCCGCTGATAAATACAGCGACCTTTCGGGCGAAATCTTGAGAGATATACGTTTCAGCGCCACCAAGCGATCTACCCACAGCCAGCATTATTAGTATGAAGAAAACGCATTTTGCGGCCCTACGGGCAAGTGTTTGAGCCATTGGCAACAACCTCAATTAATCCTCGGGCCATCAGCGAAGGCTTGCTTGGCACGGACACCATTGAAGTGTTCATAAAAGCCTGGCGGATACGTGCATAATCAGAGTTATGGGGAATGGTGATACAGCCTTCTGATATGGTTCCCGGATGAAGCCTGAATAGTTCACGGCGCACGCCTTCATACCATGTTTCATCGTCAATGGCTGAGTCCTCCCGGTAGAGTGCAAACCATTCACTTCGACCAAAGGCCACGCCGTTAACGTACTTGTTCCAGGTATCCTGTAGTTCAGCCTTCCGCTGGCCAAAGAAGCCACCCGCACCGCGATCGACAACCCAGTATCTACCCGGTGGCAATGGGCCGTCTCCCGGAACGGCGCCGCAGCCCCCGCGATTACGGTAAGCGCCATTACCAGAGAACGCCATGAAAACGCCGACGCCATAGATGTTTAACGGTGCGTAATCTGCTCCGTTAAGAATCAGTTTTCCATTCAAAGCCATAGCTCACCCAATACCCATATAGTAACTGTGCGTTATGATAGGCGGAGTTGCATTTCAGAGCCAGTTATTATTACAGTTTCTTATGTAATAACACTCTTTACAGACCATCGGTGGTGAGCTGGCTGATGTGTACTATCTAGGCTGATTGAGGTGTTAACGCTGAGATAAAACGCTATGTGCTAAAAGCGGATACAGCTTACGGCATGACAGATTGACATATGGAGATTAGTCCCCCCAAAAGTAATACCCTCTCGTTAAAAAGGAATGTCATATGAATTTAGAAACTGAACGCTTACGGCTTGAACCCTTTCAAGACTCACACTTCGAAGGCCTAAGAGTCATGGATAGTGACCCCGGCGTGATGCGCTATATCAACCAAGGGATTGCTAAAACACCCGAAGAAACCAGGGAAAGTATCAGCCGTGTTCATGACCGATGGGAGAAATACGGGTTCTCGTGGTGGGCTATCAAAGAGAAGACTTCCGAGGCCATCGTTGGCGCTGCTTGCCTCCAGTACCTAGCAAATGTGGAGGGTGCGCCATTAGAAATAGGCTGGCGGCTCATCCCCGAACATCATGGTAAAGGTTATGCGACGGAAGCTGCAAATGCGATTATAACTTTTGCGGCCGAACGAATCGGTGCCACTTATTTAGTGGCTGTTGCCGATCCTGAAAATATTTCTTCACAGCACGTGATGAAGCGCTTGGGCATGACTTACAAAGCAATAGAACAGCACTACGATGTGCCATGTGTCGTTTATGAACTTAGCATTTGCAGACCTGGTTAAGTGTTTTAATCTGGAGATGCGTGAATGATGTCCGTTGTGTGCCCAGGCTGTGTGAAAACTGCTGATCACGTTTTGGTCTAAGCAGTGGCTTAATATGATCAACCATTCTTGTTAAACCCATGCAGCAGCCTACTTTATTTAATAAAATTATAATTATACGATTAAATATTGCAGGCGCAGGTATGACTCAGCATATCAAAGGTCAAGGTAGACATCAGGTGACGTTGTTCCCTGAAGTGCTGGATGATTTTGTCACAGAAGACAACCCTGTCAGGGTTATTGACGTCTTTGTTGATGAACTACAGCTTGATGCACTTGGCTTTGAGCGCGTTAATGCAAAACAAACCGGGCGGCCGGGATATCACCCCGCAACCATGCTGAAGCTGTACATTTATGGATACCTGAACCGCATCCAGTCATCCCGCCGGTTAGAGAAAGAAGCCCATCGTAACGTTGAATTGATGTGGTTACTTGAGCGATTAACACCTGATTTTAAAACCATTGCAGACTTCAGAAAAAACAATGGTAAAGGCATCAAAAATGCCTGCCGCACTTTCATTGATCTGTGTCGGCAGATGCAGATGTTCACCGATGTGGTGGTTGCCATTGATGGTAGTAAGTTTAAGGCGGTAAACAGCAAATCGAACAATTTCACGCCCCAGAAAACAAAAGGCCACATTGAAAGGGTTGAGCAAAGTATCGCTCTTTACCTGAATAAGCTCGATGAAGCTGACAAGGGTGCGGAGCCCGAAAAAAATGCATGTTTAACAACTGCGAAACTGGCATGGCTGCAAAAGCGTCTGAAAGAACTCAAAAAAATTCAGCAGGCCGTTGTGCAGCACCCTGATAAGCAGTTGTCACTGACAGATCCTGATTCCCGGTTAATGAAGATAAACAATGTTAACCGCCAGGTGAGCTATAACGTTCAGACTGCCGTTGATGCTAAATATCACCTGATTGTTGCGCATGAAGTAACGAATACACCAGACCGTGGGCAGCTAACAGCGGTGACCAAATTAGCGCAGGAAGCAGTTGGCAAAGCGGATATTACCGTACTGGCTGATAAAGGTTATTACAGCCGGGGAGATATTAAAGCAACGCAGGACTTAGGTGCCATAGCCTTAGTACCAAAAGGCGATACCTCTGGCGCTGACCGTAAAGGTCTTTTCAATCGTTCATTGTTCAAATATGACCAGGAAAAAGATATTTATATTTGCCCGATGGGTAACGAGCTTCAGAACCGATTTACGATGGTTGAGGATGGTTTAGAACAGCAAATGTACTTTAACAATATTGCCTGTCGCGATTGCAGTCAGCGGTCAAGGTGCACCACATCAAAACGCGATCCGAGGCGTATAAGGCGCTGGGTTCATGAAGCCGAAATGGAAGATATGCAAGCCAGGCTTGCGATACCAACCGGTCACGCAAGTGGTTCGGCGCCAGCTCCGGCAGCATGATCCAGAATATTGGGCCAACAAAAGCACTGAAAAAGACAATATAAGCAAGGATAAGTACCAGCATCCACATTGACGTAAGATGCAGATAAATCAGTACACCAAGCAAGCAGATACTTGCCCCGCAGCCTGCTGTTCCAATTAACAAGAGCTTACGTCTGCCTGAGCGCTCCACGTATTTAAGCGCAATAAATGTGGAAGAGAACAGCATTACACCAATGATAATTTGCTGCCAGAATGCGTTATTGCCACTGGCAAGACCGATGCTTTCAAGCAGGACATTTCCGTAATAGAGCACCGCGTTAATGCCCGTTGAGTTGACCAGAATGGCCGTACCAAATAGACCCTGTACACGAT
>NZ_JRUQ01000033.1 GCF_000773975.1 Erwinia typographi
CAGAAAAAGACAATACCTTCTGTGCTTACTCCTTCTGCGCGACATAAGCGCAGGCAGGGGTGGCTGACCAGATTGTTGCTCTACCTCATTCTGACACCCCCGGTTTATACCGGCCTTCACGGCGCGGCGAGTCCAACCGCCTCAGGAAAGGACTGTCCAAAACCCACCGTAATCACCAGCCCGTATTTAACGGCAAGACCCCGCGCGGCATGGCGGCAAAGGTCGTTGCCTGTTTCCGTGGGCACGACTGGTGCCGCAATCATGACCTGATTGCGCTGCGCCAGCAGGGCTATACGCCCTACACCCGCATGTTCGATCCGTCCTTCCGGCCGAAGCCGATGCGCATCACGCCGCGTTCAGAGAGCCGGGAAGCGCTGACCGCGCTGTCGCTGGTGCTGGCGGCCAACTGCGACTACAGCCCGGACAGCGAGTACATGTTCGAAGTGATGCTGCCGGTGGAAGAAATTGCACGGCGGATGGGGGTACTGCACATCTATGAAAGCGGCCGTAAAGCCTACGACGTCCTGCTGCACGCACTGCGCGTCCTCGAGCAGCTGGACTACGTCGTGGTGCACCGCGACCGCGATACTGACTCCGGCCAGAACAAACCGGTGCGCATCTTCCTGACGGAGCGGTGCTTCACCTCGCGCGGGATGACCGTGGAGAACGTGAGGGAGTGGCTGCACAAGTACCGCCAGTGGGCGGTGGCCACCGGCGTGGCCGAGTCAATGCGCGATAAATACGCCCGTCACCAGCTGAAGATGGCCCGGCTGGGCATTAATATCGACAGCCACCACTCACTCAAAAACCGCCTGAAGAAGATAAAGCGCTGGGTGGTCAGTCCGGAGCTGCGTGCTGAACGGGAGCGCGTGGAGGAAGACCTGGGCGCGGTGCTCGATGAGCAGGCCCGCAAGCTGCGGCAGCTGCG
>NZ_JRUQ01000034.1 GCF_000773975.1 Erwinia typographi
CGCAAGCTGCGGCAGCTGCGTCCCCGCAGCACCGGCAACCGGTACGAAAGTGCCTGGCGGCGGTTTGTGGCCGGTGGCCAGTGCACGATGGCCATGCAGATGACGCTGGAAAACGCGCTGAAGGCGGACCACCCGCTGATGCACCATACTGACCCTGAAACGTACTACCGCCTGCTGCTGGAACGCGCTGGCGTCCCCCTTTAATATCCCTTCTTTTTAACTTACCGCGTCCTTCGCGGTTTTTGTGCTGGCGCTGAGCGGGAAACCGTGCATCCGGCAGGCATTCACTCGCCCGTAACAGTCCTCCGGGCATCATATTAGCCATCCTGAAAAGCTCCACACTGGCACCGTGGCCATCCCTGAACACAATTAAAGCAGTTAAATTCGTAACCGTGGCCATGCCCACAGACTGCCTGCAGTTAACTTCGAAGTCCCTGCCGGTAAAAGCGCTAATTTCGAACGTTACTTCTGAACAAAACATGCCCTTTAAAAAGGGAGTACTCATGAGCCAGTCTTTCGCCTGGCACCAGGAGTAGCACCCCAGGCTTCGCCCGGGGCATCAGTCCAACGATCATTTTAGTTACAACACTCATATGATCGCTCGCCCGCAAACTGAGTACTGTGCAGCTTATGAATCAGTGCCACAACTGAACGTCTGAGGACCTGTTGGAAAGTGGCTGTAATACGGCCATACACGCCCGTAAGCGGCCCTTACGGCCCGCTAACGCGGAGATACGCCCCGGCTGCGGCTACGCCTTGCCGTGACCACTCCGTCAGCGCAAATATGACTTCTTCGTGGCTGAAAGCGGGTCTGGCTTTGCAGGACGGGGGCTGGGATTGGTAAAATCTATCAGTACAGGGCGGCTAAGCCGCGTCACCGGCGACCCCTACCCTCCGGGATTCATGGAACAGTATTTGTCGCCTTCATGCGTGAACGCATAAGAAAATATTCTGATGAAACATTCAGTTAACCCCGAATTTGCGGTACCATACCGGATGTATCGGTAAGCGGAGAAGCGGCATCTTTTGAGCAGGGGAACACTGACGGAAAAAACCGGGCACCTGGCCTGGTGCGGGCTGGTTGCCCTTCAGCTGGCCCGGCAGGACGGACGCGTGCGGTCGGAATCTCAGGAGAACGTCTTTCTGACCCGCTGGCTGGCCACTGCGCTGAAGCAGCACCGGTTTCCCCGTGAAGTGGCGCCGGATATCACCTGGCTGTTAAATCAGGGGCGTCAGGCTGGCGTCGGTGCCGGGCTTAAAAGAAAACTCAGTTACCTCTGGCAGTCATGCACCGGTGAGCTGGCCGCACAGAATGACCTCTTCAGGCTAACTTATGCGATGGAAACGGCAAAAGAGATGCACTGGACTTACCGGTTGCTGGGTGAACGTGAATGGTCGGGACGTAACGCGGTGACGCTGAATCCCGGGGTGAACGGAATATTTCTGTCCCGGGCCTCTCTTGAGGCGTCATTCAGCGACGACGGGACGCAGACAAAACCTCTTATGGCCCGACTCACCGGTCATATCCCCGGGCTGGAAAAACTGCTGAACCGTTGTGGCTGGCTGGCGGAAGCCTGCATGAATAATGATATCCCTTTTCTCTTCAGACTGGAGACCCTTCCTGACGGGAATAGGTCTCCGGACTGAGGTGAGTCGACTCTTTAAGGGGGCCAGCAAAACACCACGTTAAGCCGATAATTAATTGTTTATATTGATTATGGTGGAAACTAACGTTAGATTCACGTATAGGAAATTCAA
>NZ_JRUQ01000035.1 GCF_000773975.1 Erwinia typographi
CCACGCCCTAAGACTCTACCTCCACGAACGTCTGCTGGTAGATACGGCCCACACCTTTCAGATTACCAACATATAAGGTGTCCTGTGAGATGGGCCGTCTCGGTTACCTCGTGTTTTGTATAAGGATTCGACATCCATATCAAAACCGGTAACTCTCAACCTTTCAGGGTCCAGTGTCAGATCAAGTCGCGACTAATACAGTTAATCTGTTTACGCCACCTGGACACTGCATCCCTAACTGTTGTTTCACTCCCGGTAAAACCAGCATCAACCATCTCCCGCCATAGCTGCCGGGCATTATGGTTACCGTTTATTCGTTGTTCTTCCAGCCATCCCTGCCACGGATCCAGATGCCCGGGTTTTGGTGGTTTTGTTGATATTTCAGGGAAGGCTTTCGACTGTATCCACCGACGAACTGGAAAATAACGTTTGAAGAAGCACCATCATTCCAGGCTGAAGCAAGTTTTTGTAAGCCGGCGCCTGTCGTGTTTGCAATGACAGAGCCGTTAAGAATTCCTCCAGTTAAAGGATATGCACCAACGTCAGAGGCAGTAAGAGCATCTGATGTTGCAAGAGCACCAAGACCGAGGTTATCCCGGGCTAAGGATGTATTCGTAAGATCGGCAAGATTCTGAATTGCTTCAAGGTAGACAGAATCTTGCTCCTCGTCATCAGATTGTTTATTAGTAGCCATGATTATCATTATCCTCAATATGAACAAATGAGTATTTTAGACCGTGAATTAAGTAAATCATGAAATCAAAAAGCTCACAGGAAATTGTAGTGCACTCTGGGATTCTCTGATGATTAATTTTTTCGTCATTATCTGTGCGTCCGATTGTTGCTATGCACAGGGAAGAATATGTATGATCTGGCGACGATTTTTCTTTGAGACTTGCCCATGACTTCCCATGAAAGGACTGCTGCAATTTTGTTTATTGTCGTAAAATGTAAGCGAAACCAGTGCTTTCGGGGCCGGGTTGCGCCCGGGTCTCTGACTGCAGATGGTGCTTACTGGTATGCGGTGTGATGAGTCACCACTCACGCAAAGTAAACTCTGTCGCGACATCTTGTGTGATTCAACTAAGTTGTCCTGTACTTAAACGCCAGTTTGTGGTGGCCCTCTCGGATATGATGGATTAATATGTATAACTTGAACAAGCTTGCCATTTATTCGGAGTTAGAAAAAGGTTCCGGAGGTGGGCGGAAAATATTCTTTGGCGTGGACGGTAAATTTAAAATTCACGTGCAAATAACAATGATGTCATTGATGAGAAATGCAGGGGGTGATAAATATCACTTCCACGTTATCTCATCAGAGTTAAATGACAAGGATATATCTCGATTCCGTGAAATTACCGAAAATACACCGCATGGACTTACAGTTCACTATGTCGGGGATGAACTGTTTAGTTCTCTCCCCACCACAGTTTTTTTCTCCAGAGCGACCTATTACCGGTTGCTGGCCCCACTGCTTGTTCCGGAAGAAGAGAAAATACTTTACCTTGATGCAGACATGGTCTGTATTAACCCGATTGATTCTCTCTGGAATATATCCATGCAACCACAAAATATTGCACTGGTTGTTGGAGAGAGTGAACAACTTCAGAAAAATCTTGCCGTAAATGTAAACCTGAAAGGCTTTCGTTATTTTAATGCAGGAATGATGCTCATTAACGTTGGGGCCTGGAACGAGGCTGGTATCAGCGATTTGGCATTATCTGTACTCACCCAGAGAGGCTCCCTCCTGCAGTATCTCGATCAGGACGCCCTTAACATTGCCCTCGAGGGTAAAGTTGACTATGTCGACAGGCGGTTCAATTATATTGAAATGCTGGCACATAATGAACATGGATACCGAGTTGATGTTCCTGCTGACACCTGCATTATACATTATGCAGGCGCAGACAAACCCTGGCAGGAATGGAATCAGCAGTTAATCTGCCGTTACTACCAGGAACTTTACCAGAAGTCACTGTACGCAGACCATCCCTTTGACAGACCAGAAAACCATGAACAGGCTAAAAAAATGTACAAGAGCATGTTCCGCCGTCACCAGTGGTTCCGGGGTGTTTACTGGTGGTTGCGGTATTATCAAATGAGGTATTTTAAATGAAGCAGTCACTGCCCCCCCCCTTTATCACCGGCGAGAAAGTCTATCAGGGGTTATTTCTGATTTTATGCGCTTCACTTGCTTCATCCCTGTTCCTGAATGCCTATCCCCGTAAGCTGTTCTATTTGGTGAGTTACACTGCCACTATTTTTATTCTGATAAAAATTAAACGCAGAGAAATTATATTTAACCGTGATGCAATCGCTGTATCAGTCGCGCTGTTTCTGATCGGAGCGGTTCGTTTGGTTTGGGGAGAGGCGTTTTCACACTCACTGTTTACCGATGTTACAGGAAACTATCGCACAGGCGGGAAGCTGTTTATTATTTCATCAGTGACGGCCTATTTTTTTATTGTATGGCGGAACTACCTTACAACGAGGGTGGCCTTTAGCGGTTTAATCATTCTTCTTGCCGGGCTTTGTGTAACTCTGGCTGTTGCTCTTCATGAACACATGACAACTGGAGATCGGGTTCGGCTCCTGACCGATTCAGCCGGTACGGTATCATATTTGATCACTTTACTGGCATTCAGTTCACTCTTTATCGCTTATCGGGCTGTTTCTGGTCTGAGTCTGAGGATCACTCTGTTTTGCGTTATAGCCTGCCTTAATACACTGCTGCTAGTCTTAACTGAATCCCGTGCCGGCGTTCTGTCTTTACCGTTTATGTACATGGCGTTTTTCTTTCTGGTACACAGAAAACTGGTAAAATTTTCACTGTTCCCGCTGGGTATAATGATTACTGTTGGGTTTATCATGATGCCGGAATCCGTCTGGAATCGACTTGACAGCATTCAAACTGAAATCAGCTCCTACCAGTCTAATAACGATACGTCAATTGGTGCACGCTTTTCTATATGGAAAAGTGGTTTTCAGAGCATCAGGTGGACGTTCATTGGGCAGAGTCCTGATGACAGGACCCTGAAGGCCCGCATGTTTATAACGAACCATGAACGGGGAAATCCGGAGGCCTTTAAAAATGTTCAGTATCATCTTCACAATGACATGCTTGAAACTCTCTCACTTCAAGGAATTGCGGGGGGGATTTCTGTTTTAATTTTTTATATCGTATTGATTTACGTACCTGTAACCAGACAGTCAGCCGGGTTAGCCCTTTTGCCCGCATCTCTTGTTATTTTCGGGCTGACCGATACGGTACTGATTCAGTCGTTATCGGTCACCGTCATATGTCTCTCTTTGTGCATAAGTTATGCGTTACTGGGTACTGTGAAAGCAGGAGGAAACAGGTAACTGATGTGTGCGCAAACGTCTAAGCCCGTGAGAATGTTCACGGGCTGGGCGGGTACACTGTAATTATTTTTATTTTTTCACCTAAAATTTGACCTGCGCAGCTTGATGTATTTTTTCTTCATGCTTAGTCTTACTTTGGGGTCAAAAATAAAAGAGATGAGTGATATGTTTTTTAGGTGGCTAATTACTGTTGTTTTTTCTTTTTCAGAGTAAATGTCATTTTTATGTTTGTGTAGTAAATTTATCCAGTGACAGGCAATCAGGTTTTTGTATTTTTCTTTGAAAACAAGGGGCATCTGTTCCGTTGCTTTTATTAACAAGCTTATCTTCTCTTTGTTAATGTTATTTGATAAGCTCCCATCTCGTTTGAAATACAGGTATGGCCCATGATGAGAGAATATTATTTTAGAAGATTTAACAAGGATTGATGGAAAAAGATAGGCATCTTCATAGCATTCGAACTCCGGGAATTGCATGTCTGCAAGGATTTCTCTTCTTACAAACTGGCCAATAAAATGCGCCTGAATATCTTTATGTATCAGGAACTTAGTTATGGCCCGATCTCCCGATATAGCTCTGAAATTGAGTTTTCCCCATTGAAGTTTTTCCTGCGATGAAGGGTATATTTCATTAAGTTTTGTAAGATAAAGGTCAGGATTCTCTTTTTCCAGTAAACCAGATATTTCTTCAAACGCGAATGGGAGGACCTCATCATCACCGTCGACCATGGTAATATACTGACCAGTACATTTACTTAATGCATAATTTCTTACCTTTCCTATATTGTTGAAATTAACCCGATAAAAAACGACATTCAAATTATCCTGTGAAAACTGGTGGCATATTTCATATGTTCTGTCAGTTGACGCATCATCAATCAGGATTATTTCTGATGAATCGAAAGACGAACCTGCAGACCTGGATATACTAAGTAATGTTTTTTTGATGTAGTCTTCACTATTATGTGCAGTAACAATAATACTGAGCACTGGTGCTTTTGCTTCTCTCATCATCATCCCTTCTCTGTCTCATTTTAAATTTATATTTCGTGATAATTACGTTAATCGTGAAAGCTATGATAGTAATTACATATTAGACATGATTTATTAACTACATGCCGAAGTAAAGATATTCTGGCGTCACATCATCAGTCTTCCATCACTCAGTGTTACTCACCCCAACTGCTGTCATCAGCAATGACAGTATAATCTTGTCGAAAATTATTTTTTTTAAATTTATAATCAACAATATACAAGGTTTTCAAGGCGGTTTACCCTTATGCTATCCATTGACCTGCTCTGTCTGGTCGACAGGGCTCTTTAAGTCAGTGCTGAAAATTCGTAAATTCTAACATGGTCTACCGATCCTGTAGACTGGCCCCCTGAATCACCAGACACTTCGACCCACCTTAAATTAGTGACTAGGGGCACCGTGGGAATTTCTGCAACAATGCACGGCAATAAAATATTTATCTGATAAAATCAGATGGTTAGCTAGATCCGTTCCTCAACATTCGAGGTTATGCTGAATCTTAAATGTATGGAAAATCCCAGAAGTTAGTTTGGCGTATAATTCGACTATCCGACAGAGTTTGTCGCCTAAAAAAACACGGAATTTGGGCGGGAATATTCATCTCGGCAGATCCTGCACGGAAAACAGATGATTTCCTTCAGGTTGAAAATCGCTCAGCGTGTGTTATTGCAGAAATGACCACGGAACCCCGTTTACTTGGCGTTGCTAAGCGAAACACGACAATTAACGTAACTGTCAGTTCCAGGTTGTGCTCCATAAGAACGGCATTGACGATCGTCCTTATCATTTTTTTCCTGCACAGCTGCTGCCAGATTTTTCAGACTCTGCTGTCGGATGTTATAACCAACTGTACCAGGAAGACAATCATCCCACGCCACCAGTCCTGTTGCGCAGTCGAGAGGATGATTTGTGCATCCTGACATCACTATACTCATAATAATTATCCATTTTTTCATATGCCATTACCCCCTAAATGAATCGCCACAGATAATCCAGATACTAACTAAAAAAGAGGTGGCCATGACCTCATCGTTATAGCCATTCTCAAGCAGCACCATCGGCGGTGTAAGGTGTTCATCTGAATAGATTTCATCAGCTGGTTCGTGGGGAATGTTTAGCGATCTTCTCTGGTATGCCAGATGCGCAGTACGTAGATGACGGACTTCTGAATTTCATAGCGAACCTCATACTCTCCAACCAGAAATCGTCTGATTTCTCGGGGCTCGAACTGAAATAATTGCTCCCCAAGACGTGAATTGGTTAACAGGATGGTTGGAGCCTGTGTTAATGCCTGAACTGCTCTTGCAGCAGCAGATTTGTTAGCCTGAGCCAGAAATTCATACAAACGAGCTAAATCTGACAGTGCTTTACTTGTCCATTTAATTTCCATCAACGCGGAACCGGCAATGGTTTGTCGGTTCCAAGGCTGTCAGCCCACGCCTGCACGGCTTGGTGATCGATAACCCGTCCAGCATCCACATCGGCCAGCGCTTCCTGGGTCAGGCGGTCACGCTCCTCTTCCTGGGCTATCCATGCGGAAAGCGCCTGCTTCATTATCCAGCCTCGTGAACGTTCAAGTCGAGCGGCAATTTGATCAACCTTATCAGCTATCGGTAATGGCACATGAGCTGTCAGCACCCGGGTTACTGCCTGCGTATCGTTCTTCATTTGTTTACTCCGGCTTATACTGGTTTGTTTTTTAATCATAGTTAATCAATGTAAATCAATCAAGTGTAATGGCAAATATCGACGGGAAAAATTTTCTTCCTCAGCACCGCGAACGTATTGTACTGGTAGGTTTTCGGCGTGACCTGAATCTTCATCATGGATTCAGCCTGAGCAACATCAGCCATTTCTACCCGACGAAAAGACCAGCATTGGGGAAACTCCTGGAAACTGCGGTGGATGGCAGGTATATCCTGACGCCACGCCTGTGGGAGTATCTGTACAATTACGCAAAAAAACATGCGGCAAAAGGAAACGGTTTCGGCTTTGGACTTGTTGATCCCAATAATCCTGACAGTGTGGCCCGAACCCTTTCTGCGCGTTACCACAAAGATGGATCTGAAATTCTGATTGACCGGGGCTGGGACATGGCCACAGGCGAGGCGGATTTCAGCGTCACCCGGGATAGCCCGGTGAGACGAGCTATTTCTCTTATCCCGCGGCCTTTTTTATGAAGAACGTCGATCTCAGACCAGCGTTGATACCGCCTGTCACGCCGCTGTTGTTTAATTTTCTCAGGGCGACGTAGCGTTGAGACTGGTACCTGAGACGCTTCAGGGTTTTGTTTTTTGAGAGATAACTCAGAGGCAACCAGCCTTATCAATGGCATGTGGGTCATTTTTACATCGGTACTAACACTCCAGCGCATCACCGATATTCTTCAGCAGGTGCCAGCGATCGGCTACCATACCTGGGCCGGTACCTGAAGCGCCCGCCGGTGTCGGCCTCCCGCCTGCGCCACTACGGCGGCGGCGCCGTAGCCCACCACTATCCCGATCACCGCACGGGAAAGCATAAACGTCAGGCGCTGAGCCAGGAAGAGATGATCGGACGCTATATCAGCCACGTCCCCGCCCGGCATTTTAAAATGGTGCGTTATTCGGGCTTTCTGGCCAACCGCAAGCGGGGCACGCTGCTGCCGAAGGTTTACAAAGCGCTGGAGATGACAGTGCGGGAGAAACCCAGACGTCCTGGGTTCGCCGTATTGATGAAAGGCTTTCTGGGTACCGATCCCTTCGAATGCATCCGGTGCGGCGACCGGCGGCGTTTTACCGGTGCTCAGGCCGGCACGCATGCAACGGAACTGCTGTCAGAAAGGCTGCATGGAATGGAGAAAAAACGATGGCTTCGGATGCCGGCTCTGGATCAGTGCGCCTGAAAAATGGATTTCAGTTTAAAAAAACGGCAAAGACAGCATTTTCATATATAAACTCACGCATGACTGCACAATCAGAGGATAGTCCATGCTGATATTCATGGTTATGTGTTCTCAAAAGAAGTGATTCAATCTCCTAACCATGAACCCGCCGCCCATTCGACATCAATTATAAAAGGGTTGATGCGCAAAGCGCATGTAAGGCGGCACTTTGAACAGGCATATTGCACTGTCGGATGGCCGCCGGGGCCCGGCGTAAGCCGGTGTAGGATTATTAAAGATCCTGATACCCCTCCCGCCCTGAAGAGCCATGCGGGCTTATAGCGATAGTTATGTTGGGTTAAGCCCTTTTAACCCCGTTAGCGCGGCGTAGCCGCGGTGTATCGGGGACTTAGTGCTGGCAGCTTGCTGACAGCGCTTAGGGGGCTGTATTCCGAAATAAGAAGCGATTTTTCCTTGACGAAACACGGCAGTTGCAAAGCCATACCCGCTTTCAGCCACGAAGAAGCTATATTTGCGCTTTGGGAGTGGTGACGACAAGGCGTAGCCGCAGATGGGGCGTATCTCCGGGTAAGCGGGCCTTCAGGGCCGCCTATGGGCGTGTACTGAGGTCGTCCAACTAAGTTAGCTGCAGCGGCTTATTAATGTTATTACTAAAAAATTCTCCGGATCTCCGGACTGACGCCCCGGACTGTCCGGGGAGCTACTTCATATCGGTGCGGGAGTGTGTGCACGGTTGCCTGAGGGATAATTCTGCCCCGGGCGAAGCCTGGGGTGCTACTCCTGATGCCATGCCGAAGGCTGGCTCAAGAGTACTCCCTTTTTAAAGGGCATGTTTTGTTCAGAAGTAACGTTCGAAGTTAGCGCTTTTACCGGCAGGGACTTCGAAGTTAACTGCTTTAATTGTGTTCAGGGATGGACACGGCGCCGGTGCGGAGCTCTTCAGAATGGCTATTCTGATGCCCGGAGGGCTGCTACGGGCGTATGAATCCCTGCCGGATGCGCGGTTTACCGCTCAGCGCCAGCACAAAAACCGCGAAGGACGCGGTAAGTTAAAAAGAGGGGGTATTAAAGGGGGACGCCAGCGCGTTCCAGCAGCAGGCGGTAGTACGTTTCAGGGTCGGTATGATGCATCAGCGGGTGTTCCGCCTTCAGCGCGTTTTCCAGCGTCATCTGCATGGCCATAGTACACTGGCCACCGGCCACAAACCGCCGCCAGGCGCTTTCGTACCGGTTGCCGGTACCGCGCGGACGCAGCTGCCGCAGCTGCCGCAGCTTGCG
>NZ_JRUQ01000036.1 GCF_000773975.1 Erwinia typographi
TTAAAGGGGGACGCCAGCGCGTTCCAGCAGCAGGCGGTAGTACGTTTCAGGGTCGGTATGATGCATTAGCGGGTGGTCCGCCTTCAGCGCGTTTTCCAGCGTCATCTGCATGGCCATCGTGCACTGGCCACCGGCAACAAACCGCCGCCAGGCACTTTCGTACCGGTTGCCGGTGCTGCGCGGACGCAGCTGCCGCAGCTTGCGGGCCTGCTCATCGAGCACCGCGCCCAGGTCTTCCTCCACGCGCTCCCGTTCAGCCCGCAGCTCAGGGCTGACCACCCAGCGCTTTATCTTCTTCAGGCGGTTTTTAAGGGAGTGGTGGCTGTCGATATTTATGCCAAGCCTGGCCATCTTCAGCTGATGACGGGCGTA
>NZ_JRUQ01000037.1 GCF_000773975.1 Erwinia typographi
TGGTTGCGGGAGCCGGATTCGAACCGACGACCTTCGGGTTATGAGCCCGACGAGCTACCAGGCTGCTCCATCCCGCGTCCGAAATACTGTTGCTTCCATCACAACAGATATTTCTTTAATTTACCGCGTTCTCTGAAGAGAATTGGTTGCGGGAGCCGGATTCGAACCGACGACCTTCGGGTTATGAGCCCGACGAGCTACCAGGCTGCTCCATCCCGCGTCTGTGGAAGCGCACTATACTCTGAGTGAGTCTGGTTGCAACCTCTTTCTGCAAGAAAGTCATAAAAATAGCGCTTGCTGCTCACTTCTTCCCCATTTGGCGTATTCTTCTATACCAGCAGGCGAACTTTACCGTTGGGGCGTTTAATTCTGCTGGTGGCTTTGCTATCTTCGGCGAGGAATTCCGCAGAGAGGGCAGTAACATAATGAAAGGAAGTTGGGCGAAGTTTGCAATAACGGGCGTGCTGCTTGCTCTGCTGGCGGGATGCTCCTCAAAACCGACCGATCGGGGTCAGCAGTATAAAGATGGTAAGCTGGAACAGCCGCTGGGGCTGGTCAATCAGCCCAACGCGAAAGGTCGACCGGTTAACGGTAAAGACTTTGGCGATCAGCTGATTGAAATTCAGTACGCTTCGCCCGGTATGTATTCCCGTCAAACCAGTACCTACAGCTCAATCAAAGCCTGGCTGATGGCCGGGGGCGATACCCGCCAGCTGCGCCAGTTCGGTCTGGATGCCTACCAGATGGAAGGCACCGACAACTACGGCAACGTGCAGTTTACCGGTTATTACACGCCGGTGATCCACGCGCGATATACCCGTCAGGGCGAGTTCCAGTATCCCTTATACCGTATGCCGCCACGCTCCAGAGGGGGCCGCCTGCCCAGCCGTGCGGAAATTTACAGTGGCGCGCTGAGCGAAAGTTATGTCGTCGGCTACAGCAACTCGCTGATGGATAACTTTATTATGGATGTTCAGGGGAGCGGCTACGTGGATTACGGCGACGGCCGTCCGCTGATGTTCTTTGGCTACGGTGGCAAGAACGGCCACGCTTATCGCAGCATCGGCAAGGTGCTGATCGATCGGGGCGAAGTGAAGCGTGAAGATATGTCGATGCAGGCGATCCGCAAATGGGGCGAAGAACACAGCCCGCAAGAGGTGCGTGAGCTGCTGGAGCAGAACCCTTCCTTTGTATTCTTCAAGCCCGAGAACTTTGCGCCAGTGCGCGGTGCCAGCGCCGTTCCGCTGGTGGCGAAAGCTTCCGTCGCCTCCGACCGTTCGCTGATCCCACCGGGAACCGCGCTGCTGGCGGAGGTGCCATTACTGGACAACAACGGTAAGTTTACGGGAAAATATGAGATGCGCATGATGGTTTCGCTGGACGTCGGCGGCGCCATTAAAGGCCAGCACTTTGATATCTATCAGGGAATTGGCGAGCAGGCTGGCCATATGGCGGGCTGGTTCAACCATTATGGCCGCGTCTGGGTATTGAAATCAGCCCCTGGCGCCGGTGCGCCGCTGTTCTCTTCTGCACAAAATAGCACTGGCGGCTCGGCGCCGATCTTTCAGTAGCCGCCGCCAGCGGGCTGGTTCGCCAGCCCGTCACTCATTGAGGTAAAGCATGACTTCTCTTTCCGCTGCCTGGCTGCAACGCTTTGGCGGCACCGCGCGTTTGTATGGGCAGCCTGCGCTCCAGCTGTTTGCCGACGCGCATATCTGCGTAGTGGGCATTGGCGGCGTGGGCTGCTGGGCCGCTGAGGCGCTGGCGCGTACCGGAATTGGCGCGATCACCCTGATTGATATGGATGATGTCTGCGTCACCAACACCAACCGCCAGATCCATGCGCTGAAAGAAACGGTCGGCCAGGCGAAAACGGAAGTGATGGCGCAGCGTATCCGGGCAATTAACCCGGAGTGTAAAGTCACCTGCGTGGACGATTTTATCACCGCCGAAAACACCGCCAGGCTGATGAGCGCGGGCTTTACCTACGTGATTGACGCTATCGACAGCGTCCGGCCTAAAGCCGCGCTGCTGGCCTTCTGCCGACGGAATAAAATTCCGCTGGTGACCACCGGCGGCGCGGGCGGTCAGATCGATCCTACGCAGATCCAGGTGGCCGATCTGGCTAAAACCATTCAGGACCCGCTGGCGGCGAAGCTGCGGGAACGCCTGAAAAGTGATTTTAATATCGTGAAAAACAGCAAGGGCAAGCTGGGGATCGACTGCGTATTTTCAACCGAGGCGCTGATGTATCCGCAGCCGGACGGCTCGGTGTGCGCCTCGCGCAATACGGCGGAAGGGCCGAAAAAGATGGATTGCGCTTCAGGATTCGGCGCGGCAACCATGGTCACCGCAAGCTTTGGATTTGTTGCCGTCTCTCACGTACTGAAAAAGATGATGGCGAAAGCCGCGCGAGCCTGAAGGTTGAAGCCGGGAGCGAGTTCGCTTCTGGCCAGTTTTAAACGTGACGCGCTTCCCTGGCGGCCCTGAGCACGGCCTCTGCCAGTGCGGCAAGTCCGGCGCTACGTGAAGAACTCAATTGATCCCGTAATCCCAGGCGATCGAACAGCGCCAGCGGATCGCCCGCCAGCAGCGCGCTGGGCTGCTGTCCCTCCACGGCGGTAAGCAGCACCGCCAGCAGACCACGCACGATTCTTCCTTCGCTATCGCCATAAAAATGCAGGCTGCCGTCCGGGCGAACTTGATGCCCGAGCCAGACGCGATTCTCACAGCCGCTCAGCTCAATCTCTGGCGTTTTCAGCTCGTCTGGCAAGGCGGGCAGCTGTTTTCCCATCAGGATCAGCTGACGATAACGATCCTCCCACTGCCTGTACGCTGAGAATTTTTGCGCTAATTGTTCCGGCGTGATGCTGTCGCCAAACGGATGGGGAGCCAGTAAAGAAGTCATTATTAATCGCCTAATAGTTCCAGTGCGGTGGTCATCCCTTTGACCAGCGCTTCAACATCGTTGAGCGTATTATAGGGGGCAAACGAGGCGCGCAACGTGCCGCTGACGCCTAAAGCCTGAATTAACGGCTGCGCGCAGTGCTGACCGGCCCTCAGCGCAATGCCGCTCTCCGCCAGCAGCGTCACCACGTCGCTATGGTGAGCTCCCGCAATGTCAAAGGAGAGCAGGCTGGAACGGCTGGCCCGATAGCTGCGGAACCCGGGCAGCAGGGACAGACGCTCTTCGGCTAAGTCCGCCAGGCCCCGGCTCCAGCTTTCCGCCGCCGGCAAATCAACGTCGTCAAGCCAGCCAAGCGCGGCGCTAAGGCCAATCACGCCCGCGACGTTTGGCGTGCCCGCCTCAAAGCGCCAGGGCACCGGCTGCGGGCTGAAGCCGTCAAAACTGACGCTGGTCAGCATTTTTCCGCCGCCCTGCCAGGGCTGCATCTCTGCAAGCAGGCTGGTTTTACCGTAAAGCGCGCCAATGCCCATTGGGCCATACAGCTTATGGGCGGAAAAGGCATAGAAATCGATATCCAGCTGTTGTACATCCGCAGGCTCATGAACCACGCCCTGGGCGCCATCAATCATCACCTTAGCGCCCGCCCGGTGGGCAAGGGCGATGGCGTGGGCAATGTCGGGACAGCCGCCGGTGACGTTGGACATCTGCCCCAGCGCCAGCACTTTTGTACGCGAGGAGAGCAGGGAAGGCAGCGCGGCGTTTTCGGGCAGTAAATCTTTACCCAATGGCCATTTCACCACCTTCGCCCCAGTCTGAGCGGCAACCATCAGCCACGGCACGAGGTTGGCATGGTGCTCGGCTTCGCTGACCAGAATTTCATCCCCCGGCTGCAAACGGGGACGAAAATAGCCCTGGGCGACCAGGTTAATCGCCTCAGTGGTGCCCCTGGTCCAGACGATATTATGGGCCAGCGGGGCATTCAGCAGGCGGGCGACCCGCTCGCGAGCCTGCTCGTATTTGTCCGTCAGCGCCCTCGCGGCAGCAAACTGGCTGCGGTGTACGGTGCCAGCGCCATGGCTGTAAAATTGTTGGGTTGCCTCAATCACCGCCGTCGGTTTTAGCGTCGTGGCCGCACTGTCCAGATACACGCCGGCATCGGCCAGCGCTGGAAAATGGCGGCGAAAATCTGCGGGATTAAATGCGGTCATACCTTCCTCAGACAAATGATGGATTGGTGCGGTTACTTTCAGGACCAGTCTGAATTACCGGCCTTTTTCTGGCAAAGTGACAAAAGCGCGTTATGCTGATTTATGCAAGGTTTAAACTATTACCCGCAGAAAAGCATCCCTCTGGCAGGCAATTTACCCGCATTTTGCCATCAGGTCATGCACTGCAGGTGGTTTATCGCATTACAGTCTGCAAGGAGATAAAAGATGAAAAAATTTGCTGCAATACTGGCCGCCTGTGCCATGACCTTTACGCTGGCCGCATGTTCCAGCAATTATGTTATGCACACTAACGATGGCCGTACCATTGTCGCCGACGGCAAACCAGCGGTAGATGAAGATACCGGTATGATCAGCTATCAGGATGCCAATGGCAACAAACAGCAGATCAACCGTTCTGATGTGAAAGAAATGGTTGAAATGGGTCAGTAAGCTTCAGGCAAAAAAAAAGCACCGCAATTTGCGGTGCTACTAAATCACTATGGACAGACAGGGTAAATCTACAGGAATAAATGATAGCCAGGCTATCGGATCTGAAAATCGTCAGATCAATCGCAAACACAACATCACGACCACAAGCCAAAAGCCTTTTAAAACTCTGCGTTTCCGCTCAAATTTCAAACTGCTTTTCGTTCCGGCTCAGGAAGTGCGGCAACTATAGGTATTTGCTGGTACATCCTCAACGGACAAATTATAATGTCTCGGATAAAATAAACTAATACATATAGCTCCGACAGGAGCGTTTCTTTCGATGATGTCATAACGTATCCGGTAACCATGTCAAAACGTCTTCCCCCCCTGAACGCCCTGCGGGTTTTTGACGCCGCAGCGCGCCACCTCAGCTTTACTAAAGCCGCAGAAGAGCTGTTCGTTACCCAGGCCGCCGTGAGCCATCAGATTAAGTCGCTGGAGGATTTTCTGGGCCTTAAGCTGTTCCGGCGGCGCAACCGCTCCCTGCTGCTGACCGAGGAGGGGCAAAGCTATTACCTCGATATCAAAGAGATTTTCACCGCGCTGAATGACGCCACGCGCAAGCTTCAGGCGCGTAGCGCTAAAGGGGCATTGACGGTTAGTCTGCTGCCGAGCTTTGCCATTCAGTGGCTGGTGCCGAGGCTGACCAGCTTTAATTCAGCTTATCCGGGTATTGACGTGCGCATCTCCGCGGTGGACCGGGATGAGGAGAAGCTGGCTGACGATGTCGACGTGGCGATTTTCTACGGGCGAGGCAACTGGCCGGGGCTGAGAGTGGAAAAACTCTACGCTGAGTATTTGCTGCCGGTCTGTTCGCCGCTGCTGCTGACCGGCGACAAGCCGCTAAAGACGCCGGAAGATCTTTCCCGCCAGACGCTGCTGCACGACGCCTCCCGGCGCGACTGGCAGTCTTATACGCGACAGCTGGGGGTTGGACATATCAACGTGCAGCAGGGACCGATTTTCAGCCACAGCGCGATGGTGCTCCAGGCGGCAATCCACGGGCAGGGCGTAGCGTTGGCGAACAACGTGATGGCCCAGACGGAGATTGAGGCGGGGCGGTTGGTTTGCCCGTTCAACGACGTATTAGTCAGTAAAAATGCTTTTTATCTGGTTTGTCATGACAGCCAGGCAGAACTGGGTAAAATAGCCGCCTTTCGCCAGTGGATACTGGCAAAAGCGGCCAGTGAACAAGAAAAATTCCGCTTTCGCTACGAAAGCTGAGATCTGATTTCAACGCGTGGCTATCAAGCGGCGCGCGCAACCTCTGAGGATAAAGGACATGTCGAGTCGTGCGATGCTGATTTTTTCAGCAATAAGCGGGTTTGTCTATGTGATGCTCGGCGCCTTTGGCGCTCATGTGCTGAGCAAGTCGCTGGGGTCAGCAGAACTTGCCTGGATAAAAACCGGCCTGGACTATCAGGCTTTCCATACGCTGGCGATTCTTGGCCTGGCGGCGGCAATGTTACGCCGGGCGAATATCTGGTTTTACTGGAGCAGCGCGCTGCTGGCGCTGGGGACGGTGCTGTTCAGCGGTAGCCTGTATTGCCTGGCGCTCTCACACCTGAAGCTATGGGTGTTTATTACGCCGATCGGCGGCACCTGCTTCCTGATTGGCTGGGTTTTGATGTTGGTTGGCGCACTGCGTCTGAAAAAAAGGGCAGAACGCCATGAATAAAATATTGCTCTACTGTCGTCAGGGCTTTGAGAAAGAGTGTGCGGCAGAGATAACGGCAAAGGCCGCAGAGCGTGAAGTGTTCGGCTTCGCGCGGGTTAAAGAAGATTCTGGCTACGTGCTGTTTGAGTGCTACCAGCCGGAAGAGGCCGAAAAACTGATCGCCGCGCTGCCTTTTAGCCAGCTGATTTTCTCCCGGCAGATGATCGTCGTGGGCGAGCTGCTGCGCGATCTGCCGCAGGAAGACCGGGTAACGCCGGTGACCGGCATGTTGACCGGTTTTGTCGAGAAGGGCGGCGAGCTGCGCGTTGAGGTCCCGGACACCAACGAGAGCAAAGAGCTGCTGAAGTTTTGCCGCAAATTTACCGTGCCGCTGCGCAGCAGCCTGCGGGCGGCGGGTATCCTGCTGAAGTATGAAAGCGCCAGCCGCCCGGTGGTTCACGTCTTCTTTATCGCGCCGGGACACTGCTACGTTGGTTACTCCCTGCCGCAGAATAACTCACCGTTCTTTATGGGCATCCCGCGTCTGAAATTCCCTTCCGATGCGCCAAGCCGCTCAACGCTGAAGCTGGAGGAGGCGTTTCATGTGTTCATTCCTGCCGACGAGTGGGATGAGCGTCTGGCCAGCGGGATGTATGCGGTTGATTTAGGCGCCTGCCCCGGTGGCTGGACCTATCAACTGGTGCAGCGCAGTATGATGGTACATGCGGTTGATAATGGTCCGATGGCGCCGAGCCTGATGGATACCGGCCAGGTTTTCCATCACAAGGAAGATGGCTTTAAATATCGCCCAACGCGCAGCAATATTTACTGGGTGGTCTGCGATATGGTGGAAAAACCGGTTCGGGTAGCCAACCTGATGGCGGACTGGCTGGTGAACGGCTGGTGCCGGGAAGCAATTTTTAACCTCAAGCTGCCGATGAAGAAGCGCTATGAGGAGGTGTCGCAGAACCTGGCGATGATTGATGAAAAGCTACGGGCCAACGGGATTAACGCCCAGCTTCAGGCCCGTCAGCTCTATCACGATCGCGAAGAGGTGACGGTGCATATCCGTCGCATCTGGAGTGCCTCGCCGGGGCGTCGCGACGAGCGATAAAACCCCAGCATCCGTTTTTCAGCGCGCGGGGAGCCGCAGGTCCTTCAGGTTCCCCGCCAGCAGCAGGTCGGTTTTCAGCGTGGCGACCTGTCTGCAAATCTGTGCCATCTCCCGATGCGCCTGAAGCTTTTTCTGCCATTTCGCGGGCACTGAGCTGAGCCGCTGATAAATTTCATCCAGCGATCCAAATTCCTTCAGCAGTTCCGCCGCGCTTTTCGCGCCGATACCGGCCACGCCGGGAATTTTACTGCTGCTAATCCCCGCCAGTCCCCAGTAATCGGTCAGCTGCGCCGGAGAGACGCCAAACTCCGCATCGATAAACGGCACGTCCAGCCAGCGCTTCTGGAAGTAGTCGCGGATCTGGATTGAGGGAGCCAGCAGCTGACAGTAGCCTTTATCGGTAGAAACGATGGTTGCCCGATGGCCGCCCGTCGCCACTTTGGCGGCCAGCGTGGCGGCAAGATCGTCGGCCTCCTCTCCTGAAGCCTGCCAGCAGGCAACCCCTGCGGTTTCAAACGCAGCGCGCAGCTGCGGCATCTCCTGCTGCAAATTTTCCGGCATCGGCGAACGGCCCGCCTTGTAGCCGGGCAGCAGCTGGTGACGCCAGCCCTCATGGCGATCGTCATCATCAAACACCGCCACCGCATGAGTCGGATCGCTGTGCCGTATCAGCTGGTGCAGCGCGCTGAGGCAGGTCTCCTGACAGGGGGAACCCTGCACCGCATGAATACGGCGGATCAGGTTCAGGGCATCAACAATCAGCAAATGAATAGTCATAGTTACCGCCAGGCCGGAACGGCGCGAGAGCCGCTCCGGCAGGGAGCATTATTTAATGATTTCGTAGCAGGGAATGTAGGCCGTACCCGGCAGCTTCATGCGGTGCTGGGCCACAAATCCCTGTAACAAATCGTCCATGCGGCGCATCATTTCCGGATCGCCGTGCAGCTTATACGGGCCTTTTTCCTCGATCGCCCGAATCCCGACATCCTTCACATTGCCCGCCACAATGCCCGAAAAGGCACGGCGCAGCGCGGCCGCCAGCTGTTCGGCTGGCTGGTCAGGGTGCAGATTGAGGTTAGCCATATTTTCATGCGTCGGCATGAACGGCACCTGCAAATCCGGCGCGATGCGGATCGACCAGTTGAAGCTGTAAGCATCGCCGGTTTCACGGCGGTTCTCTTTCACCTTCGGCATCGCTTTTTTCATCAGGCGCGCCACTTCTGCCGCATCGTCAATGATGATGCTGTAGTGCTGGCGAGCGGCATCACCCAGGGTGCTGACAATAAATTCATCCAGCACTTTGAAGTAGTCGGCGCTCTCTTTCGGTCCGGTCAGGATCAGCGGCAGCACCTGATCGTGGTTGTGCGGGTTCATCAGAATGCCCAGCAAATAGAGCAGCTCTTCGGCCGTTCCCACGCCGCCGGGGAAGATAACGATGCCATGGGCGATACGCACAAACGCTTCGAGGCGCTTCTCAATGTCCGGCATGATAATCAGCTCGTTCACCAGCGGATTCGGCGGCTCGGCGGCAATAATTGAGGGCTCGGTCAGGCCAATAAACCGGCCTTCTTTATAGCGCTGCTGCGCATGGCCCACCGCAGCCCCTTTCATCGGCGCTTCCATCACGCCCGGCCCGCAGCCGGTGCAGATGTTCAGCTCGCGCAGGCCCAGCTGTGAGCCAACGCTGCGGCAGTACTGATACTCCACGGCGTTGATGGAGTGGCCTCCCCAGCACACCACGGTATTCGGCTCTTCCCCGACGTGTAGCGCGCGGGCGTTGCGCAGAATAGAGAACACCATGTTGGTGATGTGTACCGAGTTGTCACCGTCCGGATCGCGGAAGCGCTCGGCGCTGTCAATCTGGCCGTTGACAAAAAGAATATCGCGCAGGACGGCAAACAGGTTCGCCTGTAGCGAGCGGATGAGGCGGCCGTCGACGAAGGCTTCTTCCGGCGGGTTAATCAATTCCAGCTTTACGCCGCGTTCGCGGCGCAGCACGTTGATATCAAAATTTTCAAAGCGAGAGAGCAGCTCATGGCTGCTATCGGTCTGGCTGCCCGAGTTAAGAACGGCAAGAGAACAGTTGCGAAACAGCTGGTAAAGGTCGCTGCTGGCCGTCTGCTTCAGCATATCGACTTCCAGCTGAGACAGCAGATCCATTGAGCCCAAAGGGCTGACATGTGTAATCAAATTAACTCCTTTTCACCCATTTGGGTGGTCGTCACTCCCCAATTGGCCCACCGGCTTACGGCAGGTCTGCGGGGAGAGTAAATTCCCTGGGCCAGGCGATGACCTGCGCCCACACCAGAGTAGCCTTGTCCGCAGGGGTTTAACAAGGGATCGAGTCGGCTTTGCGGCGTGCCGCGCAAAACAGGCCGGATTACTGGCGAACCAGGCGCGAATGCCCCGGCCTGAATTGCCCATTGCTGCGCCACGGATTAATATCCAGCCCGCCGCGGCGAGTATAGCGGGCGTAAACGCTTAGCTGCTCCGGCCGACAGAAACGCAGAATATCGTTGAAAATGCGCTCGACGCACTGCTCGTGAAATTCGTTATGATGGCGGAAAGAGACCAGATAGCGTAGCAGCGCTTCGCGCTGAATGCGCGGTCCGCGATAGCTAATCTGCACCGATCCCCAGTCCGGCTGATGAGTAATCAGGCAGTTGGATTTCAGCAGATGGCTGACCAACTGTTCCTCCACGATGTCGGGCTGCGTCGCCTGCTCAAGATAGTCGGTAGTGAACCGGTAGTTGTCGATGTCGATATCCTGTTCATCGATGCAGTATCCAGCAAAATGCCCAATCGGCTGGCCTTCCACTTCCTGAAGCCGGAACAGCGCGACGCTGACCTCACCCTGCGCGCAGGCGCTAAGATCGCGTTCAAGCACGGCGCGCACCTCGCCCCAGTCGGCAAATTTGGTCTGGTTGAAGCTGTTGAGATAGAGCTTAAAGCTCTTAGACTCAATCAGATTAACGCTGTCCGCATTGAGGATGACCTCACCCAGGGCCACCTGCGGCAGCCCTTTTTGATTCAGCCAGGAAAGCTCGTAAAGCGTCCAGATATCCGCACCGTGAAAGGGCAGGCTGTGCGGATAAAGGCCCAGCGGTTCGCGGTTCATGCTGCGCGGAACGGCTTGCAGTAAAGAGGGTTGATACTTATCGTGGTACTCTGTTGGTTTCCCCAGTGTCAGGTTGCTTAACGCCTGATGCGGATCCTTTGAAGACATCGTAATTACCTTATGGCCTGCGGTTTGCGGGCTGTAGTGCATGGTGCAGAGATAGCCTTAGTGTAACTCAGGCTACAGAGAGTGAAAAAAGAATGATTGAAGAAACCACCCGTGCTTTAACCGAGTTTACCCGTAAATATTGCGACAGCTGGAGCCGCGAATGCGGGCACTCACCGGCCAGCAGCGAACTGCTGGGCGTGCCTTCGCCCTGCATTCAGCAAACGACAGCGGATCAGGTGTACTGGCTGCCGCAGCCTTTCACCCTCGCACAGAATCTGGAGGCCGTTGAGCGCGCTATCGAACTGCGCCTCCAGCCTTCGGTAACGGCCTGGTATAGTTCGCAGTTTGCCGGAGATATGACGGCGACTTTTGGCAACACGGCCTGTACGCTGCTGCAAACCTGGAGCGAGGAAGATTTCCTCCGCGTGCAGGAAAATCTGATTGGTCACCTGGTGATGAAGCGCCGCCTGAAACAGTCGCCAACCCTGTTTATCGCGACCACCGAGTCGGAGCTGGAGGTGATTTCCGTCTGCAATCTGAGTGGCGAAGTGATTCTGGAGCAGCTCGGCACTCAAAAACGCAGCGTGTTAGCACCTGACCTGCAACAATTTATTGAGGCGCTACAGGTCGCTTTGCCGGTGGGGCTGAAGCGCTGATTTCCCTGTAAGCGATCTCTCACATTGGCTGTGAGATATCGCTAGTAAATCGAGAGAGATAACGTCATGCTGATGGTGTAATTAAATACAAATCAATGAGTTATTTTATTTTTCTCACATTTTTCTCTCCCCGCCGCTCACATTTTCCTGTCAGCCATATTGTTTGCTTATGACATTAAGGCAGAATGGCGGCAACAGAAAGGAAGCTGTGGCTCATTGGATGAGTCAGGACACCTCAGGAAGAGGGTGCAGGGAAAGTCTTCAGGATGAAGAAAGGACGTCTCAGGATGAGAGCAGGGACACCTCCAGGATGGAGAAGTGAGCGGTCAGTGAAGACAGCGTGTCAGGGATGCAAGGGATTTTCACCAGAAAGGTGAGTTGTAGGGAACACTCAGGACAAAGTTATCACGGACGAGCAGGGAGCATAAGCGTGGCGGGATAGCTGCAAACGAACCGGGAGCACTGTTAACACAGTGCTCCTTTTTTTTGTCCATACTTTTCCCAGCTCCGCGTGCGGGTGGTATGCTTGCGGACTTTCGCAAACGGGATAAGAGGATCTGCCGATGAGCCGCGAAAACCAGGTTCTGTACCGCCTTCAGGCGATTGAACAACTACTTCATGACGCCGGGCTATGGCAGTCCAGCGCCCCGCCCAGCGAGGCCTTTAACAGCCAGGAGCCATTCTGCGTGGATACGATGGCGCCGTTGCAGTGGTTGCAGTGGATCTTCCTGCCCCGAATGCACGCGTTGCTTGATGCTGGCAGCGCGCTGCCGGTAAAGCTGGCTATCGCGCCTTACTACGAAGTTGCGCTGCCTGAGGATATGCCCGAGCGGACAGAACTGCTGCGAACGTTGAGCCTGTTTGACCAGCTGTTCGAGCACGATACCTGATGCTGGAAATTATCTATCAGGATCGCTGGCTGATCGCCGTGAACAAGCCCTCCGGCTGGCTGGTGCACCGGAGCTGGCTGGATCGCCATGAAACCGTCTTCGTGATGCAGACGCTGCGCGATCAAATTGGTCAGCATGTCTTTACCGTGCATCGCCTCGATCGCCCCACTTCCGGCGTTTTATTGCTGGCGCTCTCGAGTGAGGTTGCCCGCCTGCTTTCACAACAGTTTGAGCAGCATTCGCTGCAAAAAACCTACCACGCGGTGGTCAGGGGCTGGATGGAAGGCGAGGAGACGCTCGACTATGCGCTGACCGAAGAGCTGGATAAAATCGCCGATCGGTTCAGCAACCCTGACAAAGCCCCGCAGCCTGCGGTCACTCACTGGAAGGCGCTGGCTACAGCCGAGCTGCCGGTTGCGGTAAGCCGTTATCCAGGCTCGCGCTTCAGCCTGGTGGAGCTAAAGCCTGATACCGGGCGCAAACACCAGCTGCGCCGCCATTTACGCCATCTTCGTCATCCCATTATTGGTGACAGCGCTCACGGCGATCTCAAGCAAAATCGCAGCGCCGCGCAGCATTTCGGCATGAAACGCCTGATGCTGCACGCCAGCGAACTGAGCCTGACGCACCCGGTCACCGGCGAGCCGCTGCGGCTGCGAGCCGGGCTGGACGCGGTCTGGCAGGGCTGTATGACGGCCTTTGGCTGGGAAGCCTTCCTCCCTGAGGTGCAAAGGGTTGAGTTTGTCGCGGCTAACCCTCAGGATAGGGCATCCGATTAAGCCCCGGCAATGAATGGAGAAAAGCATGGCTCAGGTAGGTATTTTTGTTGGCACCGTTTACGGTAACGCACTATTGGTGGCGGAAGAGGCCGAACCCCTGCTGGCAGACGCAGGGCATCAGGTGAAGATTTTCGAAGATCCGACGCTGGATGACTGGCAGCGCTATGCGGACCACGTCGCCCTGATCGTCACCTCGACCACTGGCCAGGGCGATTTGCCCGACAGCATTGCGCCGCTGTTCCACGCCATCAAAGATCGGCTGGGCCATCAGCCAACGTTGCAATACGGCGTGATCGTGCTGGGCGACAGCAGCTATGATGATTTCTGCGGCGGCGGCAAAAAGTTTGACGACCTGCTCCAGGAGCACGGCGCTAAGCGCGTCGGCGAAGTCCTGCTGGTGGATGCGACAGAGAACCCGGAGCCGGAAGAAATCACTTCGCCGTGGGTTGATGCGTGGGCAAAGCAGATTAGCTGAGCCAGCGGTAGCGCCTGACTTCAGGCGCTACCGTGCTGTAAAAAACTCAGTTCCTGGCCGGAGCGCCGCAATCACTGAATGGGGCGGCCACACCCCATGAGATCTTTGGGCCTCAGGTAACCGGCGCGGGATTAAATACCGCCAGCGCGTTGTGGAAGCCCCAGCGATCGGACCAGGTCTGCTTGCGGGCGCTGGCAATGTCCAGAATCAGCTCAAACAGCCTCCAGCCTACCTGCTCAATACTCTCTTCGCCGGTCGCAATGGTGCCCGCGTTGATGTCCATCAGATCGTGCCACCTGTCGGACAGCGTGGTGCGGGTCGCCATTTTGATCACCGGGATCGCCGCCAGGCCATACGGCGTTCCCCGCCCGGTAGTGAACACCTGTAGCGTAATGCCAGAGGCCATCTGCTGCGTACCGCAGACAAAGTCGCTGGCTGGCGTCGCGGCGTAAATCAGGCCGCGTTTCGTCGGGCGCTGGCCGGGCGAAAGCACTTCAACAATGGCGCTGCGTCCTGATTTGGCTATCGATCCCAGCGCTTTCTCCACCACGTTGGCTAAGCCGCCTTTTTTATTGCCGGGAGAGGGGTTGGCGCTGCGGTCGGTTTTCCCCATATTCAGGTAGTCGTCGTACCAGGCCATCTCTTCCAGCAGGCGTTTGCCGACCTCTTCGCTGGCGACGCGCGGCGTCAGCAAATGCACGGCGTCCCGCACTTCGGTGACTTCAGAAAACATCACCGTGGCTCCGCAGCGAATCAGCAGATCTGAAGCAAAGCCGACCGCCGGGTTTGCCGTGACGCCAGAGAAGGCATCGCTGCCGCCGCACTGCATCCCGATAACCAGTTCTGAAGCGGGAACCGTTTCGCGCTGGCGCTGATTCAGCCGCTGCAAATGGCGCTCCGCCACCTGCAAAATATCCTGCACCATAGATTCAAAACCCACATGTTTTTCATCCTGTAGGCGAACCACATCCTCCTCGCCCAGCGAAATGGTCTGCACGTCGGGCGTGCCTTCCAGCAGGCGCTCAGGCTGGAGCTTTTCGCAGCCTAATCCGACCACCATCACCTCGCCGCCAAAGTTCGCATTCAGCGCCAGATTGTGGATAGTGCGGATCGGCACTACGGCGGCAGGCGCGTTGATCGCCACGCCACAACCGTACAAATGATTCAGCGCCACCACGCCATCCACATTGGGATATTTCGGCAGCAGTTCGCGCTCAATAATGCGCACCACGTAATCCACCACCCCCGCCACGCAGTGCACGCTGGTGGTGATGGCCAGCAGGTTGCGGGTGCCAACGCTGCCATCGGCATTGCGATAGCCTTCGAAGGTATAGCCGGTAAGCGGCGGCAGGTCGGGGGGAATATTACTGGCGAGCGGCAGGCTGGCCAGCGCCGGGGCTTCGGGCAGCACCACCAGCGACTCATCTATCCAGCTGCCGCGCGCGATGTCCCGCACGGCGTAGCCAATCACTTCGCCATAACGAATAATATCGCCGCCTTTAGCAATATCGCTGAGGGCCACCTTGTGGCCCTGAGGAATATGTTCTTTTAATATCAGGCCACAAGGAAATTCGGTTCCCGCTGTCAGTCCATTATTATTGACCACGATGGCAACGTTATCGTTCTCATGCACTTTTATATAAAGGGCCGGATCGTTTTTTTGTCTGTTCATTGCTCGAAAAGTCCTGAAATAATTCATGAAAGAGTGGCTGTCTCTCCCTGACTGATGATACGTCCTTTTTGCGGGTACTAAGTATTCTGCTGCCGATCAGTATAAAAGCGCGCTCCGGCAAAAACATTATGCAGATGTCAGACATATGGCCCCGCGATCGCCTGCTTTTTCTGGCATAAGTACAGATATCAGTGAGAACGCTCACAAAGGCAAGGGAAAAGCCGCCGGACTGTGACCGCTTCCGCAGAAAGGTTACGTTCCGTGAGCTACCCCGCAATCTATTGTGCAATTGCCATAATAATAAGGGCTTTATTGCATTTTTATAGGGCTTATTACCGATGTGTTCCCTTTCGACAGTTTCTATACTTTTCACCGAACGGAACGATGAGATATTTCCACGCTGCGTATTAACTATTCTGCTAAATAATCGCTGTGTTTAACCCAACATCATTCTGATACCCAACGCGATGTGTATGCAGTCCAGAGTGAGTTTGCCTGACCGCTATATTTCAGGAGTGCATCATGAATTCAATCAGCAGTGCTGCGAGCGCCGTGCAAAAAAGAACAAATGCTCGCTACTGGATAGTGGTGATGTTATTTATCGTCACCTCATTCAATTATGGGGACCGGGCGACCATCGCCATTGCCGGATCTGCCATGTCCAAAGAGATCGGCCTCAACTCGGTTGGGTTGGGCTACATCTTCTCGGCCTTCTCGTGGGCCTATGTGATCGGTCAGATCCCGGGAGGCTGGCTGCTGGACCGCTTCGGCTCCAGGCGAGTGTACTTCTGGAGTATTTTCCTCTGGTCGCTCTTTACCCTACTCCAGGGCTTCGTTGATCTATTCAGCGGCTTCACCATCCTCGTCACGCTCTTTATGCTGCGCTTTCTGGTTGGGCTGGCCGAAGCGCCTTCCTTCCCCGGCAACAGTCGCATTGTGGCGGCCTGGTTTCCTGCACAGGAGCGCGGCACTGCGGTAGCGATTTTTAACTCCGCGCAGTATTTCGCTACGGTGATCTTCGCGCCGATTATGGGCTGGCTGGTCTCTTCCGTCGGCTGGGCGCACGTCTTCTGGTTTATGGGCGGCCTCGGCATCATCCTCAGCTTCATCTGGCTGAAAGTGATCCACGATCCGAACGATCATCCGGGCGTCAACAAAGCCGAGCTTGAGTATATGGAGCAGGGCGGGGCGCTGATCAATATGGATCAGAAGAAAGAGGAGCGTAAGGTAAGCTGGGCGGAGAAAAAATACCAGATCATCCAGCTCATCACCTCGCGGATGATGGTGGGCATCTATCTGGGCCAGTACTGCATCAACGCCCTGACCTACTTCTTTATTACCTGGTTCCCGGTCTACCTGGTACAGGCCCGCGGCATGTCGATTCTTAAAGCGGGGATGGTCGCTTCGATTCCAGCTATCTGTGGTTTTCTTGGCGGCGTGCTGGGCGGCGTTATCTCTGACTGGCTGATGCGCAAAACCGGATCGCTGAACATTGCCCGCAAGACGCCTATCGTTCTCGGCATGCTGCTCTCCATTTCGATGGTGGTGTGTAACTACGTCGATACAGAATGGGTCGTGGTGTTCTTTATGGCGCTGGCGTTCTTCGGTAAAGGTATCGGTGCGCTGGGCTGGGCGGTGATGGCGGATACGGCGCCGAAAGAGATCAGCGGCCTGAGCGGCGGGCTGTTCAATATGTTCGGCAATTTCTCAGGCATCATCACCCCGATAGCCATTGGCTACATCATCGCTTCTACCGGGTCCTATAACGGCGCGCTGGTTTACGTCGGTATCCATGCTTTTGTGGCGGTGTTGAGCTACCTGGTGCTGGTGCAGGACATCAAGCGAATCGAATTAAAACATCTGTAAGGACGAGATATGACGACGCAAAGTAGTCCCGTGATTACCGGGATGAAAGTTATCCCGGTGGCGGGCCACGACAGTATGCTGCTGAACATTGGCGGCGCACATGGCGCTTTCTTCACCCGTAATATCGTGGTTCTGACGGACAGCGCCGGGCACACCGGCGTGGGTGAAGCGCCAGGCGGAGAGACGATCTATCAGACGCTGGTGGACGCCATTCCCCTGGTGAAAGGAAAAGAGGTCGCCAGGATGAACAGCCTGGTGCAGCAGGTGCACAAAGGCAACCAGTCGGCAGACTTTGATACCTTCGGTAAAGGCGCCTGGACTTTTGAGCTGCGGGTGAACGCCGTTGCGGCGCTCGAAGCCGCGCTGCTGGATTTGCTCGGCCAGTGCCTCAATGTGCCGGTGGCGGAGCTGCTCGGTCCGGGCAAACAGCGTGATGAGGTTACGGTGCTGGGCTATCTGTTCTACGTGGGCGACCGTGAGAAGACCGATCTGCCTTATCTTGCCGGTGAGCAGGCGGGGCACGACTGGTATCACCTGCGCCACCAGAAGGCGATGGACAGCGCCAGCGTGGTTCGTCTGGCTGAGGCCGCGCAGGATAAATATGGCTTCAAAGACTTCAAGCTTAAGGGCGGCGTGCTGCCAGGCGAGCAGGAGATTGAAGCGGTCAAAGCGATGAAGGCGCGCTTTCCCGACGCCAGGATCACCGTCGATCCAAACGGGGCCTGGCTGCTGGATGAGGCCATCGCGCTGTGCAAAGACCTGCATGGCATTCTGACTTACGCAGAAGATCCCTGCGGTGCTGAGCAAGGCTATTCAGGTCGTGAGGTGATGGCCGAGTTCCGTCGGGCTACCGGCCTGCCGGTGGCGACCAATATGATCGCTACCAACTGGCGCGAGATGAATCATGCGGTGATGCTCAATGCCGTAGATATCCCGCTGGCCGACCCGCACTTCTGGACGCTGAGCGGCGCGGTTCGCGTGGCGCAGCTCTGCGATGAATGGGGTCTGACCTGGGGTTGCCATTCGAATAACCACTTCGATATTTCTCTGGCGATGTTTACCCACGTCGGCGCGGCGGCGCCGGGCAAACCAACCGCCATCGACACGCACTGGATCTGGCAGGAGGGCGAGCAGCGCCTGACGAAAAATCCTCTACAAATTCGCAACGGCAAAATCGCCGTGCCGGAGGCGCCAGGTCTGGGCATTGAGCTGGACTGGGCGCAGATTGAAAAGGCCCATGAGCTGTATAAAACGCTGCCCGGCGGCTCGCGTAACGACGCCACCTCGATGCAGTATCTGATCCCCGGCTGGACTTTCGATCGTAAACGCCCCGCCTTTGGACGCTAAAATTTACTCCTCCAGAAGGATGATGCTATGAACGCGATTACAGGCACTCCGCTAGTCACCGAAATGCAGGTTATTCCGGTGGCTGGCCACGACAGCATGTTGTTGAACCTTAGCGGGGCGCACGCGCCGTTTTTCACCCGCAATATTGTGATTATCAAAGATAATTCCGGGCACACCGGCGTTGGCGAGGTCCCCGGCGGCGAAAAAATCCGTAAAACCCTGGAAGAAGCGGCGTCGCTGATTATTGGTCACGGGCTGGGCGAGTATAAAAACCTGCTCAGCCATGTGCGTCAGACTTTCGCCGACCGCGATGCGGCTGGCCGGGGAAACCAGACCTTTGACCTGCGCACCACTATCCATGTGGTCACCGGGATTGAGGCGGCGCTGCTCGATCTGCTGGGCCAGCACCTGGGCGTTAACGTGGCGACGCTGCTGGGCGACGGTCAGCAGCGGGATCAGGTTGAGATGCTGGGCTACCTGTTCTACGTCGGCGACAGCCGTAAAACGGGCCTGCCGTATCAGAGCCAGCCTGATGACCGCTGCGACTGGTATCGCCTGCGTCATGAAGAGGCGCTGACGCCGGAGGCGGTGGTGCGCCTTGCTGAAGCCGCCTTTGAAAAATACGGCTTTAACGACTTCAAGCTGAAGGGCGGCGTACTGGCCGGGAGCGAAGAGGCCGAGGCGGTCACCGCACTCGCCAAACGCTTCCCGCAGGCGAGGATCACCCTCGATCCTAACGGCGCCTGGTCGCTGAATGAGGCCATCGGGCTTGGCAAGCAGTTGAAAGACGTGCTCGCCTATGCCGAAGACCCTTGCGGCGCGGAGCAGGGCTACTCTGGACGCGAAGTAATGGCCGAGTTCCGTCGGGCGACCGGTATGCCGACGGCGACCAATATGATTGCCACTGACTGGCGGCAGATGGGCCATACTTTGTCTTTGCAGTCGGTCGATATTCCGCTGGCCGACCCGCACTTCTGGACCCTGCAAGGCTCGGTCCGCGTGGCGCAGATGTGCCATGACTTTGGCCTCACCTGGGGTTCGCACTCTAACAATCACTTTGATATTTCGCTGGCGATGTTCACCCATGTGGCCGCCGCCGCGCCTGGAAAAATTACCGCTATCGATACCCACTGGATTTGGCAGGAAGGAAACCAGGGGCTGACCCGGGAACCGCTGCAAATCAAAGGCGGCAGGGTGCAGGTGCCGCAGAAATCAGGGCTGGGCGTGGAGCTGGACATGGACAAGGTGATGCAGGCCCATCAGCGCTACCTGAAGCACGGGCTGGGCGCGCGCAATGATGCGCAGGCCATGCAGTACCTGATCCCGAACTGGGCCTTTGATAATAAACGCCCTTGTCTGGTGCGCTAATTTTTTCACAGGAGTTACCGATGAGCTACGTAAACAACCCCAACAGCTTCCGTCAGCGCCTGCTGGCCGGGGAAACCTTGATTGGCAGCTGGTGTGCGCTTGCCAACCCTTTAACTACCGAGGTTCTTGGTCTGGCCGGGTTTGACTGGCTGGTACTGGATGGGGAGCACGCGCCGAATGACATCTCAACCTTTATACCGCAGCTGATGGCGCTGAAGGGCAGCCACAGCGCGCCGGTGGTGCGTCCGCCAACCAACGAACCGGTGATCATCAAGCGGCTGCTGGATATTGGCTTCTCAAATTTCCTGATTCCTTTTGTGGAAACCGAAGAGGAAGCGATCCGCGCGGTGGCTTCTACCCGCTATCCACCGGCTGGGATCCGGGGCGTGTCCGTTTCGCATCGCAGCAACATGTACGGCACCGTGCCGGACTACAACGGCACCATCAACGATAACGTGACGGTACTGGTGCAGATTGAGACGCAGCAGGGCGTCGACAATATTGACGCTATTGCCGCCGTTGACGGGGTGGACGGGATTTTCGTCGGGCCGGGCGATTTGTCGGCGGCCCTGGGCTACCTCGGCCAGCCAGCGCATCCGGAAGTGCTGAAAGTGATCAAATACCTGTTCGAGCGGGCGCAGGCCGCTGGCAAGCCGAGCGGCATTCTCGCGCCGGTAGAGGCCGATGCTCGCCGTTATCTGGAGTGGGGCGCAGGATTTGTTGCCGTTGGCAGCGATCTGGGTGTCTTCCGCGGGGCCACGCAGGCGCTGTGCGACCGCTTCAAAAAGTAATCACCGAATCTGGAGAACATAAAATGAAAATTGGCTTTATTGGGCTGGGCATCATGGGCAAACCCATGAGTAAAAATCTGCTTAAAGCAGGCTATTCGCTGGTTGTGCGCGATAACAATCGGGATAACGAAGCCGAGCTGGTCAGCGCCGGTGCTACCGTGGCGGGCAGCGCCAAAGAGGTGGCCGAGCAGAGCGATCTGATCATCACCATGCTGCCTAATTCGCCGCAGGTGAAGGAGGTGCTGTTGGGTGAGGATAGCGTGATCCTCGGCGCTAAGCCGGGCACCATCGTCATCGATATGAGCTCGATTGCCCCGCTGGCGAGCCGCGAAATTCATGAGCAGCTGGCGAAGAAAAACATCGCGCTGCTGGATGCGCCGGTCAGCGGCGGCGAGCCGAAAGCGATCGAAGGTACGCTGTCGGTGATGGTCGGCGGTGATAAGGCGGTGTTTGATAAATGCTTTGATATCATGAAGGCGATGGCGGGTTCAGTGGTTCACACTGGCGAAATCGGCGCCGGTAACGTTACCAAGCTGGCGAATCAGGTGATCGTTGCGCTGAACATTGCGGCGATGTCCGAAGCGTTGACCCTGGCCACCAAGGCTGGCGTTAACCCTGAGCTGGTTTACCAGGCCATTCGCGGCGGCCTGGCGGGCAGTACGGTACTGGACGCCAAAGCGCCGATGGTGATGGATCGTAACTTCAAGCCGGGTTTCCGCATCGATCTGCATATCAAAGACTTAGCTAATGCGCTGGACACCTCGCACGGCGTCGGCGCCCAGCTACCGCTGACGGCGGCGGTGATGGAGATGATGCAGGCGCTGAAAGCAGACGGGCTGGGAACGGCCGACCATAGCGCGCTGGCTTGCTATTATGAGAAGTTAGCGAAAGTCGAAATCAGCAAATAGTCCCTGGCCCGGCTTGTCAGCAGGCCGGTATCTGCACTTCTGGTTAAGGCCAGCTCAACGCGCCCGGATACCGTATGAAAATAGTAATCGCACCGGATTCATATAAAGAGAGCCTGTCGGCTCAGCAGGTCGCCACGCAGATCGAGCTGGGATTTCGCGAGATTTTTCCCGACGCGCACTACGTCAAACTGCCGGTGGCAGATGGCGGAGAGGGAACTGTCGAGGCGATGGTGGCGGCGACTAATGGAAGAATAATCAGGCTTGATGTTACCGGCCCGCTGGGGGAAACCGTGAACGCCTTTTACGGTTTATCCGGTGATGAAAGCTGCGCCTATATTGAAATGGCGGCGGCCAGCGGCCTTGAGCTGGTGCCCGCCGCGCAGCGCGATCCGCTGATTACCACTTCCTATGGCACGGGAGAGCTGATCCGCAACGCGCTGGATAAAGGCGTTGAGCACTTCATTATCGGCATCGGCGGCAGCGCCACCAATGATGGCGGCTCGGGGATGGTGCAGGCGCTGGGCGCCAGGCTGCTGGATAAAGACGGCAGGCAGATTGGCTTCGGCGGCGGCCAGCTGACTAACCTGGTCAGTATCGATATGAGCCAGTTTGATTCGCGCATCCGGCGCTGCCGCTTTGAGGTCGCCTGCGATGTAACTAATCCACTGCTGGGCGATAAGGGCGCTTCCGCCATTTTTGGTCCGCAAAAGGGCGCGACGCCTGAGCTGGTTAATCAGCTGGACCAGGCCTTGGCGCACTATGCCGAGGCGATCCGTCGCGATCTGGATATCGACGTGCTGACGATTGCGGGCGGCGGAGCGGCAGGCGGCATGGGCGTAGCGCTGCACGCTTTTTGCCAGGCTGAACTGCGCCGGGGAATTGAAATTGTCACCGAAGCGTTAGGGCTGGATGAGCTGGTGAAAGATGCCACTCTGGTGATTACCGGCGAGGGGAGAATTGACAGCCAGACCATTCACGGTAAGGTGCCGATTGGCGTGGCAAAGGTCGCCAGGCGCTATAACAAGCCGGTGATTGGCATTGCGGGGAGCCTGACCAAAGACGTGGGAATCGTGCATCAGCACGGGCTGGATGCGGTTTTCAGCGTGATTTTCAGCATCTGCACGCTGGAGGAGGCGTTGGATAATGCCGCCGAAAACGTGAGGATGAGCGCGCGAAATATTGCCTCAACGCTGGCTATCGGACAGCGGATGCGAAACGACTAAACCCATTTCTCTCAGCCAGGGGCGGAGCTGTTTCCGCCCCTGGCTGACTATCTTATCGGGGACAGCGCCTACCGACTGAGGCGCTCCTTCGCCAGCCTTGCCACGTTCTCCATCTCATCAAGCAGCTCAAACAGTTCCGGCTCCACGTCCGCAATACTGCTGTTGGTGCGCAGCGCCTGCTCAATCTGCTGGCAGAGCTGCTTAAGTCTCGGTACGCCGCTGTAGCTGGCGCTGCCGTGAAGCTTATGGATGATGTCGCGCAGCGCCAGCGGATCTGAGGAGGCCATATAGCTGTCCACCTTTTGCTGAACCTCCGGTAAAAAGTCGACCAGCATTTGCAGCAGATCGCGGGCCAGGTCGGGCTTGTTAGCGGCCTGACGAAGCGCCAGCTGCCAGTCCAGCGAAACCGACACCTCCTGCAGTTTCGCGGCGACCGTTTGTAAACCGGGGGTGTAGCGCGCCAGCAGCTGGCCGAGTTTGGCCTCGTCAATCGGCTTGGCGAGGTAATCGTTCATCCCGGCCTGGATCAGGTGCTCTTTTTCATCTTCCAGCGCATGGGCGGTAACCGCCACAATCGGCGTGTCGTTATGCTGCGGATAGCTGCGGATGATTTCACTGGCGCGAATCCCGTCGATGTCCGGCATCTGGATATCCATCAGGATAATATCCAGACTGCGCGTTTTGGCCTGCTGGATTGCCGCTTCGCCGCTGTCGCACAGCACGATGTTTTCCACCTGCTCCTCCAGCAGCGCGCCAATCAGTTTGAGATTAGCCGGGTTATCATCCACCGCCATCACCGTCAGCGGCAGCCGCTGGCGGGCAGGAAGATCGTCCGTTTCCCGCGTATGGTTCTCAATCAGCACCGGCAGCAGGCGAGTCAGGCTGACCGGCTTGATCAGGCAGGCGCTGACGCCGCGCTGCTTCAGCTCCTCGGCATAAATCTGCATCTGGCAGGGCAGCGCCATAATCAGGCTGTCGGCGCGCTTCAGCGCGGGCAGCAGCAGCTCCGGCGAGAGTTCCCGGTCCGGTTCCTTTGTCACCGGAAGGCCCATCAGCAGCGCGTCGTAGTGCCCGGCGGGCAGTCCGTCCAGCGTGGTGCTGTAGCTGATGTTCATTTGCGTGGCGCCCAGCATCTCCAGCGTCGCTTTCGCCGCCGCCCCGTTGGCTTCGACGTAGGCCAGGCTCTTGCCTGTCAGGCAGTCCGTCGCGCGGAGATCTCTTTTCGCATTGGGATTGAGCGCGAGATTGATGTTAAACCAGAAGGTGGAGCCCTGGTTGAGGCGGCTGTGCAGGGAGATTTCGCCGCCCATCTCATTCACCAGCTTCTGGGTGATAACCAGCCCAAGCCCGGTGCCGCCGTGACGACGGGAGATGCTGGCGTCGGCCTGACGGAAGGCCTGGAACAGCTGTGACTGCTGTTTTTCGGAAATGCCGATGCCGGTGTCGTGAATCTGCACCTCCAGATTCACGCGGTTAGTACTCAGCGAACGCATTTCAATGCGGACGTCGATATTGCCGCGCTCGGTAAATTTGATGGCGTTGCCGAGCAGGTTAATAATGATTTGCTGCAGGCGCAGCGGGTCGCCAATGGTGTTGTCCGGCACGTCAGGCTGGATATTCAGCGTCAGCTCAAGCCCTTTTTCGTGCGCCGACTGGGCCAGCAGCACAACCACTTCATCCAGCGTGTCCCGCAGCGGGAAGGGGATGGTTTCCAGCACCAGCTTGCCCGCTTCCAGCTTCGAAAAGTCCAGCACGTCGTTGATGATGCTTAACAGGTTGTTAGCCGAACGCTCGATGGTGTGCAGATAGTCGCGCTGAGTGATGTTCAGCGACGTTTTCAGCGTCTGGCGGGTAAATCCGATCACGCCATTCAGCGGCGTCCGCAGCTCATGAGACATGTTTGCCAGGAACTCGGACTTAATTCTTGCCGCCTCCTGCGCGCGCTTTTTAGCGAGGTCCAGCTCCACGTTCTGAATCTCCATCTGCTCCAGCGTTTCCCGCAGATCGGAGGTTGCCTGGTCAATATTTTGCTGCATCTCTTCATGGTAGGCGGTCAGCGACATCGCCATCGAATTGATGCCGTTTTTCAGCATATCCAGTTCGCCCAGCATAAAGCCGCTGACCCGGCTGTCCAGCTGACCCCGGCGGATACGGTCAACGGTGCTGACCATATCGCGGATTGGGCCGGTGACATCGCGCATCAGGCGGTAAGCAAACAGCATGGCGAGGCACAGGCAGAAGAGCAGCAGCACCGTGGAGACAAACACCTCCTTATACTGCTGCAAACGCACTGACTGTAGGTCCAGCTCAATCGCCACGTAGCCCAGCGGATTGCCGTTGGGCTTGGCGTCTTCACCAGGGGATTCATCCGGGTAATAGCTCTCGGAGACAATCGGCGTGCGCAGGATCACCGAGTTGCCCAGTCGCTCATATCTGAACGAGTGCGGATTTTTCTCCCCGGTGGGAACGCGCAGCACGTCATTATCAACATGGTAGTTCGAGGTGACGAACAGCTGGTTTTGCGCGTCGAAGATTGAAATGGCCCGAACGATATCCGAATGGCGGCGATGCAGCAGGCTGACCAGCTGTCTAATCGACTCTTTACTGTGAAAAGTCATGCCGTATTCGCTGGATACCGCCAGCGGCTCGATAATATTGGCGCCTGCTTCTACCAGCTGTCGCTGTAGCTCGTTATAGCGGTGCACAATGAAAAAGGTACTCAGCAGCAGCCCTATCATCAGGGTGGGGGCCAGAATCAGAATCATCATACGGGCCCGCAGGCTGTATTTGGTCATAATCTTCCTGTAGCGAAATCTCTGCCGCCGGGCGGTCATGCGGGTCGAATTAATCCAGATGCTGGTGTAGGCTACGCACGCTTTTTGGTTGCTGACACCGCTAACAACTTTCGGGATAAACGAATAATGGCACAATTCTACTCTGCAAAACGGCGCGTGACGACCCGCCAGATCGTCACCGTGACGGTTCACGACCTTGACGGGTTGGGACAGGGCGTGGCCAGACACAACGGCAAAGCGCTGTTTATCAGCGGCGCGCTGCCGGGTGAGCAGGTAGAAGTGGATATTGTTGAGGACAAGCGCGCATGGGCGCGGGGGAAAACCCGCCGCATTATCACGAAAAGCAGTGAGCGGGTCACGCCCCGCTGTCCGCACTTTAGCCAGTGTGGCGGATGTCAGCAGCAGCACGTTTCGCCAGCCCTGCAACAGAGCAGCAAGGCGAAGGCACTGGCGCGGCTGTTAAGCCAGCAAACCGGTCTGGAAGCTGAGGTTGACCTGGTGATAGCTGGCGAGCCCTATGGCTATCGTCGGCGTGCCAGGCTGGGCCTCAGCTATCAGCCGCGCAGTAAAACCCTGCAAATGGGATTTCGTCAGGCTGGCTCCAACGATCTGGTGTCGCTGACCCAGTGCCCTGTTTTGAAGCCCGAACTTAATGCGTTGATCCCGCCGCTGCATCAGATGCTGAGTTCGCTGCAGGCGGTGAGCCGTCTGGGGCACGTCGAACTGGTGCTGGCCGACAACGGTCCGCTGTTGGTGCTGCGTCACCTGGAGCCATTAATTGCGGAAGACCGGCGCAAACTGGAACAGTTTTCGCATAAGTATCAGCTGATGCTCTATCTTGCTCCGGACAGCGAGACGCTGGAGCAGGTTAACGGCGAGATGCCGTTCTACCGCATTCACGACCTGACGCTGACCTTCAGCCCGCGCGACTTCATTCAGGTCAACGGCGGGCTGAACGAAAAGATGGTAAGCCAGGCGCTGGCGTGGCTGGACCTTCAGCCAGACGATCGGGTGCTGGATTTGTTCTGCGGTATGGGAAACTTTACGCTGCCTGTCGGAAAATACGTTGAAAATGTCACGGGTGTGGAGGGCGTTGCAGCATTAGCGGCAAAGGGTGCGTATAATGCTTCTCTGAACGATCTGCATAATGTGGCCTTTTTTCAGCACAATCTGGAAGCGGACGTGACGGCGCAGCCCTGGGCTGCCGAAGGATTTAACAAAGTGTTACTGGACCCGGCCCGCGCTGGAGCGGCAGGTGTGATGGATCACATCATTAAACTTGCTCCGCAACGCGTGGTCTACGTTTCCTGTAATCCGTCTACACTTGCCCGGGATAGTCAGAATCTTCTGGCATCCGGCTACCAATTGGAAAGGATTGCCCTGCTTGATATGTTTCCACATACCGGGCATGTGGAATCCATGGTGTTATTTGGCCGAAAATAAGCCCCCGGACAGGGGCTAAGCCAGGAGAGGATATGGTTGCGGTAAGAAGCGCACATTTGAACACGGCTGGCGAGTTTGCTCTCGACCAATGGATCGCCAGTTTGGGGATCTCTAACCAGCAGTCATGTGAACGACTGGCCGAGACCTGGCGCTATTGTGAAGAAGCGACGCGCAATCATCCCGATGCGGCGCTGCTGCTGTGGCGCGGCGTCGAGATGGTTGAAATCCTCTCCATGCTGAGCATGGACAGCGAAAGCCTGCGCGCGGCGCTGCTGTTCCCGCTAGCCAACAGCGGTGTGGTTTCTGAAGCGCTGCTGGAAGAGCGGTTCGGTAAAGCCATCGTCTCGCTGGTGCACGGCGTGCGCGATATGGACGCTATTCGTCAGCTGAAAGCCACCCATAATGATTCGATGGAGCCGGAACAGGTGGATAACGTCCGCCGTATGCTGCTGGCGATGGTGGAGGATTTCCGCTGCGTGGTGATCAAGCTGGCGGAGCGCATCGCCCACCTGCGTGAAGTGAAGGACGCGCCGGAAGATGAGCGCGTGCTGGCCGCCAAAGAGTGTACCAATATCTACGCCCCGCTGGCGAACCGGCTGGGTATCGGGCAGTTGAAGTGGGAGCTGGAAGATTTTTGCTTCCGCTATCTGCACCCTGACGAATACAAGCGCATCGCTAAGCTGCTGCACGAGCGCCGTATCGATCGCGAACAGTACATCGACACTTTCGTGCAATCCCTGCGCACCGAGATCGTCAAAGAAGGCGTGAAGGCCGAAGTGTACGGCCGCCCCAAGCACATCTACAGCATCTGGCGAAAAATGCAGAAGAAGTCGCTGACCTTCGACGAGCTGTTCGACGTGCGGGCGGTGCGTATTGTCGCCGAGCGCCTGCAGGATTGCTACGGCGCGCTGGGGATCGTGCATACGCTCTATCGCCATCTGCCCAGCGAGTTTGACGACTATGTGGCTAACCCGAAACCTAACGGCTACCAGTCGATCCACACGGTAGTGCTGGGGCCGAAGGGAAAAACGGTCGAAGTGCAGATCCGGACCCGCCAGATGCATGAGGATGCCGAGCTGGGCGTGGCCGCGCACTGGAAATACAAAGAGGGCGGCACCAGCGGCAACCCGCGCGGCGCGGCAGGCCATGAGGAGCGTATCGCATGGCTGCGCAAGCTAATCGCGTGGCAGGAAGAGATGGCCGACTCGGGCGAAATGCTCGACGAAGTCCGTAGCCAGGTCTTTGACGATCGGGTGTATGTGTTTACCCCGAAAGGCGACGTGGTGGACCTGCCTGCCGGCTCGACGCCGCTCGACTTTGCCTACCATATTCACAGTGATATCGGTCACCGCTGCATTGGCGCCAAGATCGGCGGCCGCATCGTGCCCTTCACCTATCAGCTGCAGATGGGCGATCAGATCGATATCATCACGCAAAAGCAGCCAAATCCTAGCCGCGACTGGTTGAACCCGAACCTCGGCTACGTCACCACCAGCCGCGGGCGCTCAAAAATTCACGCCTGGTTCCGCAAGCAGGATCGCGACAAGAACATCGTGGCCGGGCGACAAATCCTCGACAGCGAGCTGGACCAGCTGGATATCGGCCTGAAGGAAGCCGAGAAACTGCTGCTGCCGCGCTATAACTTCAACACGCTGGACGAGCTGCTGGCGGCCATTGGCGGCGGTGATATCCGCCTGAACCAGATGACCAACTTTCTACAGTCCAGGTTAAATAAGCCGAGCGCTGAGGAAGAAGATCGCGAAGCGCTGCGCCAGCTGACGCAGAAATCGGCCGCGCCGCGCAGCAAAGAGAGCGGCAGGGTGGTGGTGGAAGGGGTAGGTAACCTGATGCACCATATTGCGCGCTGCTGCCAGCCGATCCCCGGCGATGATATCGTGGGCTTTATTACCCAGGGGCGTGGGATCTCGATTCACCGTGCGGACTGCGATCAGCTGACGGATCTGATTTCCCATGCGCCAGAGCGCATTGTGGACGCCGTCTGGGGAGAGAGCTATTCCAGCGGCTACTCGCTGGTGGTGCGGGTGACCGCCAACGATCGCAGCGGCCTGCTGCGCGATATCACCACCATCCTGGCGAATGAGAAGGTTAACGTGCTCGGCGTGTCCAGCAGGAGCGACACCAAAAAGCAGTTGGCCACCATCGACATGGATATTGAAATCTACAATCAGCAGGTGCTGGGCCGGGTATTAGCGAGGCTGAATCAGGTCCCGGATATCATCGACGCCCGCAGACTGCACTAGGATGGCAAGTGGCCGGTGATTTACCGGCCACTTTGCGCCATGGCCTCCTGCCCACACGCTTAGCTTATGCTCCCTGAAGGTTAAAATGGAACCGGATATGAACGCACTCGATCGCCTGTTGGGCATCATGAAAACCCTGCGCGACCCTGAGGGCGGCTGCCCGTGGGATCGCGAGCAGACCTGGGCCAGCATCGCGCCCTATACTCTGGAAGAAACCTACGAGGTGCTGGACGCCATCAATCGTGAAGATTTTGACGATCTAAAGGGTGAACTGGGCGATCTGCTGTTCCAGGTGGTGTTCTATGCGCAGATGGCGAATGAAGAAGGGCGTTTCACTTTCGACGATATCTGCCACAGCATCAGCGACAAGCTGGAGCGCCGCCATCCGCATATCTTCGGTGAGGTGACGGTCAGCGGCACTGAGGAAGTGCTGGCGAACTGGGAGCAGATCAAATCCGGCGAGCGGGCCGACAAAGCTCAGCACTCGGCGCTGGATGATATTCCCCGCGCGCTGCCTGCGCTGATGCGTTCGCACAAAATCCAGAAGCGCTGCGCCAGCGTGGGATTTGACTGGCACACGCTGGGGCCGGTGCTGGATAAAGTCTATGAAGAGATCGACGAGGTGATGGTCGAGGCTAAGCAGGCGGTAATCGATCAGCAGAAGCTGGAAGAGGAGATGGGCGACCTGCTGTTTGCCACGGTGAATCTGTCGCGTCATCTGGGCAGCAAGGCGGAGATCGCCCTGCAAAAAGCCAATGATAAATTTGAGCGCCGTTTTCGCCAGGTCGAGCAAATCATCGCCGCCAGCGGCCTGACAATGCCGGATGCCACCCTCGAACAGATGGAAGCCGCCTGGCAGCAGGTAAAGGCAAAAGAGTAGCTGACTCGATTCAACAAAAGTGTGACTTGCATCAACCTCCCTCGCCGCCAAATCCGCTAAGATTTTGGCGGTCAATACGATGGGCAGCAGATAATCAGGAAACGATTAATTGTGGCACTGCGGGGATTCAGGTAGACTGTTTTCCCGTCCTGGTTATTCCATCGTCTTTAAACCTACTTTCTCAGGTTCAGCATGACAACGAACTATATTTTTGTGACCGGCGGGGTCGTATCCTCTCTGGGTAAAGGCATTGCCGCAGCCTCCCTGGCCGCCATTCTCGAAGCGCGTGGTCTTAATGTGACCATCATGAAGCTGGACCCGTATATCAACGTGGATCCAGGGACCATGAGCCCTACTCAGCACGGCGAAGTGTTCGTCACCGATGACGGCGCTGAAACCGATCTGGATCTGGGGCACTATGAGCGCTTCATTCGTACCAAAATGAGCCGTCGTAACAACTTCACCACTGGCCGCATCTACTCAGAAGTGCTGCGCAAAGAGCGTCGTGGCGACTATCTGGGCGCGACCATTCAGGTTATCCCGCACATTACCAATGCTATCAAAGAGCGCATCATTGAAGGCGGCGAAGGCCACGATGTGGTGCTGGTGGAAATCGGCGGCACCGTCGGCGATATCGAATCCCTGCCGTTCCTTGAAGCTATTCGCCAGATGGCGGTAGACGTTGGCCGCGAACATACCATGTATATGCACCTGACCCTGGTGCCTTATATGGCGGCGGCTGGCGAGGTGAAAACCAAGCCGACTCAGCACTCCGTAAAAGAGCTGCTTTCCATCGGGATTCAGCCGGACGTGCTGATCTGCCGCTCCGATCGCGCGGTGCCAGCCAACGAACGGGCCAAAATCGCCCTGTTCTGTAACGTGCCGGAAAAGGCCGTTATCTCTCTGAAAGACGTTGATTCCATTTATAAGATTCCTGGCATGTTAAAATCCCAGGGGCTGGATGATTATATCTGCAAGCGCTTCAATCTGAACGCGCCGGAGGCTAACCTGGCCGAATGGGAACAGGTTATCTATGAAGAAGCCAATCCGGGCGGCGAAGTGACTATCGGCATGGTCGGCAAATACGTAGAGCTGCCGGATGCCTATAAATCAGTGATTGAAGCCCTGAAGCACGGCGGCCTGAAAAACCGTCTGACGGTCAACATCAAGCTGATCGACTCGCAGGACATTGAATCGCGCGGCGTCGAATTGCTGAAAGATTTAGATGCTATTCTTATCCCTGGCGGCTTCGGCTACCGCGGGGTGGAAGGCAAGGTGATGACCGCGCGCTACGCGCGTGAGAACAACGTTCCCTATCTGGGCATCTGCCTGGGAATGCAGGTTGCGCTGATGGAGTTCGCGCGCAACGTGGCGGGGATGGAAGGCGCAAACTCAACGGAATTTGTGCCAGACTGTAAATACCCGGTGGTGGCGCTGATCACCGAATGGCGCGACGAAGAAGGCAACGTTGAGCAGCGCTCAGAGCAGAGCGATTTGGGCGGCACCATGCGCCTCGGCAGCCAGCAATGTCAGCTGACCCCGAACAGCCTGGTTCGCCAGATGTACGGCTCAGATACCATCGTTGAGCGCCATCGTCACCGCTACGAAGTGAACAACATGCTGTTGAAGCAGATTGAAGCGGCGGGGCTGCGCGTGGCAGGCCGTTCTGGCGATGACCAGCTGGTTGAGATGATTGAGCTGCCTGAGCATCCGTGGTTCGTTGCGTGTCAGTTCCACCCGGAATTCACCTCAACGCCGCGTGACGGCCACCCTCTGTTCGCTGGCTTTGTTAAAGCCGCCAGCGATCATCAGAAGCGTTTGGCTAAGTAAGTATTTTCATAACAACGCCCGAACTTTCAGGGCGTTGTTTGTCTGAGTTTAAAGATAACTTGTACTGAGGAAAAAACTAATGTCCAAAATCGTTAAAGTCATCGGTCGCGAAATCATCGACTCTCGCGGAAACCCGACCGTTGAAGCTGAAGTACACCTGGAAGGCGGTTTCGTCGGTATGGCCGCTGCGCCATCAGGCGCTTCTACCGGTTCTCGCGAAGCGCTGGAACTGCGTGACGGCGACAAATCACGTTTCCTGGGTAAAGGCGTGACTAAAGCTGTTGCTGCGGTTAACGGTCCTATCGCTGACGCGGTAACCGGTAAAGATGCGAAAGACCAGGCCAACATCGATAAGATCATGATCGATCTGGACGGTACCGAAAACAAATCCAAGTTTGGCGCAAACGCCATCCTGGCCGTTTCTCTGGCTGCGGCTAAAGCCGCTGCCGCTGCCAAAGGGATGCCGCTGTACGAGCACATCGCTGAGCTGAACGGCACCCCGGGCAAATTCTCTATGCCTCTGCCAATGATGAACATCATCAATGGCGGCGAGCACGCCGACAACAACGTCGACATCCAGGAATTCATGATCCAGCCTGTTGGCGCAAAAACCCTGAAAGAAGCCATCCGTATCGGCTCTGAAGTGTTCCACACCCTGGCGAAAGTACTGAAGTCCAAAGGTATGGGCACGGCGGTAGGTGACGAAGGCGGCTATGCGCCAAACCTGGGCTCCAACGCCGAAGCGCTGGCCGTTATCGCTGAAGCGGTAAAAGCGGCGGGCTACGAGCTGGGCAAAGACGTTACCCTGGCGATGGACTGTGCGGCTTCTGAATTCTACAAAGACGGCAAATATGTGCTGGCTGGCGAAGGCAACAAAGCCTTCACTTCTGAAGAGTTCACCCACTTCCTGGAAGACCTGACCAAACAGTATCCAATCGTCTCTATCGAAGACGGTCTGAACGAATCTGACTGGGCTGGCTTCGCTTACCAGACTAAAGTGCTGGGCGACAAAATCCAGCTGGTTGGTGACGATCTGTTCGTTACCAATACCAAAATCCTGAAAGAAGGTATTGAGAAAGGCATCGCTAACTCCATCCTGATCAAATTCAACCAGATCGGTTCTCTGACCGAAACGCTGGCTGCGATCAAAATGGCGAAAGACGCTGGCTACACGGCGGTGATTTCTCACCGTTCAGGTGAAACTGAAGATGCTACTATCGCTGACCTGGCGGTAGGAACAGCAGCGGGTCAGATCAAAACGGGTTCTATGAGCCGTTCTGATCGCGTAGCTAAGTACAACCAGCTGATCCGTATCGAAGAAGCGCTGGGAAGCCGTGCGCCATTCAACGGTCTGAAAGAAGTTAAAGGTCAGTAATGACCTGATTTCCCGGCCCGTAGCGGGCAGAGGAACTTCAGCAGTAACCGTATCAGGCCCGGATCTCCGGGCCTGATTTTTTTTGCCTTTTTCACGGCGCGGATTCGTGCTGCTTATTGATGGGAATTCCTCCAAAACGAGCGATATTATTGTCTGGCGCAAAAAGAGCGTCGGTTTCCCGCAGAAAGCGATTTGGCTAAGCAGCGCCGATCTGCCATACTCTGCGCCCTTAAATTCACTTCCAGTCGAGATGGTCATGCAGTACCCGATTAATGAAATGTTCCAGACGTTGCAGGGCGAAGGTTTTTATACCGGCGTTCCGGCAATTTTTATCCGCCTGCAGGGATGCCCGGTAGGCTGTAGCTGGTGTGACACTAAGCACACCTGGGATAAGCTGGCCGATCGGGAAACCTCGCTGGGGGATATTCTGCTGAAAACGATCGAGAGCGACGCGTGGGGCGCGGCGGATGCCGGCGCTCTGCTAAAGGTGATTGCGGCCCAGGGCTGGACGGCGCGCCATGTGGTGATCACCGGCGGGGAACCCTGCATCCACGATCTGACGCCGCTGACGGATACGCTTCAGCAGCAGGGGTTCAGCTGCCAGATCGAAACCAGCGGCACCCATGAAGTGCGCTGTAGTGCGGAAACCTGGGTCACGGTATCGCCCAAAGTGAATATGCGCGGGGGCTATGACGTGCTGCATCAGGCGCTGGTGCGCGCCGATGAGGTGAAGCATCCTGTTGCCCGCCAGCGGGACGTTGAAGCCTTACAGGCGCTGCTGGCTACGCTCAGCGATGAGAAGGCGCGGATCGTCGCCCTTCAGCCGATCAGTCAGAAAGACGATGCCACCAGGCTCTGCATTGAAACCTGTATTAAGCACAACTGGCGGCTGTCGATGCAGACCCATAAATACCTCAATATAGCCTGACGGTAAGCGGGCGGCGTCCCTGCCGCCTGACGAAAAGCGTTAATCTGCCTTAGTTCCCCTGGCTTTATAGGCTTCGAAAGCCGTTTTGATCTCGGCTTTCGCGGCGGCCGCATCGGTAAAGCCGTTCAGCTCAACCTTCTTGCGACCGTCCGGCAGTTGCTTATAAACGCGGAAGAAGGCGGCAAGACGCTCTTTCTCCAGATTGGGCAAATCGTCTACCGATTTAATTTCATCATAGGTCGGGTCGATTTTACTGGCTGGAACGGCCACGATCTTATCGTCCGACTCGCCGCCATCAATCATCTTCAGCACGCCGATTGGCCGCAGCTTAATCAGCGTTCCTGGTGCCATAGGGGCGCGAGTGTAAAAAATGACGTCCAGCGGATCGTTATCACCGCCCAACGATTGCGTCAGTGAACCGTAGTTTGCCGGGTAAGCAACCGGCATCGACTGGAAACGGTCGGCGACGATAAAACCGGTTTTGGCATCCGTTTCATACTTAATAATGCCGCCAGCGGGGATTTCGGTCAGCGCATAGAACTCATCAGGGGTATTTTCAGGCTGTGGAAAATCCAGAATGTTGATGGCATTGGCCTGATGGCAGGCAGCAATAAGAATGGCAGCAGTAGAAAACTTTTTAAACAAATTCATTGTTGATTCTCTCGATCTTTAATGAAGGAGACAACAACGTAATGAGCAGGGATGACAGCAAGATGACAGCGGGGAGGGGCGGATCGGCCTGAACCGATCCTGATTACGATCAGCCTTTATAGATACAGCCAGCGGTACAGGTCTCTTTGATCGTCACCGCGCTCAGCTGCGCGAGCCTCGGCTTCATCCGATCCCAAATCCATTTCGCCAGCACTTCACTGGTAGGATTCTCCAGCCCTGGGATCTCGTTGAGATAGTAGTGATCCAACTGGTCGTAGATCGGCTTGAAGGCCGCTTTCAGCTCGGCAAAGTCGATGATCCAGCCGGTATGCGCATCCACTTCGCCGGTAATTTCCAGCCGCACCAGGAAAGAGTGCCCGTGCAGGCGGCCGCATTTGTGCCCGGCCGGAACGTTAGGCAGATGGTGAGCCGCTTCGAACATGAAATCTTTAAACAGCGTGGTAGCCATATGACAGTCTCAGTATGCATTTCTTGAAAAAACCGGCGAAGTCTACCCGAAAAAGCCTTTTTTAGCACCCGTTTCCCTGACGATTCGGCGCCGCTGGGCGCATGGAAATCACCCCCTGAGGGTAACCTGTTGATTCCCGGTAAGTTAATTAACCTGTTTTGTCGCTATGTCTTACCCATAAAACCGTTTAGTCGTTTTGGTTATTTATTATTACCAACCCTTATTTAATGGTTATTATGCTTGTCGCTAACCTACTCTCATCTTGCTGTTTTTACGGCCCGGACCTTCGATACTGGAATTTTCAACGCAATGACGACTCAGGCACCTCCAGGCTCTCTGCTGCCACTGAATGCGGAACAACTCGCCCGTTTGCAGGCGGCCACCGGGGATTTATCCGCCACGCAGTTGGCATGGCTCTCCGGCTATTTTTGGGGCCAGGTTAACCAGGCGCCTGGCGCAGCGCCGGTGAGCGCTCCCGCACCAGCGGATGTCCCGACGATTACGCTGCTGTCAGCCTCCCAGACCGGTAACGCCCGTCGCGTGGCCGAACAGCTGCGTGACGACCTTCTCGCGGCGAAGCTGAACGTCAACCTGGTGAAAGCCGGTGATTATAAATTTAAGCAGATAGCGCAGGAAAAACTGCTGATCGTGGTGACCTCCACCCAGGGCGAGGGTGAACCGCCGGAAGAGGCGGTGGCGCTGCATAAGTTCCTGATGTCGAAAAAGGCGCCTAAGCTTGATAAGACGGCCTTCGCCGTCTTTGGCCTGGGCGATACCTCTTATGAATTCTTCAGCCAGGCGGGGAAAGACTTCGACGGCAAGCTGGCGGAGATGGGTGGTGAGCGCCTGCTCGACCGCGTTGATGCCGATGTGGAATATGCCGTCGCCGCCGAACAGTGGCGCAAGCAGATTGTCGATATTCTCAAGGCGCGTGTGCCGACGGAAGCGCCTGCCGCTGCCGCTGTGACTGCCGCTGGCGCCGTCAATGAGGTGTTCAGCAGCCCGTACAGTAAAGAACAGCCGCTGACCGCCAGCCTGGCGGTTAATCAGAAAATTACCGGTCGCGATTCGGATAAAGACGTGCGCCACCTTGAAATCGACCTGGGCGACTCCGGCTTGCGCTACCTGCCGGGCGATGCGCTGGGCGTATGGTTTGAGAACGATCCGGCGCTGGTGCAGGAGCTGCTTGAGCTGCTGTGGCTGAAAGGCGATGAGCCGGTTACGGTAAACGAACAGACGCTGCCGCTGGCGGAGGCGCTGCAAAAGCATTTTGAACTGACGGTGAACACGCCGCAGATCGTTGAGCACTACGGCAAGCTGTGCCGTGATGAAACGCTGCTGGGGCTGATTAGCGAGAAGTCGCAGCTTCAGCATTACGTGCAGAGCACGCCGATTGTCGATATGGTTCGCCAGGCGCCGGTTGAGCTGACTGCTGAGCAACTGACAAGCATTCTGCGTCCGCTGACGCCGCGCCTGTATTCCATTGCCTCCTCACAGGCCGAGAACGAAAGCGAAGTCCATATCACCGTCGGCGCGGTGCGCTACGAGATTGACGGTCGGGCTCGCGCTGGCGGCGCTTCCAGCTTCCTCGCCGACCGGCTGGAAGAGGATGGCGAGGTTCGCGTGTTTATCGAGCACAACGACAACTTCCGCCTGCCGGCTGACCCGCAAACGCCGGTGATCATGATTGGGCCCGGCACCGGCATCGCGCCGTTCCGCGCCTTTATGCAGCAGCGTGATAACGACGGAGCCGAAGGCAAAAACTGGCTGTTCTTCGGCAACCCGCATTTCACCGACGACTTCCTCTATCAGGTCGAGTGGCAGCGCTACGTGAAGGATGGCCTGCTGACCAACATCGACCTGGCCTGGTCCCGCGACCAGCAGCAGAAGGTGTATGTGCAGGACAAAATCCGCGCCAAAGGAGCGGAGGTGTGGCGCTGGATTGAACAGGGCGCGCATATATACGTCTGCGGCGACGCAAACCGCATGGCGAAAGATGTGGAACAGGCTCTGCTGGAGCTGGTTGCCGAGCACGGCGGCATGGATACCGAGACCGCCGACGAATTTTTAAGTGAGCTGCGCATTGAGCGCCGTTATCAGCGAGACGTTTACTAATGAGCAATGAAAAACATCCTGGACCGCTGGTGGTTGAAGGCAAACTCACCGACGCAGAGCGCCTGAAAAAAGAGAGCAATTACCTGCGCGGCACCATCGCAGACGATCTGCAGGATGGTCTGACCGGTGGCTTTACTGGCGATAACTTTTTACTGATCCGCTTTCACGGCATGTATCAGCAGGACGACCGTGATATTCGCGCCGAGCGCGCGGAGCAGAAGCTGGAGCCGCGTCATGCGATGATGCTGCGCTGCCGCCTGCCGGGCGGGGTCATTACGCCAAAACAGTGGCTGGGCATCGACAAGTTTGCCGAAGACAACACGATTTACGGCAGCATTCGCCTGACTAACCGTCAGACCTTCCAGTTCCACGGTATCCTGAAAGGCAACGTCAAGCCGGCTCACCAGATGCTGAGCGAAGTCGGCCTGGATTCGCTGGCGACCGCGAACGACGTCAACCGTAACGTGCTGTGCAGTTCCAACCCCGTTGAGTCTGAACTGCATCAGGAAGCCTGGGAGTGGGCGAAGAAAATTTCCGAGCATCTGCTGCCGCAAACGCGCGCCTATGCTGAAATCTGGCTGGATCAGGAGAAGGTCGCCACCACCGACAAAGAGCCGATTCTGGGTGAAACCTACCTGCCGCGTAAGTTCAAGACCACCATTGTCGTGCCGCCGCACAACGACGTGGATCTGCACGCGAACGACCTGAACTTTATAGCCATCGCGGAGAACGGCAAGCTGATTGGCTTCAATCTGCTGGTGGGCGGCGGTCTGTCAATCGATCACGGCAATAAAGCGACCTATGCCCGCACCGCCAGCGAGTTCGGCTTCCTGCCGCTCGACAAGACGCTGGCCGTCGCCGAAGCGGTGGTAACCACCCAGCGCGACTGGGGTAATCGTACCGATCGTAAAAATGCCAAGACTAAGTACACCCTGGAACGCGTCGGCGTGGAGACGTTTAAGGCTGAAGTTGAGCGGCGTGCGCAGATTAAATTTGAACCGATCCGTCCTTATGCCTTTACCACGCGTGGCGATCGTATCGGCTGGGTGAAGGGGATTGACGATCGCTGGCACCTCACGCTGTTTATCGAAAACGGCCGCCTGCTGGACTATCCTGGCCGTCCGCTGAAAACCGGCATTGCCGAAATAGCCAAAATTCACCAGGGTGATTTCCGCCTGACCGCCAATCAGAACCTGATCGTGGCGGGCGTGCCGGAAGCGGAGAAGCCGAAAATTGAAGCGCTGGCCCGCAGCCATGGCCTGATGGAGAGCGTCACCGCCCAGCGTGAAAACTCAATGGCCTGCGTGTCGTTCCCGACCTGCCCGCTGGCGATGGCCGAAGCAGAACGCTTCCTGCCAGATTTTGTTACCCGAGTGGAAGGCCTGATGACGTCGCACGGCGTCGGCGATGAGCACATCGTGCTGCGCGTCACCGGCTGCCCGAACGGCTGCGGTCGCGCGCTCCTCGCCGAGATAGGCCTGGTGGGCAAGGCGCCGGGGCGTTATAACCTGCATCTGGGCGGTAATCGCATCGGTACGCGCATCCCACGAATGTACCGTGAAAACATCACCGAAGACGAAATTTTGTCTACCCTTGATGAACTACTGGGCCGCTGGTCAAAAGAGCGCGAAGCCGACGAAGGCTTTGGCGATTTCACCGTCCGCGTGGGCGTGGTGAAACCGGTTGTCGATCCGGCCCGCGATTTTTGGGCATGACGGAGGCGTGATATGTCTGTACTCGATCTCTCTGCACTGAACGCATTACCCAAAGTTGAGCGCATCATGGCGCTGGCGGAAGTGAACAATAAGCTGGAGAAACTTTCCGCCCAGCAGCGCGTGCTCTGGGCGCTGGAGAATTTGCCGGGGGAAGCGGTGCTCTCTTCCAGCTTCGGCATTCAGGCGGCGGTCAGCCTGCATCTGGTGACCCAGCTGAAACCGGATATCCCGGTGATCCTCACCGATACCGGCTATCTGTTCCCGGAAACCTACCGGTTTATTGATGAGCTGACCGACAGGCTTAAGCTCAACCTGAAGGTGTTTCGCGCTGAGCACAGCGCGGCCTGGCAGGAGGCTCGCTACGGTAAGCTGTGGGAACAGGGCGTGGAAGGGATTGAGCGCTACAACCAGATCAACAAAGTGGAGCCGATGAACCGCGCGCTGGAAAGTTTAGGCGGGCAGAGCTGGTTCGCCGGCCTGCGCCGCGATCAGTCCAGCAGCCGCGCGCATCTGCCGGTGCTGGCGATCCAGCGCGGCGTCTTCAAGGTGTTGCCGATCATCGACTGGGATAACCGCCAGGTGCATCAGTATCTGAAGGAGCACGGCCTCGGCTATCATCCGCTCTGGGATCAGGGCTACCTCTCCGTCGGGGATACGCATACCACCCGCAAATGGCAGCCGGGGATGGCAGAAGAAGAGACCCGATTCTTCGGCCTGAAGCGTGAATGCGGGCTGCATGAATAGCTCTCCCGCCTGACGATCCAGACACGGCTCGCGTCATCAATGACGCGAGCCGTTTTATTACCAGCCGGTCTTTCCCACGCTGCAGCGCGGCTTTATTCAGCTGCCCACCAGCGCGGAGAACTCGTCGGCGGCTCTGGTCACATTCACTCTGGTGACCTCATAGTCGGCTACGGCCTGGAAAGCATCCTCCAGCAGAACGGTGTTCAGCCGTTCACGATCGATATCGTTCGCGATGATCACGCCGCCAGTGCGGGGATCTTTGCGGCCGGCAGCAATAAAAACGCCCGCGGCGAAATATTTATCCAGCCAGGCTAAATGCGCATCCAGTACGGCATCCACTTCGTCCATCGGGCGGGTATAGGTCAGGCTAACAATATACATAGTGACTCCAGCTAGATTGCAGATTTAGGGTTTGCCAGTTCGCTGATTAGCGGCAGCAGAATTTTAACGGTAGTGCGCGTGCGCTGGGTGATGCGTCCCGGTAACCAGCGGTCGAGCCAGGCGAGGTTATCCAGCGACGCCTGATGGCGGCTGGTGCCCTGCGGGAAGTGGCGACTGGCGGCACGCTGCTGCTGACCATCCTTGTTGCCCAGATCCCAGTTAGCGGCGCGTACGCTAAGCAACGGGAAACCGGCCTTATCGAACAGATCTTCCGCTGGCGGCTTGCGCGCTTCGCCGCTGGTGGTGGCGGCCAGCCCGTACTGGCGGGCAATGGCCAGCGCGCGATCGCGCGTTTGTCTGGCTACGGCTTTTGGCGTGGCGCTGCCGCTGTCAAAATAGAGTTTATCGCCCACAATCAGGCTGTCCAGGCTAATGACCAGCAGGGTATTTTTCTTCTCTTCCGGCTTCAGGCGGTCGAGATAATCCTGCTCGCCCTGATGGCCTGACTCTTCGCCGCTCAGGGCGACAAAGCGCAGGCTGTAGTGCAGAGGAACCTTACTCAGCCGCTGCGCCAGCTCCAGCATCACGCCCAGCCCGGAGGCGTTATCGTCCGCTCCCTGCAGCGTCAGGCCGCCCAGGTTATGCTGGCGATCGCTGTCGCTCAGCGGCAGGTAAGTATCCGTGTGGGTCACAATGACGATTTGCTGCGGCACTTTGCCCGCCCGCGCCGCGATAACAGAGGTGGCGGTGACGTTGCCGGGCGTCAGGCGGCCATCCTGAGAGCGGTACTGATAGCTGGCGTTAAAGTTGCGTTTGTTGCTCTCATAGCCCATGCTGCTGAACTGGTGTTGCAGGTAGTCTGCGGCCAGCATTTCTGCCGGGCTGCCCGCCATGCGGCCTGGAAAATAGGTAGCGATATGGCGCAGCTGCTGTTCAGCGAAGTGGCCTTCAGGCTGACTGGCGGCCTGAAGAGGAAAAATAGCACCGCAGCTGAGCAGCACGGCTAGCGCGCGCAGGCGGAGTCGGGAAAACATGGCTTATCCTTAGTCGTCATCCTGTGACGTTCTGGCGAAAAGATTTACGCGAACAGTATGAAAGTGTGATGGCGATTGCACAATTTCAATCTCTCTGAAATGTCCTAAATATCATCCGTTAAGCACATTTTGTCTGATGCTTTGCCAAAACGTTATTCCATTCAGTAACTACTCATTCCAATTAGTAATTTCATAAGGCTTAAGCCAGGGCCGTATAGTCTCGTTAACATTGTGTAAATAACGAAAAAGGCCGACGTGGATTATCTCCCAATTTTTGCTGACATCCGAAACAAACCGGTGCTGATTGTCGGCGGCGGGGACGTGGCTGCTCGCAAGATTGAGCTGCTGCGTCGTGCGGGTGCAAAGGTGCAGATTGCTGCCCGAGCGCTGTGCGAGGAACTGACCGCGTTGGAAAACATCGGCTCCGTCAGTTGGGTCGCCAAAGCCTATCAAACCTCGCTGCTGGATAGCGTCTGGCTGGTGATTGCCGCGACGGACGACAGCGCGCTTAATGCCCGTGTGTATACCGAAGCCAGCGAGCGTCAGCTGCTGGTCAACGTAGTAGACGATCAGCCCAAGTGTTCCTTTATCTTCCCTTCGATTGTTGACCGTTCGCCGCTGGTTGTGGCGATCTCCTCCAGCGGCACCGCGCCGGTGCTGGCGCGCCTGCTGCGCGAGAAGCTGGAGGCCCTGCTGCCCGCGAACCTTGGCCAGATGGCGTCTATCGCCGGTCAGTGGCGGCATAAAGTGAAGCAGCGGTTCGACAAGATGTCAGCACGCCGCCGCTTCTGGGAGGCGGCCTTCAACGGTCTGTTTGCCAGCCAGGTCGCCTCCGGCAATATCGAGGGCGCAAAACGCACGCTGGATACGCAGCTGGAGAACCCGGACGCCGGCGAAGGCGAGATCATCCTGGTTGGCGCAGGCCCTGGCGATCCGGGGCTGCTGACGCTGCGCGGCTTGCAGGTGATGCAGCTGGCGGACGTGGTGCTGTATGACCATCTGGTCAGCGACGAAATTCTGGACCTGGTGCGGCGCGACGCCGATCGCATCTGCGTTGGTAAGCGCGCCAGTGCGCACAGCGTTACCCAGCAAGAGACCAATCGTCTGCTGGTGGAACTGGCGAAACAAGGTAAACGCGTGGTGCGGCTGAAGGGCGGCGACCCGTTTATTTTTGGTCGCGGCGGCGAAGAGCTACAGGCGGCCGTTGAGGCCGGTATTCCTTTCCAGGTGGTGCCCGGCGTGACCGCTGCCGCCGGGGCTACTGCCTATGCGGGCATCCCGCTGACCCACCGTGACTATGCGCAGAGCGCGATGTTTATTACCGGTCACTGCCGCACTGACGGCGAAGGTATCGACTGGCCGTCGATGGCGCGCAGCCGCCAGACGCTGGCTATCTACATGGGCACCGTGAAGGCGGCGGAGATTTCCGCGCAGCTTATCGCGCATGGTCGTAACGCCCAAACGCCGGTGGCGGTGATTGGCCGCGGGACACGTCAGGATCAGCAGGTGCTGACCGGGACGCTGGAAGAATTAGAAGCATTAGCGCAGCGCGCCCCGACGCCGGCGCTGTTGGTTGTGGGGGAAGTGGTCAACCTGCACCAGCAGTTGGCATGGTTTCAACATTCAGCACAGCGAGACGGACGTGACTCCGCCGTTGTGAATTTGGCTTGAGGAAAGATTATGGATCAAAAACGACTCACTCACCTGCGTCAACTGGAAGCGGAAAGTATCCATATCATCCGTGAAGTGGCGGCGGAGTTTGGCAACCCGGTGATGATGTACTCCATCGGCAAGGACTCTTCCGTGATGCTGCACCTGGCGCGCAAAGCGTTTTATCCCGGCACGCTGCCGTTTCCGCTGCTGCATGTGGATACCGGCTGGAAATTCCGTGAAATGTACGAGTTCCGCGACCGCACGGTGAAAAACATCGGCGCTGAGCTGCTGGTACATAAAAACCCGGAAGGCGTGGCGATGGGGATCAACCCGTTTGTGCACGGCAGCGCCAAGCATACCGATATCATGAAAACCGAAGGCCTGAAGCAGGCGCTGAATAAATATGGTTTCGACGCCGCTTTTGGCGGTGCCCGCCGTGATGAAGAAAAATCGCGGGCCAAAGAGCGTATTTACTCGTTCCGCGATCGTTTCCACCGCTGGGATCCGAAGAATCAGCGTCCTGAGCTGTGGCACAACTATAACGGCCAGATCAACAAAGGCGAAAGCATCCGCGTGTTCCCGCTCTCCAACTGGACTGAGCTGGATATCTGGCAGTATATCTTCCTGGAAAACATTGAGATTGTGCCGCTGTATCTGGCCGCAGAGCGCCCGGTACTGGAGCGTGACGGTATGCTGATGATGATTGATGACGATCGTATTGATCTCCAGCCTGGCGAAGTGATTAAACAGCGGATGGTGCGTTTCCGCACGCTTGGCTGCTGGCCGCTGACCGGTGCGGTGGAATCCGAAGCGCAGACGCTGCCTTCGATCATTGAAGAGATGCTGGTTTCCACCACCAGTGAACGTCAGGGCCGCGTAATTGACCGCGACCAGTCCGGCTCAATGGAGCTGAAGAAACGCCAGGGTTATTTCTAAGGAGCCGAGATGAATACCGTCATTGCACAACAAATTGCCGAACAGGGCGGCGTCGAAGCCTGGCTCCACGCTCAGCAGCATAAAAGCCTGCTGCGCTTTCTGACCTGTGGCAGCGTCGACGATGGCAAGAGCACGCTGATTGGCCGCCTGCTCCACGATACCCGTCAGATTTATGAAGATCAGCTCTCTTCGCTGCATAATGACAGCAAGCGTCACGGGACGCAGGGTGAAAAGCTGGATCTGGCGCTGCTGGTGGATGGCCTGCAGGCCGAACGCGAACAGGGCATCACTATTGATGTGGCCTACCGCTATTTCTCTACCGAAAAGCGCAAATTTATTATCGCCGACACGCCAGGGCACGAGCAGTACACCCGCAACATGGCGACCGGCGCTTCAACCTGCGATCTGGCTATCCTGCTGATTGACGCGCGTAAAGGCGTGCTGGATCAGACTCGCCGCCACAGCTTTATCTCTACGCTGCTGGGCATCAAACACCTGATTGTAGCGATCAATAAAATGGATCTGGTTGAGTACAGCGAAGCTACCTTCGAGCAGATCAAACAGGATTACCTGGACTTTGCCGGTCAGCTGCCAGCCGATCTCGATATCCGCTTTGTACCCCTGTCGGCGCTGGAAGGCGAAAATGTTGCCTCCCCAGGCGAGGCGATGAGCTGGTATACCGGCCCAACGCTGCTGGACGTGCTGGAGACGGTGGAAGTGCATCGCGTGGTGGAAAATCAGCCGATGCGTTTCCCGGTGCAGTACGTTAACCGGCCAAACCTGGATTTTCGTGGCTATGCCGGTACGCTGGCTTCGGGCCTGGTGACCGTCGGCCAGCGCGTCAAGGTGCTGCCTTCAGGCGTTGAATCCACCGTGGCCCGCATCGTCACCTTTGATGGCGATCTGGACGTGGCGCAGGCGGGTGAAGCGATTACCCTGGTGCTGAAGGATGAGATTGATATCAGCCGTGGCGACCTGCTGGTCGCCGCCGACGCCGTACTGAAGCCGGTGCAGGCCGCATTGGTCGACGTGGTATGGATGGCCGAGCAGCCGCTGGTGCCGGGCCAGAGCTACGATATTAAGATTGCCGGTAAGAAAACCCGCGCTCGAGTGGAGAAGATCCGCCATCAGGTTGAGATTAACAGCCTGGCTGAGCATGACACGGAGAGCCTGCCGCTGAACGGTATCGGCCTGGTCGACCTGACGTTTGATGAGCCGATGGTGCTGGATAACTATCAGGAAAACCCGGTTACCGGCGGGATGATCTTAATCGACCGCCTGAGCAACGTGACCGTAGGCGCTGGCATGGTCCGTGAGCCGCAGCATGATGTGCAACAGGATCGCGGTGATTTCAGCGCATTTGAGCTGGAGCTGAACGCGCTGGTTCGCCGTCACTTCCCGCACTGGGGCGCACGCGATCTTCTGGGCGGCAAATAAGATGGCGGCGGAACACGATGAAAACGTCATCTGGCATTCGCACGCGGTAACGCGTGCGCAGCGCGAGGAGCAGCACGGACACAAAGGCGTGCTGCTGTGGTTTACCGGCCTCTCGGGCTCTGGAAAATCCACCGTGGCCGGCGCTGTCGAGCAGGCGCTGCACCAGCTGGGCGTCAGCACCTATCTGCTGGACGGGGACAATGTCCGCCACGGCCTGTGTCGTGATCTCGGCTTTAGTGATGATGACCGTAAAGAAAATATCCGCCGGGTGGGCGAAGTGGCCAGGCTGATGGTCGATGCCGGGCTGGTGGTGCTGAGCGCCTTTATCTCTCCTCACCGTGCGGAACGACAGATGGTGCGGGATATGCTGGGAGAAGGGCGTTTTATCGAGGTGTTTGTCGACACGCCGCTGGCGATCTGTGAAGCCCGCGATCCGAAAGGGCTGTACAAGAAGGCGCGGGCTGGCGAGCTGCGTAATTTTACCGGTATTGATGGCGTTTATGAGGCGCCCGCGCAGGCTGAAATTCATCTTGATGGCGAGCAGGCGGTCCCCGCTCTGCTGGTACAGGTGCTGAAACGGCTGCGCAGTGACGGCGTGATGACATCCTGAAGTCAAAAAAAAAGAGCTTTCCCTGCGGAAAGCTCAAGAGGCACATAAAGACAAGTTGGCTAGATTTTAAGATTGCAGGCTCTGCCAGATAAAGAGGTCGTAGCCTGCCCCTTTGAGCCATACAACGTATTATTGATTCCTGCTTTAACAATGACTTCCTGCATTTCGCGAGACGTTTTCATATGTCTCTCCAGCAGCATACGATTTTTATGATTGATCTCATTTGAACGTATCACTACCTGGGTGATTTCATGCCAGCAGCTTGCCAGCCGGGGATGCCGCGCGTAAGGGGCCGCTATCGCCATCGCTCCTTCTTGTTGTTGCCGTTGCGCATCATGCCAGGCAACGGTGGATAATAAGCGGCTTTTTGCATCCGAAACCCTTTGTAGCGACACCGGATTAATCTTCAGTGCGCTAAGCTGGCTATTCTCTTCCTGCAAGGTGACCAGCAAACTCTCCAGCGTGCTCTGTAACGTCATCAACGTGGTGTGTAAGTTTTCCATCGGGAACCCGTGAATCAATAAACATCCCGCAACATAGCTTCCGCGATCTTATCGCTGTCGATCAGATACTCCCCTGAGGCGAGGGCCTGAGTCACTTGTTCTATGCGCTCAAAGTCCACATCCTGCGATGTGTCGCGCATGATATTGATCGCTTCGGCACTGATTTTCACCGTGCTGCCTTTTTCGCTACTCTGAACCGGTTCTGCCGTCTGCGGCTGGGCTTTGCCAGGCAGCCTGAGATCGCGCTGGGCCAGGCTGGTGATTTGCGAAGTGGGTTGTGCCCGTTCGATAGTCATGGTGATCCTCATCATTTTGCTGTTATATCCGCCAATGCTAGTAATAACGGTACAAAGCAGAAAAAACTAAAATCAATTTACCGGATTAATTAGCACATCGCCGTTTTCGTTCACTTTTCCGGCAACGATTTTGCCTGAATTCAACCGCACCCGCAGCGTGCCGTGCTGCGTCGCATTGTCCAGCGCTTTCCCCTGGGCGCGGATCCTGAAGCCTTCACCGGTCGTGATCGCATCCACTTTTGCACCGCTCACCACTTTCCAGCGTTTGCGCAGCACATTTTCCGTCAGCGGCTGGCCGGACTGCATGTTGCGGGTAATGACAGCGCCAGTCACCGCGTTGGTGGAAAAGAGCAGCCCGCTGGGCAAATGCTCCAGCGACCCCCTGCGAGGACGAATATCCTCTGAGGTCAGAACATGCCCTTTTTTTAGCGGCCGACTGGTGACCCAGTAGCTCCCTTCAGCCGCAATATGAATCTGGATGAAACGTTTTTTTTCGCCGCAGCGTACGGCAACGCTGCGCTTGCCGGCAAGGCGGTTCCCCGCAGGCAGGGTTATGTCTGGCTTTTCACATAGCGTAGCCAGCTGTTCAGGCGGCGTAAGGAGGGTAACGTGTTGCACAATATTATTACCTGACGCGCTGCTGGCGGTATTTAACATCCCGGCAATACGAATCGTTAACGGATTTATAACCGGCGTTTTAGCATGGGATATCATGGTATTTACTATCAGTAACAGTATGCTAATAATCAAAAATAAGACTCGCGGCGTTGCCATACTCAACAGCATCCTGAAAGAAAGATAAACAGTAAATATTCCGATGAGAGATAAGTATACAGGAGAGGAGAAGTAAACAATGTGGTTTGAAACGCGCATTTTTGAGGCTATATGTATCGTTAGCCGGTTAATAACGCCAGAAAAAATTAAGCCGTGAAATGCCACTGTATTTGTGCTGACTTTGCAGTTTAAAAAAATGCCTTCTGCACGTAGACTGATCTCATGATTTGTTAAAAGGGAGCGTTAAGGATAAATCATGCTTGATAAGCTAGATAATGATTTACGATTTCAGCAGGAAGCGCTAAAACTCCTCAATCACCGTCAGGAAATATTAGCTTCTAATATTGCTAATGCCGATACGCCAGGCTATATGGCCCGGGATATCGATTTTTCACAATCACTTAAAAATGTATTAGAGCAACAGAAAAATGTCGCCGGGCCATTAACGTTGAATATGACTTCCAGTCGTCATATTAAAGCGGAGGCTGCCCCCTTTGCCAACAGTGAATTGCTTTATCGTGTTCCCGATCAGCCCTCCGCGGATGGTAATACGGTAGATATGGATCGCGAGCGCGTTAATTTTGCTGATAACTCGGTTAAATATCAGTCCAACTTAACTTTTCTCGGCGCGCAATTTAAAAGCATGATGACCGTCCTCAGCCAGGGATAAGGATAGTAATGTCAATTTTCAATGTATTTGATATTTCAGGTTCGGCGATGCGCGCACAGTCGCAGCGACTTAATGTCAGCGCCAGCAATATGGCCAACGCAGAAAGCGTTACCAGCGCGGATGGTCAGCCCTATCGGGCGAAGCACGTCATTTTTCAAAGCAGCAGCCAGGGGATCGGCGGCGTCCATGTCAGTGAAGTGGTTGAGAGCCAGTCTGAGGGCAAGCTGGTCTATGAGCCGGGTAATCCGCTGGCGAACGATAAAGGCTATGTGCGGATGCCGGATATCGACGTGATAGGTGAAATGGTCAATACCATCTCAGCCTCTCGCAGCTATCAGGCCAATGTTGAGGTGATGAATACGGCGAAATCACTGATGCTGAAAACCCTGACGTTAGGCCAGTAAGGAGCAGTGACATGGCAGTTTCAGCGGTAATGAACAGCACGACACAGTCAGGCAGCGTCGCGAAAACAACCAGCGGCGAAAGTACCTCCTCCTCAGGAGGGGTGGGGATGGGGTCCAGCGTTGACGAGTTAATGAATAATTTTATGACGCTGCTGGTTGCCCAGATGCAAAACCAGGACCCGACTAATCCGATGGATAACAATCAGCTGACCACGCAGCTGGCGCAGTTCAATACGGCGGCAGGCGTTCAGCAGTTGAACGGCACCTTAAACGGCGTGGGGATGCTGGTCACCAGTATGCAGCAGATGAATGCCGCCGACTGGGTAGGACGTCATGTGCTGATTGAGGGCGACTCCGTAGTTTCTACCGCGGAAGATGGCAATAAAGAGTTTGCCTTCTCGGTAAACAGCGGCGTCGACAAAGTGACGGTGACCTTAACGGACAGCGCGGGCAATGCTTATACCGCCGAGCTGAATGAGGTGAAAGCGGGGGTGAATAAATATTCCCTGTCCGATCTGAGCAATTTCCAGCCAGCCGATCCTCGCGACATGGATGGCGCCAGCTTCACGGTAACTTACGCTGCCGTCAATGACGATGGCTCTAAACCTGAAATCACCGCCCTGAAAAAAGCCAAAGTTGAAGGCGTCTCCTTTACCCAATCCGGCGCGGAACTTCAGCTGGGCCTGGACGGTACTGCGTCACTGGGCGAAGTTTACATGATTGAGTAACCCCCACAACGCTGTTTTACACATTTAATACTTAGGGAAAAAGTAATGAGTTTTTCACAAGGTCTTAGTGGCTTAAATGCTGCTTTATCGGCTCTGGACGTGGTGGGTAATAACATCGCCAACTCGCAGACCGTAGGGTTCAAATCTGGTTCTATCGCTTTCGCGGATGTCTTTGCCGGTTCACAGATTGGCATGGGCGTTCAGGTTTCCTCCGTTAATCAGAACTTCAGCGATGGGGTGCTGGGGCAGGGCAATACCAGCCTGGATATGGGGATTCAGGGCAACGGTTTCTTCCGTCTGACCGATGAAGCCGGACGGGCCTTTTACAGCCGTAACGGCCAGTTCAAAACCGATGCTAACGGCTACATCATCAATAATCAGAATATGTTCTTAACCGGCTATCAGGCTACCGGTACGCCGCCGTCTATCCAGGCCGGCGCGGCTATTGGCCCGATTCAGATCCCAACCGGCGAGATGATGGCGAAAGCCTCTGACAGCGGCACCATGCGCGGCAACCTCGATTCCGGCACCGAAGTGGTTGATCAGACCGCAAACCCGTTCGATCCCTCTGACGCCAACAGCTACAGTTCGGTTAACCAGGTGACCGCTTATGACAGCCTCGGCAATGAGCATACGGTCAACGTTTATTTCGTTAAAACCGGCGATAACACCTGGAAAGCCTACTCCAGCGACACCACCTCTCCGGCTACGGCGGGCGGTGACGTCACCTATGGTGAGCTGGACCTGACGTTTGATGCTTCCGGCCAGCTGACGACCACTCCCGCTTCGTTGAACGTGCAGAGCGACAGCTGGAAAGGAGCCAATCCGCTGGACTTTAATCTGAATATGGCCGGGATGACTCAGCAGGCTACCGAAACCGCCATGTCCAGCCCGTCCACTAACGGCTATCCGCCGGGACTGATGAACGGCTACACCGTCGGGGATGGCGGCCAGATCATCGCGTCTTATGATAACGGCGAAAAGCAGATTCTGGGCCAGGTCGTGCTGAGCAACTTTACCAATCCGGGCGGCCTTTCCTCTTCCGGCAACAACTGCTGGCAGGAGACGCCAGAATCAGGGCAGCCGGTTGAAGGCCTGGCCGGTACAGGCAACCTCGGTAGCCTGTACGGCAACAAGCTGGAGGCGTCGAATGTGGATCTGAGCAAAGAGATGGTCAGTATGATCATTTATCAGCGCAACTATCAGTCCAACTCCCAGACGATTAAAACCCAGTCTGAGCTGTTGCAGACGCTCGTCAACCTGCGTTAAGGATTCATCGTATGGATCATGCCATCTATACCGCGTTGGGGGCAGCGAACGCCTCGCTCAACCGACAGGCCGTTACCGCCAACAACCTGGCGAACGTTTCCACCAGCGGCTTTCGTGCACAGGTCGCCGCATTTCGCGCGGTAGCGGTGGAGGGGGACTCAATACCAACCAGGACGCTGGTGACGGCGTCCACCCCCTACAACGACTACAGCGTTGGCACGATTAATACCACCGGGCGGTCGCTGGACGTGGCGCTGCCGCAGGATGGCTGGCTGGCGGTTCAGATGTCGGATGGCCGGGAAGCCTATACCCGCAACGGCAACATCGAAATCGACAGTGAAGGAGCGCTGACCGTTCGCGGTTTGCCACTACTCGGCGATGGCGGCCCGATTGCTGCGCCGCCTCAGGCGCAGCTAACCATCGCGCCAGATGGATCCATCACCGCGCTGGGCGCCGGGGATGAACCCTCTGCGCTGGCGCTGGTAGGTAAGATCAAAATAGTTAATGCCGGACCCTATACGTTACAAAACGGCGACGATGGCCTGTTTCACGTTACCGCCAGCGCGGCGGCTGAAAGGGGGGAAACGCTGCCCGCCGATCTTCAGATGAAGCTCACGCCTGGCGCGCTGGAAAGCAGCAACGTCAGCCCAGTGAAATCAATGGTCGAAATGATCGCCAATGCCCGTGGCTTTGATATGAATATGAAGATCATTTCTGCGGTGGACGACAACGAGAAAAAATCTAATCAGCTACTGAACTTAGGTTAATTCTCAGCAAGGAGAGAGTCGTTATGATCCGTTCTTTATGGATTGCTAAAACTGGTCTGGAAGCTCAGCAGACCAATATGGATGTGATATCCAACAACCTCGCTAACGTCAGTACTAATGGTTTTAAACGTCAGCGGGCAGTATTTGAAGATTTACTGTATCAAACGCTACGCCAGCCGGGCGCTCAGTCTTCTGAACAAACCACTATTCCCTCTGGCTTACAGCTGGGCACCGGCGTGAGGCCTGTCGCCACCGAGCGCATTCACAGCCAGGGCGGTCTGACTCAGACCAATAACAGTAAGGATGTGGCGATTCAGGGGGAAGGCTTTTTCCAGGTGCTATTGCCTGATGGCAGCACAGGATATACCCGCGATGGCTCGTTCCAGTTCGACCAGAATGGGCAGTTGGTTACCGCCAACGGCTATCAGATCCAACCGGCTATTTCTATCCCTCAGGATGCGCAAACGTTGACGGTGGGCAATGATGGCATTGTCAGCGTGACGATTGCCGGACAGACCGCGCCGCAGCAGGTAGGCCAGTTGACCTTAAGCTCGTTTATCAATAATTCCGGGCTGGAAAGCATAGGTGAGAATTTGTATCGCGAAACGCAATCTTCCGGTGCGCCAAATGAGTCAACGCCCGGTCTGAACGGCACCGGGACGCTGAAGCAAGGCTATGTTGAAACCTCCAACGTTAACGTGGCCGAAGAGCTGGTCAATATGATCCAGACTCAGCGCGCCTACGAAATTAACAGCAAAGCGGTTTCAACCTCCGATCAGATGCTGCAACGTCTGTCTCAACTCTAATCATTGCCCTGACCCCGGCTTGGTATCAAGCCGGGGCGTAACCGATTTCACCCTGGTGTAAACATGAAAAAGACCCTCTGCTCAGGGAAATGTGCTGAGAGTAACGACGTCAGTAATACGCTGATGAAAGGACTTGTTAAAAGCCAGCGGTTCGCCGTGATGCTGACATTTTTACTGTCTGGCTGTGCTTACTTACCCCACAAACCACTGGTAGCGGGAGCTACCACGGCCAGCCCGATGCAGATTGACCAACCTGAGGTCACGCACGGCTCTATTTTCCAGAGCGGGCAGCTGATGAACTATGGTTATCAGCCGATGTTTGAAGATCGGCGCCCAAGAAACGTTGGCGATACGCTGACGATCATTTTGCAGGAAAACGTCAGCGCCAGTAAAAGCTCGTCAGCCAACGCCTCGCGCGATGCGAAGAGCGGATTATCGTTTGAAACCGTCCCCAAGCTTCTTTCCGGCCTGTTTGGCGGCGACAAAGCCAATACCTCCATTAACGGCAATAACGACTTTTCCGGCAAGGGCGGGGCCGCCGCTAAAAATACCTTCAGCGGAACGATTACCGTCACGGTGAATCAGGTACTGGCTAACGGTAATCTGAATGTGGTTGGAGAAAAGCAGATCGCCATCAATCAGGGAACTGAATTCATCCGCTTTTCCGGGGTAGTCAATCCGCGCACGATCAGCGGCAACAATGCGGTTGTCTCTACCTTAGTGTCGGATGCCCGGATTGAATACGTCGGCAACGGTTATATCAATGAGTCGCAGCAGATGGGCTGGTTGCAGCGTTTCTTCCTTAATATCTCTCCTTTTTGAATGAAAACAATGAAGACATCCTCACTCGTATTAATCCTGGGACTGGTGTTCACCAGCCTGGGGGGATTCCTGCCTGCGGCTCATGGCGAACGAATTCGTGATTTAACCTCGATCCAGGGCATCCGCAGTAATACGGTGATGGGCTATGGATTAGTGGTGGGGCTGGACGGCACGGGAGATCAGACCATGCAAACGCCGTTCACCACCCAGAGCCTGAACAACATGCTGTCGCAGCTTGGCATCACCGTGCCGGCGGGCACCAATATGCAGCTGAAAAACGTTGCGGCGGTGATAGTGACCGCTGAGCTGCCGCCTTTTTCCCGACCCGGCGAGAAAATCGACGTCGTGGTGTCGTCAATGGGTAATGCCAAAAGTCTTCGCGGCGGCACGCTACTGATGACGCCGCTTAAAGGCGTGGATAATCAGATTTACGCGCTGGCGCAGGGCAACCTGTTGGTTTCCGGCGCGGGCGCGCAGGGGGGAGGAAGCAGCGTGCAGGTTAACCAGTTGAACGGCGCTCGTATCAGCGGCGGCGCCACGATTGAGCGCGACGTGCCAATGAACTACAGCGAACAGTCCACGCTCAAGCTCCAGTTGCATAATGAAGATTTTGGCGTGGCGCAGCAAATTAGCGATGAAATTAACCGCCGCTTGGGCCAGAACGTGGCCGAGGCGGAAGATGCCCGGGTGATTACTCTTTCGGCGCCGCTCAGCCGGGCCGCACGCGTGCGTTTTCTGGCTACGGTGCAGGATATTCCGATCAATGTAGGGGCGACGGATGCCAGAGTCATTATCAACTCCCGCACCGGTTCAATCGTGATGAACCGTCATGTCAAACTTGATTTCTGTGCGGTGGCGCAGGGCGATCTGACCGTTGAGGTTGCGGCGAATAATACGATCAGCCAGCCAGATACGCCGCTTGCCGGTGGTCAGACGGTGGTTGCTCCCGGCGCCGATGTCTCGGTGCGGGATGAGGGCGGGGCATTGCATCGGGTGAACACCAGTACCGACCTTAACAAGGTAATCCGGGCATTGAACCAGCTTGGCGCAACGCCGAACGATCTGATGGCGATTCTGCAATCGATGAAAAGCGCTGGCTGCCTGCGCGCCAGGCTGGAGATTAACTGATGAGCGACAATTTATCCTCTGTTGGTGCAGCCTTTGATGCCCGTTCGCTGGAGGCGATCAAGCGGGTGGCGCGGGAGGACCCGCAAAGCGGCCTGAAGGCGGCAGCAAAGCAGATGGAAGGGCTGTTTGTGCAGATGATGCTGAAAAGTATGCGGCAGGCGATGCCGAAAGGCGGCCTGTTCGACAGCCAGCAGTCAGAGATGTTTACCTCGATGCTGGATCAGCAGGTGGCCCAGGCGGTTGCCTCTCAGGGCAAGATGGGGTTTGCCGGGAGTATGTTAAAAAGTTTAGGCGGCGATAGCCAGAACGTTGAGCAGGCCAGGACAGGCGCGCCTCTGCTTAACGATCTACAGAGGCAGATGTTTGCCCGATTCTCCGATTCCCCTCTTGATGCCCTTAACCGCGCTATACCTGATGAAGGCGCACAGGAAAACAGCGCGGCCGAACGTCCAACCGGGCCGGTTCGCAATAATGCCAGCTTTATTGCCAAAATGTCGGCGCCAGCGAGGGAAGTGGCACAGAAGAGCGGCATCCCGCACCAGTTGATTATTGCTCAGGCGGCGCTGGAGTCAGGATGGGGTCATCGCGAGATCCCAACCAGCACTGGCGCGCCGAGCCATAATTTATTCGGTATTAAAGCGACCCCTGACTGGAAAGGGGCCACCACGGAAATAATGACTACCGAATATATCAATGGCGTACGCACGAAAATAAAAGCGGCGTTCCGGGTCTACAGCTCTTATTCTGAAGGATTAGCGGATTACACGGCATTATTGATGCGTAATCCACGCTATGAAAAAGTTTTGCAGTCAACCTCTGCCGAAATGGGGGCGCAGGCCTTACAGGCAGGCGGTTACGCTACCGATCCGCAATATGCGAATAAATTGATCTCAATCATAAGTAATGTCAGGAATGAATTAAACAGAACCGCCAAATCCTACAGCAGCGATCTTTATTCATTATTTTAATCTGAGGGTTTTAGTTTTCTCAGAACTCACCGATATATATAGTGAATGGCTGATTTACCTAAGAAGAATCTTATTACCCTTTTCACGATAAATAATAGCGGTAAATATGAACTTGATGAATATTGCCCAGAGTGGGCTGAGCTCAGCACAAGCAGCACTGAATGTTGTCGGTAATAACATTAATAATGCCTTCAGCGGCAGCTCAACGGATCCTTTTATCAGTGGCTACAGTCGGCAGAGCATTATGCTCGGCCAGGCTGGCGGTAAAACCACTAGCTACGGTTTCTTTGGCTATGGCGTACAGGTGGATGGCGTGCAGCGTGCATATAATGGATTTATCACTAATCAGGTTCGTGGTGCTGCCACGGAGTACCATTCATTAAATAGCCGCTATGAGCAGCTCAGTCAGATCGATAATATGCTGGGCGATGATACCTCGAATATCTCATCTTCACTGAACAACATCTTCTCTGCGCTGGAGAAAATGAGCAGTGACCCGGTGAATCAGGCTGCCCGCCAGGAAACGCTGGCGCAGTTTAAATCGATCGCCAGCCAGTTTAAAAGCAGTAGCAAGACCCTCAATGGCCTGGAAAAAAGCACCAATACCCAGATTACCCAGAACGTTGACGATCTTAACTCCTATACGGAACAGCTGGCGAAACTCAATGCGGACATCGCTAAAATCAATGCGCAGACCGACGGTTTCCCGGCGGATTTGCTCGATCGCCGCGATAATTTACTGACTAAGATCAGCCAGATTACCGGCATCAAAGTGGATGAAAATAACAGCAACGGTACGGTCAACGTTACGTTATCTAACGGCATGCCGCTGGTTAATGGTTCACGATCCTATCAGCTGGATGCCTCCTCTTCTGTGGAGAACCCGGCTAAAACGGTGGTCTCCTATATAGATGCCTCCGGCAATAAAATTCCCCTCGACGAAGAGAAAATGAGCGGCGGTAAGCTGGGGGGATTGTTTAAATTCCGCAATCACGATCTGGTGGATGCGCGCAACCAGCTGAACCAGTTGGCATTGCAGATGGCGAATAAATTCAATGAAGTCAATAAGGCGGGGTATGACCTGAATGGCGATGCGGGCGGCGATATCTTCTCCTTCGCCGATCCGGTTGCGCTGGCTAACCGTAATAATGCGGGCGACGCCAGTATGAATGTGACCTTCAGCGACATCACCGGGATAAAGGCGACCGATTATACGCTGGTGTTTAAAGGCCCTGGTCAGAGTGACTGGGAGATTACTCGCGCCGACGGCTCTGTTGTAACCCCAACCATCGGCGGGAGCGGCGAGTTGGAATTTGACGGCCTTTCCATCCAGCTGGCCGGCACGCCGGAGGTGGGCGACAACTTCCTGCTGAATCCGGTCGCTGGCGCCGCTGACAGTATCGGTGTCGCGATCGTCGACGGAAATCAGATTGCCGCCTCCAGCTCTGCCGATCCTGATGACGAAAGTAATAATGAAAACATCAAAGAGCTGATTGCCATCAAGAATGAGGCGGTAGTGGGTAAAGCAACCCTTAGCGATGCTTATGCCAGCCTGGCCAGCTCGGTGGGGTCTTCCACTTCATCGCTGGAAGGGACGCTGGAAACCAGTGCTACCACTGCGGATCAGTTTATCAATCAGCAGCAGGCGATTTCTGGCGTCGACCTCAATGAGGAGTACGTCAATCTGGAGATGTTTTCGCAATATTACAACGCTAATGCTCAGGTCTTAAAAACGGCGACCTCGCTGTTTGACACCATTCTTAGCATCAGGTAATAGCGCGCCCTGTGGGGCGCAAGTCACTCATTCGATCACAGGAAATTGCGATGCGACTCAGTTCCCATTATATGTTTCAGCGTAGCATCACCAGCATGTCTGACGCGATGACCAACAATAACCGGATCTATAACAGCCTCTCTGCCGGGCAGACCTTACTGAAACCGTCGGATGACCCTGCGGGCGCTTCGCAGGCCATCGTTTATCAGAATGCGCTGTCAACTATGGATCAGTATGAGACGGCCAGAACCTACGCCCAGGATGCCCTCGGGCAGCAGGATACGGTTCTTACCTCCATGAGCAATATTCTCACCAAAAATCTGATGGAGAAGATTATTGCCGGGGGGAATGGCGTGTACTCCCAGGCCGATCGTGAAGTGCTGGCCACTGAACTGGAAGGTATTCGTAAGAACCTGATGGATTTGGGGAATACTAAAAACAGCAATGGCCGCTATATCTTCTCTGGCTACAAAACGGCCACCAAACCTTTCGAGGCCGATGGCCTGTATCGAGGTGGCGATACGCCCCTCAGCCAGGGGGTGGCGGATAGCACCACCATGCAGGTAGGACATACCGGCGCCGAGGTGTTTCTCAGTGGCTCGTCGGATGATGTGTTTGCCGCGCTTGATAAGGCGATCAACGCCCTGAAAAATCCGCTGGAGACAGACGAAGATCGTGAAGCGTTACAAAAGAGCCTGGACGAGTCCAATGTCTCTATTAAAAATGCAATCGACAATCTCGGTAAAGTTCAGGCTGATGTGGGCACCAGTTTGCAGCAGTTGGAGCGCCTGAACTATACCAGCGCGCAGGAGAGAATCCAGCTGCAAACCCGCCTGCAACAAACCGTGGGATCGGACCCCGATACCTGGACGCAGCTGGTGGGCGAATCGAAAATGTCTGATTTTGCCATGACTGCCTCAATGACGGTTTTCCAGGCGATGCAAAAAATGTCTATTTTCGCCCTTATGAAGTAACGTTTTAATAAATATGATGCATTAATCCCCCCAGACAAAAATGTTTATATTTTTACTGTCTGGATTCGTGAGGTTTTATAAGGATAGTTGCCGTGTTAATGCGGTTAATACGGCGGCACGTTAAGGATTTCTATGTTTAAAAATATTAAAGTATCAACAGGAATATACACCATCATCGGAATGTTTATGCTATTCCTGGTGTTGCTGATGACCATGAGTTTTTACATGGGCCAGAAGGGAAGTAATAATTTTAACGACAGTTTTACTAACTCAGCCAATATTATTACGCTTAAACAGTCTATGGCCGACCTCAATCGGGGGCTGGCGCAGGTTAATGCCATCATGTTGCAGTCTGCGTTGAATCGTGAACTGGAAGAGGATGATGTTAAAGGCGCCCGCGAATACTTCTCTACGGCAAAAAACGATATTAATGCCTTCATGAACTCACCTTTTCTCCACGATAATGAAAAAGCGATGGCTGAGGGTATTCGGGACGTGATTTATCGCATTCTTGATGCCAGTCAGACCAAGCTGGACTATGCGCTGAATCCTTCGCAATCGCCCGACCAGATGCATTCAGAAATAAAAAATCGTCAGGAACTGTACGAAAAAGCCACCGCTTATTCAAAGCTTAATGATGAGATGAGTAAGGACTTTGTTCAGCAGGCAAAACAGGATTATAAGAATATTGTACTGATCATTATCTTTGCCAGCGTGGTCTCCTTGGTCTTACTGGTGGTGACGCGCATCTGGCTGAAGCAGGCGCTGTTTGTGCCGCTGCAGAAAACCTCTGGCTGGCTACAGTTGATCGCTGGCGGCACGCTAACGGAAAAGGTACATGTCGATCGCAAAAATGAAATCGGCATTATGCTGAACGAGCTGGAAAATATGCGTGAGGCGTTAACCGAGACGGTATCCGGTATTCGTAACGGCGTGGATCGCATTCATCGCAGTTCGGGCGAGATTGTCAGCGGCAATACCGATCTCTCTTCCCGTACTGAAGAACAGGCTTCGGCGCTGCAACAGACGGCGGCGAGCATGGAAGAGCTAAAAATCACCGTACGTCAGAATGCCGATAATGCCTATACCGCACGGCAAATTGCCGAAAGCGCCAGCACCAGTGCGCGTCATGGTGGCGATGTGATGGTCACGCTTGACGATATTATGCGGCAGATTATGGAAAGCTCGCGTCAGATTGCCGATATCAACAGCGTGATCGACAGTATCGCTAACCAGACTAACATCCTGGCGCTGAACGCCGCGGTTGAGGCCGCCAGAGCTGGCGAGCAGGGCAGAGGTTTTGCGGTGGTAGCGGGAGAAGTCCGCAACCTGGCGAAACGTAGCGCAGATGCTGCGAAAGAGAGTCGGGCGCTGATCACCACCTGTGTGGCGAATATGAATACGGGGTCTCAGCAGGTAGAGAAAGCCGGTATGGCGATGAAGGATATTGTCAAATCCGTCGTTCAGGTCACCGATATTATGGCCGAAATTACCTCCGCCTCGGATGAACAGAGTACCGGCATTAATCAGATAGCTCAGGCAGTGAATGAGATGGATCTGGTGACTCAGCAGAATGCCTCAATGGTTGAAGAGTCGGCCACGGCGGCCAATAATATGGAAGAGCAGGTCGAGCAGCTTGGCGAACTGGTTTCGCAATTCAAAGTTGATGAAAGCGAGCTGAATAATAAATCTTCCGACAAGATTTATAAACAGACTCAGCTGCCGACTATTTTGCCAAAAAGTAAAAAAATTAGTCATCATGATCATGCCGATGACGATCGGTGGGAAACCTTTTGAATAACTCAAATTAGGTGAATTCCTGAGCGCTTATCTGGCTATGTGAATGAGGTAAGGTCGGCGATAATACTCGCGTGGACCTTACTAATTGGAATAGTTATTGTGAATGGAATATATACCCTCGGGGGTATGGTCGATAAGAACAGTTTGTGGAAAGAATATGGCTATCTGGTACGGAAAGAAGCATTACGCTTACAGGTTCGTTTACCACCCAGTATCGAACTTGACGACCTTATCCAGGCCGGTTCAATAGGATTTCTCAACGCCATTGACGACTATGACCCCAAACGAGGTATTGTACTCGCCAGCTGGATAACCCAGCGTATTCGCTGGGCGCTGATGGATGAACTGAGAGAGAGGGACTGGGCATCTCGCCGGGTGCGTAATAATGCCAGGGGCGTTTCCGCCGCTATTCAGCGCATCGAACAGCGAACTGGAAACGCCGCCAGCGAGCCGGAAATCGCGGCAGAGCTTGGCGTGACCTTGCAGGAATATCAGCAAATGCTGTCGGACAGCAACAGCAGCATCATCTGTTCTTTGGATGAATTGATGGAACGCGCCGGTGATACCATTGAGCAGGTTGATACCCGTCATGAAAAGCTGGACCCGCTGCATGAGTTATCCGCGAACTGCGTGAAGCGGCAAATTAGTAACGAAATAAAATTGTTGCCAGAAAGGGAACAGCTATTATTGAGCCTCTATTATCAGCAGGAGTTCAATATGAAAGAAGTGAGTATTATGCTTGGCGTTACCGAAACGCGGGTCAGTCAGTTACATAGCCAGATCATGAAACGTCTTCGGGCAAGGCTGCTCCCCCGGCAGTAATGACGTAACATATTAATGGTTTATTATTGTTAGATTTAACATTTTGGGTCGCCCTTAACCACTCGTTACATTAGCAGTGTTCAGTGTAACATAAGCGTCTCAATAATTTTGAATGTTGTAAGCAGTCATCAGTCGGTTTGTATTTATCACTCAGTTAAAGAACAGGTTAATAACGTTATAAATTGCTGGTCGAATAACAGGTAAAGCTAACAGGCTAACGTCATAACTTTTAAGTTTTTTTTAAACGCTGGCGCTCATTCTTTCCTGTAATATTCCTAATAATTGTGTTGTTTTTGGGTTGTTTATATCATTTTTTATGTAAAGGCGTTTGAATAGTTTGCTTTTGTTTAGGATAATTCCGGAATGAATAAGGCGATGCAATAATTCAATATTATTTATGTTCGCAAATGAACTGGCATGCCGATCAAAAAATTACCAATTGTTAATTTCGATCACAATAAAGTACAAGAGGCGTAAGGGGCATGATGAACACGAACAGGGACGACCAGCTCCAGGGTATCCATAGTCTTAATCTTTCTTATCTTTTACTGGCACAGCAGTTGATTCGGGACGATAAACTTGCCGCCGGTTTCCGTCTGGGCCTGAACGAGGAGACGATGGATCTGCTGAAAGATTTGTCTTCACTTCAACTGATCAAACTGTCTACCACCAGTCAGCTAATTTGTCGCCTACGCGTTGATAATGAAATGGTGATTAATTGCCTGACAAAAGATTCCCGTATCGATGCGCTGCAGCAAATCCATACTGGCATCCTTTTATCCACTGACTTACTCAATTCGCTGTCGGAACTGCATACTCAATAAACAAGGGAACGAGTAATGAATGAGAAAAGTATTTTGGATGAAATCAAAGATATCAGGATCGCAGTGGAGCTGATTTCGTTTGGTGCGCGCATACAGGTTCTGGAGAGTGAAACGAACCTGAGCCGCCGCAGACTGTTAAAACTTTATAAAGAGTTGAGAGGGTGCCCGCCGCCAAGAGGAATGCTGCCGTTTTCCGCTGACTGGTTCCTGGCATGGGAGCAAAATATTCACTCTTCCATGTTTTATAATATTTATCTCTATTTTCAGAGAACCGAAAAATGTCGGCCTATCGAAGCGACGATCAAAGCTTACCGTCTCTATCTGGAGCAGTGCCCCATTCTGCCAGGCGCTAAGCCTGTGCTGGGTCTGACCCGCGCCTGGACCCTGCTGCGCTTTATTGACTGCGGCATGATTGTGCATACCGAGTGCTGTGCCTGTAAAGGCGGCTTCGTGACCACCGCGCAGTCAGCAAAGGATCCGTTTACCTGTAGCTTATGTTCGCCGCCTTCACGAGCAAATAAGAAAACGAATCCGAATATCTTCCCCCTGAATTATGCCAGTCAGGTGTGAAGACCGTTAACTGAAATTTTTATCAACCGAGACCTTCTGACGTAAGGTGAGCCTGTCATCATCAAAAACAGGGAAATGAGTTTTCAAATGAATAAGGATATCTTGTGCTGGTACTTATTGGTTATTTTGTAGTATTTGCTACGGTATTTGGTGGCTTTGTGCTTGCTGGCGGTGAGCTGGGGGCATTGTATCAGCCGACGGAAGTGTTAATTATTGGTGGTGCTGGCGTTGGCGCTTTCATTGTAGGTAATAACGGTAAAGCTATAAAGGCAACAATGAAGGCGATGCCGCATCTTTTCCAGGGTTCGCATTATACCAAAGCCTTGTATATGGACCTGATGGCAATGATGTATTTGTTGCTTAATAAGGGACGACAGAGCGGTATGATGTCGCTGGAAAAGGATGTGGAAGATCCGCAAAATAGCCCTATCTTTTCGGCTTACCCGCGGCTGATGCGTAACGCCATCCTGATGAATTTTGTCTGTGACTATCTGCGTCTGATGGTCGGCGGCAACATGAACGCATTTGAATTAGAAGCGTTGATGGATGTTGAAATGGAAACGCTGGAGCATGAGCACGAAGTGCCTGCGGCCAGTTTGAATAGCGTCGGCGATGCCTTTCCGGCCTTTGGCATCGTGGCGGCGGTAATGGGCGTTGTTAACGCCCTGGCTGCCGCTGACCGTCCTGCGGCCGAGCTGGGCGAACTTATTGCTCACGCAATGGTGGGAACCTTCCTCGGCATCCTGCTGGCCTATGGATTTGTTTTACCGCTGGCGACCTTGCTGCGGCAGAAAAGCACCGAAGAAATCAAAATGCTTGAGTGCATTAAAGTGACGCTGCTCTCCGCTGTGAACGGCTGCGCACCGCAAATTGCGGTGGAGTATGGCCGTAAGTCTCTCTATTCAACGGAGCGCCCCGGTTTTCAGGAGTTGGAAGAGCATGTCCGTCAGGCTAAATCTTCTGCTTCCTCTTCCGGGACGGACAGCGCGGCATGAGTAAGAAAAACAGCAATATCATTATCGTCCGCAAGAAAAAAGGGCATGGACATGGCCACCACGGCGGCTCGTGGAAAATTGCCTATGCGGATTTTATGACGGCGATGATGGCCTTCTTTCTGGTGATGTGGCTGATTTCCCAGTCTTCGCCGGAGCAGCGTCACTCCATCGCAGAATATTTTAATATGCCGCTCCATGTGGCTTTGTCACAGGGTAACCGTTCAAGCCTCAGTGAGAGTGCGATTCCCGGCGGTGGGGACGATGTTGTTAAACAGGAAGGGGAAATTCAGAAAATAGATCTGAGAAAAATTGAACGCAACAGAGACCGAAAGTCCTTAAACAAGGCTCGTGAGAATCTTGAGCAGATTATCCAGAAAGATCCCCGCCTGAGCGACTTTAAATCAAATCTGCGTCTTTCAATGACGGAAGATGGGTTACTTATTCAGATTGTCGATAGCCAGGAACGGCCGATGTTCAAAGTCGGCAGCAAAGATCTTGAGCCCTATATGCGCGATATTCTCAATGCTATGGTTCCCGTGCTTAATCAACTTCCTAATCGCATCAATCTTACCGGCCATACCGATTCTTTGCCTTACGCGCGGGGAGAAGCCGGTTACAGTAACTGGGAACTCTCTTCAGACCGGGCGAACGCTTCACGCCGGGCGTTGATGGCTGGAGGCATGGACGGCAATAAATTTCTTCGGGTCATTGGTATGGCTAATACCATGAGCCTTGCGGACAGTACGCCAGACAACCCCATTAACCGGCGAATCAGTATTCTGGTGTTATATCAGGATAAAGAAAAAAGTATTTTGCAGAAAGATACGCTCTTGCAGGATCTTTCCGCCGCCGCAGGGGATCAAAAAAATAATGCCGGCTTTAACATCAGCAACAAAACCGGTGAATAAACGATAAATAATGTCACCAGTGAAACGGTGAAAAAACAATCAGGTGAACAGTATGGACGTTAGCGATTTTTATCAGACCTTCTTTGATGAAGCTGATGAACTCCTTGCAGATATGGAAAATCATCTCCTGGCCCTGGATATCAACTCTCCTGATAATGAGATGCTCAATGCTATTTTCCGCGCCGCGCATTCCATTAAAGGTGGGGCCGGAACTTTTGGCTTTACGCTGTTGCAGCAGACAACCCATATTCTGGAGAATTTATTAGATGAAGCCCGCTGTGGCGATCTCAAATTAACCCCTGAGCTGGTTAATGTGTTTCTGGAGACGAAAGATATTATGCAGGAGCAGCTTGATGCGTATAAAAGCTCACAAGAACCGGCACGCGACAGCTTTGACTACATCTGCAAAGCGCTGAAGCAAATAGCGGAAGAGAGCAAAGGCGGTTCTGGCGAGGCAGCGGCGGCACCGACAGACGGTGAGCCGCCAGCGCCTCAGCAGCAGGGCCTGGAACTGCTGGCGATTACCCTGACTGAGGTGAAAAAAGATCAGCAGGGTCCACTGCTTGAGGAACTGGGTAATCTCGGCGAGATAGTCAGCCAGACTCAGCAGGAAGAGAGCCTCTGCGTCCAGCTTGAAACCACCGCCTCCGCTGAGGATATCAGCGCGGTTTTATGCTTTGTGCTGGAGCCCGGCCAAATTTCCTTCGCCGAAACCAAAGCCGATCGGGCTGCGCCAGCTGCCGTCGTGGCTTCTGACGATGCGGCAACCGAAGCCCGTAAGCCGGCAGACACCGCAGCAGCGAAAGCCCGAGCTCCCAGCAAAGTGCAAAATGCTGAAGCCAGCAGCATCCGTGTTTCTATCGAGAAGGTTGATCAAATCATCAACCAGGTCGGCGAACTGATCATCACCCAGTCGATGCTTTCCCAGCTTTCCAGCTCGCTGAACGACACGCTGCTCAACAGTATTGCTCAGTTGGAAAGAAATGCCCGGGATTTGCAGGAATCGGTGATGTCTATCCGCATGATGCCGATGGAGTATGTCTTTAGCCGCTTCCCGCGTCTGGTCCACGATTTGGCGAATAAGCTGAATAAAGAAGTCGAGCTGAAGCTGCTTGGCGGCTCGGCTGAACTGGATAAGGGGCTGATCGAGAAAATTATCGATCCGCTGACTCACCTGATCCGTAACAGTCTGGATCATGGCTTTGAAAGCACTGAAATCCGTATTGCAAAAGGCAAATCCGCTAACGGCAACCTGACGATCAGCGCTGAACATCATGGCGGCAACATCATCATTGAAGTGATTGATGATGGCGCGGGCCTCAATCGTGAAAAGATCCTCGACAGGGCTCGCGCTCAGGGGTTAGCCATTAGCGATAGCATGAGTGATGAAGAAGTCTGGATGCTGATTTTCGCACCGGGCTTTTCCACTGCTGAGAAGGTGACTGACGTTTCCGGGCGTGGCGTGGGTATGGACGTCGTGAAGCGTAATATCCAGCAAATGGGGGGACACGTTGAGGTCCATTCCGTGAAGGATAAGGGGTCGACAATACGCATTATCCTGCCGCTGACCTTAGCCATTCTGGACGGCATGTCCGTTCGCACAGGGAATGAGATTTTTGTGTTGCCATTAGGCACCGTGATGGAATCCCTGACGCTCTCTGAAGATGCGCTGTACCACATGACCAGCAATGAGATGGTGCTGAAAGTTCGTGATGAATACCTGCCGCTCATTGAGCTCCGCCAGCTATTTAATATCAACGATGAAAAGCCGCAGGAGTCTGGTGCCGGAATAGCGGTCATTTTGCAAAGCGCCGGCACTCGCTATGCGCTGTTAGTTGACCAGCTGATTGGTCAGCACCAGGTTGTTGTAAAAAACCTTGAACTGAACTATCGCAAAGTTGCGGGTATTTCGGCCGCCACCATTCTGGGCGATGGCAGTATCGCGCTGATCCTGGATGTGCAGGCGCTGCCAAAAATCCTGAAAGAGCAACGTAAAGCGAGCTAACGGACCTACATTCTCAATTGTGAAGGAAAATAATATGAGTTTATCCAGCGCTGAACGTCGGTTTGCTGACGATAAAGGAGGCCATGAATACCTGGTCTTCACCCTAGGTGATGAAGAATATGGCATCGAGATCCTCAAGGTGCAGGAAATTCGTGGCTACGAGCGTATTACCCGGATCGCTAATGCGCCGAACTTCATTTCTGGCGTGACCAATCTTCGCGGCGTCATTGTGCCGATTGTTGATCTGCGCGTTAAGTTTGACTTCAACACCACCGTATTAGACAAAGACACGGTTATTATTGTTCTGACCCTGACTAATCGGGTGGTGGGTATTGTTGTTGATGGCGTTTCTGATGTGCTCTCGCTGGCGGCCGAGCAGATCAGACCTGCGCCGGAATTCTCCGTAACGCTGTCGACTGAATATTTGCAGGGGCTAGGGGCGATTGACGAGAGGATGCTAATCCTGGTGGATATTGAAAAATTACTTAACAGCCAGGAGATGGAGTTGGTCGATAGCATCACCGAGTCGGCGTACGGTTAAGCAGAAAGCAAGCCTCGCTTACTGTTTTTATTCTCAATCCTGTCCGGCGTGGTGACATCCTTCACCCCGCCGGATATTTGCCTGGTAAATTAACAAACCCTTCCTCCTTGCGGCGCCGCGCCGCCACCTGCAATCTTACCTTTCAACACTCGCACCTGGCGGTACGCAAACTGACGGCATGGATCGAATTCTCGCAAACTCTCAAACCTTATACCGTCCCGGCGTCGTGCCAAATACCCGGCGAAATAAGGCGATGAAAGCGCTCACATTGTCATAGCCCAGGTCCAGCGCAATTGTCGTCACTGGCTGGCCCGCCGCCAGCAGTTCGAGGGCCCGAAGCAACCGCACGCGCTGTCGCCATTCGCTGAAGCTGAATCCGGTTTCGGCACTGAATCGCCGCGTGAGCGTGCGTGGCGCCATCCCGGCCCAGGCTGCCCATGCCTCCAGCCTGCGGTCATCGTCTGGCCGATCCGAGAGCGCTCGCGCGATCCTGAGGAGCCGGACATCCTGCGGCATAGGAAGCCCGAGGTTCGCCTGGGGAAGCGCGCGGATCTCGTCGAGGATCACGCCAGCCAGCCGTTCCTGCGGTGCGGTAAGTTCTTCCCTGTTCCAGCTCGCCGCTCGCGTTACGGCCTCGCGCAGCAGGCCGGTAACCGCGAGGATACAAGGCTTGTCGGGTAGTTCATTGCAGGCGGAGGCTATGACATAAACACTCCAGCCTGAGTAGGGGCCATGCGAACGTAAGCCATGCTGTATGGCTGGCGGAATCCAGGCCGCATGTGTCGCTGGCACTACCCAGCGACTGCTTCCGGCATCGACCGAAATTAGTCCGTGTTCGGCGCCGAGTAACTGCCCACGAGCATGGTGATGGCGGGGTGTTTCCCGTATCGCACCCGATTGGCGTATCACGACAAACAAAGGTGGCCCCTTTGCGGAGGAGGCCAGCGCTAGTGGAAGCAGGGGTTCAGTCATATTTGGCGTTTAAAGGGTATTGAATGTCATTTATACCGTATCGACGCCAGCGGGTCGATTATAAAATGCTCACAACATTCATAGAGGAGCACGCCATGCAAGCCATTACCATCGATACCGTTCTGGATGAAGTGATCAACCAGCAGGAACTACCGCTGGAAGAGGTCCTTGACCGCTACTTTAGCCCCAACTACCGGCAGCGCACTAATGGCTGCTGGGACGATCGCGAAGGGTTTGCTCGCCACGCACGTAAGCTTCGCGAAGTCTGCACTTTTGCGAGGGTGGCAGTGCTCGATGAACTGCGCGACGGGCATCGCTACGCTACCAGACACCGCGTTCAGGGCATCAAGCGTGATGGAGCAGAGGTTATTATGGAAGTGTATATGTTCGCGGAGATGGATACGGTCGGACGCTTCCTGCGCATCGAAGAAACCACGCTCATGCTTGCCGGGACTGAGAGCGATCGCGATTTAGGCAGTGCTAAATGACCTACTGTAACTACCAGCCTGTGCCGGTCTGGAGAATAAAAAAACTTCCTGCCCGGAGGCAGGAAGTCTGGCATGTTGCCCGGTAACGACGGGCAGAGTCGAACCGCAAGCGAATTAACGCAGCAGAGACAGCACGTTCTGTGGCACCTGGTTAGCCTGGGCCAGCACGGTAGTACCGGCTGATTGCAGGATGTTTGCACGGCTCATGTTAGACACTTCTGTTGCGTAGTCAGCGTCCAGGATACGGGAACGAGACTCAGACAGGTTGTTAACAGTGCTGTCCAGGTTGCTGATGACGGAAGCAAAACGGTTCTGAGAGGCACCCAAACCTGAACGCATTTTATCAACCTGCGCCAGCGCCTGGTCCACTACGGAAGTAAATTCGCCCTCAGGTTTCATGGCCGCCAGGTCTTCATCAGTGATATCAGCACCTTTAGTAAACGCAATGGTATTTGGCGCCCCTGCGGTGACGGTGCCGGTTACGGCAGTCTGCACTTTTTCGCCAGCAGCGTCAGTACCGATTGCAACGTAGGTGGTTACGCCAGCTTCATCCGTTTTGGCAAAAATGTCGCCTGAGCCATCAGCGCCAAAAATCGCTTCTTTTGCGGCATCGATATCAGCCTGAGCGATCGCCACGGTATTGGTGCCGTCACCAACCTCAACACCGGCAGCCATCGCCTTACCGTAACCCATATCGCCCATAGTGGTAATGTCGTATTTATCCATTCCCAGCGTCTGCGCGTTAATTTGGTTCAGCTCAATGCCGATAGTTTCACCGTCGTTAGAACCTACCTGAATATTCAGGGTTTGCTCTTTGCTCAGCACTTTCACGCCGTTAAAAGTCGTCTGTTCAGAGATACGATTAATTTCAGCCAGACGGGCATCGATTTCGTCCTGAATGGACTGACGGTCAGAATCGGAGTTGGTGCCGTTGGCAGCCTGTACGGACAGACGACGGATGTTTTGCAGGTTGTCGTTCACTTCGTTCAGCGCACCTTCAGTGGTCTGAGCCAGAGAGATACCGTCGTTAGCGTTACGAGAAGCCTGAGTCAGGCCAGTGATATTGGCAGTGAAGCGGTTGCTGATGGCCTGACCCGCTGCGTCGTCCTTAGCGCTGTTGATACGCAGACCAGAAGACAGACGTTCAATCGCCGTGCCCAGTGAAGACTGTGATTTGTTCAGGTTGTTCTGAGCAACCAGGCTCAATGAGTTGGTGTTAATTACCTGTGACATGTTAATTCTCCATTAATTAGACTGACGTCATCACAATTGCATTCATATTTAGTAATGAGTTGTTCCGCTCACAGTTTAAATAACGGCCTGAACGTTTTTTTCTAAAATAGTATTTTATCAAAAAAGTCTTGTTTGCATGAAATATGAGCGGTACAGCTTCGAGCAGAAGATGGCTTTCTTTCACCAATAAGAGGTGTTATAGCCGCCAGTCTTAAAATAACCATAAAGGAAGGATAGCGGACCGCTCTGGGTTAATTCGACAAAATAGTGGAGTAAATGAGGCTAATTCAGGTCATCAATCAATGTGTGCAGGCGCGTGCAGCAAAGCCTGCTGATTTTATTTGCGAAATTCAGCCTGTTTTCCGTTTTTCAGCGAATTCTGCGGATTAAAGGATGCAAAAGATTAATCTTTTGCGGCTCAAACCCGTTATAAATTAAAGAGAGAATGCATTAAAATGAAAACAATCATATCAAGGAGTATTGAATGGCTACGATGACTTCACTCGGTATTGGGTCAGGTCTCGATCTTGAAACCATGCTGAGCCAGCTGAAAGCTGCTGAGCAAACGCGCCTTTCACCTTATAACAAACTTCAGGCCAGCTATAAGGCGAAGATCTCTTCATGGGGCCAGATTTCCAGCTCACTGTCTTCGCTCCAGACCAGCGTTAAAAAAATGAGCTCGGACGCATTTAACACCCTGAATGTTGGCAGTAATAAGGCTTTCACGGCAAAAGCCACCTCTGAAGCAAGCGCTGACAGTCACGAAATTACCGTGTCTCAGCTTGCTACCGCGCACAAAGTGAAAACGAGCACCTTTGAAGACGCCAATAAGGATCTGGGCGTGACGGACGGCGGCACCCGCACGCTGACTATTTCGCAGGAAAATGGCAAGTCGTTTACGGTAACGCTGGCGGATGACGAAACCTCTTTGAACGATATCGCTAAGGCGATCAATAAAGAAGGGGGCGATGTTAAGGCCAACGTGCAGCGTACCGATGGCGGTTATCAGCTGGTGCTAAGTTCGAAAACCACCGGCAGCGACGGGATGATTGGCGTCAGCGTGAAGGGCGACGATAACCTGGCCGGTTTTATGACCTGTAACAACGGCGGCGCCGCAGAGGATGAAAACGGTCTGCCTACCAATGACGATCGCATGACTATAGTGACCGAAGCCAAAGACGCTAAACTGCGCGTGGACGGCAGCGACTTCACCCGTTCCAGCAATACCATCTCCGATATCATTACCGGCGTTACGCTCGATTTGAAAAGTCCCTCAGAGGCGAATGAGGACGGCAACCTGAAATCGGAGCAGCTGACGCTGAGCAAAGATACCTCGGCGATTAAAAGCAGCATGAAGGATTTTGTTAAGCAATATAACGCGTTACTGACTCAAACCTCGGCGGCCAGTAAATATGTGCCTGTCGATACCAATGGAATGTTAGACAGCGATGTTGCCACGCAGAACGGCCAGAACGGCGCGCTGGTAGGCGATTCCATGCTGCGGGGGCTGGTGGGGGATATTCGTTCTACCGTCAATAGCGTGTATGGCGACGCCACGGCTGAATACAGTGCGCTTGCCGATCTGGGCATCAAAATCGATCCCACCACCGGGCAGATGACGCTGGATGAGAGCAAGCTGGACGAGGCGATTGCCAGCGAACCCGATCAAATTGCCAATATGTTCCAGGATCGTAACGGCCAGCAGGGCATTTCTTCCCGGCTCAACGAGATCATTACCAGCTTTATCGGGGATGATAAAACCAGCATTGACGGGCAGATTAAAAACACCACCGATGGCCTGGATTCACAGCTTAAAATTATGGAAACGCAGATAGCCAAAACTCAGAAGCTGATCGACGGCCAGGTTGAGCGCTATCGCGTGCAGTTCCAGAATCTCGACGCCACTATGGCGAAGCTTAGCGGAATGAGCAACTCTGTCACCGCCATGCTTACCGGGCTTAATTAATATTATTAACAGCAGGGTATTTACGCCCTGCTAATTAAAGAAGAGGGTTCAGATGTATTCCAGCCGGGCAACCCAGGCCTATGAGCAGGTAAGTTTGCAAAGTAAACTTTCAGGGGCGACTTCTCATCAGTTGATCACTATGCTTTTTGATGGCGCACACAATGCTTTAACCAGGGCAAGGATTTATATGGAAAATAATAAGGTCGCTGAACGTGGCGAGATGATTTCCAAAGCCATTAATATTATTGATAACGGGCTGCGTGCCGGGCTTAATCATGAGCAAGGCAAAGGCATTTCCGAAGATCTCGAAAGACTTTATGCCTATATGTCACGCACTTTGCTACAGGCCAATCTGCAAAATGACGCCACGCTGGTGACGCATGTCGACGAGCTGTTGATGAATATTGCAACGGCGTGGAAAGAAATTGAATAACTTTTATCAGGTAGTAATTTATGGTCAGAAAAGACACGACTTCCCATTTCAAGGCGCTGCATCAGACTAATCTCCATTTATTAGAGCTGGTGCGGCTGGAGCAATGGGACAAATTTATTGAACAGGCAGAGATCTACCTTGTGGCGCTGCACGGTACGGCTGAGCTGGATCTGGCCGGTGAGATTTTATCCGGCGAGGAGAAGAGTGAGCTGAAGAGGATTTGGGCGGAGCTGCTGAGTAATGAAAAAGAAATAATGGAGAAGTTAAGCCTGCGCCTCAGCGTATTAAAAGGTGAGATGTCCGGCCTCAATAAGGGAAGGAAATGCAGCCAGGCCTACTCATCACAAATGAAAATAGTGACCCACTGAGGGCGGCCGTTTTCAGTAACGAGTGAAAACAGCCGCGGTACCGGAAAAGCCTGTACTGGCGGCGTTGCTCACCAGCGGTAATTCAGCGTTAGCTGGTTACTGACCACATTTAATGCAGGCGACAACGTTCCTGCACTGTTCACCGAATAGATAAAACGATAGCGGCTGCGGGGTGAGAAGGGAACGGAACGGTTCTTCTGCCCACTCAGCGCGTCCAGCGGCAGGCAGTGCCTCTCGTCACAGAGTTTAATTTCCAGACCCGGAGGTAGCGGGTTCAGCAACTGAATTCGCCAGCTAATCCGGCTGGTACTGGCGCCGTCAGGCACCGAAAGCGGGGCGTTAATGGCTTGACTCATCATGATTTGCCCTCCTGTACTTACCGTTCCTCCAGCAGACTTTTTACTCCATGATCCGCTGCCCGCCTGGACCAGCGCGGGTATCAATAGCAGCGTCAGCAGCAGGCGCCTCACTGCTGGCCTCCGATAACGTAGTTCATATGTACGGTACGATTGCTGGTAATTTCCAGGCTCGAAAGCACCACCAGCTGAGGATAGACCCGGCGTAAAAAGCGCGAAAGCATGGTGCGCAGAGGCTGATTAACCAGCAGAACCGGCGGGAAGCCCTGTGAATCCTGATGCTGAATGGCATTTTCAGCCTGAGCAATCAGGTTCTCCGCAATGCCTGGTTCTAATGCATTGCCGCTTTGCGAAGCCTGAATCAACACTCTTTCCAGATGACTGTCGAGGCCAATGACCTGGATTTCGCTGTTATTCTGGAACCATTGCTGAGTGATGGCGCGACCCAGTCTGATGCGAACCTGTGCGGTCAGCTCATCCGCGTCTTTATGCAGCGGCGCAAATTCCGCTAACGTTTCGATGATGGTTCGCATATCGCGAATGGCAATCTGTTCCGAGAGCAGATTCTGCAACACTTTATGCAGCAGCGTCAGCGAAATGACCTCCGGGATCAGCTCCTCGATCAGCTTCGGCATCTCTTTGCTTAACCGGTCGAGCAGCATCTGCGCTTCCTGACGGCCAAACAGCTCGTCAGTATGCAGGCCAATAAGATGATTCAGGTGGGTGGCAATGACCGAGCTGGGATCGACCACGGTAAAACCCTGCGTCTGAGCCTGTTCACGCAGAACCTCGTCAATCCAAACGGCGGGAAGGCCGAAAGCCGGTTCCTGGCAGGCTTCGCCATCCAGATGACCGATGCCGCAGCCGGGATTGATGGCCATCCAGCGTTCCGGCTGAATTTCACCCCGACCAATCTCTACCCCTTTCAGCAGAATGCGGTAGTCCGTGGGGGCCAGCTCCAGATTATCGCGGATATGCACGGGAGGAGGAAGAAAACCGGTGTCCTGAGCGAATTTCTTACGAATCCCGCGGATACGCGTCAGCAGCTCGCCATTCTGTACGCTGTCGACCAGCGAAATCAGGCGATAGCCCACCTCCAGACCCAGCACGTCTTCCATCTGCACATCTGACCATGAGGCCTCAGCAGCCTGAGCCGCTTCTTCTTTCGCCTGATTTCTCTCCGGCGCTGAGAAGGACATGCTGCTGGCGCGGGCGGCGTTATCGCCGCGCAGCCACCAGGCCAGGCCCAGCAGCGCTGAAGTAAACAGCAGAAACACCAGGTTCGGCATTCCGGGGATAATGCCCAGCAAGCCAATAACCGCAGCCGAGAGCACCATTACCCGTGGGCTGGTAAACAGCTGCACGATAATCTGTTCACCGACGTCCTGCTCGGTGGCAACGCGGGTGACGATAACCCCGGCTGCGGTGGAGATAATCAGGGCCGGGATCTGGGCGACCAGGCCATCACCAATGGTCAGCAGGGTATAGGTTTCGCCTGCGGCGGAAAAAGAGAGATCGTGTTGCAGTATCCCCACCAGCAGCCCGCCAATCACATTCACGGCCATAATTAACAGCCCGGCGATGGCATCGCCACGGACAAACTTGCTCGCGCCGTCCATCGAGCCGTAGAAGTCAGCCTCCTGAGTCACCTCGCTACGGCGTTTCTTGGCTTCTTCCTCTCCAATCAGTCCCGCATTGAGATCGGCATCGATCGCCATCTGCTTGCCCGGCATTCCGTCAAGAACAAAGCGAGCGCCCACTTCCGCTATACGACCAGCGCCTTTGGTGATGACCATAAAGTTGATGATAATCAGGATGGCGAATACCACGATGCCGATAGCAAAATTACCGCCTACCAGGAAATGACCAAAGGCTTCCACCACCTTGCCCGCCGCGGCGGCGCCGTTATGCCCATCCATCAGAATAATGCGCGTGGAGGCCACGTTCAGCGCCAGCCGTAGCAGCGTAGAAAACAGCAGAATAGTGGGGAAGGCGGCGAATTCCAGCGTATTTTTGGTGAACATGGCGACCAGTAATATCATCAGTGACAGCACGATATTAAAAGTAAACAGCATATCCAGGGCAAAGGCTGGAAGCGGCAGTACCATCATTGCCAGAATCAGCATAATCAGCACCGGCCCTGCCAGAATTTGCCACTGGGTCTCTTTCAGACCAGGCAGGCGTAGTTTGCTGGCTAAATTTGCCATCAGTTATGACTCTCCGGGTTAAAATCCAGTGCCGCCGGCACCGGGAGGTTTTCGGGTTTTTTCGGGATCATGCCACCGCTTTTCCGCCAGCGCCTCAGGCCATAAACCCAGGCCAGCACTTCAGCCACCGCCGTATACAGCGAGGCGGGTATGGTTTCCCCAATCTCACCGTGTCGGTACAGGGCGCGGGCCAGCGACGGCGCTTCTAACATGGGAATATTGTGCGCCTGGGCGACTTCTCTGATGCGGCTGGCGATTTCGCGAGTCCCCTTTGCCAGCAGCACTGGCGCTGACATATCGCCCTCTTTATAGGAGAGCGCGACGGAATAGTGCGTAGGGTTATTCACGATGACGTCAGCATTCGGCACATCCGCCATCATTCGGCCTCTGGCGACAGCCCTTTGCATTTGCTTGATTCGCCCCTTGATCTGCGGGTTGCCCTCCTGCTCTTTAAACTCATCGCGGATTTCCTGACGCGTCATCCGCAGCTTTTTGATATGGCTGAAAATCTGGTAGAGAACGTCGTAGCCCACCATCGGGATCAGCGCCAGCGTCACCAGCAGCAGGCAATAGAGGATCAGCTTACAGGCATCTCCGATCGCCACCTGATAGGACTGGTGCAGCAGTTGGATCATATTTTCCCGGTTAGCCAGAATGTAAAGCGCGCTGGCGCAGCCAATCAGGGTGACTTTCAGCAAGCTTTTCAGCAATTCTGAAACTAATTGCGCGGAGAACATGCGCTTAAGACCCGCCAGGGGCGAAAGGCGTGATAACTTCACGCCAAGAGATTTGCCGCTGAGATGCAGCCCTCCCAGCAGCATCGGCGTGGTGGCGCCTACCACGAATAAGCCGAGCACGAAAGGCAGCAGGGCCGTCAGGGCGATGGAAAACAGCAGATGCAGCTTACGAAGCATGGAATAGGGGTCTTCCAGCATCATGTTGTTAAACTCCAGCCCGTGATGAAGGAGTTGCAGCAGATGACGGGCCATCCTTTCGCCGCCAAACAGCATCAGCGCACAGCCCGCTACCAGCATCATTACCGAGGTCAGCTCTTTCGAACGCGGAAGCTGCCCATCCTTACGGGCTTTTTCCAGCTTATGGGGGGTGGGGGCCTCGGTCTTTTCGGCATCGCTACTTTCGGACATAGGTCAATCAGAAACCTAAGTTTTCCAGCAGATCGTCAACCTGATCCTGGGTGGCTACCACGCCAGCTTTACTGTGATCAACCTGAGGGCCATTTTTCAGGCTGTCTTTGGTTGCCGCAGGCACCGGGGCGCTTTCCGGCATATTTTCAATCAGCACCTGAATCAGCTCCCGCTCGATGCTCTCAATCAGATCCATCAGCTTTTTGATCACCTGGCCGGTCAGATCCTGGAAATCCTGAGCCATCATAATTTCCATCAGCTGCTGGTCGGTTTTTCCGGCGATGTCTGGTACCGAACTCAGGAATGCCCGGGTATCAAACACCAGTTCACGGGCTTCCGGGACCTCGGTGGCCTCGCCCAGCAGTTTGTCCCAGCGAACGGTCAGCGCCTGTGATTTTTCCGTCAGTTCGCCCTGCAATGGACGGGCAACTTCGACGCAGGTTAACGCGCGATCCGCCGCTTCCGACGTTTTACCCACCACATAGTTCAGGCGGGCGCGGGTATCAGGAATGGCCTCAGCGGCTTCCATGATCGCGCGGTCAAGACCGAGACTGCTCATGCTGTTGCGTAGCAGACGCGTCAGCCCCCCAATCCGCGAGAAAATATCTTTGATATGGTCGTCGGATTTTTTCTTTTCTGTCATTCCCATGATGTTTACCACCCAAGCTTTTCGAAGATCTTACCGAGCTTTTCTTCCAGCGTGGCAGCGGTAAAAGGTTTGACGACATAACCACTTGCCCCGGCCTGGGCCGCGGCAATGATGTTCTCTTTTTTGGCCTCAGCGGTGACCATTAATACCGGCATGGTTTTCAACTGCTCGTCTTTACGAATTTCGTTCAGCAGCTGCAGGCCATCCATGTTGGGCATGTTCCAGTCACTGATCACAAAGTCGAACTGACTTTCGCGAATTTTGCTCAAGGCTTCGTTACCGTCTTCCGCCTCATCCACATTCTCAAAACCCAGGTCTTTGAGTAAGTTGCGGACGATGCGCCGCATGGTGGCAAAATCATCTACCACCAGAAATCGTAAATTTTTATCGGCCATGCTATTCCCCTTCCTGATTGAGTTGAATCTGCCCGTGAGCAGCTTTCCTTAAGTCCGATCTGCACCGTTGTGGGGTCAGAACCGACGAACATTTTTGGCGGTCAGCGCAAGGATTCGCTGGCTAATCTGACCTAAATCGACAATTTCACAGGCGCTATTCAGCGCCGCGGCCTCTTTGGGCATACCGTACACCACGCAGGTTTTTTCACTTTGCGCCACCGTTGGCGCGCCCGCCTGATGCATACTCAACAGCCCCTGAGCGCCGTCATGACCCATTCCCGTCAGGATCACCCCGACGGCATTATTGCCCGCGTGTTTTGCCACCGAGTGCAGCAGCATATCGACCGACGGTTTATGCCGGTTGACCGGCGGCAAATCATTCAGCTTGATCTGATAAAGGGCGTTGGCGCGGATAATTTCCATGTGCTTGCCGCCAGGTGCGATGTAGGCATGGCCCGGCAGCACCGGTTCGCCATCCTCGGCTTCCTTAACGGCGATCTGACAAATTTTATTTAGCCGATCGGCAAAGGAGCGGGTAAAGCCCGGCGGCATATGTTGGGTAATCACAATCGACGGGCTGTTTGACGGCAATACGGTCAGAATTTCGCGCAGGGCTTCCGTACCGCCGGTTGAGGAGCCAATGGCGATAATTTTTCCGCTTCCCCCCAGGCTTGAAGCAAGCACTTTTGGCGGCGCGACCGGTTTACCCAAACGGCTGACGCGAATATTTGCGGCAATGCGAATTTTCTCGGCAATCTGCTCGCTGAACTGCTGCATTCCCGCGTTGAGGTTGACCTGTGGCTTAGTGATAAAATCCACCGCCCCCAGTTCCAGCGCGCTCAGGGTAATTTCAGACCCTTTATTAGTCAGCGAGGAAACCATGATCACCGGCATCGGACGCAGGCGCATCAGGCGCTCCAGAAAGTCGAGGCCGTCCATGCGCGGCATCTCAACATCCAGCGTCAGAACGTCCGGCATATGCTGCTTAATCAGGTCACGCGCAACGATCGGGTCCGGCGCGGTGGCGATCATCTCCATATCGGGCTGGTCGTTGACAATGTCGGTGAGGATTCTGCGAATGAGTGCAGAATCATCAACAGATAATACTTTGATTTTTTTCATATTAACCTCAAACCAGGTTGTAAACTGACTGGCCCCGCAGTCGGAAATGTTTGGTCATATGGCCGAAGTTCTCGGAGTGGCCGGCAAATAATATTCCGCCGGGCTTGATCATTTTCGCGAAGCGCTGGAGCAGAAGTTGCTGGGTTTTGACGTCGAAATAGATCATGACATTGCGGCAGAAAATCGCGTCGAAAGGTTCTGGTACATTCCAGCTGGACGCCAGCAAATTTAACTGCTGAAAGTGGATAGTGGAGCGCAGTTGCTTGTTCACTTTCACGAAATCCTGCTGCTCTCCGGTGCCGCGCAGGAACCAGCTTTTTTTCTGCGCAGGGGTCAGGCTGGCAATATCACTGGCGCGGTAGATGCCTTTGTTGGCTTTCTCCAGGACCTCTGTATCGATGTCAGTCGCCCAGATGCGGGGGCCGACAAGGGATGACCCCAGCGCTTCATCCAGCGTCATTGCGATGGAATAGGCTTCTTCCCCCGTTGAGGCGGCGGTACACCAGACCTTATATTCTCCGCCGCGCACCTGAGCGCGGGCATGTTCAGCGAGCACGGGGAAGTGATAAGACTCGCGGAAAAATGACGTCAGATTGGTGGTCAGCGCGTTAATAAATGACTGCCACTCATCCGAGTTCGGATTTTGTTCTAACAGCGCGATATACTGAGAAAAATGGCTCAGATTCAGCATCTTCAGCCGGCGCGATAACCGGTTAAATACCATATCGTGCTTCTGACTGGTCACAACAATGCCTGCGCGCTGATAAATGAGTTCGCTGAGGCGGGATAAATCATTATTAGAGAGCACCAGCTTAGATGGTGTATTTTCACTGCTATCGGGACGATCGGCACGGGGATATGTCATAGTAAAATACTTCTTAAATTCTGTTGATGATGCAGAAATAGTAGTTGAATGCCAGAATATTAAGGGTTGCGTGGATGAAGCGCTGTTTTATCCAGCTTCATCACACCGCCATATTCATAATTTCCTGATAGGCACTGACCAGCTTGTTTCTGACCTGTACACCAAGATTTAACGCAACAGAAGATTTTTGTAATGAAACCATAACATCGTTAAGCCCTACCTCGCTGGAACCCATCAGTAAACTGGCCGCCTGCTGTTTCCCCTCTGCCTGCAACTGGCTGATATTATTAAGGCTGCTGGTGAGTATTGTGGAGAACGAACCTGCGCTATTCTCTTGCTGAGGCGCTGGCATCATGCGGGGGGACTGCAAACTTTTAGCCTGCGCGGCGAGCGTAGTTAAAACCCCATCCATGGATGTGACTGCCATTTTCTCTTCCTCAATGAAGGTTATCGTAATGTAAAATATAACGGCGATATGTTCATGTTATCGACAATTTAATATTCACATCATAACAGAGCGCTAAAAAAACAGATGACCCAAATAACTGACAGAAGTTTCGACTTATTACGCATTAATATTTTTATAATATAAACGATAATGGCGACTGCCGGTTCTTCAGGTAAAGGAATGTCTTAACTACCTGCAAGTGGTGTCGGTATGCAGATTTGAAGTACTGCTTTCTGAATGCAGCCTATATTTATTATTGGACAGGATCACGGCATGAATGCCACAACAAACGGCAGCAATAATAAGAATGCGGCTAACGTCATGGCGATGTTAGAGCGTATTCGAGCTAACCCCAAAATCGTACTGATTATCTCCGTAGCGGCAGTCTCATCGCTGGTTGCCGCTCTGTTTTTCTGGGCTAAAGCACCCGATTACCGAGTGCTGTACAGCACGATCAGCGACCAGGAAGGTGGCGCGGTAGTGGCGCAGTTGGATCAGATGAAGGTTCCCTATAAGTTCCAGCATGGTGGAACCATTATGGTCCCGGACGACAGGGTCTATGAAACCCGGCTTAAACTGGCCCAGCTGGGGCTGCCTAAGGGCGGCGCCGTGGGTTTCGAGCTCCTCGATCGGGAAAAATTCGGCATCAGCCAGTTTGGGGAGCAGGTGAACTTTCAACGCGCGCTGGAAGGGGAACTGTCGAGAACCATCGAAACGCTGGGTCCAGTGCAGAGCGTAAGGGTTCATCTTGCCATACCTAAGCCTTCCCTGTTCGTTCACGAGCAAAAGCCGCCTTCGGCGTCGGTCACCCTGACCCTGTTGAACGGGCGGACGCTCGATGCCGGTCAGGTGAACGCAATCAGCTGGCTGCTTTCCAGCGCCATTCCCGGCCTGGCGGCGGATAAAGTCACCATTCTCGATCAAAACGGCCATCTGCTGACCCAGAGCGGTAGTCAGGCGGTGCAGACTTCACAACTTAAGTATACCAATGACGTCGAAACCGACTATCAGAACCGCATCCAGGCGATCCTCGCGCCTATTATGGGACGCGAAAACGTCCGGGCGCAGGTGACGGCACAGATCGATTTCACCGCGCAGGAACAAACGCAGGAACAGTATCAGCCCAACAGTAAACCGGAAGAGATGTCGGTACGTAGCCGCCAGACCAGCCAGTCGGAGCAGGGCGGAAAAAGCGCGCAGGGCGGCGTTCCTGGCGCGTTAAGTAACCAGCCGCCGGTTCCTGCCACCGCCTCCATTGACAAGGCTCAGCCGACAGAGAAAAGCAGTCAGGATAAATCGGGCAAGAGTGAGAACACCGCGCGAGCTGGCGACAAACTTACGCCTTTCAGCAATCGTAAAGACGAAACCACCAATTACGAGCTCAATCGTACTCTGACCCATATCAAAAACAGCGCCAGTAATATCAAGCGGCTCTCGGTCGCGGTGGTAGTGAACTACCAGCCTGGCAAAGTGAAAGGTGAAGGCGAAGACGCGGTCGAAGAAGAGACAACGCTGCCCCTGAGTAAGGAGCAGATGGATCAGATTAACGCGCTGGTAAAAGAAGCCATTGGTTATTCCGCTGAACGCGGAGATACCCTCAACATCGTTAACTCGCCTTTCCTGGTAGCGGAAGAAGACAGCGTATTAAAAGAGTTCTGGAAGCAGCCGGCCTTTATCGATCTGATGCTGTCAGCCGGTCGCTATCTGCTGGTCGCGCTGGTGGCCTGGACACTGTGGCGTAAAGCCGTGAAGCCAGCCTGGCAGCGACAGCAGGCCTACATTCGCGAGCGTCTGGATCTTGAGAAGGCCGCCCGCGAGGAAGAAGTGAATGCCGCTAAAGCCCAAAATGAGAGCAGGGAGCGGGCGAAAATGCAGCAGCGGGTAGATGCAGAGGTGATTGCCCAGCAACTGCGCGACACGGCTGAGCAGGACCCGAAAGTTATCGCTCTGGTCATTCGCCAGTGGTTAAACAAGGAACAACAACCGTCATGAATGCTTCAGAAAAAAGTGCAGTGCTGATGATTACGCTGGGTGAAGCGCGGGCTGCGGAAGTTTTTAAACATCTCAACACCCAGGAAGTGACGCTGGTCAGCGGGGCGATGGTCAGCCTGAGTGGCTATACCCACGAGCAGCACGCCGCGGTACTGAAAGAATTCCAGCGCGACTCGGCGGAATACTCCGGTATGAGCATGAACAGCAATGATTATCTGCGCAACGTGCTGGTACAGGCGCTGGGTGAGGAGCGGGCCTCAAGCCTGCTGGAAGATTTGCTGGATACGCAGAGCGACAGCGGCGGTATTGAGGCGCTCAACTTTATGGAGCCACCGGCCGTCTTCGATTTGATCCGCGAGGAGCACCCGCAGATTATCGCGACCATTCTGGTTCATCTCAAGCGCGGGCAGGCCGCGGATGTGCTGGCGAAATTCGACGAGCGCGAGCGCAACGATATCATGCTGCGTATCGCCACATTTAGCGGCGTGCAGCCTGCGGCTCTCCAGGAGCTGACCGAAGTGCTGAATAATCTTCTGGATGGTCAGAATCTTAAGCGTAGCAAAATGGGTGGGGTACGTCCTGCTGCTGAAATTCTCAACCTGATGAAATCCGCCCAGGAAGAGGCGGCTATCCAGGCCGTTCGCGATTACGACAACGAACTGGCACAGAAAATTATTGATGAGATGTTCCTGTTCGAAAACCTGGTGGAAATTGAAGACCGTGGTATTCAGCGCATTCTTCAGGAAGTGGAAAACGAGTCGCTGATCGTGGCGTTGAAAGCGGCAGAGCCGCCGCTACGCGACAAATTCTTCCGCAATATGTCGAAGCGTCAGTCGGAAATCATGATGGACGATCTGCAAAGTCGCGGCCCGGTTCGCATGTCGCAGGTGGAAGCAGAGCAGAAAACCATTTTGCTGATTGTGCGCCGTCTGGCAGAGCAGGGCGAGATTGTGTTGGGAGGCAGCGAAGATGTCTACGTCTGACCAGCAAAAGCAATGGCAGGCCTGGCAACCCAGGGACCTGCTGGCAGAACTGTCACCGCCCGCTCCCAAGGGAGAAATACTGGCGGGTAAGGCGTCCAGCGAACGCTCGCAGACCGAGCTAAAGCATCATCAACAGCTTGCCGAACAAAAGGGTTTTGCACAGGGCGTGGTTCAGGGCGTTGAGGAAGGTAAAAAGCAGGGCTATGAGCAGGGGATGGCCCTCGGCCGCAAAGAGGGCGAAGCACAGGCGCTTGCCGAAGCCGAAAGTCAGCAAAACGCCTGCCTGGAGCGCCTGACATTATTGCTGGAAAATTTCCAAAATTCGCTGGATAGCCTCGATCGGGTTATTCCTTCGCGTCTGGTACAGATAGCGTTGACGGCGGCACGCGAAATTGTGGGAAGCCAGTGTCAGCCGGACAGTAAAATTGTCCTTGAGCGCATTCAGCAACTGCTTCAGCAGGACTCCCTGTTCAAAGGGCCGCTCAGGCTGACGGTGAGCGAGGACGACCGCCTGAGGGTTGAAGAAACCCTGGGCAGCATTCTGGCCAAAAGAGGCTGGGAGCTGCATGGCGACGCGAAGATGCTGCCCGGCGGCTGCCTGATCACCGCTGAGGATGGCGAACTGGATGCCACCCTTGATGCCCGCTGGCAGGCGCTGTGTCACCTCAGCCGTGAGGATCGCCAGCCATGACCTCTGCTCTTAACCGCTGGGTAAGCGAGATTGACGCCAGTGAACGGCGATTTAGCGAGCTGCCGGCTTACCGACAGTATGGCCGCCTGACCAGGGCGACTGGGCTGGTTATGGAGGCGGTGGGGTTGAAGCTGCCGATTGGCTCTCTTTGCATTGTGGAGCGCGACGGCGGTAAGGGCATTGAAAAGGTCGAGAGCGAAGTGGTCGGCTTTAACGGTCAAATCCTCTATCTGATGCCGCTGGAAAATGTCGACGGCATCTTGCCCGGCGCGCGCGTCTATGCTCCCGATGGCGGCGCCAGCATGGCCCAGGGCAAGCAGCTGCCGCTGGGGCCAGTGCTGCTGGGACGCGTGCTGGATGCGGCGGGTCGTCCGCTGGATGGCCTGCCAGCGCCGGACAGCAGCCACCGGGGATCGCTCAGCACGCCGCCGATTAATCCCTTAATTCGGGATCCCATTAAGGACGTGCTGGACGTTGGCGTCCGGGCAATCAACGGCCTGCTTACGGTGGGGCGCGGCCAAAGGATGGGGCTGTTTGCCGGTTCCGGCGTGGGTAAAAGCGTGCTGTTGGGCATGATGGCCCGCTATACCAAAGCCGACGTGATCGTCGTTGGCCTGATCGGTGAACGTGGACGCGAAGTCAAAGACTTTATCGAAAATATCCTGGGCGCCGAGGGGCGCAGCCGTTCAGTAGTGATCGCCGCGCCTGCCGATGTGTCTCCGCTATTGCGTATGCAGGGGGCGGCCTATACCACCCGCATTGCCGAAGATTTCCGCGATAGGGGGATGGATGTCCTGCTGATTATGGATTCTCTCACCCGCTATGCCATGGCCCAGCGTGAAATCGCCCTTGCCATCGGCGAGCCCCCGGCGACCAAAGGCTATCCCCCTTCCGTATTTGCGAAATTACCGGCGCTGGTTGAGCGTGCCGGTAACGGCGTCAAAGGCGGCGGTTCGGTCACCGCTTTCTATACCGTCCTGACCGAAGGGGACGATCAGCAGGACCCTATTGCCGACTCCGCACGCGCGATCCTTGATGGTCACGTAGTGCTGTCACGCCAGCTGGCCGAATCCGGCCATTATCCGGCGATCGATATTGAAGCCTCAATCAGTCGTGCCATGACCGAACTGATTGCTGAGCCGCACTATAAACAGGTTCGTCAGTTTAAGCAGTTGCTGTCGGCCTGGCAACGCAACCGTGATTTGGTCAGCGTGGGGGCTTACGCGGCGGGTAGCGACCCACTACTGGACCAGGCCATTGGTTTACACACGCAGATGGAGAGTTATCTGCAGCAGGGGATTCATGAATGTAGCCCCTGCGAGGATGCCACCAGCAAGCTGGCGGCGCTCTTTTCTGCATCAGCCAGCTAACTCAGGGAAAGAAAGATATGGCCACACACTCACCAATGACCGTTCTTCGTGAACTGGCGGAGCAATCGCTGGACGAAGCGACCAGTACGCTCGGCAAAATGCGTCAGGCCCATGCCAGCGCCAACCAGCAGCATGACCAATTAGTCGGCTACCAGCAGGAGTATTGCAACCAGCTGCAAACCTCAGTGGCAGGTAAAGGAATGTCGGTCATCAGCCTGCTGAATCAAAACGCATTTATCGAGTCGTTGGGTAAAGCGATTGAGCAGCAGCATCACTACGTCTCGGAATGCCAGCAGTCTGTCGATCTCGCGCTGCTGACCTGGCGGCAGGATAAAAAGCGTTTTAATGCTTTTACCACCCTGAAAAACCGTGCCGACAGCGTTGCGGCGCTGAAGGCCAGCCGTCAGGATCAGAAACTTATGGACGAATTTGCCCAGCGTGCCAGCTCAGGAAGAGGCAATAAATGATTATTCAGGCCAAACCAGTCGTCGCCCTCACCCAGACTAACAAAACGCTGTCGACGGAAACGCCGTCAGAGCGCTTTGTTGATACGCTGGACAGAACCCTCACCTCGCGGGATAAAAAGGCTGACGCCGTCGACAAGGCTTCCAGCGCGGATGAGCATCAGCCTGTGGCCGATAACGACCTGCATCATGATGCGGCAGATAAGGTGGCAGCCGGGGCAATCGCCCCTGTGCTCATTGGGTTGAACCCGCCTCCAGCAGAACGTGGCGGCGTAATATTGCCGGAGGAGGGGCTCAGACCGCAGATGCAGCAGTTACTGGCCCAGGTTTCCGCTCAGCAGGCACCAGAGACGGTGCCTGCGCTGCCTGAAAAAGGGGAAACAGCGCTGACCGGGGGTAAAGCGCAAATGCTGCCGCAGGCTGGCAGGCGGATAGCCGCAGAGGTTGTTGCCGCTGCGCAACAGCGCTTGCCCGAAGCGGAAAATGCTGATGATTCGATGCTGCCGGGGGCAGTCGGGCGGGGTAAAGCCAATCTCCGAGAACCGCTCTGGAACCCGGTGAGCAAATCCAGCGCCAGAGACGTGGCGCCGCAACCGAATGCGGTAGCGACCAACGCCGCTGCTGTTGCCGCATCAAAGCCCGCAGGCGAGCCTGATAAGGGCCTGGTCTCTGGCCTGCCTCAGGAACCGGCGATGATAAAAGCGGATTCCAACGCCGCCCCGCTGGCGGTCAAAGCTCCGCCGGTGAGTGGAATTGCTGAAATGGCTGAAGACAACGCCTCGCAGCCCATCAGCGCTCATCATGCGGTGACGCCCGGCAAAGCTCTGCCGCTTTCCGCGGGCGCGCTGAATCAGCCCGTTAATACGCCAGCGTGGCAGCAGGAGATGAGCCAACAGCTGGCTATATTCTATCGTCACGGCGTTCAGAATGCCGAACTAAGGTTACATCCCGAAGAGCTGGGCGCGCTGCAAATCTCTATGCGGGTGGTGAACAACCAGGCTCAGATGCATTTTGTTACCGAGAATCATCAGGTTCGCGCCGCACTGGAGGCCGCAATGCCGCATCTGCGTACCTCGTTGGCCGAGTCCGGGATCGATCTCGGTCAGAGTAGCGTTGGTGACGAAGGAGCCTCATCCTGGCAGTCATCCCGGCAATCTGGCCGGGGAGGTTCAGAGCGCCAAAATGACAGTGAGGGCGAGGACGTTGGCTTAGCGCTCAGTGACGCTGAATTAGCGCCAGGGCGTCAAAGCCGGGGGGCTAACGGCATTAACACGTTTGCTTAACATTTAAAGTGAACGCGACTATTAGCTGCACTAATTTCAGGTTATTGCGAAATTGTTTCGCAGGTAACCTGAACTAAAATAGATGGCTCAGACAAGACCGTGATCATGATGAACACGGAGTCATTTCTATCAGGATGAATAACTCCATGTCGAAAAAGAAAGAAGAAAGCCCGGAGGGCGCAAAAAAGCGGCCCTTAGGTATTATCCTCATTAGTCTGATTGCCGTAGCGGCTTCAGCCATGGCGGGATTTACCTGGTATGAAATGAAAGGGATAAAATCGCAGATTGCTGCTGGCAATGCGGATGAAAAGAAGCAGCCTGAACAGGAAGCGCCCGTTCCCGTCGCACCGGTATATCTCAGTCTGGAAACCTTTACGGTCAGCCTGAAGCCAACGGCGGACGATAGCGATCGGGTATTATATATCGGCTTAACTTTTCGGCTGAAAGAAGAGAGTGATAAGAAAATTCTCGAAGAATATCTCCCGGAAGTTCGCAGCCGTTTGCTGGTGACATTTTCCAGGAAGACCGCGGCGGAATTAGCTACGGATGAAGGCAAGACGCAGCTTATCGAACAGATAAAAAGTGAAACAGGGAAAGATCTCAACAGTATCCTCAACGCCACTATTACTGATGTATTGTTTAATGCATTTATCATACGGTAATTAAAATGTCTGACAGTATGTTATCTCAGGCTGAAATTGATAGCCTGTTAAATGGTGGGGCAGGCGATGATAAGGAAAATGTCAGGGCCGCGCTGGCGCTGGATGATGAAATTAAACCTTACGATCCGCACACGCAGCGTCGCGTGGTCAGAGAGCGTCTGCACTCACTTGAGATTATTAACGAACGCTTTGCCCGCCAGTTCCGCATTGGGCTGTTTAATCTGCTGCGTCGAAGCACGGATGTCACCGTGGGAAATGTTATTATCCAGCCCTACCATGAGTTTGCGCGTAATCTGCCGGTGCCGACAAACCTGAACCTGTTTCATATGAACCCGCTGCGGGGGACGGCATTACTGGTTTTTTCACCGAACCTGGTCTTCATGGCGATTGATAATCTGTTCGGCGGCGATGGCCGCTTTCCTACTAAAGTGGAAGGGCGGGAGTTTACGCCGACGGAACAAAGAATTATTAATCGTATTTTAGAAATGGCGCTTGAGGCTTACGATCAGGCCTGGAGTTCGATATTTAAACTGGAAATGGAGTATGTCCGCGCGGAAATCCAGGTTAAGTTCACCAATATCACCTCCTCACCGAATGATATTGTCGTCACCGCCCCTTTTCATGTTGAAATCGGCGCGCACAGTGGCGATTTTAATATCTGTATTCCGTTCAGCATGATTGAACCGCTGCGTGAACTTCTGACCAGTCCGCCAATGGAAAATTCCAGGCAGGAGAATGACGCCTGGCATGACACGCTGGCCTCGCAGGTCAGGGACACCGAGCTGGAGCTGGTGGCTAAATTCGCCGAAATAGAAACCCGCCTGTCAAAAATACTGACGCTTAAAGAGGGTGATGTTATTCCAATTGACATCGAAGAAAATATCGAGGCAATGGTTGATGGCGTACCTATGCTTAGCGCGAAATATGGCGCGTTGAATAATCAGTATGCCCTGAAAGTTGAGTCGTTATTTAACCCCGCTTTCTTATCAAATAACAAGGAGTAGTTCCCGATGAGTGACAGCAAACCCCTGGCTGGTGCTGAAAAAGAATCCGCAGAAGATCTGTGGGGTGATGCTATGGGCGAACAGCTCGCTGCTGAGAGCGCTACACCTGCTCCGCAGGCGGCGCGCGAGAATCCAGTGGTTAACTTCTCCGAAGATTTGAATCTGATCCTGGATATCCCGGTGAAAATGACCGTCGAGCTGGGCCGTACAAAAATGACCATTAAAGAGTTATTACATCTGAGCCAGGGCTCAGTGGTCGCGCTGGATGGCCTGGCCGGTGAACCTCTGGATATTCTGATTAATAACTTCCTGATTGCTCAGGGGGAAGTGGTGGTCGTTTCCGATAAATTTGGCGTGCGTATTACTGACATTATTACGCCTTCAGAACGTATGCAGCGCCTGAGTAGATAATGAACAGCCAGACTCAAACCGACGTTCAGATCCCCGCCGCGCTACACGACACCGGTACGCCAGGTTCGATGCTATTTACCGTCAGCGGGGCGCTGGTGCTGGTATTATTGTTCATTGTGGCGCTGGCGTGGATCGCCCGACGCTTTGGTTTCACGGCGGCAGCCGCCAGAGGACATAAATTGCTGGCGGTGAAAAGCAGCCTGGCTATTGGACAGCGGGAACGCGTCGTCGTGGTTGAAATTGATCGCCAGTGGCTGGTGCTGGGCGTTTCCGCTGCCGGTATCGCCCTGCTGACCACCCTTGAAAAGAAAGAGCTGGTGGAGACTGCCGTCCCGGCCGTCGACGGTGATTTTCAGGCGATGCTGAAAAACCTGCTGGGCCGCAAGGCCGGGGAGCCATCATGATGGTTCCTCAGCCACTCAAAAGTCTCGGTCCGTGCGCGTTGCTGCTGCTGCTGGCGGGCCTCTTTTATCCTGCCCATTCCGCCCTGGCGGCCAACAGCGATATCCTGCTCGGCCAGTCTGGCAGCGGGGAGAAGTGGTCGCTGCCTTTACAAACGCTGGTGCTGCTGACCTCGCTGACCTTGCTGCCCGCCGTGCTGCTGATGATGACCGGTTTTACCCGCATTATTATCGTGCTGGGCCTGCTGCGTAACGCGCTGGGAACGGCCTCTTCGCCGCCCAATCAGGTTCTGCTGGGCCTGGCGTTATTTTTGACTTTTTTCGTCATGTCCCCGGTTATCGACAAGGTTTATCAGAACGCCTATCTGCCGTTTACGGAAGATAAAATCAGCGCGGAAAAAGCGCTGGAACAGGCGATTGGCCCGCTGCATGAATTTATGCTGAAGCAGACGCGTGAAGCGGATTTAGCCTTATTTGCAAAGCTGGCGAAAACAGAAGCGTTTGAGCGTAAAGAGGAGGTGCCGATGCGCATTCTGCTGCCTTCTTTTGTCACCAGCGAACTGAAAACGGCCTTTCAGATTGGTTTCACCGTCTTTATTCCTTTTCTGATCATCGATCTGGTGATTGCCAGCGTGCTGATGGCGCTGGGGATGATGATGGTGCCACCGGCCTCCATTTCTCTGCCCTTTAAGCTGATGCTGTTCGTGCTGGTCGACGGCTGGCAATTATTGATGGGTTCCCTGGCACAAAGTTTCTTCCTCTGAAAGGTAGCAAAATGACTCCAGAAAGTGTGATGACGCTTGGTTTTCAGGCGACAAAAGTGGGGCTGATGATTGCCGGGCCGCTACTGCTTGCGGCGTTGATCAGCGGTCTGCTGGTGAGCATCCTGCAAGCCTCAACGCAAATAAACGAAATGACGCTGTCTTTTATTCCGAAGATCTTAGTCATTGTCACGGTGCTTCTCACCCTCGGCCCGTGGATGCTTAAACTTTTTTTAGACTATATGACCACGCTGTACAGTAATCTGCCCAATATCATCGGATAACCATGATTACGCCTGATATTGCCTCGCTGTATCCGCTGCTTTGCCACTATTTCTGGCCGATGCTGCGTATTCTGGCGCTGTTTATGGCTTCGCCTGTTTTTAATGAGAAACAGATCAACAGGAAGCTGAAGATCGGCATGGCAATGCTGATCTCGCTGCTGATTGCGCCCGGTTTGCCTGATAGTGGCGTATCCATTTTTTCGCTTGAGGGCGTACTGGTCAGCCTGCAGCAGCTGATTATCGGCGTAGCGATCGGCCTGACCATGCAGTTAGCGTTCGTGACGGTGCGGACGGCGGGGGAGATTATCGGTCTGCAAATGGGGCTCTCCTTTGCCACCTTTTTTGACCCTTCAGGTGGTCAGAATATGCCGGTAATTGCCAGGATACTTAATTTGCTGGTGACGCTGCTGTTCCTGACGCTGAATGGTCATCTGTGGTTGCTCAACGTGCTGGTTGACAGTTTCAACACTCTCCCGATTAGTCCATCGCTTCCCGGCAGCAACGGTTTTTTCTATTTCGCGCAGAGTGCGGGCATTATTTTTCGCAGCGGCCTGATGCTGGGGCTGCCGATTGTCACGCTGCTGCTCTGTCTTAACCTCACGCTGGGGTTGATTAACCGTCTTACCCCTCAGCTGTCGATTTTTGTCATTGGTTTTCCGCTGACGCTGACGGTGGGCATGTTTGCTCTGTCGATGATGATGTACTCGCTGGCCCCTTATTTTGAAAACCTGCTGGCGCAGTTGCTGGATCAGGCGGTCAGAATGCTGGCGATAATGGGCGGCTGACCTGAAGCCAACTGGCAGGCTGGCGCGTATTGCCTGTGGTACGGATTGACCCCGAACAATTGGTAACAATATTGCTGGTTCAAGTGTTAGATCTGCTGCGCGGTCGCGATATTATCAACCCCTGAGATAGCCACGGCAAAACGCCTCAGAGCGGGCCGTATCATGCTTTAACAGGATACTTATGCATAACGTTACGCCCATGCTCGCCCGCAAAGACGATCGGGACCAGGAAGAACCCTCCTGGTCATTCCCCGGTGGAGTGGTTGGCTTCGCCTCATACTGGCTCGCGCTGGCGATCCCCTTTGTGCTGTATGGCTCTAATACGCTCTTTTTCTTTCTGTATACCTGGCCATTTTTCCTGGCGCTGCTGCCGGTTTCGGTGCTGATTGGCATCGCAACCAGCGTGCTGCTGCGCGGTCATTTAATCTGGACCATATTAATGACCGCCGCGATAGTGGTCTGCCTGTTCTGGCTGCTGTTTACTCTGCTGACCGGATGGTAACCGGTCTCTCGATCGGATTTGTCGCCAGCCCGACTGGCCCTGTCTGATGTCTGAATTCCCACTGAGGTTACAAAACTTTGCTCACAGGCCTGATTTCAGGGTGAAGAACGCTCACCATTTCACCAAAACGCGGTTAAATCATCGCTAAAGTGGAGTCGGATGAAAAGTTATGGGATGATTGAGCCGTTTTTCAGGGGGCGGGGATGGGAAAACTTACGCTGCTGTTACTTGTTTTACTGGGCTGGCTGCAATATTCGCTCTGGCTCGGCAAGAACGGCATACATGACTATACGCGCGTTAAAGACGATGTTGCGGTGCAACAGGGCGGTAACGCGAAGCTAAAAGCACGGAACGATCAGTTGTTTGCAGAAATCGACGACCTTAACGGCGGTTCTGAAGCGATTGAGGAACGCGCACGCAACGAGCTGGGGATGATTAAACCCGGCGAGACCTTCTATCGCCTTGTGCCGGATCAAAATAAACGAAACGCGCAGCAGGCTACTTCACCTCATCAGCAACGATAACCCATGAACATCGCAGGCTCCTTTGCGGACGTCATTGCTGTCGTCCCTGCTGCCGGAATAGGCAGCCGGATGCAGTCAGAGTGCCCCAAACAATATCTTTCCGTGGACGGTAAAACGCTGCTGGAGCATGCGCTCAACAGCCTGCTGGCACATCCGGCGGTTAGCCGCATTATCGTCGCTATCAGCCCTGACGATCCTTTCTTTTCCACGCTCCCCATAGCCAGCGATGCGCGCATCACCGTAGTGAACGGTGGCAAAGAGCGCGCGGACTCGGTGCTGGCAGGGCTTCAGGCTGCTTGTTCCGCCCACTGGGTGCTGGTGCACGACGCCGCCCGTCCCTGTCTGCATCTTGACGATCTCACTCGCCTGCTGGCGATTACCGCCACCAGTCGCGTGGGCGGCATCCTGGCGACGCCGGTTCGCGACACCATGAAGCGTGCCGAAGCGGGCCGCCAGGCGGTTGCGCATACCGTGGATCGTGAAGCGCTCTGGCACGCCCTGACGCCGCAGCTGTTCCCGCTGGAGCTGCTACGAACCTGTCTGGAACGGGCGCTGCGCGAAGGGGCAACGATCACTGATGAGGCTTCGGCCCTCGAGTATTGTGGCTATCACCCTGAACTGGTTATGGGACGCAGTGATAATATTAAGGTCACCAGACCGGAAGACCTCGCGCTGGCGGCGTTTTACCTGACTCAATTAGCTAATTAAGGAGAACGCATAATGCGTATTGGCCACGGTTTTGATGTTCATGCGTTTGGCGGCGAAGGCCCGCTGATTATCGGCGGCGTGCGGATCCCTTATGAAAAAGGCCTGCTGGCGCACTCGGATGGCGACGTGGCGCTTCACGCGCTGACGGATGCGCTGCTGGGCGCCGCCGCGCTGGGCGACATTGGTAAGCTGTTCCCTGATACGGACGCGGCTTATAAAGGGGCTGACAGCCGTGAACTGCTGCGTGAAGCCTGGCGTCAGATAGAGAAGAAAGGCTATCGCCTCGGCAACGTTGACGTCACGATTATTGCCCAGGCGCCGAAAATGCTGCCACATGTGCCGCAAATGCGCATCAATATCGCCGAAGATCTGGGCATCCACATGGACGACGTCAACGTGAAGGCCACCACCACCGAAAAGCTCGGTTTTACCGGTCGCGGTGAAGGTATTGCCTGTGAAGCCGTCGCGCTGATCTTCAGGGCGAAAGCGTAATGGCCGTTGAGGACCTGCACTGGCTGCACGGCAAGCCCACGGCGACCGGCGTGCTCAAGGCCAATCCAGAAGATTTTATCGTCATCGAAGATCTGGGTTACCACCCGGACGGCGACGGTGAACAGCTGCTGGTGCGCATCCGTAAAAACGGCTGCAACACCCGCTTCGTGGCCGAAGCGCTGGCAAAGTTCGCCGGTATACACCCGCGCGACGTCAGCTTCGCCGGGATGAAAGACCGCCACGCGGTAACCGAGCAGTGGTTTTGCCTGCGTATTCCCGGTAAAGAAACGCCAGATTTATCTGCATTTCAGCTGGAAGGCTGCGAGGTGCTGGAAAGCGCCCGCCATCGTCGTAAACTGCGTACTGGCGCGCTACAGGGCAACGCTTTTACCCTGATTCTCCGGCAGATTTCCGACCGTGATGCCGTTGAACAACGCCTGCGCCAGATCGCGGCGTCCGGCGTACCTAACTATTTCGGCGTGCAGCGTTTTGGTCACGACGGCAATAACCTGACGATGGCCCGCCGCTGGGCTGCCGGTGAGATCCGCGTCAAAGAGCGGAACAAGCGCAGCTTCCTGCTCTCGGCCGCCCGCAGCGCGCTGTTTAATCAGGTTGCGAGCGACAGGCTGGGGCAGGGAAAACTGTCAGCCATTATGGCCGGTGATGCCCTACAGCTTACCGGACGGGGAAGCTGGTTCGTGGCGGAAGAGGGCGAGCTGGAAACGTTGCAGGCGCGCGTCGCTAACGACGAGCTGCGTATTACCGCACCGCTTCCCGGCAGCGGCGCGTGGGGAACGTTGGGTTGCGCGTTGGCTTTTGAACAACAAAGCCTGGCAGCCGAGGCAGAATTGATTACACTGCTTGAGCGTGAAAAAGTCGACGCGGCCCGTCGTGCTTTGTTGGTGAAACCGCGCGATTTGTGCTGGAACTGGTGGGATGATGTCACCGTTGAGCTGAGTTTCTGGCTTCCTGCGGGCAGTTTTGCCACCACTCTGGTGCGTGAAGTTCTTCTACAAGAAGGTGAAGATGCGAATATTGCTGAGTAACGATGACGGAATCCATGCGCCGGGCATTCAAACGCTGGCTGCGGCGCTGCGGCAATTTGCCGAAGTGCAGGTTGTTGCTCCCGATCGTAATCGCAGCGGTGCTTCTAATTCCCTGTCGCTGGAGACGCCGCTGCGGACCTTCACCTATCCTGATGGTGATATCGCCGTGCAGATGGGTACACCGACCGACTGTGTCTATCTGGGCGTCAACTCGCTGATGCAGCCGAAGCCGGACATTGTGGTTTCCGGGATCAACGCTGGCCCGAACCTGGGCGATGACGTGATCTATTCAGGCACCGTGGCGGCGGCGATGGAAGGGCGTCATCTCGGCCTGCCTGCGCTTGCCGTCTCCCTTGATGGGCACAAGCATTACGATACCGCTGCGGCGGTGACCTGTTCGCTGCTGCGCGCGCTGCTGCGTGAGCCTCTTCGCACTGGCCGCATACTCAACGTCAACGTCCCGGATTTGCCGCTTTCGGCGATCAAAGGCATCCGCGTTACCCGCTGCGGCAGCCGCCACCCCAGCGATCAGGTGATCCCGCAGCAGGACCCTCGTGGCAATATGATGTACTGGATCGGCCCGCCGGGGCAAAAGCTGGACGCCGGTCCTGACACGGACTTTGCCGCCGTCGACCAGGGATATGTCTCGGTGACCGCACTCCATGTTGATTTAACCGCCCATGCCGCGCAGGACGTGGTGGCGTCATGGCTCTCCAGCGTCGAGGTCAGTAGCGAATGGTGATCCGCCGCATTGATACGCTGCTGGCGCAGCTGCGCCAGCAGGGCATTGACGATGAACGGTTGCTGAAAGCGATTGAGGATGTCCCGCGCGAGCGTTTTGTCGATGAGGCGTTCGAACATAAAGCCTGGGAGAATATGGCGCTGCCCATTGGCTCCGGCCAGACTATTTCCCAGCCTTATATGGTGGCGAAAATGACCTCGCTGCTGGAGCTGACCCCCAGATCGCGCGTGTTAGAAATCGGTACCGGATCGGGCTATCAGACGGCGATCCTGGCGCATCTGGTTGAACACGTTTACTCGGTCGAACGGATTAAAGGGCTTCAGTGGCAGGCCAAACGCCGTCTTAAGCAGCTGGATTTGCATAATGTTTCGACGCGCCACGGCGACGGCTGGCAGGGGTGGCCTGCTCGCGGCCCGTTTGATGCGATTATCGTCACCGCCGCCCCACCTGAAATCCCGGTTGAGCTGATGTCCCAGCTGGACGAGGGCGGAATTCTGGTACTGCCGGTGGGAGAAGAGCATCAGGAATTAAAACGCATTCGCCGTAAAGGCGGCGAATTCGTGGTCGATACCGTCGAGCCGGTGCGCTTTGTGCCGCTGGTCAAAGGGGATTTAGCCTGACGGATGTTAGCAATTGCATACATCTGTAAATAGCGGCTGAGTAACGAAATTGTTACTATCTGCATAATTTCACGATCTATTGCCGCCGGCGCGCCGCAGCAGTGGTCACAGTTTTGCCTTCAGGGGGGAGTTAAATGAGCACGGGAAGCCCAGTTTTTAAGTTAAGCCGGATTGCGGCCGTTTCACTTGTTAGTCTTTGGTTGGCTGGCTGTTCCAGTGATAACACTCAGGCTCCTATCAGTTCAGTTGGGAGCGGCGGCGGCGGGATGCTGAGCGGGGGTTCCAGCAGCACCACCACCAGCAATGCGAGCAGCGCTGACAGCGGCAACGGCGGCTATACTTCGCCGCCTGCTTCTATCTCTGCCAACTCGCAGAACGTAGTGAGCGCGCCGCAAAACATCTCTACCAGTGCAAATACCGGCGCGACAAGCGCGGCCAGTGAGAACGTGCAGACCCAAAATGGTCACATTGTCTACAACCGTTCTTATGGGAATATTCCTAAAGGTAGTTACAGCGGCGAAACTTACACGGTGAAAAGAGGCGATACGCTGTTCTACATTGCCTGGATTACCGGTAACGATTTCCGTGATTTAGCCCAGCGAAATAACGTTGCTGCGCCATATGCGCTCAATGTGGGCCAGCAGTTGCAGGTTAGTAACGGCTCCGGTGGAACCTTAACCGGCGGCAATGCTATTACCGCTGCGGACGCCAAAGCTGGCGGCGTAGCTGTCCAGCCGTCCGCACCACAAATCAAAGGCGGAGCGGTTGCACAGCAGCCTGTTATTACGTATTCTGAGGATTCGGGTAAACCAAGTGAAGGCAAAATGTTGCCATCATCCGGTACAAATAGTGTTGCTACGACAACACCGCCGGTTACCGCTCCGACCGTCAGCAGCACAACGAACAGCACTACCCCTGTGGGTAACTGGCGTTGGCCGACAGACGGGAAGATCATCGATAACTTCTCTGCCTCTGAAGGGGGCAACAAGGGTATCGATATCGCGGGATCGCGAGGGCAACCCGTCATCTCAACCGCTTCAGGGCGCGTTGTGTATGCCGGTAATGCGCTACGCGGTTATGGTAACTTGATTATCATCAAGCATAATGATGATTACCTGAGTGCCTATGCCCATAACGACACGATGCTGGTCCGCGAGCAACAAGAAGTGAAAGCGGGGCAGAAGATCGCGACGATGGGAAGCACCGGCACTAGCTCTGTTAGATTACATTTTGAAATTCGTTACAAGGGGAAATCCGTAAACCCGTTGCGTTATTTACCGCAGCGATAATCCGGCAGAACCTTGGTGTTCTGTCATTGGGATCACGGGTAGGAGCCGCTAATGAGCCAGAATACGCTGAAAGTGAACGAGTTACATGAAGATGCGGAATTCGACGAAAACGGAGCTGAAGTTTTTGATGAGAAGGCTCTTGTCGGAAATGAACCTGCTGATAACGAAATAGCTGAAGATGAGCTGTTGTCACAAGGCGCTACGCAACGTGTATTGGATGCGACGCAGCTCTACCTGGGAGAGATTGGTTATTCTCCCCTGCTAACGGCTGAGGAAGAAGTGTTCTTCGCTCGTCGTGCCCTGAGGGGGGACGTACCCTCTCGTCGACGCATGATTGAAAGTAACTTACGTCTGGTAGTGAAGATTGCCCGTCGTTACAGCAATCGCGGTCTGGCCCTGCTGGATCTGATTGAAGAAGGTAACCTTGGGTTAATCCGCGCGGTAGAGAAATTTGACCCTGAAAGAGGATTCCGTTTCTCTACTTACGCTACCTGGTGGATTCGCCAGACGATTGAACGGGCTATTATGAATCAGACCCGGACTATCCGCCTGCCAATCCATATTGTTAAAGAGCTGAACGTTTATCTGCGTACCGCTCGTGAACTGACCCATAAGTTAGATCATGAGCCAAGCGCAGAAGAGATCGCCGAACAGCTTGATAAACCCGTTGATGACGTCAGCCGTATGCTGCGCCTCAACGAACGCATTACATCAGTCGACACGCCACTAGGCGGTGATTCTGAGAAAGCGCTGCTGGATATCCTGGCCGATGAAAAAGACAACGGCCCGGAAGATACAACGCAGGACGATGACATGAAACAGAGCATCGTCAAATGGCTGTTCGAACTGAACGCCAAGCAGCGTGAAGTGCTGGCGCGTCGTTTCGGCCTGTTAGGCTACGAAGCGGCTACGTTAGAGGATGTGGGTCGCGAAATTGGCCTGACTCGTGAACGTGTGCGTCAGATTCAGGTTGAAGGTCTGCGTCGTCTGCGTGAAATTCTGCAGGCGCAGGGACTGAATATTGAAGCCTTATTCCGCGAATAAGCGAAGGCACTTTTAAATGTGAATGCGAAAAGCGGTGGTGCAAACCACCGCTTTTTTATTGGCCTGAATAGCCTGATCAGACGATATCCTTGATTTTGTCCTTCACGTCAGACTTTATGTCCTGTGCTGCGTAGGTATCCGTCACCGCGCCCTTGTAAGCGCTCATCAGCATTTGTACCGGGGTTAGCCTGCCTTTCATCAGGCCTTCCGCCACGCCCTTCAGTGCATCAATCGGCGTCTTAATATAGCCTTTCAGACCCCCTTTTATCACATCCCAAGGGTTGGTACTTTCTGATTTACCCATACCGGTTAATACGTTACTGATGACTGGAATAAACGCCAGCGCTTTTCCCACTTTGAGGCAAATACCCTGGAAACCACTTTTGTTGGTACCGTTCAGGTTAACCATTTCGTCTTTGGTTTGGGTCAGCTTGCCATCTTTTGGGAAGGCCTTGTCCAGACCCTGTTCGGCAACGTCTTTGACAATGGCGGCTTCAGTACCGTGGCGGGCATCGCCATCTTTGGTCAGCCCTTCGATCTTGCCGTTGGTAGAAATATCGCCGCGATCGCCGCCTTCACGGTTATCCAGGCCCTTGACGTTATTCAGGAAGTACGACATGTTTTTGGCGGCCAGCGCCCGGCTTTTCTCATCCGGGTTGTTTGATGTCCAGTCGCCAAACTGCTTCTTCAAATCCTCCTGCTTGATATCTTTCTGGTTGCCCAGATTCTTCAGCACCGGGTTGTCGTTAATGATCTGGTCGGCTGAACGATTATCGCCGTCCATGTTTTTGAACAACGTGTCGCTGGAGGGGGGAACGCTGGTGTCTTTCTCATCCTTCGGCATCGCCTGCGCGGTGCTGCCTTCACTGCCGGTCGCCGCTGACGTGTCGGAAGTCGCCGCGCTTCCGCTGGCTGCGCCGCTGCTGAGAGAAGAGAGCAGATCCTTTAGTTGCGACATAACATTATTAAGCTGAGCATCGCCAGAGCTACTGTTGCCGGACGATGATGACTGCTGGCTTTCCTGACTCTGTTTAATCAGCTTAGTGATGCTGTCGAGCAGCGCCTGGAGCTGCGACATCTGGTTATTGCCGGATGACGCGCTGCTGCCGTCAGCGCCGCTGGCGGAAGATTGCTGCTGAGACAGCTGATCCTTCAGCTTTGCCAGCTCTTCCTGTCCCTGTTTAATTAGCGAGTCGATCACGGATTTGTAATCGGAGCTCAGCGAGGACGTTGACGATTTTTCGCTGGTGGTGCCTGACGCGCCGCCATACTGCAACAGATTCGATTTTCCTGATATGGCGCCGGAGCCGCTATCGCTCCCTTTGCCATCCTGCTTTACCCCAAAGCGGCTGGCGAACTGCCCGACACCGCCTGTGGCTTCATTCATCATCCCACCGGGATTAACTCTCATATTCATGACAATCTCCACTGGACCAGGTTAACAGATATGGATAAAACGGACGCACGCTGCCAGCGGAAAGGGCAGCCGTGACCTGACTGAACGCTTTTATCTCTCTCATTACGTGGGAAAGAGTGGAAGATGGTTCCATTCAGGGGGAAATATGGCAGGAATGGGCGGAGAGCCTGCACTGGTAAGGCTGGCGACAAGGGGCTGTCTGAATGAACGAGTCCTTCAGACGCCCCTTTTAGGGGGGAAGTCGCGCCCCACTTTTTCGCCGGAGAAAAGCGGGTTACAGCATGGTTTTCAGGCGATAAATCCAGTCCAGCGCCTGACGGGGCGTCAGCGAATCCGCATCCAGCGCTTCCAGCGCCTCCACCGCCGGGGAAGTCTCCTCCACCAGTAACGGCAGCTGAGGACCTTCGGCTTTGCTGCTGGCGGCATTGCCCGACAGCGTCTCAAGCTCTTTCAGCTTGTGCCGCGCCCGTTTAATCACTTCTTTCGGCACGCCAGCCAGCGCTGCCACGGCCAGGCCGTAGCTTTTGCTGGCCGCGCCATCCTGCACGCTGTGCATAAAGGCGATGGTGTCGCCGTGCTCTATGGCGTCCAGATGCACGTTCGCCACGCCTTCCATTTTTTCTGGCAGCGTGGTCAGCTCAAAATAGTGGGTGGCAAACAGCGTCATGGCCTTGATGCGGTTCGCCAGGCTCTCCGCACAGGCCCAGGCGAGCGACAGCCCGTCATAGGTTGAGGTGCCGCGGCCAATCTCATCCATCAGGACCAGGCTGTTCTCCGTGGCATTGTGCAGGATATTGGCGGTTTCGGTCATCTCCACCATGAAGGTCGACCGGCCAGAGGCCAGATCGTCAGCGGCACCGACGCGGGTAAAGATGCGATCCACGGGGCCAATAATCGCCTGCCCGGCCGGAACATAGCTGCCGATGTAGGCCAGCAGCGTAATCAGCGCCGCCTGGCGCATATAGGTACTTTTACCGCCCATATTCGGGCCGGTGATCACCAGCATCCGGCGCTGCGGCGACAGCGACAGCGGGTTGGCGATAAACGGCTCTTTCAGCACCTGTTCAACCACCGGATGGCGCGCGTCGGTCAGCTTAATGCCAGGTTTATCGGTCAGGGTAGGGCAACTGTAGTTTAGCGTCCAGGCCCGTTCCGCAAGGTTAGTCAGCACATCCAGCTCGGCCAGCGAGGCGGCGCTCAGCAGCAGTGCTTCCAGGTGCGGCAGCAGCAGATCGAAAAGCTGCTCATAAAGCCCTTTTTCCAGCGCCAGCGCTTTACCTTTCGAGGTCAGAACTTTGTCCTCGTACTCTTTCAGTTCGGGGATGATGTAGCGCTCAACGTTCTTCAGCGTCTGGCGGCGAACGTAGTGGATCGGCACGCGATGGCTCTGCCCACGGCTGACCTGAATGTAGTAGCCGTGCACGGCGTTAAAGCCCACCTTCAGCGTCTCCAGCCCAAGCTTCTCACGCTCGCGAATTTCCAGCTTATCCAGATAGTCGGTCGCGCCGTCCGCCAGCGCACGCCACTCATCCAGCTCGGCGTTGTAGCCGGGCGCTATCACGCCGCCGTCCCTAACCAGCACCGGCGGGGAGTCGATAATCGCCCGTTCCAGCAGCTCGCGCAGCTCGTCGAACTGGCCCATCTGCTTGCGCAGCGTTTGCAGATGAGGCGTGGCGACGTCGGCCAGCAGCGCATCAAGCTCCGGCAACTGCTGGAAGGCATGGCGCATACGCGCCAAATCGCGCGGGCGGGCGGTACGCAGCGCAAGGCGGGCCAGAATCCGCTCCAGGTCGCCCACCTGACGGAGCAGCGGGGAAACTTCAGCGGTAAAATCCTGTAGTGCGCCAATGCTTTGCTGGCGATGTTCAAGGATAGTGATATCGCGAACCGGCATATGCAGCCAGCGCTTGAGCATACGACTGCCCATCGGCGTGACGGTTTTATCCAGCACCGCCGCAAGGGTGTTTTCAATGCCGCCCGCCAGGTTCTGGGTGATCTCAAGGTTACGGCGGGTGGCCGCATCCATGATGATGCCATCCTGCTGGCGCTCCATGCTCAGCGAGCGAATATGGGGCAGGGAGGTGCGCTGGGTATCCTTCACATACTGCAACAGGCAGCCAGCGGCGCGTAGCCCATGCTGAGCCTGCTCAACGCCAAAGCCGCTGAGGTCGCGGGTGCCGAACTGCATATTCAACTGCTGGCGGGCGGTCTCTATCTCAAACTCCCACAGCGGGCGCCGACGCAGGCCACGACGGTTTTCAATCAGCGACATCGCGGCAAAATCTTCGGAATAGAGCAGTTCAGCCGGATTGGAGCGGGTCAGCTCGGCAGCCATCGTCTCCAGATCCGTTGGCTCCGCCAGGCGGAAGCGCCCTGAGCTGATGTCCAGCGTGGCGAAACCGAAGCCGCGCGGCCCCTGCCAGATGGCGGCCAGCAGGTTATCCTGACGCTCCTGCAACAGCGCTTCGTCGCTGATGGTGCCCGGCGTAACAATGCGCACCACTTTGCGCTCAACCGGCCCCTTGCTCAGCGCCGGATCGCCAATCTGCTCACAGATAGCCACGGATTCGCCAAGCTGGACCAGCTTCGCCAGATAGTTTTCAACGGCATGATAAGGCACGCCCGCCATCGGGATCGGCTCACCGGCCGAGGCGCCGCGTTTCGTCAGCGAAATTTCCAGCAGCTGCGAGGCGCGTTTTGCATCGTCGTAGAACAGTTCGTAGAAGTCCCCCATCCGGTAGAACAGCAGGATTTCCGGATGTTCCGCCTTCAGTCGAAGATACTGCTGCATCATCGGGGTGTGGCTGGTGAAATCCTTGTCAGTAGACTCTTTCATATTGATTTTACTCGTTTTATAAGTCTTTTGTATCTTCAAGTGGCCTCATCTGAAACGCTTGCGAACTCACATAAATCTACAAACCTGTATGCCAGAACTAGCCTGGCCATTCGCTGAAATGCACATGCAGACTGCTGGTATACAACAGGGATAACTATAGGAAAATAACACCCAATCAGTCGATTATAATCAACAAGTTATCTGTCGACGTTACGCCCGGTCTCGCTCATGATGGGTGAGGAGTCTGCTTACCTGACCCAGATAGAAAGCCGTATCTTAACACTGACGACCCAGGAGATTCACCCGTAGGTTTTGCTGTCGAAATCAGTGTTGCCAAAAAGCCCTGTATCATCCAGAGGCGTGTCTCCAATGGTGTCAGGATGTATTCTGGCGAGAAAACGCCACCTGAAGTTATCAAAGTAACCATCGGAAATGTATCTGATTTTACTAATATTGATCGCGCCTGCGAGAGAGCTCGCAAACATAAAGCCACCATTGCTGATATTGACCGTCCTTTCTTGCCTGGGCAGCTTTTCACTATCTCAACGGTGAACTGCCGCAGCGAAAAGTGCTGCTCAAAAACAGAGCGAAAGAGCTGTTTCAGGAGGACGATGGGAAGTGAAGAGCCAGGATAGTTGCTGGCTTCGCTCTTATTGTGGCGCTGTGCGGTTTTATTCAGTCATAGAGCCATTTTCCTGCCTTTGCCGATTCAGCAAACATTCTCACGGTTAAAGGTAGACGCGTTCGCTCTACCTCTCGTCGTTTTGCCTTGAACCATCGCGTTAGTAGCGGTGTATTTTCCCACGGGTAATAACACGACCATTTAATACCTGATAAATCCACATTAAATCTTTTCTCAAATTTATCCAAAGCCTCGTGCAGATCATCACCGGGTGCATCAAATAAGTCATAATCAAGTTCCAACGGGATTTCTTTCCAGTTTTTATCTAAACAGGTTGAAATCTCATTTTTAAATAAGTCTAAAACCTGATCTTGAATACTCTTCATTAAAAGGATGTCCATTGTATTCGGTCTTTTGGACGGGCTATCAGGTTGTATTTTTCCTGAGTTTTCCTTGACACCTGATATATTGAGTTTACAAGGCCTATCCAACCTAACCAGGGAACATAACGAGCTATGACAGCGGCAAGGCTATTTGTTTTTCGCATTCTTACACCAACAGGTGTGGAGACCCTAATGCCAAATGGAGTTCGAGCATTTCGCAGAAGCATTCTTCCGTACTTAGAAACGATACTTGTTCCTTTAATTGCCTCTCCCGGCTTTGTTCTGGTTTTTAGCCACGGTTGCCCGGCAAGAATAGCAGCACCTGATTCAATACCTATGCCAAGCTCATCACAAAATTGTTCAAGAAAAATGACATCAAAAAGTTCACCAGCCGAAAGGTTGGATTGTCCGTGATAGAAGTAGGTTCCGTTTAGTTCTTCTGTCGTATCCATTCGATCACCTATTATGCTGTTTGTCGCTCATTCCAGGCATCGGTGAAAATTATATTTCCGTCACAATGCTTCCAGGTGATCTTCTCATACCTTAGCTCAACAGATTCAAGATGGTTGTTGTTCTTGTCTTCTGGGGAAGCCATTGTAGGGGATATGGATACAATCCGAACACCTTCAAGCAGCATGTTGAAGTATTCGGCTTCCTGACCAGCATAGTTGATTTTGTACCATTTGATCTCAGCAGATTTCAGGTTCTGACCAGTAGCAACTGCTTTATATAGATACGGGCTGGAATAGTCGAATTCTTTAACGATAATCATTGGTGAGTGCTGACGAGTGCCAGTAGGCTTGCCTGTGGCATTATCAGTGGGAATGGAGAGATTATGGTGAAACCCTTTAAACTCTATACTGAACTCCCTGTTTACAACATCACAGCCGCCTTTAATCAGTGCGCCACCGTCATCATAGATCCACATATTGCCTGGAATAGCCATTTTCTCTTTATCCCTGTGTTGTTATAAAATCCACACAGGGAGTGTAACTATTACGTGCTGGCGAGTAAATAACCTAATTTAGCCTTTATCAACCACCCCAATACGCCACTGGGCAGGGGGCAGCGTGCCGTTGACCGCAAAATCGCCCACGATGCGATCTTTATAAATACGCGGATTATGCGAGGAGAGGGTGCGGGCATTTCGCCAGAAGCGGTCCAGCGCCAGAGGTTTAAGAGTGGCGGATGCCCCCAGCGCGTCGAAGATAATCGTCGTGGCGTTGAGTATCAGGTCGCTCACCACATTCAGGGACTGGGAGACCTCCAGCTCGGCGATGGCATTCACCTGGACTTCCTGCTGCTCGTCTCCAGCAAAGCGGGCATCAAATGCGCGTTGCAGCGCCTCGGCGCTTTTCAGCACGATTGCCCCGCTGGCGTAAGCCGCCCCGCGTACGCGTCCCACCACCTGCAAGATTTGTGGGTCCTGAGCAACGCGCGGGCCGTTGCCAATGCTGTAGGTCCGTTTACGCGCCGCCACCTGCCCGGCCAGCTCGTTACTCTGCGCCCGACCAATGCCTGCCAGCGTTGCCAGATGGATCAGCTGATAGAAGCCGGGAGCGTACCGGAACTTGCTCTCAGAGTAGATTTCATCTTCAGTGAGAAGAACATTGTCGAAAACCGCCGTCCCGCTGGCCGTCAGAGTCTGACCAAAGCCGTTCCAGTCATCAATAACGCTAACTCCATCCGCCGTGCGGGAGACGGTGACCGCCGCCGTTTCGCCCTTTTCATCAGTGATGCCGACATCAATCCAGTCGGAGTAGAGTGAGCCGGTGGTATAAAACTTTGTGCCGTCAAGACGCCACTGCTTGCCGCTGCGTCGCACCTGGGTGGAGAATTCCTGCTGCTTTACGTCGCCTGCTTCGCTCCAGGCCGGGCCAACGATATCGCCTCTGCCAAGCAGCGGAAGCCATTTCTCACGGCGCTGTCCATTTTCGCCGTTAAGGACGTTTTCCACAAAGCCAAGATGACCGCGAATTGACTGCACCAGATTAGAATCGGCTTCAGCCAGCTCAGTTAACAAATTGAACAGCTCTGGCAAGGTGACGCCGCTGCCGCCATACTCCGGCGGGACCCGCAGCGCGGTGAAACCACTCTGCTTGAGCCACTCAATTTGTTCAAAAGGCAGCTGACGCTGTAATTCACGTTCTATCGCCCCCTGCCGGATTCTGGCGAATAAAGGGCGAAAACGTTCCGCCAGCTGTTCATAATTTGTTGAAGGTGCGGATCCCCAGCCTGAATCAAATTGTGACATTACGCGACCCCGATCGGTTAATTCTCAATGAAGGAAAGGACTTTACAGTAATTTGATGATGTAACATGTCAAATCCTGCAAGGATAACGCTTTTAAGTTATAAGCTAATTCAGCTGAATGTATAACTTTAGCTATCTGAATTTCTCATATTGACTTCCACTATTGATATTTGCCACCTCTTATTCAGTGTGTTTTATTCGATTTATATTCTAAAAAATAATTCTTAACGCTTCCCATTCCTCCCGTTATTGCGCTTGTCATTTGAGTCAGGGGAGGTTTTGGCTGTTACAAGGGAAATCGCAATCGACATGAACCTTCAACTCAGGCCGGGAGTGCTGACTGCACTCCTGGCAACTCTGACGCTATGCCTGACCGCGCCGGTGAAGGCACAAGCCTCTCCTTCAACAGGCGACAGGCAAGCGGATGACGGCGGCGTACTGGTTTATCTGCATGAGCAGGAACCTCCCTGCCTGTGGGGCGGATGGGTTCAGCAGGCCTATTTGTCACGCCAGGTTTTCGACTATCTGGTCAGCTATGATAACGGGCAGATTCGCCCGTGGCTGGCGACCAGCTGGGAGGAATCAGAAGATCGTAAGACCATTATTTTCCATCTGCGTAAAGACGTGAAATTTACCGATGGAGATAAATTCAATGCGGATGCGGTAGTCGCTAATTATCCAGCCTGGCAGAAAGGAATAGGCTGGCACGGCTTCACTTATATGACCGGATTTACCCGGATAGATGACTATACCGTAGCGCTGCATTTGTCCGAACCGAATCCGGAAATATATAATATTCTCGCCAACGGGCATTACGGTTTTCAGTCTCCTGATTCACTCATCCATAATAGCAGCGAACAGAAATGCTTAAGGCCGGTCGGCACCGGTCCCTGGAAAGTGGTGAAATGGTCACGCGGGGAGAAGATCGATTTTGTGCGTAATGATGATTATCGCTGGGCTCCTCCCAATGCACACCATAATGGTCCGGCTTATATAAAACACCTTGAGTGGAAGTTTGTGCCAGACGCTACCACCCGCTGGGGAGCGCTGATTAGCGGTGGGGCAGATGTCATTTACCAGCCGCCTTCCGCACAGTGGCAAGCGTTGCAGCGTGAGTATCAGACGCTCTCCTTTGTGGCGACAGGTCGACCCCAGGCGTTCTCATTTAACGTGCAGCGCGGGCCGTTCACCGACCAGCGGGTGCGCCAGGCCTTTGCTTATGCTCTTGACCGCAAACAGATTATCAAAACGGTGTTTAAAGGCGCGGTGCCTTATGAAGGCAACGGCTCGCTGAGCAAGACCACGCCACTCTATCTCAACGTTGACGATCGCTACTCGCTGAATGTTGCCAAGGCTAATCAGCTGCTTGATGACGCTGGCTGGACGGGCCGTGACGCCGAGGGCTATCGGGTTAAAGAAGGGAAAAGGCTGGAAGGGCGCCTGCCCTTTATTCAGGCCATCATCGACCAGGAAGGGGCGCTGATGCTACAGGCGGTGCAGGATCAGGTCAAACAGGTGGGGATCAAGATTGATCTGATCCCGCTGACGCAGACCGAGGGCTTTGCCGGGGCGATGTCCAGGCCTGCGGATAAGGAGATCAGCTTTGGTTACTGGGTCTGGCCTTCCCCGAACATTCTGGACATCGTTTACAACCCGCTGCTGAACGGCGCGTTCAATGGCAATAACACCAGCTTTTTCAATAACCCGAAAATCGAAGCTCAGATCCTTGATGCCCAGCGTGAGCCGGACCCGGCGCTGCGCCAGCAGAAATTTGCCGTGCTCCAGCAGTGGTTTGACGATCAGGCGATCGCCATCGGGGGGTACAACTTCACCTATAACGTCGCCGTGGCCCATACCGTCAAAGGGCTGTGGCAGGACCAGGGCAATGGACTGCTGAATTTTAACGACGCCTATTTTGTGAAGGAAAAGCCATGACCGAAGCCTCTTCCTCGCTCGCTAAGCGCGCCACCCGCTCGGCAAGTGGCAGCGGAGCCAGCCGCTTATTGCGTACGCTTGCGCTGCGCATCGTCTCCGCCCTTTTCGTCCTGTGGGGAACGATAACGGTGACCTTTGTCGTTCTGTCGGTTCTGCCCGGCGATCGTGCCACAATCCTGCTGAACATTACTTCCGGACAGGTTATCGAGCGAACCCCGCAGGAACTGGCGCCGATTAATGCGCTGTACGGGTTCGATAAGCCGATTGGCGAACAGTATCTCCAGTATTTCTGGCAGCTGCTGCACGGCAATTTCGGCCTCTCGTTTGAGCTGCAGCGGCCCGTAGCGCACGTCATTGTGGAACAGCTGGTGCCGACCTTTACCCTGGCGATGGCTTCGCTGGTGCTGGCGTGGGCGATCGCCATTCCCTGGACCCTTCTGACGGCGGGACGCGGCAGGCGGCTGAGCGCCTCTGGCTCAGCCATTGAGACCATCATGGCCGGGCTGCCGCAATACTGGATTGGCATCCTGCTGCTGATCGTTTTCGCTATCGGCCTGCGCTGGTTCCCGGTCGTGGGCGGAACCAGCCTGATGGGCACTATTTTACCAGCCATCACGCTGGCTATTCCCCTCGCCGGTTTTATCGGCCATGCCCTGCGTGATGAGTTTGAACACAGCCTTCAGGAGCCTTTCGTCCTCTCGGCCCGTGCCCGCGGCATGAGCCTGGGCGGCGTCAGGCTGACCCACGTTCTGCGCCATGCGCTGATCCCGGCGATCACCCTCAGCGGCTGGGCTATCGGCAATTTACTCTCCGGCGCGGTGCTGGTGGAGGCGGTCTTTGCCCGTCCGGGGCTGGGCAATGTGCTGGTCAACGCGGTCAGCAACAAGGATTTTGCCCTTGTCTCCGGCATCGTGGTGCTGATCAGTTTTCTCTACATCGTTATTAACCTGGCCGTTGATTTAATTTATCTCATCGTCGATCCCAGATTACGAGGCAGATCATGACCGTACATCTTTCTGAATACGCTGGCACCGCGGTGAAACCGTCATTCTGGCGCCATTTTTTCACGGCGATTATCAGCACGCCGCTTTCGGTTCTGCTTTCCATCCTGCTGGCGCTTTTCTTTATTGTGGCAGCGATTACGCCTTCGCTGCTGGCAACCCATGACCCTTTCAGCACCGATTTGTACAACGCTTTGCAGGAGCCTTCTGCGGGGCACCTGTTCGGCACCGATGATATTGGTCGCGATCTTTACAGCAGGATTATCTGGGGCACCCGCCAGTCGCTGCTGATTGGGATAGGGGCAATGGCTATCGCCATGGTCGGCGCGATCGTTTTCGGCTTTGCCGCCGCGCTGGCCCCGCGCTGGATTGCCGGGCCGATCAACCGTCTGCTGGAAATCCTGCTGGCCTTTCCCACTCTGCTGCTGGCGCTGCTGTTTGTGGCCTTGCTTGGCCCTTCGGCCAGCAGTTTGCTGATTTCGGTCGGGATTGGGACTTCGCCAGGCTATGCGCGGCTGGTTCGGGCGCAGGCACTGAAGGTTAAGGGCTCCGGGTATGTGGAAGCGGCCAGAGCCCTGGGGCATTCGCCGCGCAAACTCTTTTTGCAGCATATCGTGCCTAATGTTTTCCGGCCGCTCTCCTCACTGGTGGCGCTTGGGATCGGCCAGTCGGTGGTGTGGGCATCGGGGCTCTCTTTCCTCGGACTGGGCGTTGTCCCGCCTTCCCCTGAATGGGGGGCCCTGCTGGAAGCGGGCAAGATCAACGTGACGGTAGCCTGGTGGCTGGAAGTGCTGCCGGGTATTGCGATTGTGCTGGTGGCGCTCTCATTTACCCAGATTGGCCGGTACGTACAGCAGCGCTCTGAAGGAGGGCAGGATTAATGAACACCGTTACTGCACCGGATAAGGTTATCGAAGTCCGCGCTCTGAACGTCTGGCATGACAGTAGGGCTGGCGTGCGTCGGCATATCGTTAAAGAGGTCGATCTGGATCTTTTTCGCGGCCAGTGCGTGGCGCTGGTCGGAGAATCAGGGTCGGGTAAGAGCGTGACGGCAAGATCGCTGGTGGGACTGGCGGGGAATCAGCTTAGCGTTGGGGCCGATATTCTTACCCTTGAAGGGGAAACCTTGCTGAACCGCAGCGATGCCTGGTGGCAGGAAGTGCGGGGGAAAAAAGTGGGTTTTATTTTGCAGGACGCGCTGGTTTCACTCGATCCTTTGCGCCCGGTAGGGAATGAGATTGCTGAGGCTTTGTCGGTACACCATTGGGGCACGCGCGCCAGCCGACAAAAGAAAGTCCTGTCGCTGCTTAATGATGTCGGCGTTCCTGAGTCGGCGCTGCGTGCAAAACAGCGCCCCGGCGAACTTTCCGGCGGGCTGCGCCAGCGAGCGCTGATTGCCTCGGCCATTGCGCTGCATCCCGACGTGCTGATTGCGGACGAGCCAACCACCGCGCTGGACGTAACCGTTCAGGCTCAGGTGCTGGACGTGCTCAGGCAGATGCTCGATCGCGGCACCAGCGTGATTCTGATCAGCCATGACCTTGCCGTAGTAGCGAAAATTGCCGACCACATACTGGTGATGCAGGGCGGGGCTATTGTTGAGGCTGGCACCGCTGAAGAAGTGCTTCAGCGGCTGCAGCATCCTTATACTCAGGCGCTGATCAAGGCTATCCCCAGTGAGCACACCAGAGGGCAGCGGCTTTCAGTCAGTGAGAAGATTTCGGCCGGGCCGCTTTTTGCCCCGGCGCAAAAATCATCCACAGAGCAACCGGAACTGCTGCTTGAAGCCCGCCATATCGTCAAGCAGTTTCGCGGGCCGGACCGTAAACTCCGCACCGCCGTGGACGATGTCTCCTTCAGCCTGAGAAGAGGTGAAACGCTGGGGATCGTGGGGGAATCGGGATCGGGTAAAACGACCCTCTCGCGGATTGCGCTCGCCCTTGAACAGCCTGACAGCGGCGAGATCCTGTTCCATGGACAGCCCTGGAGCCACGCCTCCCCAGAGGCGCAGCGGGCCATCCGTCGCCATATCTCGGTGGTTTATCAGGACCCCTTATCCTCTTTCGATCCTCGCTGGCGGGTCTCCACGCTTCTTTATGATGCGATTGCTCTCCGGCAGCCGGGCAATGAGCAGTCTCTGCGGAGCAGAGCGGTGAGCCTGCTGGAAGCGGTGGGACTTGGCGCGGAGCATCTGGAGCAGTGGCCGGTACGCCTGTCGGGTGGACAGCGGCAGCGCGTCGCAATTGCGCGCGCCATCGCCACCGACCCTGAATTAATCATCCTTGATGAGGCGGTTTCCGCGCTGGACGTCACGGTTCAGGCGCAGATCCTCGATTTGCTGGCGGATCTACAGGCGCAGCTGGGCGTGAGCTACCTTTTTATTTCCCACGATCTGGGGGTTATTCACCATATGAGTGACAGGGTGCTGGTGATGCAAAACGGCGTTGCCGTGGAGCAGGGCGAGGCCGACGAGGTCTTTTATCACCCCCGCCATCCCTATACCCAGAAATTACTCAACTCGCTGCCGCGCCTGAAAGCGGCCAGCTTCGCTTAATGACTGAAAAACGGAGTAATAATGTTACGTGAACTTATTTACAACGGTTTTTTGCACCTGACCCCGAATCATCACAGCCACGGCTACTGGCGCACCCCGGAAGGGCAGGTGCAGTATGGCTATAACCAGCTTGATGCCTACGTTAAGACGGTTAAAACGCTGGAAAAAGGGCTGTTCGATACGCTGTTTATCGCTGACGTTGTCGGCGTTTATGACCTGGATTATGGCGACGGAAAAACCACCATTCAGGCGGGGACCCAGTTTCCGGCGGCAGATCCGATCGCCATCACCTCGGCACTCGGCCTGGCGACTGAAAACCTCGGTATCGTGGTGACCAGCAACGTTATTCAGGCGCACCCGTTTTCCTTTGCCAGACAAATCTCCTCGCTGGATGAATTCACCCACGGGCGCGTCGGCTGGAATATCGTGACCTCCTATTTATCCAACGGTTTTCGCAACTACGGCTACGATGAGATTGTGCCCCACGACGAACGTTATGAGTGGGCGCAGGAGTATCTCGACGTGGCCTATAAACTTTGGGAACTGTCATGGGAAGAGGGCGCGGTACTGCACGATCCGGCGAGCAACCGCTTTTTCGATGCCGATAAAATTCACAAAATTAACCACGTCGGAAAACGCTACCGCGTTGAGGGACCGCATATTGTTGAGCCGTCGCCCCAGCGCAGCCCGGTGCTTTTCCAGGCCGGAAACTCCGAGGCCGGGCGGCGCTTCGCGGCACGCAATGCCGAAGTGACCTTCCTGCCTTCACAAACGCCTGAAACGGCCAGGAAAGACATCGCTATTTTAAATCAGGACGTCGTTGATTTTGGGCGTCGGCCAGAAGATCTGAAGAAGCTGGTGATGCTTTCCACGGTGATTGGCTCAACGGAAGAAGAGGCGAAGCGCAAACAGCAATACCTTTTCGACAACATTGATATCAATGCCCTGCAGGGCTTCTACAGCGGCGGCTCGGGGATTGACCTCTCCAGCATCGATCCCGACACGCCGCTGAAGGAATTAAGCCGACGCGAACAGTTCAGCCAGCATATGCGTTCCAAATTCCGCATTGCGGTTGACGCGGATTACGGTCAGGGCCGGGATCTGACGTGGCGTGAATACCTGTTGAAACACGCACTGTTACCAGGACGTTTTGCCGGAACACCAGAGCAGATTGCCGACAAGGTACAGGCGTTTGCTGATGCGGGCGTTGATGGTTTTAACGTGGTGCCCATTACCACGCTGGGCTGGTGGGAGGAGTGGGTAGAGCATGTGGTTCCGGTATTGCAAAAGCGCGGCCTTGCACAGAAAGACTATAAGGAAGGCACGCTGCGGGAGAAAATCTTCGGTCAGGGCAGCCAGCTGGCAGCCTCACATCCGCAAAGAAAACTTTCGTTATAGGGCTATCGCCGCGACCTTAAAGAGAAGAATGTTTGCTGGCGCTGAAAAATAGCCGCCCGTTGTGCAATCAGAGAGCAACCTTTCTGATTGCACGCCAACCCTTCACTCATGCCCGCTCTGCAACGCCCATACCGCCGCTTCGACGCGCGATTTCAACTTCATTTTTTTCAGCAAATGCTTTACGTGAACCTTCACGGTGCTTTCGGTGATGGAGAGCTTGCGGGCAATCGCCTTGTTGGTCATGCCCTGGGCGATCAGCCTCAGGATATCGCGCTCGCGGCGAGTGAGCTGCTCAATGTCCCGTTCCTCGCCTGGACGGGTTTCACGCAGGCTGGCGACCAGCACGTTGGTCAGGGTTTCGCTCAGCACCATCTGCCCGGCGGCGGCCAGGTGCAGCGATTTCAACAGCTCTTCCGGCTCCATATCCTTCAGCAAATAGCCGTCGGCCCCGCGCTTTAGCGCATTGACTACGTCGTCCTCATGATTAGAGACGCTGAACACCACAATGCGCCCGGACAGCTCAATGGTTCGCAGCTGAACCAGCGTATCGAGGCCGTTCATGCCGGGCATGTTGAGATCCAGCAGGATCAGGTCGGGGTCGTATTCTCCGGCCAGCGCGACGCCCTGCGCGCCGTTTCCGGCTTCGGCCACCACCTGTAGCCGATCGTCCAGCTCAATCAGCTGCTTTACGCCATTGCGCAGCATCGGGTGATCGTCAATCAGTAATATGGAGGCGGCTTCTTCTTTCACAGGGCGATCCTTTTGGTCAATACGTCGGCTGGCAAGGCGGGCGTTGCGGACTGTATTTTACGTATCCTGGCGAGCATCCCTATACCACTTAAGGGGTAATCATTTATTTCTTCGTCAGGCCATGGGTTAAGTATAGTGCAGGATTTATTTTACAAACCTGATAATTAACAGGCAGTTATTTTCTCTTTCCAGGCTACTCCTTTGGGAGTCTCCCGGCCAGTCACGGCGACAACTACCCGTTGACTTGTTGATTTGCGTCAACCTGGAAGCAGGAGGCGATAAGCAGGATGTCTGGAAATACCTTCTGTAAATGAGAAAATTATGTCGTTACATACTTCAACACCGCCGGTAAAAGGTGGGACGGTGATTCAGGACTGGCAGCCTGAGGATACCGAATTCTGGCAGCAGCACGGCAAGCGCATTGCCAGCCGCAATCTGTGGATTTCCGTGTTCTGTTTGCTGCTCGCCTTCTGCGTCTGGATGCTGTTCAGCGCCGTCACCGTCAACCTTAATAAGGTTGGTTTCAGCTTCACGACCGAACAACTTTTCCTGTTAACCGCGCTGCCCTCCGTCGCCTGTGCGCTGCTGCGCGTGCCTTATTCTTTCGTGATCCCCATTTTTGGCGGTCGCCGCTGGACCGCGTTCAGCACCGCGATCCTGCTGGTTCCCTGCCTGTGGCTGGGATTTGCCGTGCAGGACATCAGCACCTCGTTCTCTACTTTTATGGTTATCGCGCTGCTGTGCGGCTGCGCCGGGGCAAACTTCGCTTCCAGCATGGGCAACATCAGCTTTTTCTTCCCTAAGTCGCAGCAGGGCGGGGCGCTGGGGATTAACGGCGGATTAGGTAACCTCGGCGTCAGCGTGATGCAGTTCTTTGCCCCGCTGGCGATCTCCTTCGGCATTTTCAGCCTGTTTGGCGGCGGCTCGCAAACGGCCGCCAGCGGCGAGGTTATCTGGCTGGAAAACGCCGCGTGGCTCTGGGTGCCGTTTCTGATCGTCGGCACGCTGCTGGCGTGGTTTGGCATGAACGATCTGGCGTCAAGCAAATCCTCGCTGCGTGAGCAGCTGCCGGTGCTGAAGCGCGGGCATCTGTGGATTATGGCGGTGCTGTATCTGGCGACCTTCGGTTCCTTTATCGGCTTCTCGGCAGGCTTTGCCATGCTCTCCAAAACCCAGTTCCCTGAAGTGGTGATCCTCAAATACGCCTTCTTTGGCCCTTTCCTCGGCGCACTGGCCCGTTCGGCTGGCGGGATGCTTTCTGACAAGTTTGGCGGCGTACGCGTCACGTTAATCAACTTTATCGTGATGTCCGTTTTCAGCGGTCTGCTGTTTATGACGCTGCCGACCGCCACTTATGCCGGTTCATTTATCGCCTTCTATAGCGTGTTCATGATTCTGTTTATCAATGCCGGACTGGGCAGCGGTTCCACCTTCCAGATGATCGCGGTGATATTCCGTAAGCAAACTCTGGATCGGGTGAAGGCTCAGGGGGGCAGCGATGAGCATGCTCAGCGCGAAGCGGTAACCGAAACCTCGGCTGCGCTTGGCTTCATCTCCGCTATTGGCGCCGCTGGCGGCTTCTTTATTCCGCAGATGTTCGGCACTTCGCTGGCGATGACCGGCTCTCCGGCGGGCGCGATGAAAGTCTTCCTTGGGTTCTACCTGCTCTGCGTGGCGATTACCTGGCTGGTTTACGGCCGCAAAAAAGCGAACTGAGAGGCTTGCCCGGCCGGTTTCGGCTGGCCGGGCAAGGGTACTCCTTAAAAGTCAGGAGAGTAGTTATCCTCCTGACAGGAACGCAGGATTTTATATTTAAGCTTTATCTTTCAATAAGATGTAGTTGTTATCTACCCTGCCTCTTTAGTGGTATTTAGACCGAAACCCTTGGGTTTAACATGGTTATCTGTTGATCGTCATCAATCTGCGGCCGGAGAGGGCTCAGTACTCTGCTCGCGGATTAAGCAATGTCGTTGCATCACCTCTAACAATATCAAGCCTTCAGGAGAATTCCGGATGAGCAAGTTTCTTGACCGGTTTCGTTACTTTAAGCAGGTAGCGGAACCCTTTTCTGGTCAGCATGGCCAGACGCTTAACGCTAACCGTGACTGGGAAGACGGCTACCGTAGCCGCTGGCAGCACGATAAAATTGTGCGTTCAACCCACGGGGTAAACTGTACCGGCTCCTGTAGCTGGAAGATTTACGTGAAAAACGGCCTGGTCACCTGGGAAACCCAGCAGACTGACTATCCGCGCACCCGCCCGGATTTGCCGAACCACGAGCCGCGCGGCTGCCCGCGTGGGGCTAGCTACTCCTGGTATCTTTACAGCGCCAACCGCCTGAAATATCCGCTGATGCGTAAAAAGCTGATCAAGCTGTGGCGCGAAGCGAAAGTTCAGCACAGCGATCCGGTGGACGCCTGGGGCTCGATTGTCAGCGATCCTGAGAAAGCGAAAAGCTACAAAATTGCCCGTGGACGCGGCGGCTTCGTGCGCTCCAGCTGGCAGGAAGTCAACGAGCTGATTGCCGCTTCCAACATCTACACGGCGAAAACCTTCGGCCCGGATCGCATCATGGGCTTCTCGCCGATCCCGGCGATGTCGATGGTGTCCTATGCCGCCGGCGCGCGATATCTCTCGCTGATTGGCGGCGCGTGCCTGAGCTTCTACGACTGGTATTGCGACCTGCCGCCCGCTTCGCCAATGACCTGGGGCGAGCAGACCGACGTGCCGGAGTCCGCCGACTGGTATAACTCCTCGTACATCATTGCCTGGGGCTCGAACGTGCCGCAGACCCGCACGCCAGATGCCCACTTCTTTACCGAAGTTCGCTACAAAGGCACGAAAACGGTGGCGATCACCCCAGACTATGCCGAAGTCGCCAAGCTTTGCGATCAGTGGCTGAACCCGAAACAGGGCACCGACAGCGCGATTGCGCTGGCGATGGGCCACGTCATGCTGAAAGAGTTCCATCTCGATCGTGAGGTAGGCTATTTCCGCGACTACGTTCGCCGCTATACCGATATGCCAATGCTGGTGCTGCTGGAGCCGCGCGAAGAGGGCTTTTACGCCGCCGGTCGCCAGCTGCGCGCCAGCGATCTGGTCGATGGCCTGGGCCAGGAAAATAATCCCGAGTGGAAAACGGTCGCCATCAACGAGGCGGATGGCGAGCTGGTGGCCCCGCAGGGTTCGATCGGCTTTCGCTGGGGCGAGAAGGGCAAATGGAACCTCGAATCCCGCGAAGGCAAAAATCAGCGGGAAGTCGAGCTACAGCTCAGCCTGCTGGGCAGCCATGACGAGGTGGTCGACGTGGGCTTCCCGTACTTCGGCGGCATCACCAGCGAGAATTTCAACAGCGTAGCGCTGGAAGAGATTCTGCTGCACAAACTGCCGGTCAAGCGCCTGCGGCTGGCCGACGGCAGCGAAGCGCTGGTCACCAGCGTTTATGATCTAACCCTGGCAAACTACGGGTTAGATCGCGGGCTGGATGACGCCAACTGCGCGCAGAATTACGACGAGCTGAAAGCCTACAGCCCGGCCTGGGCGGAGCAAATTACCGGCGTTTCGCGCCAGAACATCATCCGCATCGCCCGTGAGTTTGCTGAAAACGCCGAGAAGACGCGCGGCCGCTCGATGATTATCGTGGGTGCCGGGATGAACCACTGGTATCACATGGACATGAACTACCGTGGCCTGATCAACATGCTGGTGTTCTGCGGCTGCGTGGGACAAAGCGGCGGCGGCTGGGCGCACTACGTGGGCCAGGAAAAACTGCGTCCGCAAACCGGCTGGACGCCGCTGGCCTTTGCGCTGGACTGGCAGCGCCCGCCTCGTCATATGAACAGCACCTCGTTCTTTTATAACCACTCCAGCCAGTGGCGCTATGAGTCGGTGAGCACGGAAGAACTTCTCTCGCCGCTGGCGGACAAAACCCGCTTCACCGGCAGCCTGATTGACTTCAACGTTCGCTCCGAACGCATGGGCTGGCTGCCCTCCGCCCCGCAGCTGAGCGCCAACCCGCTGCATATTGCCGCCGAAGCCAGCGCTGCCGGACTGTCGCCGGTCGACTATACCGTCGAAAGCCTGAAGCAGGGCAAACTGCGCTTCGCGGCCGAGCAGCCGGACAACCCGCAGAACTTCCCAAGGAATCTGTTTGTCTGGCGCTCCAACCTGCTTGGGTCATCCGGCAAGGGGCATGAATACATGCTGAAATACCTGCTGGGCACCGAGAACGGCATTCAGGGCAAAGACCTGGGCGTGCAGGGCGGCGTGATGCCGGAAGAAGTGGAGTGGCAGGATAACGGCGGCGAGGGCAAGCTGGATCTGGTGGTAACCCTGGATTTCCGCATGTCCAGCACCTGTCTCTATTCTGATATCGTGCTGCCTACCGCAACCTGGTATGAAAAAGACGATATGAATACCTCGGATATGCATCCGTTTATTCATCCGCTGTCCGCTGCCGTTGACCCGGCCTGGGAATCCAAAAGCGACTGGGAAATCTATAAAGGGATTGCCAAAACCTTCTCCGAACTTTGCCCTGGTCATCTGGGCGTGGAAACCGACGTGGTGACGCTGCCGGTGCAGCACGACTCGCCCGCAGAGCTGGCGCAGCCGTTCCAGGTCAAAGACTGGAAAAAAGGCGAATGCGACCTGATCCCTGGGCAAACTGCTCCGCACATCATCGCGGTAGAGCGTGATTACCCGGCGACTTATGAACGCTTCACCTCGCTCGGCCCGCTGCTCGACAAGCTGGGCAACGGCGGGAAAGGCATCAGCTGGAATACCCAGACCGAAGTCGATTTCCTGAAACAGCTCAACTACGTCAAGGCCGACGGCCCTGCCGCAGGCCGACCGAATATTGACAGCGCGATCGATGCGGCTGAAGTGATCCTCTCGCTGGCGCCGGAAACCAACGGCCAGGTGGCGGTGAAAGCCTGGCAGGCGCTGAGCGACATTACCGGGCGGGATCATACCCATCTGGCGCTGAATAAAGAGGACGAGAAGATCCGCTTCCGCGATATTCAGGCGCAGCCGCGCAAGATCATTTCAAGCCCGACCTGGTCAGGCCTGGAAGATGAGCATGTCTCCTATAACGCCTGTTATACCAACGTTCACGAACTGATCCCATGGCGCACGCTCAGCGGTCGTCAGCAGCTGTATCAGGATCATGAGTGGATGCGCGCCTTCGGCGAAAGCCTGCTGGTTTACCGTCCGCCTGTTGATACCCGTGCGGCCAGGCCGTTGCTCAACCAGAAGCCTAACGGCAACCCGGAGAAGGCGCTGAACTTCCTGACCCCGCACCAGAAATGGGGCATTCACTCGACCTACAGCGACAACCTGCTGATGCTGACGCTGTCGCGCGGCGGGCCCATCGTATGGATGAGCGAAGACGACGCGAAAGAGCTGGGGATTGAGGACAACGACTGGATCGAAGCCTTTAACGCCAACGGCGCGCTAACCGCCCGCGCGGTGGTCAGCCAGCGTATTCCAGCCGGGATGACCATGATGTATCACGCTCAGGAGCGCATCGTGAATATTCCCGGTTCAGAAATTACCAGCCAGCGCGGCGGTATTCATAACTCGGTCACGCGGACCTGCCCTAAACCGACCCATATGATCGGCGGCTATGCGCAGCAGTCCTACGGCTTTAACTATTACGGCACCGTAGGCTCCAACCGTGACGAGTTTGTGGTGGTCAGAAAGATGAACAACATTAACTGGCTGGATGGTGAAGGCACCGACGATTGCCAGGGCAGCCAGCAGGAGAGTCAACCATGAAAATTCGTTCGCAAGTCGGCATGGTGCTGAACCTGGACAAATGTATCGGATGCCACACCTGTTCCGTCACCTGTAAGAACGTCTGGACCAGCCGTGAAGGGATGGAATATGCCTGGTTCAACAACGTAGAGAGCAAACCCGGCGTGGGCTATCCCCATGCCTGGGAAGATCAGCAGAAGTGGAAGGGCGGCTGGATCCGCAAAATTAACGGCAGGCTGGAGCCGCGGATGGGCAACCGTCTCGGCCTGCTGTCGAAAATTTTCGCCAACCCGGACGTACCGGCGCTGGATGATTACTACGAACCCTTTGATTACGACTACCAGAACCTGCATACGGCGCCAGCTGGCAAGCATCAGCCGATTGCCCGCCCCCGCTCGCTGATCACCGGCCAGCGGATGAAGAAGATCGAAAACGGCCCGAACTGGGAAGAGATCCTCGGCGGTGAGTTCTCTAAACGCTCGGCGGATAAGAACTTCGATAACATCCAGAAGGAGATGTACGGCCAGTTCGAAAACACCTTCATGATGTATCTGCCGCGCCTGTGTGAGCACTGCCTCAATCCGGCCTGTGTGGCAACCTGCCCGAGCGGCGCTATTTACAAGCGCGGTGAGGACGGCATCGTGCTGATCGATCAGGACAAATGTCGCGGCTGGCGGATGTGCCTGACCGGCTGTCCGTACAAAAAAATCTACTTCAACTGGAAGAGCGGCAAGTCTGAGAAGTGCATTTTCTGCTATCCGCGCATTGAAGCAGGCCAGCCAACGGTATGTTCTGAAACCTGCGTTGGCCGCATCCGCTACCTTGGCGTGCTGCTGTATGACGCCGACCGCATTGAGCAGGCGGCCTCGGCGGAGAACGAAAAAGATCTCTATCAGCGCCAGCTGGATATTTTCCTCGATCCAAACGATCCGGCGGTGATTGAGCAGGCGCTGGCTGACGGCATACCGCAGAGCGTGATTGACGCCGCGCAGCGTTCGCCGGTCTACAAAATGGCGATGGACTGGAAGCTGGCGCTGCCGCTACACCCGGAATACCGCACGTTGCCGATGGTCTGGTATGTGCCGCCGCTGTCGCCAATTCAGTCGGTGGCCGACGCGGGCGAACTGGGGCACAGCGGCGTGCTGCCGGACGTGGAGAGCCTGCGTATCCCGGTGCAGTATCTTGCCAATCTGCTGACTGCAGGCGACACCGCGCCGGTGCTGCTGGCGCTGAAACGTATGCTGGCGATGCGCCACTATAAGCGTGCGGAAACGGTCGAAGGCGAAGTAGATACCCGCGCGCTGGAGCAGGTTGGGCTGACGGAAGCGCAGGCGCAGGAGATGTACCGCTATCTCGCCATCGCCAACTACGAAGATCGCTTCGTGGTGCCTTCCAGCCACCGTGAGCTGGCCCGTGAAGCCTTCCCGGAAAGTAAAGGCTGCGGCTTCAGCTTCGGCGACGGCTGCCACGGCAGCGACAGCAAATTCAACCTGTTCAACAGCCGCCGTATCGACGCCATCGATATTGGCCGTAAAACGCCGCCGCAGGAGGATCGCTCATGATGGCTCTACGCGTGATTGGTCATCTGCTGGATTACCCGAACCAGGCGCTGTTTGATCACCGCGCCGAGCTGGTCGAGGCGCTGGAAGGTTTTGACGAACTTGAGTCGTCGCACCGCACCCGGCTGGTGGAGTTTATCCGCGCTTTCTGCGCCCGCCCACTGCTGGACGTACAGGCAGACTATTGCGAGCTGTTCGATCGCGGTCGCGCCACCTCGCTGCTGCTGTTTGAGCACGTACACGGCGAGTCCAGGGATCGCGGCCAGGCGATGGTCGATCTGCTGGAGCAGTATCGTGCGGAGGGGCTGGAGCTGGACTCTAAAGAGCTGCCGGATTACCTGCCGCTTTACCTGGAGTACCTGGGTAACCGCACGATCGAGCAGGCACGCGGCGGATTGCAGGACATCGCGCCCATTCTGGCCCTGCTGGCTGCCCGGCTACAGCAGCGCGAGAGCCCTTACGCGGTGCTGCTTGATGCGCTGCTGTCGCTTTCTCACTCCGGCGTAGAGAAGGAGGCCCTTCAGCCACAGGTGGCTAAAGAGGCCCGCGATGACACGCCAGCCGCGCTGGATGCGGTCTGGGAAGAGGAGCAGGTGAAGTTCCTCGGCGAGCAGGGCTGTGCCTCTGCCCAGCAGGCGCAGCACCAGCGGCGCTTTGCCGGCGCGGTGAAGCCCCAGTATCTGGATGTGGCGCAGGCCACGGCACGATCCACAGGACACTAATCATGCACTATTTATCTCAATTCTTTTTCGATATCTATCCCTACCTGGCCGGGGCCGTGTTTCTGATTGGCAGCTGGCTGCGCTACGACTATGGTCAGTACAGCTGGCGGGCAGGTTCCAGCCAGATGCTGGATAAAAAAGGTATGCGGCTGGCCTCTAACCTGTTCCATATCGGCATTATCGGCATCTTTTTCGGTCATATTGTCGGGATGCTGACGCCGCACTGGATGTATGAAGCCTTTCTGCCGATTGACGTTAAGCAGAAGCTGGCAATGGTCGCCGGGGGGATCTGTGGCGCGCTGACGCTGATTGGCGGCGCGCTGCTGCTGAAGCGCCGTCTGACCAATCCGCGCGTGCGGGCGACCAGCAGCGTAGGGGATATTTTGATCCTGACGCTGCTGGTGGTACAGGTTTGCCTGGGGCTGCTGACCATCCCGTTCTCGGCCCAGCATATGGACGGCAGCGAGATGATGAAGCTGGTCGCCTGGGCTCAGGCCGTGGTGACTTTCCACGGCGGCGCCTCTCAGCATCTGGAGGGCGTGGCGATCGTCTTCCGCCTGCATATGGTGCTGGGCATGACGCTGTTCCTGCTGTTCCCATTCTGCCGCCTGGTGCATATCTGGAGCGCGCCGGTGGAATACCTTACCCGTCGCTATCAGATCGTGCGCAACCGTCGCTGATCGTTCTGCCGCAGGGCAACCACGCGTTATACAGGCCGGAGATTTCCGGCCTTTTTTCATTCCCGCCCGAAAGCTTTCAGGATCGCATTCAGTAATCTCTCATCGTCTTTCTGCCCGCGCCGTCCGTTATTTACATAACATCTCCTTTTCTTCACGCTGAGCAATGCTTTAACATGTCGGCTACTCCTCCGCCTCGCACTATGGATATTCAATGCGTTATCTGGCCACACTTCTTCCTGCGCTGGTTCTACTGACCGCCTGTAGTAGCCATAAGCCACCCGCAGCGGTTGAGCCACAGGGCAACCCCTTTGGCAATGGTTTCAAGCTCGACGCCGCCCACGATCAGACTCCGCTGATGGGCGATTTCGCCAACAATGCCGCCGCCGAGCGCTTTATCGATAAAATGGTGCGCGAGCATGGATTCCAGCGTCAGCAGCTGCATAACGTGCTGGCGCAGGCTAACAATCTAGACTGGGTGATCCGGCTGATGGATCGCCAGGCTCCGGCGCCGCAGGGGCCGACCGGGCCAAACGGCGCGTGGATTCGCTACCGTGCCAAATTCATTACCCCGTCTAACGTGCAGAACGGCGTGGCGTTTTGGAATCAATATCAGGGCGCGTTGCAGCGGGCTTACCAGACCTACGGCGTGCCGCCAGAAATCATCGTCGGGATCATCGGTGTGGAAACCCGCTGGGGCCGCGTGATGGGCAAAACCCGCATTATCGATGCGCTTGCCACGCTGGCGTTTAACTATCCCCGGCGGGCCGACTTCTTCAGCGCGGAGCTGGAGACCTTCCTGCTGATGGCCAGAGAAGAGGGCGACGATCCGCTGGACCTGCGGGGCTCCTACGCAGGCGCGATGGGTTACGGGCAATTCATGCCTTCTTCCTTCAAAAGCTATGCGGTGGATTTCAACGGCGATGGGCACATCAACCTGTGGGACCCGGAAGATGCGATTGGCAGCGTGGCCCACTACTTCAGCGCGCACGGCTGGGTGAAAAACGGCACGGTAGCCGTGCCGGCAACCGGACCTTCAACCACCTGGGAAACCGGCTTTAAAACCCGCTATTCGTTGTCATCGCTGGCGGCTGGCGGCTTCAGGTCGCAGCTGCCGCTGGACGGTAATCCGCAGGTCAGCCTGCTGCGTTTTGACATGGGAACCCGCTATCAGTACTGGTTCGGGCTACCTAACTTCTACGCCATCACCCGCTATAACCACAGCAATCACTACGCGATGGCGGTATGGCAGCTTGGCCTGGCGGTTCGCGACGCGCGCTAAGTTGTCAAAAGGCCTGCATCCACATGCAGGCCATACGCTATAAAGGCCGCCTGGCGTGCAGTATTGCGAGGCGGCTCGCGCGGTATAAAAATATGTATCCCACTATTAAAACTCTTTATTTCTCATCTCCCGCAGAATCCCTATGCTGAATGCAAACTACGCACACATTCAGTCATAAGAGGATCGACCATGGTTGCATCTCTGGGGAAGGTTTTTCGCCGTCATCTCATCGCCCTCGCTGCCGCTGGCGTTGTGGTTGGTCTGCATCCGGCCAGCGCGCTGGCGGCTGAAACGCTGCGTCTGGCTCATGCTTCAAGCAGCGACAGCCTGATCAACCAGGCCATGATTCGCTTTGCTGATGAAGTGAAACAAAAGTCGCACGACTCGCTGGAGATTCAGATCTTCCCTGACGGCCAGTTGGGTGACGAAGGCGCGATTGCCGATTCAACCGGATCCGGCGCCATTACCCTGGGGCTGGGAGGCGTTGTCGATGCTATCGACCCGCGCCTTAACGCCGTGTCTCTGCCTTTCCTGTTTAAAGATGCCGCGTCGGTTCACCATTTTCTTGACAGCGAGGCAGGCCATAAATTTCTCGCGATGGGCGAAAGCCGTGGCTACGTTATGCTCTCCGCGCTGGATTCGGGCTTTCGCCAGTTTGCTAACAGCAAGCGCGCCATCGTCAAGCCTGAAGACCTCAGCGGCCTGAAGATTCGCACGCCGCCGAATCCGGTGATCCTGGCAACGATCAAACAGCTTGGCGGTCTGCCGCAGTCGATTCCCTTTGGGGAAGTCTATACCTCGCTGCAATCCGGCGTGGTCGACGGCGTGGAACCCGAACTGCGCGACTTCAGCGATCAGCGCTGGTATGAAGTGGTTAAACACGTCTCAATGGCGAACTATATCTGGTCGGCCAACTTCTGGTACATGAATAAGCCCGCGTGGGATGCGCTCAGCGCGGACAATAAGGCAGTACTGAAGGCCGCCGTTGCGGATACGACCGCTTGGTATCGCGGCCAGCTCGATCAGGTTTACGCCCGCCTGACCGACCAGTTGAAAAGCAAAAAAGTCGACTTTAACGACGTCGATCGCGCGGCATTCCTGGCGAAAGTGGGGCCGGTCTATGACCAGTTCAGCAAGGCCTGGGGCGCAGATTTCATTAAGCAGCTGCGCACTGACGCTGGCGCTGAGTAAACGCTGATGACGCCCGTTCATTATGCGCCAACCAGCGGCCCTCGCTGGCTCACCCTGCTGCTGATGTGGAGTGGCGGCCTGATGTTTATGGTGACGTTTGGCTCAACGCTGCTGGGCATTATTGCCCGCTACTTCGGCTGGGTCGGGCTGGAGTGGACCTTCGAAACGGCAGAAATTTCGTTTATCTGGGTGACGTTTCTCGGCGCGGTGCTGGCCGAAATCCGTGGCGAGAACGTGCGCTTCTCCAGCCTGGTCACGCTGTGCTCAGCGGAGGTTCAGCGCTGGCTGAGGCTGTTTTCTGCGCTGGTGCTGCTTGGCCTTAGCGGCTGGCTGCTCAGCAGCGGGCTTAAGATAGTGCAAACCTCTGGCTGGGTGCCGACGCCGGTGTTACGGCTGCCTAACGCGGTGATTACCTGCTCGCTGGTGGGATTCGCTCTGATGCTGCTCTTCCTGTCGCTCTGGCGGATCTGGCACTTTTTCTTCGCGCGAGAGGATGACGCTTTATGACCATAGCGATCCTTATTAGCGCTTTTCTGCTGCTGCTGTTTACCGGCGTACCTATTGCCTGGGCCATTGCTGGCGGCAGTATCGCCGCGCTGGCCTTCGGTGACTTCCCGATGCCGTTGGCCTGGCTGGCTCAGCAGACGCTGCGCGGGGCGGATACCACTTCGCTGATTGCCATTCCGCTGTTCCTGTTTGCCGGGGAGCTGATGAACCGCGGCGGGTTGACTCACCGTATCATGCACGTCGCGGAGCACATTTTTGGGCGCTTTCGCGGTGGGTTAGGGCTGGTCAACGTGGCGACGGCTTTCGTCTACGGCGGGTTGACCGGCTCGGCGACGGCTGATACCAGCACCGTGGCCAAGGTCATGATCCCCATCATGGAGAAAAAAGGCTATCCGCGCGATTTTTCCGCCGCGGTAACGGCCGCTTCCGGCACGCTCGGCATTGTGGTGCCGCCCAGCGTCATCCTGCTGCTGTATGGCGTGATCACCAATACCTCCATCGGCGGGCTGTTTGTTGCTGGGGTGATCCCCGGCTGCCTGCTGGCCGTAGTGTTTATGCTCACCGCCTGGTATATCGGCGTGCGGGAAAACTTCCCTAAGGTGGCGGGCAAGTTTGAGTTTGCGGCGTTCCGGCGGGATTTCTGGCGGGCGCTGCCAGCGATGTGTATGCCCGTTTTCGTGCTCGGCGCGATTGTGGCCGGTTTTGTCACCGCCACGGAAGCCTCGGCGCTGGCCGTCATTTATGCGCTGGTGGTCGGCGGCCTGTATTACCGTGAGCTGAGCTGGCGCGACCTGATTCCGGCAGTGATTGAGTCGGTGGCGCTGACCGGCTCGGTGATGATCATCATGGCCGTGGCCGTTCCCTTTGGCTGGCTGCTGACCGTGACCCAGGTGCCGCATCTGGCGGCAGCGTGGATTGGCGGCCTCCATGCCGGGCCGGTGGTCACCATGCTGCTGGTGATCCTGCTGCTGAAGGTTGTGGGGTTCTGGCTCGATTTGGGACCGGCGATGATCATTCTGGCACCGATCCTGGTGCCTATTGCCAAAACGGCAGGATTTGATCCTTACCAGATCGGCCTGATCTTCACGCTGACGCTGGGTTGGGGGCTATTTACCCCGCCGATTGGCACCAATATCTTCGTGGTCTGCAACGTGGCAAAAATCGACATTGGGCCGGTCTCTCGCAGGCTGATCCCGTTCTGGTTCGCGACCGCCTTTGCCATTGCGTTGCTGATTTTCTTTCCTTCATTAACCGGGTGGTTGCCCAAAACGCTGGGTTACTGACAGTCAAACAGACGAGAACTGTGATGAAACATTTAGTTGGTGGAATATCCAGCGCTGGCCGCGCTTTGCCTGAAATCAACGGTCAGCCGCTGATGATTGAGAGAGCTGAAGGGGCCTGGCTGTGGGATTCGCAGGGCCAGCGTTGGATGGATACCGCACTGGGTTTTGGTGCCACCCTTTTGGGGCACAACCCGCCTGCGGTAGTGGATGCGGTGCAGCAAACCGTAAAGAAAATGATGATGCCAGCCTTTTCACATGCGTTGGAAGAAGAGGCCGCCGTTGCGTTAAGTGCCTTCACCGGGGAACTGAACAAGGTCATTTTCGTCAATTCAGGCAGCGAAGCCGTTCACCTGGCCTGCCGTGCGGCGCGGGCCGCTACTGGCCGTCAGAAGGTGGTGAAATTTGCCGCCGGCTACGACGGCTGGTTCGATCAGGTGGCCTTTGGTAATGCCGGTTCGCCGGTGGCTAAGATGCCGCACTCCTCCCGTCCGGAAAAGGAAGGGATGCTGCTGCTGCGCTATAACGATTTCCAGGATGTCGACGCGCTTTTTGCCGGACATGCGGATATAGCCGCAGTGGTAATCGAGCCGGTGATGGCTAACGCTGGTTGTATTGAACCGGCTGAAGGCTATCTGAAGTATCTGGCAGAGGCCGCGCATCGCGCCGGAGCGCTGGTGGTGCTGGACGAAGTCCTGATGGGATTCCGTCTGCATGTCGGGCTGTGCGGGCATTTATTCGGCGTAGACGCGGATTTTGCCACCGTCGGTAAAGCCATCGGCAATGGTACGGTGGTCGCCGCGCTGGTCGGGAAAGCGCACTGCATGGCGGTCTTTGAAGACGGTCGCGCCGTCCGGGCTGGCACCTACAGCGGCAATCCTCCGGTCTGTGCGGCGGTGATTGCCACCCTGAAAGAGCTGGCCGGAAAAGATTATATGCAGCTTCTGCGCAGCGGTGACGAGCTGTGTCGCAAGGTTATTGCGGATTGCCAGGCTAAAGGCATCGCGCTCGCCAGCTCAGGCTACGGAACGGTCTTCACTTTCTGGCCCCAGGCCTGCGCGCCGGAAAACTATGCTCAGGCGGTAGCCGCCGCCGATCACGACTGGAGTATGGCGATCCATCTTGCGCTACGGCAGCAGCAGATCCTGTCAATGCCGTCAGCCTTTGGCCGCTATTACCTGTCGTTCAGCCACGACCAGCAGGCGACAGACGCGCTGGCTTCAGCCTGTAGCGCCGCAATTATAGCGCGGTCTGCATAGGCAGCGGCTGCGCAACCGCCGCCAGTTCACGGATGAACTGGGCCAGGCGGCGCGTGCCTACGTGGGCATCTCCGGGCACTATCAGCGCCAAATTCAGCGGCTGAAGGGCAGGAAGCTGCTCGTTTTGCCCCAGAATACGCCAGTCGTCCGGGATGACGGAGGCGGGCAGCACCGTCAGCGCCTGGCCAATGCGAATGGCTGTCTGTACGCCAGCGAGGTGTGAGGAGGTGCAAACGATATGCCAGCGCAGCCGGGCTTTATCCAGCGCTCTGATCACCTGTGGTCGGGCGCGGCAGCCTTCAGGGAACAGCACCAGCGGTAGCGTGGTTTGCTGCTCCGGATAACAGTTTGGCGCGGTGCACCACAGCTGAGGCTCCTGGCGAAGAAACTCGCCGTTCTGCTCGCCTGGCTGGCGGGTCACAATGGCCATTTCCAGATGGCCGTCATTCAGCTGCTTTTCCAGCTTATAAGAGAAGTCGCTAACGATTTCGACCTGTAGCTGAGGATTACGCTGGGAGAATTTCTCGATCAGCTCTGCACCAATAGTGCCCAGATAGTCGTCAGGCATCCCTATGCGGATGCGTGATTTTGCGTCAAAGCAGCCGAGCGCCGTTAGCGCTTCCTCTTCCAACTGTTGCATTCGCCGGGCATAGCCAATCAGTTTCTCACCGGAAGAGGTCAGGCTAATTCCCTGGCGTGAGCGTTCCAGCAAACGCTGGCCCAGATGCTTTTCCAGCCGGCTCAGCATAATACTGACGGCGGCCTGGGTTTTGCCCAGCTGTTCGGCGGCCTGCGTAAAGCTCCCGCAGTCATACACCGCGACAAACGCGGCCAGGGTATCATTATCAAGGTGGCGCATAGTTCTCTCCAGTCAACATGCGAGCCATGGAATCATGCAATTCTTATTCCAGGCCAGCGGCGGTTGCGGGGCATTCTGTCGTAGCCTTCTTTATAGAGGCAAAACAGCCTGTTGTGCCAGCTCTGCCCGATCGATTGTTACGGAGCGCTTTGCTGTTGGTTCGCCATCCTCTACAGTTAAAGCCAGGGTTGACCGTGAACAAGAGGAACTTATGAAAGACTGGAACCCGGATCTCTACCGACAGTTTGAAGCGGAACGGACTCGTCCTGCCACCGAATTACTTTCCCGAATTCCCCTGAATAAGGTCAGCCATGCCACCGATCTTGGCTGCGGGCCGGGCAACAGTACCGAGCTGCTGTATCGTGCGTGGCCACAGGCCCAGATTACCGGTCTGGACAGTTCGCAGGCGATGCTTGAGCAGGCGCTGAAGCGTCTGCCGGACTGCCAGTTTATTCAGGCGGATATCCGTAGCTGGCAGGCCGAAGTCCCGCAGGAGGTGATCTACGCCAATGCTTCGCTACAGTGGCTGACCGATCACCAGCAGCTGTTTCCGCACCTGGTGGCCCAGCTTGCCCCCGGCGGCGTGCTGGCTATTCAGATGCCCGATAACCTCGATGAACCGACCCACAGCCTGATGCGCAAAGTGGCGGCAATGCCCCACTGGGCGGAAAAAATCGGCCCGGGCGCGGCCGGGCGCAAGAAAATACTCGGTATCGAGGCCTATTATGACCTGCTGAGCCAGGTTGGCTGCAAGGTCGATATCTGGCGAACCACCTACTATCATGTAATGCCTTCTCATCAGGCGATGGTGGACTGGCTGAAGGCTACTGGCCTGCGGCCGTTTCTCTCTCCGCTGGACGAGCAGGACCAGGCCGCTTTTCAGGCGCAGTACCTGCACGAGCTAAAAGCGGCCTATTCGCTCCGTCAGGATGGCAACGTGCTGATGCCTTTCCCACGGCTATTTATGGTGGCAAGCAAAGCCTGAGACGCGTGGATTTTTACTGGAAGGCCGCTCGCAAACCGGCAGCCTTCGCCTCTTTTCGCCGCCAAACAGTGGTATTCTTGCGGTTCCATCCCTGAAGGATAAGAGGAACCAGCATGACGGATGTGGAATTAATGCAGCTGAGTACGGAAGTGGGTCAGCATTTGCTGCGCCTCAGGGCTACTGTGACCACGGTCGAGTCCTGTACCGGCGGCTGGATTGCTAAAGTGCTCACCGATATTCCCGGCAGTTCACAGTGGTTTGAACGCGGCTTCGTTACTTACAGTAACGAGGCGAAAGAGGAGCTGGTTGGCGTCACGGCCGCCTCGCTGGATCGCTTTGGCGCGGTCAGCGAGCAGGTCGTGAGGGAAATGGCCGAGGGCGCGCGTCGGCTGGCTGATGCCAATTTTGCGCTTTCCATCAGTGGGATAGCCGGGCCGGATGGCGGTACGGCGGAAAAGCCGGTTGGCACCGTGTGGTTTGGCTTCGCGGCCGTCGGCAGGCCGACGCTGACCCGGCAACAGGTTTTTTCTGGCGACAGGGAAACGGTGCGCCGTCAGGCCACGGCCTGGGCGCTCCTGACCCTGCGCGATCATTTTCTCGAAAATTAAACTTGATACTGTATGACTATACAGTATAATCAGCCCCATATTATGTTATACAAAGCCGCGTGTGCGTGTGCTTTACCCCGCGTGATTAGGAGTAGAAATGGCTATTGACGAAAACAAGCAGAAAGCACTGGCAGCAGCGCTGGGCCAGATTGAAAAGCAATTTGGTAAAGGCTCCATCATGCGCCTGGGTGAAGATCGCACCATGGACGTGGAGACCATTTCCACCGGCTCCCTGTCGCTGGATATCGCCCTGGGGGCGGGCGGCCTGCCAATGGGGCGTATTGTTGAAATCTATGGCCCGGAATCTTCAGGTAAAACCACGCTGACGCTACAGGTGATCGCCTCCGCGCAGCGCAAAGGTAAAACCTGCGCCTTTATTGATGCCGAGCACGCGCTGGACCCGGTGTATGCTAAAAAGCTGGGCGTTGATATCGATAACCTGCTCTGCTCTCAGCCGGATACCGGCGAGCAGGCGCTGGAAATCTGTGATGCGCTGGCGCGCTCTGGCGCCGTAGACGTGATCATTGTCGACTCCGTGGCCGCACTGACGCCAAAAGCGGAAATCGAAGGGGAAATTGGCGACTCTCATATGGGGCTGGCGGCGCGTATGATGAGCCAGGCAATGCGTAAGCTTGCCGGTAACCTGAAAAACTCCAATACCCTGCTGATCTTCATTAACCAGATCCGTATGAAAATCGGCGTGATGTTCGGTAACCCTGAAACCACCACCGGCGGTAACGCGCTGAAATTCTACGCTTCCGTCCGTCTCGATATTCGCCGCATCGGCGCGATCAAAGAAGGCGACGAGGTGGTCGGCAGCGAAACCCGCGTGAAGGTTGTGAAGAACAAAATCGCCGCGCCGTTTAAGCAGGCTGAATTCCAGATCATGTACGGTGAAGGTATCAACATCTACGGTGAGCTGGTTGACCTGGGCGTGAAGCACAAGCTGATTGAAAAAGCGGGCGCCTGGTACAGCTACAATGGCGACAAGATCGGCCAGGGTAAAGCCAATGCTGGCAACTTCCTGAAAGAGAACGCCGCCATTGCCAGCGAGCTGGAAGCGAAACTGCGCGCCACGCTGCTGAGCAACCCGGACAGCAAGCCGGACTTTGTGGCTAGCGCTGAAGAAGTTGATGAAGCCAGCGAAACCAATGAAAACTTCTGATTTTGCCGCTGACAGCGAGTAAATCCTGTCAGAGTGAAAAAAAAGGAACGGGATAAAATCCGTTCCTTTTTTTGTTTGTTACGTCTGACCCCGCTACCCTAATCTTCTGACCTCTCTTTTAATCTGAATAAACCGTGGAGCAAAATGTCTGACGCCACTGAACGTAGCCAGTTTGCACGCCTGCTGGATCGGGCGATGCGTATCCTTGCCATGCGCGACCACAGCGAAGCCGAGTTTCGCCGTAAGCTGGCCCTGTCTGCCGAACGCGCCGCGCTGTACGCCAAAAACAAGGCTCAGGAGCCGGAGGCCGTGACGCCGGAGCAGATCGATCGCGTTGTGGCCTGGTGTTATGAAAACCGCTATCTTGATGATGCCCACTTTGCCGGGCGGTTTGTCGCCAGCCGCAGCCGGAAAGGCTATGGGCCGCAGCGTATCCGCATGGAGCTGGGGCAGAAGGGGATCGATAAGGCGCTGACGGATGAGGCGATGGCGAATAGCGACATTGACTGGACGCGCCAGGCTTACGAGGCGGCAGAGCGTAAGTTTGGCCTGCCGTTGCCAACCGAGTGGAAGGAAAAAGCCAAAGTACAACGCTATCTGATGGCGAAAGGCTTTTTTTCCGATGATATTCGCGCGATTTTCTCAAATTTTGACGAATGACCGCCGATGGGATTTTACTTCCCACCGAAGAAAATTTATCTTATTCACCACTTTTTGTTCGTGAGTTGCCAGCCGGGGGAGACCTTTCTGGCGGAGCAAGACTCACGAGACAGTCGTTAGCGTGATTCCAGGACAATTATGAGCAAGAGCACTGCGGAGATTCGCCAGGCGTTTCTCGACTTTTTCCAGAGCAAGGGACATCAGGTTGTAGCCAGTAGCTCCCTCGTCCCGACTAATGATCCGACGTTGCTGTTTACCAACGCCGGTATGAACCAGTTTAAAGATGTTTTCCTCGGCCAGGACAAGCGCAGCTATTCCCGTGCTACCACCTCTCAGCGCTGCGTGCGCGCGGGCGGTAAGCACAACGATCTGGAAAACGTCGGCTATACCGCCCGTCACCATACCTTCTTTGAAATGCTGGGTAACTTCAGCTTCGGCGACTATTTCAAACGTGAGGCAATTAGCTTCGCCTGGGAACTGCTGACCGGCGAACAGTGGTTTAACCTGCCAAAAGAAAAACTGTGGGTGACCGTTTACGAGACGGATGACGAAGCCTTCGATATCTGGGAAAAAGAAGTGGGCGTGCCGCGCGAGCGTATTATTCGCATCGGCGACAACAAAGGTAGCGCTTACGCTTCCGATAATTTCTGGCAGATGGGCGACACCGGACCTTGCGGCCCATGCTCCGAGATCTTCTTCGATCACGGTGACCATATCTGGGGGGGACCTCCAGGCAGCCCGGAAGAGGATGGCGATCGCTATATCGAGATCTGGAACATCGTCTTTATGCAGTTTAACCGTCAGCCCGACGGCACCATGCTGCCGCTGCCTAAGCCATCGGTAGATACCGGCATGGGGCTTGAGCGCATTACGGCGGTGCTACAGCACGTCAACTCTAACTACGAAATCGATCTGTTCCAGAAGCTGATTGGGTCCGTCGCCAGGGTGACTGGCTGTACCGATCTGACCAGCAAATCACTGCGCGTGATTGCCGATCACATTCGATCCTGTGCCTTCCTGATTGCTGATGGCGTGATCCCTTCGAATGAGAACCGTGGCTATGTGCTGCGCCGTATCATTCGTCGCGCTATCCGTCATGGCAACATGCTGGGCGCGCAGGGCACCTTCTTCTGGAAGCTGGTTGGGCCGCTGGTCGAGGTGATGGGTTCAGCCGGAGACGAGCTTAAAAAGCAGCAGTCTCAGGTTGAGCAGGTGCTGAAAACCGAAGAAGAGCAGTTTGCTAAAACGCTTGAGCGGGGCCTGGCCCTGCTGGATGAAGAACTGGAGAACTTGCAGGGCGATACGCTGGACGGCGAAACCGTCTTCCGCCTGTATGATACCTTTGGTTTCCCGGCCGACCTGACGGCCGACGTCTGCCGCGAGAGAAATCTCAAGATTGATGAGGCTGGCTTTGAGAAAGCGATGGAGCAGCAGCGTCAGCGAGCGCGTGAGGCCAGCGGCTTCGGCGCGGACTATACCAACGTTATCCAGATTGATACGGCATCGTCTTTCAAAGGTTACGATCGGCTGGAACTAAACTCCGCTGTGACCGCTATCTATGTCGACGGCAAGCCTGCGACGGCAATCACCGCCGGTCAGGAAGGGGTGATTGTGCTGGACGAAACGCCGTTCTACGGCGAGTCGGGTGGTCAGGTCGGCGATACCGGCGAGCTGAAAGGCGGCAATGCTGACTTTAGCGTTAGCGACACGCAAAAATACGGTCAGGCTATTGGTCATACTGGCAAACTGACGGCTGGGGAGATCCGCGTTGGCGATCGTCTGGCTGCGCAGGTTGACCAGGCGCGCCGCGATCGTATTCGTCTGAATCATTCCGCCACGCACCTGCTGCATGCTGCATTGCGCCAGGTTTTGGGCCATCATGTGGCGCAGAAAGGTTCGCTGGTCAATGACAAATACCTGCGTTTTGACTTCTCGCATTTCGAAGCGATGAAGCCGCAGGAAATTCGCCAGGTTGAAGAAATTGTTAACGCCCAGATCCGTCGCAATCTGCCGATTGAGACCACCATCATGGAACTGGAAGCGGCTAAAGCGCACGGCGCGATGGCGCTGTTTGGCGAGAAGTATGACGATCGCGTTCGCGTGCTGAGCATGGGCGATTTCTCGACCGAGCTGTGCGGCGGGACTCACGCCAGCCGCACCGGCGATATCGGCCTGTTCCGTATCCTCTCCGAGTCCGGCACGGCGGCAGGCGTTCGCCGTATTGAAGCCGTGACCGGCGAAGGCGCGCTGGGGCAGGTGTATGCTCAGAGCGAGCAGCTGCTGGATATTGCGCAGCTGATTAAGGCCAATAACAGTAACCTGAATGAAAAGGTTCGTGCGATGATTGACCATGTGCGCGGCCTGGAAAAAGAACTGCAGCAGTTGAAAGATCAGCAGGCTTCGCAGGAAAGCGCCTCGCTGAGCAGTAAAGCAATTGAGGTTAAGGGAGCGAAGTTGCTGGTTAGTGAACTTAGCAATGTCGAGCCGAAAATGCTGCGTACGATGGTTGACGATCTGAAAAATCAGCTCAAGTCAGCCATCATCGTGCTGGCAACCGTGACGGATGGCAAAGTTTCCCTGATTGCCGGGGTGACGAAAGATCTGACCGATCGGGTCAAGGCTGGAGAGCTGGTAGGCGAGCTGGCTCAGCAGGTTGGCGGGAAAGGCGGTGGGCGCCCTGATATGGCGCAGGCTGGCGGCACCGATGCTCAGGCGCTGCCTGCGGCGCTGGCGGGCGTTGAGTCATGGGTCATTGCAAAACTGTAACACTATAAATAATGCACGCTGAGGGCGCTATGGGGCTGAACTCATGGCGCTTTCTTATCGGGTGCGCGCTTAAAAAACACAAAGTCAGGTTAGCGGTGTGTATTTCGGCTAAACTAAGTATCAGCAGAATGTATTGGCAAGGTGATGCACTTGTGGTGTATTTGTCATAGTCTACATTTAGCGTTATACGATGGATAATGCCGGGAAGCAGTTAACCCGACTCTTTTAATCTTTCAAGGAGCAAAGAATGCTTATTCTAACTCGTCGAGTTGGTGAAACCCTCATGATTGGCGATGAGGTGACTGTAACGGTGCTGGGTGTGAAGGGGAACCAGGTTCGCATTGGTGTGAACGCTCCTAAGGAAGTTTCGGTCCATCGCGAAGAGATCTATCAGCGGATTCAGGCCGAAAAAACTCAGCAAACAAGTTACTAACGGATCCAGCGCCTCGCTAGTTGTAGCGAGGCGCTACCGGTTTTCCGCTTTCCTCCCGCATTTTCTCGCTCTTTCCCTCATCTTTCTTCCCTTCGCTGCGTTTTATCCCGCACGACTAATTGTATGGCGACGCCAGAATTATTGTTGATAATTCAATCTTTTTGTCGCCAAAATACCCGGATTGCATGGGAAGTGTGCAATTGAACCCGGAGGGGGAAAAATTGTTTGACTTATAAATGCGGGAAAGTAATATGTGCGCCACGCAGTGCCGATGAGCGGTTATAAAGTTCAGAAGCACAGCTCGCAAGAGTGCGTACTGGTGAGGTGGCCGAGAGGCTGAAGGCGCTCCCCTGCTAAGGGAGTATGCGGTCAAAAGCTGCATCCGGGGTTCGAATCCCCGCCTCACCGCCATTTGCATCCATAGCTCAGCTGGATAGAGTACTCGGCTACGAACCGAGCGGTCGGAGGTTCGAATCCTCCTGGATGCACCATATTTAAGAAAGAAAACAGCATTGCCGGACTGGCATAAAGCAGGTTCAGGTTATTGCCTGGTGTTATAAAAATTATTATGCATCCATAGCTCAGCTGGATAGAGTACTCGGCTACGAACCGAGCGGTCGGAGGTTCGAATCCTCCTGGATGCACCATCTTTAAGAAAGACAGCAGCATTACCGTACTGGCATAGAGCAGATTATTGCCGCCAGCACTAAGGATGATAACGTTGCCTGGCAACGGCCCGTAAGGGTGAGGCAGCGCCGAATAATCCTCCTGGATGCACCATATTTAAGAAAGAAAGCAGCATTACCGTACTGGTATAGAGCAGATTATTGCCGCCAGTTCCTTCTGAATGTCCTCAGGTTTGTCGCACGACACCCGCACGTTTTTCAATGCATCCATAGCTCAGCTGGATAGAGTACTCGGCTACGAACCGAGCGGTCGGAGGTTCGAATCCTCCTGGATGCACCATATTTAAGAAAGAAAGCAGCATTACCGTACTGGCATAGAGCAGGTTATTGCCGCCAGCACTAAGGATGATAACGTTGCCTGGCAACGGCCCGTAAGGGTGAGGCAGCGCCGAATAATCCTCCTGGATGCACCCTATTGCAAAAGAACAAACGGCCCCATTACACTGATATAGCGCACATTACTGCCGCTACAACCCTCTTTATCTCCTGAATAGTCTCTTGTTTTTAAACAATAAAATAGACTTTTGATGCGCAGATTTGTTCTGAGCTTTATCTCACGCCATTTTCTGATAATCAAAATCCCTATGTATTTCAAGGCATTTGCGGAACCATGCCAACAGCGACAAGCGGACGGCTTTACGCTAAAGTAATCGTTCGCTTGATCAAGGATGGAGAGAAGGATGTACGACCGGTATGAAGGCTTGATATTCGATATGGATGGTACCATTTTGGATACGGAACCAACGCATCGTAAGGCCTGGCATGAGGTGCTGGCACGGCATGGTATGCAGTTCGATGAGCGATCGGTGATTGGCCTGAACGGCTCACCTACGTGGCGCATTGCCGAGGTGATTATTGCCAGTCAGCAAAGCACGCTCGATCCGTTTGAGCTGGCCAGTGAAAAAACCGCCGCGCTGAAAGAGATGCTCTTTGATACCGTGCGTCCTCTGCCGCTGATAGAGGTGGTTAAAGCCTATAAGGGGCGGCGTCCTATGGCCGTAGGAACCGGCAGCGAGCACGCGATGGCAGAAGCGCTGTTGCAGCATCTTGGCCTGAGAAACTATTTTGATGCGGTCGTCGGTGCGGATGACGTGCAGCGCCACAAGCCGGAGCCGGAAACCTTTATCCGCTGTGCGGAACTGATCAACGTGGCTCCCTCGCGCTGCGTGGTGTTTGAGGACGCTGATTTTGGCATTCAGGCGGCGCAGGCTGCAGGGATGGATTTCGTGGACGTCCGCCAGCTGTGAGTGAATGGCTCGCCTTTGGGGCCATGTTTGCCAGCAGTTTTCTCAGTGCGACCCTGCTACCGGGCAGTTCAGAAGCGTTACTGGCTGGTCTGCTGATAGCCGGTAAGGTCTCAGTAAGTGGCATTATTGCCATCGCCGCACTTGGTAACACGTTGGGCGGTCTGACAAATATTATCATTGGTCGCTGGCTGCCGGTAAAACAGCAGGGGCGATGGCATCACACAGCAACGGCGTGGCTGCACCGCTTGGGGCCTGCTGCGCTGCTATTTAGCTGGTTACCAGTGATTGGTGACCTGCTATGCGTTCTCGCTGGCTGGCTTCGTTTTGCCTGGCTGCCGACGGTGCTGTTTCTCGCCGTCGGTAAAACCCTCCGCTACATAGCGCTGGCGTACGCAACATTACAGGGCATGGAATGGTGGCTTTGATTCGCGAATAATCGGCGCTACGGTTAACATTATGCTTAACAATAATAAATTTTTCTCCGAGCGGGAGGTCAATTTGATCCCGGACGTATCACAGGCGCTTTCCTGGCTGGAAGCTCATCCTGATGCATTAAAAGGTATTGGTCGCGGTATTGAACGCGAAACGCTGCGCGTCAGACCAGATGGTCATCTGGCCACTACCGGGCACCCAAAATCTCTTGGCTCGGCGTTAACGCATAAGTGGATCACCACGGATTTTGCGGAAACGCTGCTTGAATTCATCACGCCGGTAGATGACAACATCGATCATCTGCTGGCCTTTTTGCGTGATATTCATCGACACACCTCGCGCGACCTGGGCGAGGAACGCATGTGGCCGATGAGTATGCCGTGCCTGATTGAAGACAGTCAGCAGATTGAGCTGGCGCAATACGGCAGCTCCAACATCGGCAAGATGAAAACGCTTTATCGGGAAGGTTTGAAAAACCGCTACGGCGCGCTGATGCAGGTCATCTCCGGCGTTCACTATAACTTCTCGCTGCCGATCTCGTTCTGGCAGGCCTGGGCGAATGTCAAAGATGCCAACAGCGGCAAGGAGGCGATTTCCGACGGGTATTTGCGGCTAATCCGTAACTACTACCGCTTCGGTTGGATCATTCCTTACCTGTTCGGCGCTTCGCCAGCGATCTGCTCCTCTTTCCTACAGGGCAAAGAAACAAAGCTGCCGTTTGAAGAAACCGATAAGGGTATGCTGTATCTGCCTTACGCCACCTCTTTGCGCCTGAGCGATTTGGGGTATACCAACAAGTCGCAGAGCGGGCTGGGCATTACCTTCAATAATCTCAACGAGTATGTGAAGGCGCTGAAGGCGGCGATCAAAACGCCGTCCAAAGAGTATGAGCGGATGGGGATTAAGGATGAGCAGGGGAACTGGCTCCAGCTGAATACTAACGTGCTGCAGATTGAAAACGAGCTTTACGCGCCGATTCGGCCAAAACGCGTCACGCGTTCGGGGGAAAATCCTTCTGACGCGCTACTGCGCGGCGGCATTGAATATATCGAAGTTCGCTCGCTGGATATCAACCCCTTCTCGCCAGTCGGCGTGGATGAGAATCAGGTTCGTTTCCTCGATCTGTTCCTGATTTGGTGTACGCTGGCCGATGCGCCGGAAATGAGCAGCGATGAGCTGCTCTGCACGCGCACTAACTGGAACCGCGTCATTCTCGAAGGGCGGAAGCCGGGCCTGCTATTAGGCATGGGCTGCGGTGAAGCGCAGCATCCGCTGGCTGAAGTGGGAAAAACGCTGTTTAAAGACCTGCGCCGCGTTGCCGAGACGCTCGATAGTCAGCACGGCGATCGCCTGTATCAGGAAATGTGCGATCGTCTGGTGGCGTCGTTCGACGATCCAGATCTGACCTATTCCGCTCGTTTCCTGACGGCGCTGAAAGAGAATGGTATTAGCGGCACGGGGCTGGCGTTAGCGGAACATTATCGCCATCAGCTGGCGGAAGAGCCTTTAGAGATTCTGACGGAAACGCAGTTTGAGCAGGAAGCGGTGCGCTCAAAGGTTAATCAGCAGGAAATTGAAGAAAGTGATACGCTTAGCTTTGACGACTTTTTGAAAAGTCGCAGCGGGTAAGAAAAGAAAAAGGCCACATTGCTGTGGCCAAAAATAACATCTCTGTTGTCAGGGATGATGATGATAACAAAATGCGCGTCTTTCATAGATTCAGACCGGGCACGGAAGAGAAAGTTTCACTGTTGCAAAAATAAATTCATTAGTTGAGGTAACAATATGCCATTGTTGGATAGCTTTACCGTCGATCACACTATCATGGCGGCACCTGCGGTTCGTGTAGCTAAGACCATGAACACTCCTCATGGCGATACCATTACCGTTTTCGATTTGCGCTTCTGCAAGCCAAACAAAGAAGTGATGCCAGAGCGCGGGATCCACACGCTGGAGCACCTGTTTGCTGGCTTCATGCGTAACCACCTGAACGGTGAAGGCGTAGAAATCATCGACATCTCCCCAATGGGTTGCCGTACCGGTTTCTATATGAGCCTGATTGGTACGCCGGACGAGCAGCGCGTGGCGAAAGCCTGGAAAGCGGCGATGCAGGATGTGCTGAAAGTCACTGACCAGCGCACCATCCCAGAGCTGAATGAGTACCAGTGCGGGACGTATGAAATGCACTCTTTAGATGAAGCGCAGGACATTGCCCGTCACATTATCGACAACGACATTCGCGTTAACCATAACGACGAGCTGGCGCTGCCGAAAGAGAAGCTGAAAGAGCTGCACATTTAGTTATCCGCCGCATTCAGCTTTACCGCCCCGCTCTCCGGGGCGGTAAATTCGTCCCTCTCCAGCGCTGAGCGTTTCCTCTGAGGGGGACGGGGTTGTGTTATGACCCTACCGATTCCTTCAGTGACTTCTGCGGCGTAATCCTCACCTGTTTGATCATATTTTCCTGTACGTCGAGAATATCGACCGCGTAGTGACCAACATGCACCGTGGTGTCAGGCAGAGGAATGTCCTCAATCGCTTCCAGAATCATCCCGTTAACCGTACGGGCCTCCTCTTCCGGCAGATTCCAGTTAAACGCTTTATTTAGCTCACGCACGTTAGCGCTGCCTTCAATCAGCACTGAACCGTCGTTCTGCGGCACGACTTCTTCCGCCAGCGTTGGCGACATCGAGGTGGTGAAGTCGCCGACGATCTCTTCAAGAATGTCTTCAATGGCTACCAGGCCTTTAATGTCGCCATATTCATCAACCACCAGCCCGACTTTCTTCTTATTACGCTGAAATTTCACCAGCTGCACGTTCAGCGGCGTGCCTTCCGGCACATAATAAATTTCGTCAGCCGAGCGCAGCATCACCTCTTTGGTGAACTCTTTCTTCTCGGTCATCAGGCGATAGGCTTCACGCACGCGCAGCATACTGATGGCGTCATCAAGGGAATCGCGGTAGAGCACCACCCGGCCATGCGGTGTGTGGGTCAACTGGCGGACAATCGACTTCCAGTCATCGTTAATATTGATGCCAACGATTTCATTGCGCGGCACCATAATGTCATCAACGTTCACTTTCTCCAGATCCAGCACCGAAAGCAGCATGTCCTGGTTGCGACGGGACATCAGCGAGCGCGATTCGTAGACGATGGTACGCAGCTCTTCCTTGCTCAGCGCGGAGTTGATCGCGCCTTCGGTTCTCATGCCGACCAGGCGCATCAGCAGCCGGGTAATGGTATTCAGCAGCCAGACCAGCGGCATCATCACGATTTGCAGCGGCCCCAGTAGAAAACTGCTGGGAAAGGCGACTTTTTCAGGGTAGAGCGCGGCGATGGTTTTGGGCAGCACCTCGGCAAACACCAGCACGCAGAAGGTCAGAATACCGGTGGCGATCGCCACGCCCTCATCGCCATGAATGCGCATCCCGACGAGGGTTGCCAGAGCGGAGGCCAGAATATTGACCAGGTTGTTGCCGATCAGCACCAGGCTGAGTAAACGGTCGGGACGGCGCAGCAGTTTCTCCACGCGGCGGGCGGCGCGGCTGCCGTTCTTGGCCTGATGGCGCAGCTTATAGCGGTTAAGCGTCATCATGCCGGTTTCAGAACCGGCGAACCAGGCCGAAACCATAACCATGATCACCAGAATAATAATCAGGGTGGTAGTTGAAACATCTGCCAACGAGGGAATTCCTTGTAGTGAGCGGTCAGGAGGTGAGGAAATGCTGTAGCATCCGGCTACCGAAGTAGGCCATTGTCAGCAAAAAAGCCCCACCGCAGTTGAACCAGGCAACGCGGCGTCCGCGCCAGCCTTCATGATAGTGACCCCACAGCAAAACGATATAGACGAACCAGGCAAGGATCGACAGCACGGCTTTATCGACGTTCTCGCGGCTGAAAAGATCGTGCATATAAAACAGCCCGGTACACAAGACCAGCGTCAGTAGCACCACGCCTACCTGAGTGATGTGAAACATTTTGCGCTCAATGGTCATCAGCGGCGGAATATCGCTGTTGAACACCAGCTTTTTGTTCTTCAGCAGATAGTCGATCCAGGCCAGTTGCAGGGCATACAGCGCGGCAATGATCAGCGTTGCATAGGCAAACAGCGCGAGGCCGATATGCACCATCATCCCCGGCGTGGTCTCCAGGTGGGTGATAAAGGCATTCGGCACAAAAGTGGCAAAGGCCAGATTGATCAGCGCAAAGCTGTAAACAATCGGCAGCAGTATCCAGCCCCGGTTGCGCGAGGCGACAATGGTCATGATGGCGCAGATCAGCAGGCTGACCAGCGAGCCAATGTTCAGCAGGCTGAGGTTCTGGCCGCTGTCGATGGCAAAAATGCGCTGCTGCAGCGCTATGCCGTGGCAGACCAGCGCAATAACCGCCGAGATCATCGCCAGACGCCGCCAGGCGCTCTGCTTGCGCAGCAGCGTCGGAATGATCAAAGCAAGGCTGGAGGAGTAGGCGAGTAGCGCCAGAATCGCGAAAACGGACATAAATGTTGTCAGGTACCGGCTGGATAAGAAAAAAATCAGTATAGCGCCAGCCGCTGCTGGCTCCAAACGATCTCAACGCAGATGGCTGAGATCGCCGTGGCTTCATGTTATAATCCGTCCCATTGTGTCGCCTGGCGACCTCTCATTACGTTGAGCGAGAGACGATGTTTGATAATTTAACCGACAGATTGTCGCAATCCCTGCGCAATATCAGCGGCCGTGGACGGCTGACAGAAGACAACATTAAGGACACCCTGCGTGAAGTGCGCATGGCGCTGCTTGAGGCGGACGTTGCGCTGCCGGTCGTGCGCGACTTTATCAACCGGGTGAAAGAGCGGGCGGTTGGACAGGATGTCAACAAAAGCCTGACGCCAGGCCAGGAGTTCGTCAAGATCGTGCAGAACGAGCTGGTCGTGGCGATGGGCGCGGAGAACAACACGCTCAATCTTGCCGCTCAGCCACCGGCCGTGGTGCTGATGGCGGGCCTGCAGGGGGCCGGTAAAACCACCAGCGTGGGCAAGCTCGGTAAGTTCCTGCGCGAAAAGCACAAGAAGAAAGTGCTGGTCGTCTCTGCCGACGTCTATCGCCCTGCGGCGATTAAACAGCTGGAAACGCTGGCCGAACAAGTCGGCGTGGATTTCTGCCCCTCTGACCTTAGTCAGAAGCCGGTGGATATCGTTACGAGCGCTTTACAGCAGGCTAAGCTAAAATTCTACGATGTGCTGCTGGTGGATACCGCCGGTCGTCTGCACGTAGACGAAGCGATGATGGACGAAATCAAACAGGTTCACGCCGCGATCAATCCGGTTGAAACGCTGTTTGTGGTCGACGCCATGACCGGCCAGGATGCCGCGAATACGGCGAAGGCGTTTAACGAAGCGCTGCCGTTAACCGGCGTGATCCTGACGAAAGTGGACGGTGACGCCCGCGGCGGCGCCGCGCTGTCGATTCGTCAAATCACCGGTAAGCCCATTAAATTTATGGGCGTTGGTGAGAAAACCGAAGCCCTGGAGCCGTTCTACCCGGAACGTATCGCTTCCCGTATCCTCGGCATGGGCGACGTTCTGTCGCTGATTGAAGATATCGAAAGCAAAGTTGACCGTGCGCAGGCTGAGAAGCTAGCCAGCAAGCTCAAAAAGGGCGACGGTTTCGATCTGAACGACTTCCTCGACCAGCTCAAGCAGATGCGCAACATGGGCGGCATGGCCAGCCTGATGGGCAAGCTGCCGGGCATGGGTCAGATCCCGGACAACGTGAAGTCGCAGATGGACGATAAAGTGCTGGTGCGAATGGAAGCGATGATCAACTCCATGACGCGTAAAGAGCGCGAAAAGCCGGAGATCATTAAAGGTTCCCGCAAGCGTCGCATTGCAACAGGTTCAGGCATGCAGGTGCAGGACGTTAACCGCTTACTGAAGCAGTTTGACGACATGCAGCGCATGATGAAGAAGATGAAAAAGGGCGGTATGGCGAAGATGATGCGCGGCATGAAGGGCATGATGCCGCCAGGCTTCCCTGGCCGTTAAGTCAGCCGGAAAAGCGCTTTGGCGAATTAGATTGCTTTTTACGCCAAAATGAGTAAAATTTTCGGGCTTTTTATATTGCATCCGGGCCCCGTTCCCTCAATGGGGCCCGGTTGTTTTATTAACTCAAGAGGATGTTATGGTAACAATTCGTTTGGCACGTCACGGCGCTAAAAAGCGTCCGTTCTATCAGGTAGTCGTCACCGACAGCCGCAATGCTCGCAACGGTCGCTTCATCGAGCGCGTGGGTTTCTTCAACCCGATCGCTGCTGGTCAGGCTGAAGCACTGCGTCTGGATCTGGATCGCATTGAGCACTGGGTTGGCCAGGGCGCTACTCTTTCCGATCGCGTTGGTGCGCTGATCAAAGAAGCTAAGAAAGCAGCTTAATCTGTCACGGTGGTCAACATGAGCAAGCAACTCACCGCGCAGTCTCCTGCTACCCCTTTAATTTTAGGGAAAATGGGATCTGCCTACGGTATCCGTGGTTGGCTCAAAGTGTTTTCCTCCACCGAAGATGCCGAAAGCATTTTTGACTATCAGCCGTGGTTTATCCAACGTGCGGGTCAATGGCAGCTTGTCGAGCTGGAAGGCTGGAAGCGCCACAATCAGGACATGATCATCAAAGTCAAAGGCATTGACGATCGTGATACTGCCGGTCTGCTGACTAATTGCGAAATTGTCGTGGATTCCGGGCAGCTGCCGGAGCTGGACGGCGGCGACTATTACTGGAAAGACCTTATTGGTTGCCAGGTAGTCACCACTCAAGGCTATGAGCTGGGTAAAGTCACTGAGCTGATGGAAACCGGTTCGAACGACGTGCTCGTCGTGAGGGCAAACCTGAAGGATGCATTCGGTGCGAAGGAGCGGCTGATTCCGTTCCTTGATGGACAGGTTATCAAGAATGTCGATCTCGCTACCGGCAGTATTGAAGTAGATTGGGATCCTGGTTTTTGAGCTCCGTAAAAGACGGTATGACGCCAGCGTCATCGATGTGGATTGGCATTATCAGCCTGTTCCCGGAGATGTTCAGCGCGATTACCGAATACGGAGTAACCGGCCGGGCAGTAAAAAATGGCCTGCTCAGCATTCAGAGTTGGAGTCCTCGTGACTTCGCTCATGACCGGCACCGTACCGTGGACGAACGTCCTTACGGCGGCGGACCGGGAATGCTAATGATGGTTCAACCCTTACGGGATGCCATCCACGCAGCAAAAGCGGCGGCAGGGGAAGGCGCCAGGGTGATTTATCTTTCACCTCAGGGGCGTAAACTCGATCAGCAAGGAGTTTGCGAACTGGCGACCCATCAGAAGATAATTCTGGTGTGCGGTCGTTATGAAGGGATTGATGAGCGCGTAATCAAAACCGAAATCGATGAAGAATGGTCGATTGGCGATTACGTTCTCAGCGGTGGGGAGCTGCCAGCGATGACGCTGATTGACTCGGTCGCCCGGTTTATACCCGGCGTCCTGGGCAAGCAGGCGTCAGCCGAGGAAGATTCGTTTTCCGAAGGCCTGTTGGATTGTCCGCACTATACCCGACCTGAAGTGTTAGAAGGGATGGAGGTTCCGCCAGTACTGCTGTCGGGCAACCATGCTGAAATTCACCGCTGGCGTTTGAAACAGTCGCTGGGTCGTACCTGGCTAAGAAGACCTGAACTTCTGGAAAACCTGGCTCTGACTGAAGAGCAAGCAAAGTTGCTCAGAGAATTCCAAAAGGAATTCAACCGGCAACATAACGATGATGGGCATGTACGGCAGTAGCCGCGCGCCTGAATATCAGTTTACCCAGGATAAGAGATTAAATTATGAGCAACATTATCAAGCAAATTGAACAAGAGCAGATGAAACAGGACGTACCTTCATTCCGTCCGGGTGATTCCGTGGAAGTGAAAGTATGGGTCGTTGAAGGTTCTAAGAAACGTCTGCAGGCATTCGAGGGCGTGGTTATCGCTATTCGTAACCGCGGTCTGCACTCTGCATTCACTGTTCGTAAAATTTCTAACGGCGAAGGTGTTGAGCGTGTATTCCAGACTCACTCACCGGTTATCGACAGCATTGCTGTGAAACGTCGTGGCGCCGTACGTAAGGCCAAACTGTACTATCTGCGTGAGCGTACCGGTAAGTCTGCACGTATCAAAGAACGTCTGGGCGCTAAAGCAGCTTCTTAAGTTAATAGCGAACGAAGGGCCAGCCGAGAGGTTGGCCCTTTTTTTATGACTGTTATTAGCGTTGGGTGGCTTTAATAAGCTCGACAACCAGCGGTGACAGCTCATTGCGCAGCGCGGCGCGTTCGGACTGGAACAGCGTGGCGACGAAGTATTTATGCTCCGGCAGCTCAATGCCGCGCACGTCCCCTTCACGATCCCATGCGGTAATACGCAGCGGGAAATCCGCCAGCTCTTTTACAAATTCCGGGTTAACGCCGAAATTGCAGTGGTAGCCTTCGCAGGTTTCCAGCTTGCCGTAGGCGCTGGCAATTCGCGAGCCGGGCTCAAACACGATATCGCCCATCTTTTCCAGCAGCGAGCAGCTCAGCGGGGCAATGACCACGCGGCCTTCGGCGTCAGTCTCGGCATGAGCGGCATCGCTCCAGCCCATAACGTTGCGGGCATATTCCACCACGGCATACTGGAACCCCCCGCATGAACCTAGAAAGGGCACGTTATTTTCACGGGCATAGGTGATAGCCATAAATGCACCGCGATCGTTTTTATACGGGCTTCCGGGAACCACCCAGATGGCGTCGAAATTCGCCAGGACGGCAGGGCTGGTCACGGATTCAGTCGGCAGCCATTCTGCGCTCAGCGGAAGGTTCAGCCAGGCGGCGGCAAGTTCGGTGGCGGGCGGGATGGCCTGATGGGCAACGGCAGAAGAACGATAATCACCAACAAGGGCAAGGCGGATAGGCTGGTTCATCTCAATTTCCTGTACAGGTAAAAGAGGATGCTACAGCAGGCCCCATCAATTGACAATCTCGAACCTTTTAGTCATTTCTTCCCCGCGGGCTAACGGGCCTCCATGCCTGTCGACGCTACTGCGGACGTCGGAAGTGGTAGATCGCGGTATTAACCGGACCGCTGTCCAGTACGATCAAACCATGCTGAATGCCGATAAATTCCGCGCCGCATTTCACTGCCACGCGGCGGCTGGCGGCATTCTCCTCCACCGCGAGGATTTCCACCGTATCCCTTTCCGGACTTTGCCACGCCAGATTGACCAAATAGAGAACGGCCTGGCTGGCAACACCCTGACCCTGTTCGCTGCTGCGCACCCAGTAGCCAATTGAGCAGTGATTAGTCGGATCGCTCGAATAGTGCAGCCCAGCACCGCCCAGTAAACGCCCCTCTTCTGTAAACAGACCCAGCTCGTTCGCTAACCCTTTTTCCCGCAAAGTATGGGTGGCGGCAAACCAGCTGCGGGCTTCGGCTTCGCTAAATCCTTCGTGGGCCCAAACTAACCACGGCTTGAGCGTATCCAGCGAGGCATTAACGGCGCTGGCGAAGTCTCGGGCATCTGAATTGGCATAAGGGCGGTACAGGATTTTCATGCGGTTTCACTCCTTTCCGGTACTGACATCCGTCGCTTCATGGCTGACGCCAGGGCGCTAACCAGCCGAGGCCATTTTCGGTGGACGCCCGCGGCTGATATTCACAGCCTACCCATCCATGGTAGTTGAGGCTGTCCAGCAGTTCAAACAGCCAGGGATAGTTCACTTCACCTTCGTCAGGCTCATGACGATCGGGGACGGAAGCAATTTGAATATGACCATATTGCCCGGCGTACTGACGCAATAAATGGCTCAGGTTACCGTCCACCTGCTGGGCATGGAACAGATCCAATTGCAGTTTAACATTGGGCCGATCGACCTTTTTAATGATTTCCAAAGCCTGATACTGACTGGAAAACAGGTAACCCGCGCGCGTTTTTGGGCTGAGCGCCTCAACCAGCAGCTGGATATTCTCCCCGGCACATTGTTCTGCCGCGTAGCGCAGGTTTTCAACGAAGGTGGTCAGACATGCGGCGGCCGAAAAATTACTGGGTATCACGCCGGCCATAACATGTACTGATGGGCAATTCATCGCCCGCGCATACTCCAGCGCCTCGTCCGTATAGCGGCGGGCTTCGGCTTCCCGTCCAGGCAGGGCCGCAATTCCCCAATCGCCTTGATCAATGTTGCCAGCGCAAGTGTTAAACAGCACCACCTTCAGCCCGGTCTGCTGTAACACAGAGTGCAGGTCACTGAGAGAATAATCATAGGGAAACAGAAATTCAACAGCGTCAAACCCGGCGCGGGCCGCTGCGGAAAAACGTTCAATAAAAGGCAGTTCGGTAAACATCATTGATAAGTTAGCAGCGAATTTCGGCATTTTCAGCTCCTCAATGCAGTGATTTCGGCCGGGGTCAGATAACGTATCGGTCGGTCACCGAGGGTGAATATCAGGCGAGCCGTTTCTTCGAGCTCTTCCAGATTATCGGCCGCTTCGCGCAGGGTTTTGCCGCTGACAACCGGACCGTGATTTGCCAGTAAAAAAGCGTTGTGGTTCGGCGCAAGCCTGGCCAGATGTTCACCGATCTGCCTGTCTCCAGGGCGAAAATAGGGGACCACCGGCACTTCGCCCATCTTCATCACTACATACGGCGTAAAAGGGCGGATGCAGTTGCTGGTATCCAGATCCTCCAGGCAGGAGAGCGCCGTCAGATACAAACAGTGAAGATGGACGATGGCTTTACTGCTGGGATTATTCAGGTAAACCGCACGGTGAAAACTGACTTCTTTAGAGGGCTTATCACCGGAAATTAGCTCGCCATCCAGGGTTACTTTAGATAAGCGCTCCGCATCCAGTTCTCCTAAACAGGAGCCAGTTGGCGTTGCCAGCAGGGTGTTATCTTCCAGCAACACTGACAAATTGCCTGCCGAACCGGTGGCATAGCCGCGCTGGAAAAGCGAGCGTCCCAGGCTGACCAGCGCCTCACGCATTTGTTGTTCATTCATGGCGTAAACTCCAGTTGTGCGCGGGCGAAAAAGTTTTCATCGCCAAAATTGCCCGACTTGAGGGCCAGTGACAGAGGACGATCGGTGGCTTTGACCCAGGGAATGCCTGGTGAAATAGTCGGACCAATGTGCAGCCCCTGTATATGCAGAGCCTGAGTGACCACGCCGGAAGTTTCGCCGCCCGCTACAATAAATCGCTGAATGCCGTCTTCTGCCAGCAGAGGGACCAGCCGGGCAAAAAAGCGTTCAATGGCCTGACTGCTGTTATCGGCACCGTACTGCTGCTGAATACGTTGCAGCGTTTCCGGTTCAGAGGTGGCAAATACCATCGGGGCCAGAGAAGAGGTGCGCTGCGCCCGCACCCACTGGCAAACCTCGGTTGCGTACCGATCGTTATCTTCGAGGCAACGGGCTATCTCCAGCGCAACATGAGGAGCCTGGGGTTTATAGCGGGCCACCTGAGCGTTGGTCATTGTTGAACATGAGCCTGAAAGCACGACTCCCGGCCCCGTGACCGGCAGGCCGCGTTGCTCACTCTTCTTACCAGGATGTGATGCGGAAAAGTGGCGAGCAACGCCAATCGCCAGCCCTGAACCGCCGGTTACCAGCCGCATATTTGCTGAGGCGACCGCCTGAATCAGCAGATCTTCTTCACTGACTGCATCCATTACTACATAGCGGACTCCCTGCTGGCGTAATAGCGCCAGTTGCTGGACCACGTTTTCGCTTCCCTGGCGCAAAGCGTCCAGAGGAATCAGCCCGGCTCGCCCCGTAGACTGTTGCTCGATCAGGCGCAGCAGATTGCTGTCACGCATTGGCGTAACCGGATGGTTGCGCATACCCGATTCTGACAGCAACTGCTGATGGACAAACAGATAACCCTGGTAGACGGTACGCCCATTGACCGGCAAGGCGGGAGAGAAAATGGTCTGGGTTTCACCCAGTTCAGCCAGCAGGGCGTCGGTGACCGGCCCGATATTTCCTTCAGCAGTACTGTCAAAAGTTGAACAATATTTAAAGTAAAAACGCTGACAGCCCTGTTGTCTTAGCCAGCTGAGTGCTGATAGCGACTCACTGACTGCGCGCTGCGGCGGACAGGAGCGTGATTTCAAGCTGATAACAATCGCCTCGACCTCTTTCACCGCGGAATTTGCGGAGGGGACGCCGTTGTACTGGATTACCGACATGCCATTCTGTGCCAAAAAGCTGGCGATATCCGTTGCTCCAGTAAAGTCATCAGCAATGACGCCTAAATAGGCCATATATCCTCCTGCTGCTGCTAAGTCTTGTATGAGAAGGCCCTCATCATATGTGAAAAAATGTCAGTCATCACGCTTATTTTTGTTAAAAATTAACATGCGTGCATTGTATTACTGGCGATATCACATTTTTGAACATTAAGGGGCAACCCTTTCGGTCTTCAGTGGCAGAATAGAATCACCCGCAGGGGGGGCCGCTCTAGCTCAGCCCCTGTCCGAATAAGACGCAGACAAAATGCGACGTGGCATTGACTATCAGGGGATACACTATGAGCAAAAATCTGGTCTCTTTGTCGTCCAGGGAGGGCAATGTTTATCGTATCGCCCCCAGCATACGTTTTGATCTGGTGACATTAAGGCTGTTTGTCGCCACGGCAGAGCTGGGGGGAATTACTCATGCGGCCGCACAGTTGCATCTGGTTCCCGCCGCCGCTTCCCGCCGTATCCGCGAGCTGGAGGAGCAGCTCGGTATGGCGCTGTTCGTACGTTTACCGCATGGCATGGCGCTGAACGATGCGGGACGCGCTATTCTGGCGCATGCGCGGGCTATTTTGCACTCCGCTGAGCGAATGCAGGATGATATGCAATCGTTTCTGCAAGGCAACCGCGGGGTGGTGCGCATCGCGGCCTGTACCTCGGCAGTGTTGCAATTTCTCACCGAAGATCTGCGTATCAGCCACCAGCGTTATCCCAACATTCATATTGATCTGCATGAGATGAACAGCGAAAACGTGATTCAGGCGGTGCAGCGTGGGGTGGCGGATATTGGTATCTATGAACAGACGGTAAGCCATGTTTCTCTGCCGGTGATCCCTTATCGTCAGGATCGCCTCTGCGTGGTGACGCCGGTTGACCATCCTCTGGCTCAATGGGTCGCCCAACATCAGCCGTTAACGGCGACAGAACTCCTTCAGCACGATCTGATCGGACTGACTGAAGGCGCCTCCATTTCGATCATGCTCGCCCAGCTGGCCCGGCGCTTAGACAAGCCGCTGAAAATGCGCATCCGCGTAGGTAGCTTCGATAGCATGGCCGCGATGATTTCCTGCGGTATCGGGGTAGGGCTGATGCCGGAAGCGGTTGCCAGCCAGATTATCTCCACTTCGGAGTTTGCGCATTTACCGCTTCAAGACCCTCTGGCCAATCGGCAGTTCGTGTTATGCCATCAGCCGCAAGCCTCGCTGGCGCTGGCGACCGACAACATTCTTTCACTGCTAAGCGGCATCCGCCAGGCTGCGCATTGACGTATTGTTAAGGCTGTATATCTAAAATGCTAATAGCTTGAGTATTAATTATTGCCTCATAGTTGACCGGGCGACATACCCTACAACTACTGCCCCAATTACATAATAGCAGGAGGCAATTTTGAAAACTCAGTCCCCTATCAGCAGGAATATGCTGATTATCTTCTGTGCCATGTCGTTTATCCTTTATCTGGATCGCGTCAACCTGGCCGCTGCCGCAGGGCCACTGAAAGCCGAACTCGGACTTACCAATACCCAGCTCGGCATCGCTTTTTCCGCCTTTGGCTATACCTACGCCATTTTCCAACTGGTGGGCGGGTGGGTAGCGGACCGCTTCGGCGCACGCAGAACCATCATCGCCTGTGGGCTGATCTGGGCCGTTGCCACTGTCTGTACCGGCCTGATCGGCGGTCTGGTTTCCCTGTGCCTGGCGCGTCTTTTGCTGGGGATTGGTGAGGGGGCCGCTCTCCCTGCTCAGGCCAGAGCTATCACGAATTGGGTGCCCAAACCTAAACGCGGTATGGCTCAGGGATTAACGCACTCCTTTTCCCGGCTGGGTAACGCCGTGGCGCCACCCCTGGTAGCCATCCTGATTGCCTGGCATTCATGGCGCGCGTCATTCATCGTCGTGGGTATCCTGTCGGCGTTGTGGCTGGTGGTCTGGCTGGTTTACTTCAAAGAAACGCCTGAAGAGCACGCCGGGGTTTCCCCTGAAGAAATGGCACTCCTGCCGCGTCGGGAAAGCGTTCAGGAAGGCAGCAGCGCAATGCCTCATTCATGGTGGACTATCCTGCGTCGTATGCGCGCCACCATCGGGGTTTATTTCTGCATGGTCTGGTCAAACACGTTGTTTTTCAGCTGGATGCCGATCTTCTTCATGCAGTCGCTGAACCTCGATATTAAAAGTTCAGCGCTCTACTCATCAGGGGTGTTCTTTGCTGGCGTACTGGGTGATCTGACCGGTGGCGTGGTCAGCGACTGGATTCTGCGACGCACTGGCCGCCTGGCGCTGGCTCGTCAGGGGGTGATCACGGTCAGCCTGCTCGGTGGATTGATCTTCTTTATCCCCGTACTGATTAGCCATGACGTCGTCACTATCGCCCTGTGCCTGAGTGCGGCGTTTTTCTTCCTGGAACTGACTATCGGCCCGATTTGGGCGGTGCCTATGGACGTTTCGCCAAAAACGGCGGGAACAGCCAGCGGTATGCTCAACTTCGGCGCCGCGATGGCGACCATCGTTTCACCGATTATTTTCGGCCTGATGATTGATATGACCGGGAGCTGGACGCTGCCCTTTGCGGGGGCGATTGGCTTCCTGATTATTGGGATTATTTTAACCCAGTGGATCCGCCCGGATATAACAGTCGAGCATCTGGAACAGAAAAAAGTCACTGCGCAACAATCGCTGGTGGGATGACGCTGTCTCTTACCCCTTTATTCCCTTATTCCATTTCATCGGCAGAGGTTCGCCTCTGCCCGTTATACATTGAGGAGCAAATGACCATGACAAGTGAAACAGCCCGTCAACAGTTCGCCGTGACAGATAAACCGCATATAGCTCTGGCGGTAGGCGATGCCGCGGGCATTGGTCCAGAGATCATTGTCACACTGCTCGCGGACCCGCTTACGGCCCGCAAGGCGAACGTAACGTTAATTGCTAATATGCCCGCGCTTGAAGCTGCGGCGAAGAGCAGAGGCGTACCGCTGCCGACCGAATCTGACTGGTTGTCTATTCCACAGTGGCCTGGATTACACCGTGTTATTACCCCAGCGAAAGTGGGCGAGGAAAACGGCTTATTTATCCTGGAATCACTAAAAATAGGGGTAGCAATGGTGGCGTCTGGGCAGGCCGATGCGCTGTGCTTTGGTCCACTGAACAAAGGCGCGATGCGTCTGGGGGGGATGCAGCAAGAGGATGAGATGCGCTGGCTGTCCAATGAGCTGAATTACAAAGGCGTTTGTGGCGAATTTAATGTGCTGGATAAACTCTGGACCGCGCGGGTGACCTCGCATATTCCTCTGTCGGCGGTTTCCAGCCAGCTAAGCGCTGAGAAGGTTGCCAGAGCCATCGGCATGTTGACGCGGGCGCTGCAAGACGCTGGCGTGGCGCAGCCCAAAATCGGCGTGTGTGGCTTAAATCCTCACAACGGCGATAACGGCAATTATGGTGATGAAGAGGGCAGAATTATTACCCCCGGTATTGAGCTGGCCGCGAGCCAGGGCTATCCCGCAGAAGGGCCTTTCCCGGCAGATACTATTTTCCTGCGTGCCAGAGACGGGCAGTTTGACGGTATTGTCTCGATGTATCATGACCAGGGGCAAATCGCCACCAAGATGATGGGCTTCGATATCGGCGTTACCGTACAGGGCGGCTTGCCGATTCCTGTTACCACGCCAGCCCATGGAACGGCCTATGAGATTGTCGGCAAGGGCATCGCCAAAACCACCGCGATGGCTAATGCGTTTGACCTCGCCTGCCGGATGGGAACCGGTCATCGCCAGAAAACGCTTAGCAGTGCCAAATAAGCTTCGTCTGGTTCATCTCTGAGAGCCTGCCCCGTTTCTACGTTCTTGTCTGACAGTCACCGGCTGTTTATAGCGGTAGCTGTCAGATTACCTCTGCATTAAGTCCTTCTCAGCCCCTCTGTCTCTTTTCTCAGTCTTTTAGTGGCGTCCGTTTGCAGCCTGCGGTTTTGCTGACGGGGCCGCTTAGCCCAACGTAAGTCCCTCGTAGATAAGCCTTTGTCTCAACGAGAGGCTTCACGCAAACAGTTTGGTGTAAAGTTAATTTTACGAATTGGTTGCGGGTTGTTTTTGTGGGTTGTTGGTTATTTAATTGATTTTGTTGTTTTATTTTTATGTTCTTTATTGCTTTTATGTCTATGGTAATAAAAGTGTACATGTAAGGATTGAGTTTTGTACCGCATATGATACATTGTTCACCACCTCACTGAGGGCTGACTACGCATAACGAGAGAAACAGGATGACCATCATGCAAAAAGACGCGCTTAATAATGTCCATATCGCTGGCGAACAAATTCTGATCACGCCGGAAGAGTTAAAAAAACAGTTTCCGCTGAATGCTGCCCTGGAGGCGCAAATCGCCGCTTCTCGCCAGACTATTGCTGATATCACCAGTGGAAAAGATCACCGTCTGCTGGTGGTTTGCGGCCCGTGCTCCATTCACGATACTGAAGCTGCTCTGGATTACGCTCGTCATCTGAAAACTCTCTCTGACCAGCTGAAGGATCAGCTGTATATTGTTATGCGCGTCTATTTTGAAAAGCCACGGACTACCGTTGGCTGGAAAGGGTTGATCAACGATCCGTACATGGATAACTCTTTTGATATGGAAGCGGGCCTGCACATTGCCCGGCGTCTGCTGCTGGATCTGGTTGAGATGGGCCTGCCGCTGGCGACGGAAGCGCTGGACCCTAACAGCCCGCAGTACCTGGGCGATCTGTTCAGCTGGTCGGCCATTGGCGCCCGTACCACCGAATCCCAAACCCACCGCGAAATGGCGTCCGGTCTGTCGATGCCGGTTGGCTTTAAAAACGGCACCGACGGCAGCCTCGGTACGGCGATCAACGCTATGCGCGCAGCCTCAATGCCGCACCGGTTTGTCGGCATCAATCAGAGCGGCCAGGTTTGTCTGCTGCAAACCCAGGGTAATCCGGACGGCCATGTGATCCTGCGCGGCGGCAAGACCCCTAATTACGGCCCGGAAGATGTGGCGCAGTGTGAAAAAGAGATGCGTCAGGCGGGACTCCGTCCCTCCTTGATGATAGATTGCAGCCACGGCAATTCTAACAAAGATTTTCGTCGCCAGTCCGGCGTGGCTGAATCTGCGGTAGCGCAGATCAAAGACGGCAACCGTTCGATTATGGGCCTGATGCTGGAAAGCCATCTTCACGAAGGCAACCAGTCTTCCGAGCAGCCCAGGGCCGAGATGCGCTACGGCGTTTCCGTGACGGATGCCTGCATCAACTGGGAAACCACCGAAGCCCTGCTGCGTGAAATTCACCAGGATCTGAACGGCGTGCTGGCGGCGCGTCTCGCGCAAGAGGAGTAATTATGGTGGCTGAACTGACCGCGCTACGCGATCAAATTGATGAAGTTGATAAAGCGCTGCTCGATCTGCTGGCCAAACGTCTGCATCTCGTCGCTGAAGTTGGCGAGGTAAAGAGCCGTTATGGATTACCGATTTATGTTCCAGAACGTGAAGCCTCAATGCTGGCTTCACGGCGCAAAGAGGCGGAACTGCTCGGCGTTCCCCCCGATCTGATTGAGGATGTTCTGCGCAGGCTGATGCGTGAATCATATTCGAGTGAAAACGATAAAGGGTTCAAAACGCTGAATCCCGACCTGCGTCCGGTGGTGATTGTCGGCGGTAAAGGCCAGATGGGGCGGCTGTTTGAAAAGATGCTCACGCTTTCTGGCTATCAGGTAAAAATCCTTGATAAAGAGGACTGGTCGCAGGCGGACATCATGCTGGCCGATGCTGGCATGGTGATTATCAGCGTGCCTATTCATCTGACCGAACAGGTCATTGCTGAATTGCCGCCGCTGCCTGAGGACTGCATTCTGGTCGATCTGGCATCGGTGAAAAACAGCCCGCTTCAGGCGATGCTGGCTGCTCACAGCGGTCCGGTATTAGGGCTGCATCCAATGTTCGGTCCCGATAGCGGCAGCCTGGCTAAGCAGGTGGTGGTGTGGTGTGATGGCCGCCAGCCGGAAGCCTACCAGTGGCTGCTGGAGCAGATTCAGGTCTGGGGCGCGCGTTTACATCGGATCAGCGCGGTGGAGCACGATCAGAACATGGCCTTTATTCAGGCGCTGCGCCACTTTGCGACTTTCGCCTATGGCCTGCATCTGGCGGAAGAAAACGTGCAGCTTGAACAGCTGCTGGCGCTGTCTTCGCCGATCTACCGTCTGGAACTGGCGATGGTGGGCAGGCTGTTTGCCCAGGACCCGCAGCTGTATGCCGATATCATTATGTCTTCCGAAAGCAACCTGGCGCTGATTAAGCGCTACTATCAGCGATTTGGTGAAGCTATCAAGTTGCTGGAGCAGGGCGATAAGCAGGCGTTTATCGACAGCTTCCGTAAGGTCGAACACTGGTTTGGCGATTACGCCCAGCGCTTTATGCTGGAGAGCCGGACGCTGCTGCGTCAGGCAAACGACAGCCGCCAGTAACCATACTCTAAGGCCGGAAACGGCCTTTTTCTTTTACTGACTAAATCCCGCTTCCTGAAACAGCTTTTGTGCCTGTGGCGACAGCAAAAAGTCGGCCAGTCGCGCGGCGTTTTCCGTGCAGCGGGCAAAGGCATAGTCTGCTTTTATCTGCCACGGCGAGGGAATACTAAGGCATACCGCGCTTCCCTCCGCCCTCAGCCGGGGCGCATAGCTCTGATAGCCAATAAACATCTCCGCCTGGCCACTGTCCAGCAGCCACGCCGCTGCCAGCTTCCCCTCGGGAACCGCCGCACTTTGCGGGCCGCCGACCAGCTTCAGGGCGCGCTGCTTCAATGCTTCACCCTGTGTTGGATGCGTCGCCTCAATCCGATCGAACAGCAGCCATGTATAGTCCCCGGAAGGATCGCTTAGCGGCGTTGAGGTGGCGAGGCGCAGGGAAGGATCGAGCAGCAGTTCCAGCCAGCTACGGTTTTCCGCCGCCAGCGCTGGCGTGACGCTGAGGCAAAGCTGATTATGAGTGAACACCGCCGTGGCCGAAGCCTTTCCGGTCTTTATCAGCGCTTGCGGATGCAGGGTATTGGCGGAAGCAAACAGATCGCAGTATTCGCCGTGCTTAATGCGCTGTAAAAGTAGCCCGGCAGGGCCAAAATCGGTTTGCACGCGCAGGCCGCTTTCCTGCTCAAATGCCCTCATCAGCTTCGGCCAGACGACCCGCAGGCTCCCGGCCGCCAGCACTTTTAATGCATTCATCAGTTATTGCCAGCGTAGTGGGTGCGGTAAAAACGCTGATACCAGCTGTCTGCCCTTGTTTGCATGTCCACGTCGCTGAATTTCTCAGGATAAAGCTTTTTCGCCATCCACAGTTCGCCCAGCGCCAGCGCTTCAGGCATGGGATAGCCCCAGGCCTTGGCATATTCAGGCATCAGATAGACGCGATGGTTTTTAACCGCGTCGACCGCCTGCCAGGCGGGCTGCTGATTAATTTCATCAATCACCTTCGGATAGCGGTCCTGCACAAAAATGACCTGAGGGTTCCAGGCAATAATTTGCTCCATCGACACCTGCTTATAGCCTTTCACCGTTGCTGCCGCCACGTTTAGCGCACCGGCATGGGACATCATCAGCCCGGTATATTTTCCTGAGCCGTAAGTCGTCAGGTCAGGATTGGCCATATAGGCGCGAATCCTTCGATCGGCAGGAATACCTTTGAGGCGCTCTGCCGTTTGCTGACGTTCTTCAAAGGTGGCTTTAATCAGCGCTTTCGCCTGCTGCTGATGATTAACCACCTCGCCGATTAGCTCGATCCCGTCTTTAAGTCCCTGGTTATAAGCCCGATCTTCATCCTGTAATTCAGGATTCAGCTTGCCCTGCTGTTTCTCATCGCCGCTACGCAGGGAGATGGCAATCACCGCAATACCCAGCTTCTGGATCTGCTCGATCATCTCTGTGGGCGCGTAGTTGGTGACAAAAACCACCTGTGGATGAAGGGCGACCAGCTTCTCCAGATCCACATGGGTTAAATCACCGAGCGCGGGAATACTGGCAAGCTGTGGCACAAGGCGTGCGTAGCCATCTCCCAACTGCTGTTTCCAGTTGCCAAGAATGCCGACCATGGTGCTGGTGGCGTCCAGCTGGACCAGCAGATTAAGCGTCTGGTGCTGTAAAACCACTACGCGGTCAACGCGATCGGGGATTGTGACCTGACGGCCAAGCTGATCGGTAACCTCACGAGCAGCCTGGGAGCAGAAGGGGAGAAGACCGAGTAAGACGGTGAGAGCAGAAACCCTGAAAATGTGCGGCATGGTATATCCCTGAATAGCGTTATGTACGCAATGATATAGCGTCAGGCTTCAGGGTGTAAATGATTCAGCGCAAAGAAGCATCAGCCGCCGCAAGACGGCTGATGGCTCAGGGCTATTCCGGTTCGACAGGAACGACGTTTTCGCTGGGATAGCAGCCAAGTACCTTCAGCGATCGGGTAATAGGGGACAGTTCTGCGAGCGCTTGCTGAACCTCATTGGATCGCAGGTTGCCCTGGAAATCGATATAAAACATCTCTTCCCACGGGTTGCCATTAATCGGACGCGACTCAAGCTTACTCATCACCAGGTTGTGCTTACGTAGCACCAGCAGCGCTTCTACCAGCGCCCCCGCCTGTTGACCCGTTGCCATAATCAGCGTGGTCTTAGCCGGCACCTGTGGCGTTACGTCAACCGGCTTGCGGGCAAGAATGATAAAGCGGGTGATATTTTGCTTCTGATTGGCCAGGTTGCGTTCCAGCACCTGAAGGCCATAAAGCGCGCCGCCCGCTTCACTCCCAATGGCGGCCACTTCAGGTGAGTTCATCGCGGCGACTTTTTCCATAGCGGCCGCAGTGCTTTCGGTGTACTCAATTTTCCAGTGCGGGTAGCGGTTGATAAACTGGCTACACTGCTGGAACGGCTGTGGATGGCTGTAGACCGTTTTGATTTGCTGTAGATCGGTGTGACCATTGACCAAAACGCAGTGATCGATCGGGATCGTCATCTCACCGACGATGGAGAGACTGGTCTGTTGCAACAGATCGTAGACGTCGTTTATCGAGCCGGAACTGGTATTTTCAATTGGCAGAACCGCATAGTCAGCCTGACCTGTTTCCACCTGAGTGAAGATGTCGTGGAACTTCAGGCAGCCGCTTTCAATAAAAGTATCGAAATGACGGGCAGCATAATGGCGGGCAGCCAGGTGAGAATAAGAGCCTTTCGGACCGAGGAAGGCGATACGAGCCGAGAGCGCCGTGGTGTTATTCAGATGCTTTTGCAGCAGCGCCTGCTGAGTCAGCACCGAGTCTTCAATAATGAGCTGAAACAGACGCGTAATGTAGTGCGCGTCCAGCTTGTGGCCTTTGCCCAGGGTGATCAGATGCTCCAGTAGATCCCGCTCGCGATCGATGTCGCGGATCGGGCGGTGGGTGGCCATTTTCGCCGTTGCAACCTCAACTGCCAGCGCCCGACGTTGGGCAAGTAAATTCAGCAGTTGTTCATCCAGCGCGCTGATTTTATCGCGCAGGCCCAGCAGGGGATTCTCAGGGGTCATAATGCTACCTGTCAGATGTTCATAAAAAAAAAGCCTCCCGTTTGGGAGGCTTTATAGTTCGTCTTCGCATTCTTTCTTACACGACGAATTGCCTCCCAGTCAGGGGAAGGTAAAAAAGAATGCGAAGAAGAACGGCAGTTTTTTCATTGTGGTATCCAGAACCAGCGAGTGTTTAAAGTAACCGCTGCAATTTCTCTCTGTCAATAAAAAACGCGCCCTGAGGCGCGTTATCTCCCTTTTAACGTTTATTCCTGATCGACGACGCTCAGGTCTTTTACGCTGGCGTTGGCGCGGCGGGCTTCGCCTTTATGCTGAACCTTGTTCAGCTGACGCTCCAGCTTGACGATCAGATCATTGATAGCCGTATACATATCATCATGCTTCGCGCTGGCGACCAGCGGGCCATTAGGCGTATTGATGGTGGCATCAGCGACAAATTCCTTCGGCTCCTTTGAAAGAACGATATGGGGTTTTATCAGGTCAGTTTGCCATTTTTCGAGCTTGGCCAGACGGTCTTCGACATGTTGGCGGATAGCCGGAGTAATTTCCATGTGCTTGCTGGTAATGTTCAGAACCATAGTGCTTACCTCTCTGTCATTTCCGTCGAATGTGGGTCCAGCATACCTTGAAAAAGGGCCTGATGGGTGATCGAAATCACGTTTTTTTGTCACTTTTTGTCAAGGGTAAAAAATCTGTGAGATGGGGTGATAATTGCTCAGCGAGGGGTTGTCTGGCGGCATTTTAGCGGGCATGATTGACAGGTTAACCCGCAAGAGAAACCGCCAGCGTGGCGCGACTTCGGGCAAAAAAAATGGCAGCCACCGGCTGCCATTTTTCATGTACAACGCTTAAGCCTTATTGATTGCAATCAGGCTGGCGACTTTGTCCGCTTCCGCAGTGAGCTGCAGCTGACGGTAGGCATTTTCCATCAGCGGCAGCGCGGTGCGGGTTGCCTGCGTATCTGGATAATCTTTCATCATTTGCTCAACACGGTTAACTACTGCAACATAAGCCCCGCGCTTCGTGTAGAATTGAGCAACGGATAACTCATATTTCGCCAGACGATCTTTCAGATACACCAGACGTTTTCTTGCGTCGGTGGCGTACTGACTGTTCGGATAACCGCGCAGCAGCTGAGAGAAGTCATGGAAGGCGTCACGCGCATGCGTAGGATCGCGGTCAGAGCGGTCGATGCCGAAGAAGCCCTGCAGTGCGCTATCGTCCAGCGCCATATCCGTCAGACCACGCATATAAATCACGTAATCAATATTCGGGTGGGTTGGATTCAGACGCATGAAGCGGTCAATTGCGGCCTGCGCCAGCGGCAAATCGGCATTTTTGTAATAAGCGTAGATCAGGTCTAGCTGAACTTGCTGGGAGTAAGGGCCGAACGGGTAGCGGTTATCAAGCGCTTCCAGTTGCGTTATTGCTCCTTTAAAGTTACCGTCCTGCAGTTTTTGCTGGGCTGTGGCATAGATGACCGAAGGCGGATTGTCGGGCACCGTTTCCTTCGAGCCGGAACAACCAGCTAATGCCAGGCTCAACGTGGCTGCAGCCACCAGATATTTCATACGCGTCATGACGATTTGATTATCCTCAGAGTGTTATTCAGGAAGCTGTCCGTGTAGCTCCCGATAGTGACCAGGTACAATAGCACATTATATTAAACGGCATCGCCGTGAAAACCCAACGTTAACGAAGAAGCTGTTTATGGCACAACAAGTAAAACTCAACGCAACGGTATCCGAATCGCAACTCGGACAACGCTTAGATCAGGCTTTGGCCGAATTGTTCCCTGATTATTCTCGATCTCGCATAAAAGAGTGGATTCTCGACCGTCGCGTCGCCGTTAATGGCGTAATCATCGATAAACCAAAAGAAAAAGTGCTTGGCAGCGAACAAATCGCTATTGATGCGGAAATTGAAGAGGAAGCCCGCTGGGAAGCGCAGGACATTGCTCTGGACATCGTCTATGAAGATGACGATATCCTGGTGATCAACAAACCCCGCGGTTTGGTGGTGCATCCCGGCGCAGGCAATCCTGACGGGACGGTGCTGAATGCGCTGTTGCATTACTTCCCCGCAATTTCAGACGTGCCGCGTGCGGGTATCGTTCATCGCCTTGATAAAGACACCACCGGCCTGATGGTGGTGGCAAAAACGGTTCCAGCCCAAACGCACCTGGTGGAATCTTTGCAGCTAAGAGAGATTACCCGTGAGTATGAAGCGGTAGCCATTGGCAGAATGACGGCAGGCGGGACGGTAGACGAACCTATCAGCCGCCACTCTACTAAGCGCACCCATATGGCAGTTCATCCGATGGGCAAGCCGGCCACTACCCATTATCGCATCATGGAACACTTCCGTGCCCATACGCGGATGCGTCTGCGCCTTGAAACGGGTCGCACTCACCAGATTCGCGTGCATATGTCGCACATCAGCCACCCGCTGGTGGGCGATCCTTTATACGGCGGCCGTCCTCGTCCGCCTAAAGGGGCATCGGAAGCGTTTATCGCCACGCTGCGCAAATTTGATCGCCAGGCCCTGCATGCCACCATGCTTCGCCTGTATCATCCGATTAGCGGCATTGAAATGGAATGGCACGCGCCTCTGCCGCAGGATATGGTGGAGTTAATCGCCGCCATGAAAGCGGATACTGAAGAGTTTAAGGATCAGCTGGACTGGTAATGAGCCTGATTAAGCCCGACTGGACGCCGCCTGCTAACGTGCGGGCATACAGCTCGACGCGAGCGGGCGGCGTTAGCCTCTCGCCCTGGGATTCACTGAATCTCGGGGCGCACGTTGGCGATGATCCTCGGCATGTGCAGGCCAACCGGCAGCGCCTGGCTGAGCTTGGCGGTCTGCCTTCCCCGCCAGTCTGGCTGGAGCAGGTACATGGTAGCGAAGTGCTCCAGCTGACCGGCGATGAGCCTTCTTCCTTGCGTGCGGATGCGGTTTATACCCGCCAGCGGGGGATACCCTGCGCGGTGATGACCGCGGACTGCCTGCCGGTGCTTTTTTGTTCGGCGGATGGCAGGGAAGTGGCAGCGGCCCATGCTGGGTGGCGAGGGCTTTGTCAGGGGGTTTTAGAGGCGACGCTGGCTACTTTTCTGGCGCCTCCTCAGGAGATCATCGCCTGGCTCGGTCCCGCGATTGGGCCAGCGGTTTTCGAGGTGGGGCCGGAGGTCCGCGAGGCCTTTTTAGCGCAAAATTTGCACACTGATGCCGCTTTCCGTGCCGTCGGCGAAAAATATTATGCCGACATTTGGCTGCTCGCCCGGGAGCGCCTGGCCTGCAGCGGAGTGCGCCACATCACGGGTGGTGGCCTGTGTACCGCCTCAGAACCGGCTGAATTTTTCTCCTTCCGACGCGATGGCGTCACCGGTCGTATGGCAAGTTTGATCTGGCTGATATAACCTAGCGCCATAAGACGGTCCAGAATGATGTATTTTTCGCCAATATATTTGGGTCATTAAACTTGAAAATTTGAGGGATGACCTCATTTAATCTCCAGTAGCAATTTGACCTGAATGGGGGAATTATGCGTCTGGATCGTCTTACTAACAAATTCCAGCTTGCTCTCGCCGATGCCCAGTCTTTAGCCCTGGGGCGCGACAATCAATTTATCGAACCTCTCCACCTGATGAGCGCTTTACTGACTCAGGAAGGCGGTTCCGTTCGTCCTTTACTGACCACCGCCGGCGTTGACGTCACCGCTTTGCGCAGCGGCGTTGAACAGGCTATCAGCCGTCTGCCGCAGGTAGAAGGCACGGAGGGCGACGTCCAGCCTTCTGCCGATCTGGTTCGCGTGCTGAACCTCTGCGATAAGCTGGCGCAGAAGCGTGCTGATAACTTCATCTCATCCGAACTTTTTGTTCTGGCCGCCCTCGACTCGCGTGGGTCGCTGGCCGATCTGCTGAAGTCCAGCGGCGCCACCAGCGACAAGCTCAGCAAGGCCATTGACCAGATGCGAGGAGGCGAAAACGTGAACGACCAGGGAGCCGAGGATCAGCGTCAGGCACTGAAAAAATACACTATCGATCTGACCGAGCGCGCGGAGTCCGGCAAGTTAGACCCGGTGATTGGGCGTGATGAAGAAATCCGTCGCACTATTCAGGTTCTCCAGCGCCGTACGAAAAACAACCCGGTGCTGATTGGTGAACCCGGCGTAGGGAAAACGGCGATCGTGGAAGGGCTTGCGCAGCGAATCATTAATGGTGAGGTGCCGGAAGGTCTGAAAGGGCGTCGCGTGCTGGCGCTGGACATGGGGGCGCTGGTCGCCGGTGCGAAATATCGTGGCGAATTCGAAGAGCGCCTGAAAGGCGTGCTGAACGATCTTTCTAAGCAGGAAGGCAACGTTATTCTGTTTATCGACGAGCTGCACACTATGGTTGGCGCAGGGAAAGCTGACGGCGCGATGGATGCCGGCAACATGCTTAAGCCTGCTCTGGCTCGCGGGGAGCTTCACTGCGTCGGCGCCACTACGCTTGATGAGTATCGCCAGTATATTGAGAAAGATGCCGCGCTGGAGCGTCGTTTCCAGAAGGTGTTTGTCGCTGAACCCAGCGTTGAGGACACCATTGCCATCCTGCGTGGCTTGAAGGAACGCTACGAGCTTCATCACCATGTGCAGATTACCGATCCGGCTATCGTGGCGGCGGCAACGCTGTCGCACCGCTACATTGCTGACCGTCAGCTGCCGGATAAAGCCATCGACCTGATTGACGAGGCCGCTTCCAGCATCCGTATGCAGATTGACTCCAAGCCGGAGTCGCTGGACCGGCTTGAGCGCCGCATTATTCAGCTGAAGCTGGAGCAGCAGGCTCTGAAGAAAGAGTCCGACGATGCCAGCATTAAACGGCTGGAAATGCTGGAAGACGAGCTGAATCAGAAAGAGCGCGACTACTCGGAACTCGAAGAGGAGTGGAAAGCGGAGAAAGCCTCGCTGTCCGGGACTCAAACGATCAAAGCGGAGCTGGAGCAGGCCAAGCTGTCAATGGAGCAGGCTCGCCGCCTCGGCGATCTGGCCCAGATGTCCGAGCTGCAATACGGCAAGATTCCGGAACTGGAAAAACAGCTGGCGCTGGCTACGCAGTCTGAAGGTAAGACAATGCGTCTGCTGCGCAACCGCGTGACGGAAGTCGAAATTGCCGACGTGCTGGCCCGCTGGACCGGGATACCTGTCGCCAGGATGATGGAAGGTGAGCGCGAGAAACTGCTGCGCATGGAGCAGGATCTGCATCAGCGGGTGATTGGGCAGAACGAAGCGGTTGAGGCCGTGTCGAATGCGATTCGCCGCAGCCGGGCGGGTCTGGCCGATCCTAATCGTCCCATCGGCTCATTCCTGTTCCTCGGCCCGACCGGGGTAGGTAAGACCGAACTCTGTAAGGCGCTGGCTAACTTTATGTTTGACAGCGACGACGCGATGGTTCGCCTCGATATGTCTGAGTTTATGGAGAAACATTCAGTTTCCCGTCTGGTCGGCGCGCCTCCGGGCTACGTGGGCTATGAAGAAGGGGGATACCTGACGGAAGCCGTCCGCCGCCGTCCATATTCGGTGATCCTGCTGGACGAGGTGGAAAAAGCGCATCCTGATGTGTTTAACATTCTTTTGCAGGTGCTGGAGGATGGCCGCCTGACCGACGGACAGGGCAGAACGGTCGATTTTCGTAACACTGTGGTGATCATGACTTCTAACCTGGGTTCCGATCTGATTCAGGAACGGTTTGGTTCGTTAAGCTACCCGGAAATGAAAGATGTGGTGATGACGGTAGTCGGTCAGCACTTCCGTCCTGAGTTCATCAACCGTATCGATGAGCTGGTGGTGTTCCATCCGCTGGGCGAGCAGCATATTGCTTCGATTGCGAAGATTCAGCTACAGCGTCTTTATGACCGGTTGGCGGATCGTGGGTTTGAACTGCACATCTCCGAAGCCGCGCTGCAACTGCTCGGTGAAAACGGTTATGACCCGGTTTACGGCGCGCGCCCTCTGAAACGGGCTATCCAGCAGCAGATCGAAAACCCACTGGCGCAGCAGATCCTCTCTGGAGCACTGGTGCCGGGCAAATTGATCGAAATGGATGTTAAGGACGGGGTCATTGTCGCGCACCAATAACCTCTGATGCAGAAAAAAATGGGCCTTCGGGCCCATTTTTTGTGCGATAAATGAACGGAAAAGGGGGGTTTTTGGTGATTTGGGTTGAAAAGTGAGCGGTTGAGCGTTTTTTTTCAATCTGGACTTGTCAGCCGTCAGAAACTCCCTATAATGCGCCTCCACTGACACGGAACAACGGCTTACCGGCCGCCGGGTTGAGAGGTTCAGCAGGCTGAACCGCCGGGGGAAATCTTCTTAAAAAGAAGTTGACTCTGAAGGGGGAAAGCGTAATATACGCCACCTCGCAGTAAGGTCTCAGGCCCTTGCCGCACCGCTCT